>JALCLX010000001.1 GCA_022648165.1 Ancrocorticia sp.
TCCTCACGATCCACCAATATTCAGTTACCTTGGTACTGTCTTAACGCAACATCAGCGGTTTGCCGCCCATCGCGATGGCATAGCATGGCTGCCATCTACAGCCGGCGCCCTTCCCGCCCAGGCACCAGGTTCTGCCACATCTTTGCCGCTCATAGAATACGGGTACGCCAGCGCGTGGCGCACAGTGGCACTTGCGATCCTCACAGTCCGGCCGATCTCCAGTTCATTCAACTGTCCCAGGCCAGGTTCTAGCAGGCGCAAGAAGAACGGACCCATCAGCACCTCAATTAAGAGCTCAGAAATCTCCCGCGGCATCTGTTCAGTAAGGCCAAATATCTCGCCTCTTCGTGCCGCGCGAAGCACGATCTTCTCAAGCGAATCCCTCCGTTCATCCAAGAACAGCTCAGAAAACGTTGCGGTTTCACCAGGATGATCGGAAAGATACATGAGCCACGCATTCATGCACCGCTGCACCAGAACGTCCGCGAAAAAGCCTGCCTGGCGTTTCTCAAACGCCCACAGATCGCCATCAAGAGAACCTGAATCCGCAAGCGGACCATCCGAATTCTTCAGCTGCACAATCGCAGGAATTAGATCCACCACTGAAGCATAACGGCGATAGAAAGCAGATTTACTGGTCTCCGCGGCACGCACCACTGCCTCTACCGTAGCCTTAGCGAATCCTTCTTCCTCGATAATGCGAGCTGCTGCCTGGACCAACCGCACGTCAATGCTGCTATCCCGTTCCCTTCCACAATTGGTTCTTTCTGCGGCATCCATCCGTATATCTCCTCGCTTCTCACTCACCGGGCGCTGCTGTCACTTATTCCAGCTGCTACTTGATAAGCACTGACATCTTCCCGTCTCCATATCCGCGGACACTCACACGTGCGTCGAGCCGCGGCACATACCCACGCAGCCACGTTGCAACAGGCGCGGGTAGAACGCCCGTCGCGGTTTCATACAACTGGCTGAGCTTCAGATGGGGTGCACCATCAACATTGAAAAGGGACGACATAATGTTGAACACTTCATAAAGGTTCTCCAACAGGCCCTCGGGTAGCACTCCCATACCGGCGGCGTCGTCGACAACGCGTGGTGGCATCAACGCGATTGACGCTCCTAAAGCCGCACCGAGTGGAACATCCACCGCGATAAGAGCCATCGAGGCGTCCGTGGCGTCTTCGATGAACTCAGCCACAACCAAGCCCTCCTCCGTGGCTGGCGTCAAGCTTTCTGACCCCACCTCAAAATCCACGTCTCGGCCAATGGTTCCCTCAAGAATTTCCCGCACCGCCGCGGCGTCAGGCAGCGGCGTGTTCTGCATAAACGCGCTCATGCTAGGAAAGGTTCGATCGTCGCGCGGAACATCTCCGGCGTAAACGGCTTCGCAATGAGGAACAACGCCCCGGCTTCTTCAGCAAGCCCACGCATCTCCGCCGAGCCTTCAGACGTTACGAATCCAACAGGCACATCAGAGCCGTTCACACGCAACTCGTTCAGCATCTCGAGTCCCGTCATCTCCGGCATGTTCCAATCTGAAAGAACCAGATCCGGCTCATCGCGCAACACGTAGTCCAGTGCATCCGCACCATTCGCTGCTTCGTCAAACTCCCAATCGTCGAAACCTGCTTGCCGTAGCGTTCTCACAACGATCCGGCGCATCACTCTGCTATCATCAGCGATCAAAACCCTCACTGAGAAACACCTCCATTGCCTTCTTCGTCCAAGTCCCACAAAGAAACCATCACTAGCTTTCCCCGCCACTCCAGCGGAACCTCGCAGCGTACCCGACCTGAGCCCTCAGGGATCGACGTTGCAACAGAGGGAAGCGTCAGGCGGGAGCTATCTGCCATCATCGATTTAATGTTTCCTCCCACCACATTTGCTAACTCGCCTAACGCATCCAGAACATCGGCCGTATCAACGTTTTCTTCCACGCCGATCCCCAACAACGCCCGTGTCAGGTCCGAGCAGGTATCGTTATCCAACGAAATTGCCGCGCGCATCCCAAGGTTCCCATGCACGTCCACCCACGCACACAATGGGGCCTCCCAGTCGGGGATCTCTTTGGTCCACGAATGGACGCCGGCCGCATCGCCGTCGATCATGGAAGAAAACACTTCTGACACTATCGTGCGCACTTGCTCTTCTAGATCCACGTGACCCTCCACAATCGTCTGATCGTCCATATCGAGCCCTGCATCGTTCAATCCCGCCGCATTCCGTGGCATCATCGCTCCGAATCTTCCAATAGCCCAAGCAGCTCCAACTTCTCCCGCAACGCCTCCGGAGTGAACGGCTTCATCAGATATTCGTGCGCTCCCGCTGCTAGAGCGCGAACGATTTGATTTTGGCTGGTCTCCGTTGTCACCATCATCAACGTGATCGCCCGCCATTGCCGGCATGCCCGCACGCGCGTTACGAATGTCAGCCCGTCCATCACTGGCATATTCCAATCGATACATGCCAGGTCAACATTCACACCTGATTCGAGCACATCTAGCGCTGCCTGCCCGTTCTCCGCCTGAACAACATCAAATCCGAACTTCTCCAGTTGATTGCCTATCATGCGCCGCATAACACGCGAATCATCTACTACCAGTGCCTTCATTCGTCACGCCCCTTGCCAACGGTAGACAGAACCCTTAACCACATCGATGCGCTGCCAGCCGTTCGGGCCACCGTCGTAGGGCGTTTCCGCTGCACCCAGAAAGAGGTAACCACCAGGAGCCACCACGTGTGATACGCGCTCCAAGATGGCGCGCTTTGTCGCCTGATCGAAATAGATCAGCACATTGCGCAGAAAGACAACATCAAACGGTCCGCAGCACGGAACCGGCCCAAGCAAGTTGTGCTGCCGGAAAGTCACTTTCTCCCGGATGCGCTGATCAATCACCCAGCCGGTTCCCGACCTGCGGAAGTATCGCACCAACATAGGCGCAGGCAAACCACGGTTCATTTCGAACTGGGTATACTCACCCCGTATTGCCTTCTCCAGCACTTGCTTAGATAAGTCCGTGGCGATGATAGAGAATCTGCTATCGGGAAGATCCAACAACGTCATTGCGATACTGTAAGGCTCTTGGCCTGTGGAACACGCTGCAGACCAAATCCGCAAGTCACCCCGGTTCTTCTCTCTACGATCCGGGTAAACATGTTCACGCAGAATCTGGAACGGACTAACGTCGCGCATCCAGCTCGTTTCATTAGTAGTCAATGCCTCAACAACCGCGCTCAACGCTGCCTGATCGTTGTGAACGATAGAAACGTACTCGTCTACAGCGTTGGGACCATTCATGCCCTTCGCGCGTGCCAGCGGAAGCAACCGGCTCTCAACAAGATACTCTTTGCCCGGCCCTAACTGGATTGCACTTCGCTGCCGCACCAAGTCGCTCACAAACGCGAAGGTTTGCGTGGATACGCTCATGCCGCACCACCCAGAGCTTTCTGGACCGCCCGCCCGATCTGGGAGAGTGGTAAGACCACGTCTGCCGCACCCGCAGCAACCACCACCCCCGGCATTCCCCACACCACGCTCGATTCCGCATCCTGCGCAATCACAGCTCCACCGGCGTCCACGATCGCGCGTGCGCCCTGTGCACCGTCTGAACCCATACCGGTCAACACAACTGCGAGCAACTTTCCTGCCGTAGCGGCTA
The DNA here is from genome assembly GCA_022648165.1 of Ancrocorticia sp. Classification (GTDB taxonomy): domain Bacteria; phylum Actinomycetota; class Actinomycetes; order Actinomycetales; family Actinomycetaceae; genus Changpingibacter. The sequence goes on from JALCLX010000001.1 coordinate 3,663, forward strand.
CCGCTGATTCAAACAGCACGTCAACCGATGGCCGAACGTAATTTCGCGGGGCACTATCGTCAAGCCGTGCGAAGAAACTCCCGGAGCGTTCCACTACGCGAAGATGCCATCCGCCAGGCGCCATATAGATCGTGCCTACGCGCATCTGTTCGCCATCAGACGCCTCCACCACGCGATTTGGCCCCACATGGTCCAGACGTCCCGCCAGTTGCTTCGTGAATACGGGCGGCATATGTTGCACAATCGCGGCCGGCACCGGAAACGCTTCCGTGACCGAACTCAATAGCTGGACCAGCGCGTTCGGTCCCCCGGTTGAAGACCCGATCACCACCAGCTGTGCATCCCGCATCACCCGTGGCCACGTAGAACCTGGCCTCGCTCTACCTCGCGCCGCTACCGACGACGGCGTCGTCCCACAAAAACTCCGCGGAATAAGCTTGCGCCGTCGCGGGTCCAACGCGTGGACACGAGGAAGCAACTCGTCTGCCACCTGATGCAAGGATTGCTCAAGTCCGCCCGTCCCGCTGGGCTTGGTTACGTAGTCGGATGCGCCAGCTGCGAGCGCATCGAGGGTAGCCGAAGCACCCCGCAAAGTGAGCGTAGAGAACATGATGATGGGATTATTGAATCCTTGCGCGCGAAGTTCGCGCACCACCGTGATGCCATCCATCTCCGGCATCTCGATGTCCATCGTGACCATGTCCGGATGCAAGGTTTGGACCTTCTTGAGCGCGATCACACCATTTGCTGCGGTACCCACAACTTCAACGTCCGCATCGCGCTCAAGCGCCTGCGATACCAGCCGTCTGATCAGTGCCGAATCGTCCACCACAACAATCCGAATGGGATGCTGGACTTCTGATCGGTCGTCCGGCTGGCTGCTCCCTAAACCAGAAAGCAACATGGATCAGTACCTAAATCTCGCTACCATCTGCTGGGAATCTTCCGCCATCTTCGCCAGCTCCGCTACCGCTGTACGTACACCATCAAGAACCTGCGTGCTCTCGGACGTCAGCTGTGCCACCGAGCCGATGTTTTGCGCGATCTCGCCGGAGCCTCCAGCTACCTCGTTAATGGAGCGAGTCATTTCGTTTGTCGTGGCGGTCTGTTCTTCCACTGCCGAGGCAATCGCCATCTGATGGGAGTTAATCTCCTCAACTATGGAGGAAATCTCACCAATCACTGTCACGGCCTGCTGGGTGTCAGACTGAATAGCAGCTACCCTGCGGGCGATATCTTCTGAAGACTTCGCAGTTTCCTGAGCTAAATCTTTCACCTCTCCCGCCACCACTGCAAAGCCCTTGCCAGCTTCTCCAGCGCGTGCCGCCTCAATTGTGGCGTTGAGTGCCAACAAATTGGTCTGTTCCGCAATAGAAGTAATGACCTTAATTACTTCACCGATCTCCTGGCTAGATTCGCCCAGGCGTGCCACCTGATCGTTCGCTTCTGCGGCTTTGCCAGCCGCGTTGCCGGCCACCTTCGCGGCTTCGCTCGCAGACTTCGCGATCTCGCGGATCGAAGCGCCCATCTGCTCGGCTCCAGCGGCCACCGATTGGATGGTGCTTGAAACTTCTTCTGCAGCGGATGCAACAACAGCGGATTGTTCATTCGCACGCTGAGCGCCTGCGTTGACTTGTTCTGTTGACGCACTTAGCTCCTCTGCGCTGCTTGCGACGTTCGTGACCACGGTTCCCAGGCCACTCAATGTTGCGCACAAATCCTCCTGTGCCGCATTGAGCTCATGCGCCATCGCTCCAATTTCGTCGCGACTTTGAATATCAAGCCGTTGCGTCAGGTCTCCAGTCCCAATCTTCTCAATAACGGCACGCATTTGCCGGATGCCCTTCAGCACCTGATGGACCGACCACGATGCCATAACCGCACCGAGCACGATACCTATGAGCGCAATAATCAGCAGAACTCTGACAGAAGAACTAGCCTCAGCCTGTGCCTGCCCAGCATATGATTCGCCACTCTTCACTATTCCTTGTTCCAGATCATCCATTGAAGTCATCACGTCAGTCATCGTGGGAAGGATCTGCTTCGAATACATTGTGTAGAACTGGTCCACGTCCTGATCCGCAATAGGTAACGCCTCTGCGGTGAGCTGGGTGTATGCGTCGAAAGATGTGGCCATCTGATCATAGGTCTGTTGATTGAGCTCTTTGCTGTCGAGTGCCTCCATCGCAGTCTTTGTGGCCGCCTCAGCCTCAAGCATCTGTGATTTGATATCGGGACGGTCTGCTGCATCCGCCAAAGCATATTGGAGCAAACGCGCTCTTGCGCGTTGGTACTCTCTTTGCGCATCAAATAGTGCAGTAGATGGCTTCACACCCTCGTTCTCGATATTCTCAATACCATTGGCGAGCGAAAGCATCCGAGACATCCCCGTGCCTGAAATTACGCAAACTACGAGAATAAAAACAAAACCCGCGAAGCCTAGTCGCACAGCTATCGGTAAATCGTTGAGACGTCGCCGCCTCGAACGTTTCGCACTGTCTGCCTGAGTTGTCGACTCCCGTTGCGCCACACTGTTCGGGACATCTTCGTGGCTTATGGTCGATGCCATAATTTGCTCCTTCATCCATGAATTGCATACCGGGAGCTCCACTCATCCTGAGGCGCGTAATTCCCCGGTTATCATCCAACTAATCGGCAGAACCGAATGATTTTGTTATGTGTTTTCAGGAACAGAAAGTTCCCGGCTATCCTCGCGCCACATCACCGCGTCCACTCTCACGATTTCACTTAATCTCATGCCGGCGCAGATATCATCGCTGATTCCACATCGAGTGCCAATAACAGCCGATCAGGAAGCTTGTAGGATCCCTGCACCAAAGAACGAAGTTCTCCCTGTAACGTCTGCGGCGGAGCTTCAAACTGAGATTCGTCGACTGCAACGACATCCCCGATTCGATCCACAACGAACGAAACTGGTTCCTTCCGGCGGTTGACCACCACCACCATTTTGTGGCTCAGTTCTTCCGTTCGGCCTAGCCCCAACCTTGCACGCAGGTCAATGGAAAGCACCACTTGGCCACGCAAGTTGACAAGGCCTGCAATCTCGTCTGACGCCAAAGGAACCTCAGTAGTTGCGCGCTGCGGCAATACCTCCTGTACATTATTCACATCGATTCCGTAAAGGTATTGGTCAACCGTGAATGTGACAAATTGTCGGAGCATCTCATACCCCCGTGGCCGATGGCGTGGTCAATGACGAATGCGCCAATTCATCAAAAACATGTGAATCGAAGTCTCTTTCCGGGTACGCCAGCCGGAAAAGCGAGGGAAGATCAACAAGTTCCGTCACAGCTCCACCTACTACGGCGGAGCCATTCAGGCCGTTGCCCGAAATATCGGAACTCTCCTCCGGAACATAATCCACGATGTCCAACACTTGTGTTACAGAAATCGCGATGGTTGTCTCCTCCACTGTGAGAATAATGATCAACAGATCATCTACGTCCGCATCGCCATACGCCGAAAGAGCGTTCTCCAGCCGCACCATAGGTACGAGTTCGCCACGATACTGAACTACTTCACGTGATGCCACTCGCTCGATTCGCTCCGATTCCATCCGTTCCAAGCGCGTGACGGCACCGAGCGGGATGCCCACCCGGCGCCCGTCAGCGATCGAAACGACAAGCAGTTGCCCAGTGGACTTCATTGCTTCATCCATCGTGCGTTGCTCAATTTGTTGCGCCTCTAGCAAAGAAACAGTGTCATTAGGCAATGCCCGGCGCGCGATCGCCTGTATGTCCAAAATCAACGCCACAGTCCCGTCACCCAACACGGTGGCACCAGAATAGAGCCCCACCTGTTTCACGCGCTGGCTCAGTGGTTTAACAACGATTTCCTCATTGTTGAGCACGCGGTCAACCATCAGTCCAAAGCGTTGCTGGTCAACCTGCATCACAGCAATGACGCTCTCTCCATTAGCTTCTAGCCCTAGCACCTCTGCTAGTGACACTAGCGGGAGCAGCGCTCCACGCAAGCGATACACCGGAGCCGAACCTACATACTCGATGCCATGTGCGCCGTCGGTCTCCTCAATAGCAACCAACTCAAGCAAGTTGATCTGCGCAATTGCAAAAACGTTTGCCCCGCATTCCACGGTCAGCGTAGGCATAATCGCAAGCGTCAGCGGAATCCGTAGGCGCCACGTAGTACCTTCGCCTACCACAGACTCCAGATCAACTGAACCGCCGATATTCTCTATGTTCGCACGCACTACGTCCATGCCTACACCGCGTCCCGAAACACTCGTTACCGTGGTAGAGGTTGAGAATCCAGGTTCAAAGAGCAAATCGCGAACGTCGGATAGCGAGAGGGATTGAACTTGAGCCTCCGTGCGGAGTCCCTTCGCAACTGCTGCGCGGCCAACTGCCTGCGGATCAATACCGTATCCGTCGTCGGAAACCTCCACCACTACCTGGCCGCCCGCGTGGTATGCACGCAATGTAACGGTTCCTTGGCGCGGTTTACCGTGCGCCTCACGGACGTCAGGCGGCTCAATCCCATGATCTACAGCGTTGCGTACCAAGTGTGTAAGCGGATCCTTAACCGCTTCAAGCAGCGACCGATCCAGCTCGGTTTCCCGGCCTTCCATCACCAGGTTAACTTCGCGCCCTAAGCTTGTGCCCAGGTCGCGCACCACACGCGGCATACGGGACCACAGGTGGTCGATCGGTTGCATGCGGGTCTTCATCACGCCTTCTTGCAGCTCTCCCGAGATAAGGTTGAGCTGCTGCGTGGCGCGCTGCAATTCCACGTTCTCGAATTCAGACACCATTCGGTCTATCTGGTTTCGCACCAGGACCAGTTCACCCACCTGGCGCATCAGCGCATCAAGCAAGCTGACGTCCACACGGACCGTTGTCTCAGCAACTGAACGCACTTGGCTTTCTGCACCAGGCGTATCAGAAGTTTGTGAAACCTCAAGGGCTGGTTCTGATTCTTTGCCAGGGGTCTCGGTTTGTGATGCACCGTGCGGTGCGGCACTTGCCTCCACTTGAGGTTCTGGATGCGCCTTGGGCTGTGGCTCTGCTTCAACTTGCTGAACTGGCTTAGCCTGCTGGGCTGGCTCGTTTTCTTGGACCGCTTCTTCAAGCGAATCGATTGCCTGCAAAATCTCTGAGGAGTCAACGGACGAATCGCTTTTCCCTGCTTCAATCGCCCCCAACATCTCCCGTAGAACATCGGTGAGCAGCAGCAACACATCCGTGGTAGGGCGATCCATCACACGTTTACCATCGCGGAGCTCCGCTAGAAGGTTTTCACCAGAATGCGAAACCTTCTCCAAAGTATCGAGCCCTAGGAATCCACTGGTTCCCTTGATTGTATGAACGGTGCGAAAGATGCTACTCAACAACGCATGCGAACTAGGATCGCTTTCTAGCGCGACCAAATCTTGGTCAAGCTGATCAAGATTCTCATAACTCTCAGCCAGAAACTCCTGGATGATGTCATCCATCTCGTCCAAGAGCCCACCTCCATGCGCGCCAACGATACTTCCTGTATCACCTAGATATTCGTACGCACCGCGGCGAACTTGAGTGATTCCGAAGAATTGACAGGTAAGGCTACCGGCTTTCCACGCCACCACGCATGGCTGCGAAGGCCACCTATGCCGGTCTGGTCAGCTTCCGCAAAGACTGCAGCACCGAATTATCGGCGCAGGCCGCTTGCTTATTCGCTTCTGCAGTTTCGCGTACTTCGGCCCTATTGATCTGGATATCGCGCGGAGCTTCAATGCCGATGCGCACAGTTTCGCTCTTAGCATCAACCACCGTGATGATGATGTCATCACCTATCACGATCTTCTCACCGACGCGTCGGCTTAGCACCAGCATAGGCTCTCACCATTCACTCATCATCATCCGCGGTCAATACTAGCGCCAGAATAGCCAGTTAGCGTGGGCGGCTTGCTGGCTGCGCTGGAGCGGCAGGAGAAATGGTCACCACGCCCATCGTTTCTACCTGCACATGCGCGGCCGAAACCTCCGGATAGGAGAGTACAGGTAATTCCGGTGCGGCAAGTACAGCCACTTTCCTCACAGCCGGCCGGATCATTGGGGAACATACCAATGCTGCCGCCACTGCCTCCGTATCGGCCTTTTGCGCAGCTTGTTTCAGTGAAGTCATGAAGGCTTCCACCTTGTCTGGCGCAAGGTGGATTTGAGACCCCTGATCGGTAGTACGAAGTCCCTCGATCATGACTTGTTCACTGGCCGGTTCAAGTGTGATCACATGAAGCACGTCATCCTGCCCAGTAATGCGCGCCACAATCGCCGGTGCGATCGCACGTCTGCATGCTTCCACAAGTCCCTCTATAACTGTAGAGATCCTTGCCCTCACGGTCATTGCCTCAAAGAGCACTTCGAGGTCTTTAATCGGCGCCTCTTCAGCCAACAGACCTGCCAGCACCCGTTGTACATCGCCTAACGTCAACGGATTCGGAATAAGCTCATCGACCACACTTGCGTTTGTCTGTTTAAGCCGATCCGTGCGAGTCTTCACATACTCGCGCGAAAGCAGTTCTGCAGCGTGCTGATATGCCACGCGCGAAAGATGAGTTACTAGCACCGATGCACGGTCCACAACCGTTGCACCAGCAACTTCTGCAGAATAGCTCATCTCAATCGGAATCCACTTTCCCGGCAACCCGAATACCGGTTCTACCACCATTTCTCCGGGCAAGCTGGCAGCCTCGTCTCCCAAGGCCAACGCCCGCCCAGCCGGAGCCTGGCCACGTGCAACCTCAACTCCATGTATCGAAATAGCGTATTCTCCCGGGTTCAGGTCTGTGCTGTCACGCGTTCGAACAGGCGGCAACATCAACCCCAAGTCGAGCGCAATCTTCCGCCTCAGGCTCCGGACGCGGGTGAGCAGGTCATCTTCACTTCCCACCAAGTCGACGATGTCAGGTGAAAGCAAGATTTCGAGTGGTCGTACTTCCAATTCATCCAGCAGCCGTTCCGGATCGTCCGGGCGAACGATCGGTGCAGGTGCCCGCTCTGGCTTCTTTTGTGCTTCAGAAGCTTCACCCTTTCTGCGCTGCTGGCCCAACAACAGCAGAATAGCTCCCACCAAAAGGAAGGGAAGTTTAGGAAGCCCCGGGACTATTGCGAGCACCACGGACGCCCCACCAGCGAGCGTGAGTGCTTTGGAGGACTGGAACAGCTCGTGCCCCGCGGTGGAGCCCAGATCCTTTTCCGAAGCAGCGCGTGTCACGATAAGGCCAGTTGCCACGCTCATGAGTAGCGCTGGTATTTGGGTAACGAGTCCATCTCCCACTGTCAGCAGGGAATACGTCTGGATGGATTCTTGAGCAGTCATACCATGCTGCACCATACCGATAATGAATCCACCGATCAGGTTGATGAGTGTGATGATCACGCCCGCGATGGCATCGCCTCGGACAAACTTCGATCCACCATCCATTGCACCGTAAAAATCTGCTTCAGCACTTACTTCTGCACGCCTGCGCCGCGCCTCTTTTTCGTCGATCAGGCCGGCGTTTAAGTCCGCATCGATGGCCATCTGCTTACCTGGCATCGCGTCCAAGGTGAAGCGCGCACCGACTTCAGCGGCACGCCCTGCACCATTGGTGACCACCACGAATTGGATTACAACCAGAATGAGGAAGATAACTAGGCCTATGACGATGGAACCACCAACAACGAAGTCACCAAAAGCGTTGATCACTTTCCCTGCGTAACCGTCGCGTAGCACAAGCCGGGTGGATGCCACATTCAAGCCTAAACGGAGCAGGGTAAAAACCAGTACAAGCGATGGGAACACAGAAAAATCTAGCGGACGCTTGATAAACATTGTTGTGAGGAGCACAAGGAGGCTTCCCCCAATGTTCAGCGCAATGAGGAAATCTAACAACTGGGCGGGAATAGGAACCACCAATAGAAAAATGATGGCGACAACGCCGATAGGAGCCACAATTTCAATGAAGCGTGAATTCTTCTTCATCAACTTCCCTCCCTTTCCTGTACGGGTCGTCTTCTCCAGCGGCGCCGGCTGCGTTGTTTGATGCGCCGCTGCGGTATTTCAATCGGGACTCGTCGTTCCGGTGGCAAAGTGTATTCGCCCTCGGTTACGCCCCTACGGCGCAGCAAAATCACGAATGCGAGTACTTGCGCAACAGCGGTGAAAAGCTCACGAGACACCGGCCCTCCCACTTCGCTTGTCACTTCAAGGGCACGCGCCAAAGGCGGATCCTCAATGATTGGCACGTGTTGGATGGCAGCTTCTTCCTTGATTCGCAACGCGACGGCGCCCAAACCCTTCGCAAGTACCTTAGGCACGCCCATCTCTGAACGGTATTGCAGGGCTACAGCCACATGCGTGGGGTTAACGATCACTACGTCTGCGTCGGCCACGGCCGCCAGCATTCTGTTTCTGCTCATCGCGAGTTGCCGTGAACGAATGGCACCCTTGACCTGCGGATCTCCCTCGGTGTTCTTGTATTCTTCCTTGATCTCCTGCTTGGTCATCTTGGTCTGTTTCCGATTCTTCTTCACCACGTATGCCACATCAACAATCGCCAAAGCTAAGCCAGCAGCCACCGCTACCCACAGCAGCGCGCTCACTTTCGCCTGAGCAAATCGGACTATCTCATCAGCAGTCACGCGTCCCGATGCTTGGACGTAAGGGATCATCCCTTTAATAACGACGAACAACGCCACACCCACTATGGCCGTCTTCAGCAACGCCTTTGCTGCTTGCCACAATGACTGCAAGCCGAACATCCTTCGGAAACCCTGTATGGGATTCAAGTTCTTGAATTGCGGCTGCAGTTTTTTCGTTGCGAAACGAAAACCTCCCTGCGCCACTGCTCCCACCAGCGCCGCAATAACAACGAAAACAAAGAGTGCCGCAACAACGTGCGGGATGCTGCCCAGGCCTGCCCGGATAGCCCGCAAGGCATCCGAAGCTTCCGGGTTCTGCGCCACCGTTGCAACAAAGCTGAGCCTTTCATTGAAGGCATCACGCGCTTTGAGCACGGTAGCACCCAGAACCGCCGCAGCTGCACCAACGATGATCCATGCGGTGAGGTCCTGCGACCGCATAAGGTTACCTTCGCGCCGCACCTTCTTCATACGCCGCGGAGTGGCCTTTTCTGTTCTATCTTGTCCTGTTTCTGCCATGAGGCTACCCCACCATCCGTGACAGCAGCCGCATAGCTGCGTCCGCCAGTCCGTCAACCGCCATAGGGAGCGCCGCTACAGCCGTTGCGGACAATACCAATGTGACGAGGATCTTCAGTGGGAACCCGAGTACAAACGCATTAAGTGCTGGCGCCACCCGGGTCAGTAAGCCCATGCCAACGTCAGTGACGAACAAGACGGCGATCAGCGGACCCGAGATCTGAACAGCTGCAACCATCATCTGGCTCAGTACGTCGGGTAGCTGCGCGCCCAGATGCGCAAAATTCACACATTCTGAGAGGGGTATTGCGCGGAAAGAGCGAGACAGCCCCATAATCACCAGTTGATAGCCTTGCGATACGAACAGAATGACAATGGCGGTGAGTTCGTAGAGCCTCCCAAAGGCCGATCCTTGCGACATACTCAGCGGATCAAAGTTCACGCCCATTTCGAATCCGCCCTGCAGATCAATCAATCGCCCGGCGGCTTGCACGGCCGCCAGCGTAATAAGCACCAGCGCGCCCAAACCAGCCCCAGTGGCGCCACCAACCACTAATCGAGTGATGAGTTCTCCATCGTTATCCGCGAGTACGTAGCCGGTAGTAGGAGCAAGTACCCATGCCAAGGCAATCGCCAAAATGCCGCGAACCGTCATTGGTATCGCGCGATACGAAAAAGGGGGCGCCACGAGCAAAAACGCAAGAATCCGTACCAGAGCTATCATGAAAGGTTCCAGCGCCGCCACGTCATCCTCCGTTGATCAAAGTAGGAACCATGTCAAACAGTTGGTGCGTTGTATCTATCAATTCCGTGATCATCCAGTTGCCGGCAATCACAAACACGATAGCCACTGCTAATGCCTTTGGAACAAAGCTAAGTGTCACTTCCTGAATCTGGGTGGCTGATTGGAAAATAGAGATCAGCAGCCCCACTACCAGTGCAGTGATGAGAACAGGGCCACCAAGCTTGGCGGCAAGGGTTAGCCCGATCCGAACAACATCGATAACGGAATCAACGTTCATCAATAACTCCCTACCAGCTGTGTCACGATTAGTCCCCAGCCATCGACTAACACGAACAGCAGAATCTTGAATGGCAAGGAAATCATGACGGGAGGCAACATCATCATGCCCATAGACATGAGGATTGCTGCGACCACCAGATCGATCACCAGGAATGGAATAAAAATGACGAACCCGATGATGAATGCTGCGCGTAGTTCAGAAAGCATGAACGCGGGTATAAGAGTCTGCATGGGAACAGAGTCCAAATTGGCCGGGTTGGACAATCCAGCAGCACGCGTGAGCAACGCGATGTCTTCTTGTCGCGTCAAAGGCCCCATGAATGCCCGCAGCGGCGGTTCGGCCGCCTGTAACGCCTGGGTAAACGAGAGCGAACCGGCTAGATATGGTTGGAGTGCCTGGTCATTGATGTCCGATATGGTGGGCTGCATGATGAAGATAGTCAGAAACAAGGCCAAAGCAGCGAGTACTTGATTGGGAGGTACACCTGTGAGGGCCAGCGCGTTCCTGGTGAGTGCCAACACTACGAATATCTTGGTAAAGCTGGTAACCATCAATATCAACGACGGCGCCACCGCCAAAACCGTGAGCCCCACCAGTGCTACTACTGACGTGCTTGGTTTGGTGGACCCACCAACATCGATGGTGACGGATGGCGCACTGGGAGCTTCAGGCGTTGCCGGATCAGTAGGATCGGCAAATGCCGGCCATGCGAACACAAAGGATCCAATCACTACGAATAGAAACACGGCGGCTGAAAGCCACAGCGCCTTCACTCTGTTCGCAGCGGTTCTCCTAGACGTACTACACACGTTTCTCTGCATCACTCATGCGCACCAGGTCGTACGGCTTCCCATGCCTTTTTCCAGGTATCGGGAGAAATGATCGAACCTTCTAATGGGTTTACCTCGGCATGTTTCCCCCGGACGCTCAGCTCCTCCTCACCCGGGCGTTCCTCAATCTTTCCGCCGCTATGACTCGGCGCGACTTCGGCAAGTCGTGTCACATACTGGTCGGTAACACCCAGGAGTAGTGTCTTTTCTTGAACCTGCACTACCATGAGCGTGGCACGCCGGGTCAACCTATATGTCGCAAGCACTGTGAATGAAACATCCGCAGCACACTTATCTCTCCCCATCCGAACTGAAAGCACCCGGTAAAACAGCCACATGAGCGCGATAATGATGAGAAGCGATACCACCAGGCGCAGAGCCAAACGAAGGTCGTCGCTCATAGTTGATTGCGTACCCCATTGGGATCAACAATCTCCGTCACCCGCACCGCATAATCTTCGTCCATCACAACAACTTCACCCCGGGCGATGAGGTGGCCATTAATCATAATGTCAGCTGGGCTGCCGGCAGTGCGATCCAACTCAAGCACATGCCCTGGTGTGAGACCTAATACCTCACGGATCGGCAGGCGCGCTCTGCCGATCTCTGCGGTCAGCGTCATCTCAACATCGTAAAGAACCTTCATCCCGCCTGGAGGAAGTACTGCAGCCTCCGGTTGCGATGCCACACCCACTTGCCGAACTCCAACCCATGCTTGAGGTGTGCCATCGGCTTCAAGGGCGTACCGTTCTACCCCCTCTCCGGAGAAGGCGTCCTCAGCCGCCACTGCCTCCACATTGCCCAGTACCCCGGCTCCCACAGCTTTTCCGGCAGCTTCAAACACGGGTTGAAGTGCATCTCGGAGCGCGATATTCGGTAACGTGGAAAACGCCTGCGTAGCGTCTTCGCCCAGAACTACACTGATCTCCACGCTCGGTGAACCCACATACTGTGTCAGGAATGCCTCATGGGAAGAGCCCACATGCTCATCAGGGCGCATGGCGCGCGCGCTCAACGGGACCCTCGACGGTATCAACTGTGCAATAGCCTCAGCTACGTGTTCCGCGGTCTGGCCATCAATTGTCATCAGTATTCCTTTTTGTGTCGACAATGAGCCCCGCTAACCGGGACCCGCTCGTGCCCACTGCAGCATGGGCAAGTACCATATCGCCAACCACTACTTCCAACGGTTCGGCAGCAGATTGGTGCAACGGCAGTGTGTCTCCCACATTGAGCCCAACAACCTCACGGGGCGTAATACCCACTTGACGCAGTCGAACGGTCACATCCACTGGCACTTCCTGAACTGCTCTGTCAAGTTCCACGCGTTGCTGTTCGATCAGCTTCCTATCATCTGCAGACGTTTCTTCGCGCTCCATCGAATTTCGTAGTGCCTCCACGATGCCTTCCGCGGGCAACATCAGCGTGGACGGCATAGCTGGTGCACCCTCGACCTCTTGCGTGAACGTGGACACCAGGACCGGCGTAGAAGCCGCAACCACTTGTACCGCCTGCGGCGTGTATTGGATGGTTTTAAGTGCGGTGTCCAAAGGCATAATGGAGGAAAAAGAATAATCAAGATCGTTTAAAACACGCACCATCAGTTGGCGTAAGAGTTCCTGCTCAATCTCCGTTAAATCCCGATTAGGGACCTTGCCATATGATCCGCGTCCGCCCAGCATACGATCGATCCAGTCGAGCACGGTTTCCAGCGGAATCTGGAGTACGCCGCTGCGTCGTCCGCCTTCCACGCTGAGTACCAGCATGGCAGTGGTAGGAGGCAGCGATGCCACATAATCGTCGTAGGTCACCAACTCAACGCTATCGAAATGCACTCGCGCTGTGGTCCGCAAATAGGCAACCAGTTGCGTTCCCCAGTGCCGCGAGAAGGTTTCAAATCCGGTTTCCAGTATTCTCATGTGTTCGCGAGCCAAGGTCGTCGGCTGGCTGAAATCGTAGGGAATAACGCGTTTTGACGCCTCACCCTCTTCGGAAGCAGAAACCCACATACGTTCCTCATCGGCAAGTTCATTCAATTGTTGAGAAGAATATCGGTACAGATTGGCACAGTTGATCGCCGCAGCGCTCCGCGCGCCGCGGGCCCTTAGGTGCCAATTCGTCCTTACCCTATTGAGCTACGAAATCGGTGAAATATATGTCCATAACCTGGCCGCCGTATGCTTCATTGAGCTTCTGCATCAGCATCTTCTTAATAGCCGGGCGCTGGTCCGGATCAGACACCTCCTCGATGGTCTTACCCGTCATAGAATCGATAATCACATCCTGGGCTTTTGCCACAACGGTATCGGTCGCCTTGTCCGTCATCTGCATAGTGAGTCCAATGCGCAAGTACCTATCATCCGCCAAGTTGACGCTCACCGCGTCAACTGTCACAAGCTCCCCCGCTTGCGGGGTGGGTGAGCCAGTAGCTTCGGGGTTGGCTGAAGAACTCCGCCACGCCATGAATGCCACACCGACAGCTATGAACGCGAGCAGCACGATCACCACGATCAACCACGGGCGCTTCTTCTTTTCTGGAGGGGCGGCCGGAGCCGCACTGCTGCGCGCTTTAATCTTGCCCTGCGCGCTGCCACGTGCCGCTGCACGATCGCTAACTATGCGCCGTTCATCTGCCATGGTTCCTCCTTCTGTCTCTCGGTCACTGATCACTCGCTTCGTGCGGCAATGATCTGCTCAATCGCATCCCTCACATCTTCTGGAACGTCCGAGATCACAACGATGTCAGCTCGCCGGTTCACCACATTTGCATCTGACCCGGTGGAAACCGGATAGGCATCGCCATATGCAGACGCAAAAATCCGATTGGCCGGCAGTCCACCATGTTCTACCATGCGTCTGAGAACTTTGACCGATCTATCAGCCGAAAGCTCCCAATTCGTCTCATATTTCGTGGGCCGAAGCTGGTTTGCATGCCCTTCAACCGAGATGTCTTTATCAGTCTTCTTGATCTCTTCCGCCAGCACATCAATTACTTGTTCTGCCTCTGGCGTCAGTTCCGCACTTGAGGATGAGAAGAAAACGTTGCTGGATACAAGGCCAATCACCAAACCTCTGGATGTGATCGTCATCTGGACCTCACCTTGTAAATTGCGTTCTTCCAGTTTGGCCTGGATCTGTTTCTGTAACGATTCCATGCCAGCGATTTGTTGCTGCGCCATCTGGTACGCAACCTTCTGCCGTTCAGCTTTCGTCGCTTGCCCATCGATTGCCGAATCGTCATCCCCTTCAGTAACCATCTCTGAGCCGTTAGCATCACGCAAAGCAGATTGGTCCAAAATGCCATCCGAACCGTCAAGAACCTCCACGCTGCTCTTCTCCGCGCCGAACGCGGCTCCCAACGATTCGGCAAGTGTACGAAGCTTCTGCTGATCCACCTGGCTAATCGCAAACAGCACGATGAACAGGCACATCATCACGGTAACCATGTCCATGTAGCTGATCGTCCAACGATCCGTATTAGTGGAACCCTCTTCGGTGTTGTTCTGCGAACGCTTGCGGGCCCGAGTCCGCGCCATCACGCGGCCTTCTTCTGCTTCTGTTCCTCCTGGCGCGGCGCAGGCAGAAGTGAATTCAAGCGCGAAACCACGATCCGCGGGCTAGCGCCGGACTGCAAAGAAATAAGGCCTTCCAACGTAATCTCCATTTGTGCGCATTCCATAGCGGAAAGCCGGGTAAGCCGGTTACCGATCGGCAGCCAAATCATGTTAGCGGTCATCACACCCCACAGTGTGGCGACGAAGGCGGAAGCAATCATCGGCCCTAACGCGACGACGTCGGACAAGTTTTCAAGCACATGGACCAGCGAGACTACCGTTCCAATAATTCCGATGGTGGGTGCGTACCCTCCGAGCTCCATATAGAATTTCGCAGCGATTTTATCTTGACTTCTTTTTGTGGCGATAACACCTTCGAGCATCTCTCGCAGCTCATCGGAATCGGCACCGTCAATCGCCGCATTCAGACCTTGCTTGAGGAAAGGATCTTCGATGGTGCGGATCTCTTCTTCCAGCGCCAGCATCCCCTCTCTGCGGGCCCGATCAGCCAAATGGACGATCGTATCAATCGTTTCTCCCGGTTGAGGTGCCTTGCCCACCAAAGCTCGCGGCAAATTCTTGACCGCCCACTTGACATCCACCCACACTGATCCGGCAAGCCCCGCACCAATCGTTCCCAACAACACGATGATCATGGGCCCCGGAAGCAAGATGGCCATGGGGCTTGTGCCCTCCACCACCATGAGTCCCACTACAGAAGACAGCGCAATAACTATGCCGACAATGCCAAGAGGATCCACTAGTTCTCCTCGTTCCTGATCAATTGAACCACCACCGCATCGTCAGAATCCGGGCCGCTCGGCGAATCTTCAAAGGCGGTGAGTGTTCGGCTGCTAAGTTCCGTGGCCTGCGCCAAAACGCGCGCGCGGAATTCGATAACCCGCTCCACGACTTCGTCGAGCGATTCACGCACGTAATATTGGCTACCGTCAAGCATAACCAGCATAGTGTCGGGAACAGACTCAACACGGACAAGAAGATCAGGATTCACTGCGAGGAGCTGCCTCGTTTTGCCTGTGAGGCGTGTGAATACGATCATATCGGTTCCATCCTGCGTATCACGCAGCCCTTCCTGGACTGCACGCCCTACTAATCGGCACGCATCAGTGTTCGTTGAGCAAATCGTGCCTTACCTACGTCACCGTTTCAGGTTCACAAGCTCCTGCAGGATCTCGTCCGACGTAGTAATAACACGAGAATTAGCTTGAAAACCTCGCTGCGCAATGATCATATTGGTGAATTCTTGGGACAGATCCACGTTAGACATCTCCAATGCGCTTCCCGTTAGCGTGCCCCGGTTGCCATTGCCGGCGACACCGATCTGCGCTGCCCCTGAATTGGCAGTGGCCCGCAACGTGGAGTCACCGGCCTTCTCTAGGCCATCGATGTTGTTGAAGGAAGCAAGCGCCAGCTGCGCGATATCTTGCCGCAGGCCATTGGAGAAAGTACCGATCACGGTGCCATCCGGCCCGATTGCGATGGAGCGAAGCACGCCAGCGGCCTGACCATCCACTTCAGAAACTTCTGCAGTGGTCAGATCCGAATAACCTGTCAGCGCGCTCAGATCAATCGCGATGTCCACATCGTCATTATTGTTGAGCGCTAGCGCTCCGCTCGGTGTAAGGGAACCATCCGTGTTGATATCCAACGTCACTGTATTCGTTACATCTGTTCCATTTTGACCAGTGGTCTGCGCCAGTACTGTCCAAGTGCCCTGCGGATGTGCGGCATTTGACGCGTTACGGGTAAAGGTGAGAGTGAGATCTTTCGCGTTCCCGACGGCGTCGTACACCGTAGCCGTACGCACAAGGGCCGTATCTGCCCCCGGAGTCAAGTTTGCCGGCAAATTGCCTGCGAATGAAACAGCCGTGGTAGCCATCGCACCGATGGTGGTATTGATAGGAACGCGGAGATCGCTAACCGCTTTGTTAGTATCGATTTCACCATTCTGGGCAAGCCACCCTTGGACTACCTGACCGCTCGCCGTAATCAGCCGGCCCGAACCATCAAGCCCAAATGCCCCGTTGCGGGTATAAAGCTGCTCGTCATTGTCGCGTACAACGAAATAGCCGGATCCCGTAATCATCACGTCCAGTGTGCGTCCGGTTTGTTGCGGCGATCCCTGCGTTTGGTCAGTGACGATAGTTCCCGTTTGCACACCCAGACCGATTTGCGCGGGATTCGTTCCACCATTTCCGCCTTGCGCGGCGGTCGCATCCGCCAATAGTTGCGAAAGCGTGTCATAAAAAACCGTGTGCGATGCCTTATAGCCTGCTGTGTTGACGTTAGCGACATTGTTGCTGGTTGTATCCAACATATTCTGGTGAGCGCGAAGTCCTGAAATACCTGTGAATAGTGATCGAAGCATGAGGGTTCTCCTTTATTGAGCACGTGTGCCAATCAAACTGTTTATTCGTCTTCTTTTCCTGGGGAAACCGAAAGTAGATTAGTCCTGAGCCACAGCAGTTACGTCCGAATATGGGACTGCCGCGTCGCCGATAGTGAGCGTGGGGTCAGTGCCGTCCACATGTGTGAAGCTAGCCGCCATCACTGTCCCCTTCGTGGTGTTCCCCTGCCCATCTGTGTATTCCACCGTCTGCCCAACCAGCGCAGCGGCGGATGCGTTTAATTGTGCGATAAGCGATTGAGCCTGCGATTCGGACAACTGGACAAGCTGTTCCATCGTTGACAGCGCCGTCGTTTGACTCACTATCTCACTGGTACTCATTGGTTCACTAGGATCCTGATATTGCAGTGAGGCGGTTAATAATGAGAGGAAAGCATCTTTGTCTAGTTCGTTCGTTGAGTCACTCGTAGTTTGCGAGTTAGACCAGTAGTAATCGTCCGGCAAGCTGGCCGCCGTTGAGGATATCGGTTCAGACATTCGTTTTCTCCTTCATGTTTCTAAATAACAACGTCGACATGTCCCAATGCGCTGAAATCACCAGCGCGATTACGCGGTGTTAAATCTTTGCCCGCGCGCGGCAGAACGGGTGCCTCAGGCAGCTCACCAGTGAACCTTTCATCGTGCGCATCGGTGCCATGCGAGTTACCACCAAGCGATTCTCCAAAAGAGCTATCAGCACCACCAGTATCTCCAGCCACGGAAAGTGTGGCATCCGATCGGATCCCTGATGTGAGCAAGCTATGCCGCAGTTCTGGCAGCGCCTCCCGCAAAGCGTGAGCCGCTGCCAGCGTCAGGCCTGCGAGCTCCACATGTAGACCATCAGATCTCAGGTGTGCTGTGACTCTGATCGGGCCTAAGTCCTCTGGGTGGACGCGTGCAGAAAACACGTAGTGTCCATCAGGCGCTGACCGCAGGTGTGCCATTGCGTTTCCGATTTGGCGTGCAAGCGGTTGATATGTAGCACCCGAGGTGGAAACATCACTACGCGCCGTAGTGGAACCGTCAGCAGAAAACAACGCGTTCTGAATCTCCCCTTTGAACGTGGATGATTGTGCTCCCTGTTGCGCGGCCGTCTGTGGCAGCGCTGCCTCCACCGTTCTCTCCGATACCACCACTTGGCTGCGTCCGTTAGTCTCTGAATTCGCTTCCGTGCTGCGGTGGACGTTTGGCAGGCCCGCGCCGGCCATCGCCGTTTCCGATACCACAGCCTTTCGTGCCGCTCCCGGATTCAGATCCGTAGCAGCATCGGTCGCGTCTCCATCCTGTGAACTACCACCAGAGCCATGCGCACTGCCCTGCGGAATCGCAGAATTGTTCGCCGAAACTGCTCCTTCGTTCAGGGATAACATCTGTGCCGCGCCAGGCAGTTCCTGGTTAAGTTGCTGCTTCTCGCTAATCTGCTCAGTGTGGCCAACAGGCACTGATACAGCTGCAACAGGCGCGGGCGGAATGGCTTCCAACGGCGTTTCTTCTGCCGAGATGACCTTCGCTGGTGCGGCCTGCACCGGCGAAGCTCCTAACACGGCGATCTCGGCGGATACCGCTTGTACCGGCGACGCACCATCTTGCGGGATCGTGAATGCTCTGCCTTGCATTGCCGGCTGTTGTGTGGCTGATGCAGGTGTCCCCGGCTGCTGTAATACAGCTGCCTTGCTCTCTTGTGTCAACGGCTTTTCTGTCTCTTGCGGCGTTGCTACAAGTTGCTGAATGTGACCGCATTGCGAAGCGGCCTTATCAGCTGGCTGTGCACCTTCCGAGGACGCAGTATGGGTCGCTAGCTGCGCATTATTCTGGCTGATCTCACTGGTTCTTCCGGCAGCACCAACGCATAATTGGACACTCGCAGCAGGTTGGTTTGAAGGCGCACCAGAATCGGTTCCAGATTCCTCTGCTTCTGGCTCCTGATTCTGGTCTGAAGAGGATCCACGTGCAGTGTTGGTGCCGGGCTGGGCTTCATTTGTCACGGCCAGCTGCGAATCGCTGACGTACATGCTGTGGTCCAATAAGGCGGCAAACTGCGCATCGCTCTCTGCTTCGGCCTGGGCCGCCCCATTCGATAACGTTCCCGGAGGCATTCCCACGGCTATCTGGCCTATCACAACAGACACCGTCAATATCCCATCTGTAATGCGAGCAAACCGAAATCGGATTTCTGCGATGATGTCAATGACACGCCGCTCAGAAGATTCTCCAGGATCTCTGCGGCGTAGTCTTGGTATTTCTGGGCCTCCAAGGCCCCCAAAAGTGCGGTGAGGGAGGTTTGCGTAGACGTGCTCTCCGTGGTTGGAACCGCATCCTGGAATACACGCCGTATTGACGTAGGCGTGTTGTAGACCTCCGATACCTCTACTGTCTCTCCCGGCTGAGGCGCGTGGATCATCTGGTTGTTTCCCAAGTAAATGCCGATGTGCTCGCCGTTACGGAAGATCAGTAAATCGCCTGGTTCGGCCTCGGCGAGACTGCCCACTGATACTCCGAGTGTTCCTTGATCGGCCGCAACTCGGGGAACCAATATACCTAGGTCGGCGAAGGCCAGTTGCACTAATCCAGAGCAGTCAACACCACTGGAATCTTCACCACCCCAGACATAGGGCGTTCCTAGGTATTTCATAGCGGATTCGACTAAGTCCTGGCCCGTCAAACCACTGATTAGGTTTCCCGCCAAAACCGTGCCTTCTACTGTCGAACCACCCGCCGCCGTTGCCGTGTTCGCTTCATCCCCTAAGATGCTCTCGATCACTTGAGTAAAGTCCGCAGAATCTGCGCTATTGAGAGAATCCAGGGACTCTGTAGAATCCGCAGTCGCATTCCCCGCAAGTGAAGCCAACACACTGTCAAGCTCCGCCGTACGAGACATGATTGCTGCTATGCCGTCTGCCATTCGTCGCGCCCCTTTCGCTCTTGTGCGCGGCCGCCCTGAGTGGTGCGCATGCGCGCAGCTATTTCATCAATGGCCTTCTGTTCCCGCGCCAGTTGTTCGTGTTCTTCTTGGGAGCGCTGTTTGTCGACGAGTTTCTGTGCAATCCTCGTTCTGGTCCTTGCGTGACGCCACTGCTCACGCGCGGTTTCTCTTGCCGCCTCAGCATCCTTAAATGTAAGAAGAGCTGAGGTGAATGCAGAGGTTGCGGCGGCCCGAGCCGCCACGACAGCCCGGAAAGTCACAGTGTCCATCTCCGGCGGAAATCCAGAATTTTCCAGCCGACGCTCCGCGTGCATATGAGCGTGCTGCGCCTCATCCCGCGTGCGAGTTCTCGCCGCCAATGCCGCAGCAGCCCTATCTTCTTCAAAACCACGAATACGAGCAAGACCAGCCAAGCGTCGAATGCGTTGATTCATCATGAAACCCCCAACGCACAGACCAGCGTATGCAATTGATCCCACGCGCACGATGCGGGAACCGCTTCGGTGAGCGGCTGACACAAGAAATCCTCGATCTCCTGCGCGTGCGCTACGGCGGCATCCACCTTGGGGTTAGAACCAGCCACATACGCACCCACATCGAGGAGGTCCTGGGCCTGCCTACGCGCAGCGAGCACTGATCGCAAGATGCGGGCCATTTCCTGCTGTTCAGGCGTGGTGACATGTGAGGCGACTCGTGATATGGAGGCAACGGGATCCACACTGGGGAAATGTCCGTTCACAGCCAACGATCTATCGAGCACGATGTGCCCGTCCAAGATAGAGCGCGCGGAATCTGCAATCGGCTCGTTGTAGTCGTCGCCATCAACAAGAACTGTATAGATTCCTGTCACCGAACCTTCCCTTCCCATCCCGGCTCTTTCCAGAAGCTGCGCTAGCATCGCGAATGTCGATGGCGGGTAACCGCGAGTAGCTGGCGGCTCACCGATAGAAAGCCCAACCTCACGTTGCGCCATAGCGAAACGTGTTAGCGAATCCATCATGAGAACCACATTTTCACCCTGGTCACGAAAGTACTCTGCGATCCGTGTAGCGGTGTGCGCAGCGCGGATACGAACAACAGCAGGATCGTCACTTGTTGCAACAACCACTACGCTGCGCTCCAGGCCCGCATCCCCCAAATCGTCTTCCAGAAATTCCCTGACCTCACGCCCGCGTTCCCCTACCAAAGCGATGACCGCTAGATCTGTATCCGCGCCTCTGGCAATCATAGAAAGTAGAGATGATTTGCCCACGCCAGAACCCGCAAAAAGACCAATGCGCTGCCCACGACCCACCGTTGTCAAGGTATCAACAACCTTAACTCCTAACGAAAGCGGTTCGGATATCCGCTGACGCTCTAACACTGGCACAGCCCGCGCAGATACGTGCACGCTATCAAACGCATCAATGGCACCCTTGCCATCGATCGGGTGTCCGAGACCGTCCAGGACACGCCCAAGCAACTCGTGTCCTACCTTTACTGAGAGTGGACCGCCTAGCGAGTACACACGCGCTCCGGCTTTCAGGCCGTTGAGCGACCCTAATGGCATGCAATAAAGACCCTCTTGCGAAACGGATACGACCTCTGCCCACAAAACAGCTCCATCGCCGTGGATTTCCACGAGATCGCCAACAGGCAAGTGCATTGGAGAGACTTGAATAGACAGACCGCGCACCGCTTTGACCGTTCCCACCCTCATGGGCGCAGCAGCATCCACGATTCGCTTCCATCGACTCGGTGCAATCACGCTTGCCATAGTGTTTACTCCTCGCCTGAAGGAGTGGAGACGGCACAGATATCTGTATCCGCGGTGCCCAGGACAAGCT
Organism: Ancrocorticia sp.; assembly: GCA_022648165.1. GTDB lineage: Bacteria > Actinomycetota > Actinomycetes > Actinomycetales > Actinomycetaceae > Changpingibacter. The sequence continues at coordinate 25,389 of JALCLX010000001.1, forward strand.
CTTTAACCCGCGTGAACGCCGCAGATATACGGGCATCAATGTATCCTTCTGGCAAATCGCAGATCGCATCACCAGGTGCAAGTGATTCTGCCGGCACAAGCTTCACACCTTCTGGAAGCTGCGCTCCTGGCAACTCCGCCGCAAAATGCTGGATAGTGTCATAATCTTGCTGTGAAACTTTGATCCGTACAATTTCCTCGCGTAAATCCGGATCAGCCATGGCCCTCTCCAGCGCTATCTGCGCAGATTTTCGCGTATCGGAAAGTTCCTTTCCAATAATTGCCTCAGCTAATTCGATGCTCTTCATCACTAGCGCATTTGACACTTCTTTAACCACCGGAAGCGCCCTTTCGCGCATTGCAGCAGCCGCCTGCGCGAGTACCTGTACCGCCACAGCCGCTTCGTGTTGGGCTCTGACGCGTTCTTGTGCATCTATCCGCAGCAATTCCTTGCGCTGTGCGTCAATTTCCGCAGTCGCAGCATGGTAACCCACACCCCAGCCCGCCATATAACCGGCAGCGTATCCCGCTTCCCGATGTGGATCGATCGATGATTGCACATCGCCATAGGCGTTTACCGCACGAAAGGTCACGCGCTGGGGAGCAGCACGAGCTGTGCGGTCAACTGGTTCTCCGAAGGCGGGCCGCACGCTACTGCACATACACATCTTCCTCATCTCTGCGAACCACGATCTGTCCACTCTCCTCGAGCTGCCGAATCACGCTCACCACGGCGCCCCGGGCTTCTTGGACCTGCGACATACGAACACGTCCAGCTACCTCGCTTTCTTCGGTGAGGGTTTCGCGCATTCTTTCAGAGAGGTTCTTTTCAACTTTTTCGCGAACAACGTCGCCCACACCTTTAAGGGCTAGTGCCAAGGTGCTGATCTCAACCTGGCGCAGCACCAGCTGAACGGCCTTATCCTCCAACAACACGATGTCGTCAAAGGTAAACATCATCGAACGCACTTGCTCCGCCAGGGCTTCGTCCCTATCCTTGAGCTCTTCAAGAACTTGCTTTTCAGTGCCGGGGTCCGAACGATTCAGGATAGCTACAAGTGGTTCCACCCCGCCTACCTGCATGTATTCCCCTCCAGTCAATACAGATGTAGCCTTACGCTGAAGATTCTCCGCTACCACGGAGATGACATCCGGTGACGCCTGTTCCATCGTGGCTATTCTCATCGCAACCTCGGCTCGATCCGCGGGAGAAAGTCCACTCATGATCGCGGCCGCCCGATCAGGGCGCAAATGCGCCAAGACTAAAGCCACTGTTTGCGGATGTTCACCAGCGAGCAACGATTGGACCTCCCGTCCATCAGCCTGCTGAAGGAAATCAAAAGGTTTGCCCGCCAATAGCGTATTCAGGCGTCCGATGACTTCTCCGGCCTTCTCTTTTCCAAGAGTCTCTTCGAGAAGCCTTTGGGCGTACTCGAATCCGCCATGGCCTGGTGCAATTTCACCACCAATTGCGACATGGTGGAATTCCCGGAGAACTTCCTTGCTGATCTCCGTTGGCACGCTATCCATACGAACGATCTCTGCGGTAATATCCTCGACCTCAGTCTCATCTAACAGCGCCAAGACCTTAGCGGCACGGTCGCGTCCCAGCTGGATCAGCAAGACGGCCGCCCGCTGTGCGGCCGTCAATTTGCTCGCTCCTGTGGCCATTAGCGCCCGCCCATCCACTCATGAATCGTTGCGGCTACCTGCTCAGGCTTTTCATCAGCCATTGCGTCCACTTCTTGCCGAATTACTGCATCGGGATCGTATCGGGCAACGGGCTCTTCAACAGGGGGAATCGCATCAACCACCGTTTGATCGAGTCCGGGTTCCCCTTCATCTTCTTCATTGAGAGAGGCGAACTCCGAATCCTGCAAGTCTTCCTCGTCTTCTTGCGTCCGCTTCTTGCGCCAGCGGTGTATCAACAACCAGAGCAGCGCGATGAATGCCAAGCCTCCCGCGATAACCGCATTTCGAATTGAGTCCTCACGCTCGTTTTCAGCTTTCACTTTTTCCGCCTCGGCAGCTTCGTCCAGTTCGTCCTGAATCTCCTGCGCGCTACTCGTGTCGAACACGGCACGGGTGATGGCAAGCTGATCACCCCGGTCCGTATCAATGCCAGCTGCTGCGGATACCAACTTCTTGAGATCGTCGTCAGTAAGCGATGCCGAAGCGTTCTGATCGACGAGTACGGAAACAGACTGACGAGTCAAGCTTCCTGGGCTCACGGTGGTTTCCTCAGTCACCTTATTGACGGAGTTATTCACCGTTTCTTCTTCCTTCTTGTAGGTACCAGTTCCCGAACTCGTCTCATCGGATGGCACAGCGATGTTATCTGGGCCCAATACACCTGCAGCGGTTGTCCCATTGGCTGACTGGTATTCTTCCGTCGTCTTTGTGCTAGACAAAGGAGGGATATCATCATCTGTCACAGAGAATGTCTCCGATTTGCGTTGCACCGTGTCTGTCGTAACATCAGAATTGACAGTCACGATTGATTTGTTCTTCCCTAATACCGCATCCAGCATGTTCTCAATGCGTTGGGAAATCTCCTCCTCAGTAGAACTACGGTCACCCGATTGGTTCTGCGCCATCAAGGTCAAATCCGTCCCATCGGAATCCACTATCCGCACAGAATTCTGTTGCAAACCCGGTACCGCTGCTGCCACTAAGTTCTGAATGGCCTTCACATTTGCGCTGTCAAGCTCCTTGCCTGCACCCAACGCAACTAATACGGAAGCGGAAGGGTCCTGCTGGTCCTCCGTAAACACGGACTCCTCTGGAATAGCAAGGTGAACTATTGCCGTAGTGACGCCATCCACCGCCTGTACCGTCTCTGAAAGCTCACTTTCGAGAGCACGCTTGTAGGCAACTTCTTGTTGAAACTCAGTGGAACCAACACTCAGATCATCGAATAGTTCGTAACCATCTGTTTTGGAAGGAATACCTTGCGAAGCCAATTCAACGCGGATCTTGTACACCTTGTCCGCGGGGACGAGCACCGAGGAACCACCATCAGTGATCTCGTATTTGACCCCATCGCTCTCCAACTGATCGACCACTGCCGACGTATCTTCAGCGCTCATCCCCGAAAAGACCGGTGCCATATCGGGTTTGGTAACCCACGTAACAAACCACACGGCGGCCACCACCAGCGCAACAACTCCCAGTACCGCAAAGGTGCGCTGCGGTACTGTGAATGCAAGCCAAAAATCCTTAAGCTTTCCATAAAGATTACGTAGTTGCGCGGGCATCTATGCTTGAATCCTTAAGATCTCATTGAGTGCGCCTATGGCTTGATTACGTATAGCCACCATCAGCTCAAGAGCAACGGCAGATTCCGCCGCCGCCACGGTGTAATCGTGAACATCCGTAAGTTCACCCGTGACCGCCTGAACCCCGAGCTCAAGTGTAGTTTCCTGCCTCTCCGAGACTCCATCCACTGCGCCCGCCAGGGCACTTGCGAAATCCTGCACATCTGATGCGCTTGCACTCCGATCACCGGATGCCGCCGTGTATTGCGTTCCCAGCACACCCGTTACTCCTTCGACTGCAGCGATTGCCATGGAATCACCGCCCGATTTGGAGTGCTAATTCATATGCGGACTTCGCACGATCCACAACAGCCGCGTTCGCCTGATAGCCGCGCTGTGCCATGATCAGCTGAGTCATCTGCGACGCCATGTCTATATCCGGGTAGCGGACGTAGCCTTCATCATCCGCTAACGGATTTTGGGGTTCATAGACCAGACGCCCCTCAGCGTCTCCAAGCTCGATCCCCGCTACCTGTACACCGCCCGAGTCGCCGCCGATGCTGCGCGCCACCACATATCGTTCCCGAAAGGCTTTCTGATCAGTACTCGTAACATCATTAGCGTTCGAAATATTGTCGCTGATCGCGTCCAGCCACTTCCGGTTCACCGTAAGCCCCGTTGATGCGATACCGATTGCGCCAAATATGCTCATATCAAGACATCCTTATCGCCGTGCGAATAGACGTAAATTCTCCGTCGACCGCCTGCGTAGCCAGCGCATAACGCAAATTAGTGTCGATATTGAGCAACGTCTCGGTATCCAGATTGACGTTGTTCCCATTCGTGCGCGTAGGTTCAAGAGATTGCGCCACGCGCAATGGCACTTCACCCGAACCTGAATCTACGGCCTCAGCCAGAGCGTCTTCGAATTGAACTCTTCCCGCGTGGAAATTGGGTGTCTGGATGTTTGCAACGTTATCCGCAATCACCCGTTGACGCAGCGCAAGCCCATCAAGCGCCGTATTCATGGCGCGATAAGCCACCGAGTCAAACACGGTCAAGCCCCCTTACCTCTACCTCAGTGATCCTGTGGCCTGTCCATGGCCGGTCCCGCGGGCTATCCATGCCCGCTTACTCAATCGGCATCAGCACACGAGACTTTAGTAAATGGGGACAACAACGCTAATTGCCCTTCGAATGGACCGCGACTTTATCCTTCCTTGTCTATATAGTGGGGCGACTTAGCCACACGAACTCGCAGATCTCTAATTGCGTGTATTTTCTGCGCTAGCCGTACCATCGACTGCCGAATCTGAGCAGCTACCTCTTCTTGCCTGTTCACCAGGTCTAGCGCGTCATCCAGCATATCCGCAGGCAACGGCCCGAATCCGCTGCCTCCCAGCCGTCGCGGCGCAACTATTTCCGGAATGTCTCCAGCTGCTACTGCTGCACTCAGACATTCGAGGTTGCGCTGCATCGTGTCCAGCGTCTCTTGCCACGCCCGTCTGTTATCCGCATCCACCGCTGCGCCAGCATCTGGGGCCATTTCAACCCACTCCCAGCTCCTGTCCGATGGGCTCCTCCACCCTGGTTCGCGGAGACTCGCCCACCGCATGCCATGCTTGGCGCAACGGTTCTAGTAGTTCACGCGCCTCTGCGATAGGTTCACTCCGCGACTCACCACTCGCTTGCACCAATAACGAATACACGTAGTCATAGATCTCCCGAAGCGCCTCGGCACCATTCCACTGCCCAAAATCGAGCGCGTCTGAAAGGGCACTGACAATATCCTGCGCATGGACTAGTTTCGAGCGCGCATCCACAGGATCTTCGTGCAGCAAAGCGCCCTGTGCCCTTTCCAAATCGAGCATCAGACGGTCGTAAAGCAGGATCACCACTCGCTTCGGCGATGCCGTGCGGACGGCCTCCGCCCTGAAACGTTCCAGAAGTGCAGCCTGGTTCATCGTTTTACCGCCCTCAGTCATCGCTGCTCGACGTTTGGTTCGTATCTGCCATTAGATAAGCAGTGAGAAAACTGGACTGTGATTGCAGCTCAGACAATGCATCCTCCATCGCGGTGAATTGACGCAGCAAGCTTTCGCGCCGCATCTCCAACCGTTCTTCCCATGCCTCCAACTGATCATTCAGATCGTTCGAAACGCCCTCATTCTCCTCAATCGCAAGCGAAAGCGAACCGTTTTCTTTGTCCGAAGCGGCACTAGCCACATCCGCGACTGCCTGTCCAAAAGCGGCAAGCGCCGCTTTGACATCGTCCGGATTCGCTTCCAGCGCCTGCGAGAAGAGTTCGTCATCAATTTCAAACGTGCCATCACGCGTAATACTGATACCGAATTCAGCTACTGAATGCCCGTTTGCAGCCGCGCCAGCCGCCGCCATCAATCCAAATTGGAGTTCCCGCACAGCGCTGGATCCTGTGAGCGTACCGCCGACCAGAATGCTGTCTCCTTCATCATTGGTAGACGATTTCGCCGTGGTTTGCGAGGTGATTTCCGTCAACACAAGATTCAAATTATTGACAAGGGAATTGGCTGTATCTTCAGCAGCGCTGCTATCGCGATTCACTACTAGTTCCACATCTTCGAAATCCGATGGCGTGACCTGGGATACTGTCACATCCACTCCAGTCAACAAGTTCTGGAATGTGTTAGATGAAGAAGTGACATCGTGCTCAAAGGCCGTTCCTGGATACAAAGTGATCTTGGCGTCCTCAGCCTCGCGCACATTAACGCCCACCGGAACATCTTCGCCAGCATTGTTTGTATAGGAAAACTGAAATGCAATCTCTTCCCCGGAGTCATCACCCGAGATCTGAATCCCATATACCGGGTTCCCGGCGTCGTCGTCGTTCAAATACACGGAAGTAGCATGAACGTCTATACCTGCGGCGTTTACCGCTGCCACGATATCGCCAACGGAACCTCCGCTAGCGTGGATTGAGATGACATCATCACCCCTCGAAATTTTGAGTACTGGGCCGTCCATCGAGAAATCTGTTGGCAACGCAATCAGCGTCACCTGCGATTGAGCCACCGCCTTCACTCGAAACCGCAGCGAACCCACCTGGGCGGTGGAGCCCACTGCAGCAGTCACGGTTGAATCGCTACTGGTAGCCTTTACGGACGTCCATCCCGTGCCCTTTGCTGCACTCGTTGCCGCCTCAGCGAGCAAGGCAACCTTTGTATTGAGGCTTTGCAGGGCGCTCACCATAGAATCCGTTGTATCCTTACGCGCTTGGATTTGGCTTTGTGCGCCGGATTCGCGGGTAAGAAGGCTCTCAATCAATTCGCTCGTCTTAAAGCCGCTGATGATCCCATCAATACTGGAGGTGCTCATTTCTCACTCCTCATGCCACGCTCAGTCCCCTTGCGAAAGAGTGTGGGGATGCCGACTTCCACCAGACCATGGCCAACATCCCCACACCGGTCACTATTGCAGCAGCTGTAACACAGACTGCGGCAAAGAATTCGCCTGCGCCAACATCGAAACACCCGCCTGGGAGAGGATCTGCGCGCGAGTAAACTCCACCATTTCCTCAGCCATGTCCGTATCGCGAATGCGGGATTCGGATGCGGAGAGGTTTTCTGATGCCACGTTTAGGTTGTTGATCGTGTGGTCGAAGCGGTTCTGAACAGCACCGAGTTCAGAACGCTGATCGGATACCACCTTGATTGCGTTATCGATAGCCGTAATGGCACTCTCTGCGCCGGTTGGGCCCGAAGCAGTCCCGTCAGCTCCGGCGGTTGTCACGCTACCAGCAATGCCCGAAACACCACTTAATGTGCCTTCTCCAACCTCGTTCGCGGTCAGCACCAGCTTCGAGCCAGAGAGACTGGCGGTGACATCGACGCCGTCCGTTGTCAGTTGCGTGTTAAGCGCTGTAACGTCCGCATAATCCTTCAGAGAGTACGTCTTTCCACCAACTGTAAGCTGGTCTGACGATCCACTTGAGAACGCTACATCACCAGTACTCGTCCAGACCTCCGCGGTACCACCCGTAACCTGAGCCCCCGCCTTGACATTGAGCGCGTTTACTCCGAGCGACTCAGAATCCATCTTGGCGATTTTCACGTTGATCTTGTCACTATCAGAGACGTTCGCGCCCACCTGGAACGAATAATCGTAGTTGCCATCTAGCAGGGCACGGCCGTTGAAATTCGTGGTCGAAGCGATCCGATCGAGCTCGGACGTAAGCTGATCCATCTCATCCTGAATATTGGACTTCGCCTCAGTGGAAAGCCCACCGTCGTTAGCAGCCTGCACAGACAGGGTACGCATACGCTGCAGAATGGAGTGGGTCTCCGTCAACGCGCCTTCAGCGGTTTGAACAACCGAAATGCCATCTTGGGCGTTGCGCACAGCCTGCTTAGTGCCGTTGACCTGCGCGCGCAGGCCCTCAGAAATAGCAAGGCCAGCCGCATCATCTGCAGCCTTATTGATACGCAGACCGCTGGACAGCTTCTCTAGTGAGGAACTCAGCGAATTCTGCGTGGACGACAGGTTCCGGTACGAGTTCATCGCCGAAATGTTTGAATTAATGGTCAAAGCCATGATGTTTCCTTCCTCCTGAAGGTACTGTGTATGCCGCCCCTCCGTGGGCTGACATCTTCAGCATCGGCACAACGGGCCTGGAGTTTAGAAAACTGACACTGAGCCTTGCAGATTGCCGCACGGATAGCCCCGCTAGCCGGTTGCCGCCCTATCCACGACGGCGTCGATGTAGGAATACCTGCGGCGCAACGCAACTCCTGGCTTTTCAGGGCGCTTTGGGGTGCGCATTGGCTCAAACACCGCATCCATTGCCTCGCGCAACAAACCAAGTGCTTGCGTTCGCAGCTGGCTGATACGCGATTCCGTAACACCCAGTTCACTTGCAATATCTGCCACTGGCCGGCCCTCGAAAAAGACCCCCTGGATCACCACGCGCAGCTTCTCAGGCAATTCGTTTACCGCCACAGTAAGCACCCGCAACTTCTCATTGACCAGCACCCGCTCTTCTGGCGATGCAGTACTGTCAGCCAACGTGGCGGCCAAACCTGCGTTCGCTTCAATGCTCACCATTTGGCTCTCCGGTAGACTCCGAATACTCCGAACGGTCTCGATCTCCGTACCGGATGCGTCCGCTATCTCTGCGTCGGTAGGGCATCTTCCCAGGATTGGAGTGAGCATGTCTTCGAACTCCCGTACCGCGCGGGTCTTTTGCCGTGCTCCCCGCGTCATCCAATCAGCCGAGCGCAGCTCGTCAATGATTGCGCCACGGATCCTCATGGCTGCATAGTTTGTGAAGGGCACACCCCGATCCGGATCGAACGACCGCGCCGCTTGCACAAGCGCCAACGCGCCTGCCGATGCAAGATCCTCCCGCTGCACGTGCGCGGGCAGCCGGCGCAGCACCATGCTGACTTGGTAACCCACGATAGGTAGGTTCGCCACAATCAACTCATCCTGCGCTGCCCGGTCCAATATGGTCATGCAGTTGCACCTTCATCCGCAATCTCGCCCCGCATGCGAATTGTCACGTTCGTAGACATCAAGACCTCGTATTCATGCCTCGACTCTCTCAAGTCGCCTCACGCTCCTTGAAAACGCTGCTGCGTTCGAACTGTTCACATAGCCCTTGTAGTTTTTGTTGATAGCGAGTGGCTTCCCCAGGCCACCCGCTGGTTGCGTCTTTGCATCGGCACCCATGCCTCCGCCAGGCGTCGCCGAAAAATGAAAGACTCCGCCTGAACTCGTCGAGTTGTTTCGTCGTGATGGAATTACCGTGGTGGTTGATGAAACGCAACCGCGATGATCATAACGCGGCTGAGGAGAAAGAAAGGAACCAGAACTGGGATTATTCCCCAATTTAGAAGAAGCCAAGTCTAGCGCGAAAGTGCAGACTGATATGATGATTGTTGTCAACAATGACCTGAGGCGTTCTTCTCTTGGTTGGGGAATGTAACACAGCCCATAAGCAAAAGCCCCCTGGGCACCGCCCGCGGGTCTGTACTATCACTGATGGGAAAGCAACCATGCCTCTGCGCCACGCCGGTTCGGTCTGCCGTTTGGAATTTCGCGTCGTCTCGTTCCGGTTTGCGCAACTCACCACTGTCACGTCCCCACACCTCTATCCGCACAATGACACACAAACGATGCCGCACATATGTTTTTCCAAGTCTGCAATCCACCGATTTCACCAACGCGCACATTATGTTACGGTGAGTAATCCTTTCATTGTGACGTAGATAACTATGCTGGGTATAATGAGGCAGTAGTAACGAGATTCTTTCTCACATCACCACTGCAGCCTGGCTTGGTCTTGGTGCGAAAAAAAGTAAATGCTCAATCACCGCCCTTCATGACCGATCACTTAAGACGTGACGGTGATGGCAGGTGCACAAACAGAAGAAAAATTGCTTATGACTCAAAAAACACTGTCAGATGTCCTGTGGCATGAACGCGACGTACTGGAAGAACTCCTCTATAGGTTGGATGTCCAGTGCCTTCTATTGGCTGCAGGTCGGTCTGACTATGTGGCACGCGCGGCGCGCGAAGCTGAGGATGCAGCACGCAGTGTTCAAACAGTAGAGCTGGCGCGAGCAACTGAATCAGACAGCGTTGCCACATCGTTGGGCTTGAATCCACAGGCTCCGCTGCGCGTGATCGCCGCCGCTTCTCCGGCCCCCTGGAATTCTATCTTCGATGAGCACCGCACGGCACTAATCGATCTAACAACACGCATTAAGAAGGCGAATGATCAGGCGAGGAGCGAACTAGCATCCAGTTCACGCGCCTTGCAAGAACTCGTCGCAACGTTGACAGATGCCGCACCAACGTATGACCGGGATGGAAAAGTCCGGTTTGATACGCCGCCCAGTACCGGAATCATTAACACCTCCCTCTAGATCACATGAGAGCATCACATCTTCACTTGTTCTTCACCACGCAACTCTTCTTCTACAACGAAAGGCCGCCGCATGAGTACCTTCAGCTCTCTGAACGCCGCTGCGAGTGCGCTCTTCGCGCAACGCAAAGGCCTTGCCGTCGCCGCGCAAAACGCGGCCAACGTCAATACCGACGGATACACCCGACAACGAGTTGATTTACAGCCGGTTTCGGGCTCCGCTCCAGCTTCGATTACGGCTAATGCCACCTGGTCTCCTGGTGGAGTTACCGTGAACGGCATCACCAGGCTGGGAGACGCTTTCCTCGAGACGCGTATGCGCCAGCAATCGGCATCCGCAGGTTACACCGGAGCACTCTCCGATGCGTGGACACGGATCGAAAGTTCCTTGGGCGAGCCGAGCGAGGATACGGCTATCTCAGCGCGCCTCGGCACCTTTTTTTCGGCATGGCAGGATATTGCGAACCGGCCTGAGGACGATGCCGCGCGGGCCGTGCTTCTGCAACGTGCACAATCCGTTGTCTCAAGCCTGCGTGATGTTTACACCACCACGAACACGCAATGGACCACATTGCGTGCCGAGGCTCAGGCACGGGTTGACGAAGTCAACGTTACAGCTAGCAAGATAGCAAACCTCAACGATCAGATCCGTAACATGACGGCGAGCGGTGCAGATGTCAATGAACTCCTCGACCAGCGTTCGGTACTCGCCACCCAACTGTCTGAGCTTGTGGGGGCGGAAATGCGGTACAAAGAGGATGGAACCGCAGACATCATGGTAGGAGGAAACGCATTGGTTTCGGGTTCGTCCTATCACACAATGTCTCTGGCAGGTACCACGTCGTTCTCTGCGTTAGCTAGCTCTGCCACCCAAGACAGTACTGAAAGCGTCCGCCTTGTCTGGGCTGATTCTGGGCGCAGCGTCAACTCGCAAGGCGGCGAGATCAACGGAATGATTGCAGCTCTCGCGCCAGCAGAAGACGGTGGGCCTCTTCTGACCGTTGCCCAGGCGATCAACGAAACAGCCACGGATCTTGCCAGCAGTGTGAACGCTCTCCATCAGACTGCGCTCACCACTGCTGGAACGCAGGGAGGAGATTTCTTCGCGTTGCCCGCAGACGCTGGCGAACCTGTATTAGAAATCAGCGTCGCGATCTCTAATACAGAGGACATTGCCGTTCGCGATTCGGAGACCCAAGATGAGCAGGGAAGCGCGCTCAATTCGGCTATCGCAGACAAAATTTCACGCTTGACAAGCACCACTGAGCTGTGGAGCAATGCGGTCGTTTCAGTTGGCGTGGAAGTGACCTCTGCGAATGAAAAAGCAGCCACAGCCGAATCTACCAGGCTCGCTGCAACGTCCGAATGGGAGGCTGTTACGGCACCGGATGCCGATGAAGAAGCGATCTCTATGATTTCCTACCAGCGGGCGTTCCAGGCTTCCGCACGCGCGATTACGGCTGTTGATGAAATGCTCGACACACTAATCAACGGCACAGGCGTAGTGGGGAGGTAATCCACCATGGTTGAACGCATTACCCACGCATCTATTCAGCGCACGGCGCTAGCCAACCTTCAGACTAATCTCAGCCGGCTGAACCAACTACAAGAGCGGCTTACCAGCGGCAAAGTGCTCCAGCGGCCTTCTGATGATCCCGCCGCCGCAGTCGATTCAATGCGGATTCGATCGGACCAGCGCAATACCTCGCAATATGCACGCAATGCGGAGAACGGAGTCTCGTGGCTCTCCACTCTGGATACCGCACTCACCAGCGCGTCACCCGTGGTAACCAAGATTCGCACTCTCCTACTCGCCTCTGGAAATGCCAGCTATGGCCAGACTCAGCGTGATTCGATCGCTACGCAGATAGACGCTCTAGGCGCAACTCTGCTCGAAACTGCGAACACGACATACCTGGGACGATCAGTGTTTGCTGGAAACTCTGAAGCAGAGTCCGCCTACATCGCTGTCAGTGCACCCGCGTACCAGGTTGAAACTGACGCAGATGGGAATACGGTTCTTGACGCGGACGGCATGCCCGTTTACAAACAAGATGCGGATGGCAACCGTATTCCTGCACTTGACGCGCAAGGCGATCCGATCACACACACTGTATATCGCTTCACTGGAAACTCCAATGACTCGGTGGAACGGCGTATTTCCGATAACAGCACCGTGCGCGTCGATTCCGATGGCTCAAAGGTGTGGGGCGATGAAAACGGCTCTATCTTCGAACTGATCGGAACGATCACTGCGGATCTGCGCGCCGGGAAGGATGCCACGCGTTACGTCGATGCGATGGATACATATTCCCAAGCTATCCTTCAGGAAGCCGCGGACGTTGGCACCCGCTACAATCTTGTCACTGAGGCACAGACATCCATCCAGAATCAACAGTTGACCCTCAAGACTCAACTGTCTGAAGTAGAAGATGCCAATCTACCGGCCACGATTGTCGATCTCAAGCTCAGCGAAGTAGCTTATCAGGGTGCTCTTGCCGCCACCGGAAAGATGCTCCAACCGACGCTGTTGGACTACCTGGCATAGGGCAGCCATGATTTCCGCCAATACAGAACATGTTCCAATTTCACGCATCGGACCCAGCACGCGCGGCTCAGTGCACTTCCTAGAGCCATTGCCTGGGATCGGAACATATCGTGATTACACGATCGAATCGCTTGAAGGGGCACCTGGTGTGTTCACAATCGAGGCAATCCCGCGCAATGCACATGGCTGGGCACCGCGGCTCTTCCTGATTGATCCTGAGATATTCACTCCGCATTACGCCCCAGAAATCCCTTCCAGCGCAACTGCAGCCTTAGGAACAGCGAACCCCATGATATTGGTCGTTGCAAATCCAAATGGACGCAACGAATCCGACCCCATTACGGTAAATTTGCTCGCTCCGATCATTCTCAATACGGCGACACACACAGCAATGCAAATCGTGCTCGATCACTCCACCGGATATGGAGTGGCTGTGCCACTCTCCGAAACGTAGTGGCTCTGCATCGCGCTCATGCGCACGTCGTTTACGTATACGGGCAGATACGCCTAGCCGCTCTGCACACAAGCACACGTAAACCCGCGCATACGCGGTTCATCCAGCGAAGCGGCATAAGATGAAATGGTTGTGCCCGCGGTTCCCGCCGCGGCAAATGCAGATCACAGGAGACGATTGCATGAGGATGGAATTCACCCATATCGACGAACTGAGCCACGCACATTACGAACCGGGTGTTCCATTCGAAATTCCCACGCCACAGCGTTCCGTATTTGAACTGCTGGAGCATACCTCGCACGCTTATCCCAACGCCGTCGCTATCGATTATTTCGGACAAGAATGGACTTATGCACGCGTCTACCGCGAAGCATTGAAGGCCGCAAACGTGCTACACCGCATGGGAGTGAAGCGCGGCGACACAATCTCTATCGCCCTGCCGAACTGCCCACAACACTTCATCGCATTCTACGGTGCAATGCGATTGGGCGCCGCAGTCGCGGAGCTCAATCCGCTGGCTCCTGCGGCGCAACTGGAACAACAGATCGGGCGGCATGACGGCACGATCTGCGTGGCGTGGGACAAGATTGGGCACAAAATGCGTAAAGCCGGAATCTCAGCCCACCAGTTGCTGACGGTAGATCTCACCTACGCCATGCCGCGCAAGGTGCGGCTTGGGCTAGCGTTACCCGTAGACAAGGCGGCGCAAGCCAAACGAAAGCTGACGGGCCCGGTACCCGTCGGATCGAAGTCGTGGGACAAGCTGGTGCACAAATCCGGCCCGGTGCCAGATGCGCTGCCGCAGGCCGAAGCCCAGAATGTGGCCGTGATCCTGCATTCATCTGGTACCAATGGCGTGCCGAAGTCGGTGCCGCTTACGCACGCAAATATCCGTGCGAACGTCAACCAGAATTTGTTCTGGGTGTATGAGTTGGATCGCGGCGCGGAGACGTTCTACTCGTTACTACCCTACTTCCACGCGTTCGGAATGACCTTCATGCTGTGCGCGGCGGTGGCTATTGGTGCTTGCCAAATCGTACTCCCCACCTTTGACGTACAAATGGCCTTAAAGGCACATCGCCATCGCAATGTGACATTCTTCGTGGGTGTGCCTCCGATGTTCGACCGCATCGAGCGCGGCGCCCGCGAATCTGGCACAGACATCTCCACCATCAAATACTCGATTTCCGGCGGAATGTCCTTGAATCGCGAAATCGCCGCGCGTTGGGAGGCCACCACTGGGCACTACATCATCGAAGGATATGGGATGTCCGAAACCTGCCCTACACTATGTGGATCGCCACTATCGCCTGCGCGGCGCCCCGGTTGCCTGGGTTTGGTGTTCCCATCGACGTCAATGCGCTTAGTGGATCTGGACGATCCCACGCGTGATGTGCCCGACGGCGAACCCGGCGAGATTCTGGTTAAAGGACCGCAGGTTTTCTCCGGCTACCTTGAGGATCCGGAGGAAACTGAGCACGCGTTCGTGGATGGTTGGTTCCGGACGGGCGATATTGGCAGGTGCGACGACGGCTTCATCTACCTGGTTGACAGGGCAAAGGACCTGATCATTACCTCTGGTTTCAACGTGTTCCCCTCCCAGGTGGAAGATGCCATCCGGCGCCTCACCAACGCCGAGGACGCCGTCGTTGTTGGCGTGCCCAGCGCTGCAACGGGCGAAGAAGTCGCCGCGATCGTCAAGGCAAAGTGGGCTAAACCTGACCTGGCGCGGCTGCGGCGCACTCTTGAGGCCGAACTGCCCCACTACGCGCTACCACGTCACCTCATCCTGAGCGACGAGCTACCCAAGACCATGCTTGGCAAGCCAGATCGCCGAACCGCCCGCAAGAACCTGCTGGAGCAGATGAGAGCGCAATAGCGCACAAAGTGGCTGAGGGCGCCGTCGCATCGCATGCGGCAATTTGGGACTTGAAATCGCGTCTGAGGCACCCGATAAACTCATCGCACACACGAACCTAAGAAGCACTCATCACTTCGAAAGGCAGGTATTGTGCGCGTACGGCTCCGTGTCCTTTTCCCAAACGGCACTACTGATGACATCGTGGTGACGGCAGATGCCACCGCAAGCGTTGGCGCCATCGCCGCTGCGCTGGCGCGCGCCCAGCCTGCACTGATCGCTGCGAATACCCATGCGGAGAAGGAAAATGCGGAGCCGTTCACTCTGATTGTGAAGCCTCCTGGTACTCAGGAATATTCCGAGGCCCATCCGGATACCAAGCTCTCCGAATCCGGGATTAGCTCCGGTTCCACTGTGTGGCTTGCGCGTGCGAACAGAGCCACGGTGAGGACCCATAGAACAAGCGGCACATACAATAACCAATTCACACGGCCGCCCACTGTGACTCCCCAGTTTCTCGGGCACACCTGGGAAGCTCCTACGCCACCTCAGCCTGCGGAAACCCAGCGTCTACCCGTTGCTGCGATGGTAGCTCCAGCGATCGTGGGGCTGGCGCTGTACCTGGCCACACACAACACACTCACCTTGCTGTTCGTCGCTCTCGGACCGGTGATGATGCTGGGCAGCTATGCGGATCGCTGGTTTGGAGAACGCGCAAGGAAAAAGCGCAATGACGCTAAGTTCTCCGCTGCACTTCAGGATATCCGCGTCAAAGCGCAGGCCGCCGCCGCAGAAGAAATCCGCACACGCGCGCTGGAAGGCGTAGACAGCGATCGTATTATTGCAGCCATGATGGAAGCGACCCCTCTCCTATGGTCGCGCCGGCCGGATCGCACGGATTTTCTGCAGCTCACACTGGGTTTGGGCAGCCAGCCGTCTCGCTCCCGAATCGTGTTACCTCCGCGAGGGGAGGCTTCCGCCAATCATTGGGATCAGCTCATAGATGTGCGCGACGAATTTGCTGACGTCGCGCCGGTGCCGGTGTTTGCCGATTTGCGTACCAGACCGTTAGGGATTGCGGGAACGGGGAAGGCCGCGCAGGGGCTGGCTCGGGCACTTATCGCACAAGTGGCGGCGCTTCATTCGCCTGCCGAGGTAGTGATAGCTGCAGCAATCGGTGATGAAGGCGATTGCGCCGGCAGATGCGGATCGAAGCCCGAATTGTGGGACTGGTTGAAGTGGATTCCCCACACGGAATCGCCTCACTCACCTTTGGCCGGTCCACATCTCGCCACTGCACCAGAACACGTGCATCGGCTCATCACCAATGTGACCGCGGTTCTCGAAGAGCGCCGAAGTACTCAACGCAATGATGGCGCACGCACACATGCACCCGCGATCGTACTACTCGTGGAAGGATGCGAATCCGAACGCGGGCGGATTGTCGGCATCGCAGAGCATGGTTCTGATTACGGGATTCACGTTGTGTGGGTGGCGGCCCGGCAAGCGGAACTTCCAGCAGCATGCACAACATTCGCAGTTCTAGGTTCGCGAACTGCACAAGCCGCCGTGGGCGATACCCTGACACACGAAATCGTCCCTATCAAACCGCTGACCTGCGGTGCTACAGAGATCGCGGCCGCGGCACTGCAACTGGCACCCATTGTGGATGCCGGCGCTCCGATAATCGACGAATCAGACCTGCCGCGCGCGATACCTTTGAAGCCCCTACTCAATGTGCCAGAAGACCACCACGAAGGTATCACTCCAGCAGATGACGGGCTACGTGCCGTCGTCGGTGTGGACTCGCACGGAGCTTTCGCGATAGATCTGCGGCTTTCTGGGCCTCACGCATTAGTGGGCGGAACAACCGGATCGGGTAAGAGCGGATTTCTGCAATCGTGGGTCATATCATTGGCGGCAACATACTCACCACAGCGCGTTACATTTCTGCTGGTGGATTACAAGGGCGGCGCGGCATTTGCCGAGTGCGTAGACCTGCCTCACACTGTTGGCCTGGTCACTGACCTATCACCGCATCTTGTACGGCGAGCACTCACCTCGCTCCGGGCAGAGTTGCGCTACAGAGAAGAGTTGCTGAGCCGAAAACAGGCCAAAGATTTGGTAACCCTTGAGCGTATGAAAGATCCGGAAGCGCCGCCGGCGCTCGTTGTGGTCGTAGACGAATTTGCTGCTCTTGCGGCCGAGCTCCCGGATTTCGTTGACGGCATCGTTGATATCGGGCAACGTGGGCGTTCACTTGGGTTGCACCTCATTTTGGCTACCCAACGGCCTGCGGGCGTCATCAATGAGAACCTGCGGGCAAACACAAATCTGCGAATCGGGTTGCGGATGGCAGATGAATCAGATTCTCTCGATGTACTCGGAGATCCGATCGCGGCCCACTTCGACCCGCTGACCCCCGGACGTGCGGCCATCCGAACTGGCCCGGGCGCCATCAACGTGTTCCAAACAGGAAACGCTGCCACAGCAGCGCAAGATTCTGTTCCTTCCATTGAAGTGGAAACACTACGCTTTGGCGCAGGGGAAAAATGGACTATCCCTCCGGTTCCACGATCGCACACAACAGCATCTCACCATGATGGGCTCGGCACGCTGATAGCAACAATCAAAGAACGAACCCTACAAGCCGGAATCCCCCAACCTCGCAAACCGTGGCTACCCGAGCTGCCGGAACACATCACTCTGAACTCGCTCATCGATAATGAGCCCGAATCACATGGAGAATCCGCCGATCTTCGGCTCCCCGTTGGCTTGTTCGATGTACCTGAATGCCAAGAGCAGCGTACCGCTTTCCTCTACCCGGAACGGGGTACTGTGGCGGCTATCGGTGCCGGTGGATCCGGAAAAAGCACGTTTCTCCGCACATGCGCTTATGCTGCTGCCTACGCGAGCGACCATGTGCCTTGGGTGTACGGATTGGACTACGGCGGAGGCGGTTTGGCAGAGCTAACCGGCCTTCCCCATGTGGGTTCCATCGTGCCAAGTACGGATGAAGAACGCGTAAAGCGCCTGCTCCGCTTTCTTGCAGGCATCACAGCTGCGGGCTCAGGGGACAACCGCATTTTTGTGCTGCTTGATTCATTCGGAGCATTTCGCAGCCGATGGGAAATCGAACTCGGGCATGACACTCCTTATCAGCATCTTCTCCGTATCTCAGAACACGGCCGGCGCGCCGGAATCCACCTGATCATGGCAGCCGAGAGCCCCGCCGCGATACCCGCTGCAATGAACTCCACAATTGCGACTCGAATAGTGCTACGCCAGGCAGACAGCGCTTCATATGCGCAACTCGGCGTACCTAACGGCATACTAACGCACGATTCTCCGCCCGGACGTGCTATTAGTGGCGAATATAGCTTGGAACTCCAGCTCGCGATTGCTATGGACGCCCCTGAAAGCATGCCCGCACCAACGTCTGCACCACCGGTGATTACCAAGCTCGCCACAGTCATTCCGATGCAGTCCACTCCCCTTATTGTTCGGGATGGTGCACGCGAACTGCCGTTGCTCGGCATCGCCGAAGAGGACCTGCAGCCAATCGGTTTCGAACCTCACGGCCTCATGCTGCTAGCTGGAATGCCAGGAAGCGGCCGGTCGAATGCTCTTGCCGTCTGCGCATCTGCGCTGCGCACGTGGTCCAGCGCAACGAAACTCGTATACTTTGGGCCACGCAATTCCTTCGTGGCGGCCCTCCCCATATGGGACCACCACGCACTCACGCCGGACGAGGCCACCTTACTCGCCTCGGAGCTCATCAAGGACATACTCGCAGAACAATCCAGCCAACCTATATCCACCCAGCCAGGAATGCCCTGGAATTCACAACAAAACCAGATCGCGCGGCACTCCGTGGGCATTGCCCTCGTAGTGGAAAGCGTCACCGACTATCTTGCGACACCAGCAGAACAACCCCTCACTTCCCTATTCAAAGAACTGCGGCGCGCCGGACACTTTGGATTAGTGGAGGCAGAAACTAGCGCGTGGGCAGCTTCGTGGCCGCTCCTCAGCGAAGTGCGGAATCAGCGCCGAGGGCTCGTGCTTCAACCCGACCAGCTTGACGGCGAGACTCTATTCCGCACGTCTTTCGGACGCACTCAACGCTCTGATTATCCGCCTGGCCGTGGCGAATATGTCGCCGGTGGCAAGGTGTACCGCGTCCAACTTCCGTATTTGGCCGCGGAATAAGGATAAGGAGAAATACTTGTCACACGCTTAGCAAGAACCACACGTGTCAACGCACTACTGCAAAGCCGCCGGTCCATCCAATCTTCTCCGAAGCGGCTAACGTAAGCTGCAGGAATCCGAGTGCCTCAAGTTCATGGGCACGCTTCAACGCGCCCGCATCGATAGCCTCAAGTCCCCCCGCCTTCACGGCCTCGATCAGGATGGATTTAGCATCTGCATCATCGCCAGCTACAAGCACCGTTGTAGTGTTTTCACCAACCTTGCCAGTAGCCAGCGTGGCAGCGAACGTGGTGTTGAAGGCCTTCAGAACATGTGATTCTGGCAGCATCTTTTGGATCTCCACGGCAGCGGAACTGCCTACCGGCACAACTAGTTCATCGAACGTTTGGAAGTTCAATGGATTCGTAATGTCCACTACTACCTTGCCCACGAGCTGCTTACCATACGAAGCGATAATGCCATCAACTGCGGGATAAGGAACTGCCAAAACAACCACGTCACCCGAAATCGCGGCCTTCCCCACCTCGTCATGGCCAATGTGATTCACAGCCGCGCCACCAGCCGAAAGCACCTTGTCAATAGCCTGCGCCATATTGCCATTCCCAAAGATCGTAAACGAAGCCATGCTCGCTTCTCCTTCTCAGTTGTGTGTTGCGGCTGCCGCAACTATTCGCGTGTCATGAGTGCGCTGCTATGAAGCCTCGCTCACCCACTATTTACTTGTACCTACAACTAAATAGTATGTGAGCGAGAAACCGCAGACTAGATTAAGTGGCGCAGTGCATAAGACTTCGCTTACACGCTCAAGTAGCTGCGCACTTACGCCGTGCATCTCGGCAGGATTCGGAGAAACACACCCTCGTGCGCGAGCAAGCCCGCCTCCCAAAGCTGTCACAAGCCAAGTGTCTCGTTTCCCCTAGGCGCCGCCAGCAACTCCATCCGCCGAATGACCTGTAAAACTATCCATCGAATGGTTGATGCCCAGGAAGTCCACGACGGCGTCGAACACTCTTACCGGCAACGCCCGCACCACGGGCGTCACCCGCACAAACGGTGGCAGGATCAGCTGCTCTTTGCCGGCCTCAATCGCGTCCAGAACCTTGCGTGCCACGTCCTCTGGCTGCAAAATGGGCAGAATCTTCGCAAACCGTGTCCGCACGCCATTGAACATACCGGTATCCACGTAGTACGGGCACACGACCAGCGACTTCACTCCGGGGGCCTCCTGGGCGAGCTCATGGCGCAGCGACTCTGCGAACCCGAATGCTGCAAACTTGCTGGCGGAATAGTCAGTCTGGCGCGCAACTCCTACGAGACCCGCAGCACTCGCCATGGTCACTACTACACCGCGCCTCCGCTCGATCATTTCCGGCAAGAATGCGCGCGTGACCCAATATAGCGCCATCACATTGACGCCATACGTACGTTCGATCTGTTCCTCAGACAGCTCAAGCAGCCGCTTCCCGCTTACAACTCCAGCACCATTGACCACAATGTCAACCGCGCCCGTGCGTGCGGCTGCATCCTTTACCGCCGCCTTATCAGACACATCTACCGCATACGCTTCTGCCTGCCCGCCGAACGCCCGGATCTGTTCCACAACGGCCTGTCCTTCGGCGGATTTGCGATTCCACACGACGACGGCGCCGCCACGCCGCGCTGCCTCCACCGCCATTGCACGCCCGATTCCACGGCTCCCGCCCGTGATCAGAATGCGTTGTCCACGCAACGAATTCATCGCTGTTCCTTTCTTTCGCACATCTGACCCGCCGGTTGAACCCCCCGCTCTGCGAACGAGGCGCGCTCCACGGACCATACACTATTCTTGAAGCGCTGCACTGATGAATTCTTTGATCGCATCTTCTAATGTCACCGAATTATTCACGCGATCACCAAGATAAACCCGCAGCCTTTCCGCGAAGTACCGCGAAGCAAAAGAGAACTGGTACATCATGAAGATGTTGTCAATGCACAACGCGGAAATCTGTTCATCGGCATCGGCGCGGACAATCCCCTGCTGTTTTCCCTTGCGAATCAGTTCGGTCAAAATCCCCGGCGTAGTAGCCTCAATCTTCTCGGAAAGCTGCGCGGAAAGATCAGCAGCCGGCTGCGTGGTAATCGTGAGGTACAGCTGGTTCAACATCGGGTAGTTCTCCCCGTAATACCTACAGGCCGCAAGCATTCGGCTCACATAGTCAAATACGTCTGTACTGGCACGATGTACCTCCTGCAGGCTCTCCTCCATCACGCCATATGCGTATTCGATCACGGTGAGGAAAAGTGTTTTCTTGGAAGAAAAATAACTGTACATCGCACCAATACTGATACCCGCTTCCCGCGCGATGTCGTTAATATTCGTCGCAGCGTAACCGTGTCCCGCAAATTGCTCGATCGCCGCATCAAGTACGGCTTGGCGCCGTTCGTGGCTGGTCCGCGCGAAACTCGGTTTATAAAACTCGTTCGTCACCCTGTTCCTCGGCTTTGCTGATCATTCGGGATTCTTTCATGCGTGCCACTACCGGGATCTGCACGATCGTCAGTGCCACGACCATCAACATCGGCACTGCTACGTTACCAGTTGCGGCATTGAGGCCCTCAAATCCGTAGACGAAGAGCGCACCGGAAACCTGGCCCATGAGCAGCAATAATCCCAGCGATGTCCCCTCCTGGACAGGATACGAAACCTCTGTGCCGTGTTGGAACAGGATTGGGCCTACCCCCATGATCGTAAAGCCACCGATCAGGGCAACCAGAAGGAGCGGGGCGAAACCGTGCAGAATCGTCATCCCCACATACACGGCTGTGAGAATAATCTGGGCCGCTAAGAAGTATGGGACCCGCCGATGGGCTCTATCGGAGATGACCGGCAGCATGATTGCACCCAACACTCCAGCCAACACGAATGCCCCGCCGATCACGCCCGCCTCTGCTGTGGTGACGCCGCGTGGCACCAGAATCGCCTCCGTCACGGTTAACACCGTATTCAGTATTCCGAGTGACAGGAAGCACACGAATAGCACCTTCACGTAATCCCGGTTGTGAAGGAGCTGTTTGATAGTAGCAAGCGAAAAATCCTCAGATTCTGCCACCGGGCCTGGCGGAGCTACGGGCGGTTTCTCTTTAGTCAATGCGATTGCAACCACCGCAGCGACGCACGCAAATGCCGCGTACCACCATAACATCATAGGGATTCCATGAGCACCCGCGATAATCGGCGAAAGTACCATCGGCACCGCAAAACCAAAATACTGCGCCATCGTAAGAATTCCTGCTGCCGTAGAGCGCTCAGTGATCGGAAACCAGTTTGCCGGTACTTTTGTGGAGATGTTGAGCAAAAACGGCTGTCCGATTGCGATGATGAACTGGGCGGTTAGCACAATCGGAAAACTGTCACCAAACGCTGCCCTCACCACGCCAAACACGGCCGTGAGTAGCGCGCCAATGATCAGTGAGGGCCGGAAACCGAAGCGATCAATCACCCAAGACGCGGGCACAGAGAACACTATGAACATCACCATGTAGCTCACGGAGAGCAGCGCGATACTCCCACTGCCCACGCCATAGAACTCCTCCGCCATATCACTGATTGGGGCAATCGAAAGCCACATAACTTCGTTCGCCAAAATGATAGGAAAAATCGCAAACAAGATCACCCAACGATAGCCGTAGGTTCGTGCGCTATCCGTGTTTGTCCCACTCATCGTCATCAGAGCTCTTTTCTGGGTCAGTTGCCGCCATTGAGTGTGTGGAAGGCTTTTTTGTTCCGGTAGTACAGGGATTTGAACACCTGAAAATTACGGTCATGCACGGCCTTGTTGGCCGGATTCGGATGATATCGATGGCTCACGCGAACCAATCGATCTGCATCGTGCACAGAGGAGAACACACCCAGGCCCACGCCCACCAAAATCGCGGCACCCATAGCACCCACATTCTGCGGTTCGTCAACGGATTCCACCTCGCGCCCAGTGATGTCCGCAAACAGTTGGCAGGTCAGCGGAGCCAGCGCGCCTCCTCCAACGAATTTGAGCGACGACGACGTCGTCACCTTCTTTTCTTCCGCCTCCAGTTGCCACCGCAAGTGGTAGCACACGCCTTCGAGCACCGCGTGGATAAGCTCGCGCTTACCGGTTTCCATGCGGATGTTGAAGAAGGTTCCGGCCGCGGCAGGATCTTCGAAGGGGCACCGGTTCCCGTGGAGCCACGGCGTAAATATCACACCGTTGCTACCCGCCGGGATTTCCTTGATCTGCTCCAGCATGAACTCGTAAAGGCCCTCGAGCCGCGCTTCGACGCTCAGATCCGCAGGGTTGTCCCGCAGATAGACGTTGATCTCATCCAATGCAAGATGATCGCGCACCCATTCCAAACACTTGCCGGCCGTCTCCAATTCTGCAAAGTAATTCAAATCGCCAGGGTTCACGCCAACCGTTGTAGCGATCATTGCCCGGACGTCCACCGTGCGCTTTTGCACCACCGTGGAGACCCATCCCGACGTGCCGCAATACACGTGAGTGGCACCTGGATTCGCAGCGCCAGCTCCGACACCAATGAGGGAAGCATCACCCCCGCCGCCAAACACTGGGACACCGGGTACCAGCCCTAACGCTTTCGCAGCCTCGGCTGTCAACGGCCCCACTTGATCCGTACTCTTCACGATCTGTGGCAAGTGGCCGATATCAACTCCAAACATGCGGCATAATTCGGGGCTGAAGCATTCATGCCCCGGCCGCCCGTCATACAACATGGTGGCAAACGCGCTGTCCGGAGTCATCACACACCGCCGCGTGCACTGCGCAATCAAGAACTCCTTGATATCGACCCATTTGAAAATCTGCGCGAAATGCGCCGGTTCGTGGCGTTTCACCCAGTTGTACTTCCACACCGGATCCTTCACGGAAAGCGGTGCCGCTCCGCTGATGCGTACCGCCGTGAGCAGCGAGCGAAGATACCGTGGCCCCTTCCCCATCCCCTTGGCTAACTCAACGGCAGCACGCTGGTCCATGTAATTCATCGAACGGCGCACGGGGCGCAGCTGCGAATCGAGCAGAACGAGTGACTGCATCTGCGAACAGAACGAGATTCCCTCGATGAACTGCGGGCTTATGCCACCCGAATCCGCCATCAAACGCCGTGTGGTGCTGCACATGGCAGCCCACAGCTCCGCAGGATCTTGCTCCGCGCCACCACCGGGCAACATGAATAGCTGGTATCCCTCTGATTCAGAGGCGATCAGCGTAACCTGGTCTCCGATGTCGTAGAGGCATGTTTTGATGCTGCTGGTTCCCACGTCGTACGTGATGACATACCTGCTCATGAAGTTACTCTCCGCATCGTTGCTTGCGCCCACACGTTATTCAGCCCCCGAAAATCGTCCAGTTACACGTTTTGTGTAATTTCTCGGGAGTACTTCTTCAGGTAAATTGCGCGCATCAATTCACGATCAACCAAGCCAATCGGTTGCGGCTGTCCGAACAGCGAACTCCACACATAGGACTGGCAATTCTTCTGCACAATCATGCGCACAGCCTCTGCATCCTCTGCATTAGCACCGCAACACAACGCGCCCTGGCCAGCCAAAAGCACCGCCGATGCGCGGCGCAATGCCTTGGCGGCCTCCGAAACACTGAAAACCGTACGCACCTTCGTGCCCACGATCTGTGCGAAATCGTCCAACAACGGAAGCATCGTTATGCGCGTACGTGAGAGAGCGACGACGTCGGGAGTGTCCGCAAACAGCACACACGAAATATCACCATTCTCACGGTAGATGGCGCCGTGTAACGCAGCCTCACTGGCCCACTGCGATGGAACGGCAACGCTGCCCGGAACGTCGCCATCCGGAGTGTGCAAAACAAATCCGGTTCCCGTACGTTCGCTGCTGCAATGCGGCGGCACCAATGCGCCCACAGGTTTCGCCGGATACTGTTGGGTGAGCCTGCGCAGGGCGAAGTTTCGCAATTCCTCAGCACTGAACTCTGCCCCGCCCATGCGCTGCGAATACGCATGCTCCACGTACTTCTGGCACGCTTCTTCTAAGTCCTGAGCCGCCCGAAACGCCTCGTCGGCATCGCGGCCAAAGCACACTGCGCCATGCTGTTTCATAATGATCGCATGGCCTGTGGAATGAACCAGAGCTTCGTGCACATTGCGCTGCAGACGCTTGGTGCTTGGCAGGCCGTATGCTGCGCAATACACCGTGCCGCCCAGCGTGGGATAGCCACCCGGAACACGGAACTGCATTACGTTGCCCGCACCTAATGCAGAGGCATTTGCCTGGTGTGTGTGGATCACAAAATCCACATCCTGCCTGGTAGCGTAGATAACGGCATGCACGCCACGTTCGCCAGAGGGCTTGATATCGCCCGTGTGGCTCAAATCCGCGATAGAAACTGGGACCACATCCTCCGGCGTCAGCGTCAGATAATCACGGCCCGTTGGAGTGATAACAAAGTGCGTGTCGCTGATGCGACAACTCACATTCCCCCACGTCCGGGCGATTAAGCCCGACTTGACCAGACGGACACCCGCTTCCACCACAGCCTTTCGAGCTTCTTCTTCACGCATGTCTACTCCTTTGCCTTCTGCCCCGCGGACGTTTCTGCACACATGGCGTACACATGGCCCCGAGGGCTTTTCACACTTTTCCGCACGATCACGTGCCTTAGGGCGCCACAACCCGGAATCACTCCGGCAACCGCCCAACCTTCGTGAACACGCTTTCAAAGCGAGCAAGGACGTCGTCAATCATGTCTTCCGTATACGCAGCGCTGGTGTACAGGCGGCTGCCTGCCAGCGTCACCAGGCCCTCCGCCATGTAAGCAGCGCCCATGTGCTCCATCTCTACCTGGCGGCGCGATGTTTGGCGGAGTACTTCCGGGATACCCCACGGTTTCGTCCAGTCAATGGAGAAATGCATTGTGCCCACCGTTTCAAGGTGGCACACCGAACCCTGATTCCACGCCACGAATGGCAAGTTGTACTGCTTGATGAGTTTCTTTAGGCCAGCGGTGAGGCGATCGCCCATCTGCCCGGCCTTTTGCGCAGCATTCGTCCGTTCGATTTCTTCCAAGGTGTAGTAGCCCGCCACGCAGCTGATTGGAGTTGCAGCCATCGTGCCGCCCACCAGCGCCTTATGAACCTTTGGTCCTTTCGCTAAGCCGGCGGAGAGGTACTTCATGTACTCCTTTTTACCGCCCACGCCACCGGCGCCCGGGTAGCCACCGGCGACGACCTTTCCAAAGATCGTAAGGTCAGGTTCCACCCCAAAGTAGCCCTGAGCACCGGCCATACCCATGCGGAAACCGGTCACTACCTCGTCGAAAATCAACAGAGCACCATACTTGCGGCACAGCTCCGCTGCACCTTGGTTATAGTCCTTATCCAATAGCCACGTGCCCGATTCCGGCCCAATCGGTTCCAACATCACCGCCGCCGTGCCGCCTGTAGCCTTGTTGATCTTGAGTTGGCGTTCCAACGCCTCCAGGTCGTTCGGAAAAACTTCCTGAATGTGCCGAAAAATATAGTGCGGCACACCATGAGCCTGCGTCCATTTCGATCCCGGGATACGGATCCCGTAGCCCATCTGGTCGCTCCAGCCATGGTAGGCGCCGCCCATTTTGATAATGTTCTTCTTCTTTGTAGCCAGCCGAGCGATTCGGATCGAGACCATGTCACCTTCTGAACCCGAATTCAGCATCCGAAACCATTCCACCGCAGGCATCGAATCGCAGATCTTTTTCGCTAGCCTGTATTCGAATTCGTGGAACAATCCAGTAGATGGCCCACAGGTATTCAACAGATCAATAACCTTCTCGCGCACCTCTGGCGGGTTGCTGCCTAACACCGTTGGGCCACCAGCCTGCAAGAGGTCGTAATATTCGTTGCCGTCAATGTCAAAGAGTTTCGCTCCAGACGCCTTCGTGAAGACCAGCGGGAACGGGTAATTAAATGCGAGATTATGCTGCACACCGCCGGGAATAACCGTGCGTGCTTCGTCGATCATCGCCTTCGACTTCTGGCACTTCGCGCCATAATAATCACGTTCGTACGCCTTCAATTCCCCCGGGCGAATCGAGTAAATCGGCTTCTCAATCAACTCATCAAGTTCGCGAGTCACCGCACGCGCATCCGGGTACGTTGAAATAGCGAATCGATCGTCCATGATTACTCCTCACAGCATCATTGCTCACAAAGTTGGCGGCATAGAAAGTGATCCGCGCGAGGGTTTAGAGCACCTCAGCTGGCGCAGCACGTAGCTTTGTTTCTTAACGGCGCGCAGCCTCACTGCTAAACTCCGTGACTGCTCTTTACTCCTTACCGCTATCGAGCGAGTGCTCGCTCTATGAGCTTGATACTAACCTAATCCGCCCGTTTTTCAAGAGGATTTCAGGCCTGTTTCCGTTCAGAAACACTGGGCTGGGAAGTACGCGAAGCTCAAGCAAACGCGAAGCTCAAGCAAACGCACGATACGCAGCCCCACGCGCAAACGCAGCCCCACGCGTAATACTTTTTCTTGCTGAAACAGGCAAATGCCCAGGAACACGTGCCACCTAAGCCCGTTTCAGCAAGAAAAAGCACTCCACACGCAACGGCAGCCACACCAGCAACGGATCAGTTCGTGCACGAACTCAACACGGATTCCATTGCATTCTTCTCAGCCGCAGTCACCCACAGCGCATACTTTTCCTTCACGAAAATCTGCCGCGCAACATAATCACAACGAAACGCCTTATTTGGAGGCAACCAGGTGGCGGCGTCGCCGTCGCTCTTCTTCGCGTTCGTGGGGCCATCCACCGCAAGAAGATTCAACGGGTCGTTCGCAAACTGCTCGCGCACCTCGGCCGATAACTGCTGCGCACCTTTCTGCCACGCATCGGAGAGCGCAACCACGTGATCGATCTGCACAGCCTCGGACGTCTTTATACCACGCTGGAAAGCAATCGTGTTCCCCGTATAGGGATCGCTCAATGTGCCGGTCAAAACCACGCAATCGTGCGTGCCAGGCTTAAACGTCTTGTTGGTCAGGTCGCGGTTCAATATGTCGTTGCGCGTGTCACATCCGTTATGGTCCACATCCGCCCAGCGCTGGCCGAACTGGTCTCTGCTGTAACCCGTCTTCGGCGCACGGCCTTTCACCGCAAGATTTTCCAATGCCTGCTCAGCTGCGGAATATGAAGGCTGCGAGCTCACGCCTCGCTCCGCATGAGGCGTGGCCGACGCATCGGCGCCCTTGGGAAGCTCCGTACTGCCTGCATCAGAAGTGGCGGAAAGACCGTTCTCGCTCGAAGCAATACTGCCCGACGGTGCCGTCGCCGCCGTGCTGGCCGAGGTCGCCGTTCCAACCTGCGATACGTTACGTCCATATCCAGTGGTTGCGTCGCTGCAACCTGCGATCAACGCTACCGCCAGGAACAGCGCAAAGAAGGCTCTCAAAATCCGCTTCACATGCGAAGAGCTTACGCCTGCAGCCGATTTCTGCTGCTGCAAGGAGGACTGCGGCGTGTAGCTTTTTCTTGCTGAAACCGGCTCACGTGGCACCTGCTCCTGGGCTTTTCGCCATTTCAACTAGAAAAAGCACCGGCGCCCACTAGAAAAAACACCGGCAGGGAGCCAGCCAGGCGGAAGCCCGCGGCCCTGGGCGAGCCGCCACACATGTCCGGACTGCGTACACCCTACTCTCCACCGAAACAGCTCCTGAAGAGCGCAAACACGTGCCGCTCACGAGCCTACGCGAGGAGCAACCGGAAGGAACCGGCACCACATTGGCGCCCTGGACACACCGCCGCGCTCCCGTGGCACGGGCACTCATCATCCCTCGACCTGGTAGGCGTGCACCAGGGGGAGGAATACTTGGTCGACGATCTGCTCGAGCATCGGGGTGGGAACCGGAGCGACACTCATGAGCACCTGCGCCTTGAACAGGTCGAAGGGCACACGTACCACCAGCGGTGGAGGTGAGATCCGGATCTCGCCACGTCGGATCGCCTGTTCGACGGCCACCTTCATAGCACTGGTCTTCCCGGCCAACGCGGTATCACGCACGCGCTCAGGGGTCAGTAGGTGGCCGGGGATGAAGACGCCTGCCGTAGC
Source organism: Ancrocorticia sp. (assembly GCA_022648165.1). Classification (GTDB taxonomy): domain Bacteria; phylum Actinomycetota; class Actinomycetes; order Actinomycetales; family Actinomycetaceae; genus Changpingibacter. Next base: position 54,710 of record JALCLX010000001.1, read on the forward strand.
GGCCGCCACGATGATTTCGACGCGCTTGCGATTGCCCTGGTCGAGGATGTCCAAGGTGTCCGCACGCAGAGACCCAAGGTCGTGGCACTCCAGGGGGTTAAGCAGTATCCGTCGGACGATGACCGCGGAGAACAGCTCGTCCCGGTTCGCCCACCTGCGGTAGATGACAGGCTTGGATGTCCGGGCCCGGGCTGCCACAGCCTCCACGGTGAATCCCGCCGCTCCCTCATCCAGAAGTTGGTCCCATGCCGCATCGAGGATCTCGCCGACGAGGGCATCGCCGCGCCGGCGCGTCGGCCGCCGGTACGTCCGTGAATGATCCACCGCTCCACTAGGCGCATCGCCGCACGCTTCGGAGCTCCCGCCCTCACCCATTTTCGTCTCCCTCCGCATCCTGACCACCTCCAACGGTACGCCGAGACCTAGTCTGACACACCACACTAAGAAACGGTTGCGTTTCCTCTAGGCACGACCTAGCCTGTGAACTGTTAGATACGTTTAAGTTTCTTAATTCGCCGGATGCCCTTCTTCTTACGAGGATGAAGCCGACACCCGCCAGCGGACCCGAGGAGGACACCTCCATGGCCCCACATACGGACCCACAAACCCCCAGCGGCACGACGGGGCGGACTCGTCTGCCTGCAGGCATGGGCGGACAACTCGCAGCAGTGATCCTGGGTGCAATCATGCCGATCATGGACTCGACGATCGTCGCGATCGGCACCCCGGCCCTCATGACCGCGTTCTCCACCGGCCCCACCACCATCCAGTGGGTAAGCACCACCTACATCATCGCCCTGGCCGTCGCCGTCCCCGTTGTCGGATGGGCTCAACGCGCCCTCGGCTCCCGTCTCCTATGGACCGTCGCCCTGGTCTCTTTCACGCTTGGGTCCGCCCTGTGCGCCCTCTCCCCCACGATCGGTGTCCTTATCGCCTTCCGTGCCCTCCAGGGACTGGCGGCGGGGATCCTCATGACTCTCATGCAGTCGATACCCATGCAAGCGGCACGCCGGGCCGGAGTGGTCTCGGTCGGTTCCTTGGTCGCCACGCTGTCCCTTCCCATCGCGGCGGGCCCAATCCTGGGGCCGGTCCTCGGCGGCCTTGTCCTGCACTGGCTGAGCTGGCACTGGCTCTTCCTCATCAACGTGCCCCTCGGTATCGCAGCGCTCCTCGTCGCATGGCGTCATCTACCCGCGGACGTTGACCGCGAATCTGAGAATCCCGGAGCCTTCGACATCATAGGCTTCGTGCTCGTGGGCTGCGGCCTCACGGGGCTCCTCCTCGCCTTGACGAACACCGCGAAGGACGGGGGAGTCGCGCACCGGAACGTCGTCGTTCCCGCTGCACTGGCAGTGATCACCCTCGCGGCGTTCGCCGTGCGTTCCCTGCGACGGGAGGACGGAAGCGCGTTACTCGACCTCCGTCTCCTCACCCGCCACTCCGTCGGCTCGGCATCCCTGGTCGTGGCACCCGCGGGGGGCGCCATGTTCTCCGCACAGTTCCTCATCCCCCTCTACTTCCAGAACCTGAGGGGACGCACGGTGCTGGCGACCGCTCTTTTAATGACGCCCCAAGCCATCGGATCGCTCGTGACCCGAGGTCTTGCAGGACGCCTTACCGACCGCGTGGGCAGCCGTGTCGTGGCCCTCCTGGCGAGCTTGCTGGTGGCCCTCACGACGCTCCCCTTCGCCCTCCTCGACGCGTCAGCCAGCGACGTGGTGCTCTCCGCACTGTTGTTCCTGCGTGGATTGGCCCTCGGCGTCATGCTAATCCCGGTCATGCTCGTGGCCTACATCGATGTCGAGGACAGCCAGGTCCCCGATGCCTCCATGCTCGTGCGCATCTTCCAGCAGGTCGGGGGCGCCCTGGGGACCGCCGCCGTCGCCGTGGCTCTCGTCAGCACCTCATTGGGGAGCGGCCCCGCGGCCCCCTACCGGGCTGCCTTCCTCGGCTGCGCCCTGGTTGCCGCCCTCGCCTCGATCGGCGCGCTCCTCCTGCCCGGCAAAGGTGCCCACTGCTGACGCCAAACCGGCGAGCCGCCGTGTGAGACGCGCTCCGACCAGGCAGCACGCCAACCCAAACGATATTGTGGCAACGAAAAACCCCGGTATCTCAACGAATACCGGGGCTCACAGCGGAGGATGGGGGATTCGAACCCCCGAGGGCTTTCACCCAACACGCTTTCCAAGCGTGCGCCATAGGCCACTAGGCGAATCCTCCTTGCGGTGCGCTGCACAGCATTGTTCGTATTGCAACGCGCCCGTCTAGCTTAGCCGAAAGCAATACCGTTCGCGAAATCGGCCCGCAGGCGCGTGCCGGCCAGCCTCATTCATTCGTGCCGCACACCCCACTGCATCACGCAGCCAGCCCTTCGATCACCTCGGCCCTGGGCAGTGCCGCGAGAAGCGCACCCGATAACGCCAGCTTGGAACGCCGCAGCCCGGAACCAACAACGCAATACCCCTCGGCAACTCGCGTATCAAGCAGAAGCCGCCACTGCGAGGGCACCCCCACCGGCGTGATACCCCCGTATTCCATACCGGACGCCGCAACTGCACGCTCCTGCGGCCAAAACGAGCACTTCCGCACATCCAAGAGCTTCTTGATCGTATGATTCACATCCGCCTTGGTGGTAGCGCGCACCACCGCAGCCGCCACGCGCTCCTCGCCCGCGCGCTTGCCGGCCACCAGTACACAGTTGCACGAAAGATAGAGATCCATGTTGTAGTGTTCAGTCATGGCGTCCGTGTCAGCGTACGTTGGATCAATATCGGCGACGACGGCGCGCGCCGCCAGCACCGGTTCACGTTCCGCGAGTTCCTGCAATGCTGCCGCGACGGGCTCAGCCAATAGGTCTAAGTGTTCAAGCGCGGGCTGCCAATCGGCAGTTCCCATTCCTTCTACGTTCAGTCCACCTATTTCCATAGAATAAATATAGGTTGGGGCCGTAAATTACACCTATTCGTCTCATCACACGCACGAGATACAAGCTACAGCCCTCACACACCGGGAAGTTGGTTCCTCCCTCACAACTCACGTATGCTTGATAGCGGCTCCCCACGTGGCGTCATCCTTCAAAACTCCCCCAGGGCAGGAATGCAGCAAGGGTATGAGGGCTCTGGCGGGTGCGTGGGGAGTCCTCCGTTTCGCGGGTGCGTGGGGAGTCCTCCGTTTCGCGGGTGCGTGGGGAGTCCTCCGTTTCGCGGGTGCGTGGGGGTCTTCATTCAGCTGGAGGGATATTCGCCTCACAGCGCTCCCGATCGTGGCAGGATTGGACTATGACGGAGAATATAGCGGCGCACGAGCAGCCGGCAGCGGAATCACCCATTCCACACGCAGGCCTTTCCTCTGCCCCGCACGCCGGAGGGCCTACTCCTGTTGCGTCAGACACCGATTGGGCGCCCGATATCCTCGGGGCTGGATATTACCAACAGACATTCGATCTTCCGGAAGACGAGGAGGGCGCCGTCGTCGTCACCGTTGTCAAATACGCACCAGACGCCGATCCACGCCCCGTGACCCGTCCAGAAAAACCACGCTTCGCGATGGTGGCAGTCCATGGTTGGAACGACTATTTCTATCAAACCGAGCTCGCGCGGCACGTCGCTGAGATGGGTGGTGCCTTTTTCGCAGTGGACCTGCGCAAATACGGGCGCAGCCTACGGCCATGGCAAACCCATGGTTTCACAACCGATTTGTCTGTGTACGACGGCGACATCCACCTGGGTATTCGTACGGCCCGCGCGGAGACGGGCGATGGCGTTCCGATCGTGCTATACGGCCATTCGACCGGCGGCCTCATCACCGCATTGTGGGCTAATCGATACCCGAAGCAGATAGATGCGCTAGTTCTCAACTCGCCATGGCTGGAGTTCCAAGCATCTACGGCTCTGCGCCAATTGGGCACGCCTTTGCTTGAGCTGGCAGCGCGGCTCAATCCGAAGGCCGCCCTGCCGCTGCCGGATAACGGTTATTACCAGCGGGTCTTGGAGGCATGGCGGCCCGAAGGCATCCACACGATCACGGGCACACCGGCTGATACAGACGACCCATTCTGGACAACCGGGTGGCGGCCAGATCCACAACTCCGCACGTACCCAAGCCCGCCCACGCGCGTCGGTTGGCTTTCCGCAATCCTTGAAGGTCACGCCCGGGTGGCACAGGGCCTTGCGATACCGTGCCCGGTGCTTGTGTTGACCTCCGCGCGTTCGAACATGCAGTCCACATGGACCGAGGACTTCCGTAGCTCCGACAATGTGCTGGACGTGCAGCAGATTTGGAAGCGCATTCCTGATCTCGGGCGGCACGTTACGCTGATCAAGCTCGACGGCGCCATCCACGACGTGCTCTTCTCACGCCGCGAAGTCCGCGAAGAGGGATTCGCACACATTGCGCAGTTCTTGAACGCGTACGTATAACCGCTCTCCTTGCGCCTTGGCACCCCGCGCTTTTGCCTTTTCTAGCTGAAACGGGCCTAAGCCCAGGAACAAGTACCACTTAGGCCCGTTTCAGCTAGAAAAAGCACTTCGGGGAACGCGAAAGCGTACGTCACCTCAAAACTCACAGCTCACCCAAGCTGCGGCCATCTGCCAACTTCCACACGCTCCAGCCGTCTACGCCCTTCACCCCCGAGGCCGCCTGAGCAGCCAGGCTTGGATCAGTGAAAATCGCACCGTTTGCCAACACGATAGTTCCCCACGCGGTGACTTCAGCCTGTACGTTGATGCCGCGGCGCCGCTGCCGCCACACAACAGTGAACGGCGTCGCATGCCGCCGTGCGATCGCTAGTAAGCGCCCCGCCGAGGAATCGTAATCCGTCTCCGCAGCTTTCTCCACCGCCTTCGAGGATTCATCGGCAGCAGACGCCTCCGACAGTGTGCCGGGCCGCCGCCACGTTGGGGCCTCTCGCGGCGCTGATTGCTCCCACAGCAACTGCTCTAATCTGCGCCGCTCGGCCTCGCGCGCCCGCACAGATTCTTCGAATGCCGAAGGCCCAGCATATCCGGACACCTGTGGTTTCGGCCGCGACGGCGCCGCCGTTCGCGCACCTTTCGCCGCGCTCGTCCGCGTGTCCGCCGCGCGCGCTTCCTGCGGCTTGCTCGTCGTCTCAGTGCGGTTGCGGATAGCGCGCCAATGACGGCGCCCGAACCTGCGGCGAGGCACGGCTTCATCGCCAGCGGGCTCGCGATCGCCTTGCGCGCCCTTCACGCTGGCCGCCTCAACTTCAGTGGTCTTCACGCCCGCTGCCTCAATCTTCCGCGCGAGCTCCTGTGCTTCTTCTGCCGAAAAAGCCGATGCGGCGGAATCTGGAGAGATTGAAACGGGAACACCATGCACACTCTGAGAGACGGCCGGCGAATGCAGCGCCGAGGCAACGTCCGCCGAAGGGCTGGATGCTGCGGGCTGCTCGCCTGGCACACGTTCCGCCGCTGCTACCCCGCCCGGAGGACTCGCTTCACCGGCAGACTCGGCTGTCACGGGACTTGCCACGATGCGCGGCTGATACTGCCTGCCACCCAGCGCGTGGAATGCCGCGGACCGCGGATGGACTTCCTCGACAGACACAAGCACGTGGGCGCCGCCGTCGTGAAGCGACGCTAATTGGACTCGTAACCCAGCACCAGAAAGCGCATCAACTACGGAACGCACACCAGGGTCGATAAAAAGCACAACCAAGTAGAGGCGTGGCCCTGGCGCGGGATGAGGCTCACACGCGTCAAGGAATGTGCGCCAGTCTGTGGCGAAAAGACTGGCACCCGGACCATAGATGGCAGCGAGCCCCGCACGTCCGATCTCCCCGTGACGCCCCGCACGGGCAAGAGCTGCCAAAAGCTCATTGGAATCGAGAGTCTCAAGCACTTCTACCGTGCAGATCTGGCCTGTGGGATCCAATGCTATGAGCGATTCACGCGGGCCAGATTCAGATTGTTCGTTCTGCCATGCAACCGGGAACAGGGGGCTGCCCAAAAGGTCGATCACGCGCTCGCGAATCGCGGCGAGAGATTCACGCGCCAGCTCCGTTCCTTGGAGGTCATACGATTGCGCCGCAACTAGCCGCCCGTCTTCTAGCGCAAACACTGCCACTGCCCGCTAACCTCCCTGTTCGCCCTGGTGCCTTTATCAAGCGTAGCCGATCGTCCACCCGTGCTCACGCCTGATGCCACAAGATTACGCACGTCAACTCACAATATGCTAAAGACCCCTGCGCGTGGTCCCCACTCCATCACGCAGCAACTGAGCTAAGTGTACGCCCCAGGAGCCGTCAAGTTGGCGCGCCTGAGTCCTACATGAGAATCCGTCCGCAAGGAACACAGCATGCTTAGGAGCATTACGCAACGCTGGGAGCAGGTGCTCTTCAGCCACTGCCACCGAAACTTCGTAGTGGCCTTGTTCCATACCGAAATTACCGGCCAGTCCGCAGCACCCAGAGACTTTTGTAACGGTAGCACCAGCCCGTTTCAGGAGCGCTTCGTCGGCTTCCCATCCCATAACGGAGTGATGGTGGCAGTGAGGCTGGGCGACCACGTCTAGGCCATGCAAGTCTGGAAGCACCAGGCGAGGCCCCGGCCCGATGGGCTCCGGAGCAGTGAGTAGTTCGGCCAGTGTGTAGGTCATGCGGGAGACGAGTTCGGAGCGCGGATCCTCCGGTAGCAGATCCAGGAGATCTGAACGCAGAACAGCGGTACAGGACGGCTCAACTCCCACAATTGGGATACCAGTTGCCGCAAATGGCGCAAGGGTCTCTAACAAACCGGTGAGATGGCGTTTCGCGGCGTCGAGTTGTCCGGTAGAAATTGATGTCAAACCGCAACAGACGGTGCGCGGGGGAAGAAGCACGGTGTAGCCGGCACGTTGCAGCACCTCTACCTCGGCACGTGCGCCACGCGGATCCAGCGTCTCGGAGAAGGAATCGGCCCACAATATGACATAGCGAGAGCCTGCCAATGTGGGTGAGAGCCCTGCGGCAGTTAGCTCGCGCGCAGCCTCGCTCTTGCCACGGGCTTCAGCAGATCGCGAAAAACGCTCGACGGCGAATCCCGGCATACCGCGGCGCGGATCTATGCCGGCAACTCGAAATCCGATGCGCCGCACCGCCTTGATGCTCATCATTGCATTGGCGATACGCGCAAGCCCGGGAACGGCCGTGACTAATCCCGCTAGAAACGGCAGGTTTCCCAGCGTGTAATGAGTGCGCGGGCGCAGCCTGCCGCGGTAGGCGCGATACAGCACTTCGCTGCGGTAGCGCGCCACGTCAACCCCGGTGGGGCAATCGCGGGAACACGCTTTACAGGAAAGGCACAGGTCCAAGGATTCTAAGACTTCTGGCGCATCCCAATCCTTCACTAAGTCGCCTTGCGTCAGTTCCTGGAGAACGCGAGCGCGCCCGCGGGTCACATCCTTCTCATCTTTCGTAGCGGCATACGACGGGCACATAAAGAACCCTGCGCCAAAGCGATCGGCCCTACAGTTCCCAACTCCGGTGCACCGGTGCACTGCGCGGGTGAAGTCTCCGCCGTCGTCTACGAAGTGGAAACCCCAATCGTACGTGAGCTTCCGGGCAGTGGGGCGCCTCAGGGATTCGTCCACTGCCTCTGGGAGCACCAGAACGCCCGGGTTGAGAAGGTTCGTGGGATCGAATAGTGCTTTGACGCGTGCGAAAAGAGCGACGACGTCGCCGGAATACATCACCGGCAACAACTCCGAACGCGCGCGCCCATCTCCGTGTTCTCCGGAAAGCGACCCACCGTGGGAAGCGACCAACTGCGCGGCCTGCTCCATGAAGTCGCGGAACACAAGCTTGCCGGAAGCCTCATCGATGGGAAAGTCAATACGCAAGTGCACACAACCATCGCCAAAATGGCCATACATGAGGCCATCTAGTGAGTGCTTGTTCATGAGTTCGCGAAGATCACGCAGGTAATCACCTAAAGTCTCCGGGGGAACTGCAGAATCCTCCCATCCAGGCCACGCCGGATTCCCGGCCGGGCTGTGGCCTGCCAGGCCCACGCCATCTGCCCGGATTCGCCACAGCGCCGTTGCATCCGGCCCCGCACCACACAAACGATACGAATCAGTTGCAGCGAAATCTGTAAGCTGTTCGGCCCGGCGCCACACGTCGTCGGCCGATTCATCGCCTCGCGCTCCAAGTTCGATGAAAAGCCACCCATTGCCACCGGGCATTTCCGGAACACTGCCTTTCGCGCGGCGCACCACATCAACGAGCTGCGCATCTATACCCTCAATGGCAATCGGCTCGAAGTGCAGGAGGCGGGGCACATCGTCCGCGGCCACCGCCATATCCGGGTATCCCAGCACAATCAACACCGGACTGCCCGCAATCGGAACCAACTTCAGTGTGGCTTCCGTAACCACTACAAGCGTTCCTTCGCTCCCAACCAGGAACTTTGCAAAGTCAGCGCCATTTTCCGGCAGAAGATGCTCCAGCGAATAGCCGGAAACTTGGCGCTTGAAGCGCCCCATCTCCGTGCGGATAACTTTCAGGTTGTCAGCGATAAGTTCCGGCAGACCCGCAATAATCTCGGGCCCCGCCGCTGTGTCGAACTGCGAGCCGTCCGCCAGAAAGCCTTTCAGTTCGATCACATTGTCCGCAGTTCGCCCGTAGGCCACCGCACGTGGGCCGCACGCATTGTTGCCGATCATTCCGCCAAAGGTAGCTCGGTTTTGGGTGGACGGATCCGGCCCGAAACGCAAACCGTAGTGCGCCGCCACCTTCTGAAGCTCCGACATCACGAGGCCCGGCTGGACCCGGGCAGAGCGGGCCTCAGGGTCGATACTCAATATGCGGTTCATGTGACGCGAAAAATCCATCACGATCCCGCGGCCAATCGCGTTTCCAGCCACCGAAGTGCCCGCGCCCCGCGAGGTGACTGGCACGTCCATGTCGCGCGCGATTCGCAGTGTAGCGGCGACGTCGTCGTCATCCATGGGGAAGACCACAACGCGCGGCGGAATCCGATAATTCGAAGCGTCCGAGGCGTATTCGGCGCGACGGCGCGGCGACCCATCCACCTCGCCGCGCAACTCAGCGGCAAGGCGAGTGGCCAGTGGATCAGACGCGTGCGTGATCTCCAATGGGACCCCCTTCATGCAGGCGGCATGCTCATCGTCTGTGTCGCATGCCGTTCTATTGTGCCCAGAATTCCCGCGATCCGGCACCGCCATTTGCATGATGGGCACCCCAGCATCTGAGGTGTTAGTCCACTGTTATTGCCCCGGGCGTCGCGTACACCCGCGCCTCCCATGGCGCCAGCCGCACTGGAGGATCAGCACTAGCATCTACTGGCCGATTCGCCAGAACCACACTGCCTGCGTTCAGCGGTTCGCCGGCAGGCCACGCGGGCCGCACAGTTTCAGAACACAGATTTGTCACGGCCATTATCTGCTCACCGCCATAACTGCGCCGATACGCAAATATTGCAGGATCGCCCGCATCTATTCTTTCAAAAGTGCCGATAGCCACTGCGGTACTGTGGTGGCGCAGACTAATGAGTGCGCGGTAGTACTCAAACACCGAGCCTTGCCTGCCAACTTGCTGGGCTGCGTTGATCGAATCCTTATTGGGGTTCACTGCCAGCCACGGCGTTCCCGATGTGAAACCGGCCTCTGGCCCCGCGTCCCATTGCACAGGAGTACGCGCGTTATCGCGGCTCATCGCACGAAGGCCAGCCAGAATTTCCTTCGCCTTCTGTTCACGCTGCTCAGATGGCACCATGCTCAGTTGTTCATTCCAGTAGTTAACTGCCTCCACATCCTGGAACTCCTCGATCGAAGCCCACGGGAAGTTCGTCATCCCCAACTCTTCACCCTGATAAACGTAAGGCGTGCCGCGCAACAGATGCAGGGCAGTAGCCAAGGCCGTGGCGGAGGCGTACCAGTGTTCGGAATCGTCACCGAATCGAGAGACTGATCGCGGTTGATCATGATTGCACAGGTAGAGGCTATTCCATCCGCGTTCGGCCAAACCGTTCTGCCATGCCGTGAGATTCTCGGCAAGGGCGCCACGCGGAGCGGGAAACACATGGTATTTATCGAAATCGTGATCAAGGCTCATATGTTCGAACTGGAACACCATGTTCAATTCTTCGCGCGCAGGATCGGTGATCAACCGCGCCTGATCGATCGTCGCCCCAGGCGTCTCCCCCACGGTGATGAAACCGTGGCGCCCTTCGAACACCTCCCGATGCATTTCCTGGAGGAATTCATGCAGGCGTGGCCCGAAAGCAATATATGGGAAGCCCGCCCCGTACATGCTTCCTTCGAAATGCGGGCCATCCGGCAATCCCGGAACCTTCGAAATGAAGTTGATGACGTCCATTCGGAAGCCATCAACACCGCGATCGAGCCACCAGCGCATCATTGCGTAAACTGCCTGGCGAACCTCAGGGTTTTCCCAATTAAGATCAGGTTGTTTCCGATGGAAGATATGCAGATAGTACTCCCCGGTTTCCTCGTCCAACTCCCATGCAGGACCCGAGAAAAAGGATCCCCAATTATTCGGTTCAGCCCCCGGTTGGCCAGCCTGGAAACCTTCGCGTGGTTTGCGCCAGATATACCAACCACGCTTGGGATTGTTTCGCGAGGACCGCGATTCCTTAAACCACGCATGCTCGTCGGAGGTGTGATTGACAACTAGGTCCATCACCACACGAATACCGCGCGAATGGGCCTGCTGCACCACCTCATCGAAATCGGCGAGCGTTCCAAACACCGGGTCGATGTCCTGATAATCCGCGATATCGTAACCGTTGTCTGCCTGCGGCGAGGTGTAGATCGGCGATAACCACACCGCGTCTACACCCAGTGCCGCGAGGTAATCGAGTTTGTTGATAATTCCCCGCAGATCGCCGATGCCATCGCCATTGGAGTCGGCGAAACTGCGCGGATAGATCTGATACACAACAGCTTGCTTCCACCAATCGTCTGATGTGGCAAGCGTCACCGGCGTGGATTGAGACATAGAAATCTTCCCAGTTGTGCGATCACGCTGATACTGAGGCATCGTTACCACAGCTCACCGCAACAATATAAAAACCAATAGTGCCTGCACTCAAAGATAGCGCTTATCTCGCGGCAGGGAAACAACCGAAAACCCATTGGTCAAGTACTTGACTTTTGCATACGGGTAGACCACACTCTAATTAGTCAAGTACTTGACCGTGTGGTCTGCAGCCACGTCGTTCGATTCGTATTGAACGCGCACCATCACGTGCCATGTCGCAGGACAAGCGCACGCACTATCCCAATAACGCACACTTTACAGAAAGAAGAACACTCATGACTGAGGAAACTTTTGACAGCCAGGACAACGCCCCTGGCGAAACGCACGGCACCATATCCAGCCGCGAATCTGCCGCACGCCAACTATCGCAACTCGTTGAGATGGGCCGCTACCTTCATCGCCTGCATCGCCGAGGCACCGCGCCATGGGGAGATCCGCGGCACGGCCAAGGAAGAGTGCTCGCAATTTTGAAGCTCAAACCAGAGATAAGCCAACGCGAACTCTCCTACTTGCTCGACATGTCCAAGCAAGGATTGGCCGAACTGCTGGCCAAGCTAGAAAACCGCGGCCTCATCACACGGGAGCCGTCTCCCACCGATCGGCGGGTCATGATGGTACGTCTCACAGCGGATGGCCGTGACGCAAGCAACGAACTGGGGCGGCGCGACGCCGTCGCCGTGAGCGTACTCGCGGACTTCACTGACGACGAGGCCGCGCAGCTATCGATCTACCTCGATCGCATCATCGGTCACTTATCTGAGCAAATCGAGGAACTCGAGCCCGAAGACCGCCGCATGCGCCGCGAAGAGTTACGGCACATGCCGGAGGAGCTCCGCGACTTCGGTGAAGACTTCACACGATTTGGCCCAGGCCCACGGCCCGGTCACGGCCCAGGGCGCGGACATTGCCATGGAGACGGCGAACCCTGCGAAGGTCCCCACACACACGGCGGGCCAGGTATGCGTGGCCGTGGCAGAGGATGTGGACGCGGGCCCAGGTGGTGAAAACCTCAGATCGTAAGCGGGCAGCCAGCGCAATGCACCCGCGCTTGATCGCTCAAGTTTGCATACGCTGTGCTGCACGCCCCTAGCCCTGAAGAACAGAGCGATTGGGCGCCGGCCAACAACCCTAAGCGTTCGTAGTGATCCATCATGGTCTTCACAAAGATCTCCGAGGTCCGGCACTGCACGGCAACGGCATGTACTGTGCCGCCCGCGCGCAAAGCCTCAAGCACGCGCTGCGCGAGCGGTACCGTGGCCGGTCTCTCCTGTTCGATCACACTCATAAGAACAGCTTCCCGATCTGGAAGATTCCCGTTGCGATGACCCAGGCGACGGACAGCTGAACCGCAACGGCCATCGCAGTGCGCCGCCCGCCGATGATTTTCGCCTGCTCAGCTACCGTAGCCATACACGGAGTGTAGGCGAGCACGAACACCATGAATGCGAAAGCTGCCAGGCCCTCGTAACCCGCTCCGGCGCTCTTTTCCAAGCTAGAGGTTACGAGTTGCGGCAGTTTGCCCAAGTTATCCCCGCCATCTTCCGCATCGCCCGCGGCTGCCGGATCCAAATTGAACGATGTCACGATGGAAGAAACTACTGTCTCCTTGGCCACGAAGCCCGTCATCAAGGCGCCCGTCATGTGCCATTCACCAAATCCGGTCGGTTCGAAAATGGGTACGAGCGCTTCCGCAGTGGCCCCGTAGAGCGAATCCTCCATCGGCAGATCCGGATCAGCAAAGGATTTCCCTGCACCGCCTGCCCCCACCGGGATGGCACCCAGCAGCCACACAATCATCGTCATAATCACGATAATCTTGCCCGCACCAGTCACGAATGTCCACGCCCTGGTCCACGTCATCTTCAGCATGACACCAAGCCGTGGCATCTGGTAGGCGGGCAACACCAGCATCAGTGGTGCCTGTGCCTCATCTTTCGTAATAAAGAACTTGAGAACCCATGCACCAAGCGTGATAAGCAGGAGCGAAATGAGGTACATCGCCCACACCACGGTGCCGGCATGCCCGGCAAAGAAGATCTTCGCGATCATCAAATAGATGGTCAAACGGGCCGCACACGAGGTGTAGGGAGTGATCAGAACGGTGACAAGCCGCTGCCGAGCGGACGGTATGGTCCGCGCGGCCGCCAACGACGGCAGATTGCAGCCGAAGCCCATGATGAGTGGTAGGATCACGCGCCCATCGAGCCCGATCTTGCGCATCAACCGGTCGCCTAAGAACGCTACTCGCGCCATATATCCGGAATCCTCCAATATAGAGAACGCCGCATAAATCACGAACATAAGCGGGAAGAAGCTCGCCACAACTCCAAGGCCTGTAGCTAGGCCACCCACTAACAGGGATTCCAGCCACCCGCCGGAAAGACCTACCACACCCAACAACCAACTGATGCCATTTGCCAGCGACACGGCGCCGTCGTCGGTGGAGGAGAAAATGGCGTCGAACCAATCTTGAATCGGGCCAATCCACGAACCGGCTAATTGGAATAACACCCATAGCAGCGCAAAGAAGATCACGGTGCCCGCCACTGGGTTCAGGAGTACCTTGTCAATTTTGTCGGAGCGCGAAAGGTACTTCGGTTCTGCGTGCTGCGTCTGAATCGCCTGCTCCACGCCGTCGACCCAGGTGAACAGTAGCGCCGCACGGTCCATTTCGGTTTCGTCCGCAGTGATTGACCCACCGCGGCTCTCGAGCTTCGGTTCGGGGGCGGCATGCGCACACGCGTCGTCGCTACCACACCGCGGGCATGGTACGACGACGTCGCCCGTGGAGTCAGCACCACCGTAGGGCGCATTGGCGTCCGGGTCGCATACACAGGCCGTTTCAGACGTCTGGGCCAACAAATTGCGAGAATCAATCTGAACGCTGCGCCGTGAAAGTGCCTCTGCGGCAGCTTTCTGCGAATAGCCAGGCGCGCCCGGATCCGGCTCGATACCGCGGATCCGCGGCCGAGATGCCAAGGCTCCAGCAACCATGTCATTGAGAACGCTGTAGTCCCGGCTTGACCGCGGATCGAAAGCCATCACAGGTATACCTAGCGCCCTCGCCAAAGCCGAAATATTCACTGGCTGCTTGTTATCTGCGGCAACGTCATTCATGGTGATTACTGCAGCCACAGGCTGGCCCGTCTGGCCAAGCTGCGCTAGCAAGTACAGCGATCGAGTCATGGAGCCGCCGTCGAGCACTGCGAGGATCAGATCGATTCCTAATCCTGCGGCCTCATCCGTCATCGAACCGGGCACTGCCGAAACCGTGTCAGTGACAACCTGCTCATCCGGGCTGTTGGCAATCAACGAATACGTTCCCGGCAAATCGAGCACGCGCGCATTGAGCGCCTTCCAACGGCCAGACATCACCTGTACTGTTGTTCCCGGTGCGTTGACCACGCGCTGGCGTGCTCCAGTAACGTGATTGAAGATCGTGGATTTACCGACGTTTGGGTTGCCCACCAGCACCACGGTGAGCTGGGACTTTTCTTCATCGACTGTGAGGAGCGCACCGTCGGGCGCCGATGTTGGGCCACAGTTAGGGCAGCTCATGCTACGACCTCCGCTTCGATTGCCTTTGCAGACCGGTGGTCAACAGCAACTCGTGAACCCGCCACATTGAGTATCAGACCTCCGAATCCCGCGTGCTGCGTGATAACGGCTTCGTTACCAGGACGCAGGCCAAGCTCCTGAATTCTCAGCATGTTCTTTGCAGGCAAATCGATCTTCGTGAGCCGAAGGAGTGTCTGCTGTGGACATTCGTTGAGCAACATGGTTCCTCGATTGTAGATAAACGCCAACTCCGGGATTCGCAGCCCGGCGCCGCAAAACCCTTATATAAGTCAGGTTAGCCTTATCTGACGCATTAACGTTAGCGCGAAGTTGCGTAAATGGAGTAATTCAAGTATGTACAGCGTGATCTGCATTTCACTCGTGTTACGCACGGGACATTCGTCCCAAACGTAGGGGGCGGAGCCCGGGTGCTATGACCCAAACTCCGCCCCACGTGAGGACCTCGTGCCACCCGGAATGCCGCTGGAATAACGGCTACTCCGAAGGCTCACTCCTCAAACTTCACTCCGCCTCATTGCTGATAGCAGCGCGGCCGGCCTCCAGCCGCGCTACGGGTACCCGGAACGGCGAGCAGGACACGTAGTCCAAGCCCACCTTGTGGAAGAAGTGGATTGACGCCGGATCGCCACCATGTTCGCCACACACGCCGCAGTGAAGATCGGCATTCGTGGAGCGACCACGCTCTACACCCGCCTGCACAAGCTGGCCAACACCGTGAACGTCTATCGTTTCAAACGGCGAGACTCCGAAGATCGCGTCATCGAAGTATTCGTTGAAGAATGCAGATTCTACGTCGTCACGCGAGAAGCCCCAGGTGGTCTGGGTCAAGTCGTTTGTTCCGAAGGAGAAGAAATCGGATTCTTGCGCAATATCGTCCGCCGTGAGGGCGGCACGCGGCAGCTCGATCATGTTGCCGATCGGGATACTCAATTCAACACCAGATGCCTCCGAAACTTCGGCCAAGATCACTTCGGCCTCATCGCGGATGATCTGGAGCTCACGGACAGAACCGATCAACGGCACCATGATCTCGGGCCGCGGATCCTTGCCGGCCTTCTTCAAATCAGCAGCAGCCTCGGCAATTGCGCGAATTTGGAGTGCGAAGAGCCCCGGAATCTTCAGGCCCAGGCGCACACCGCGCAGCCCCAGCATCGGGTTCTGCTCATGCGTGGCGCGCACAGCGGCCAGGACCTTCTTCTCGTGCTCAGTGATTTCCTCGCCGCGTTCTTTCTTGAGCGCCAGTTGCACGGTCATCTCAGTCAGATCAGGCAGGAACTCGTGGAGCGGAGGATCGATCAGGCGCACCGTCACGGGCAGGCCGTCCATTGCGGAGAAAATGCCAATGAAATCGGATTTCTGGAGCGGAACCAGCGCTTCGAAGGCATCTTCGCGTTCCTTATCCGTTTCAGCCAGAATTACCGCTTCGATTAGCTTGCGGCGATCGCCTAGGAACATGTGCTCGGTGCGGCACAGGCCCACGCCTTGAGCGCCGAAAGCACGCGAACGGATCGCGTCTTCTGGCGTATCCGCATTTGCGCGAACCTCCAGGTGACGCACCTCGTCCGCATGAGTCAGAATGCGGTGAACCGCCGTAACCAGTTCCTTCGTGTCATCATCTGGGGACGCCGCCAACCCGGCCTCAAGGCCGTGCGTAATGTAGGTCATCACCGGAGAATCGACCACCGGTACTTCGCCTTCGAATACCTCACCGGTGGTGCCGTCGATGGCGATCACGTCGCCCGCATTAAAGGTGCGATCCTTCGATCTCACGTAAACGGTTCCAGCATTCTCATCAACGACAAGATCATCTGCGCCCACCACGCAGCAACGGCCCATACCGCGCGCAACGACGGCCGCATGGGACGTCTTGCCGCCGCGCGCCGTCAGCACACCGGAGGCGGCGACCATACCGGCAAGATCATCTGGGTTGGTCTCGCGGCGCACCAGGATCACGGAAGCACCGGCCTGTGTCCGTGCAAGCGCCTGATCGTTATTCAGCACGATCTCACCAACAGCAGCACCCGGGGAAGCGGGCATGCCCTTAGAGATCACTACCTTCTGAGCCTTCGGATCGAACTGCGGGAAGAGCAGCGACGTTAGCTGTTCACCCGTCACACGCGTCACGGCCTCATCGGTGGTGATCAAACGCTCGTCTACCAACTGCGCCGCAACGCGGAAAGCTGCAGCTGGAGTCCGCTTGCCCACGCGGGTCTGCAACATCCACAGCTTGCCCTGCTGGATCGTGAACTCGATATCGCACAGGTCGCGGTAATGCGTCTCCAAACGGTTCATGATGTCACGAAGTTCCTTGTAGGACTTCGGGTCGATCTTTTCGAGATCCGCCAACGAAAGCGTGTTGCGGATGCCTGCTACAACGTCCTCGCCTTGGGCGTTAATCAGGTAATCACCATAAACGCCGGAATGTCCGGTAGATGGGTCACGAGTGAAGCACACGCCAGTTCCGGACGTCTCTCCCATGTTGCCGAACACCATCGTCACGATGTTGACCGCGGTACCCAGGTCGTTCGGGATACGCTCGCGGCGGCGGTAAATCCGGGCACGATCCGTGTTCCACGAACGGAAGACAGCTTCAATTGCCAGATCCATCTGTTCGCGCGGGTCTTGCGGGAAATCAGCGCCGGTCTGTTCCCTGACGATCGCCTTATATTCGGCCACGAGTTCCTTCAAGTCCTCCGTGGTCATATCCAGATCGCCCTTGTAACCCTTACGCTCCTGCAGGCCGTGTAGCGCGTTGGAGAACAGGTCGCCATCGATGTCCTGCACCGTTTTGCCGAACATCTGAATCAGGCGGCGATAGGAATCCCATGCGAAGCGATCGTTTCCGGACTGCTTCGCCAGGCCCTCCACGGACTGGTCATTGAGCCCGATGTTGAGCACGGTCTCCATCATGCCCGGCATGGAGAATTTTGCGCCAGAACGGACAGATACAAGCAGCGGATCCTCAGCATCCCCCAGCTTCTTGCCCATTTCCTCTTCAACGGACCGCAGATGGGCGGTCACCTCCACGTCAAGAGTTTCCGGCGTCTTGCCTTCGGCAAGATACGCGCGGCATGCTTCTGTCGTGATCGTAAATCCTGACGGTACAGGCAATCCCAGATGAACCATTTCGGCGAGGTTTGCACCTTTACCGCCGAGCAAGTCCTTCATGTCTCGGTTGCCTTCGATAAACGAATAGACGTACTTAGTCATTGAGCGTCCTCCATCGGAGCGGCCTAGTTCCTTCCGCGGTCTGCGGACCACCTCTAAGGCTAACATCTGACCTTAGTCCCGGTGTGAGGTATCCAAGGCAATCTGCAAATTCCCAAGTAGATCACACGTTTGCCCTCCGTGGGCGTGCCTTTCGCAGCCTCATTGGGCCAAGAGTCCCTGAGCGGCACTCAGTGCATTCCATCCTGAGCCGCACTCACCATCCTGAGCCCCGCTCAGTGCATTCCAGTGATCACACCCTCGGAATCCACGCTGATATCTACGGCAGCAGGGTGACGTGGCAGGCCCGGCATCGTCATAATCGATCCTGCGACCAGCACAACGAATCCAGCGCCCGCAGAAAGCCTCACTTCCCGGATCGGCACATCGAATCCCGACGGCGCCCCCAACTGATTTGCGTCCGTAGAAAACGAGTACTGCGTTTTCGCGATACACACCGGTGCACTGCCCCAGCCTGCCGCTTCGAGCCGTTGCAACTCTCGGAGTGCCGCTGCGGAGAACACGGCCCGTTCGCCACCGTAGACGCGCTGAACTACAGCATTCGCCTTTTCTTCGAGCGAAAGCCCTCCATCATATGCATAGCTCGTACGGCTGGGCTCACTCAAACCAGCCACAACCGCATGCGCCAGTTTGATCGCTCCGGCGCCGCCATCGGCAAAATGGGAGCTCGTCGCCACAGCCACGCCCAAACCCCTCATCGCCTCCGCCACGGCGCGAATTTCTTCATCCGTATCGGCAGCGAATTGGTTGATTGCCACAATGACATGCTGGCCGAATACCTCCTGCAGATTGCGCACGTGCCGCAGAAGATTTGGCATACCGGCCCGCACCCGCTCCACGTCAGGAACCTCGAGATCCGCGAGCGCAACACCTCCGTGATACTTCAGCGCGCGGACGGTTGCCACCACAACCGTCAAATCGGGCGCGATGCCCGCCTGGCGGCCCATCACGTCAAAAAACTTCTCAGCGCCCAGATCCGCTCCAAAACCCGCTTCTGTGATCGCGATATCGCCAAGGCTGCGCGCCGCTTGCGTAGCAATCACAGAATTGCAGCCATGAGCGATATTCGCAAACGGTCCGCCGTGAACAAAAGCCGGCGTTCCCTCCAATGTCTGCACAAGATTGGGGGCAAGAGCGTCACGCAGTATCGCCGTCATCGCACCGGCCGCGCCCAGATCGTTAGCCGTGACGGCGGCGCCGTCGTACGTATTTCCAACGACGATTGCGCCAAGTCTGCGCTTGAGATCACTGAGCGACGTCGCCATACAAAATGTGGCCATCACTTGGCTGGCAGCGGTGATGGCGAAACCCGTCTCCCGCGGAACACCGCCAGTACGGCCGCCTAGCCCAGTGACAATCGCCCGCAACGCCCTGTCGTTGACATCCAGTGCACGCCGAATCGATACTGTCCGCGGATCCAATGGGACGGTGCCGAAATGCAGTGCGTTATCTACCATCGCGGCAAGCAGATTATTAGCTTCAGCAATCGCAGCGAAATCGCCGGTGAAATGAAGGTTTATCTGGTCGGCAGGAGTGAGCGCCGCCCGTCCTCCTCCCGTTGCTCCGCCCTTCATGCCGAACACCGGGCCCATCGAAGGCTCCCGGAGTGCAAGAACCGCGTTGTATCCCAACCGCCGCAGGCCATCGGCCAAGCCGATTGACGTGGTGGTCTTTCCCTCGCCGGCAGGTGTTGGTGAAATCGCGGTCACCAACACCAGCTTGGCCCCCTGTTTGGGCGCAAGATCGGCAAGATAATCCAGATCGATCTTCGCCTTATCGTGTCCATACCGCAGGACGTAACGATCAGGGATGCCTAGTTTCTCAGCTACCTGCGCGATCGGTTGTTCGGCCCGCGGTGCGATCGGTGCTGCCGAAGTGGAAGGAATGGGAGAATTTGACGCTGCATTTCGTGTTTGGCTCACCGCACTATGCTATCCGCAGATCCGGGCGTGCGCAGAACTGAGCTATCCGCAAAGCCGGCTGCCCCTCATCTGCGGAAGCACGCGCCACAATAGATTAGGATTCCCAGTATGGCGGTCTTCGCGAATCGAACCTCAGGTTCACAATCCTCTTTGCGTGAGGCAAATCTTGCACGCATCGTAGAGGAGATTACGCGTTTTGGCGGCCTCACGCAGGTAGAGATCGCATCAGCCGCCGGGCTTTCAACGGCAACCATATCAAATCTTGTCCGGGAACTTTCGGATCGCGGACTCGTCGAAACGCGAAAGGTAGTCCGGAACGGGCGGCGCGCATTTCTTGTGACACTCGTACGTCAAACGGGTATCGGTATCGGAATGCATATCGGCCAACGCAGCCTCCGGATCGTCGTCGGCGATTTTACTCATAAGGTGCTTTTGGCTAAACACCTCCCGCTCCCAGAGATGCACAAGCCAGATACCACGATGCAACGCGGCGTCGAGTTGATCTACGAGATGCTGGATTCTCTTGGAACAGACATCTCCGAGGTTGTCGGCTTAACCGCCGCCGTCTCCGCTCCGATCGGGCTGGAGACGTCCCAGATTGCCGTGCCCGGTATCTTACCCGGATGGGATGACGTGGATATAAAGGGCAAACTGTCCGAGTCTCTCAATCTCGAAGTCCATGTTGAGAACGATGCCAACATGGCGGCACTTGCGGAATTTCGCGACGGTGCCGCAAGCGGCATTGAGAATTTCGTATACGTATGGGCGGATTACGAAATCGGCGGCGCCATCGTCTCGCGCGGCGAACTGGTGCGCGGCGTCACTGGACTCGCAGGCGAACTCGGGCATTTTCAGGTAGACCCGTTGGGCATGATCTGCAAATGCGGAAATCGCGGGTGTCTCGATACCGTGGTTGGCGCACCACGGCTGGTCTCGCTGCTCTCCATCACGCACGGGGACATGACGTTCCAGGATTTGGTTGACAATGCTGCCGGCGGAGATCCAGGATGTATGCGCGTAATATCCGAGGCGGCTGTACGCATCGGCCAAGCCGCCGCAAATCTATGCATTAGTACAGACCCGGAAGTGTTGGTTGTTGGTGGCCTTCTGACTAATACTGGTGATGTGTTTCTCACCCCATTCCGAGAGACACTACACAGGCTAATCTTCCCGAATGCACTCGACCCGATCGACGTCATCCCGGGAACGCTGGGCAAGGATGCACCAGCTATTGGAGCGATGATCAGAAGCCTCGATGCGGCAGTACCTGCTCCAACGGCCGGCAGCTCGCAACGAAGCGACGCAGGAAGAGGTGACGGCGGCGCATGACACATACCGAAGCCCGAACACTCACGCATCGTGAACCGCTAATGCGCGTGCGCGAAGTCTCGAAGAGTTTTGGGAAGCGGGAAGTCCTTTCACATGTCAATGTTGACATCTTCCCTCACGAGATCTTGGCGATCGTTGGGGATAATGGCGCGGGGAAATCAACGCTTGCAAAGATCATCTCCGGCTTCTACGTGCCAAGCGCTGGCACACTTCACTGGCATGGCAACAACCTGACGCTTTCCTCCATCGGTGAGGCACAAAATCTCGGAATCATGTCCCTTTTCCAGGACCCTGCCACATGCGAGAACCTGGACGTCACATCGAACATCTTTTTAGGACAAGAAATCGTAAAGAACCGCATCGTATTAGACAAGGCCTCGATGCGGCAGACGGCAGGACAGGTATTGGCATCGCTCATGTCACCGCTCAGTCCAGACCAACGCGTGGAAGGCCTCTCGAATGGGCAACGGCAAACAGTGCTGCTCGCACGTGCGATGTTAGGAGATCCGGAACTCATCGTCCTCGATGAACCGACCGCTTCACTCTCCGTCACACAAACCGCCGAAGTACTGGACCGGACTCTCAAGCTGCGCTCGCTTGGCATCTCCGTGATATTCATATCGCACAACTTGCCCGATATTTTCGCAATCTCCGATCGCATCATGGTTTTGCGGCACGGCAAAGTGAGCGGCATTCACGCCGTATCGGAAACCAGCTATGAGGAAATCATTGCCGAAATCGCAGGCGCCGCAACGGCTGGCAAGATTGTCAGAGAATCGGCGCTACGGTCTATGCAGCTAGAATCAGGCCGCGGAGGCCGCCGTACGTTAAGCAGGATCCGCCGCCCACGAACCCCGAAAGTTCAAGAATGAGTTCACATAAAAGAGGCTATATTCTGGCCGCGTTCGTAGCAGCAGCGGGCGTCTACGAAATCTATGACGCCATGCGCTCACTTGCTTCCCATGCAAGCGGATCCAACACCTGGTACGTGGTTTATCTGGTGCTTGGAATCATTACGATCGCGCTCGCTGCTTATCTTTTCCTGAGTGAGCGCAGAAGCCAAAGCCGGGATCACCGCAGCGCATCAGACGGTGAACCTGATGACCGTGACGGACCACAAAGCGGCGTGGCATCGTAGCAATCGCGGATTATCTATCTCGTAGCGGCATATCCACTCGTAGCGGATTATATACCCCGCGGCGGATCACCTACCCGTAGGCAGATCACCTACCCGTAGGCGCCGTGGTCAGCTCACGCACAACAACCCGACCCGCACGCAACAACCCCGCTTAGGCGCAACAACCCCACTTAGGTGCCCTCGATATCCCTTGATCAAGCACTTCCCGGCAAACTCGTTGCACCACAGCAGACCTGTTCCACCACAGTGGACTTGTTACGCTCCAGTAGACCTGCAGGCGCGGCGCGGGCAGACTTGTTGTGCCAGCGTGGACTTGTTACGGCCGAAACGCAGAGATAATCCACCTCCGAGGGGACGCGCTACGCCCCAGCGGACTTGTTACACGACAGCGTCGTCGTATCACACGCACGGGTGGACTTGTTACGCGAGAGCAGACCTGCAGACGGCGCACGGGCAGACTTGCCACGCCCCAGTGAACTTGCGACGCGAAGACGTCGTCGAAACGCCCGCCCATAACCACCGAAACGCCCGCCCATAACCACCAAAACGCCCGCCCATAACCACCAAAACGCCCGCCCATAACCACCGGAAACCACCATGTGGGCGGCGGGCAGCTGGTACATAAACCACAACTGCCCATTCACACCTGCCCATAACAAACCCTGCCCCCCGACACAACATAGCCCCACCAGACGCAAGGGACTCCATGAGAACGTCGAATCCCACCCGAATACTTTCTGTAGCTGGAACCAGGTATCGATTCGCGCGCGCACTTTTGCTAGCCCAGCCCGGACGTGTCCTTCTTCAAGCTGACACTAGGTGCAGGTGGTCGAATACCTTTTCTAGCTGAAACTGGACATAGGTGGCACCGAATACTGCGCAAACACCACTCCAGACTAGAAAAAGCACACCAGCAAAAAACACCGCACGACGGCGCCGCCGAACGCACCTGCGTAGGTTCGCCTAGTGGTAGTCCGACTAGAAAAAGCACCCCGGTAGGGGGTGCGGCGATCCAAAACGATCAGCCTACACCACAACACTAGATTGAATTCGTAAATCGATCGCAACTGGATAACAGATCGACAATAGAGTTGATCTTATGAACTCAATAGTGCATGATAATTGCAAGCACATGATGGCAACATCGGCCGCTTGCTCGCGTCTGCTCAACGGTGTCGCAGGCGCGGGTCACTTTCGACGAGGAAAGGAAAAACCGTGAAATTCACGCGCAAAGCTATTGCGGGAATCTCCGCTTTAGCACTTATGACTGGCCTGGCCGCCTGCGGAGGGTCAAGCCGTGGCACGAATGCCGCATCGGGCGGCACAGAAGCGTCCGCCAATGCTTCAGACACACTGATCGGTATTTCGATGCCGACCAAGAGCCTCGAGCGGTGGAACAAAGACGGTGCCAACCTTGAGTCGCAACTCGAAAAACTTGGTTACAAAGTCTCACTACAGTACGCAGATAACAAGCCTAACCAGCAAGTAGACCAGATCCAGAACATGGCGAACGACGGCGCTAAAGTCGTCATCGTCGGTTCAATCGACGGGACCGCGGTTGGCCCCGCAGTGGAAGCAGCAAAGTCTAACGGTGCCACGATCATCGCTTACGACCGGCTCATCATGAACACGGACGCCGTCGATTACTACGCCACGTTCGATCTTGCCGAAGTTGGAAAGCTTCAGGGCCAGTACATTGCCGATGCGCTTGGGCTGGAAGACGGCGCCACGGGTCCGTTCAACATCGAGCTGATGACAGGCTCCCCCGACGACAACAATGCGAGGTACTTCTTCGAAGGTGCATGGTCGATTCTTGGACCATACTTCGAATCTGGCGTACTCCAGAGCCCATCCGGAAAAGTTCCGAGCAGTGTGGATGATTGGCAGTCCATCGGCATCCTTTCATGGGATCAGAAGAAGGCGCAGGATGAGATGGAGAACCGCCTCAACTCCTTCTACACCGGCGATACCAAGCTTGACGCGGTGCTCGCACCAAACGACGCACTGGCGCTCGGCACTGTCAACGCAATCGAAGCCAAGGGGTGGGACTACATGCCCGTCATTACTGGCCAAGACTGCGACAAGGCCAATGTTGCGAACATCGTTGCTGGTAAGCAGTCTATGGATGTCTTCAAGGACACCCGTAAGTTGGCCGACGCCGTCGCGACGATGACCGATCAGATCGTCAAGGGCGAAACAGTTGAAACTGACTCCAGCTACAACAACGGCACCAAAGATGTTCCCACCAAGCTTCTCACTCCTATCACGATCACCAAGGACAACGTGCAGGAAGAGCTAGTCGATACCGGCTACATCTCTGCTGAAGACGCAGGACTGTGATCATCAGGTGGCTACAAGCGATTCCTTCCTTTCGCTTGTAGCCACCTTCTGAGAGGCTACGCGCCGCGCAGCCCATCTGTTTAGGAGCTAGGAGTAGGCATGACAGAGGATCAAGAACACAACGATTACATCCTCGAGATGCGCAACATTACGAAGACATTTGGGCCCGTTACCGCGCTAGATAATGTCAGTCTCAAGGTAAAGTACGGCCAAATCCACGCCATTTGCGGTGAAAACGGCGCAGGAAAATCCACTTTGATGAACGTGCTCTCAGGTGTCTACCCATACGGCACGTACAGCGGGGACATCATCTACAAGGGCCAAGAATGCCACTTCAAAAGTATCCGCGATTCGGAAGCCCAAGGAATAGGAATTATCCACCAGGAACTCGCGCTCGTTCCGTATCTTTCGATTTCCGAGAACATCTTTCTTGGCAACGAAATCACTTCGAACGGCCGTATCAACTGGGCAGAGCAACGCAAACGCGCAGCGCAAGTGATGCGCGAGGTCGGGCTGAACGAGGATCCTGACACGCTCATCGTGAATCTGGGAGTCGGCCAGCAACAGCTTGTCGAAATCGCAAAGGCACTGCGAAAGAACGTACAGTTACTGATCCTTGATGAGCCCACCGCCGCCCTCAACGACGAGGATTCATATCATCTTCTTCACTTGATTGATGATCTTCGGAAAACCAAGGGTATGACCGCCATCATCATCAGCCACAAACTGAACGAGATTGCGGCCTCCGCTGATGAAGTTACCGTGATTCGCGATGGCGCCACCATCTCCAAATACGACATCTCGGAGGACCACCCGCTTAACCAGGACCTGCTGATCCGCGACATGGTAGGCCGCCCGCTCTCCAGCCGGTATCCCGACCACACACCTAAGATCGGTGAGGAAGCTCTTCGCATCGAGAACTGGACCGTGTACCACCCAGTGGACACCAGCCGAAAGATTGTAGACAACGCCAATCTGGACGTCCACGTTGGGGAAATCGTAGGGCTGGCTGGGCTTATAGGTGCCGGGCGCACCGAACTCGCCATGAGCGTATTCGGGCACCAATACGGTTCCAAGGCCCACGGCACTATATATCTCAAGGGCAAGGAAGTCCGCCTCAACAGCGTCTCTTCAGCTATTGCACACGGATTGGCTTACGCCACCGAGGACCGCAAGACCTATGGCCTGAATGTCATCCAAACGATTCGTGAGAACACCTCCGCTGCCTCACTCCGGAAAATCTCACACCACGGCGTCATCGACAAAGCCGTGGAGAAGAGCGCAGCCGAAAAGTACCGGCGTGAATTCAACACAAAATCCACTGGAATTGAAGTTCCCGTTGGCAATCTTTCCGGGGGAAATCAACAGAAAGTTGTGCTCGCAAAATGGGTGTTCTCCAACCCTGACGTACTCATCCTCGATGAGCCCACGCGCGGCATCGACGTCGGTGCCAAATACGATATTTACGAAATCATCGACAGAATGGCAGATGAAGGTAAAGCTGTCATCGTCATATCCTCTGAGTTACCCGAACTCATCGGAATTTGTGACCGAATCTATACGATGAGTCAAGGGCAAATCACTGCCTGCATACCTGCCAAAGAAGCCAGCCAGGAGAAACTCATGGGGTACATGACCATGGAAAAGGGAGCGTTAGTAAAATGAGATCGTCGACTTCCACTCAATCACAAGAAAAGGCAAGCCCACAGGGAAAGGCGAGTCCAAAAGAAAAGGCAAGCCAACGAGGAAGCAATTCAATTACCTCGATCATCGCAGGCAATGCACGGCAATACGGAATTATGCTTGCGCTAGTAGCTATCGTCGTCATCTTCGAAGTTCTCACCGATGGCCGCCTGTTACTCCCCAACAACTTCGTTGCGCTCATCCAGCAGAATGCTTATGTCTTTATCCTTTCCATCGGCATGCTGATGGTCATCATCGGAACGCACATTGACCTTTCGGTGGGTTCCGTCGTCGCATTCATTGGCGCAGTCGGGGCAATCGCGATGCAACAGTGGCACGTGAATTGGTTTATCGCGATTCTCATCTCGCTGGCCGTGGGCCTGTTGGTTGGCGTGTGGCAAGGATTTTGGGTTGCATATGTTGGCGTTCCCGCTTTCGTAACTACCCTGGGCGGCATGCTCATCTTCCGTGGGCTCGCTACCGTTTTAGCCGGCGAATCCATCGGCATCACATCGCCCGAATTCCGTGGGATTGCAAAAGATTACCTACCAAATATCTTCGGATTCTGGGGAGGGCTAGACGGCCTCACAATCGTGGTTGGCATCATCACTTTCGTTTTGTTCGTGGTAAGCCAGGTGGTGAAGCGGAACAAGACTATCAAAGCGGGACTCGAAGGCGAACCCGTTGGATGGCTGATAGGTAAGTCCGTGATTGCAGGCCTGCTCATTGGGTTCATCACCTACCTGCTTGCTTCCTCCGGCAATGCCACACAAGGCGGCATCCCAATTATTCTGGTGATCGTTGCTGTCCTCGTCGCTGCATACTACTTCGTCCTTAACAGCACCGTGTTTGGCCGGAACATCTACGCGGTAGGTGGCAATCGCAAGGCGGCGATTCTTTCCGGAATCGATTCCAAGAAGGTAGATTTCAAGATCTTCTTGAATATGGGCTTCCTCGCGGCCATCGCAGCAATCGCCACGCTCTCCCGTCTTGCTTCCGCAACTGCCCAGACGGGTATGGAGTTCGAGATGGATGCCATCGCCGCATGCTTCATCGGCGGCGCAGCTGTTGCTGGTGGCGTCGGAACAATCCCCGGTGCACTCACGGGCGCACTGATCATGGGCGTGCTGAACCAGGGCCTCTCGATCCTTAGCGTTGATGCTGCAATCGTGAAGACCATCAAGGGCTTAGTGGTGATCGGAGCTGTCGCATTCGATCTAATTTCCAAGCGCCGCAAAGGCTAAATGGCAAGATTCCCGGCCAGTTCGGATCCCGGGATCTGCCCGCCTTGCCCAAGCAAGCCGGTGGGAGCGTACTAGCCTGTCCCTCTAGTATGCTCCCACCGGCGTCTCAGCGTACCGATGTGGCTGTTGCTTCACTTTCTCTGTGGCTGTCTCTGTGGCTGTGGCTTTTTCTAGTTGAGATGGGTGAAAGCCCTAGTTGGGATGCCACTTAGCCGGCTCTGAGCAAGAAAAAGTATTGGGGGCGGCTTCGTGTGTGGTCAAGTCTCGCTAAGCGGGTGTGCGTGGACTTGTTACGCGTGAGTTGCACTGGCATGCCCGGATGGGCCGAAATCCTGGGCGTGAGTGGAGTTGTTGCGTGAGTCTGAGAGTCGTTACGCGTGGGATAGCGAAAATCGCGCGCTCACACATAACAACTTTGGTTGGCGTAAAACAAGTCTGCCCGGGGACCGGTTTCGACGACGTCGTCGCACACCAGGTTCACCTACGCGTAACAAGTCTGCCCGCGATCGAAATACCACCACCCGGAGCGACACCACCGCCCGGAACGGCTATTGCACAATCCCGAGTGCCTGGCGCGCCAGATAGCGGCTTTCTTTGGCATCTGACGCAGCTTTGACCGCTTCTGCGGCTGATCGGCACTGCTCCAATGACACTGCGGAAACTTGCGCGCCCACCGTGGATACGGCGGAACCTGCCATGGATAGCGAGGTCACGCCCATGCCCACCAACACGCAGGCGAGAACTGGATCAGCGGCAGCTTCGCCGCACACACCCACAGGCTTACCAACTTTCTGGCCCGCCGCTGCAGTATTGGCAATCAACGCGAGCACACCCGGTTGCCACGGATCCGTGTATTCCGCCAGATGAGAGGACAGCCTGTCCGCTGCCATCGTGTATTGCGTGAGGTCATTGGTACCGATCGATACAAAATCCACCACTGTGAGGAACTTTTCTGCCAGCACGGCAACAGCCGGAACTTCCACCATGATGCCGCCGGTAAGGCCTCGCTTGTGGACTTCTTCCGTGAACCAGGCAGCCTCCGGCAGCGTTGCTACCATAGGGGCCATAACCCAGGTCTTGCCGACGTGGTCCTTCGCGGCCTCCGCAATAGCATCGAGCTGATGCTGCAACAGTTCAGGGTTTCTGCCACTGATTCGAAGGCCCCGCACCCCCAACGCGGGATTCTCTTCTTCTTCCATATTGGCGTATGCGATCGGCTTGTCGGACCCGGCGTCAAGGGTCCGGATCACCACTTTGCTCTCCTGGAACGCATCAAAAACTGGCTTATAAATGTCAACTTGCTGGGCAATAGTTGGCTCGACTTGAGCATCAAGGAAACATAGCTCCGTGCGGAACAGACCAATGCCTTCGGCCTCGCCATACGCGGCCTTCTGTGCGGACGGCCCATCCTGCACGTTGACCAGTAGTTCCACATGGTGTCCATCGACGGTGTGGGCGGGCCCGCGCCACGCTGCTACCGTCTCACGCCATTTGCGGTCTTCTTCCACCATGCGCCGCGCCTCGTCAGGGTCCGCGTTGCGCGTGATCCCGCCAGTGGCGCCGTCCAACAGTACTGTTTCACCAGAGGGTATCCGGCCCAGATCACGGACCGCAACAATGCACGGTATGCCCAGCTGACGCGCAATAATCGCGGTGTGCGATGTGGGCCCGCCCAACTCGGTGGCAAGCCCTATGACCACATCTGGATTGAGCCCGGCAGCATCCGCTGGGGCCAAATCATCCGCAAACAAGATCGACGGCGTCTCCGGCACGGGAATACCCGGTTCCGGTTCGCCTTGGAGTTGCGCGATGACACGATCGCGAACATCACGCAAGTCGGTCACGCGCTCAGCCATAAGCCCGCCCGTCTTCAAGAACAATTCAACGAACTTCTCCGTAGCCTTTACAACTGCTTGAACAGAATGCATGCCATCCTTCAGAACCAGCTTGCGGATCTCTTTGCGAATCCCGCGATCAGTAGCCAGCTGTGATGACATCTTCAGCACGTCGGACGCATTTCCAATCGTGGATTCAGACCGTTTCAACAGCCTCTCAGAAACTTGTTGCGCCGCTTCCTCGTACTTGGCGAACTCTGATTCGCGTTCTTCTTCAGGAAGTGAAGGACCTCCGGCCGCGGACGGCACTGAAGGACGGACCACCCACATCACAGGAGCGTACGCCATCCCCTGGACCACCGGCGTGCCATTGATTACCTGCTGTGTACCCTGTTGCGCCATGAAAGCCCCCTCGCTAAGGGCGGCGAATTTCCGCCGAAAACCTAACCCGGATGTGAGCCATCCTAGTCGATCGGCTCGCCCGGCCGCAGTGCTTTGGCATGCGTTATGCGATCACGGCCGCCGCACGTTCGTCACGCGTCTTGCCGCACCCTCATCGCGCCTCTCGCCGCCGCATGTTCGATCAGGCGTCCCTTCGCGCCCCTTCGCTTGCGACGGCAGGGAAAATCGTGGGTTCGGGAAAATCGCTGTTTTCGAAAGCCGCACGAATCGCCTCGCTGATGGCACGTGAACGTTTTGCGTCGCACAAGACTATAGCGGACCCCCCGAAACCGCCGCCTGTCATCCGTGCCCCTAGCGCGCCATGCGCTAATGCAGTGTCCACAACCAGATCAAGCCGCACGGTGGTCACTTCAAAATCGTCGCGCAACGAATTGTGCGAGGCTGTCAAC
Organism: Ancrocorticia sp.; assembly: GCA_022648165.1. Classification (GTDB taxonomy): domain Bacteria; phylum Actinomycetota; class Actinomycetes; order Actinomycetales; family Actinomycetaceae; genus Changpingibacter. The sequence continues at coordinate 84,879 of JALCLX010000001.1, forward strand.
AACGGTCCGATTTCTCGCGGCTTACCCGCACGAAGTTTGGCAACGGCGCGCAACACGCGTTCGTCCTCCGTGACAACATGGCGCACGCGCCGATACGTTTCATCATCAAGAAGATCGCGCACCTGAGGCAGCCGAGCTTCCGTCAGATCGCGCAATAGCGGAACGCCGATTATCCGCGCACCCCTTTCGCAGGAAGCTCTGCGCGCGGCATAGCCGTTGGCAGCGTGCGAATGCTCCTCTTTCGTGTCAACAATCAGGAGCTGCAATCCTTCGGCGGCAAAACCCAGCGGCACCAATTCAGTTTCATTCGAACGGCAATCGAGCAGCAATGCGCAATCAGCCGCACCCTTCAACGATGCCGATTGGTCCATGATGCCGGTGGGGGCACCGACAATCTGATTCTCAGTACGCCGACCCGCTTGCGCCAGTTGTGTCCGGTTCAGCCCTAGCTGCCATAAATCATTGAATGCCACCCCCGCTGCGCATTCGAGCGCAGCAGATGAGGAAAGGCCCGATCCAAGCGGCACATTTGAGGCCACATATATGTCTGCCCCACGCGCATCGCCACCTGGGTGGTCGGAATCGAGCACTGCAGCCATTCCGATGATGTACGTTACCCACCGTGGCAGCGTGGCTACGTCAGCGATCTTTCCCGCGACGACGTCGTCGAATAGCGAACTCGCCACCCGGAACGTATCTGTCCCATTGCCGCGCACGGCCATGACAGTGCGTTTGTCGATAGCGAAGGGGAGGGCAAATCCGCCGTTGTAATCAGTATGTTCACCGATCAGATTTGCACGGCCGGGTGCCGACCAAACGCCATCTGGATCGTGATGTACTCCGTTTGAATCGGTGCCAAAGTGGTGGGCAAACCCCGTGCGGGCTGCGGTGAGGAGGTCATCCATGGCTCTCACTTTCTTGATGCGCGATGCGCCGGTCTTGACGTGCGATACATCAGTCATCGGTGACTGATGCGAGCGCGGTGCGGAGTTTGGCCGCTTGAACTTCCGGAGGTATGTCGCCGATAAAGGCTCCCATTGCAGATTCCGATCCGGCCAGGTACTTCAGTCTATTCTCTGCTCTGCGCGGAGAGGTGATCTGCAGCATCAAGCGAATCGTATCGCGTCCCACACGTACAGGGGCTTGATGCCAAGCCGAAATGTATGGCGTAGGAGTGCTATAAAGGGCGTCCACCGCGCGCAATAGCCTCCGGTACAGCACAGCAAGCTCATCGCGTTCGGCGGCCGTCAATCCGGCAAAATCGGGAACATGCCGATGCGGGAGCATGTGAATTTCGATCGGCCAACGCGCTGCAAATGGCACGAATGCCGTGAAGTACTCGCCTCGCAGTAGCACACGTTCGGAGCGCTGTTCGCGCTCAAGGATGTCGTGGAAAAGCGTTGGGCCGTATGCTTCGATTGAGCGCAAAAGCGCCGCGGTCTTGGGAGTGATGTAGGGATAGGAGTAGATCTGGCCGTGCGGATGATGAAGCGTGACGCCGATTGCCTCCCCACGGTTCTCAAACGGGAACACCTGTTGCACTCCTGGCACCGCGCTCAGGGCGGCCACTCGGTCCGCCCACGTCTCCACGATCGTGCGAGCGCGGGTGACGCTCTGTGAGGCAAAGGATCCCACCGTATCCGGGGAAAAACAGACCACTTCGCAACGCCCCACGGAGGGGAAGCTGCGGTTCTGCCCGATAATCTGGGTGTCATGCAATAACGCCTGGGGATCTGCACCTTCGTCCGCCACGGCCGGTCCGAACGATGGGGACTTGTTTTCGAAGACGACGACGTCGTAGCGGCTTGGGATCTCGCTGGGATTAGAAGGGCTCGCAGGCGCCAGCGGATCGTGTTCGGCCGGCGGAAGGAATACTCTTTTCTGGCGCGCTGCAGCTATGGACACCCATTCTCCCGTTAACACATCTTGACGCATTTGAGCCGTAGGCGGCCGCGCATCCATGTGCCGTGTATCTGCCAGGCGCTCCGGGGGCAGCACCGTATCTGGATCGTCATAATAGATAATTTCGCGGCCATCAGCCATGTGTGTGGCGCGTTTGATTACTCCGGCGCCCAGCTGCGTCACTGTGAGTGCGGCATATTGCGGCCCTGGCGAGTTACTAAGCGCGTCGTTGTGCTCTCGATTCATGTTCACGTAAACAATTCTGGCACCGCGTTGCCTTCCAGTCAATAATTTAGGCATATTAAGTGCTTTCCGGTGTTAGGCTGAGATTGAATAATTGTGAACGTTACCGTCATTTCGTGTGGCGTTCCGGTACCCTTCACGTCGGGGCGGCTTCCACCACCGCGGGCAACCGTTACAGGAAACTGCCACCCCCGATTGCGCTACTGGAACTCACAACAGCTACTGAGAGGAACACCATGGCCTGGCTGGTCACCGGCGGAGCCGGCTACATCGGAGCGCACGTAGTGCGTTCACTTTCTAAGGCGGGAATGGACGCCGTCGTCATTGATGATCTGTCCAGCGGACATCGCGAATTCGTTCCCGAAGGGGTGCCTTTCATCGAAGGATCGCTGCTCGATCCCACGGCGCTGGCCGCGGCCTTCAATGCTGCGCCGATAGACGGCGTGATCCACATTGCAGGTTTTAAGTACGCCGGCGTCTCCGTGCAACGCCCGTATCACACGTACACGCAGAACGTCACCGCTATGGTGGACTTGCTGCGCATGGCTCATGACCGAGGTGTCGACAAATTTGTCTTCTCCTCCAGTGCATCGGTTTACGGAAACGTCGGCGATGGGCTAGTGACGGAAGATACGCCGAAAGCCCCCACCTCGCCATACGGCGAGACAAAGCTCATCGGCGAATGGCTCTTGGCAGATGGCGCACGTGCCCACGGGTTGCATTACACCGCCTTACGTTACTTCAATGTGGTGGGATCCGGATCAGACGACCTCTATGACTCCAGCCCTCACAACCTGTTCCCTCTCATCTTCAAAGCGTTGGAAGAAGGCCGCACGCCAGTCATTTTCGGAGACGATTACCCCACTCCGGACGGCACCAATGTGCGCGATTATATCCACGTGGCAGATCTCGCGGACTCACACGTCGCCGCCGCTCAAAAGCTTCTTTCGGGCGAACCACTTGCTACCGCTTACAACTTAGGAAGCGGTGATGGAGCGTCAGTCCGCCAGATCATGGACGCCGCAGCGCGGGTAACAGGAACGGGCTTCGTTCCGCGTGTAGGCCCGCGCCGTCCGGGAGACCCCGCCCGAATCGTTGCATCCGGAGAGCTCGCAGCCCGCGACCTCGGTTGGAAAATGACCTACACGATAGACGAAATGATCGCCACTGCGTGGGCGGCGGCCCAAAAACATCCGCTCGCCTAGCTGCATATCATCCGCTCACCCGGGGCGCGCTCACACGAGCGCGCCCCGCTTCTCACTTACTCCCCAATTCACCTGCGATCAATCACGGCTCACCTGCGATCAATCACGGCTCACCTGCGATCGATCACGGCACCCGAACGCGGTGGTAGGACCAGATGGCCCGTGGCTTCGCCGCCGCTCACCAAATCCTTTCCCATGATGCCGGCTAGCTCTGCAACACGATCAGAGTGGTTCAGCAAGAAAAGGAAGTCGCCACGCTCCTGCGCCTCTACGCCGTCGGGCAGCCCTGCAAAGGCGGGATGCACCCGGGCATACGCCGCAAGCAACTGCCAGATCACAGCACGTGTAAAACCATCCGCATCCGTCGCCAGGTACCACGCGGCTCCCGCGCCCACCGCCCGCCGGGTGAGCGCCGGCAGACCTGCCACATCGATCGCGCCCCCTGAAGCTGCAAAAGTAGCAAATACCTCCACGTCAGGCTGCACCATGGCAACGCGCTCCCCCCACAGTTGCCCGCGAAGGCCCGGGCGCAGAGACACTTTCGGCGAATCCACGGCCATCAGCCGATCGCGGGCCCGTTCCAGCTCATCGCGATCAATCGCGAGCGGCATGCTGTGCGCCGCACCTGGAACCTCAACCGCTCGGGAAAGCCGATTGACCAGGTTATCGCGGGCGTCGCTTTCTTCCGTGTGAACGCGCGGCACTCCCATCGGATCGTGTTCGTACACGCCCGCGGTGAGGCCGTACAAATCGGTCACACTCACTCCAAGGAGAGCTTGCAACGAGCCCAGGTAGCCGCCCTGCAGAGCCTCTAATTCTGGCGTGACCAGCCCGGTTGGAGTTACCACCAGCAGCTGCGTTCCTCTTTCCACGGCCCGGCTGGCCCGTTGTGCGAATTCACGGTAATCGATGAGAACCCCGGGAACGATCACCACCGTATATCGGCTCAGGTCCGCATCCGTTCCTACGATGTCTGTAGTGATGCCCTGTTCCCACAGTGTGCGATGCCATTCGCGCGCCAAGCGAAAGTGAGACCAATCCTGCGGGCCCACTGCGCTCATTGTGGCCCATTCAGATTCCCAATCCAGCACGATTGCAACGTTTGCTTCTTGGGGTGCGCCAACCACCGGTCCCAGTTTCTGCAACGTGGAGCCGAGCTCCACAACCTCATGCCATGTAGCGGACTTCTTTCCCGCGTGCGGAACCATCCCCGCGTGGAACGTTTCTGAGCCCCTGATGGACTGGCGCCACTGGAATTGCAGCACCCCATCGGCACCATGTGCCAGCCGTTCTAACGACCACAGCGCGTATTGGCCAGGGCGCTTCGATGCATTGCGGGTTCTCCACTGCACCTCGGACGTTGTCTGTTCCATCAAGAACCACGGTTTTCCACCTGCGAGCCCCCGCATCAAATCAGCCTGCCAGGCCACCTCGCACGCACTGGCGGGATCGGACGGTTCCGGGTAAGAATCGTCCGTTATAACATCCATGTAGCGCGCCCACTCACGGTAATCCAGCCAACGGAATGCGCCCATGAAGTTCGTGGTAACGGGACGATCAGAATACTTCCGTATCTGCTCGCGCTCTCCCAATAGGCATCCAAGGATCTGGTGATTGCAAAAGCGCCGCCAATCCAGCATCTGGCCCGGGTTTGAAAAAGTGGGCATCGCCCGTGGTGGAGTGATCTGGTCTATGGTGCCGTAGCGCTGCGACCAAAAGTCCGTACCCCACACCTTATTGATGCCGTCCACGCTGCCGTGCTTTTCCAGCAGCCAGATGCGGAATTGCGCAGCACATTCCTCGCAGAAACACTCGTGAATGTGGCAACCATATTCATTGCCGATATGCCATAAAACCACGCCCGGGTGGGCGCCAAAACGCTGCGCTAATTCTCCGGCCAGTTCCGCCGCTTTTCTGCGATACAGCGGAGACGAAGGGCAGTACTGTTGGCGAGATCCAAATCCGAACCTAATTCCTTCAGCGGTGACGGGAAGAGTTTCCGGGTGCTTCTCCGCCATCCACGCTGGTGGCGAGGCCGTACCAGTGGCAAGATCCACCATGATCCCGTTGGCGTAGAGCTTATCTATCAGTTCAGCTAGCCAATCTAATTCATAGCGCCCTTCTTCGGGCTCCATGCGCGCCCAGGAGAAAATTCCCAAGCTGACCAGGTTCACGCCCGCCTCCCGCATAAGCCGGATGTCCTCATCAACTGTTCCCGCATCCCACTGCTCGGGATTGTAATCTCCCCCGTACACCGGCGTCTTAGGCGCGAATGGCAGTGTCATCGTTGTCCTTCCTTCTGAAGTCTGTCCATAGCTTTCTTCTGAAGTCTGTCCATAATTTTGTGAGCGGGTACATCGCGCCGCGATGGCCGAACTCTCTTTGCCGTTGCATCACACTATCCCACGGAAACCAAACGTGAAGTTGAGTTCCTCTCCTGCAGGCAAGCGATATTCGGGATGCGTCATAGCTCCCCATGAATCGTCGCCACCCACCCCGCGGCGCATGAGCGCCGGGCGCAGTACCGTGTGCAGGATAGGTGGCAATTCATTCGGGTGGGCTGCGTTTTGGATTTCGAATGGTGTCCACGGCAGCGCAGAGAACTCCATACCATTCGGCGCTCCCGCCGCGTCAAAACGCAAGCCTGCGCCGGAATCGTCAATGACTTCTGCCCATCGAACGCCCGTATGGTTCCCCGCTTCCTGTGGGCGCAGGTAGGCGGTGAGCTGGTCTGCCACTGCAGCACTGTACACACCCAGTCGCGCGCCATTTCGGCGATCAACGTAGCATTCGTCCGGTCCTTCGCCATAGAAACGAAGGTGAGATAGTTCCGCATCCGTTATAAACGTCATGCCGAATTCCGGAGGATCAGTAAGTCCCTGGCCTGGGCGCAGTGTGGCAGTCACGGTGACGTGTCCGTCCCCTGCTACCGCATACGCGACGTCGCATTCACTGGGCGGGACCGTCGGAAGTTCGTAAGTGTAAGTGACGACGACGTCGCCACCGGTAACGTCCACGCGGGGTTCGTTAAGTCCTTTTCTGGCCACGGGGTAGCTACTTGCAGCCAGCCACGCCACATCGTGTGAAGGTCCACCCCAGCCGCGTTCATTGGACGTCGGGGCGTGCCAAAAGTTCGGCACCGGCATTGCAGCAAGCAGCTGCCTTCCGCCACTGCGATCGGTACCATACTGGTAGGACTGCAGGCCCCCCACAAGCCGTGAAAAGATCGCAGAAAAATGCCGGCCTTTTACTCCTATCGTGTGTATCCCGTGAACCACTATGGGGGCCTCATTTCCCACCTTTATGGTAGGAAGAAGCCGCGCCTCAACCGGTGCCTGGCGGAATACTTGCTGTTCCCACGCAACTTCGTGACCGGCGCACGCCCAGGGCTGGTCGGAGCGCAGCCGGAACGAAAGATCCACCGTGTATTCACCCGGCTCGCTCGGCAGGCGAAGAGGATTCTCATATATGCGTGACTCCCCTGGGGCCACATCCGTTTCCAATTCGAGGCGCGCGATCTCATTGCCTTCACGGCGCAGAATCACGATGCACTGAAACTGTGAGGATCGCGTGAACAGATAGCTGTTCGTCACCTCAATTATGGTGTTCGTAATTGTGGCATTCAGGCCTTGGTAGAGGTATCGCACTTCCTGTATGCGTGGCGTGGGCGTGTGATCCGCAAAAAAGATGCCGTTTCCACTGAACTCGCCATCGTGCGGAGCCTCACCGGAGTCTCCTCCGTATCCAAAGAATGAACGCCCGTACCTATCTTTCATCGCGATTACCTGATCGGCGAAATCCCAGATGAAGCCACCCTGAAACAACTCCTCGCGGCGGGCGAGATCGCGGTACTTGTCCACTGCGCCGAAGGAATTCCCCATCGCGTGCGCATATTCGCACAGAATGAAGGGCTTCTCACGATGGGTGCGTAAGAATTCTTCGATCTCGGCCGCCGGAGTGTACATCTGGCTCACAACATCGGTGGTCTCTGGGTATCGCGGATCCCATGTGACGCCTTCGTAATGGACCGGACGATCGTCCACCTTCTTGAAGTATCGGGAAACCTCGCGGATGTCTGTGCCGCCAAACGATTCATTGCCACACGACCACATCACCACGCACGGATGATTCTTGTCGCGCTGGACCATGCTCGCGGCCCGATCGAGCAGCAGTGGCAGCCATTCCTGCCGATCACCAGGAACGGCTTCTTCCACCGGCACTGCCCCTGCCCTAATAGGATCCCACAGGCCGTGCGATTCCAGGTTCATCTCATCAATTACGTAAAGCCCGTACTCATCACACAGTTCGTAAAAGTATGAATTGTTCGGATAATGGCTGGTACGCACCGCATTGACGCCGATCGCCTTCAGCGCCTTGATATCGGATTCGACCTCCTCGCGCGTCATGGCGCGCCCATGGAGGCCGAATTCATGGCGATTGACGCCCTTGAAGACGATCCTCTTGCCATTGATGCGAAGAAGACCATCCTCAACACCAAATCGCCGTACCCCTACCGTGAGCGGAATGTATTCGGTGCGCCTACCGGCGCCGTCGTACACGTCCACCGAAACGTGGTACAGGTATGGATCCTCCGCACTCCAGAGGTGAGGTTCACGTAAATCCAAAACAAATGTTTCCGGGTCAATCTCCTCAAAATCGACCACGCCGCGCAGGCTGACGCGCACCGAACCGCAACCCGTAACCTGAGTGCGAACGGTGAGCCGCGCACTTTCGCCGTCCCCGTGCACGTCCGTGCGCACGCGGATATCGTCCACATGTACAGCCGGCCGGCGATACAAAGTAACGTCGCGAAATAGGCCCGAGAATCGGAAGAAATCCTGGTCTTCCAGCCAGGATCCGGCACACCAGTGGAACACGCGCGCCACAATCGTATTTGTACCTACACGTACAGTGCCCGTTATATCGAATTCGGAAGGAGTGAATGAATCGCTCGCATATCCAATGTATGTGCCGTTCACCCACAGTGCGACTGCCGATTCCGCACCTTTGAAGCACAACGCCAGCCGTTCACCGGCGGCAAGCGGCTCTTCAAGTTCAAAGGTCTTGGCGTAGGTTCCTACCGGGTTAAATTCGGTAGGAACCTCGCCCGGCACGATCTCTTCGTGCCCGTCCCACGGGTATTGCGTGTTCACGTACTGTGGCCGGCCATATCCTTGGAGCTGTATATGGCCGGGAACACGGATCGTGTCCCATTCGCTGAAATCGAATCCTGGATCGGTACAATGTGCGATCACCTGGCTGGGGTTCTTTGCATAATGAAAAGCCCATGGCCCATTGAGTGAGTACTCAAAACTTGAATCACCGTGTTGTGCCTCGCTTTCCGAAGCGAACCATCGGTGATCCGAATGGGCTACCATACGGTTCTCAGCAAAGTACAAGGGATCGGCAATACGCGCGGGATCAAAGGTCACTTAATTGCTCCTGTCATGCCCTCAGCAAAAGCGCGCTGCAGTGCAAGGAAGATGATCATCGCAGGCAATGACGCGATCAGCACGGCCAACATCAGCGCGCCATAATCCGTCACATAACCGGCAACGAGATTCGATATCAGCATGGGCATGGTCTGATACGCACTGTCCACCAGGATGACCTTCGGCCACAAGAAGTTGTTCCACGCGGTCATGAACGTGATCACCGCAGCGGCAGCATACGTGGACTTCATCGTTGGCATGTAGATCCGGAAGAAAATGCTGACTTCGCGAAGGCCATCCAGCCGCGCCGCCTCCAGTATTTCGTATGGGAAATTGCGCGAAGATTGCCGGAACAACAAAATCAAGAATGGCGTGGAGACCGCGGGGAGGATAACCGCCCACGTGGAGTTGATCATGCCCACTTCCCCGAACATCTGGAACAACGGGATCATGGTGGCGGCAAACGGAATCATCATCGCCAGCAGCAGGATGTTCATAAGTTTGTCCTTGCCACGCGTATGGAAGATTTCGAAACCGTAGCCGGCGATGGAACAGACAAGCAACGCCAGCACAGTAGTTGCCACAGCGTTCACCGTGGAATGATAGAGCGCCGAACCAATGTCCTGATTCGCCATCAGGTTTTTCCAGTTCTCAAGAAAATACGTTCCAGGTATCAACCGCGAACCAAGAACATCCTGGCTCTTGTTCGTGGCCGAGATCAGCATGAAGTAGAGAGGGAAGAACGAAAGAATTGCGGAGATCGAAAGGAACAGGTACATCGGTACCCGGCGCCACGTTCGCTTAGTCACGCTTGTCACCCACCTTCATTTGGATAAGGGCCAAGATGGCCACGAGGATCAAAATGACGTAAGAAAGCGCGGCCGCATATCCGAAGTTCGGGTTCTTCTGGAATGAAACCTCGTACAGGTAGTGGGACATCGTCATCGACTGGTGCGCTGGCCCACCTTGGGTCAAGTTCCACGACTCATCGAAGAGCTGCAATGTTCCGTTTGTCGACATGATTGCCGTCAACAAAATCATGGGTTTCAACTGAGGCACGGTCACATACCAGAAGGTCTGGATCGAGTTCGCGCCATCGATCTTGGCCGCTTCGAGCGACGAATATTCAATATTCTGCAGAGCCGCCAGGTAAAAGATCATGTTGTAGCCAGTCCAGCGCCAGATCAGACCGATAATGATGACAAACCTGGCGGTATTCGGTTGGCCAAGCCAATTGATGGGATCATCCAAGATACCTACCGCTTGCAGGATGTCGTTGATGAAACCATCCTTCGCGAACAAGGTTCGGAACACCAGCGAGTAAGAAACAAGCGATACAGCCGCCGGAAGAAAGATGATTGTGCGCCAAAACGCTTTGAACCTCAGATCGCGCTTGTTCAGGATGTTTGCCAGAATCAGCGCCAATACAAGCATGATGGGAACCTGGATAATCAGGTATAAGAAAGTATTTTTCAACGTCAGTATGAAGATCTGGTCGTTGAATAGGCGCTGGTAGTTGTACCACAACGGCTCCGCGAACTTCATGTTGGCACCACGCCCCGTCTGTAAAGACAGGATGAAGGCTTTGACCATGGGATAGAAGTTCATCAGGAAGATGAGGAACGACGCCGGAATGAGGAACGACCAGCCGGTGAGGTTGCGTTTCTGCGCAACAGTCAACCCGCGACGATGTTCCCTCCCCTTCTGGCTTTTCTTTTCAGCCTTCCGGGTACCCGGGGCTTTGGGGACAGAAATAGACACGAATCTTACCAACCTGTTCTTGTCTATGGAAGAGAAATGTACGGACAACCCATACCCTGGTTGGACCGTGCGGGAAATAAGGTGAGTGCAGTGCCGGGGAGGAGATGCGCTCCTCCCCGGCACTACTGGGTTTATTGCATTGCGAATTCGACGTTCTCTTGTGCCTGCTTCAAGGAATCATCCATATCCGATCCTGCAATGATTTCCTGAATGGCTGACGATACTGCGTCGCGAGCTTCGTAGTAGTACGCACCAGTGTTGTTCGACGGCACCTTCGAACCGTATTCCACAATCATCTGGAAGATCTTTTGGCCTCCAAAGAACTCAGATGGCTCGGAGTAGACGTCAGATTGGCCCGCAGGAGTCCAGTTCGCGATAGCGCCCGTAGTTGGCAGAATCGTGTCATAGAGTTCGGTTGAACCAGCGAAAGTCTTTGCCAAGAAGTCGGACGCCAGATCGTAATTCGCATTAGAACTGATGGCCCATGACGAACCGCCGTTAGCCGAGTAGTTCGTAGCACCGTCTACGCCATCGAGCTTCGGAAGATTTGTGATGTTCCACTTGCCAGATTGATCATCTGCAGTCTGGATCGATGCGATGATCCACGCGCCGTTGATGGTACCTGCTACCTGAGAGTTCACCAACGTATTCACGTATTCATCCCACGAATTGACCTCGAGGAACACGCCAGCATCCACCAGCTCCTTGTACATGTTGATCGACGCTTCAAGCGCTGTGTTGTCAACAATGGTGGGGTTGCCGTCGTCGTCGAACAGCGACGCTCCTGCAGACTGCAACATCATCATGATTGTGTCAGACGATCCAGCCTGGCCGGAAAGCAACGGCATGCCGGTCTTCTCTTTGACTTGCTTGCCCAGCTCCAGGAACTTATCCCACGTGATGTCAGTGAAGTCGTCAACTGTGAGCCCAGCTTGCTCCAGGACGTCTGTACGCAACGCCGTGATTGCGGTGCCTTGATCGAATGGCACGCCATACTGTTTGCCATCCACCGTGCAATACGCTTTCACGGAATCCGGGAACTCGGAGAAATCGACCGAGGAATCAGAGTAATCCGAGAAAAGTTCAGGATAATTGATAACGTTCTTTTGGCAGGCATTGTTCTGGATGAGGAAGATATCCGGAAGCTCCGAAGTCTGCTGGGATTGCGCCAATGTGGTGAGCTTGGTCTGCAGGTCATCCCATGGCGTTTCTACGATATTCAAAGAGAAATCGGGATGATCCTCCTGGTAGATCTTCTCCGCTTCCTTCATGGCTGCAATATTGAAATTCGGGTCCCACGCCCAAACTGTCAGCGAGTCGCTAGAACCCGATCCTCCCGCGCTTGCACTCGCCTCGCTCGTGCTGCCACTACCACCGCAAGCGGCGAGCGCAAGGCTGAGCGGCAACATTACCGCTGCAGCCAGCGTACCTAACTTCCTTGTTCTTTTCATGAGATGGTGATCCTTCTGTTGTGTGCCGATCTCGGGTCGGCTCTTCCCGTGGGCTCAGCGTCTCCTGATAACGCTCCCAGCCTCTCACTGCCCACGCTGTGTGGCGCGTCAGCTACCAGGAATCGCAGATGTCACGTACCGCTCGACTCCAGTTCACAGTGGTTAATGATCATCGGCGCTCCTCGTTGAGCTGGATTCCCAAATGTTTACGTTACCAACAATAACAGCATTTTCCGAAAATCTCGCTTATTCGTTTATATATTTTCTATAACGCACGCACCGAATACGGATTTGAACCCTTATTGACGGAATTCCTGCTAACGTGACCATTCTTGAGGCATAGCTAATGGTACGATCAACTGTATGGCCGAACGTTCCAGGCAAGGTCGCCAGAAAACTGGGCCTTCCATCAAAGATGTTGCACATCTCGCCGGTGTGTCTGCACAGACCGTATCGCGCGTGTCCAATGGCGCCCATTCCGTGCGCCCGGAAACCCGCGAGCGCGTGATAGCAGCGATGAACCAGCTCGGTTATTCTCCCAACCGCGCAGCACGGGCGCTTCGCAACGGTACATTCGGGACTATCGGTGTCATTACCCAACAGCTGCGCCGCACAGGTGAGAGCCTCACTACCTCGGCCATTGTCCAGGCGGCCGAGGACAACGGCTACTCCGTTACGCTGATTCAAGTGACAAACCCTGAAACGGACGATCTGCGCCATGCGACATTTCGCATCTCCCACCAATCCATTGATGGCCTCATCGTCGTGCGTGCGGGGCACGCTACCTACGAATCGCTCGCACTGCCCGCTGGCATGCCGGTAGCCGTATCCGATTCACGCATGATCGGCTTCTTTCCGTCAGTCACGGCGGACCAAGTCCAGGGGACGCGCGATGCGGTGCAGCACCTTCTCGCGCTCGGGCACCGCACCGTGCACCATATCGCGGGAGCTGCCGATTCACAGCCATCGGTTGTTCGCGCAGCCACTTGGCGACGCACTCTTGAAGAAGCCGGAATCTCCGCACCGGAACCATGGCACGGCAATTGGACCGCGCATTCCGGCTACCAAATTGGCCAGCGGATCGCGCTAGATCCAGCAATCACCGCCGTATACTGCGCTAACGACGAGATGGCTTTCGGCCTGATGCGCGCGCTCTATGAGAACGGCAGGCATGTGCCCGCCGATGTTTCGGTGGTCGGATTCGACGGCATCGATCTCTCCGAATACGCCTCACCGCCACTCACAACTGTGCGGCAAGACTTCGATCAGATCGGCCGCGAACTCTTACAGTTGCTACTCGAACAAATAAAGGGCACACATGCTACGCGCGAGCGGGTGGTGGTGCCAACAGAGCTAATTGTGCGTGGTAGTACGGCAGCTCCACCGCACTGACCGACTCTGCCGTCTCCTAGATCCGGCGAATGGCCCACTCCAGCGCCGTTTCATCGCCTGGTTCTAGGATCACCACATCACGCCCCGAATTGAACGCGTCTGCGGGGCAGGTCATAGGCTCTACAGCGAGCGACGCGCGGTAACCGCTGCCTGGCGCCTTATGCGCGGAATAAATCTGCACCCATCGCACGCCATCGCCTAAGATCACTTCCACGCCATGGCCGGATTTATCTGTGAGCCGAACATTCCCATCAAAGCCTGTAAATGCGGTATCCAGTTCCGTGTTGCCGATCGGCCGTGCCTTACGAAAGTCAAAAACGCCTCCATCCGCATCTACGGACGCATCAACCGTTGGTAAAAGCCGATCGTCCGTGCGCAGAAAAGTTGACGCCGGAACTTGCAACAACCAATCGTTCACTCCATTGGGTTTCTCCGGGCCTGCTAGGCAGTACGGATGTACGGCCATACCAAAAGGCGCAGCAGAACCGGAAAGATTCGTGGCCGTGATCCGCTCGGTGAAACCCTCCTCCGTCACGCTAAAGCGAACTTCAAGCCGAATCCGCCACGGATATCCCCGTTGAGGTTCCAAGCATGCCCGCAGGGTCACGGAATCTTCGGTCTGTTCGTGAAGCGTGAAGCCCTGCATGAATGCGAAACCATGCGACGCGTTACCCGTCACAATTTCATTAATTGGCAACTGGTATTGGCTACCACTGAAGGTGTAGGCGCCGTCGCGAATCCGGTTGGGCCACGGCGCGAGGATAGCCCCACGCATGCCAGGCATCAGCTCATCCTCATCGAATGGACTGATCAGGTACTCTCCGCAGTAGGTCAGCGCACGCAAGGCACCACCTACACTTGCCACATGCGCCTCAAAATCGCCACACGCGATGGAATATTGATGGTCCGAAAGCGGAACGTGTTCTCCGATTTCACCCTCCGTACGCGGCACAATACACGTCCTTCCCCTTTTTCAAGACGCCACACAGCGGTGACCTGCCATGCACACCATCATACGGACCCGAGCCGATGCGCATATGGGAAAAATGCCCGCGAAATGAAAGGAATATCCCGGCTATGCGAAGCTTCTAGAGATGCTCCACGCGCACCGGTGTTACCAGCACCCGCCCTTCTGGAACAATGCGCCGTTCGCCCACGATTTCTACAGAGAGCGCCGGCAGCCGATGTTCAGACGAATGCCCCGCTGCAAGCTGGATTTCCCCCGGTTCCACGATCCTGTTGTAGTCCCTTCCGATAAAGGAGCATCGATCCGCGTGCACCGTGAACGTCAGCCGCACCGATTCTCCCGATGCCAGATCCACCTTCTTGTAGCCGATCAGCTGTTTCAGCGGCCGGACTACTTCCGCCCACGGATCCGAAAGATACAATTGCACCACGTCTGCCCCTGCGCGTTCGCCAATGTTCGTCGCAGTCACCGAATACTCCACGCTGCCATCCGGAACCATCTGCGGGGCCGATATGCGCGCGTCGGTCAATGCAAACTCCGTGAAACTCAGGCCGTAACCGAATGGGTACAGGGGCCGCGGGTCCAGGTTAGAGATCCCATCGGAGATCCAGCCGAGCGGAGGCACCAGATACGTTCCAGGTTGCCCGCCTCGCGTTGCCGGAATAGCAATAGGCAGGCGCCCCGAAGGATTGAGCCGCCCGGAAATAACACCCGTAATAGCATCCGCACCTTCCACACCGGGCATGAACGCCTGAAGTATCGCCGAACATCGGTCCGCATATTCCCCTAAGGCATACGGACGCCCTGTGATCAGGACCAGAACCACGGGTGTACCCGTGTTGAGTACCGCGTTGAGTAGTTCGCCTTGCCGCCCGGGAAGCCCCAGATCGACGACGTCGCAGCCTTCTCCAGACGTTCCTGTGCCGAACATTCCCGCAATGTCGCCTACAGTCACGATAGCCACGTCCGCCGCAGCCGCTTCCTTCGCCGCCTGGGCGATTCCTTGGTCCGTCCCCTCGGTGAATCCAGTACCGCGTACGAACGACGGCTCCGCATCAAAATACTCGCGGAAGGCATCCCCAAGGCCCTTAATAGCCAGCCCAGTAGCCTTCCCTCCATCGCGGGCCAAAACGTGATTGGGGAAAGAATAGCAGCCCATGAACGAACGCGCCTCTCCCCAGGACGGGCCGATAACCGCAACGCGGCGCGCCGGCGAAAGCGGGAGGGCGCCGTCGTTCTTCAGCAAAATCACGGACTCTTCCGCCATACGGCGCGCGATGGCCCGGTTGCGTGGCGAGTCCAGGTCACGCTGCGCATCGGCTGATACCTCAGGGCTCCACTGCGGATCCAACAAGCCACATTCAATCTTCTGTACAAGTACGCGCCGCACCGCGCGGTCCAGCTCTGCCTCTGTTACCAAGCCTGCATCGATCGCTTGAGCCAGATGAGAATACGCCGCGAACTCCGGCAATTCCACATCCATGCCTGCGCGCAGTGCCAGCGCACCTGCATGCGTCAAGTCCGGCGCCACGCGATGCATTGAATGCAAAAACGGGATCGCCCAATAATCGGAGACAACCGTGCCCGTGAACCCCCAGCGCTCGCGAAGTACCTCGGTCAATAGGCGGCGCGATGCGGCCGGCGGTTCGCCGTCAATATCCGCATATGAATTCATAATCGAATGCGCGCCGCCTTCTCGCACCGCCATTTCAAAAGATGGCAGCATGTACTCCTCGAGTTCTCGGCGGCCCATGGGAACCGGGGCGTGATTCCGCCCCGCCCGCGATGCCGGATAGGCCACAAAGTGCTTCGGCGTTGCTATTACGCCCGCGCTCTGCAACCCACGCACGTAAGCGGTACCGGTTGTGCCCACCAAGTACGGATCCTCACCGCACGTTTCTTCGACCCTGCCCCAACGGTAATCCCTCACCACATCCAGTAATGGCGCTAGCCCTTGATAGACGCCCACGGCTCGCAGGTCGCTTCCGATTGCGTTCGCCATCTCCTCCACTAATTCCGGACGCCACGCCGCGGCCCAGGCGATCGCCGCCGGGTACACGGTGGCGCCGAGCGCAGTAAAGCCCGTGAGGCATTCTTCGTGCGGCAGCGCTGGAATGGCGTATGGCGCGTGCCTTAGCACTTGGTGGTGCAACGAAACGAGTTTTGCGACGCCTTCGGGAACACTCACGGGATCCGAACCGAAGACGCGAGTCAGCTGGCCTAGCCCGTGGGCGATGCTTTCCTCCCACGTCAGGCGGGTCTTCGCGAAATCACTCTCCATGGGAGCCACATCGTGAGTGGGATTCGGCTCTCCTTCTGTAGGGCTCGGAGCCGGCGCTTTTTGCGATTCGTCCCGCATCCAATATGAACCCAATTGGTGGATCTTTTCCTCTACGCTGAGCCGCCGCAGCAGGTCATCGGCCCGTCGCTCCGGTGCCACCGCTGGATCATTCCATATGTCACTCATTCTGGTCCCATTCACACATACATTTGTAGATCGGGGGCGTCGCTCCACGCCTGCGCCCCCCACAGGCCCATCACACAGCCGGTGAAACCACCCGCCGATTCCGTACTCAGCCATTGCGCGCTGCACGAAAACCCGGGCACAGCATCTGAGTCGACGGCGGCGCCATCGGATATCGTGCCCATCTCAAGGGTGAGCCCACGCAACCGCAGAAATGCGCGTGCACCCTGGCTGCGAAGCGCACCTTCACTTCGCCCGCCTTTTCTGCATATTCGATAGTGCCAGCGCCCGCCACGCGCATATACTCCAGCCCAGTTCTGCGCATCTCGGACGATAGCGAGCATGCCACCCGAATCCGAAGCCGAATGGGCACCGGGATTTTCTGCTGGCTTCCAATCCATCGCGAAATCCCATTCGCTCACGCGTACGCCGCGGAAACTCTGGCCTTGCCATGCTCGGCCAACCGGCCTGATCAACTCGCACGAATCCGGGTCTAAACGGCAGCGATGCCAGGTATCCGAATGCACACGACTGCCAGAGGCATGCAGCGGGAAGTCGACCGTTGCGGGGAGAACACCAAATCCCGGCGCAAACACGGGCCAGCCATCCTCCCACGTCACTGGGCACATGAAGGTCTCGCGTCCCAGCAGGTGATGGCGTTGCTGCGAGCGCACACCCAACATCACCGCCCACCACGTATCAGCTTCTCCGCGCAAGCCAAGCGGATCACCACCCGATATATTGGCCGCCGGCGCTGTTTCCTGCGGGGTTGAAGGTTTCCGCGCTGGAAAACACGCCAAGTCCGCATGGCCCGTGTTTTGAACGGGATATGCGCGCCCCAAGTTTCTATGTGTAAACACGGGATTGCGTGGGCACCCCTGCCATGGCCCCCGCACTGCACGCGATCGGGCCACAGAAACGGAGTGTTCTTCCGCTGTTCCGCCCTCCGCCGTAAGCAGGTAATACCACCCATCTTTCCAATACAGATGAGGGCCTTCCGCCCACACCGCACCCTCCACCGCCCCATGCCAGATCACCGATTCTGGCCCGGCAAATCGGGCCGATTCAAGATCGAATGGGCGCACCCAAATCTCCGTCTGCTGTTGCCACAACGGATGCTTCGCTAAGCGAGTTCCAGCCCACCAGACGGTACCATCGCGATCTTCGAAAATGTCTGGATCTATCCCGCCGGCACCATCAATCCACCGTGGATCGCTCCATGGCCCTTCCGCTGCATCTGCTGTCATGATGAAGGAACCCTCGCAGCGATCCCACGAACCTTCTGGAAGCACAGACGTGCCTACCAGCACAAACCTACCTTCGATGTAGCGAAGCGTGGGCGCGTAGATGCCGCCGGAATCCTCCGCCTCGTCCAATCTGGCGGGGCCGGGTTCGGGCAACGCGTGTCCTACCAATTGCCACGATTCGCCAACCCAACGGTAAATCGGCAAACCCGGCACCCAGTTGAAGGTGGAGGTCACCAAGTAGACCTCGCCGTCCACCACGCACCACGAAGGATCAGGATGGAAGCCGCGCAGAACGGGATTGGAAATCATCCCTTCACAGCTCCTGTCAAACCACCCACGATGCGCCGTTCGAACAAGCTAAAGAAGATCAACGCCGGAATCATGGACAAGGACGTGAAGGCCAGCACCTGCGCAGTGTCAACCGAATACTGCGAGGAAAACGCCTGGACGCCCAGCGGCAATGTATACATCGATTCGTCATTCAAGATGAACAACGGAAGCATATACGAATTCCAGCTTCCCACAAATGCCAGAATTCCCGTTGTAATAACGCCTGGCTTAGACAAGGGAACCACTATCCGCCAGAAGAATCCAAGCCGTGAGCATCCGTCCAATGCTGAAGCTTCCTCTAGTTCCTTCGGAATCGTCTGGAGGAACGGCACCAAAATGATCACCGTTGTAGGCAAGGCAAAGGCAATGCCCGGCAAGATAATCCCCAGCAGCGAGTTCATTAAACCTAGATCGCGAATAAGAATATATAACGGTGTAATCGCTACGGTCATCGGGAACATCAGACCAGCAGCAAATAAGGAATACAGCGCGCCACGGCCGCGGAAATGATAGCGTGCGATCACAAAGGATGACATCAAACCCAGCACCACAACGCCAATGGTCACGGCCAGTGCGACGACGGTTGAGTTGCCCACCTGCCGCCAGAACATAGAGCTTTGCAGCACGTGGATGTAGTTCTCCACAACCCACGGGTGAGGCATTCCGGCAGGATCCGCCGTGATCTGTGAGTTCGTGCGAAAACCACCGATGATGACGTAGAGCACGGGGCCGAACAATACCGCAATCACCAAGAGCGCCACAAAGTACACCACGGGCCTGCCCCACGGTGTTTTCGGCGGCTTGGCCTTGTGCCCCTGTGGAGCGCCAACCGACATGGCCACAGAATGCGAAATAGCAGCTTTCGGAGTTACAACGCTCATAATGTGCCTCCTGTCAGCGCGCCTTCGGTATCGCGGCGCAGTACAAAGCGTTGATACAGCAATGCGATGACCAACGAGATCAAGAAGAGGACAACAGCTACAGCAGATCCATAGCCGTAATTACCTGCGTTACGTCCATTCACAACCATGTAAGTGGCCATCGTGGACGTTCCGGCAGTGGATGCCACATACTGCCCCCAGATGATGTACACCAAGTCGAACAATTGCAGCGAGCCGATGATAGAGAGGAACGCCCACATGCGAATTGTTGGGCCCAACAATGGAACCGTAATCCGCCACTGAATGGTCCAATACGATGCGCCGTCAACTCGGGCAGCCTCTGTCAGTTCTTCTGGTATACCCTGCAAACCTGCTAAAAATAGGATCGTTGCAAAACCGACGTATTTCCACGTAAGAATCGCCATCAAGGTCCACATTGCAATTTTCGGATTCGCAATCCAGTCTTGTTGCAGATTGTCTAACCCAAGCTTGGCCAATAATCCGTTCATTGCGCCGTCGGTTTGAAGCATGAGGCTGAACGCTGTACCCGCGATCACCTCTGAGATCACATATGGCACGAAGATCAACACGCGGATGATCGATTGGCCCCGCATCTTCTGATTTAGCAAGAGCGCCAGTAACAACGCCACGGGCCCCTGAATCACCAGCGACATGACAACGATGAAGGCGTTGTGTTTCAAAACTTCGTGAAACTCTGGATCTTTCAGAATCGTGATGTAGTTTTCCAACCCAATGAAGTCTGTAGGCGCACCATAGCCCTTCCATTTGAAGAAGCCATAATAGGCGGCCATAATCACGGGGAAGATCACGAAGGCGAGGAACATGAGGACTCCGGGGCCTGAGAGAATCAGAATCTCCGAGCGCTCACGCCACCCGATTCCATTCTTCGACCGCTTCGAATGGGTGGCGGGCGTCGAAACATCGCCGCCCGCCACAGCCTCTCGTTCCCCCTCAAGCAGCTGCGTGGCCGCTTTCGTTTCCTTAGGGGGAATCATGATTGAACGTTACTCCTTTGCTGCAGCCGAATTTACGGCCGTGACGATGTCATCCACGCTGCCCTTGCCTGCGAGCAAGTTGACTACGCTCACGTTGAGGGCATTGCCAACGTTGGCGCCATATAGCGTGTCGAGCCAAAGAACCACATAGGAGGCATCGTTGTATGCGGACAGCACATCTTTCAGAGCGGATGTCTCAACAACGCCCTGGGCTTCCTGCGAGGCCGGGAGCGTGGAGAATGCCTTGGCATACCCTTCCTGATACTTCTTCTGCATGACGAAGTTCAGGAAGTCCGCACACTCCGCTGGAGCGTTAGCACCACACGAGAAACCGTCAACACCGCCCATCATGGCCAACGGATCACCTTGGCCACCATCAACCGACGGGAATGGGAACCAACCGAGATCGGAGAGTTCCTTTCCATCTGGAGTCAAAGACGCGATCACACCAGGATCCCACGCACCCATCAGCTCCATCGCAGCCTTGTGGTTTGCGAGCAAGCCTGCTGATGACCCGGCACCTTGCTGTGCAGAAGTAGTGAGGAAGCCGTCATTGAATGGCTCCGTCGCCGCAAATTCCTTGAGATCGTCACCTGCTTTGACCCAGCACTCATCGCTGAACTCTTTAGTCTCCGCAGTCTTGTTCATAACGTCCTGCGTGCATTCACGCAATGCGAAAAAGTAGTACCAGTGCGCTGCCGGCCATGCGTCTTTCGCACCCAACGCGATCGGCGCGATACCGGCATCCTTCAGTTTCTGAACGTCCTCATTCAGTTCATCCATCGTTGTTGGCGTGTCGGTGATACCTGCTTGCTTGAACAGGTCCTTCGAATAGTAGATGCCACCCGGAAGAACTGATACTGGCATGCCGTAGATCTTGCCATCGATCGTAAACGCGGAAAACGCCGCATCTCCCACGGCCGTCTTCGTAGCATCCGTAATCTTATCGGTCAGATCCATCGCCTGGCCCGCCGCGACGACGTCGGCCAATTTACCGCCACCACGCGCCAGGAAGATGTCAGGGCCATCCCCGGAATTTAACGCCGTTTGGAGTTTGCCATCCATGTCCTCGTTCTGAATGGCCTGAATTTCGATTGAGACGTTCGGATTCTCCTTCTCATACGCAGCAACCGTGTCTTCCCAGTACTGCTTGCCGTCTCCCGTTGTGGAGTTATGCCAAAACGTCATGGTGACTTTGCCACCATTCGACCCGCCCGAGGCGTTATCGCCCGAGCTCGAACCACTGCCCCCGCATGCAGACAGTGCCATTGCAGCCGCTGCAGCAAGCGCAACGGTGCTCATCACACGATTTCGTTTCACCTTTGAAACCCCTTCTCGTTGTTCACCTCTGATTGTTCACCTTCAGGCGACAGCCCGAAACGTTTCGCGAATCAATCGGAACACCTTTAGTTTATCCGTGATACAAACCATGTCAAGATCTCGCGACACGTAAACATAGTGGGAACTTTACGCATATTCCTGCGCGCTTTGGAAAGAGGATCTGGTACAACAGTTCTATGGCTGATTCGGAAAATTTGGAAAATACTTATTATGATATGGTGCCATCAGATTTGCGCACCACAACCACAAAGCACAACCGTGCAGAGAAAGCTGGCGGCGCCGTCGTCGCACTGACATTCGATGACGGTCCCGGAGCGAATACTGCTGCACTGCTCTCCATTCTTGAGCGCGAAGCCGTTCCCGCCACATTTTTCCTCATTGGGGAACACGCGGCGCGGCACCCGGAACTGGTGAAAGCCATATGCGCGCGCGGGCATCAGGTAGAAAACCACACGTGGTCGCATCCCCATCTGCCTACATTGACGCCCGGACAAATACGCGATGAGATCGCGAAAGCCGACGACGCGATCATGCGCGGCGGCGCCCCACGGCCACAGTTCGTCCGCCCGCCATACGGCGAATACGATTCGCGCGTTGTCGCCGCGTTAGCGAATTCCGGAAAAGGCGGCGTGATGTGGACCATCGATTCTGAAGACTGGACCATGCAGGCCAACGAACGCACAATTGAGCGCGCAACCTCTGCACAACCCGGCTTTGTGATTCTGCTCCACGACTTCGTTCCCCAGACCATCACAGCAGTCCCTGAGATTATCCGCCGCCTGCGCAATCGCGGTTTTTCATTTGCTACAGTAGGCGACCTCGTTGCATGTAATCCCTCTGTCTGTTCCGGTTCAATGATCTTCAGCCAAAGCGATTGCGGCCGTCAAAATTAGAACTATTCCATACGATTTGGCATTTCGAAACCGTTTCGATACGATGGTCTAAAGAGAAGGAGGGGCATGTCACCACATCGGGTACCAGCGCCGGAACGTGCATCCGCACCAAATTTGCGGCGTGTAGCAGAAGCCGCAGGGGTGTCACGCGCAACCGCATCGAAAGCTCTGAACAACCGACCCGATGTCGCTGCGGCAACACGTCAGAAAGTACTAGCAGCAGCACAAGAATTGGGCTATAGCATCCCGCTACAGCCCATTCAGCGCACTCAGCCATTTGTTGCACTGGTTGCCGACAACATGACAACGTTCTACACGCTTGAAATCCTCAAGGGCGCAGCCACGGCGGCCCTAGAAGAAGGCGTTGTCCTGCTTACCTCCTACATACCACCCGCCGGCACGTATAAAGGTCCCGTCCCACTGGAGGACGCATGGTTTCAGATGTGCCGCAATTCCGGATGCGTCGGGGTTGTTGTTTTGACCCTCCAACTCAGCTCGCACCACATACAGACAGCGCAGAATCTCAATCTGCCGCTCGTCGCTATTGATCCGGCCAACCCACTGCCGCCCTACATTCCCTCAATCGGCGCCACAAATTGGAATGGAGGATTGGAAGCAACGGAGCACTTAATCAATCTGGGCCACACACGCATCGCCTACGTACAGGGGCCGTTGACGTCCGTGCCATCCCGCGAACGTCTAGAAGGCTACCTTTCCGCGCTGCGCATCCACGGCATCGTGCCCCGCCCAAACCTCGTGGTAGGTTCAGACTTTTCCTACGAAGCCGGCTTGGCGGCGGGCCGTCAACTGTTTGCGCTACCTGAACACGAACGCCCAACGGCAGTCTTTGCTGGATCAGACAACAGTGCGCTGGGAGTATATGAAGCGCTCCGAGAGGCCGGCATGCGTGTCCCCGAAGATGTGAGCGTAATCGGCTTCGATGACACACTCATGGCCGCAATGTCAACACCCCGCCTCACCACCATCCGCCAACCACTCCACGACATGGGAGCGGCCGGCATCCGGACCGTGCTCGACGTCGCCGCAGGCCGCCCCCTCACCACATCCGGCCATATCCGCGTATCCACGCAACTCATCGCGCGGGACTCAACTGCTCCAGCACCTGCCGGCCGCCCCGAAACCACCGCTGCGCCACAGCCGCGGGCACCTCAGAATTAATCGCTGTTCCAGAATCCACAGTCCGCCACACCCCAGGCGCACACGGTTCACCACACCCCAGGCGCACAAATAACCCGCCTCTGGGCGGAAGTGTTCCGCCCCAGCAAACTTGTCAGCACCGCGTAAGTGAATTTGTCGCATCCACGCGGCCTTCCTACGTCAAAGTGGACTTGTTGTGCGACGGCGTCGTCAATTCTTATCCCGGGGATTACTCGCCAAAACGTCCTATCCGGGGATTATTTGCCGATAGGCTCCAGCGTGGTCTTTAGCGACACCGTGTGCTTTTTCTAGCTTAAGCTGGGACCAAGTGGTACTAGGTGCTGGAAAACACCACCGCCAACTAGAAAAGCAATCGCGCAGCATAAGCATTCGCGCAGCCCAAGCACCCGCGCGGCCTGGGCGGTATCCCGCGCAACCCACGCGCCGTCCTTCACCCGCGCAGCCTACGCGGCGTCCTTCACCCGCGCGGCCTGCCGCGCCGCACCAAGCGCCACATACTCACCCGCTGCCGGCATCTCGATGTGCGCATCCAAGAACGCACCCGCCAGCTGCTGAACGGCAGCAGACTTCGCGCCGCCTCCTACCATATAAACCGTTTTAATATCCACACCGAGCGCCCGTATCGCGTCCAATGCGCCACGCATCAAATTCAAAAGCCCCTCAACACCGGCACGTGCTACGTGTGCGCGATCCGAATTCGCCAGAGTCATACCAGATAACGACGCCGTCGCATCTGGCAGGTTGGGTGTGCGCTCACCTTCGAAATATGGCAGAAGCGTGAGGCCGGCGGCATCCGAAACAGATAAGGCAAGCTCGTCGTACTCCTTGTAGTCCGCGCCGATAATCCGTGCCACCGCGTCAATGATTCGCGAAGCGTTCAGTGTGCATGCAAGCGGTAACCAGTGCCCCGTCGCATCCGAGAATCCGGTCACAAGGCCAGTAGCATCGGCAGTAGGATGCGGACTGACAACCGCGGCTACACCGGAGGTGCCAAGCGAAAGCATCGCCTCACCGGGCTTGAGATCCAGCCCCAGCGCAGCCCCCGCATTGTCACCGCAGCCGGGTCCCACAATCATGTGATCCCAATGCCGCGCCGGATCGCCCGTGCCCGCAGATTCCCATGGGCCTAGAATCTTGGGCAGGATAATATCCTGCACGTCTGAGATGCTGCGCCGGAGCGCACGCGCGAGTATCTCCGGCAGATATTCGTCGCGCGAACCACTCATGTATCCAGTCCCGGACGCGTCAGAGCGATCCGTGACAAGATCTTCCAGTCTCCCTGTGCCGCGAATCTTCCACGTCAGATAGTCGTGGGGCAGGCAGATCGCAGCAATGCGCGCCGCGTTTTCCGGTTCGTTATCCGCCAGCCAGCGCAACTTTGTCACCGTCAACGACGCGACTGGAACGGACCCCGTCAGCTTCGCCCATTCGGCCGCTCCGACTTCCCGATCCCCGTTTCCCAGCTCACTGATCAGATCCTCAGCGGCCTGTGCGGATCGCGTGTCATTCCACAACAGGGCCGGCCGGATCACACGTCCGGCTTCATCCAGACACACCATTCCATGCTGTTGCCCACCAACCGAAATGGCGACGACGTCGTCGAAACCACCGGCACGTTCCTGGGCCAGTAAGAAGGCGTCCCACCATGCGCCGGGGTCTACGGCGGTGCCGTCCGGGTGGGGAGCTTTGCCCTCACGAATGACGGCATTCGTAGCCGGATCAACAATTACTACCTTGCAGGACTGAGTGGACGTATCTACCCCAGCCACGTATCGCCGATCATTCATGAGGGCTTCCTCCGCTTCGTGGAATCGAACTTACTCTTGCCCCAACGTCTCAACGATGTAGTTGTTGAGCGTGGCCTTCACGGTTTCGAGATGATCCGACTGCGTGGCTGCCAGCAGCTTCGACTGCGGAATGTCCAGCGCGTAATCTTCAAGATCTTTCAGCGAGGTCTCACCAGCCTCAACTTTCGCGCCAATACCCGAATCGAAAGAGCTATACCGGTCCGCAACCAGGTCTTCGATGTAGCCGTCTTCGTGCATCTTTGCTGCAACAAGTAGACCTGCGGCATAGGTATCCATGCCAACGATATGCGCCCGGAACAGATCCTTAGCGGTGAAGGACGTGCGGCGAGGCTTCGCATCAAAATTCAGCCCGCCGTGAGGACCGATCTGGCCCTCCGCCAGGATCTCCCACATAACGGCCGTGGACTCATAGAGATCAGACGGGAATTCGTCAATATCCCACCCAATGAGCTTATCGCCCTGGTTGGCGTCCAATGAACCGAGCATGCCGGCCGTGCGCGCCACACGCACCTCGTGCTGGTAGGTGTGCCCTGCAAGGTTTGCATGATTTCCTTCTAGGTTGAGCTTGAAGTGGTCCTCCAAGCCGTAGGTCTTGAGGAAGGCAATCGTGGTGGCCGCGTCAAAATCGTACTGGTGGGTTGTTGGCTCCTTTGGCTTCGGTTCGATCAGGAACTGCGCCTCGAGGCCAATTTCCTTTGCGTAGTCCACTGCCATCTGGAAGAAGCGCGCGATATGATCCTGTTCGCGCTTGAGATCTGTGTTCCACAGGTTTTCATAGCCTTCGCGGCCGCCCCAGAACACGTAGTTTTCTGCACCTAAACGCTTCGCAATGTCCAGGCTATGCTTCAGCTGGCCGCCAGCATACGCAAAGATATCCGCGAACGGGGACGTCCCAGCACCAGCAAGGAAGCGTGGGTTCGTAAACAAGCTGCTCGTGTTCCACAGCAGTTTGGCACCCGATTCCTTCTGATGTTGCTCGATCAGATCAATGACGCGATCCAAATTTGCGTCGGTCTCGCGCAACGTGTCACCTTCCGGCGCCAGATCGCGATCGTGGAAGCAGAAGTACTCCACTCCCAGCTTCTGGTAAAACTCGAATGCGTAATCCACCTTCGCCAACGCTAGGCTCATCGGGTCCGTGTACTTGTCGTACGGGCGCTGCGCCGTTCCCTCTCCGAAGGGATCTACTAGCCGCTGGTCGAATGTGTGCCAATAGGCCACAGCGAAACGCAACCAATCCTTCATTGGCTTGCCGGCAACCACGCGATCCGGCTGGTAATAACGGAATCCGAGATCCTGGCGCAGGGATCTCTTCCCCACGAACGGAATTGGATCAACGTTCCACAAATCACTCATTGGGCACCTCCACGTGCTATATGGCACCTTCACCATATTTGTTTTGTTTCTATGCAAAACAATATACGGCAGGCCGCCCTCGCGCAACACCTCTGAACGCGAACGCCCACTAGGCGGGCAGTGCATCCCTCCAGGAAACGCCACCAGGCCGGGCAGTGCAGCTCAGACCGCGTTCTCCAGTACGTCCTGAAGCGCCATCAGAGCCCCACCTTTCGACGTTGGGAACGGATCAACAGGTGCCGCCAGTATGGTGATGTCCCTGCTGCTGCGTGCTATCACGCGCTTATCTAGTTCTGTCACAATGGCCGGCCGCAGCCATGGGAGTAATGGGGCAAGCGATGTTCCCAGCATCACCGTGTCCAGATCCAACAGATTGACTACATCCGCAATCGCAATACCTAAAGCCCATCCCGCACGAACGACGGCGGCCTTCACCGCATCGTCTCCGCGCGTGAGCGCGTCTACTAAGTCTGTACTCGACGACGAGGCAACCGGCAGCCCGGCCGCACTTCGAATTGCCTGTTTTCCCGCATATTTCTCCAGGCAACCTTGCGAACCGCAGTGGCACTGGGGGCCATTCGGTTCAATCGTCAGATGGCCAATTTCTCCCGCCCAGCCGTGCGGCCCAGTATCAGGAAGTCCGCCTGACATGAGTGCGCCACCGATGCCCACGTCACCCGTCAGATAAAGAAACGATTGGGGCCAATCGGCGCCTGCCGATGCCGCAGCGAGCGCCTGTAGATTCGCGTCATTATCGACCCGAATTGCGATGCTCTTCCCAAAAATCGGCTGGAGAATCGGCACCGGATGCACATTTCGCCACCCCAAGTTCGGCGCATACACCACAGTATTCGTTGCAGCGTCCACAATTCCCGGAACACCGAAAGTCACGCCTACAACTTTCTGGATCCCTTCCCGGTTGACTGCATCCATTAATTCCCTGGAACGCACCGCAAGCAGCTGTAATACCGCTTCGGGCTCGGAGTTGATCAGGTCAGCGTCCGTGGCGAAGGAAGCCGCAATCTCTCCGGTCAAATCCATGGCGCAACCTGACATGCGGTCCGCATTAACTTCGATGCCCACCCCAACCATCGTGTGTGCGGCGGGGTAGAGCGGCGTTGCGGGCCGGCCTGCTACGCCGGCATCGGATGGCCCGCTCTCCGCGAGGATGCCCTGGTCCAGAAGCTCGCGGACCAGCCGCGATACAGTGGCACGCGTTAAACCGGTTCGCGCCGCCACATCGGCCCTGCTAATTCCACCACCGCACGAAAAGACTTCCGCGGCCACAAGTGCACGATTTGATTCCCGCACGGCCGCGTTATTGACAGCAACGCGTGACGCCACAGGAATTGCGGGAAATGGTTCATGTGTCACCTGTCGCCCTGAACGTGCCATAGAAGTACCTTAACTCCCCTTCTTGCCACCGCAGTGCGCCACGAGCACCAGGATCACAGCGCTCGCCCGGAAAGTGACCATTCGAATGAATGGCTTTCGCCAGGTTGCAGCACTATCAAGCCGTCGCCGCTGTTGAAGGCATCGGGAGCGCACGACATCGGCTCGATCGCCGCGCCACGCCGCCCCACGTGATCGCCTGAAAAGAACTGCACCCAGGGTGCGGACGCTTCTACCGCTACCGCATAATCGCCCGGGCGTACTAAAGTGACGTGCCACGTTCCGCCAGGTAAGCCTGTGAAGGCGTTGTCCACATGCGCACCCGCTACAAGCGGCCCGTTCCGGTAATCCATATTGGCAGCCGAAACATCCGCACGTTTCTCCGGACCCAGCGAATCGTCCACCAGGAGCACCTGATCGGCCGGGATAGTGAGCGCGCAATCGTCGATAGTTCCACCGCAGGTGATGTAGGGATGCGAGGACACGCCATATGGAGCGGGATCAGTTCCCACGTTTGTCGCAGAAATTGAGACCTTCAGCCCGTCGGCACTGAGTTGATATTCCGTTGTCACTTCCAACGCAAACGGATATCCGTACGAAGGAAGAAGAGAAAGTCCAAAGACGACGGCGGCGCCGTCACTGCGCACCACCCGCCAGTTCTGCCAGCAGGCCAGCCCATGCAGTGCGGCCCCAGTGGCGTGTTCATTGACCGGGACTTCATAGGTTTGGCCACGGAACCGATACGTACCGCCCACAATTCGGTTTGGCCACGGGACCAACGTCTTTCCTTGATAGGCAACGGGTAACCGCTCTGCGGCTACCGGCACCACCAGGTCTCGGCCAGCCTTGGTGACGCTCAACAGCATTGCACCGGAACTCGCTACGGCCGCCTCGTACTCGCCGGCATGCAGGCGCACCACGGTACCGTTAGGACACGCGGAAGCCACTGAATCGGAACTCATCTCATTCTCCCTGGACAACACCAATATCGGATCGAATACGATCCAAGATCTCAATAACTTCGGCCGCATCCTGCCATCCGTGGCCGGAAACCTCCGTTTGTCCCGTAGCGAGAGCACGCGCGAATGCCGCTCCCTCGTATTCGAATCCATAATTCTCGATGGCCTTCATCGACCACACTTCTTGGTACAGATCTGAGCCTTCATCCCACACTACGCGTATCTCCGAGAGCCGATAGAATTCATACGGCAGTTCGATTCGGCCGCGTTCGAACGCAACAACAGCGGAATTCACCATCTTTACCTGCATTGACGCTTCATAGACTGCATTCGCATGTGGATAAGACAACATGGCAATCCCATCGGCATCGACACCGCGATCGGTGAGGTGACCTGCCGCCTGCACCATCGTTGGCTTGCCTAGGATCCAATGAATGAAAGATGCGGGATAAACGCCCAGATCGAGCGCCGCCCCGCCCGCCAAATTCGGGTCCTCCATTCGCGCCACGCCACGTAAACGTTGGCTATGTTCAGCGCGCACGTAAGTAACACGGCCCAAGGTACCGCTTTCCACAAATGCGCGGATAATCGCATAGTGCGGAAGGAACCGTGACCACATCGCCTCCATAACCAGGACCCCCGCAGCCTCCGCGGCTCGCCGCACATCAGCCAATTCCCGGGCGCTAGGCGCAATAGGTTTCTCGATGAGCACGGGCTTTCCTGCCGACATCGCCACCTTTGCAGCAGCCGCGTGAAAGTTGTGCGTTGTTGCAACATAGACTGCGTCGACGTCGTCGCGTGCCACCACATCCTCATAGCTTCCAGCACATGGGACGTGGGCGGCAGCTGCAAACTCTGTTGCCTTTCCGGGCGTGCGGGATCCGACAGCTATGACGCGGCTGCCCGCTCGTTCGATGTCGCGAACGAATTTGTGAGCAATGCCTCCTGCTCCCAGAATCGCCCACCGCAGCGGAGGAGAGTCTAAAGGTTCTGGCGGAAGGTACGGCGCCGCGATCGCGCCGATGCGGTCCGGCAAAGGTGGCAACACTGGCATAACTCCCCCTCGACATGATCTGATATCCCATTCTCGCACGCGGCAGCCCTATTTGGTGCAGAAAAAAACAAAATAGCCGCCGCCCCACCTCGCCCACGTCGATTGCACAACACGAACGCACACATCGCCGCGACGTGTGAGAAGCTACCTATATGCTGCCGGACAAACTTCACGTGGCGGTTACAACCCCACTATCTCCGAAATTACGTGCGCTGATCACCACTGCCGATCCCCGCATTCACTTGCTCTACGACGAGAGCCTGCTCCGGCCCCGCCGCTGGCCCGCCGATTATGCGGGCGACCCCGCTTTCATTCGCACACCCGCACAGCAGGCTGCATACATGCAGCTACTCCAGCAGTCAGATGCGCTGTTCGGGTTGCCTGACATGAACCCGCGCATGCTTGCCGCCGTTATCCGCGCGAATCCCGATCTGCGCTGGGTGCATACGCTCAATGCCGGTGGCGGCGCCGATATCAAGGCCGCACAGCTCACGGCGGAAGAACTCAGGCGCGTTACTTTCACTACCTCTGCGGGAGTCCACGCCGAACCGCTGGCCGAATTTGTCCTGTTGGGGCTACTCGCAGCGTTGAAGGATCTGCCACGCCTTCAGAAGGATCAACGCAACCACCGCTGGCCACATCGCTGGTCTATGCGATCGCTCACGGACCAGACCGTTATCATCATCGGCATGGGCTCCATTGGCCGCGAAGTGGCACACCGCTTGGCGCCATTTGGTACGCGGCTCATAGGAACTTCACGCCATCCTTTAGACGATCCAGACCTCGCCGCAGTCGTGGATCCGCGCGATACGGAGGCGATGAAATACGAACTCGCTCACGCCGATGCCGCCGTCGTCACACTTCCCGGGACGAACTCCACGTACCACCTCGTTTCCGCGGAACTGCTCGCCGCCACGCGACCAGGGATCACAATCGTCTCGGTAGGACGAGGAAGTGTGGTCGATCAGGAGGCGCTTGTGGCAGGCCTTCGAACAGGCCACATTGGGTATGCCGCGTTGGATGTCGCAGAAACCGAACCGCTTCCCGCAGATAGCCCGCTGTGGGATATGAGCAATGTACTCATATCTCCTCACACCGCAGCCAACACTCCCGGTGAACTGGATCGTATTGCCCGGCTCTTCGCGCAGAATGCGGTGCGCTACCTCGCCGGCCAGCACCTGCGCAATATCGTCAATACGCGCGAGTTCTACTGAAATCACGTGTCACTGAGATACTGCGCTTCCGCTAGACCATCCGCTTGTGTACGCTGAACGCTCAGCGGGCGCAAGAAACTCTGCTAACACGCGCCCACTTACTTGACGCGAAAACAGCACTCCCCTAACTCGCGGCGTTGCTCAGGCCGCGATTGCTCACCGTCTAAAACTGGTTGATATCCAGCACGCATGGCGCGCACCGCCAGCTCGGCCCGATTCTTGCACCCGGTGAGGGTGTAGACCTGCGTAGCGTAGGAGCGGACCGTGCTCTCTTTGAGTTCCAGCTCCACGGCAATCTCACGGTACGAATGCGCCATAACCAGCCGATCCAGGATCGGTGCGAGATAGGACGGTAAGTCCTCCACCTTGCGAATAAAGTCCTGGTCTTCACGCCAATGCTGGGCGGAATTTCGCATCGTGTCCACAAGCACGCTGGTTGGTTTGGGGCTAATAACATCTTCACCCTGATACGCCCGATAGAGCTCGCGTACTAATTCGTTGATCGGAATGTCCTTTGTCAAGAAACCTTTAGCACCCGCAGCCAACGCCCGGCCTAATGCACTTTTTTGTTCGAACGACGTGAACATCACAACGGTGACATCCGGATAGAGTTTCCGTATAACTTCGGCGGTCTCAACTCCATCCAAACGCGGCATGCGCACATCCAACAGCGCTATCTGCACGTGGCGTTTCCCTAGCACCTCCAGTGCTTGAATCCCGTCCGCTACGGATGCGATCAGCTCCACTTCCGGGTGCGCCTCCAGTGAACGGCTAATCGCTCCACGAATGATCGGGTCGTCATCAGCAAACAACACTCGCAGCGCCATTGACTCCCACCTTCTTTGTTGACGGCATTTCAGCCACCCGGGCCGCCCGCGGCCACACCATGTACACGCGGACGATAACTCACGCAGCCGGGACGCGAACTATCGCCATGGTATAGCAGGACCTCCCCAGGTTTTCGGGGTTTTGCTTCTTTGAATATCACACGTGCTGTGGCCCATATCCGGCTTCTGGCCTGCGCTCAGCAGCGTCCACACGCGGAAGAACCACCGGAGACACGGGTGGGAGTGCGGCGATGAGCTGCCAATCATTCCCGCGACGCCCCGATACGCACTCACCGCCTATCGCCTCCACCCGGCTTGTGAGGTTCTGCAGCCCGAATCCACCAGTGAGCGAACCAGCGTCTTTGCGTGACACGTCAACACTATTTGTCAGTACTATGGAGATGCCCGCCGTGGGTGATCCATCAATCAGTAGCTGTGCCTGGGAACCAGTAGGAGCGTATTTGAGAATATTGGTGGATCCCTCCTGAACCACCAAGCTAAACACTTCCAGCTGGTCTCGCGCCACCACTGCATTGAGGTTCTCCGGGCATTCCGTGACGAGCTCTATGTTGCGAGATCTCAACATGCGCTGGCAGATAGAGATGACATCCGTGGCATCCGGAGCAGCAGCTGGAGCACCCTGTCGGTTGATAGTGGCGCGGATGTTTCGGAGGGCATTCCGGGCAATTTGACCCATCATTTCCTCTTTGGCCTGGACTTCTTCGGGAGAGCGCGCGGGCGAATCATTCAACGAAACAAGCCGTACCAGATCCCGTACTGCGGTGTCGTGGAGCTGAGCCGCGAGTTCTTCTTGAACTTGGTCGCGCGCCCGCAAAGCAGCTTCCTTTGCTTCGCGTGTTTCGCGTTCAAGCGCCTGCACCTTGTCGTTCGTTCTTCTCAACGCGATGCCAACGCTTGTGGCGATAAGAACGCATACAGCGGTGACAAGCACGGTACTTCCCACGTTCGGCGAATTGCTGTACGTGAGCGCAAGAAGAACTGCCAGAAAACCCACGGCCTGCCACGTCCATTTGCGCGCAATCCAATCCGCTAGCACAACATAGATGAAGTACAGTGGCCACCCGATGCTGCTCCATACCAGTGCTTCCACGTTGGCGATAAGAAAAACGAGCGCTCCGCCAACAGCAGGGCGGAAGGCAGCGCAGACGAAGCTCGCGGTCAGCGTGATATCGAACCCGAGTGTTATCAAAAAATCACGCGAGGTACTCCACATCCCTATTGTGGAGTAGTCAATAATCTCCAAAAGAACAGCCACGGATGCGATCGCAAGAAAGACTAGCCAGTGGGTCCGTGAACCCACCGGCTGATCCTTGAGCGCTTCGCGGAACTTGCCGAACACGCTCTGATTCTATTGCCCTACGACGTCAGATTCCCTGCGCCAATTGAAAGTATGCTTTGTTCCAGCGCACTTCTTTCTTGAACTCGTTCACCGTGGTGTTCTCATCAATCACCAACAATTCGGTGTGGGCTAGCTCTGCGAAAATGCGGAACGCATCGACACCAATTGCGTTAGTCATCACTGTGTGGTGCGCCGCTCCCGATTCCATCCAGCATTCGGCAGAAACGTCCAATGAAGGACGCGGTTTCCACACAGCACGTGCTACGGGCAACTGCGGCAGGTCCTGCAGCGGCTCAACAATGTCCACAACATTCGCTGTAAGGCGATAACGCGTCCCCATATCTGCCAGCGATACGACCATGCCTTGCCCCGGATCGGCAGTGAAAACCATGCGAACCGGATCCTCGCGATCCCCAATGCCGAGGGGATGAATCTCCACTTTCGGCTTCTTGCTGCTGAGCGACGGGCACACTTCGAGCATGTGCGCACCCAATATCAGTTCTTGCCCAGGGACCAGGTTGTAGGTGTAATCCTCCATCAGCGACGCGCCGCCCGGAAGGCCCTCCGCCATCGCCTTGACGATGCGCACCAGCACAGCCGTCTTCCAATCGCCTTCAGCGCCGAATCCGTAGCCGTCCGCCATCAGCCGCTGCACTGCGATGCCCGGTAGCTGCCGCAGTGCGCCCAGGTCCTCAAAGGTATCGGTGAATGCTTCGGCATCGCGCTCTTCCAAGAAGGCCCGCAGTGCCACCTCTTGCCGGGCAGCGCAACGCAAAGATTCACGCTTTTCGCCACCTGCGCGCAGCTCCGGCGCCACGTCGTACGCATCGTCGTATTCGGCGACGACGTCGTCCACGGCACTTTCCGAGACACTTTCGACTGCTTCGACCAAGTCGTTAACGCCCCACGTATTGACTGTAACGCCAAATACGCGCAGGGCCTCATTTTTATCGCCATCGGTCACAGCGACATTGCGCATGTTGTCGCCAAAACGAACCACGTTGAGGTGATGTGCCGCGTTCCAACCGGCACACGCACGCACCCACGTCGCTATCCGTGCGCGCACCTTCGGGTCCGATACGTGACCAATCACCGTCTCCCGCCTGATGCCGAGCCGCGACAATGCATATCCGAACTCGCGATCTCCGTGCGCAGACTGATTGAGATTCATGAAATCCATGTCAATGGTGGCCCATGGAAGCTCAACGTTCGCTTGCGTATTGAGGTGCAGTAGTGGCTTCCCTAAAACCGTCAAACCCGGAATCCACATCTTGGCCGGGCTGAACGTGTGCATCCACGCGATGACCCCCAGCACTTCGTCGCGGGAATTGGCGTCCAGTATCGCTTTGCGGATGGACTGCGCATCTGTGAGGGTTGGCTTCCATACCACTGGAACGGGAATATCCCCCGCCGCGTTGAGCTGATCTACCACAGCCCGCGATTGCCGTGCCACTTGGTTGAGGGCGTCCTCGCCGTATAGTCCTTGGCTACCCGTGAGGAACCAAACTTCATGTCCTTGAAAACTGCTCTTCATTACACGATCCTTCGTTTCTTATCTCAAGAAAATTGCCCGCGCCTACACTTACGCGAGTGTCAGTGTTGCCCATACACGTTCTGGTAGCGCGCATAGAGCGAATCGATGAGCTCTGGAGCGATCTCGATCGGCTTACCTAACTGCAGTGCAAGAAACATAGTGCGCGCCACCTCTTCTGTCATCGCAGCAGCTTTGACGGATGCGCGCGCTGTCTTGCCAATAGTGAAAGGGCCGTGGTTTTGCATCAGCACGGCCGGACTGCGCGATGACTTCAGCGTCTCTACGATGCCCTTTCCAATCGAATCGTCGCCAATCAGTGCAAACGGCCCAACAGGAATGGGCCCGCCAAATTCGTCACCCATCATCGTTAGATAGCACGGTATTTCGCGCCCCACTGCAGCAAATGCAGTGGCGTAGCTCGAGTGCGTGTGTGTCACTCCCCCCACCTCTGGCATATGACGGTAAACATACGCGTGCGCGGCAGTGTCTGATGAAGGCGAGTGGGTCCCCTCTACTATCCGACCGTCCAGATCGCATACCACCATGTCTGCTGGCGTGAGTTCGTCGTAGGCCATTCCGGACGGTTTGATCACCATGATGTCGTCGGTTCCATCGCCTGCTTCTCCACGGACCCGCGCCGAAACGTTGCCCGCAGTCCACACCACCAGCCCCCATTTGATCAGCTCTGCGTGTAGATCGCACACCTCTGCGCGCGCTCGATCAATCTTCTCCACCATGTCACGCGACCAGTTCTTTGCGTCCATTCGCACTCCTTACCCTTGTGCATTGGACGGGCCTATGCACGTGTTAGCCACAACAGCGTGCTAGATAACACGTAACGCCCACAACGCCATTGTTCTGTTAGCGCTAACATTCTAGCGCTCCGCACTGCTCCTGCCAACAGTTGCGCCCAAATACCACGTGCCAGCAGAACTCTCCCGGATTATCATACTACCGAGCTACCAATAGTGCTTCTCATCACACCGCGTCGAACCGATTCGCTTATCCTTGACCAATTCCAGCCAAGCAAATTGCTTACATTCTATTGTTACGCGTCCATATATTCGAACCGGTTCGACGTTGTGAGACGACGGCGCCGTCGTCCGAACCGAAAACCGCATCGTCAAAATTTCATATGAAACGGTCCTTGATACACCAATCGTGGACGGGCCGTTTCCATAAGAGCGCTCGCCCGTGGGGCTGTAACCCACAGCGCAAGAGCTTTCTGTAGACGTGGTGCGCCAGCTAGCCCAAAGCGCCGGCTGCATCATGCCTCCCAACCACACGTGGCCGCACAACTCTACGCACCGCTCCTGGCTATGGCAGCTAGATCAAGCGGGCGCATTTACGCGAGGAGAAACATCGTATGAAAAAGAGATCAGTAGCCCCAGCCGTTATTACAATCGCTGCGGCTCTCAGTATGACGCTCGCAGCCTGCAGCTCGGGCAACTCCGGCAGCGCAGCCGAGTCCAGTTCAAAAGCCGCCAGTTCCGATACGTACACCTGGTGGGATCCGTATCCACAACATGACGCCGATTCCGCCTGGGCGCAACGCGTCCAGAAGTGTGGAACAGAAGCGGGAGTTACCATCAACCGCACCGCATATGACACCACACAATTGACCAACCAAGCATTGCTCGCAGCCCAAGACGGCAACGCCCCCGACATCATCCTCCTAGACAACCCCGCAGTGTCCACCTTGGCCGAAACCGGAATGCTGCTCTCCAACGACGATTTGGGACTCGACACGTCCGATATTGATGAGAACCTTCTGGCTGCCGGTGAAGTGGATGGAACCACATACGGAATACCGATTGGGGCGAACACACTCGCCCTGTACTACAACAAAGATATCCTCGATGCTGCTGGCGTTGACCCTTCCACGATCACCAGCTGGGCCACCCTCACGGATGCTCTCGCGAAGGTCACCGCTGCCGGCCACAAGGGGATCACGTTTGCCGCTATTGGTACGGAAGAAGGCTCGTTCGAGTTCCTTCCCTGGTTCTGGGGAGCCGGTGCCGATTTGACGAAGCTCGATTCGGATCAAGCAGTC
This sequence comes from Ancrocorticia sp., assembly GCA_022648165.1. GTDB lineage: Bacteria > Actinomycetota > Actinomycetes > Actinomycetales > Actinomycetaceae > Changpingibacter. The sequence goes on from JALCLX010000001.1 coordinate 122,140, forward strand.
GCTACCCTTTCCCTCTGGAAGGATTGGGTGGACAAGGGCTACGCGCCTAATACCGTCCTCCAGAACTCCCAGAACACTACATGGGAAGAGTTCCTAACCGGCGATTTCGGCTTCGGATTGAACGGCACCTGGCAAGTCAACAGCGCTGCCGATGCTGACTTCACCACTGGTGTCATCGAAATACCCGGAGAGAATTCTGGCGTTGCACCAGCTCCTACTGGCGGTGAGTTCATCACAACCCCCGTTCAATCGGATACGTCACGTTACACAACAACCAAGAAAATCGTTGAATGCATGACCTCAACCGATGGCCAGGTGGAAACTGCAGATACATTCGCGTACTACATCCCACCAACGGAAGCTGGCCAAACGGCTCTGCTCAAGGAACACCCTGAGCTTCAAACCTGGGTGGACGCCGTCAAGAGCGCCAAGGGCCGCACCAGCGATGGCCTTGGAACGGATTACCCGAAGATCTCTGAACAGCACTTCCACAGCAAAAAGCTCACCGGAGGTCGCCACTGCTCCGCTCAAGAAGCACCCCGCACGATACTCGCGGGGAATGAAGAAACTCACCGCAGAACGCCTTGCCGGCCTGGGTTTCATCACGCCACTGCTGGTGTACCTCATTCTCTTCTACCTATATCCTCTGATACGGAATATCGATCTCAGCACGCACGATTACAACATGCGAGCCTTCGTCCAGGGGAATGCAGAATGGGTCGGATTCCAAAACCATCTTGAGGTACTGCAATCGCCGTCATTCGACAAAGCCGTCATCAACACTGTGCTGTTCACGTTTGGATCGATCGCGATTCAGTTCGCCCTCGGACTGGCCTTGGCAGTCTTCTTTCACAAGAAATTCCCGCTCTCTCCTTTCATCCGCGGCGCATTCTTGATCCCTTGGCTTTTACCCTTGATAGTCTCAGGATCCGTTTGGGCATGGATGATGAATTCCGACTACGGAATCATCAACACCGTTATCCAATTGTTTGGCGGGACTTCGGTAGATTGGCTCACCTCACCACATACAGCACTCCTGGCAGTCCTCATAGCCAACATCTGGCTAGGCATTCCGTTCAACCTCGTGATCCTTTACTCCGGGCTGCAGAATATCCCCGAATCGCTCTATGAAGCTGCGTCTCTCGATGGGGCCAATCAATGGAAAACATTCTGGAAGATCACGGTCCCGCTCCTGCGCCCCGTTTCCGCAATCACACTGCTGCTCGGCTTCATCTACACACTCAAAGTGGTGGACATTATTTGGATTATGACAAAAGGTGGGCCAGGTGACTCGTCACTCACTCTCGCCGTGATGTCCTACCGGTCGGCATTTGGCACGGCTATGCCCGACTTCTCAACCGCATCAGCCATCGGCAACATGCTCATCGTGGTTGCCTTCCTATTTGGAATTCTGTACCTGCGAATCCAACGTCGTTTGGAGCAATGATGAAGAAACATCGCAACCTGAAATATACGATCATCGGACTCATTCTGCTCGTCATTATGTTGTTCCCCCTCTATTGGATGATCAACGTATCCTTCACTCAAACGAAGGACATGCGGCGAACACCGCCCTACATCTTCCCGATACATCCCACCCTCGACGGGTACAGAGACGCGCTTTCCGACCAGCTCCCGCATCTTCTGACGAGCGTAGGAATCGGACTCGGATGCGTGCTCATTACACTGCTCATAGCTCTGCCTGCAGGATACGCATTAGCGCGCCTGGCAATACCCGGAAAGAAGACGCTCAACTTCGTTTTGCTGGTCGCCCAAATGATTCCTAGCGTCGTCATGGCAATGGGCTTCTATGCCATATATGTGCGGGTAGGGATGCTCAACACCGTGTGGGGTCTCATCATCGCAGACTCAACCATCGCAGTTCCTTTCGGTGTCATGCTGTTTACCACCTACATGATGGGGATCCCGCGCGAATTGCTCGAAGCGGCCAAAATCGATGGCGCGAGCGTATTGCGCACATTTCTTTCGATCGTCATTCCACTTTCAAAGAACACAGTCGTCACAGTCTCACTGTTCGCATTTCTGTGGGGATGGTCCGACTTCATCTTTGCATCAACCGTGGACCGCAACGGGACATTCATCCCCATCACCTTAGGAATCTACCAATACATCGGAAACAATACGACGAGCTGGAACTCGATCATGGCAACAGCTGTTATCGCATCCATCCCGGCAGCCATCTTGCTCGTCATCGCGCAAAAATACGTGGCCGCTGGTGTTACGGCCGGCGCTGTAAAGGACTGAGAGATATGACCACCGATCACGCACACAGCGCCCCCGAAACGCAGTCACGCGCACACACCGGAGGCTCCCTGGCAATCCCCGTCAACTCGGAATCGTATCCACGCCGTTCCTGTGCGCCGTCTGAGCTAACAATCACAGAAGGCTTCTGGGCACAACGACAACACGTCAACGCCACAACCACACTGGCTCACTGCCTGTATTGGATCACATCGCTCGGTTGGATTCAGAACTTCACGAACGTTGCACGGGGTACAACGGGGGCTCATCACGGTTGGCAGTTTGCGGACTCCGAAGTCTACAAGCTGATGGAAGCTCTCGCATGGGAATACGGGCGAACCGCCAACCCGGAAGCGAACCAGACCTTTGAGAAGCTCATCTGGGTGGTCATCAGCGCTCAAGATCCCGATGGCTACCTCAACACAGCCTTCGGACACCCCAACCAACCCCCGCGCTACTCTGATCTGAGTTCTGGCCACGAATTGTATTGCATGGGCCACATGCTTCAGGCTGCTGTAGCGCGCGTGCGCACATTCGGTGAAGACGACTTCACGGCCGCCGCTCGCAAGGCCGCAGACCACATTTGCCGCACATTCGGACCGGACGGAAACCAAGGCTTCTGTGGCCACCCAGAAATCGAACTCGGATTAGTAGAATTTGGGCGCGCAGTAGACGAGCCGCGTTACCTCAGCCAGGCCGCACTCTTTGTCGAACGGCGCGGACATCGGACTCTGCCACCACCCGCGCTATTGAGCAGCGATTACTTTCAAGACGACGCACCTGTGCGAAGCAAAGACGCGTGGAGCGGACATGCAGTGCGCGCGTTGTACCTCGCTTGCGCAGCGACGGATGTAGCCGTTGATACTCATGATCATGAGCTCCTGGAAGCTTTGGCCGGACAATGGCATCACACGGTCGCGCGCCGCACCTACATCACGGGCGGCATGGGTTCCCGCCACCAGGACGAAGGATTCGGGGAAGACTGGGAACTCCCAACAGATCGCGCCTATTGCGAAACATGCGCCGGTGTGGCTTCTCTGATGGTCTCCTGGCGCCTTTACTTGGCCACAGGTGCTGTGGAATATGTGGATCAGCTGGAACGCACGCTTTTCAATGTGCTTGCGGGAGCCGTCAATCCCAGCGGCGACGCCTTCTTCTGTGCGAATACGCTATTCCAACGATCGGAAGGCCACGAAATCGACGGTATCTCTTTGCGTGCAGAATCCTCGCTGCGAGCTCCGTGGTTCGATGTCGCATGTTGTCCAACCAATTTGGCGCGCACCATCGCCTCGCTGAACGCATACGTCGCTTCCGTTGACACACGGCCAGAGGCGCCTCAGATCACGCTTGCCCTGCTCATCCCCTGTGACATCAATCTTTCCCTTCCCGCTGGGCCAGCTCACCTTTCGGTACGCACGTCCTACCCTGCGAGCGGCCGCGTGGATATTGCGCTTGGCCAGTGGCCCGCGGGGGCATCGTTGCGACTGCGCGTTCCCGCGTGGTGTTCTGCTGCGAGTATTTCCCGCACGGGTGAAACCCGCAGTGTTTCCCCGGGGTGGGTGACGTTGCGCGGGCTTGAATCCGGAGAAAAGGTAACCTTGACGATTGATATCTCCGCCCGAATCAGCTTCCCGGATCCGCGCGTCGACGCCGCCCGCGGTTCGGTCGCGGTAGAGAGGGGACCCCTGGTCATGTGCCTGGAAGGATGCGATGTACCTGAAAACGGGAGTCTGGACGACGTCGTCGTCAATCCGCAAACGCTTGCGGAGGATCCCAACGGAAGCATTACTATCCACGGAAGCATCCGCCACCCAGACGCGCAGTGGCGCCTGCCCTACGGACCAAAGGCGGCCACGGATTCGCAACCAGCAACGTTCCGGCTCATCCCGTATTACACTCGGGCGTTGCGCGGCACTTCCGTGATGCGAGTGTTTCTGCCATATGAGGATCCCACAAGTACGAAGAAGCGGGGAACACCATGTTCACTGTGACCAATGGATCGGTGGAATGGACGGGCGAAGGCCAGACCATCCGCGTGGACGTGTGGGGCCGTGATTCCCTGCGAGTACGCGCCGTGGCCCAAGGTGACATCATCGATCACAACTACGCTCTGCTGCCCGAGGCCCGCGCTGTTCCCTCTACCGATGTCGCTGTGGAAACGCCAGAACCAGGCATGGTGATTCTGGGTAACGGTGCGATCCGCGCGCAGCTGAACGAGGTGTGCGACTTCCAGGAATCTCTAGGGCGCTCACGCTGGCGCTGCCATGTGCGCATCGAAAACGCAGCTGGGCGTGTGCTCGTCAACGAGATTGGGGACGGCGGTGCACTCGATGTGCGCGCCCGCCACTTCCGGCAGCTCTCCGGCGGGGATTATCGTGTGACGGCGTCCTTCGAAACTGCAACACCTGAGCATCTGGTTGGCATGGGCGAATACCAACAACATCTCCCCGATCTCAAAGGCGCAACACTCGAACTGGCCCATCGAAATTCCCAAGCATCCGTACCATTTGTGGTATCCAGCGCCGGCTATGGTTTCCTATGGCACAATCCGGGAATTGGAAGAGTCACCTTCGCTACAAACGTCACGCAATGGGTGGCCGAGCAAACTGACCAACTTGACTACTGGGTGACAGCAGGGGATTCACCCGCGAAGATCCTCGAGCAATACACAGCAGTTACCGGGCGTGCGCCCGAATTCCCGGAATACGGATTGGGCTATTGGCAGTGCAAACTGCGCTATTGGAACCAGGAACAGCTTGAACGGGTCGCTGGCGAATTCAATGAGAAGAAGATCCCACTGGACGTGATTATTGCTGATTTCTTCCACTGGCCACATATGGGCGATTACCGTTTTGATCCAGAATTCTGGCCCTCCCCGGCATCCATGGTCCAAACGCTCCGAGATCACGGAACCGAGCTGATGGTTTCGGTATGGCCCCAGGTTTCGTTCTCCTCAGAGAATTACGCGAAGCTTTCCGGTTCCAATTTTTTGGTGCGCTCTACCGCAGGATCGCAAGAGCTCATGGCCTTCCAAGAACCCGCCTCACTGATCGACATGACCAACCCTCATGCGCGGCAATTCCTATGGGAGACGTGCCACCAGAACTATCCCGGGGTACGGATGTTCTGGCTCGATGAAGCAGAACCCGAATTCGGTGCATACGACTATGAGGCTTATAGATATCACGCGGGCCCCGCGCTCAAAGTGAGTAATATCTATCCGCAACGTTACGCGCAGGCCTTCTTCGAAGGCGCCACCGCTGCAGGCATTACACCGCTGAATCTAATCCGATGCGCGTGGGCCGGGAGCCAACGTTTCGGCGCCGTGGTGTGGTCCGGCGATATCCAATCCACCTGGGAAGCGTTGCGCAATCAAATCGCAATTGGCATCCATCTGGGGATGGCTGGAATACCGTGGTTCACTACCGATATTGGAGGATTCCACGGGGGAGATGTGCGAGATCCCAATTTTGTAGAACTGTTGCTTCGGTGGTTCGAATGTGCCACATATTTCCCAGTGATGCGAATGCATGGCGATCGCAGACCGTTCGAAAACGTCGTGGGAGGCGATGGCACACCCCGGCTGCGCAGTGGCGCCGCGAACGAACCGTGGGCGTTTGGGCGTGAAGCCCAGCGCATCATGACGTGGCACATCCACTTGCGTCAGAAACTACGCCCTTATCTGCGCCGAACTTTCCACGAGGCTCACACCACCGGGCTTCCTGTTATGCGTGGACTCTTCCTCCACTATTCGGATGACGAAAGAGCCTGGCTCACAAATGACGAATTCATGCTGGGACGCGACGTCTTGGTGGCACCCGCGCTGGCACCTCGTACACACAGCCGCCTCGTGTATCTACCAGGGAACGAAAACTGGGTGGAAACTAATACGGAGCGTCATTATCGTGGAGGAGACAGCATAGAGGTGGAGATTCCTCCAGAGGGCATCCCCACCTTCGTACGAGAACGGGGTTCCATCACACCAACTCTGTGGAGACACGCCCCACATGGTCAGAAGATCTGAAAGGGAGCAATGGCTACCATCGCAGATGTTGCACGTAGAGCAGGCGTCTCGCGTTCCACCGTTTCCTATGTGCTCTCCGGGAAACGCCCCATCAGCGATGAGGTGAAGGCCCGTATCAATCTGGCTATCGAAGAACTAGGGTACATTCCCAACGCAGGCGCACGGGCTCTCGCATCGTCTCAGACGCACGTCATCGCCGTTATGGCCGAGTTCTATCCCGACGAATTCGCGCCCGCCATGCTCCAATATATCCTTGGCATTTCCCGCACCGCGCAAGAACATGGTTACGACATGCTCCTGACTACAAATCAGGACGGCCCTGCTGCACTGCGCCGCATTTCCGCGTCGCAGATGATTGATGGCGCGATTCTGCTCAATGTGGCAGCCAAGGACCGCCGCTTGCCCGTGATCCATACTATGAGCCAACCGGCTGTGTTGCTGGGGCTACCAGATGATCCCCAGGGAGTGGACGTATTCGATCTTGACTTCGAGGAAGCCGGCCGTGTGATGGTGCAGTTGATGCGAGCTAAAGGCCATCGCGAATTGATTCTGGTATCCCAGCCCATTCACGTGGTGGAACGCGGCGGCGCATACGTGTGGCGCTTGCGGGATGCAGCCATCGAAGAGGCGAGAAAATCCGACGTGACGCTTCATTGCATCCATGCAGCGTCCAGCCAACCGGACGTTGGGCGGGACCTCAATGCCGCCTTCGATGCCTTCCCACACGCAACGGGCATACTGCTCAACAATGAGGCCGCCGCAGGCGCGTTACCTTCGGTGATGGCAGGCCGTGGCATCCGCTCCCCACAGGATTTAGCCGTTATCGGCCGGTTTTCCGATGAATTCGCCCGCACTTTCTCCTTGCCGTTCAGCTCGATCGATTCAGCTGCCGAACAACTGGGTGATCTGGCCGTGCGTCAGCTTGTGCGCCGCATGGATGCCCATGCGGCCAACACCCCGCAGAAACCTGGGGCTATCCGCCTGATTCCCCCGCAGCTGATTGACCGTGGCTCAATCTAGGCCGCGCGCTGGAATGCGCGAAGGGTACGATGCTCACATACCACTGTGGTGCCGCACGCACCATCTTCAGACCTTCAGGAATCGATATGCCATCGTCAAGACGCTCTGCGAACGGCCACGCGCCATCCATGGCAGACGTTGCCAAAATCGCAGGAGTTTCACACCAGACGGTGTCGCGGGTTCTGAATCACCAAGAACTTGTCCGCCCTGATACGCGTGCAAAAGTTCTCAAAGCGATCGAAGAAACAGGCTACCGGCGCAACGAAACGGCCCGTGCACTCGCCACAAATCGCAGCAAAGTTCTGGGCATCATCACGCCATCGTTTAGCCATTACGGCCCTGCTACCACTCTCCTTTCGGTTCAGCTTGCAGCCCACGACGTCGGCTACATCGTAACGGTTGCCACACTTTCCACCTTCGAGTCAGAAAGCTTGCGCAGCGCCTTGGACCAGTTCCTAGGCCAAGGCGTGGCCGGAATCGTGGTCATCGCGCCTGTTGCTGGTATCGCGCGGGAACTCGAAGAGGCAACTCTCTCTGTCCCCACGATTGTCATCGCGTCATCGTGGATCTCGCCTCAATCGTCACTACTACGAGTCGGAATCGAACAACGCAGTGGCGTCCACGCCGTCATCGCTCACCTCGCACTGCACGGCTGCCGCACAATCGCCCACATCGCTGGTCCACCGGACTGGTTCGACGCCGCCGAACGCAAAAGCGCATGGGAGGATTCCCTGCGTGAGTTCGGCCTGGACCGCGGCCCGCTGTTTTCGGGAGACTGGACAGCGCGTTCGGGTTACCGAATCGCGCAAGAATTGCTTTCCAAGCCGCTGCCAGACGCAGTGTTTGTGGCAAATGATCAAATGGCATTGGGAGTGCTGCACGCCCTCAACGAACGCGGCATCCGGATACCTGAGGACATTCGCATCGTAGGGTACGACGACGAGGAAACTTCCGCCTATTTGACGCCCAGCCTCACCACCGTGCGTCAGGATTTTCACGCATTGGGAACCGAGGCGGTACACGCGCTCATTGACGTGATTCATGGCGACGCCACCGCAGTCCCTACCGTCCATTCCGAGTTACGCATACGCAACTCCGGGTAGCCGTATCTTTCCGCGCACCAGCCTTCCTCCATCATTGTGTTAGCGCTAACATAGAGTAGAGTTGCGAGTGGGAAGTCAAGGCAAAGAAGCACAACCACTCGTTGAAACACTGCAGTGCCGAGTGAACGGATACACAGAATGAATGCCACTGATCACAACGTAAAACCTGTACCTCAGATGATTACTTCCGGTGAAACCGCGCTCGGAATTGAGTTCGGATCAACCCGGATCAAGGCCGTTTTGATTGACCGGCGCGGAGTAGTCATCTCCTCCGGATCGCACGCCTGGGAGAACCAGCTAGTAAACGGGCTGTGGACGTACCCGGAAGAAGCGATCTGGTCTGGGCTGCAAGCAGCATATGCGGATCTCGCAACACACGTGGCCTCGGACTACGGCGTCGCACTTCACACAACCGGAGCACTGGGCATCTCCGCAATGATGCACGGCTATATCGCACTGAACTCCGCTGGGAAGCTGCTGGTTCCCTTCCGAACGTGGAGGAACACCAACACGGGCCGGGCCGTCGCAGAGCTTTCCCCCGCGTTATCCTTCAGCATCCCGCATCGGTGGAGCGCCGCACATCTCTATCAGGCACTGCTGGATCACGAGCCTCACACAACACGGCTTGCCCGAATCACCACACTCTCCGGACTGGTTCACGAACGGCTGACAGGGCAGCCGATTCTTGGCGTCGGCGACGCATCGGGGATGTTCCCCATCGACCCGGCCACGCACGATTACGACGATAAGCGCATTGCGGCTTTTGACGAACTCACCCGGAACTTAGGTTTCCATCACTCGATCAAGGAGCTCCTTCCCACTGTGGCCTGCGCTGGCACCAACGCCGGATATCTCACAGCCGCAGGTGCAGCATTACTTGACCCAACAGGGAACCTTCAGCCTGGGATTCCGATGTGTCCACCCGAAGGCGATGCGGGAACAGGGATGGTCGCTACAAACTCTGTGGCACCACGCACCGGCAACGTTTCTGCAGGAACCTCGATCTTCGCGATGGTGGTACTCGAAAAGGCGCTCACACACGTTCACTCGGAACTCGACTTAGTCACTACTCCCGATGGCTCGCCAGTAGCCATGGTGCATTCCAATAACGGAACATCCGAATGGGACCAATGGATTCGCGTATTCTCCGCCCTCCTCGACGCCGCTGGAGCCTCGCTACCCATGCCCGAGCTCTACGATCTTGCCTATCAGAAGGCACTCGAAGGTGCGCCCGATGGAGGAGGGCTCGTGGCCTTCAACTTTCTATCTGGAGAACCTATCGTGGGGCTCGATTCCGGCCATCCCCTCTTCATGCGCTCCCCCGATTCCTCCATCACACTGGAAAACTTCCTGCGTACGCAACTCATGACGATCTTCGGTGTACTGCGGGAAGGTTTCGACGTGCTGGTTCACGATGAGGACGTGACTGTGGACAAACTCGTCGCCCAGGGTGGATTGTTCAAAACGCCAGTCGTGGCACAACGCCTGATGGCGGCCGCGCTCAATACCCCCGTGGAAGTGAGAGCCACGGCCGGCGAAGGCGGTCCGTGGGGTATGGCTCTCCTCGCACTCTATGCTGCGCGCCATTCGCAAGAACCGCTCGCAGATTTCCTCACGCACACAATCTTCACGGATGAGAATTCCACGACTATCTCCCCATATCCCGAGGACGTTGCTGGTTTCAACAGTTTCATGGAGCGCTATCGCGCTGCTCTTCCCGCAGAAAAGGCCCTCTCGGACTAACCCGCGCCCGGCACACAGCGCCAGACATGAAAGTGCGGGACGGAACCGATTGGTTCTGTCCCGCACTTAGCAGTTTGTTATTGCGAGTGAGGTGGCCGAACGAATTAGTTGGCCGCACTCAACCCACTGGGTTGCGTGCCGGCGTCGATCCGGCGATGATCCACTGCCGCGGTAAGCCCGTCGATCTCCTCCGGGCTTTCCACGCTCACTGCGTCGTCGGGCAGCGGGGCATCCGCGTCTTGGCCGGTGAAGGTGAATGTCACAGGAATGTTGTCCTTATCCACATCCACCACGATATTCTGCCCGGCCTGGAATTCTCCGAACAGCAGCTTCTCCGACAGCACGTCCTCAATATCCCGCTGGATGGCACGGCGCAATGGCCGAGCGCCCAACACCGGATCGTATCCGCGATCGGCAAGCAGTTCTTTCGCCGCCTGCGTCAGCACAATATGCAGATCCTTTTCAGCCAAACGCTTGTCTAGCTTCCCAACCATAAGATCCACAATCTGCAGAATCTCAGAACGCTTGAGCTGCGGGAACACAATCGTATCGTCCACACGGTTCAAGAACTCTGGGCGGAATTGCTCCTTCAACGCCTCGTTGACCCGCCGCTTCATGCGCTCATATGACGTGGTCGTGTCCTGATCAAACTGGAAGCCAGTGGTCACGCCCTTCGCGATGTCCTTCGTCCCCAAGTTGGTGGTCATAATGATAATCGTGTTCTTGAAATCGACCACGCGGCCCTGGGAATCAGTCAACCTACCTTCTTCAAGAATCTGAAGCAAGGAGTTGAACAAATCAGGATGCGCTTTTTCGATCTCATCAAACAACACCACGGAGAATGGCTTGCGCCGCACCTTTTCGGTGAGCTGGCCGCCTTCTTCGTAGCCCACATACCCAGGAGGAGCACCAAACAGCCGCGAAACCGTGTGCTTTTCTGAATACTCGGACATGTCCAGAGTGATCAACGCGGATTCGTCACCAAACAGGAATTCGGCCAACGCCTTCGCCAACTCGGTCTTTCCAACACCAGTTGGACCGGCAAAGATGAACGATCCGCCGGGGCGGTTCGGATCCTTCAAACCGGCCCGTGTACGGCGTATGGCCTGCGAGAGCGCAGTCACAGCCTCGTCTTGGCCAATCACACGCTTGTGCAATTCGTCTTCCATCCGCAGCAGCTTGGCAGATTCGGCTTCAGTCAGACGGAACACCGGGATACCCGTTGCCATGGACAGCACCTCATTGATGAGGTCCTCATCCACCACGGACACTACGTCCATGTCGCCATCTTTCCAGGCCTTCTCGCGCTCATTGCGCTGCGCCGTGAGTTTCTGTTCTTCGTCACGCAGGGATGCCGCTCTCTCGAAATCCTGTCCGTCAATCGCTGCTTCCTTGTCGCGCCGCAGGATCGCGATCTTCTCATCGAGTTCGCGCAATTCGGGCGGAGCCGTCATCTTCCGGATAGCCAGGCGCGCACCGGCCTCGTCGATCAGATCAATCGCCTTATCGGGAAGGAAACGATCGTTGATATACCGATCAGAAAGCCGCGCCGCCGCCTCAAGTGCACCATCGGTAATAGTGACGCGATGGAAGGATTCGTAGCGGTCACGCAAACCCTTCAGAATTTCGATAGTCTGCGCGATTGTTGGCTCATCCACTTGAATCGGTTGGAATCGCCGCTCCAAAGCCGCATCCTTTTCGATGTACTTGCGGTATTCGTCAAGAGTTGTAGCTCCAATAACTTGGAGTTCTCCGCGTGCCATCATCGGTTTAAGCAGCGAAGCAGCATCTAATGCCCCTTCAGCGGCGCCCGCACCAACAAGCGTATGGATCTCGTCGATAAACAAAATGATGTCCCCGCGAGTGTTGATCTCTTTGAGGATCTTCTTCATCCGCTCTTCGAAATCGCCGCGATACCGCGAACCTGCAACCAGCGAACCCATATCGAGCGAATACAGCTGCTTGCCCTTCAAAGTCTCCGGGACGTCTCCGGCCGCAATCGACTGCGCCAGGCCCTCGACAACGGCGGTCTTCCCAACCCCAGGTTCTCCGATCAGCACCGGGTTGTTCTTGGTCCGCCGCGAAAGCACCTGCATCACACGTTCAGTTTCCACGTGCCGCCCGATAACGGGATCGAGCTTGTGCTCCCGCGCGCTCTGGGTAAGGTTGCGGCCATACTGATCCAATACTGTGGATCCGGCCTTCTGGCCTTCCCGTGGCCCGCCGCCAACCCCCACCGGCTCCTTACCTTGGAAACCGGAAATCAGCTGGTTGACCTGGTTGCGTACACGCGGCATATCTGCACCGAGCTTCGTCAGCACTTGCGCAGCCACGCCGTCGGGTTCACGCGTAAGCCCCAGCAGCAAGTGTTCCGTGCCGATGTAGGAATGACCAAGCTGCAGGCCTTCACGCATCGCGTATTCGATCACTTTTTTGGCACGTGGCGTGAAAGGAATGTGCCCAGACGGGGGCTCCTGGCCCTCACCAATAATCTCAATGACCTGGGCCCGGACATCGTCAAGCGTAATACCTAGCGCTTCCAGCGCCTTCGCGGCAACTCCTTCTCCCTCACGGATCAGGCCGAGCAAAATGTGCTCTGTGCCGAGGTAGTTGTGCTTGAGGTTACGGGCCTCTTCCTGCGCGAGCACAATGACTCGGCGGGCTCGGTCTGTAAACCGTTCAAACATGGGCACTCCTTGAATGGACACTAATCTCCGAATGGGTGTCCCATCCGGGTTCACTCAACAATAACGGCGAAACGGCAATTTTCGTCTCACTGTTCGCCACAGGCGAGAGCTCACGCTTCAATGAGGAGCGTGAACGGGCCGTCATTCACCAGCTCTACCTCCATCATGGCACCAAAAACTCCCTCTTCCACATGAAGGCCATATGTTGTTCGCAGTTCGCGCGCAACCGCAGCTACAAGCGGCTCAGCCACATCCCCTGGCGCCGCATGTGACCACCCCGGGCGCCGGCCCTTTCGGATGTCCGCATACAGCGTGAACTGTGAAATCAAAAGTATCGGTGCACCGCATTCCTCAGCCGCCACCCGCGCTGCGGCGCCGTCGTTAACCGGATCGCGCAAGATGCGCTGCTGCGCAATCTTCCGCGCCACTTTCTCTACCTGTGCCTGGCCGTCGCCATGAGTCACGCCGAGCAGCACGCAGAGCCCTGTCCCGATACTGCCCACAATCTGCCCGTTGACCGACACGCTCGCACGTGTCACGCGCTGAACTACCGCGCGCATCTACCAGCCTCCCTGATTGTTTTTGTTCCGCCGATTTCCACGGCGCGGCGGCCCCATGCGGTGGCACTCGGGCCCAAGGAAAAACAAAGCAGCGAACAGAGCCACCAGGTACAGAATCGAACGGAACGGCAAAAAGAAGCTCCACGCGTAGCCATTGCCCACAACAAGTAGCGAGGCCACCAGGATCATGATCCACGCGGGCTTAGAAAGCCGCGCCAGAACGAATTGATCACCACTTCGCCGCAGAGCCTCAATGAATGCCCACCCTACAAACAGTAGTAACGCGAGCGGAATGATCTGCCCCACGACCAGCGAATAAAGGTCCGAACCCACAACGAGCCTCCCTTCTGCTTCCTCATCGCGCCCCGAATGCCTCGATAGCGCTGACGTACAAGAGCTCCTGGACTTCCCTACTAGAGAAGTTTCCGGCGGAATTCCGCTCCGGGCCGCGTAGCGGGAGTCGCGCTGGAAGTTCCAGCAGGATTGACAATTGCCTCCTGGCCCGCGCGGAAGTTCCCAACCTCCACCACCGCTTCCACCGGAACACTCCGCCGGATCAGCGCAAGAGCCACAGGCCCGTCCACGGCGTCGCGCACCGCGCTTGTGATAATACCAACGGCGCGGCCTTCATGAACGACGTCGTCGCCGCCATGCGGGAGTTCATCCACCGGTCCTTCCAGATACAGCATGGCAAGCCGCCGCGGAGGCTTACCCATGTTCACAACCTTCGCCACTGCTTCTTGCCCGCGGTAGCAACCCTTGTGCAAATGTACAGCGGTGCGCAGCCAGTCGAGTTCATGCGGCAGCACATTCTCCACGATCTCCGCCGCAGGCCGGGGCCTCCACGCCGTCACCCGCGCGGCCTCCCATGCGAGGAGCCCAGCTGCTTCAATGCCACCGCTGCGCAGCTTTTCCACCGCCGCGCTCTGTTTGCTCAACGGGATCAGCGCGATGTGTGCATCCCACTGGGCGCCGGGATGCTCAGCATCACGCGGGCCATATGTTACCCCATTCGGTGCGGTATTCGGCCACGGATCGTGCCACACCAGCGGGCGGCCATCGGCCCCCAACATGGCACAATCAGCCATAACGTGAGCGGCCTCGCCCATTGCACCAAAAGCTCCGATTTCGGGCTCCGGTGCGACCTCCACGCGTTTCATGAATCGCATCGATGAAAGAAAATCGGCAAAAGGTGCACCAAAGCCCGCGTCAGTGATAAGCCATGTGGCGGCGCCGTCGTCAATCACTGCCGCCGCATTCTCAATGTGGCCCGAAGGCCCAAGAAGGATCGTCTCCGTGGATATGCCAGGCTCCAACTCAATGAGGTTCTGCGTTGTCAGCGAATTGAGCCACTCCAAACGGTCCGGACCAGAAACACGTACTACGTCCACGTGGCTGAGATCTGTGAAGGCTCTGCCCGAACGCAACGCACGTTCTTCCCTGGCGGGAGAGCCAAAATGAGCCACGGCGCCGTCGTCCACTGTGCCCGTATCCTCCAGAATCACAGCATCCGGAAGATCCGCTAGCACGCCATGCGAGGACTCTCCAATAGCCACTATTCCGCCTCCGCACGCGATAGACGGCCCGCCATGTACGAACGCATCTCGTGGCCAAACGCCGCCATATCGTAAGCCACAAACAAGTCACTGTGCACAAGTCCGCCCAACAACCGTGCCGCCGTGAATTCCGACGCCGTGGGAGTTGCCGCGATAGCATCAGCCGCCAGCTGGAACTGCGGACCTTTGATTACTCCCGCCCATGTGATCGCGTGACCAGCCGGAGAACACGTGGTCGCCTCCAGCAACGTCGCGCCGTCACGCTTCTCTACCCCTGGGGTGGCCCTCAGAAAACCTGTGAGGGAACTCCACAACTCGCCTTTTGTGAGCTCGTCATACATCGGTTGGCCCGGCACTTCTTTATCAACCGTGGCGGCCGATTCCTTCGCAAGCCACACATTGGAGCGCACACGCAGATAAGGCCCGGAATCGTCATTATCAATCACGACCTCATGGAGATACGCTGCAGCCTCCACGTTCTCATATTCGAGCACACCAGCGCCGCGCCACGTGTCCACCAACCACGCCATCGGGTAGCATTCAGGCGCAAGATTCTCCGGAATTTGAAACACCATGACTCCAGGCTAGAGCACCAGCATCCCCAAGGCATACCCTCCCAGGCCCAGCACGCAGAACGGAACAAGTGCAAATGTGGCCGCAGCGCTGCCTTGCCACACCTTGCGGTTAGCCCGAGCCACCTTCTCCATTGCCCATGTGACCAGCACATACAGCACCGAGAACACCGCAACGGCCCACCAGGAGACATCACCAAGTGCAACAACGGCAACCGCACTGCCTACCGCAGCAGCGATGAAGACTCCCAGCTCACGCCACCGGCCAGGTACGAAATAGCGCGCCAAAGTTCCCCCAAGCAAAGCACCCACGCCCACGAGCCCCAGCGCCGGCCCTCCAACCATCCGCGCAAGCACAATCCACGCAGCCGCCGTGAGGATCATCAGTATTCCCGCATACACGCCAGAAACGTGGCGCAGCAATTTCTCACGGCCATCCCGCCGCAGCATTTCGCCAATAAAGACCACCGGAACAGAAAATGCCGCCACGTACATCAGATCGTCCGGATTTCCCGCACCCGCCACCAGGCAGGTCACTACCGCAATTGCGATCAGGATCAGCCGTGGAATTACACGGTCTGGAAGTAGCGCCAGTTCTACCCACCCCCACGTGAATGCCAGCAAAATAAGCATCATGAGAATCGTTAAAACCCACGCATTACCTGGGTAAACTTCCGCGACTGGCGCAGAAAGTTCCCCAGTCGAACGCACCGAACCATATGCTGCGAGCATCCCCGCAGCCATCAAGACCGCCGCCAATAATCCGATCGCCAAACGCAACGATCTGCCAAAAGTGACATGTTGCTCATTCACCTAGGTATCATCTCACGCCAGGACGTAATTCCGCATTGTGGGCACACACCCCCCTAAAATGTGGGAAAGGACCACAAGTGAGGAGCACCTTATGCCTGGCATAGTGCTATTGACGTCAGACGGCGGCGAACCAGCCGATGTCCTACCCGGTCTTGCCCTTCTCACATTGGGAATCGAGATCGCGCCCCTCACCACTTCGGCACTCGCCGCTAACCTCGATGCGGACGTCCTCATCCTGGATGGCCGCCGCGACCTTGTTTCCGCACGCTCCATTTGCCGTGCAGCCAGCGGCGCAATGGAGGCACCACCCACGCTCCTCGTACTCGAGGAAGGCGGCTTCGCCGTCGTCTCCGTCTCATGGGGCGCTTCCGAAACCGTGGCATACAACGCACCGCCCGCAGAAATCCAGGCGCGCATTCGAATGCTCGTGGATCGCGCCCAGGCGGAGAGCTCGTCAACCAGCGACGCCCCCGTGCTCAACACCGGAGGCCTTGTTATCGATGCCGGCGCTTTTACAGCCAAACTCAACGGCAATGCGCTCGACCTCACCTACAAGGAATTCGAGCTCCTGCGCTACTTCGCCGAGCACCCCGGGCGGGTCATATCGCGCGACTCGTTACTTCAGGAAGTTTGGGGGTACGACTACTTTGGTGGTTCGCGCACCGTAGACGTCCATGTCAGGCGGCTGCGCGCAAAGCTCGGCCCCGAGCATGAGACCCTCATCAGCACCGTCCGAAACGTCGGCTACCGCTTCGATCCGTGACGACGGCGCGGCTGGGCCGGCCCGATAATTCCGTTATCAAAGGTTTATCTTCAAAACGCTGACACACGTGCTCACGTTGCTGTTATGCTGTTCTTACGACACCGGATCGCGAAAGCCCCGGGCTCCAACTTCTGCCGCTACGAGCGGCCTACGCGCCGACTGGCGCTATCGGGTTCGGTGTCAACTGAGAGGGCCTCGTCTTCGGACTGGGCCCTCTCTTGGTGTGCGGCGTGGGGCTGTGCGCATGTTGTGCGGCGTGGGGCTGCCGCACCCGCGCCGATACTTTTTCTAGTTAGAGCAGGCAAAATCCAAGGCGGCAGTGCCACCTAAGCCTGTCCTAGCAAGAAAAAGTAATGGCGGCTCATTTCAAGGCTGGCGCGCACAAATTCCGACAGCACAAATTCTGGCAACGCCAGTTCCAGTAACGTCAGTTCCAGTAACGTCAATTTGCGACACCTGCAATTCCGACGCCACGATCGCCGCAGCAAAGAACGGGCCACCCTCATCCGGCGGTTTTCGCACGAGCCATCTGCCCACCTATGCCCTACGGATGCTGATACCACTATTTCCGCTGGTCACAGATATAACCTCTGTCCACCTATTCCCTACGGATGTCCGCACATACCGTACGGACACCACTCCGTCTCCTACTGAGCTCAATTCGTTCCACGCCCGCGGACTTGTTGGTACGGCGGAATCAACCTGCCCCTATATTGCCCGATTCGTTCCACGCCCGCGGACTTGTTACATCCGGGCCACGTTGCCACGCGTCCGCCATCGAGATTCGCCAACCAGTGCGGAGATGTTGCGCCCCAACCAAACTTGTTACGCGTCAGATAGCACAATCGGCCCACCCGGGCGCAACAACCACTACCCGAGCGCAACAAGTTCCCCGACACGCCGAACTCCACGACGTCGTCGCACAACAAGCCCGCGTTGATGCAACAAGTCCGCGCTGACACGACGTTGATTCGCGTAACGTTGCCGGCGGTGATGCGGGGAGCAACCATCCCCTGCGCTGGGCACGATTGGGATCTTCGTATCTTCTGCACTTGCGCATCAAAGGC
The DNA here is from genome assembly GCA_022648165.1 of Ancrocorticia sp. GTDB lineage: Bacteria > Actinomycetota > Actinomycetes > Actinomycetales > Actinomycetaceae > Changpingibacter. The sequence goes on from JALCLX010000001.1 coordinate 140,310, forward strand.
ATGCTGTTGAGTGTGACTCTGGACAGGGCGACAGCCGTATGATTCTCGGAATATGCGTGGCAAGCTACTATCACAATTGCGATGCGCTGCTGCATCGTGCACCATCCAGACCAACCAAAGAATGCGGCTATTAGGCGTAACTTGAGAAGTGAAACGCCCAGGCGTTGTATTCTTCTTGTTAAAAGCCGATACTTTTTCTAGTTAAAACAAGCAAAACCTAGGGAAGCAGTACCACCTGGGGCCGTTTCAGCAAGAAAAAGCACCATGCGCCACGCCACGTGCCGCTTGTGCCACAGGCCGCTCGCCCCACCGCTCCACTCGCCCCACCGCTCCACTCGCGCACCGCTCCGCTCGCCCCACCGTTCCACTCGCGCACCGCTCCACTCGCGCCAGCTACGCAGAAAATGTGACGCACGTCTTACGGGACTTTTATCCCACACACGCGAATGTGGATCTGAGTTGTTAATACTTCATGAACGATTCGTTGATAACAGCCCTAAGACCCACAGACAATCACCTCATAATTCGCTAGATTTGATGTGCAGTACGGCAGAAATCACATCGTGTGGCAGGCATCAAACGCGATCATGCCCTATTCTGCTGTGTGGAGTGCCATTCACTTGATGGCAACCTTTCATTTCAGGAGAACTTGTGGCTCGTAAGAAATCCTCAAAGTCCAACTCGCTCTTTGAGCTGTTATCAGCACAGTCTCAATACCTAGTCGATGCCGCGGATATTCTCACCCGCATTATCAGTGCGGATCCGCAGGAACGCATCACACTCAACGAAGAACTTCACAAAGTGGAACACGGCGCGGACACCGCCTGCCACACGGTTCTCAACAAGATCAATCAATCTTTCGTCTTGCCCTTTGACCGCGAAGATCTTTATGCCCTATCCAACGTCATCGACGACTGCGTGGACTTCATGGACGAGGCGGGCGACAACATCATCCTTTACAAACCCGGGCGGCTTCCGGAAGGCGTCTTCACCCAGGTGGAAATCCTGCGAAATTGCGCGGCACTGACCAAGAAAACAATGGGGAAACTCGCGGTGATCGACGCCTCCACCCGCGACTATTGGATCGAAATCAACCAACTGGAGAACCAGGGCGACCAAGTCTACCGATCTATGGTGAGCACGCTGTTCGGCGAGGCCACAGATGCGCTCGAAGCACTCAAAGTCAAGATGGTCTTGGATACCCTCGAGGAAGCAATCGACGCCTTCGAAAAACTCTCCGGAACCGTCGAATCGATTGCGATCAAGGAGTCCTGACTTGACGGAAACGCTCGTACTGGTCGGATTCATCATCGCCGTCGCGTTTATCTTCGATTTTACGAACGGATTCCATGATGCGGCGAACGCAATCGCGACCTCGGTAGCAACACGAGCACTCTCGCCCAAAGTGGCCCTCACGATGGCTGCCGCGATGAACTTCATCGGCGCAATGATTGGAACGGGCGTCGCTACCACGATCGGCGGCGGCATCATCGACATTACGGAAGCGCATCGTTCGGCCAGCGGCGCTAATTATGCTGGCCTGGTCATTGTACTCGGCGCACTCGCCGGCGCTATCACCTGGAATCTAATCACGTGGTGGTTTGGCTTACCGTCTTCGTCGTCGCACGCTCTCATCGGCGGTTTGGCTGGTGCTGGGCTGGTGGGCGCCATCACCGTGCATTGGGATGTCATCCTCGATAAGGTAATCATCCCGATGGTGGTTTCTCCATTGGTGGGATTCCTCATCGCCTATTTCCTAATGAAGCTGGTACTCCAACTGCTGGCGAATGCAACCTATAAGTCGACGATGCGCCGCTTCCGCCACGCCCAAACCATTTCTGCGGCGGCGCTCGCATTGGGCCACGGTTTGCAGGACGCGCAGAAAACTATGGGCGTCGTCGTAATCGCTTTGATCGCTGGCGGATATCACGAAGATCCTAGCGTAATCCCGGTCTGGGTGAAGCTGGGCGCGGCGCTCGCAATCTCGCTCGGCACGTATGCCGGTGGCGGCCGCATCATGAAAACGCTGGGCCAAAAAATTATCGACCTAGATCCCGCTCGCGGCTTCGTCGCTGAAATCACCGGCGCCTCTGTGCTCTACACAACCGCGTTCCTGTGGGAAGCCCCCATCTCCACCACGCACACGATCACGTGCGCAATTATGGGTGTAGGTGCAACAAAACGTAAGTCGGCTGTGCGCTGGGGCATCGCGGGAAACATCGTCACCGCATGGATCTTCACATTGCCCGCCGCAGCGACGGTTTCCGCCGCAGCGACCTGGTTGCTCCTGCACCTGGTCCCGGTTTAGAAGGGTTCCGGTTTAGAGAGTCCTGTTTCCGTTTTAGGAGGGTTCTGGTAGAGGGCCGACGACCACGTCCTCGCACCCGCAACCGTCACCGTACTCGCCCGCAACCGTCATCCGAAACGTCCGGAGACGTAATCTTCGGTCGCTTTTTCACCGGGATTAGAGAAGATGGTCTCCGTCTCATCGAATTCGACTAGATGGCCTGGCTTGCCGGCACCGTCAATATTAAAAAATCCTGTCATCTGCGATACGCGTGCGGCCTGTTGCATATTGTGCGTCACGATAACAATCGTGTAATCGGATTTGAGCTCCATCATGAGGTCTTCGATCGCCAACGTGGAGATCGGGTCAAGTGCGGAGCACGGTTCGTCCATGAGCAGCACATCGGGCTTCACGGCTATCGCGCGGGCGATGCACAGCCGTTGTTGTTGTCCACCCGAAAGGGAGGATCCCGGCCGATCAAGCCTGTCTTTGACCTCCTCCCACAGATTCGCGCCACGCAGAGAGGTTTCAACGATTTCTTGTGCTTCTGACCGTTTGAGCTTTTTACGGTTCAGCCGCATACCCGCGAGCACATTGTCGGCGATGGACATAGTGGGGAATGGATTTGGGCGCTGGAATACCATCCCAACCCGGCTGCGCACGCTCACTGGATCCACATCCGGCGCATAGATATCTTGTCCATCGATCAGGACTTCGCCTTCTACGCGCGCACCTGGTATCACTTCGTGCATCCGGTTGAGGGATCGCAAGAACGTTGACTTTCCGCATCCGGAGGGACCGATAAGAGCAGTGATGGCGCACGGCCGGATATAGACATTGACGTCTTGCACTGCCAGAAACGATCCATAGTAGATGCTCTCGTTTGTCACTTTGATGCCGCTTTGGGTGGCAGTGCTCTCTTGTTCCATGACAAATCCTTCGAGGTGACGTGCAATCGGTGCTTCTTCTTGCATCAGGTTTTCTTCCACCGTGCTCATCTTTCTCCCTTCGGCGCGAAAACCCGCGCAATGATGCGAGCGAACAAATTCAACAGCAAGACGATGAGTACGAGTACCAGCGCGCCGGCCCACGCAAGCGGGAAGTTGCCCGCAACGTACTGGTTGTAGACAAACACTGGCAACGTCATCACACGGTCATTAAAGAGTGAGAAATTGTAGTAGTCAGTAGATCCCGCAGTGATGAGCAGCGGCGCTGACTCACCGATAATGCGTGCGGTAGCAATCACGCAACCTGAAACGATTCCAGGAAGTGCCGTACGCAGCACCACGGCGATGATCGTGCGGGATTTGGTAACTCCCAGCGCGTAGGAGGCTTCTCGGAGCTCATTCGGGATGAGCCGCAGCATCTCCTCCGTATTTCTCACGACGATCGGCGTCATAAGGACAACCAGCGCAACCGATCCCATGAAGCCGGAACGATATGCAGGGTCACCTACCAACACAGGCAGCATCGCCGCGGCGAATAAGCCTGCCACGATGGAAGGAATACCGGTCATGATGTCCACCAGGAAGGTGATGACGCGCTGCAGCCAGCCCCCCTTGTATTCCACCAGGTAGATAGCGGTGAGAATACCAAGCGGAATCGAAATAATGGCGGTGGAAAGAGTCACTTCCAACGTTCCGATAATCGCATGCCCTGCGCCCGGAGTTGCGCCGCTGAGTGTCATTCCTTCAGTAGTGTGAGTGAAGAAAGTGCCACTCATGTCTGCCATACCGTTGACGACGACGGTGTAGAGCAGCGACACCAAAGGTATCAATGCGATGATGAAGGAAGCTCCGATCAACGCAGTGGCAAACCTGTCCTTGGCAATGCGGCCCCGACTAATTCCGCCGCGCCGCTTCTTAACTTCCGCCACGCGTCCCGAATGCCCAGGCTGTGTCGGCTCGCCTTGCATGGCACGCGCAGGTCCCGTGCTCTCCGGTGTTGATTCAGTGAGGATGCTCATGCGTTCGCTCCTGAGAATTCTGCGTAACGAGCCACGATCTTGCGCGCCACCCAATTCACGGCGAAGGTGAGTGCGAAGAGCAACAGGCCCAGACCGATCAGGAACTGGCGCTCTAACCCGGCCTGCGCCTCCGGCCAGTTGAGTGCAATTTGCGAAGCAATGGTGGAGTGCTGGCCTGGAGACATGATGAAGAAGTTGATTTTCAGACCTGCGGACAGCACCATCAGCAACGCCATAGTTTCACCTAGCGCACGCCCCAAGCCCAGCATCGCTGCGGACACAATGCCAGACCGTCCGATAGGCAGTACCGTCATCCGAATCATTTCCCACCGTGTAGCACCAAGTCCCAGGGCCGCCTCCTCTTGAAGCCGCGGTGTTTGCAAAAAGACCTCACGGCACAAAGAGGTAATAATCGGCAGGATCATGATCGCTAGAACCAGGCCGCCCATCAGGATGTTCCTGGCGGGCGGAACGAAATGCACCAGTTCAGGGGTGAGCGGCCACCAGGAGACATTGTCAGCCAGCCACCCCATCCCTGGCACATCATCCACCCACCACTGCAGAATTGGGGTGAGTATGTCCGATATCCACACGAACACGGGCCGAATGATCGGCTCAAGGGTTTTCATTCCCCAGAGTCCGAACACCACGGAGGGGATCGCGGCCAGCAGATCAATCACATAACCGAAACCGGCCGCGAAACGCCGCGGAGCGTAATGGGAGATGAAAAGCGCAATGCCAATTGAGAATGGCACCGCTACGACCAACGCGATTACGGAGGAAAGCACTGTTCCGAACAGTGCAGCGGCTGCGAACTGCCAAAAGCTCATGCCCTTGGTGAAGCCCACCTCCGCTTGAATCGTTTGGTTGGAGGCAAGGAATGCCGGGTACGACTGTGAGACGAGGAAAAACGCAACCGCACCCAGCATCACGATGATGAGGATGCCGGCCCCTTTCGAGAGGCCGGCAAACACCTTATCGCCGTTCATTTACTTGATGGTATCGATCGCGGCTTGGGCCTTCTCACGCAGCGTATCGGAGATGGGGGCGTTGCCTGCCCCGGCATCGGTCGCTGCCTGCTGGCCTTCTTTGGATAGGACGTAGTTGAAATACGCCTTGACATTGGCAGCCGTAGAGGCGTCGCTATACGACTGGCAGCCCATCAGGTAGGAGACAAGCACGATCGGGTATGCGCCTGCGATGGATCCATCGCGCTTCAGATCAATCGTGAGAACCGTATCCGTGGCATCAGATGCTGCCGGTGAGCCGTCGATGATCGCAGCGGCCGCGTCGGAACTCAACTCAAGGAACTCGCCGCCCACTTCCACCTTCGCAGCCTTCAGGCTGCCGATCTGTGATGCGTCCGCGTATGTTATGGCGCCTTCGGTGGACTGCGTCAACTGGACAACTCCGGAGGTTTTCTCCGCGGACTGGGTGCCTTCGATGGGCCACACCTCAGCGGGATCGTAGCTCCATTCGTCACCCGCCGCATCCTTGAGATACTGCGTGAAGTTCTGCGTCGTACCAGACTTGTCGGCGCGATTCACAGGAATGATATCCAGATCGGGAAGATCCACGTCTGGGTTATTCTCCTTCAGGGCGTCGTCGTTCCACTTGGTGATCTTCCCAGAGAAGATATCTGCAATGTTATCCGCAGTAAGGTTGAGTTCATCAACGCCTGGCAAGTTGTAGGCAATCGCAATCGGAGAAATGTACACGGGGAGCTCCACAACGCCAGTGTCCTGGCATGTAGTTGTCGCAGCGGCCATTTCATCTGCCGATAGCGCCTTGTCAGATCCAGCAAATTGAACCTGACCACCGATGAACTGTTCCACTCCAGTTCCCGATCCAGTCGCCTCGTAATTGACGGTCACGCCTGGCTCAGAGTTCCGGAAATTATCGCGCCATGCCTGTTGCGCGTTGGTTTGAGTGGAGGCACCCGATCCATTGATCGTTCCGCTCAGGCCGGAACCTGTTGCGGAAGCGGTTGAATCGGATGTCGTGGTGTCGGAGCCTTCGGAGCCGGACTGGCAAGCGGACAATGTCAACGCGAGAGCACCAGCAAGAGCCAATGTGGTGGCTTTGGTAGAGCGTGCAATCTTCACAGCTTTACATCCTTCATTCGTTAGGAACGCACTGTGCGTTCAACTGTCACGTTAGGGATGAAGGGTGACCTCGAAGAAGCATCATGGTAAACGGGAAGTGAACACTACGCACACAGGTGAGGTTCACGACGGCGCCGCCCGGTTACCTCACATGATTGCTGGGCGGTACTGTTCCACGGATACGATGTGTGGTTTCTTCCCTGTGCCGCGCACAACGTGAAGTACCAATAGCTCGCCAGTCTTGAGGTACGGATCTGAAGAGGGAAGTGAGGAGCGTATATCAGGATCCGTTGCGCGTGAAATGGTGCGTATCACCGTCGGCAGCGTAGGCCGATGCAGGCACAGCGCGGCGGTATCTTGCGATTCGTTGACCACACGCCGAAGCTCTTGCGCCATGGGTTTCTTATGTTCCGCGTAGGCAGCCTCCGTGAACTCTGGATGTTCCACCAGGCGCACATGCGCCGCCTCACAATAGGAACGCATTGTTGCTGTGCAACGCATCCACGGTGATGACTCTACGAGGCGCACTCCATAGGCCGCGAGTTGGCCCGCAATCGCGCGAGCGCGCGCCGTCCCCTGCGCGGTAAGGGGCCGGGTAGCTTCCACACCCTTGCCATTTTTCCAATTCGATCGTTTGATCGCCCGGGCGTGCCGCACCATGATGAGCGTCATAGTCTCGGCCGTTCCCTGCCGTTCCCACGCCAACAAACGTTCCAAAATCTCTCTGTCTTGCGGAGACGTCAGTTTCTGCACCGCCTCCACAGCCGGAAGCCACATGGCGTGATCGATCTCGTTTTTTGACGCCTTCTTGAATATTGGACGCGCCACCACTGCCGGATGGTCCTCCGGAAGCGGAACAGCCACCCAATACGTGACCTCCTTGCGTAGCCCATTGCCCAGCCGATATCTCACAACTCCCAGCGGGCGGCGCAATGCGACGGGAACCTGAGTTTCCTCCATAATTTCGCGGATTGCACACGTGCGCAGATCCTCTGCAGGCTTAACCTTGCCTTTTGGGAAAGACCAATCGTCATACCGCGGCCGATGGATCAGCAAAGTTTCAGGACCTGCGGCCGTACGGCGCCACAAAACCCCTCCGGCGGCCCTCACATCTACATGCGTTCCCACAGTGATCACTTGCTCGCAACTCGGCTGCGCGCCTGGCGCATCAAGAGCTCTTGGATATCCTGAAGTGGCCGGCCTTTCGGCGAATACTTGTGCCGCACCCAGCCATCAGGCTCCAAATGCCACGAACTGGTAGTTTCCGCGCATGCCACGTCAATGAGCTCCACCAGAGTTTCGATCATGCTGGGATCCGTAATCTTGACCAATGCCTCGATACGGCGATCCAAATTGCGATGCATCAGATCAGCCGAGCCAATGAACACCTCTGTATCGCCGTCGTTGCAGAATGCGTAGATGCGCGAATGTTCCAAGAAGCGCCCCAGAATGGAACGGACGCGAATGTTATCTGAGAGGCCCGGAATCCCTGCACGCAGCGCGCAGATACCGCGCACTTCGATCTTCACATGTACGCCCGCCTGGCTAGCCCGGTACAGCGCATCAATTGTGCGTTCATCAACCAACGAGTTGGTTTTGAAATTGATCCACGCGTCCTTGCCCGCTTTTTTGTTGGCGATTTCGCGTTCGATGCGGGAAATGAGGCCGGAACGAATTCCGGTGGGAGCAACCAAGAAACGGTGGAACTTCGCCTGTGGGGCGTATCCCGAAAGCTGGTTGAACAGCCGTGTCATGTCCTGCCCTACATCACGATCGCACGTGAGAATGCCAAGATCCTCATAACCGCGCGCCGTCTTTGGGTTGTAATTCCCGGTTCCTACATGGCAGTAACGCCGCAGGCCGTCTTCTTCCTGCCGCACGACCAGGCACAGCTTGCAGTGCGTCTTCAGGCCCACAATGCCGTAGACGACGTGCACTCCCGCCTGCTCCAGCTTTCCGGCCCATTCGATATTCGCTTCCTCGTCAAAACGGGCCTTGATCTCCACAACGGCGAGCACCTGTTTACCTGATTGTGCCGCGCGGATCAGAGAGTCGATGATCGGGGAATCCGACGACGTCCGGTAAAGCGTCTGTTTGATCGCAAGTACCCGAGGATCAGCCGCCGCCTGTGCCACGAATTGTTGCACAGATGTGGAAAACGAATCATAGGGGTGATGCAGCAGGATGTCGTGCCGCCTGATTGCCTCAAAGAAGTCGCGCGGTTTTGAGGATTCCACTTCCGCGAGCCCGTGGGCTGTAACCGGAACGAACGGCGGGTACTTCAAATTGGGACGGTCCAAATCGTGAATCACGTTGAGGCCCGTCAAGTCAAGCGGCGCCGGAAGCCGGAACACGTCGTCGTCGCGGATTCCCAGCTCTCGGACCAACAGATTCAAGACGTGTTCGGAGATCCCGGTCTCCACTTCCAGGCGAACCGCCGGCCCGAAACGCCGCTTGAGCAGCTCCTTTTCCATCGCGGTCAGCAAGTTCTCCGCGTCGTCTTCCTCAACTTCCAGATCCTCATTGCGGGTTACCCGGAAGTTGTGATGCTCAATGATCTCCATCCCGGGAAACAGCTGATCGAGGTGGGCACCGATCACTTCCTCCAACGGAATGTACTTGGTGCGTCCCTCCGTGTCCGCCGGTACGTCCTCCGGGCGGTATGGACGGCCATCCGCATCCACAGCGATGAAGCGCGGCAGCAGCGGCGGCACTTTCACCCGCGCAAACAAATCTTTGCCCGTTCTCGGGTTGCGCAGTACTACAGCCAAATTCAGCGATAAGCCGGAAATATAGGGAAATGGATGCGCAGGATCGACGGCGAGGGGGGTGAGCACGGGGAAGATCTGCTTCTTGAAGAACTTCCGCAGCTTTTCGCGTTCCGGTTCCTCCAGGTCCTTCCAGTGAAGGATGTCGATGCCCACGTCGGCCAGCTTGGGCTGCACGTCCTCCGCGAAAACCTTCGCGTGGCGCGCCATCAACTCTTGAGCACGGTCAGTGATGCCATCCAGCGTTTGCCGTGGGCTCAGGCCCGACGACGACGTCACCGCCATTCCGGTTGCGATGCGCCGCTTGAGCCCAGCCACGCGCACCATGAAGAACTCATCCAGATTCGAGGCAAATATCGCCAAGAACCACGCGCGCTCTAGGATTGGGAGTTCTTGGTCCTCTGCTTGTTCCAGAACCCTTTCGTTGAACGCGAGCCATGAAAGCTCGCGATCCGCGAATCTCCCCTCTGGCAATCGCGATTCATCCAGCGATTTGCGTGAGCGTTTCGCCTCCTCACGCGCTTCTTTCGCCATCTCCATAAGCGACTGGGTCTCTATAGCAGAACCGAGCCGGAGCCGCGCCTGCCGGCGCGCGCGTTCCGCGAGCATATCCTCAATATCGACAATTGAATCGCCAGATTCGTCTTCAACCAGGTCCGGATCCTCTTCGTCGGTAAGGCCTAACCCTGGATCCGGATCCGAGGCGTCTTCCGCAGTGGATAATTCATCGGGTGTCTCAGGTAATTCTTGAGCGCTCATCGAACGCGCGAGCTCCTCATAAAAACTCGTCGCATGGGAATCTTCTTCCATAACAGAACCCTTCGCCTGTCGTGAGAATCAAGGACTGTGAGCGTGTGGGACCGGAGATACCAGTACTCACACGGCTACTCTAGCTGGCCGGATGCGGCGAGCGCCGCAGCATTCCGGAACTCTTTCGACGTCTCCAATAAGGCGGCATCGCGCCGCGTCACGCGAGTTGCCAGCGGATCTGAATCGGATTCGATCCATTTCGATTCTGCAGTTCCTAAGAAATCCGTAAATCGCGCCGAATCCACCAACACATCCACGAAATCACCCTCGAACGTCCCAGATAGCACGGCATTCCATTCTTGGCGAACTGTGCCCGGTTTGGGAGTCATTGCCACCTTGAGTTCACCAGCTTTTCCGTGGGCCATATCGAATTCCGCCGCTTTGGCGTATCGCTCTGAAATCGCGGCACCATCGCGGCGAATCCATTCATACAAGAGGTAACCCCGCCACAGAATGCCCGGCAGGGAATCTTCCGGCGAACGCACCCACGTTTCGGCCAGAACGTCAATTCCCTCGTCGTCCACAAGAGCGAGGATGCGCTTCACGGTCTCTGGATCGTCCTCAATGTAATGGCGTCCCATCGGTAGCAGGGCCTGCGCAGACGTGTGAGCAAGTTCCGAGTTGTAAGCCACATCAGATTCGCCTTCGATGGCCTCAATCTGTTCATCATCCAACTGTGCGGGGCGGCGTGGCCTTGTCATAATAGAACCTCCTCTTCGTGTGCGCCGCACGCTTGCCGTGTGCTGCGCCTTGTCTTTATTGTCTCGCACATCACCGCATCATGGGGGCGTTTGCTCTTCAGACCAAAAACGGCCGCCACCCCTGTTTAGAGAGCTCCGAGAGTGCGCGGACCATCACTGAGCTGACCGATTTAGACTAGAAGCGCAAATCCCGGTATGCTGGTATGCGTTCTACAGCGCGAGCGCTGTAGGGGCCTATAGCTCAATTGGCAGAGCAGCGTCCTTTTAAGTCGTGGGTTCTGGGTTCGAGTCCCAGTGGGCCTACCAATACAATCCGGCGGCACCGCACAGGCGGGCACGCCCATCGCCGCGCAATTGAGCCCCCACACGCCGGCATCCCCATTTGTTGCACGATTAACGTGTTGCCTGTGTTATGCGATTAATGTGTCACCGGCTTCGGCTGCGGCGGGAAAGTGATGTGAGGCCGCTGGCCCTCCTTGATTGGAGAAACCGTTGGGATCGGAGAAAACGTTGGAGATTCCGAGGGGCTCACCACTTGCCCAGGCTCCGACGCCGGCGCGGACCCCGATTCGCCTGCGCTTGGCTGCCGGCTGGGCACGGCGCTTGTCACCTGGGATGTGGGTACAATATTCGGCTCCCTTGTACCGTGAATCAAAGCAACCACGATGCCGCCACATACGAGCGCGGCAACACCGATGCCACCCGATATCATCGTCCACCGTTTCATTCAATCCCCTTACCTTGTGCGCCGGAGGGACGGCTCGGGCAACCGGACCGTCCCTCCTGCACGGTAGAAGTGCGTGCGCTTGCGTGAAATCGCCGCCAAACCGAGCAGCGTAGCGGCCAGAGCGGCTGCCAGCAACCCTGTAGTTGCGCTCATCCCGGTGTCCGGAAGTGACTGTGCACCTCCCGTATTACCGCCAGCACTTCCTTCGCCACCCGCGTTGCCTTCTGAAACGACGGGGTAGAGCGGGGAGCTGTTATCCGCAGTGTCCTCACCAGTTGGCTGGCTTCCGGCACCGCTGCCACCTGGCTGCTCCGGATTCGATTCCGCACTCACCACCGTAATCGTGGTGGTGGCACTGCGCACAGACGCCGTGGATGTCCCGTTCGTGCTGGTAATAACAACCCAGTACTCGGTAGTTCCCGCAGCCGTGGCGGATGGTACGTACGAAGGCCCCACCGCACCATCAATTGCGGTGCCATTGGCGTACCACTGGTAGCTCAACGTGCCCACTTTGGTTGTTGCGGCAACAACCAAAGCTGTGGGCGTGTCCCCTACCGTGTACTTCGCACTTTGAGGAAGATCCCCAGTAATTTCGGGAACTTCGGCCTTCGCCAATATTGTCAGATACGCGTTGCTAGATGTTGTCTGGGCGAACAGCCCGTCTAGAGCCGCCTGGACTACCACATGTATCTCGTGCGTACCCGCCGCAAGATCGGACGGAGAGAAGGTCCTTTCCGTGGCATCTTCGGCTGCGGCGCCATCGACGTACCACTGGTACGTGATGGTGGCGTGATCACTCGGTTCGGCAACATCCACGGAGTAAACAGGAATCGCTTCACCTTCCGTGATGGTCGTATTACCGCCCACATTCGCCAAAATCTGCGGCGGCTCGGGTGCCCCAACGCTGGCGGAGGCGGTCAGCAAGGTGATATCGCGGACGTCTGCGCGCAGCGTGGAGCCGTTATCCGGTACGGTCCAATCGATCGCCTGACCGTACTGTGTGGGTTGTTCTGTCTCCACAGCGTCCGCGGGAGTCTGCGCCTGCAGTTCTAGCCCATCCCCTATTTGTTGACTGGAAGTGGCTTCAGGAGTGGCAGCCGGGTTTCCGTCTGTGCTTTCCGTAGTAGGCGTCGCATCCACACTCGGCGTCGCATCCCCAGTAGGAGCCGCATCCCCAGTAGGAGCCGCGTCCCCAGTAGGAGCCGCATCCGGGGTGGTTTCCACCTCTGCGTCTGGCGATGCCTGATCCGGAAGCGCGGAAGCATCCGTCCAATCCTGCACCACCGTCTCCGTGCCGTCTGGTGCGACTTCCACGAACCGCACCTGTTGCTCACCAGGTACGCCACCCGTGACGGTGGCAACCGCATGAATGGTGTTTCCAGGAAGAGCAGCCCCCGTGGCAACTAAATTGGCTGTGAGCGCAGTGTAGGGCTTCAGCTGGGTAGCTGGATCTAGACCATTGGCACTCATCTGGTCCGCAACGAGGTTTCAGCTTGTGCTGCCTTCCTCAGCTGCAGAGTAGATCTCCACATCGCTTGTGTCCGCCATCATCCATGTTGACAGGGATAGCTCCGCCAAACTGGCAGGTAATACCAACACTTTTGGCAAGGTACCGTAGTCGTATGTGACGGACGTCATACCCTCACCAAAGTAGGCCGATTCCGGCTGATCAATGAAGCTCATCGAATCGTTGAATGATCCGGAATTTCCGCCTCGAACAATGAGGTGCTGTGGCATGGCGAACATGAATGCGTCACTGGCAATCGTGACGATGTTACTGCCGAAGTCCGCTACCCTAATTGCGGTGTTATAGAAGCCATCAACGCTCTCCAGGGAATCGGGGAAATTGATTTCAGCCAGGCTTGAATCGCCGTTAAAGGAGCCCACATCCAGTTTCTTAATCCCGTCGGGCAACGTCACCTTTGTCAAGGACGTGTTGTTTCGGAATGCCTGCGCATCGATCTGCACTGTTCCCGGTTTCACCGCGTATTCGGTGAAGGTGTTCGTTGGAAGCGACAATACCAGGTGCAGCCCATCGTCCCGTTGCGCGTACAACACATTCTGATCGGAGCTAAACACTGGATTGCCTTCAGCAACAGTCAATTCATTCAGACCGTTTGAGCCCGTGAATACACCCATATCCATGCTCGTCAGGTTCTTCCCGATGTGCACTTTTCGCAATGCATCGTTGTTCGCGAACGCCAGGTCGCCCAATGAGACGACGGAATCTGGGAGTGACACGCTGACGATGGGATCCATTGCGAAAGCGCTCTCCTGGATCTCGGTCAGCCGGCCCAGATCTGGCCGCATATTGACGTCCGTAAGGGACGTATTCAAGTTGAACGCATACGCGCCTACAACGCGTGTCCCACCCAGATCTACGCTCCGGAGGGCACCATCCTGGAAAGCCTTCGATTCGAGTGTCTCGAACGTATCCGGAAGTGCCAGCGAGGTGATGCTTGAACCGTAGAACGCCGATTCTCCGATGCTGCGAAGCGAATCGGGGAATGTCACAGATGTCAGCTTCACTTCAAGGAAGGCCTCTGCCTCAATCGCCTCAACGCCATCGGGCACGGTATAAGACCGATCCGCTGGGATCATTCCTGCCGGGTAGGCCACGAGATGCGTACCGGCACGGTCGAACACAACCCCGCCGCGCAACGAGTAATTATCCGCATCGGCGTCCATCTCTATGGTTCGCAGCTGCAAATCTCGGCTGAATCCGCGAATCAACTGGCCGGCACCTATGTGAGAGCTCAGGCGAATGCTGCGCAACTCCCCCATATCGGCAAAGGCGCCCGTTCCCACCGTGGTCACGGAATCAGGGACATCGAGGTTCTGCACCAAGGTAGAGGAAAACGCGCTCGAGCCGATGCTCTCTAGGCCACTGTTCAATGTGATGGTGCGCGCTGGGCTCCCCGCGAACGCAGCAGTACCAATAGTACGGACTGTCTCAGGAAACTCAAACACCGATATGTTCGTTCCTGAGAGCGCGTAATCGCCGATCGTCTCCAGAGCAGCAGGCAAACCTACCGAGGGGCCGCTGCCGGAGAGCTTAATGGTGGAAAGCTCTGAAGTTGCTGAGAAGGCGCGTTCGCCGAAACTCGTCACTGTGTTGCCGATCGTCAGATCGGACAGCTGTGCGGCGGAATCGAATGCTCCCGCCGGAATCTCAGTAACGCCTTCCGGTATCACCACCTTTTTAATGGTGGAACTGGCGAACACGCGATCCCCCAGATGCGTCACGCTGCGCGGCAATTCGATCGTGTCAATCTTGAGATCGCCCGAAATTAGATCCTCGCCAACACTCGTGAGCTGGCTCGGATGGTCTTCCGTATCTTCGAACGTCACCTCGCGTAAGTTCGGGGCATCCATGAACACCCTGTTGCCAATTGTTGTGACGCTCGCGGGCACGTGAACGCTCTGCATAGTCTTGGTTCTGAATGCGTCATCTGCTATCGCTGTGACGCCGTCGGGAATTGAAATGTACGTGCTGCCACCCACGTAGCCCAGCAGCGTACCGTCCGAATCGATCACGAAATCGGCAAAGTCCGCTTGCCGCACACGGATCTGCGCAGTCGCCTGGTAATGCTGTTCCCCATCCATCACAGTCGCTGTTACGGTGGCGTCACCATTGCGGTCCGTTGCATGGAGCGCCGCCGAATACGTATCGTCGCTCGGTTCCACGGTGACCACGCTTGGTTCGCTGCTCTTCCACTCCACCTTCGGATTCTTTGCCCGCAATCCCGGAGCAAGCAGTGCACTGATTGTGCTGCTCTTGGACGTGGCTAAGGTCAAACTGTCATCCGACAAGGTGATACCGGTACTTTCGGCAACGTCTGCAACAGTCACATGAATCGTCACACTGACGGAAGGATCGCCGCTCGCCGCAACAGTGATGTCGGTTTCACCGGGTGCCACACCCGTAATGATTCCGTCAGAAACAGTCGCAACTGATTGGTTCGCAGAACTCCATTGGACGTCCGTCACGGTAGCATCGGCCGGTTCGTGCGTCACTGCCACGGAGACATTCTGCCCAGGTGCCAGGCTGGCTTCCGTTGGCGACGCACTCAGTGATGTCATCGGAATTTCATTGATCACCGCAGTAGCGGCATTAGATGAATTGAGCCCATAATCCCACGCATACAGCGGAACTGTGTTCGGAAGATCACCTTCCAACCCCTGGTTGGTCCACTCGGCCTTAAGATCGGATACGGGTATCGAGAAGCTCCACACCCGGTTTCCATCGACCACAGTGGGATCGGTTGCTAAGGCCCGGTAGAACCATGCGCCCGAATCGGGATCGTGGAAATCGATGGCGGAAAGCCACGTATTATCAGTCACCTTGAATGTGATGGTCTTGACGCCCGCGATATCTTCAGTCTTCAGATCTGTAATCGTTGGGCCCGTCGTGTCGTACTCAAAAGTGAACGTCTACGATTGGGTCTGGGAATGCGGGCCCGCCGTCGTAGCCGACTCCGTCAGAGTGTACGTACCCTGCGGAAGCAACTGCCCATCGTCGCTCTTACCATCAAACACGGGCGAACCAAGTTTTGCCTCGGCATAATCGATATCGCCATAACTCTGGTCATACAACGTCTTATACGCGTTCGCGTATGTGTACGAACGCACAACTTTTCCTGTGGAAATCTTGTATTCGTACGTCAACGACGGCGTCGTGCGCAACGTCCCAGTCACGGGTTGCATGGAATTCGGAGCCGCGCTCCACGACGCAGCAGACACCACCATGCGCTCTGGGTCAATCTGATACTCTGGCCCTGCCGTGGCTGCGGTGTCGAGCGGATTCACGCCCAGCGGCACTCCAGTATTCGAGTTCACCAGCGCCGTTCCATAAATGTGAGCATCACCAGACCAGTAGGTCGCGTCAAAGATCGGAGCATCGCCCCAATTCCCGTAAAAGCCGAGGAATGGAACGGATAGGTCAGGCACATCATCAGACGTGAAGAAAACGAATCCATCAACGAATGTGCCATTCGCTGCATGTGCCGCTACATAATCGGCGAACGCCTGCCCGATTTGGATGGAGATCGTTACGTTTGCGGTGGAATGTGCCGCAACCTGCACGGCCGGCGTGCCATCGGCGGTTGTCACGTCGCTTCCGGAATAGTTGATGGTGATCCCGCTTGTCGCCCAATTGCGCGAATGCTCCTGGATCAGGCCGTCAGAAATCTCTTCAGAAAGCGCTGCCGTGTCAAGCGCATAGGATGCAGACTTGTCGCCTGCGTTGTGAAGCGTGACGGTAAAGGACCAGCCAGATGTGCCGTCGCCTAAGTCCGCTTTGGGACGCGATTGATCCTCGGCACCATCCACAGTTGGGTATACGAACGACGTCGTCGCCGCTTCGGCATCTGCGATACCGGCACCTTGCCGCCGTGGCGAATAATATGCAGTCCCACCGCTTTGATCCGCGTCAACATCGGTGAGCGTATGGGCCGTTCCCATCAGGAGCTGCGTTACCACAGCCGTGCGCTGCTCTTCCGAATAATCAGCGAAAGCGCTGTCCGTATCAACTCTTTCGCGCACAAGTGCCGAGATACCTGCCATCTGCGGAGTTGCCATCGACGTGCCCGACATCTCTCCGTAGCTGTTTCCTGGAAGGGACGAATAGATGTTGCCCCCCGGTGCGGAAATTTCCGGCTTGAGTTTGAGATCCGGTGTGACACCCCAGCTCGAGAACTCACTTACCGAATAATTCGTCGGAGCGGCTGTGCGCTGCCCTTGCGTGACGGTCAGTGTGTGGTCTGCCGCAGCAAGCATATATTCACCATCGTCCTTGGAGACCGTGATAGCCGGCGTGGTGGTGTTCGAGATACCTGCCGTGGGAATCGTAGATTCGTCCACGTTGTCGTAAAAAATGATGGCCTTCGGGTTCAAGGAGATACCGATGGTGCTCATTTTCTGTTCGAACGTCATCGGGTCACCGTAATCATCAGTCCCGCCACGCTGAACAAGCACAACGCTGTTCTCAAGCCCGTCTGGATTGGAGTCAAGCAATCGGCTGACGTCGTCGAACGTCCCCAAACCGCCATCCACATAGCTGTAATTGCCGTCAGCCACATCTGAGAAACTCGCAACGTCTTCGCCGTTCGTGCCGCTGGCCTGGACGTATGGGATCTGACGATCACCCACTGAGATGTATGGCATACCTTGCGCGTTGTCAATGCTTGCCACGGACAATGCCTGAGAATACGTCGATGGCTCACCCACTGTGGAAGAATCCGGGTCCGTCGCATACGGCAAATTCTCTCCGGAGGTATTCCCCAGCGCCGAGCTGTAGGCGTTGCCGGCAGCAACATTCACAATGATGCCCGCATCCGCAATGTTGTCGTACACATCGGCGAATACCGTGCCCTCGGGCGAGGATTGGCCAGCGTCCACACCCAACGACATATTGATAACATCCGGATCGAGCACTACCGCATCGTCAAGCGCGGAGAGCAGCGAAACATCGGAGATCGTGCCCGAAAAGTCGGACGCCACCTTGAGCATCATGATCTGCGCACCAGGTGCTGTGCCTTCGATCTGGCCTGCATTCGCGGCTGCGATTCCCGCCACGTGGGTTCCGTGAGACAGATCCACGCTGGAGGAGGGCACGACATCGTCGTCGCCATCGGCGTAGTCGTAGGCAAAAGGTATCTTCTCGCTCACGTACGTGCCGGAGGCCCCTGCGTGGAGGTGAGACCTGAGTGCCGTCACGTCGCTCTTGCTGAGCGCTACCTTCGAATCGTCCAGTTCACCTGAGAAAGCCTCGTGGTTCACGTCCAAACCGGAATCGATGATCGCGATGACTTCACCATCGCCCTTTTGCTCGGTTGTGTCCGCGTGCGTCATAGCCAGCGATGTCGCGTTTGCCGCTGCCGAACCGTTCGCCACCTGATCAGATGGGACTTCATGCTCGCGTGAAACGAATGCGGTCTTCACGCCTGGCGCATCCTGTATGTCACTCAGGATGTTCGCTGGCGCCACCACGGCAAAGCCGTCAAGCGCTGAATAGTAATCGGCGACGACGTCATACGTCGGAGTGAATGAAGCAGCCGAATCGCCATCGTCTGCTGTATCAGAAGGCAGAGTATCAGGAAGATCATCAACCATCTTTTCCACGCGTTGTTTTACCGCATCGTGGCGCTGACTCTGCGATACGCCAAAGATCCTGCGATACCAGGGAATACCTGCATTACTCTTGTCGAGCTGAACGATGATCGTCACGTTTCCGTGAGCTTGTCCATCCGAATCGGCATCGAGCAGACCATCGCCCTGCTGAGATTCGGTAGCTCCGTTCGCCTCGCTGAGCAGGCTCTCCGTATCTGCCGAGGCGCTGGCACTAGCTGCCGGCTGCGTATCGTCGGCTTGAGCGGGAAATGCTGTGAGGCCAGGACTGACAACAACTGCACTGGCAGCTGCCAGAGCGGCCACGCGTGAGAATCGTGGTGACATTGTTGTCTTTCTAACGTGGCGTGAATTCGTGGGTAAACCGTCAAGGCAACGCAGCCAATCTGGACACCTTCAAGTAAGGTGAACCTTACTTCTTCATAACCGTAAAGGCGTCAGGCGGGGCGTGCAACGGAAACCCCGCCGGTGCATGAAAGATCACACTGGTGCGCCTCGCCCCCCATCTTGTTGCGGTGCTGTGCCCCGCGCAACTGCCGGGCACATCGGCATACACGTTACGCTACGTGCGAGGACGGACGTCATAGACGCGCCCCCGGATCACCACTTACTGTTGAGTCATGGAGAACAACGTGGATACTGCCGCCGTCAATCTTCGCCTCAACCTCTTGGGTTTGCCCGTACCACCTGCTACGGAAGATACCTATGAAACTCACCTGGTGGAACCGATCATCGCACGCCAACGCGAGCTGGATCGCCGCCTCTCGCATCGCCTTCCCGCAGCCGACGCTCGCATACAGGCATTCCTCGATTCATACTTGGACGGCACAGGAACGCACCCGCAGTTGCCGCGTGAAACATTTGTACTGGACCAACCTGGACTGGCCCGCACGCTTTCCCTTCCAGTGAATGGCGACGAGTTTACGTCCGAACACCTCAGCAGTTATCGCGTGCGCAACGGCGTACTGCACAATCCTGCCAACGACCGCCGTACCACTAAGGGCGTATTCCACATCGCTGATGGCGGGTTGCCCGTGCAAGACGACAAGATTGAAGTGCCGCGCGCCGTATTCGGGCGCCTCCTCGAGCAGGCATTCCAGCCGCCCAAGGAGGCTCTAACGCTCCCGTATTCAGCGGGCAGCGGACGGCCCGTGGGATGCTGGGTCTCTCTGTTACTTCGCCCCATCGTGGTGCCAGGAGTTCCTGGCTTCAGCAAGGAACGCACGATGGAGGTGCGTTTCTTTGCGCCAGGCACACTCGTTGCAAATCTCGACTTCGTTGAGGGCATCTTCGGCAACGGAGGAGATCCGTACCTCCCCGATTTCGATGCTTCACTCAATCCTGAAACATGGACGGGCCAGACCGGCCTGGTGGTACTCGCCCCACACCTGACAAAGCTCACGAAGAAGGAACTCGGCCTGCCACATTACGACGACGCTACCGAACGGCAGCGGCGCGATGGCCAGTGCTGGAAAGACCCAAACGAGCTGTATAACAACGGGGGTGCTTTCAAGTGTTGTGCACGCGACGAACGCGGCGTGATCACCACCGTTATCGCGGATAACTACTTCGGCTACTGCAAGAAGGAAGTTAAAGCACAGATCAGCTATTCGGCCAACCTGTTGGGTTTGGTAGAGGAAGAGCATTCCGGCGGTGCACGCGTATACCCCCAGTACAACCTGGGGCAGCACTACACCGAATCGCACTGCGACCCAAGCTACACGCTGGAGGAGATCGTGGCCCGCGATCCACAGCGCTTCATCCCGCAAAGCGGCGGTTACGTACTCGATATGCAAAATGAGCATAATATCCTGGTGCCCGCAGGAACCACATACAGCTTGCGCACCAGCACGGTTACGTGGCACAACGGCGACGACGAGTTCACGCTCCCATTACGCAATGGCACCAATTACGTCTCCCCGGACGGCTACCAGATCCGGCTGGCACAATTGGAAAACGATCCATCGCAGTGGACGCTGATTGGGATGTCCGCTAACTCCACCACATGTCACAAGCCCGCCACCGTGTCTGGCGGCGGGAAATCCGAGATCTCCAAGGCTATCTCTGACGCCGTGATCAACGGCGATGCCTACGCGGCGAACTTCGATTCCGACATGGCACAAGTGTCCGCAATCCTCAACAAGAGCTACAAGTATCGCTTTGTTGACCCCGCGAATGTCTCCGAGCACAGCCGGCCAATCCTCTCCGATCGCCGCTCAATCGGATCAGTTATCAAACTGCTGACCCCCAGCTCGGACTACACAGACGAATACAATGCATGGCTCGATTCAGTCCCTGATTACATCAAGGAGCTCGTACTCATCGTCAAGCGGTTCTATCAGCCCGAATGGGGCGATGACTGGCTGAG
This sequence comes from Ancrocorticia sp., assembly GCA_022648165.1. Taxonomy (GTDB): domain Bacteria; phylum Actinomycetota; class Actinomycetes; order Actinomycetales; family Actinomycetaceae; genus Changpingibacter. Next base: position 161,170 of record JALCLX010000001.1, read on the forward strand.
CCACTTCACCACCGGCGTGGTGAACGGCCGCAAGGGAACATCGCTTCGCTTGGACGGAGACAAGATTCGCGTGTCTATGCTGCGCGTGGGCTATGAACCGGATGGTTCGTGGAGATTATTTGGGCTGCGGCACGATTTCCACCCCGCAGCAAAAGTGCAAACGGAAGACGACATCACAGCCAGCATCGTGGCCCCCGGAACCGAGGGGACGGCGTCGCGCAAATTCGTCAAGAACTGCGAACAACTGCTGTTCCAACGGCCTGATGAGGCGATACACCGCGGATACGACAAGCAGGCCGAAAAAGATATCGCCGGCCCGGGCACATTCCTAAGCAATTACGAACCGCTCACCTGCGAGCAGGCGAAGGCCCTGGTTGACGACGCAGTAGGGTTCAGCCGTTTCACCGAACCGATGCAGAAGGTGATCCGTGCGGCCGCCACGAGCGCCGACGGCCCTGCCTTCGTCGTCTCTTCGGCTCACCCGCGGCTAGTGAATGGTGCACCATCCAAGAATCCACGCTACTTGCAGATCCGGCCAGATGTCGCACGGCCCGCGGCAACCGCAAGCGCCGATCTGGCATCGCGCCTTCACGAGCGCATTCCCATGGGAACGCCATTTGAGCAGCCAGTGGATATCGTAGCCGCAGGGCGCCGCAACAATCCGAAAGGCGAGGGAGTTCCCCCGCTGGCATCGTATGGGCCGCTGCACTATATGGAGTTGCCTGAACTCTTTATGGAGTTCATCAGTTCTATGACGGGCAAATCGCCCTCCACAACGGGGGCCGGCTCCGAAGGTGCGATGACGAAGGGCCCGTTCAACGCGCTGCCTTCGATCATCGATCTGAATGCAGCCTTCCTTTCCTTCGCACTGACTGGTTATGATGGCTGGCTCTCCTCTGCCGGCTATGTGGGTCCACATGTGCGCGTGGACCACGATATTTCTATGCTGATCCCCGAGCTATTCTCAAGGATGACGCCGGAAGAGCGCGATGCCCACAACCTCATCGCAGAAGGTTGTTTGGAACCGGTACCGGATCTGGTAGTGGAAGGCCAGGCCGTGCAGGCAAGTCGCTTAGGCTATCGCATAACGGAACGCTTCGCTCGTAAGTACTTTGCGCGTATATTCCTGCACCCGCATCTGGTGTTTACCGAGGAGATGCTCCGCCCGGAGTTACAAGATGCACACATCTACGCCGAATCTGTGGCCACGATCGTGGAGACGCACCGGCGTGTAGCCCAGTCATATATTGACGACGGCACAATCACCTTAGGAGTTCCGCCTATTCGTGCGTTACTGGAGATTATGGCGAACGGCACAACCTACGATGGGCTCACATTGAAGGATCCTGCCTTCCGCAGCCAGTTTGCGCGCAAGAATGTGCTGGCATCCGAATGGTACGCGAAACGTTTGCAGGCCGAACGCGATTACCAGATCGCCTTTGCTGAGAAGGAACTCGCCGCCATTGACGATTTCATGTCGCGCCCACAAGGTGAAGCCGCACAACGGCGCCTTGACATGGCTGGCCGCCGTACCCGGTTACTCGCGGAAATCGATCGCCTGCGCAATGAGCCACTTGACTCCCTGCGCGGCACACTTGGCCGGCAGGTCCAGTGGACTCTGCCAGCTGAGTAGGACTACTCGCCAGATAAGACGATACTGGTGGGATGACGCGCGTGTGGAAGTGGTGCACCCAGCTCCATTGAACGCTCTACCAGCATTTTGACGCTCTACCAGCCCCTCGGCAGCGGCCTGCCTTCGCGATACCCCGATTCGGACTGCACACCCACCACCGCGCGTTCGGCAAATTCGTGCAGCGTGCGCGCGCCGGCGTACGTGCACGAGGAACGCAGGCCGGAAGTAATTTCGTCAATCAGATCCTCAACGCCTGGGCGCTGGGGATCCAGATACATCTTGGATGAGGAAATTCCCTCTTCGTACAGCGCCTTGCGCGCACGATCAAACGAATTCTCCCCGCGTGTTCTCGCAGCCACAGCCCGGGCGGAGGCCATGCCAAAACTCTCCTTGTACTGCCGCCCTTCGCTATCCACCTGGAGCAGCCCCGGAGATTCCAGTGTGCCCGCAAACCAGGATCCGATCATGACCTGGCTGGCACCCGCAGCGATCGCGAGCGCCACATCGCGCGGATGGCGCACCCCGCCGTCCGCCCACACCTGTTTACCGAGCACGCGCGCCTCCGCGGCGCATTCGAGCACAGCAGAGAACTGCGGGCGCCCCACAGCGGTCTGCATGCGCGTGGTGCACATGGCTCCAGGCCCAACGCCAACCTTCACAATATCCGCGCCCGCTTCTACCAGATCGCGCACACCCTCCGCTGTCACCACATTGCCTGCAACCACGGGTATCGCCGGTTTGAGTGCACGGACTCTGCGCAGGGCCTCGATCATCTTTTCCTGATGTCCATGCGCCGTATCCACAACGAGCGTGTCCACCCCTGCGGCAAGCAGCGCTTCCATACGCGCTTCGATATCTCCGTTGATGCCGATGGCCGCGCCGATTCGGAAATGCCCCTGCCCATCCAGTGCAGGGGAGTAAATGCTGGAGCGGACGATTCCTTTTGCTGTGAGCACACCTACCAGGGCGCCGCCGTCGACGACCGGCACGAAACTGCGGCGGCGGTACCGGAGCCTTTCATATACTGCGCGCAGTTGGTCCCCACCGCCGATGGCGGAAAGCTCGATGACTTCAGGTTCCGGCGTCATCACCGTTGCGGCTTGCGCGTAGCGGTCTACGCCCTCACAGTCTTTCGTGGAAACGATGCCGATGGGACGGCCATCTTCAACGACGACGGCGGCGCCGTGCGTCCTGCGCGGAATCAGCGCCATGACCGTGGCAACGGGATCGTCCGGACGCACTGTGATGGCCGTTTCGATAATGGGATGCGCAGCCTTGACGCGGCCGATAACTTTTGCAACCACGTCCGCCGGGATGTCCTGCGGAATGATCGCCATCCCCCCACGGCGCGCAACCGTTTCCGCCATGCGGCGCCCAGCGACGGCTGTCATATTCGCCACCACGATGGGAATTGTTGTCCCAGTTCGGTCGTCCGTAGAAAGGTCCACGTCAAAACGTGAACTCACGTCCGAGCGTGAGGGGACTAGGAAGACGTCGTCGTAGGTCAGATCATGGCTGGGTTCTTGGCCTGGAAGAAAACGCATGATGCCAATTCTAAGGCGCAAGTGTTTGCTGCGGTAGATTTCTATCATGCAGCAGTGGATAGATAACGCCTACATCTCTGTCATTCTTGGGTTCATAGTATTCGCCATACTGTTCTTCCCAGGCTTGATATGGCAGTACCGGAAACACGGCAAACCGACGTTGAGCAGGATGCTCGGATGGTTCATGGTCTCCGTGTATGCTGCTGCGCTATTTGTGTACACGTTTGTCCCGCTTCCTACCGACGGCGCCGCGTGGTGCGCAGCCCACCACGTTGGGCACAATTTTCACCCGTTCCAATTTGTGGATGACATCCGGCGTGAAACGGCCGGTCTGACGCTCACACAAACTTTGGAATCTTTCGTGTTCCTTCAAGTATTTTTCAACATCGTATTGTTCATTCCGTTCGGGGCGTTCATGCGGCGCTATTTCGGCCGTTCTATTCTGGTGTCCACGCTGGCAGGTTTTGCCACTTCCGTGTTTATCGAGACCTCCCAGTACACGGGAATATTTGGGATCTATCCTTGCTCAATTCGCGTGGGGGATGTGGACGACGTCATCACAAACACCGCCGGAGCTCTGCTCGGTGCACTGCTCGCACCCGCTGTGCTGTGGTGGGTCACGGACGCGCGGGCGCTCTCTGCGAAACGCTTAGAGCCACGCCCGGTAACGGTGTGGCGGCGGTGGACCGGGATGGTGCTGGATGCACTGCTGTTCGCCCTCACTGAAGTCACAGTACAGCTTGCCTTTCGTGTGGTTCACTGGATGTCGGCGGGCGAATTCAGCCACGATATGCCGTGGGAGGGCGTCGTCGCGTCCGTGATGGCTCTTCTATTGGTCTTCGTAATTCCCGCAGCTGGGGGCCGTGGCGCTTCCGCTGGGCAAAAGATTGTGTGGCTCACACCGAAATGGACCGCTGCCGATGGCACCCTGACAGACAGTAATGCCGCGATGCGAATCCTCCGATCGCTGATCGTCGCCGGGCCATGGGCTGTTTCCGAGTATCTTCCAGAGCCCTGGGGTGCGATTGGTGGAATTGTCGTTTTCGCCGCACTCGTGATGGTGCCATTCACCCGTTCGCATCGTTCCCTTTCCGGCGTGCTCACCGGCGCCCAGTTCGTCGATTCGCGCAGCACAGTCTCTCATGTGTGACGCACCGCTGCACTCCACCGCTGGGCAAGATACTAGACTCGAGGCCTTGAGCCCGAAGGAGTTCCTATGAAGCGCACCGCGTCTCCATTACCGTTGGTAGGCCTCGGCCTCATTGCTGCACTCATCGGCATGCTTCCATGGCTCGTGGACTCAGCGCATCTTCATCTGCCCCTGCAGAACCTGAGCACTCTCACCCCCGAACAACAACCCATCGCACTCCTCCCTATCAACCAGTATTACCTGGGGGAGATCGCCGCAATTCTCATCGTAGGTTTCGCGATCGCTGCACTGTGTGCCAGAGGCTGCGCCAGCACTCGCAGAGCAACAGGGTGGACATTCCTCGGAACGTTCCTCGTCACCGTAATCGCGCTCGTCCAATCGTTCCTCGCCACGCAGCGCACACTGGAAAGTGGACGCACCTCCACGCTGTACCTCACGTTCATGATGGTTGCGCTCGCCGCATGCTACATCGTGGCTATCGTTGCGTTTCTACTGCTCACAGCGGCAAACGCGGCCGCGCGCATCATCGGCAGTGCGGTGGCACTCACGTTCCTCACTCAATGGTTCGAATCGTTGGCAGGCTCCGTTACTTCACTTGCCTCATTTCCTCACGCCCACATGGTGTGGCTGTACCTTCCTTACGCACTACTGGGATGGGTGATCGGATGGAGCCACCTGCGCACGCGCGGCGTACAGCTCAGCGCAGCGGCATCCATCATCCTGCTTGTCGTGGGCCGCGCGTTCCTTGTAGCCATCACATTCGCGGCAGGTACACGCGCCCATTACGGCGATAGGGCCGCGATACTCGCGGACATCCGGCTCGCATTCGTCAACGCCATCGCCACCACGGAAATCCTCTACGGCCTTGGCGCTGCCATCGTGTGCATGGGACTCGGCTTCATGATTCGCGGGCTACGCCAGCGTTCGTAACATGCAGGGAATCACGTTTTACCCCATGGTCGATCCGGAGAGATCGGCGTAGATTAGAAAACAGGCTTTATCCTTGCGCATATCCGGTATGCAAACCTGACAGAGAGAGCTTTCTTGGACGCACTACACAATCTTCTAAATGCAGAAGCCCTGCTTCAATCTTTTGGACCGTGGGCGCTTGCGGGTATCGCAGTAGTGATTTTCATTGAATCTGGCGTGCTGTTCCCGTTTCTTCCCGGAGATTCTTTGCTGGTTACGGCCGCGATTCTGGCGCCTCAACTTGGGCTAGGGCGTCCGCAAATTTGGATCGTTGCCGCGCTCGCAGCGGTGGCAGGCGACCAAGTGGGTTACCATCTGGGGCTGGGCTTTGGCCGGCGCTTCTTCAAGCCGGATGCGCGAGTTCTGCGCACAGATCGCTTAGAGGAAGCGGAGGCATTCTTTAATAAATATGGTGCATTGGCGTTGATTCTGGGGCGCTTTATTCCTATCGTGCGCACTTATGTTCCAGTGGCTGCTGGCACCGCCGGGCTCCCGTTCAGGCGCTTCGTTGTGTGGAATACGTTAGGCGCGCTCACGTGGGTTACCTCCATGGTGTTGGTGGGTACATTCTTGGGCGGTATTCCTGGAATCGCAAAGAACATCGAACTTCTTGCAATCGTTATCGTGTTGGTTTCTGTCACCCCCGTCCTTATCAGCTTCTGGCGGAAGCGTTCCAAGGCGAAAGCGGAAGTTGCGCGCGAACTCGATTCGATCGACACTCTGGAGGAATCCGAAGTCTGATGTCTAAGCGTGCGAACCTCCCCCAGTGCCCGTTGCGCTACGGAGAGCCGTGCACGTTGTGCCAGGCGTTCGTCACTGGCCCGGAGGATTGCCAAACCGTTGCCTTGGTGATGAGTGATCCCGAACTCAAAGCGGAGTGGGCCCGCGGCCGGGCAGAATGGATGAAGGAGCACCGCAAGGCGCGCACGTGACATCCACGCCGTACCGATATCCAACGTGGGGCATGGTGCCCATGCCACGGGCTGCCGATTCAGGCAAAATAGTCTCCATGGTCAGGCACATCATGTGGGATATGGGTGGCACACTCTTTGACACGTATGCGGACGTCGATGCATGCCTGCTGAATCACGTGCGTAGTAGAGGGCGTGGGCGAGGCGAAACGATCGACGGCGTCGCTCGCCTCACACGGGTCTCCACGGCACACGCAATCTCCGTGCTCGCGGCGCGTCATCACATACCAGAATCCGAACTGCGCACTGCAGTAGCGGATTTGAAGAAACGTTGGGAACACGTGCCACCTCCGCTGATGGATGGTGCCGTAGAAGTGCTCGATGCGGTGCATCGAGCCGGCGGGCTCAATCTTGTGATTACACACCGAGACAGGGAGAGCGCGGAACTTCTGATCCGCATGCACGGGCTCACTCAGATCGATGACATGATGTGCGCGCCGGATGGTTACGCGCGCAAACCTGACCCGGCGATGTACAACGCAATGGTGGAACGCCATCGGTTAGATCGCGCGCAGTGTCTCAGCGTGGGTGATAGGCCAATCGATGTCGAAGCAAGTTTAGCCGCACGAATCTCCGGCGCATTGCTCGACAATCCGCATCGTAATCCCCCAAAGGCCTATTATCCGTGGTGCGGGTTGGATGCTCTTGCGAAGTCCACTCAACCGTGCGTAGTTTCAATTGCGCGCCTGCGCGATCTGGTACCGCTCTTTTCAGCCGCTCTCCGCTGAATCACTGACGCCCTCCGCTGGGCCGAGCCGGTTCAGCTTCTCTACAGGGCATCTTCAGACAATCTGCTTACGCCCCGCCCAGACTTGGACCATGCCACAAAAGAGCACAGCAGATAATACGCGCCGATCGCGCAAACGCGTTTGGATCGTGTCTGCCATTATGGCGGTTGTCTTGGCAGCAGGAGGCGGCGCCACATGGGCATTGAATCGTTTCGTCATCGACCATGTGGAGATTTCTAACGTCAGCGAATACGAATCTGAGCAGGCGGCAGCGTCGGGCAGTGCTACGGCAGATTCTTCCCCCAGCGCATCGCCCACAGCCAGCGCCTCCCCTGCAACAGTAACTGATACCACATATAACGCCTCAAACGCGCAGATATCGATCAGCACACACACGGAGGGCAGCGGCACAGACACTGTTACCTATTACGTGGCTACAGTCAAACTCAATGACGCCACCGCATTGCGTTCGGCCTTCGCGCAGAACAAATTCGGAACCAATATCATTGAAACGACCTCCAGCATCGCAAAAGACCACGATGCGATCTTCGCGATCAACGGAGATTACTATGGCTTTCGTGATACCGGAATTGTGATCCGCAACGGTGTCATTTACAGAGACTCCGGGGCACGCACGGGACTCGCTTTCTATCGTGATGGTTCAGTAAAAATCTACGATGAAACAACCACATCAGCCCAGAAATTGGTGGATGCCGGGGTGTGGAATACGCTCTCCTTCGGCCCGCCACTCGTGGAGAACGGCGCCGTCGTCTCTGGCATTGATGACGTGGAGATCGATACCAATTTTGGGAACCATTCAATTCAGGGTGACCAGCCGCGCACACTCGTCGGGCAGAAATCCGATGGGACTCTCATTTTCGTCGTAGTGGATGGCCGCAACGAAGGCTATTCGCGTGGCGTCACTATGACGGAAGCGGCGGCCATCATGGTGAAACTCGGCTGCCAGACCGCCTACAACCTTGACGGCGGTGGTTCGTCCACCATGTATTTCAACGGCACGGTGGTTAATCAGCCGAGTAACGGCGGAGAACGCGGCACGCTCCGGTGCCTACGTGATCGGCTATACCGCCAATCATGGCAAGGGCTTCGCTTTACGCACCGGCATCCGTTGGGTGATAGCCAATCGGCCTACCGCCACCGTAGTCTGCGCGGATTCGGATGGACAGCATCGGCCGGAAGACATTGCGCGAGTCGCAGCAACCGCCCGTGGAAATCCAGCCGCTATTGTGTTGGGCTCCCGTGCGTTTACGCACAATGTTCCGTGGCGCTCCCGCTTCGGAAACACCACTAGCGCACTGTTCTTCCGATTGGCTAGCGGAAGAAAGCTCTCCGACACTCAAACTGGCCTGCGCGCATATAGCCCGCACGAATTCGCGTGGCTACTCACAGTCTCAGGCGATCGTTTCGAATGGGAGTTTAACGTACTCTTGAGCGCCGCGCGCGCAGGCCGATCAATCGTAGAGGTACCAATTGCCACCGTGTACCTCAACCACAACGCGGGCTCTCACTTCCGCCCGATCGTGGATTCCTTTCGCGTATTCCGGCCGTTGCTCGCGTTCATGGCAACAGGTATCGGGTGCTGGGCGTTGGAATTAGCGGCATTCCTGCTATTGCAGAGCCGCATCGGCATCCCGCTGGCTGTTGTGCTCTCCCGCATAGGAGCAGCAGCCGTGAACTTCGCCATCAACAAGCATGCGGTATTCCGTGATGGCCATCCTGTACGCCGCCAAATCGTGCAATATGCGCTACTGGCATTGTTCCTCATGGCCTTCACAACAGCAGGCGTGGAGGCGCTCTCTACAATAGGCGTTCCGATGTGGCTGGCGAAGACCCTCACAGATCTGTGCGGCTTCGCCATCAGCTATGCTGTGCAGAGCCGCACAATCTTTGCTTCCCGCGAGAACCGGCCCCAGCATGTCCCCGGTGTGGCAACACATGCGCGCGACGTGCCAGGAGCATCGGATACTCGCAACAAGCGCCTTGTGGCGCCTACTTCAACGCCGCAAGCGCCGCTTCATAATCCGGTTCCGTAGCGATCTCTGGAACCAGTTGCGTGTAGAGCACCTTTCCGTCCGTTCCAACCACGACGACGGCGCGCGCCAGCAGCCCAGCCAACGGCCCATCGAGTTGCACTACGCCATAGTCCTTACCGAAGCTGGAGCGGAAGGACGAACCTGTCACCACATGGTCAATACCCTCTGCTGCACAAAAGCGCCCTTGCGCGAACGGCAAATCTGCGGACGCACAGACCACGACGGCGTTATCAAGCCCGGCCGCACGCTTATTGAATTCACGCACCGACGTGGCGCACACGCCCGTATCAAGGCTGGGGAAGATGTTGAGCACAATCCGCTTGCCAGCAAAATCGCTGTTCTTCACCTCGGACAGGTCAGAACCGGTCAGCGTGAACGCAGGAGCGGCGGCACCTACCTCGGGGAGCTCTCCGGACGTGTGAACTGGTGTTCCTTTGAATGTAATAGTAGCCATGCCCTCATTCTGAGCTTCCCGCCTTTCAAGAACAAGAGTTGACTTACTCCACTGTGAAGGCTACAGGCAACAGATCGGCAGACTGCGAGGAGCTTCCTAGCGCCACGGTGAACTCGCCCGGCTCCACCACGCGGCGCCCTTGCGCATTCACGATGCTGCACTCCGCCACCGGAATCACCATCTCCACCTCGCGGGATTCTCCCGGTTCCAGTTCCACCTGGCGGTAGGCTTTGAGTTCCTTATCCGCCCACGATGCGGAGGTCATCCGGTCACTGATGTACGCTTGCACCGTTTCTAACGTGGGCCGGGTACCCTTATTTGTGCAGGTGACGTGCGCGCGGACCACGCCATTGCGCCCCACGGTAGGGCGCTCCACTCGCGCATTCGAATACTCCACCTGTGTGTAAGAAAGCCCAAAGCCAAAAGCGTAGGCGGGATGCTGCGTCAGGTCCGCGTAGCGGTGGCCGTGCTGGCCGCGAATCTGGTTGTAGTAGCACGGTTGCTGGCCCACGTGAACTGGCAAGGAAATCGGCAGCCGGCCCGTTGGGTTCACAATTCCCCATATGATTTCCGCGATTGCCCGCCCCCCTTCCATGCCTGGGTTGGCGGCCCACACTAATCCGGCCGCCCGATCCACACATTCGGGAAGCACCAGGGGCTTCGAAGCCAGCAGCACCACGATCACAGGCTTTCCCGTGGCGATAAGTGCATCCAACAGCGCCTTCTGCCCGCCCAACAGTTCGAGCGTGGCGGTGGATCGCGCCTCGCCCACTACTTCGATGCGATCGCCCACGGCAGCGACGACGACGTCGGCGGATTTGGCGCACTCCACAGCCTCCGCGATCATGCGCGGATCCGGTTGATCCGGCACCACGATCGGTGGGCGCGGCTGTCCATCGGCGAAGGTTGTGCCCTCCGGGTCCGGTTCCAGATGGAGTATCGTTGCACCCTGCGCATAGCTAACCTCGCAATTCGCAGGCGAAAAGCGCCGGAAGCCATCCAGCAGCGTGGTGATCATGGCACGTGGTTGGCCATCCTTCATCCACTCCACTTGTCCGGACGATCCGGCCCAATCTCCCAACTGAGTCTGCGCATCGTCAGCTAGCGGGCCCACAACCGCGATACGGCGGGTTCCTGGTGCCAGCGGAAGGGCGCCGTCGTTCTTCAAAAGAACCACAGACCGCCGCGCAACCTCCAGATTGAGGGCGCGATGTTCGGGGGTTCCGATCGCTGCATCGGTTGTAGGGCGGCGCCTGTTTTCAAAGAGCCCCATCTGGAACTTGACTGCCAGGATGTGGCGTACGGCCCGGTCGATGTCGGATTCGGTGATCATGCCGCGCCGCACCGCCTCCAGCGCGCCCTCGTAGAACGTTGGCGTGGTCATAATCATTTCGTTGCCAGCTTTCACGGCCGCTGCTGCCGCGTGCACGATATCCGGTTGTACCTTCTGTTCCCAGACCATACGGCCCACATTGTCCCAATCAGTGACCAGTACACCTGTGTAGCCCCATTCCCCGCGTAGCACGTCCGTAAGCAGCCATTCATTCAAGGTGACTGGCACACCATCGATGCTCTGGTACCCCAGCATGAAGCTTCCCACACCGGCCTTCGCAATCTTCTCGAAGGGAGGCAAGAACCAGGAGCGCAGCTTACGCCGCGAGATATCCGCCTCCGATGCATCGCGGCCACCCTGCGTCTCCGAATACCCGGCGAAATGTTTCGCAGTAGCCAGGATCGCAGTGGGATCGTCCAAGCCGTCTCCCTGGTAACCACGCATCATCGCGGTTGCCAGCTCGCCGATCAGGAACGGATCCTCCCCAAACGTTTCATCCACCCGCCCCCAGCGCAGATCGCGTGCGATGCAGAGCACTGGTGAAAAAGTCCAGTGGATGCCAGTGGCGGCTACCTCGCATGCCGCCGCCCTTCCTACGCGCTCAAGCAAATCTGCGTCCCACGAAGCGGCCATGCCCAGCTGTGTGGGGAAAATTGTTGCGCCTGGCCAGAAGCTGTGTCCGTGTATGCAATCGTCTGCCACTAACAACGGAATCTGGAGCCGCGTCTGGTCCGTCAGACGGTGCGCTTCCAGCACTTTCTCCGGGGATGTGTGGAGAATCGAGCCTACGTGCCTGCCCAGCACTGCGCCGGCCAGATCTCCGCGGGCATCCACCTGAAGCATTTGGCCCACCTTCTCTTCGAGGCTCATACGGGACAACACGTCCGCCACGCGCTCCGCAACGGGAAGCTCCGGATTCTGATAGGGCAGAAGAACTGGCACAGGTTGCTCCTTTGCACAAGATGTGAACCATATAACATCGGGGAAACTGAAAAGCGGACACGCCAAACTGCGGCGTATGGAGTTCTGCCGCGTCAGGCACTCAGCCCAGGATGATTCTACTGAATCTCACTAGAATGCGAGGTCGCCAATGCTACCGCTACGGAAACCAATACCAGGCCGCCGATCTCCCCTAAGGTCGGAACTTGGTGCAACATCAGCAGGCCCACAAACAGACTGGTAACCGGGAACAACGAATTCAATAACGCGAAAACCGGCGCTTTAAGCGCTGGCATGATAATTTGATCCATCGCATAGGGCAGAGCCGATGAAAGCACACCCACTCCGAGCAGAAGAAGTAACGCGCGCCAATCCGCTACCACTGGCCCAATGTGAGGTGCACCCAACGGGGCGTACACGGCCGAAGCTGCGAGCATCGCCCATGTCAACGCATCCAGTCCGTGCCCGCCGATCGCGATACGGCGGCCCAGCCAGATGTACAGTGCCCACATCAGCCCTGCACACAACGCGAAGAACACACCCAAAGCCACGCCAGGCTCGTTGATATCCACGCCTTTCCAGGAGATCAAAAACACGCCGGCACAGGCCAAGCCGATACCCGTGCGCACGCGCCACCCCGATGCGGTCAGCGCTGCGAGTACCACCGGTCCAAGAAACTCCAGAGCCACCGCAGTTCCCAACGCGATATGGTCGATCGCCTGGTAAAACGTGAGATTCATTGCACCTAATACGGTGCCAAAGATTGCGGCACTGCCGTATGCTCGCCAATCCACGGCTCCGTGTTGGGTCCGTAACACTGGATGGCGCCACGCAAGCAGAATCAGACCACCCATCACCAGGCGCCCCCACCCAACCGACAATGCGGGAGCAATATCAAAGAGCCGAACCGCCAACGATGCCCCCACGTACTGCGAGATGCCCTCCACGATGAGGAGCAGTGGCGCGACTTTAGCCAAGCGGTTCATGCGTGGTGAAATACCCTTTCGAAATGATCAATCCGGTGGCTACGCGCTGAGGCGTGCGGCAGAAGCTGAAACTAGATGTGGAAAAGCGCCGCAATGATGAGGGTAACACCCAAGCTCAATACCGTGGAGATGAGGACCGCGTCGCGGGCAAACGGAACAGCCGTATCGTAGCGGTGTGCATACACAAAAACGTTGTTTGCTGTGGGGAATGCGCCCGCCACAGTGACGGCAAGAAGCGCATGGTGGGAAAGCCTGAAGGCACTGCCTATAGCGAAAGCGAGCAACGGCCCCCCGATACACCGCAAGAAAATCGCGAAAAACAGTGGAACAGATTGCCTATTCAAACGCGGCATCTGGGCGCCACACCACGAAATGCCCATCGACATCATCATCACGGGGATCGCGGCATCCGCCATCTTGCTAATCGGTTCATTGATAGCAGTAGGAACGTGCCAGTTGGTCAGCGCCACAAGAAGGCCGAGGAATACGGCAATCACAGGGGGGTTGGTCACCGCGTCCAGAATCGCGCGTTGCCACGTCATGTTCTTACGCCCCGATTGCGCATCCAAGATCGCGAACGAGATGGGAACCATCACGCACAACTGGAACAACAGAATCGGAGCCACCTGCGAAGCATCGCCAACAATCACCGTAAGAAATGCGGTTCCCAGATTTCCTGCGTTCGTGTAGCTAGAGCACAACGCCCCGATGGTCACAGCGCCGCCGCGCTGCCGGAACACGAAATAGGCCACCAGAGCATAGAGCGCCGCCAAGGTGGCCGCTTCAATCACATTCGTCAGTGCCGCCTCCGAGAAAACGGCGTGAGGATCCGAACCAATCATTGCCTCGAAGAGGAGCGCCGGGATAAGTGCGGAGAAGATGATTCTGCTGAGCGCCTTGTCGGCCCCGGGCCGTGTGATCTTAAAGCGGGCAAGCAGATAGCCCACTCCCATCATCGCCAGTAACGACCAGAAGGAGACTATGGCATTGGACATCTACGCTGCTGGTTCCCCATCGTCCGAAATGCCCGCGTGCTGATCGTGGATCTCGCCTGCGGTCTTTTCTGTTTCCGCCGCAGGAACGCCAGTTTCATCCCCGGTTGGTTCCTCTGTAGCCGGGTCCGGCTCAAACGTAAGGCACACCGAGTTCATGCAGTAACGCTCCCCCGTAGGCGTCTCCGGAGCATCCGGAAAAACGTGTCCCAGGTGGGAATTGCAGCGCGCACACCGCACTTCGGTGCGCGGATAGCCCAACTTGTAATCCACATCGGTCACGACGGCGTCGCTGTTCGCCGGATCGAAGAAACTGGGCCAGCCACAACCCGCATCAAATTTGGTGTCCGATCGGAATAGCACAGCTCCGCATGCCCGGCAGCGGTACGTTCCCGCACGATTTTCGTCAAGGAGCTTGCCAGTGAACGGGTGTTCCGTGCCTGCCTGGCGCAACACCCTGAACTCGATGGGCGATAGCACAGACCGCCATTCTTCTTCCGTCTGCGGTAAGTGGACTTCTTCACTCATCGTCTGTCGCTCCCATGATCGCAGTCTGGTCTGGCCGAATATCGGCGCTATCCTCTTGTGTGCTCGATGTCGGCGTGGATTGCGGAGTTGGTTTCTTCCCCTGTGTAGGTGATTCTGCCGCAACTGTGGGATTTTTTCCCGTGGCGGCCGCTTTTTGGCGTTCGAGCGATTTCTCGCGTTCTTTCAGTACTGCTTCTCCCGGCCCAGCAAATGCTTCCGCGCGCTTCTCCGCTTGAACCGAACCAGTAAAGATTGATGATTCGTGGCCTTCTGCCTGCTCAGTAGAGGAAGGCTCTGGCCCACGGTCCTTCACAGATACGCGATGCGGCAATTCTTTTTCGATATCCGTGAGGCTCATCACCGTAGTCTCTGCTTCATCACGTGGTGCTTCTTGCTCCGGTACATCATCCACAGGTTTGCGCCGCCACCACGGGTGACTCTCGTGGAATGCAGGCGCGGTGTCCTGCTCACTATCGGTGCTTTCCTCCGGGCGTGGCGAAAGCGACGATGTGCGGCCATCTCCCTGCCCTTCGGGAACACTCGCGTCACTGCCGTCCAAGCTCCGCAATTCCTCTTCGCTGGGCTCGCCGCTTGACCATACCCGCGTGTGAGGCACCGCGTTCGGCGCATTGTCCTGAATCCACCGCACCATATGCTCCCGGACGTAATACTTAAGATCTGTGAGCTTTGAGGCATTCTCAGCGCTCAACAGCACGGATATCTGCAGGCGCGATTGCGTCGCATCGCGCACCTGCAAGATTCCGGTATCGCCATCCCATAGATCCGTGCGCGCAAGAATGCGCTTCAGTTCTGCCCGCATCTGCGGAATAGGCGCAGACCAATCCAGTTCAAAATCCACATACCCAAGTAGGTCCGGAGTGCGCCGTGTCCAGTTCTCAAACGTCGTGCTCGTCATTTGCGACGACGGCACGATGAGGCGCCGTCCATCCCACACTTTGAGCACCACATAGGTCAGGGTTATTTCCTCAACGGTAGTGAATTCCTGCTGCCAGATCACGATATCGCCCATTCGGATGGAATCCGAGAAGGCCAGTTGCAATCCCGCGAACACGTTGCCCAGTGTTGACTGGGCAGCGATGCCAAGCACCACAGAAAGAACGCCAGCCGACGTGAAAAGCGTGGTTCCCAGCGTGCGGGCACCCGGGAAGGTCATCAGCACCAAAGCAAAGCCAAGTACCCAGATCACAACGATCACAATGCGGTGGATGATCTGTAGTTGCGTTTGGACCTTGCGGTACCGCGATTCGCCACTTTCGTGCATTCGCGCCAAAATCGTGCGCTCTACGCCGTCGAAAAATGCCGCAACGAACCATGTGGCGGCGATAATCACCAAAACCAGGAAAGTGTGATGCAAGGCAGACCGTAGTGCTGGTTCGGTGTCGCCGTCGGGAACCTTCCATCCAATGTTCATGCCGATCCATGCGCCAATCACCGCGAACAACGCTTTCAACGGTGAAGCGATCGAACTGATCGTGGTACGCGCGAGCGGATGGCGGCGTACCACGAAACGCAGCATGCCCTGCACAATGAAAGACGCGAGTAATCCGGCCAGTAAGCCCAGCCCGGTGGCAAGCACCACAGCCAAAGTATCGACAGTTGCATTCACCACGTCGCCCGCGTCTGGAAGGACAGGGGTTGTCGATGAATCGTCGGACGGTGTTGTTGCCGCCAACACCGCATAATCACACGCCATGGATTAAGGCTAAGCCACGGTGAGCACGCGTGGTAGGCGATGGGTGGCACCTAACACTCCGTGCCGGTTGGCGTACACTCTCGGCGCCGGTTGCCGTACTCTCCGTATTAGCCGCCCCGTGCACTGGATCACAACTGCCTGAGAGCTGCACCACCACTCCTCAGGCACTGAACTAAAACGTGGATGTTTCGTAGGTGATTTGTTACACAACACCTCATTTTGCGAACAGCTGCGATCCGGTCTAAGCTTATGGAGTTCCCCCGAGCGGAGACGTTCGGTAAGGCGGGTCGAAACCGCCAGGCCCCCATCGTCTAGTGGTCCAGGACACCGCCCTTTCACGGCGGCGACACCAGTTCGAACCTGGTTGGGGGTACAGGATCCGTAGCGTCGGTTCGCGGATCCCAGAGGTCAATACCTCGTATTGGCCCCGTAGCGCAGTTGGTTAGCGCGCCGCCCTGTCACGGCGGAGGTCGCGGGTTCAAGTCCCGTCGGGGTCGCAGACGATAGCCCGGGAGACCGGGCTTTTGTCTATCCGGCTCTGTAGCTCAGTTGGTAGAGCGCACGACTGAAAATCGTGAGGTCAGGGGATCGATGCCCCTCGGAGCCACGATTTCCCCACCTTGGTGTGGCTAACGTATTTTCCCCACTTCGGTCAGGCTAGCGTGTTCCGTTGCGGTGATGCGCGCGCATCACCGCGCGGCAAAACCTATCACAAGCCGCCAGTTACGCAAATCTAATTTGCTCAGAAATCTGACGCCCAGCGCGATAAGACAGCTGACAATACGATGGCCCACTACCCTGTGCTAATAAGCCGAGCGTGCGGAGTAAGCGTGTCCTACATCATATTTGGTAGATGCTATAGTAGCCGGCGATTGTATCACTGCCACTTTTAAACCACTTTTAAATTTGTGATACGAATCCGCATAATTAAGCCGAAAAGTGGCTATTGAAACGTGTCTAGGAGCACAAAACTGAGCGCTATTCACCTCTTGTTAATCAGGTTGGCTTCATTACAATAGAACGTGGATGTTGCGAGACGCTACGCCTCGAAGCGCTCACCAGTTTTCGCGGCAGTACCTTCAACGGCCGCACATATTCACCACACCATTGAAAGGTTACGAGTTGTCTGACTCTGCAAAAAACTCAACCACTACTCGCCGCAAGATCGCCGCTGGCGGCCTTGTGGCACTCGCTATCGCAGGCCTGGGATTGGCTTCGGCATCGGAATTGAACCTAAACGCAGATGCGGCCACATTCCAGGCAGGCAACACTGCGCAGACGAACGCAGACTGCCAGGGAAATAACGTAATCAAAGTCTCGCTGAGCACTCCTGAGTTCGAGCCGGGTGAAACGAATCCGTGGACAGTTTCAAAGGTGACGTTCTCGAATATCTCGGCAGCGTGCGTTGGCAAGTCTGTCCAGGCTGCCTACAGCACTGACAGCGCATCTACCTGGGTTAAGCTTGCAAACGTAACCGCGGTTCCTGCGGTAGATGAATCTGGAACCGCCTCGCTTCAGCAGGCCGTTCCTGCCACCGTTGACGCAGAGGATATTACAAACTGGGCGCTCACGATCTACTCAGCAGACGAGTAAGCACATCAGGATCAATAACTCACTTGCACCGTAAAGCAGCAGCTCAGGAGACGTCCGGCAAATCGTCATGGAAACGCCGGGCGTCTTCTGTGCGCTATTGGGTGATTATCGCAATCTTGGTGGCACTGCTCTGGCCCATCAAATGGGGTGGCTTTTTCGGATCAATCGTCGTTTCCGGGCATTCGATGGAGCCCACCTATTACACAGGCGACCTTCTGCTGATCCACAAGGCATCGCCCAAAGCGGGCCAAGTGATGGTGTACAAGGTGCCCGAACAAGAAAACCTTCAAGTGGTCCACCGCATCCGCAGCGGCAACTCGCAGGACGGCTGGATATTCCGCGGCGATAACAACACGTGGGACGATCCTTATACCGTCCCTACCAGCAACTTGGTTGGAACGCCGTTCTTGCGAATACCAAGCTTCGGCAAGCTCACCTCCGCACTTGCAAGTCCACTCGTTATCATCTCACTCCTCGTACTCGCTGCAGGGTTATTGTTATGGCCCAGAAAAGAAGTCCACGAAGAAGTAGAAGCAGCCGCACAGGATGATCCGGGTGCCGCTGGAGAATCAGACGAACACGCTACCGGAGAAGGCACTGGTGAAACCAACAGTGCGATTGGGCCTGAACCGCCCAATACGTCTGCCGAACAAGCACAACGTGTAGGCGAAACCCCTGCCCTTTGCGCCAAACCGGCACCGGCTGCGACGTCGTCGGCCGCTAACCCACGGCGTCACAGGGGCCGCCACGCATCTCCTCCGGCGCAAAACAACTAAACCCGAATATCAACCAACTAACGCATTGAGGCCCCAATTATGGATCGTCGTAAGCCTGCCGCTCTTGCCGCAGCACTCGGGATGGTTGGGGCAAGTGCTGCCCTCACGGACGGCGATCCGGCCTCAGCGAGCGAGCTGAAACTGGTAGCCGATACGACGTTCGTTCAACAGACCTTCGGCGCTTGCAGCACTGATGAAGTGAAGGTGACCGGCAAGGCCGGCGAGAATTCGGCATCGGTGGACGTGCCCGATGCCTGCAAAGGCGAAGACTTAGTCCTGTACCTGGGGCAGGACGGCACAACGTACTCCGCGAACGTAGCTTCGGACGGAACAGCCACATTTGATGTGGCTCTCGCGGATGGCGCACGCACCCTCCTCACGGCGAACACCTGGCCGCTGGCGACAAACACGGACATCACAGAAAGCTCCACGCCTTCGAGCGATGATTTCATAACGTGCTCACTCGTCGACGAATCAACCGGCGCAATCTCAAACGATTGCGAAGTTACCTTTGAAATCACCGCCAATAATATCTGGCCCATCACATGGACCAAGGGCAGCCCCGCGGGAGTCAATTGGTGGGTAAACGTCACCATAAGCACCAGCAACACCACTCGTGCCGCTTGGAGACTAGCAGTAAACGTCGACTCGGATGCCTTAACAACACTGATGGAACAGGCTCTCGTAGAAAAGAACGCGCGTTATACTCTTGATTCGCTAGGGTTCGATATAATTCGATATTTCGGACTTGGCTCAAGTATTAACGCGCAGGTCTTTGGCGACTCCGGATGCGAAACATCACCGCATATAGTAACTTTTGGCGCGAATGCCAACGTGGATCAATATAACTATTGGCCCAAGGTAATCGATGCCAGGCACCCGATCAGCTTTCAGCTTTTCGGCTCTTCTTCAAGTACACCGTACTCAAGCACTAGTCAAATCTTCTCCTGCCCCGCGTCCTGATCCACTCGCTGTGTCCTGATCCACTCACTGCGGCGAGACGTGCAAGACTTTCACGCATCTGTGCGTCCCGCCCATTCTTCACAGGTACTTTTTCTAGTCAAAAATGCTAAAACCCCAGAGCTGGGTGCCACCTGCACCCAGTTTCAGCTAGAAAAAGCACGCGCCTTCAGCTGGAAAAAGCACGCTGTGCGTTCACCTTCCGCATATCTGCTACTCCCACGGCACCTCATTTGCCAGAATTGCGTTATGTTCACCAGTCTTGGCGGCTTGAAGGACGTTGTGCCGATCGTAGAGCAGCTCACCCGGCTTCCCGGGCGAGCGCTCGTGCAATTCTGCAGCGTGCTCAGCTTCACGCTCACGGTACTCGGTTACTTCGCCGTCAAGAACTCCGCAACAGCCGCCGGTGCGGTGCCGCTCATCGTGGGCATCTGCTGCATTCTCGTCACCGCATTTTTCGCATACCGCCGCCACCAACTCGAAAAAGCCGTCAACCAGTGGCTGGACGATCAGGAGTCCACTATCGATAGCGATTCCTCCACCGAATCGGTGGACTATTCGGCTATGTTCAATGGCCAGGCGCAATCGGAATCCACGGACGTCGTTATCCTCAACGAGGACGGTACGCCCTACTCCAGTAACGGCACCAGCTCTTCGGACAACACACGCGCCTCAGCCGCTGCGGACACTCGCGCCCGACGCCTCCATGACGCCCAGATGGAATCCGCGCAGCGCCGCGACACGTGGATGCCGGGCGTAGAGGCAGCCCAACGCGCTGCCATCGCGGCGGCGGGCGGAACTGTTAACGCCCCCTACCTCAAGCCGGATCTGCGCGTCACCATCGTTTCAGCCCTCCTTGCACTGGCCGTTATTCCCATCGCGGTCCTGTTCTCCATCGTGGCGCTCTTTATCTTGGTGTAGCGCTCCAGGTCGCTCTCCAGCGGGCGGCGCCCACACACGTGCGTCTTCGCGTGAATGCAGGCTGGATCCACCGCTACCCGGCCGTATGTGGCACGATGGTGCCATGAAGCTTCCGAAAAAGATACTCGGGCAAGGTGAAGAAGTAGTGCTTCATATGCGCACGCATGTGAAGACGATTCTTCCAAACATCATCCTGGCGGTCATTCTGCTGGTAGCGGCAATCGTGGCCGGCGTCTACCTGCCGGTGAGCTGGCGGCCGGCATCAACTATCGCTGTTATCGCGATCGGCGTGGTGGCAGAGATCCTGGTGTTCGTCTGGCCGTGGCTCAACTGGTTTACCAGCACATACACCATCACAAATCGCCGCATTATCACCCGCAAAGGCGTCTTCACGAAGACCGGCCATGACATTCCGCTCTCCCGCATCTCCGACGTCGCCTACGAGCACAGCTTCATTGACCGTATGTTCGGCTGCGGCACACTCGTTCTGCAGACGTCCGCTGCGGATCCGCTCTACCTTGTGGACGTGCCAAAGGTGGAGAAAGTGCACGTCCAACTGCTGGACTTGTTATTCGGCATGCATTCCGGGGCGCAGACGATGGGTGGCCAGGCGCTCGGCCCCGACGAAGACGCAGACATCACGCCACAACTCGAAGCACCCGCCCGCCCACCCGTTTCAGGAAACACCGAAGCGGCCGCACCCAGCACCAACGCGCCGGACAACAAAAACGCTGCAGACCGAGAGCCTCTTTTGCCGCGCCACTATCCTACGAATCCACCTACAGCCCAGTAACGCCACCTAGGGTTCCCTTTCACAGAACGTAATCGCCCGAGATCCGCACGCTTCCGCCGTGAACGCCCTTCGTCCCGGCGACGACGCGCGTAGGGATGTGCGCCCCGCCATCGTGTCGCGTGGCTTCATCCGCCTTGGTGCCACCGGAAGGTGATTCGGCGACGACGTCGCCCACCACCCACGCCGGTATCCCGTGCGCAGTCGATGCGGCGATCGCGGTATCCACAGACTCCTCTGGAACGATCGCAACCATACCTACTCCAAGGTTCAACGTATCCTCAAGATCCGTCCACGCAATCCCGCCCACGCGGGCAAGCACATGGAAGACGGGCGGCACTGTGATCCGCGAGCGCGCCACGCGTGCCTGAAGCCCGGCCGGGATCACTCGAGCTAGATTTGCGGCCAGCCCACCGCCAGTGATGTGTGAATAGGCGTGCACGGGCGTCGCCCCCATCATTGCCAGGCAGGCTGCCGTATACAGCCGTGTGGGTTCCAGTAGTTCCTCACCTAGAGTGCGCCCGAATTCAGGAATGTGGCGGTCCAGGCTCCATCCGGCGCCCGCTACGATGCGCCGAACCAGCGAATACCCATTCGAGTGGAGGCCGGATGACGCCATGGCTACCAGGGCGTCGCCTGGACGTACTCGTGCGGCACCCAGCGCATTGTCTGCCTCTACCACTCCGGTGGCTGCACCTGCTACGTCGTAATCGTCCGGGCCCATCAACCCAGGATGCTCCGCCGTTTCTCCGCCGAGCAGCGGCGTGCCTACAGTTTCACACGCGCGTGCCACACCGCGGACAATATCCGCAATGCGTTCGGGCACTACGTGGCCACATGCAATGTAGTCAGTCATGAGCAGCGGGCGGGCACCCACCACCACTATGTCGTCCACTACCATGCCCACCAGGTCCTGCCCGATGGTGTCGTGAATGTCTAACTCCTGCGCGATTGCCACCTTAGTGCCAACACCATCCGTCGATGTCGCTAGCAACGGCCTGCGGTAGCTCTTCAGTGCAGACACATCTACCATGCCGGCAAATCCACCCACGCCGCCCACGACGTCCGGCGTCATGGTGCGCGCCACGGCGGCCTTCATCAGTTCGACAGCGCGATCTCCCGCTTCGGTATCTACACCGGCGGCTGCGTATGCATTCTTCACTGCATCAACTCCACTAGGTCTGAGCCGCTCATGCGTGCGGCACTGGTGACGTCTACAGGATAGTGCCCGGAAAAACAGGCCATGCACAAATCGGAGGCCGGAATCCCGGTGGCGGCGATCATGCCATCCATGCTGATATACCCCAGCGAATCCGCGCCCAATGATTCCCGGATTTCCTCAATCGTCATCCCATTTGCTATGAGTTCGGCGCGAGTAGCGAAGTCGATGCCAAAAAAGCACGGCCACCGCACCGGTGGCGAGGATATTCGCACGTGCACTTCCGCAGCGCCTGCCTCGCGCAGCATCTTGACAAGCGCGCGTTGCGTATTGCCTCGCACGATCGAATCGTCGACGACGACGAGGCGGCGCCCTTCGATCTGTTCCCTCAGTGGGTTGAGCTTGAGCCGGATTCCGCGTTTCCGGGAAAGTTGCGTGGGTTGGATAAATGTGCGGCCCACGTAGGCGTTTTTGACCAGTCCTTGCCCGTAAGGGATACCCGATTCTTGCGCGTAGCCAATCGCTGCGGGCGTGCCTGAATCAGGCGTAGCCATAACAAGATCCGCCTCTACCGGATACTCGCGAGCAAGGGTACGCCCCATCTCCAAGCGAGCCGAGTTCACAGATGTTCCAGCAATCGACGTATCCGGACGCGCCAGGTAAACGTATTCGAAAATGCAACCAGCAGGCTTGGGTGTGGCCCAGATTGTGGAGCGCACACCATGTTCGTCAATGACCAGAAGCTCGCCCGGTTTCACTTCGCGAACGAAGGTGGCTCCCACGATATCCAAAGCCGCCGTCTCAGAAGCAACCACCCAACCATCGCCCAATTGTCCAAGCACCAGAGGGCGGAAACCGTGGCGGTCGCGTGCGGCATAGAGCCTCTTCTCATCCATGAAAGCCACGGAGAATGCGCCTTCCAGCATAGAGAACACCCGCAGTGCGGCGGCCTCCAAATCCTCGGCGGGGTGGTCCCACCCTTGTGCCGGAGCACCCGCGGCACGTACGGCGGTATCGAATGCTTGGCTTCCCTCCAAGCCCAGTAGCGCTGTCATCACAGAAGTATCCGTTGAGCTTCCACGGCCAAGCTCGCCACGCAGATCGGTACCGGAGACACGCCGCACTAGATGCATCATCTCTGTGGTATTCGTTAGATTGCCATTGTGCGCCATGGCGACCGTGCCGTATGCGGTAGGGCCAAGCGTAGGCTGAGCGTTTTCCCACGATGCGCGGCCCGTTGTGGCGTAACGGACGTGCCCCAAACCGATATTCCCTTGCAAACTTGTGAGGTTATCGTCCTTGAATACCTGAGATACCAGGCCCAGATCCTTGTACACATAGATGCTTTGGCCGTTGGAAACCGCAATTCCGGCCGCCTGCTGTCCGCGATGTTGCAGTGCATACAGGCCATAGTAAGCGAGTTGCGCCACCGGTTCTCCTGGAGCATATACTCCGAATACACCGCATTCGTCTTGCGCTTTTTCTTCGGGAAACAGTTCGGCACTTAGGCGTCCATCACCATTCACTACCTCATCGTCTCACACTTCGAACCCTTAGGAGTAGTCGGCTATCCACAATGTGGACCTGGGTTCCTCAAGAAATACCGCGCGGCCACCAAGATACGCCAGACTGCCACCTCCGGGCCGAAGGCAACCGCAAGCCTGGCACTCAGTGCCTTACCATAAGGCCGTGAGGAAGATTGACCAAAAAGAAGGCATATCCCTGGCACGCGCGGCGGTGCAGGGCGGGCTTGGGGCACTCTCTTCCACCTCACAAAAGACTCTGGCTCGTTTCCTCTTGGAGGAGATGGCAGCACGCCATCCCGGGCACAGCGTAGAAATCCGCATACCATTCACAGGCGCCACACAGGCGATCAGCGGCCTACATCACCGGCGCGGCACACCCCCGAACGTAGTGGAACTGGCCACACAAACATGGATTGCTTTATGCCTGGGCCTCAGCTCCTGGGACAGCGAGATCGCTGCCGGCAGTATTGACGCCTCCGGTACTCGCGCCGATTTGTCTCCTTACCTGCCGCTCCTCCACCTCCAATAAGCCAGGCGCCTCCAGCGAATCGCCAGGTACCTGCCACCAGCGACGCGGCACATTCTGGACACCTCGCCATAGAACTGCCACATTCCGGTAAAAAAATTAGGTGTACAAGTGGCAAAGGCAGCCACTTTCATTAGTTGGGAGAACCTAATGGATCAACGTATCGAACGTGTCTATGAAACTGTGGTCTCAAGAAACCCCGTAGAGCCGGAATTCTTGCAGGCAGTTCACGAAGTCCTGGAATCACTGGAACCTGTTATCGCTGCTCACCCGGAATATGCAGACCAGGGAATACTTGAACGCATTGTGGAACCAGAACGGCAGATCATATTTCGGGTCCCTTGGGTAGACGACGATGGACGGGTACAGGTCAATCGCGGTTTCCGCGTGCAGTTCAGCTCTGTGCTGGGGCCTTACAAGGGAGGGTTGCGATTTCATTCTTCCGTAGACCTCGGCATCGTCAAGTTCCTAGGTTTCGAACAGGTATTTAAAAATGCACTCACGGGCCAGGGTATTGGAGGCGGAAAAGGAGGTTCCGATTTCGATCCCCATGGCAAGTCAGACATGGAAGTCATGCGCTTCTGCCAGTCATTTATGACCGAACTGGCGCGCCACATCGGCGAGCACACCGATGTCCCGGCAGGCGATATCGGTGTTGGTGCACGCGAAATCGGATATCTCTTTGGCCAATATAAGCGCCTGGCGAACAGCTTCGATGCGGGGGTGCTCACCGGAAAGTCACTCGCATGGGGCGGTTCACTTGCGCGGCCAGAGGCCACAGGTTACGGCACGGTCATCTTCGCCCAGGCGATGCTAGCCACCCGTGGCGACAGCCTGGAGGGGAAGAAAGTATTAGTCTCCGGATCAGGGAACGTGGCAACGTACGCCGTGCAACGCGCCCAAGAGCTGGGTGCCACGGTGGTATCGATTTCCGATTCCTCTGGCGCCGTCTACGATCCTGCGGGCATTGACGTAGCGTTGCTGCGGCAGATCAAAGAAGTGCAACGCGGCCGCGTGTCCGACTACGTGGCTCAACGCAGTTCGGCCGAATTCCGCTCTGGTACGAAGGTCTGGGATATTCCGGCTGATATTGCCCTTCCATGCGCCACGCAAAACGAAATCAACGATCACGATGCGTCCATCATGGCCCGCAACGGCGTCACCTTGGTGGCCGAAGGTGCCAATATGCCATCCACGCCTGAAGCGATCGACGTGTACAGGAAAGCAGGCATCATGTATGCGCCGGGTAAAGCGGCAAACGCTGGAGGCGTTGCCACCTCCGCGCTCGAAATGCAGCAGAACGCCGCACGCCAGCAGTGGAGCTTCGATACCGTGGTGCAGAAACTAGACCACATCATGCTCTCGATTCACAATACGTGCCTCGAAGCCGCAGAAATGTATGGCCATCCTGGCGATTACGTCTTAGGCGCCAATGCCGCGGCATTCGAAAAGGTGGCTGACGCAATGGTGGAGCAAGGCATCTGCTAATTGCAGCGCCGGGGGCCGGTGCGGCCCCCGGCTTTTTGCGCTCCAGCTTCAGCCAAACAGTTCACGCAGCGCACCATCGGACTGCTTGCGCAGTTCTGCTACGCTCCACGTCAAGGTCTCTGAACCAGCCCATGGGCCAGTTTCGGGTAACGTGACCGCCAACATCTCTCCGCCCATCGTGCCAATTCTTTGGACGGGCACACCCTCAGCACCGGCAGCCGCCATCACTGCGTCGATCAACGTCACAGGCACTTCGAGCAGCACGCGCGCCTGCGATTCGGAGAAAAGCGCTGTGAACGCGTCAACTCCAGTGGAATGGCACACTGTAGCGAGATCCACACTGGCTCCCATATGGCCGTTGATCGCCATGTCCGCGAGCGCCTGGATCAGCCCACCCGTGGAAAGATCGTGAGCCGCTTCGATGATCGGGCCCATTCCATCCGTGTCTGCGCCGTGCAATGCGAGGAGCACCCGCCCCAGTGCCATTTCTGCGTCCAAATCCACTTCAGGGGGTAGTCCGCCCAGATGGCCGTGGATGATTCGCGCCCACGCCGAACCATCGAGCTCCTCTTTCGTATCTCCTAGGAGCAGTATTGCGGAACCTTCGCGTTGGAATCCCGACGGCGCCGCCGTAGTTACGTCATCCATCACGCCCAGAAGCCCCACAACTGGCGTGGGATTGATTGACGACGTCGGCGTGCCCTTGACGGTACCTGACGAGTTGTACAGAGAGACGTTGCCCCCCGTGACAGGAACACCCATCTGCTGGCAACCATCTGCCAGACCCCGCATTGCGGTAACCAACTGCCACATTGCATCCGGATCTTCTGGGTTACCAAAGTTCAAGCAATCGGTGATGGCTAAGGGTTGCGCCCCAACCGTGCACACGTTCCGGTACGATTCCGCAAGCGCCTGCTGCGCTCCCGCGTATGGGTCCAATTTGGTATACCAGCCATTTGCGTCCGTTGAAATCGCAATGCCCCGGTTCGTAGCTTCGTCAACGCGCACCACGCCGGCGTCGTCGGGCTGTGAAAGTGCCGTGTTCCCCCGGACGAAACGATCGTACTGATCGGTTACCCATCCTTTCCCTGCCTGGTTGACGTTCCCTAAGACCCTCCCGATCTGCTCGCGCAGCTCGGCCACGGATGCCGGGCGCGGCAACGAATCGGACGTGTTCTTTTGGAGCTCATCTTGCCAGGCCGGACGCGCATACGGCCGGTCGTACACCGGGCTGTCCACGGCAACGGTGGAAGGATCCACATCCACAATCCGATGGCCATCGTGATCAATCACCAGCCGCCCATCGCCCGTCACTTCGCCGATGACGGCCGATTCCACATCCCATTTCTTCGCTATCGCCATGAATTCGCTGAGCTTTTCCGGCTTCACAATCGCCATCATGCGCTCCTGCGATTCGGACATGAGGATTTCCCCGGCTGTGAGAGTGGGATCGCGCAACAGCACTTTCTCCAAGTCCACATGCATCCCGGTGCCACCGTTTGCAGCAAGTTCCGAGGTGGCGCAAGAAATGCCCGCAGCACCCAAGTCCTGGATAGCTTCCACCACGCCCGCCTGGAACAGCTCCAAGCAACATTCGATGAGCACCTTCTCCATGAAGGGATCGCCCACCTGTACGGACGGGCGTTTGGTGGGCATACCTTCTTCGAAGGTTTCGGAGGCCAGGATCGATGCTCCGCCGATGCCATCGCCACCCGTGCGCGCACCGAAAAGTACCACTTTATTGCCCACGCCTTCCGCGTTTGCTAGATGTACGTCTTCGTGGCGCAATACGCCGATGCACAGCGCGTTCACCAGGGGATTTCCTTGGTACGACGCGTCAAACTCCGTCTCGCCGCCGATATTCGGCAGGCCCAGGCAATTTCCGTAACCCCCAACTCCCGCGACGACGCCGTGCACCACGCGCGCCGTATCGGGCTTATCGGGTGCCCCAAAGCGCAGCTGGTCCATCACTGCCACTGGGCGCGCACCCATTGCGATGATGTCACGGACGATACCGCCTACCCCCGTTGCGGCTCCCTGATACGGTTCTACGAAACTCGGATGGTTATGGGATTCTACCTTGAACGTGACCGCCCAGCCGTCGCCAATATCAACCACACCTGCGTTCTGGCCCATACCCACCAGTAAGTGTTCACGCATCGCATCCGTGGTTTTCGCACCAAATTGTTCCTTCAGATGCTTCTTGGAGGATTTGTACGAACAGTGCTCAGACCACATCACCGAATACATCGCCAACTCTGCGTTGGTGGGGCGGCGCCCTAGCAACGAGCAGATGTGCTCGTATTCGTCATCCTTGAGACCTAGTTCCGCCCACGGCATGTCCTGCGTGGGAGTGGCTGCGGCATCCTCGATTGTGTCATACGTCTTAGCCATGGATTCTCCTCCTATCGCTCACAGACCAGTGGTTCAGCCGACCAACGCGGAAAGCACACTGGTGAAAAACCGCAGCCCATCGGTGCCGGTGCGGTTCCCACCGCGTGAAGTCCCGAATCCCGGTTCAACGGCGTGTTCGGGATGCGGCATGAGGCCCACAACATTGCCCTGCTTTGAGCAAATCCCCGCAATATCGTTCACAGAACCGTTGGGATTCAGATCGGAGTAGCGGAATACCACGCGGCCTTCACCTTCCAGCTCTGCCACGGTCTCTGGTGGCGCCTGGAAGTTTCCTTCTCCGTTCTTGAGTGGGATGACGATCTTTTCTCCTGCAGTGAATTCGTGAGTCCATGGCGTGCGCGTATTCTCAACGGTCAATTCCTGTTCGCGGCATACAAAACGCTGGTTGACGTTGCGCATCAGGGCACCTGGAAGCAAATGGGATTCGCACAAGACTTGGAAACCATTGCAAATTCCGAGCACTGGCATGCCCTTACTTGCCGCATCCTTGACCGCGCTCATCGCGGGCGCTAGTGCCGCGATGGCCCCGCATCGCAAGTAATCGCCATATGAGAAACCGCCGGGCAAGATTATCGCCTCCACCCCGTGCACATCATCTGACGCGTGCCACACAGGCACCGCCTGCGCACCGGCAAGCCTCACTGCACGCGCCGCATCCTGATCGTCTAGCGTCCCCGGAAAGGTCACCACGCCGATCTTCACTTCGTACCCCCCGCTTCATCGGCGGAGTATACGGCGACGACGTCCTCAATAATCGGATTCGAAAGGACTGTCTCTGCCGCCTGACGCGCCTGAGCGATCGCGTCCTCAGTAACTGGACCGTCTACTGCGAGCTCGAATCGTTTGCCTTGGCGTACATCGGTGAAAATGTCGATGCCTTGGCGCGGGAGTGCGCCTCGGACTGCTTTTCCTTGCGGGTCTAGAATCTCTGGTTTCGGCATGACCTCAACAATGATGCGTCCCACGCAGCTCCTCCTCGTCTCGATATTTGGAAGCAAAATGGGGATTGCGCGTCCATTCTATGAGAAGCAGAGGTGTGAAGCGAATGCGATCTCAGAATGTGTTGCACCAGCCGCGAGCGCTGTGAACACTTCCCTTGCAATCGCATAGGGCACACCTTCGCAACCGTATACGGCCATTTATTGCCAGTGCGATCCCGTCAACGTCTCATAGGCCTGGATATACCGTTCCCGCGTTTTCTCCACTACTTCTTCCGGAAGCTCCGGAGGTTGCTCCCCAGATTTGCGATCCCAGCCAGATGCCGGAGATGTGAGCCAATCGCGCACGAACTGCTTGTCGAGTGATGGTTGCACTCTGCCAGGCTCGTAACCTTCGGCGTACCAGAATCGGGAAGAATCAGGGGTCAGAACCTCGTCGGCCAGAATAATGTTGCCCTTACTAGAATCCGGAGCTACGCCGAATTCGAATTTCGTATCGGCGATGATGATTCCCCGCTGCAACGCTATCTCATGAGCCCGCTGATACAACTGGATGGATGTGGACCGCAGATCGTGAGCCGCAAGCCCCACCCGTTCCACCGTATCCGCAAACGTAATGTTCTCATCGTGTCCACCCACCTTGGCTTTCGCCGCGGGCGTGAAGATTGGAAATCCGAGCTGCGAAGCTTCCTGCAAACCTGCCGGCAATTCCACGCCACACACAGAACCGGACTCGCAATACTCGGCCAACCCCGATCCCGTGAGGTATCCGCGCACCACGCACTCGATCGGGAACATATTGAGCCGCCGCGTAATCATCGCGCGTCCCTTTACCTCTTCAGGCACGTCAGTGGACACCACATGGTTCTCCACGATGTCCGCTAATACATCGAACCACCACAGTGATAGCTGGGTGAGGATCGCACCTTTGTCTGGAATCTGGGTAGGCAGCACGTAATCGTACGCGCTAATCCGGTCAGAGGCGACAATCAGGTAAACGTCCCGCCCACTGTGCGTTGAGACATCCGCCGGAACGTAAATATCCCGGACCTTCCCAGAATAGACATGCGTCCAGTTGTGCAATTTGCGTGGCTTCTTCTGCTCCACTTCACGTGCTCCCGATCTTGAGGACAATTCCACGACGCGGCTCCAGCTGCGCCACTACTATGCGGAGGTTACGCACCTGCCGCTCGTGCTGCTATATCGTTGCGGTAATGTGATCCAGCCACATGTATCTTTCTAAGGGCAGCGTATGCCTTCTTCCGCGCGTGCGCCAGATCTTTTCCCTGCCCCACTACAGTCAAAATCCGCCCACCCGCGGTCGCAAGGTGCTCCTCACCCGGCGCACCCTCCATCCGCGTACCTGCTTGGATCACGTGAGCCCCTGGCATCACTTCCGCATCCGCAATGCCACTAATAAGGTCGCCCGTACGAACGCGCCCCGGATACCCCGAGGCCGCGAGAACAACACACACCGCTGCCTGCGCGTCCCAATCCAATGGTGCCTTCGGAAGCTCCCCGCGCGCCGCAGCCATCATGAGCTGCCCGAGTGGAGTCTTTAGCCGAGGCAGCACAACCTGCGTTTCCGGATCTCCGAAACGCACGTTGAACTCCACCACCCGCATGCCGCGCGAGGTCAGTGCTAACCCGCAGTAAAGCAAGCCAACAAACGGAGTGCCGCGCCGCTGCATCTGGTCAACCACCGGCTGAGCGACTCGAGCCACCACATCGTCAACCGTTCCTTCCGGCAACCATGGAAGCGGCGAGTACGCGCCCATTCCGCCAGTATTCGGCCCAGCATCGCCGTCGTATGCCCGCTTGAAATCCTGCGCCGGCTGCAATGGAACCACGCGCGTTCCGTCACACACACAGAATAAAGAGAGTTCCGGTCCGTCCAAGTACTCTTCGATGACCACCGTACCGCCATCCTTAGCCAGGCAGCGTTCCGCGTGCACGATAGCCTCCGAACGATCCGAGGTGACTACAACGCCCTTGCCCGCCGCCAAGCCGTCATCCTTGACCACGTATGGAGCGCCGAAGGAATCGAGCGCATCTTCCACTTGAGGCAGATCAGTGCACACGTGCGCCATCGCGGTTGGCACGCCCGCTTCCGCCATAATGCGTTTGGCAAAAGCCTTTGAGCCCTCCAGCTGGGCCGCAGCACCCGACGGGCCGAAGACGGGAATCCCCGCGGCGCGAACCGCATCCGCCACACCCGCCACCAGTGGCGCTTCCGGCCCAACCACCACGAGGTCCACACCTCGTTCCACGGCAACACGCGCCACCGCAGCACCGTCCAGTACGTCGCAATCCACAAGTTCGCCCAATTGTGCCAGCGCAGGATTTCCGGGAGCGATCAGTAATTCAGCAACAGCAGTGTCCTGCATGAGCGCACGCGCGATCGCATGCTCACGGCCACCCGAACCCAACAGAAGAATCTTCACGGCCCAAGCCTAAGCGAGATTCGCAGCAAATATGTATGGCGTCCAGAGTTGCTGCACGCGCCGCCCCATACACTGGGAACATGATTCTTGAATCCGCGCAGGGTGCCTCTGGTCCACAAGCCACTGATACTTGGGAAATAGCGCAAGGACTCAACGCCCTCGCCGCCCATCCGGAAGCTGCACGCGTTCCCACACACACGTTCGCAGCGCAATGTATCGACGGCCGGCCCGCCGCAGGCGGCGATGACCTCCGCGTTCCACGAACCGCCGGCGGAACCGTCACCGCTTGGGTGATTGACCTGCTCGCGAATGATGCCGAATCCGCCTTCGAAACGGCTAAGGCCCGCCATCCAGTCGCCACAGACGTTCCCCATGCCGATCGTATACGCGAGGCCGTGTCCGCCGCCGAACTTGACGAACTGACGGCGCTTGCGCGGGAGCTGCGTGGGAATGGCTTTCTCGTGTTTGGGCACAGCGATGATCATGCAACCGGCACGATAAGCGGATGTGGCGCAGCCGATAACCTCGCACACATTCTGCGGGTCTTCGCAACAGCCCAAGAACCGATCGCTGAATTGCTCTCCGAATGGACCATTGATGCCTCCCTTATACCGCGTGCCGCCCAGCAGCACGCCATGGCCCTGGCAGATACACTTCCGAATGGCCGCCAGATAATTGGAGCACTCGCTGCAATCGCGCCGAACCCACTACCCGTCTTGGTCGGAAAGCACGCAGAAATCGCCGTCGTCGCCAACGGCGCACCCAACACCACAATCGACGTTGCGGCCGCCGCGGCCGCTATCGGGTGGGCAGGCTCCCGCGTCTTCGTGGTGGATACATGGGCGTTCACCGATATCGCAGAGGTTGTGTACCAGTATGTCCAACGCCGCGAGGGCCCCCACAGTGCCAGCCAGTCCAGTGAACGTTTGCAGTGGCACCCCACAAGAGAGGAAATTCATGCGTGCATCGCCGGTTTCAATGCAGCCACGCTGCTCGTACTGTGTAATTCCTCCATGCCTACGGTGTACCTCCCCGCTTAAGCTTGCGCCCGGGCTGAGCTTGCGCCCGGGCTGAGCTTGCGCCCGGGCTGATCCCGATACTTTTTCTAGCTCAGAACGGGCTAAGTGGTACTGCCTCCTGGGCTTTTGCCGGTTTCAACTAGAAAAAGCATCGGCGACGAGAAACCGACGGCGACGCGGCTGCCCAAAGAAAACACAGCTGCCCAAAGAAAGAGGGCCCGGCAGGAAAACCTGCCGGGCCCTTCTTAGCTCAGCTCAATCAGGCAGCCTTGCGAGCTGCTGCGATACGCTCGCGGAACTTTGCGAGCTGCTCGTTGATCGCCGCGGGAACCTTATCGCCGAACTGGGAGAAGTACTTCTCCGTGTCGTCCATTTCGGCTTCCCAAGCGTCAGGATCGATCGCGAAGAGCTTGTCCCACTTGACCTTGTCAATGTCCAGGCCCTCAAGGTTGAAGTCTTCGAACTTCGGGTAACGGCCTGTGACGCCATCGATTGCATCCACCGCACCATCGGCGCGGCGCACAATCCAGTCCAGCACACGGGAGTTATCGCCGTAGCCTGGCCACATGAACTTGCCGTTCTCGTCCTTGCGGAACCAGTTGACCTGGTAGATCTTCGGGAACTTGTCCCCCAGCTCCTTCTGCATATCCAGCCAGTGGCCCCAGTAGTCCGCCATGTTGTAACCGCAGAACGGAAGCATAGCAAACGGGTCGTGACGCAGCGATCCTGCCTTCACATCGGTAGCTGCCGCAGTTACTTCAGACGCGACAGACGCACCGATGAACACGCCGTGTGCGGGTTCGTACTGCTCTGCAACCAGTGGGACGTTGGTGGCGCGGCGGCCGCCGAAGAGGATTGCGTTCACTGGAACGCCCTCCGGAGCCTCCCAGTCTGGGCAAATGATCGGGCACTGCGAAGCCGGGGTGGTGAAACGGCTGTTCGGATGGGCAGCCTTCTTGCCAGCAGCAGCATCAGCAGGCGTGTAATCGTTGCCCTGCCAGTCGATCAGGTGATCTGGAAGCGGAGCGTCGATGCCTTCCCACCACACGTCGCCGTCGTCGGTCAGGGCAACGTTTGTGAAAATGGTGTTAGCCCTCATCGTGTCCATTGCCATCGGGTTGGTCTTGTAAGACGTACCCGGCGCCACGCCAAAGAATCCTGCCTCAGGGTTAATTGCCCGAAGCGTTCCATCTGGGCCTGGACGCATCCACGCAATGTCATCACCAACGGTCTCTACCTTGTATCCAGAGATAGTCGGCTGGAGCATCGCAAGGTTGGTCTTTCCACATGCCGACGGGAACGCCGCAGTCACGTGGAACTGCTTGCCCGTGGACTCCTGCGTGAGGCGCAGGATCAGCATGTGCTCAGCCATCCAGTTGTCACGGCGCGCCATTGTGGAGGCGATACGAAGCGCAAAGCACTTCTTGCCAAGCAGCGCATTCCCACCGTAACCAGATCCGTAGGAGATGATCTCATTGGTCTCCGGGAAGTGCGTGATGTACTTGAGGTCATTGCACGGCCACGGAACATCTTCACGAGTATTGCCTTCCGCATCCCGCAGCGGGTAGCCCACCGAATGAAGCGCAGGCACCCACGGCTTGCCCTCACTGATCAGCTTGAGCGCCGCCTTGCCCATGCGGGTCATGATCCGCATGCTCACCGTAACGTACGGAGAATCTGTCAGCTCAATACCTAGCTGAGAAATCGGGCCGCCCACAGGACCCATGGAGAACGGAATCACAAACATCGTCCGGCCGCGCATGGCGCCGTCGAATACCTTGTGAAGAGTGGCCTTCATTTCCTTGGGATCTGCCCAATGGTTCGTGGGGCCGGCATCCTCTTCCTTC
This sequence comes from Ancrocorticia sp., assembly GCA_022648165.1. Classification (GTDB taxonomy): domain Bacteria; phylum Actinomycetota; class Actinomycetes; order Actinomycetales; family Actinomycetaceae; genus Changpingibacter. Next base: position 195,567 of record JALCLX010000001.1, read on the forward strand.
TCGCAGCAGATGAACGTACGCGATTCCACACGCGCAACGTCCGAAGGCAGCGAACGTGCCAGGAAGCAATTCGGACGCTTCTCCGGGTTCAAACGGGTGAACATGCCGGTTTTCACCATGTCATCCGTGATGCGCGTCCATTCTTCGTCTGAACCGTCGCACCAGTAAATGGAATCAGGCTTCGCGAGGTTGGCCTGTTCGGTTACCCACGCAATCAAGTCGTCAGTCGCCTCAGCCGGTGCCCCAGCCTTGACGCCTTCGACAGTGTACGTCTTGTCGGTCATCGCATTTCCTTCCTTAGAGAGCGATGTGCAGTGCGGAGCTTGCATATCCCTCTGCACGAACACATTCCATTGTGTCTGAAATAGTTAAGGGTTTCCCATGAACTTCGTCCTAACTCAGTCACTGCTATTCCTCCTGAAATTCAATTTACGCAGGTCAGAACGGTAGCCACAGGTAACGTGTCCCACACCACATCTTACTCTTTCCTTAGCACCTACGGGACGGTTGTACCTTGACATTTACGATTCACAGCATGTATTAGAAAACCGCTGTTGTCCGCCGAAATATCGAAACCCAGTTTCATTCGATACTCTAAAGAAGCGCCTACTGCATCGACTGCTCAACGCGCACCTACCGCATCGATCGGAAGGAAGTCACGTGTTTCACTCCAAGCGCGCATTTGCGGCACTACTTATCCCACTTGCTCTTCTGCTTACCTCCTGCAAATCCACAAATACTGTGGACGTCTCCTCAGAAGGCGGAGTAACGATGACGATGGATATGGTGGATCAGGAAGGCATGCTCAATATGCTGGGCATGAACTGCTCCGATATCGGGAACGCCTTGCAAAGCGAAATCGGGAGCATCGGCAATAACATATCGGCATCCATCCAGGACATCGAAAACGGATGCCGTGCTACAGTCACAGCCGCCGATGCAGTAGACGGCAAGGTACTGGTAGATAACGGCGACTCATATACGCTCAACATCAGTGGAAGCGAGTTCGGAATCTCCGCAAATGACATAAGCTCACTAGGCGCTATCGATTTTTCTCTCACCATTGGGATGCCCGGCAGCATTACTAAGGCAACCGACGGCGGCACGGTTGACGGCGACCACGTGACCTATACGGACTACACCACAGTTATCAACGGGATCAGCGTCACTGGATACAAGAGTGCCAGCGCTGAGGCGCGCTCCAATCCGCTCGTGTGGATTCTCATTGGACTTGGCATTGTCCTGGTGATCGGCGGCATAGTATTTGGAGTCACGCGTTCGTCAAAGAAGAAAAACCTGGCACCTTCTTATCCTGGATATCCCTATCCCGGGTACCCATATCCGCAACAGCCTCAACCCTATCCTTCCGGACAGTACGGGCAAGACCCGGCAGCATACGGTGCACCCGCAGCATACGGCGCATATGGGCAGGCACCTACACCGTTTGGGCCGTATGGCCAGCAACCGTATAATCCGTACGGACAGCAACCGGATGCCCCGTACGGCCAGCAACCTCGCTACCCGTATGGTCAACAGGCGGCTGACCAGCAAACGGGCACCCAGCCGGACGGCCAGCAAGCAGACGGCCGCCAGCAAACGGGCACCCAGCCGGACGGCGTTGCAAACCAAAACGGCACTACCGAGCAAGACGGCACCGCGAACCAAAACGGAACTGCAAACCAACCGGGCAGCCCCAGCTGAAGGGACAATCCGCTAACCCGGTTATAGACGATCTGTTAACCCGGCCATGAGGGCAAGGTCCGCTAGCTTCGCAGTCCGCTAGCTTCGCAGTCCGCTAGCCCCGCAGTATGTCAGCCCACCAGCTCGATGTCAGCCCACCAGCTCGTGGCGGATGATCATCTGTTCGCGCCCCGGGCCAACTCCGATGGAGCTGATACGGCAATGCGACACCCGCTCCAGGTAGAGTACATATTCGCGCGCTGCCTCGGGCAAGTCCTCAAAGGTCTCACAGCCGGAGATGTCCTCTTTCCAGCCGGGCACGTACTCATAAATGGGCTTCGCCTTCCGGAAATCGGATTGGAAGGCGGGAACTTCCTCTGTGCGTTTGCCGTCGATCTCGTAGGCCACGCATACGGGGATCTTTTCGAGCTCACTCAGAACATCCAACTTGGTCAGAACGATATCCGTTAACCCGTTCACGCTGTGCGCATAACGTGCGAGCGGCGCATCGTACCAGCCGCAACGCCGCGGGCGCCCGGTGGTCACACCGTATTCGCCACCCTTTTCGCGTAGCCACTCACCGTCCGCGCCCAAAAGCTCCGTGGGGAACGGCCCTTCGCCCACGCGCGTCACATATGCCTTCATAACGCCCACAACGCGATCAATGCGTGTTGGCCCAATCCCCGATCCGGTGCATGCACCGCCGGCAGTAGCGTTCGACGACGTCACGTACGGATAAGTCCCGTGATCGATATCGAGCATTGTTGCCTGCCCGCCTTCAAGTACAACGGTCTTTCCTTCGTCCAACGCTTTGTTCAGTTCGTAGACACCATCCGCAACCAGAGGGCGGACGCGATCTGCGTACGAAAGTAGCGTGGCGACGACGTCGTCCACAACAAACGGTTTTTCACCCAAGGCCTGGAGGAACACATTCTTTTGCGCTAACGCGGACGCGACCTTCTGGCGCAACGCCTCTTCATCGAACAGGTCTTGAATGCGAAGCCCAACGCGTGACATCTTATCTGCGTACGTTGGCCCGATCCCGCGGCCCGTAGTTCCCAGCTTGTGGTCGCCCAGTCCCTTTTCCGATATCGCATCCAACGCACGCGTGTATGAGGTGATGATGTGCGCTGAAGCCGAGATGCGCAAACGCGACGTGTCCACGCCACGGCTTTCCAGCGCCTCTATCTCCTGGAAAAGCACTTCCAGGTCCACTACCACTCCGTTGCCTATAAATGGGACGCAATTCGGCGAAAGAATCCCGGAAGGCAGTAAATGAAGTGCGAACTTTTCGTCTCCTACCACTACGGTGTGCCCCGCATTGTTTCCGCCGTTGTACTTCACAACGTAATCGGCATGCGAACCGAGTTGGTCGGTTGCCTTTCCTTTTCCTTCGTCGCCCCATTGTGCGCCAAGAACGATGACCGCAGGCATGTGCCCCTCCTCTGTGGACGTGCGTAAAGAGGACGTGCCGCTTTACTGTCCAATCCTAAGATGCGGACACTAATGCTACACAAATTGTCAGATAGTGAGATTCACGAGGTGGCACAGTGCAGACGCAGAACAGCCACTTTTCGGCACAGTTTCGGCGCTAATTGAGATCGATGCACCACTGGATATAAATGTTCGCTACGCTACCGTTGTACGTTCTTACGCAAGGAGATACACGCATATGGCTCAGAACCTCTCGCCCATGCTTGGCGCATTTGTTCGCTCTGCCTCCGGAAAGACTCCCCAAAATTCGAACCCAATGGAATACTGGTCTGGGCTATCCAGCCTGGTCGTCGACAAAATCGCCGACAATTGGGAGGCCACCACCACCGCGTACCGCGGCGGCCGCCAAGAGCACTACTTTTCTGCGGAGTTCCTGATGGGCCGCGCACTGCTCAACAATCTCACCAACCTTGGGATGGTGGAAGACGCAAAGGCTGCGCTTGCCTCCTATGGGCAAGATCTTTCCACAGTGCTCGATCAAGAACACGACGCCGCATTGGGTAACGGTGGTCTTGGGCGCCTTGCCGCGTGTTTCCTAGACTCATGCGCAACACTCGATCTGCCAGTGACCGGCTATGGCATCCTGTACCGCTATGGCCTGTTCAAACAGACAATCGACAACGGCTTCCAAGATGAGCATCCAGACCCCTGGATGGAAGAGGGATACCCCTTCGTCATCCGCCGCGAGGAAGAAGCTAAGCACGTCAACTTTGCTGACATGCACGTGCGCGCCATCCCCTACGACATGCCGATCATCGGCTACGGCACCAAGAATGTGAATACCCTGCGCTTGTGGAAGGCGGAACCGATCGAAGAATTCGATTACGATGCCTTCAACTCGCAGCGTTTCACCGATGCGATCGTGGAACGCGAACGCGTAGCGGATCTGTGCCGCGTGCTTTACCCGAACGACACCACGTATGAAGGCAAGGTGCTGCGCGTGCGCCAACAGTACTTCTTTGTCTCCGCGTCACTCCAGACGATGATCGGCGTATACAAGTCTGTCCATGGTGACGACTTGACCAATTTCGGAAAGTTCAATTCCATTCAGCTCAATGACACGCACCCTGTCCTTGCAATTCCGGAGCTGATGCGCATCTTACTGGACGACGAGGGAATGACCTGGGAGGCCGCGTGGTCCATCGTGCAGCAGACCTTCGCCTACACCAATCACACTGTGCTAGCCGAGGCGCTGGAGAAGTGGGAAACCTCTATCTTCATTCAAGTTTTCCCCCGCATCTTCGAGATCGTGCAGGAAATAGACCGCCGCTTCCGCGAAGAGCTCGCTGCCCAGGGGTATCATCCCGGCAAAATCGAATACATGGCTCCGCTTTCGGGCGGCCTGGTACACATGGCATGGATCGCCTGCTATGCGGCATTCTCTATCAACGGTGTTGCCGAAATACACACCGAAATCTTGAAACGCGAAACGCTGCACGATTGGTACGACATCTGGCCAGAGAAATTCAACAACAAGACGAACGGCGTGACGCAGCGGCGGTGGCTCAACAGCTGCAACCCGGGCCTGTCCCAGTTGTTGACGCACGAATTGGGCAGCAACGAATGGATTCGTGACCTTGACAAGCTGGCAGATATCACCGGCAATTGCGATAACCCCACCGTACTGGCTGAATTGGGCCGCATCAAAAGAGAGAACAAAATTCGCTTCGCCGCATGGATTGAAAAGCGCCAAGGCGTCAGCATCCCAGTGGATGCCATCTACGATGTGCAGATCAAGCGGCTCCACGAATACAAACGTCAGCTTCTCAACGCAATGTACATCCTCGATCTGTATTTCCGCCTCAAGGACAATCCGGACATGGACGTACCCCCGCGCGTTTTCATCTTCGGCGCGAAGGCCGCTCCTGGTTACATACGAGCGAAGGCCATTATCAAGTTCATCAATGAAGTGGGCCGAATCGTCAACTCAGACCCGGCAATGGCTGGAAAGCTCTCTGTTCTGTTCATCGAAAACTACAATGTGACTCCCGCGGAATACATCATCCCCGCGGCCGACATCTCCGAGCAGATCTCCACGGCAGGCAAAGAAGCATCTGGAACATCCAATATGAAGTTCATGATGAATGGAGCGCTGACCCTGGGGACACTCGACGGCGCCAACGTAGAGATCCTAGACGCCGTCGGCGACGACAATGCGTATATCTTTGGCGCGAAAGAGGAAGAGCTCCCCGAACTGCGCAAGACATACCAGCCACGTGACGCATACGAAACTGTCCCTGGCCTCAAGCGCATCCTGGACGCGTTTGTGGATGGCACATTAGACGACGGCGCCACCGGAGACTTCCACGATCTGCGCGGTTCGCTCTTGGACGGCAGCTCATGGGAACCCGCAGATGTGTACTACGTGTTGGGTGATTTCGCCTCATATCGCGAAACGCGCGACCGTATGGCGGAAGATTACCGGGATCAAAGCTCCTGGCAGCGCAAGTGCTGGATCAACATCTGCCATTCCGGGCGCTTCTCCTCCGATCGCACCATCCGCGATTATGCAGGCTCCGTGTGGCGCTTGGAGAGCGCGCCAGTCCTGTAACAGGATGCGCGCCAGCGAGCAGGGCGATAGCGCGCTAGTTCTACAGAAGAACGTGTCCCGAGCCTGCAAGTGTTGCAGTAGGCCACTGATATTGTTATCAATCTGCAACATATTGCAGGACGTTTGATCCGAAAGCTAATGAGGTGAGAGGCTGTTCCCATACGTGGAACGCCTCTCACCTCTTTATTTCTCCCAAACACGCGGCATCAATCGGACGCCGTCGCCAAACTTAGTGTGCAAATCCTATGAGAGACGCACGCCACATGTATGTAAAACGTTGCAGAAAAATTGTCGATTGTGGTTTACACTAGATAACACGGCGATGGATTACGAGGTCCGCCGCCAAGGAGAAGTCCACTCCCCGGAAGTGTCCACACCATCTCGGGGTATGTCCAAAGGAGGGCATCACGTATGCGACGAATTAGCAAAGTTGCAGCGCTCAGTGCCGTGAGCGCGATTGCCGTCTCTGGCCTCGCAGCTTGCAGCAGCGGTGATAGCAGCAGTTCAAGCACCGACGGCGAAACCGGTTCCGTCTACTACTTGAATTTCAAACCCGAATCCGAAGACGCATGGAAGTCGGTCGCTAAAACCTACACAGAGGAAACCGGCGTCGAAGTCAAAATCGTCACGGCCGCTTCCGGTACGTACGAGGAAACCCTCAAGTCCGAAATTGCGAAGTCCGGCGCCCCTACGCTGTTCAACATCAACGGCCCTGTTGGCTACCAGACGTGGAAAGACTACGCACTTGACGTCACAGACGAGGATTACACCAAGGCTTTGTCCGATTCCTCGATGGCCGTCTCCGACGATGGCAAGATCTATGCCGTCCCATTTGCCACCGAAGGCTATGGCATCATCTACAACGATGCGATCATGCAAAAGTACTTTGCTACCGATGGTGCAGTAGTCACCTCGATGGACGAAATCAACAACTTCGATACCCTCAAAGCCGTTGCTGATGACATGCAGTCAAAGAAGGATGACCTGGGGATCAACGGCGTCTTCGCTTCCACGTCTCTCGCCTCTGGTGAGGACTGGCGCTGGCAGACGCACCTTGCGAACTACCCCGTATTCTACGAGTTCCGCGATGAAGGCGTCAGCGATTCAGATACCTTGAAGCTCACCTACGGTGATAACTTCAAGAACATTTTCGATCTCTATCTGACCGATTCCACCATTGATCCGAAGCTGACAGGATCCGTAACGGTCTCCGATTCAATGGCAGAATTCGCGCTCGGCCAGGCCGCCATGGTTCAAAATGGCAACTGGGCATGGAGCCAGATTTCTGAAGTTGATGGCAACACCGTTCAGGAAAGTGATATTCACTTCCTTCCAATTTACATCGGTGTTGATGGTGAAGAAGACGCCGGCATTGCGGTTGGCACCGAGAACTTTATGACGGTCAATTCGCAGGCAAGCAAAGCTGATCAGCAAGCTTCGATCGACTTCCTGAACTGGCTCTTCACTTCAGATGAGGGCACAAAGCTGGTCTCCGACGAACTCGGCTTCATCGCACCATTCACCACTTTCGCAGACCTTGCTCCAAGCGATCCGCTTGGCAAGGAAGTTGTGGAATACGTGAATGATAGCGACCTTTACAACGTGAACTGGGTATTCACCGTATTCCCAAGCCAAGACTTCAAGGATGGCCTTGGCCAACACCTCGCCCAATATGCCGCCGGTAACGAAGATTGGTCTGCTGTGACAGATTACTTCACAACCGAATGGGCAACAGAAAAATCCGCTAGCTAAGAGCATCACGACGCTGGGGAAGATGAGCACCGGTGAATCTTTGCACAATGGGCATGATTCCGCCGAACAGCACACCTTCCCCGGCGTTGTCCTATACGCTCGGCTCAACGGTTGCCTCACAACGCCTCTGAGGTAGGAGAAGCGGAATGATTAAAACTCTCAAAAAATACTTCGTAGTTTTTACCGGCCCTACACTCATCGCATTTGCGATTGCCTTCCTGGTCCCCTTCGCGATGGGCCTTTATCTTTCATTTACTGATTTCACAACCTTGACCGATGCCACATGGGTTGGCACATCGAACTATGCGGCTGCTCTTTCCAGCCAGCAAGGCTTCCTCCATGCGCTAGCATTCACAGCGATGATCTCCATCGTCTCGATCATCACCGTGAACATCGGGGCCTTTTTCCTCGCCTATCTGCTAACCAAAAAACTCCGTGGAACAAACATCTTCCGCACGATTTTCTTCATGCCAAACCTGATTGGCGGAATCGTTCTGGGCTACACCTGGCAGGTGATGCTCAACGCTGTGCTGCGCCACTGGAACATGACGATCATCCTCGATTGGCGCCTCGGCTTTGCTGGCATGATCATGCTGATCAACTGGCAGTTGATGGGCTACATGATGATCATCTACATTGCCGGCCTGCAAAACGTGCCACCTGAGCTCTTTGAAGCGGCAGAAATCGATGGCGCATCACGCTGGCAGATTCTTCGCAAAGTCACCATCCCTATGGTGATGCCTTCGATCACGATCTGTCTTTTCCTTACGCTGGCGAACACCTTCAAGTTATACGACCAGAACTTGGCGTTGACGAATGGTGCACCGCTTGATCAGACCCAAATGGCCGCGCTGAACATCGTTGTCACGATGTATCGGCAAGTAGGCCAGGAAGGCGTTGCGCAGGCGAAAGCCGTGATCTTCTTCCTGATCGTCTCTTTCATTGCACTGTTACAGTTGCGGGCCACACGGGCACAGGAGGTCGACCAATGAGCACAGCCGTCATCGAACCGCTGCAGGCAACTACCAAACCAGCCATGCCGCGCGTCTCACGCAAGTCGAACCCTGGACGTACGGCACTCACCGTGCTGCTCACGCTGCTCGCAATCCTCTACCTCTTCCCGTTGGCGTTTATCCTTATAAACTCCTTCAAGGGCAAGTTCTTCATCTCCAGCAACCCATTCTCATTGCCCACTGGCGAGACGTTTGTAGGATTTGATAACTATGTAACAGGCCTTCAGCTCTCTGGATTTGCCCGCGCCATTTTTTGGTCGTTCTTCATCACCGTGTGCTCAGTCGTTGTGATTGTGTTCTTCTGCGCGATGACGGCCTACTACATCACGCGCGTAAAAAACCGCTGGACAGCTCTCCTCTACTACATGTTCGCTTTCTCGATGATCGCGCCATTCCAAATGGTCATGTTCCCCACCGTTCGGATCGCAGATACGTTGAACTTGGATAACCCCTGGGGCATCGTGGTTCTTTACCTCGGCTTCGGATCTGGATTATCTGTGTTCCTCTACTCTGGTTTCGTAAAATCCATCCCGATGGAGATCGAAGAAGCCGCACTCATCGACGGTTGTTCTCCACTGCAGAACTACTTCCGCGTTGTGCTTCCGTTGCTCAAGCCCACGGCCATCACAGTGGCCATCCTCAATGCTATGTGGGTATGGAACGATTACCTGCTCCCCTACCTAGTGATTGGGCAAAACGAGAATTACAGGACCATCCCGATCGTCATCCAGAACCTAGTAGGCTCTAATGGCAATCGCGACATGGGCGCGCAGATGGCTATGTTGGTGCTTGCGATCATTCCGATCGTCATTTTCTACCTGAGTGCCCAGAAGTACATCATCGAAGGAGTGGCGGCCGGAGCTGTCAAAGGCTAATACTGCGGGGCAAGGCGGGGCCCTGCTTGCTATCGAATTGCTATCAAAGGCCCTACTTGCTCTCACTCCAAGCAAGTTGGCTCCGCCTTTGCCCACTTTCGTCAGCTCTTCTATCGGTCACCGCAACACGAATCAGAATCGGTCATCGCAAAAGTAACCAGAAACCTGCGATATGTGCAGGAAAGAGGAGAGATCCGTGGGAGAAGTGCTTTCACCTGAATCCTCGTTCTATCGCGCTTTTTCGGCAGCAACTGACCTAGTTATCATCAACCTACTGACTCTCGCCGCCTCTATCCCTATCGTTACCGCCGGCGCGGCATTGACCGCCAGCACTCGAGTAATGATGGAAATGGCGCGAGAAGAAGACTCCTACATCGCGCGGACATGGTGGAACGAGTTTCGTTCCACCTTCCGCCAATCGCTCGGATGGTGGCTTCCAACGCTTGCTTTCATGGCCCTCACCTGGGCAGAAAACTGGCTACTGGGCGGAATGAGCAACGGAACCCAGGCAGGTACACTCACTGGGCTGCTGATTATCGCTTTCGTCATCATTCTCGGCATCCTGATGTGGCTGCTGCCGCTGAGCGCATTCTTCTCTAACACCGTCATCAACCATGTGGGCAATGCTGCGCTTCTCGCTGTAGGGCACATTGTGCGAACTCTTGTGGGCCTCGTTATCCTCGCATTTCCGATCGCACTTTTTGCGCTCGTCCCCGCCTCGCGTACACCAGTTATGTGGTTCATGATCCTGATCGGCGTCGCTTTTGCGCAATACCTGATAGCTCTGGTTCAAAAAAGCGTCATTGACAACCTGCGGCGCCAGGCCGGACAGTCAGCAAGTTAACCGCTCTTCGCGCATGCGCCCAAGACCGGAACGCCACGGGCGTTGGTGCCGCCCGGCCTGGCCCTCTCGCCGCCCGGCCTCTCGCCGCCCAGCCCGTGATACTTTTTCTTGCTGAACCGGGCCCACGCTCACATTCGGTATACGGGAAACACCGTCTCCAGCTAGAAAAAGCCACCGATACACACTCGGATACCGGCGCGCACCCGGCTACCGGCGCGCACCCGCACACTCCAGAACCACGACGACGCCGTCGCCCACCAACCAGAAATCCACCGCACAACGGCCTACCCCAATACTGCCAAACACACACAAATCCCGCCGCCCAGACACCGCCACCATACCGGCAACAACGGATCCCCCCACATCATTACGCCAGAGAGAACCTGTTACTCCAGAGAGGACTTGTTACACAAAAGCGGACTTTCAACCCAGGCCTCAGAAGACTTGCTACACCCCCGGCAGAATTGTTACACCTCCGATAACGAAAACAGCCAACCCAGGCACAACAACACACTCCCACCCACAACAACTCCACACAGCCCCGCACCAACCACAGGAAAACCGCCACCCAGAACACCGGCCCCACGAGCACCCGTCACAAATCGCGCGCCGTATCAAGTTTGCGCTTCGTGGACGCACGCGCTCTCCGAAAAGCGGACCCGCAATGTATCGTGACGCAGACTCTGAAAGAGCAGATGCCCCAACCGCGAAACCTTTTCTTGCTCAAATCCAAGTTTTCCTCTACCCAACGTGAGCTCAAACCCCATCCAGCCAGAAAAAGCTACACATACGCGCCCACGCCCAAGAACAACGGCAACCAGAACGCCAACACACTTGCGCCAGCCCCAGGCAACCGGGAAACAAACCGATCCAGAACGACGACGACGCCTCCACAACGCGGGCAACCGGGAAACGGAGCCCGATCCCTGACGCCCTCATGATGGACTACCTCCACACCCGGGCAACCGGCAAATGGAAACCGGATGGTCAAACCAAGCAGAACCACCACACACAGAAAAAGGGGCCCCGCCGTTACCGGCGGGGCCCCTTCGCGTATTAGGTCAGAACATCACTTGATGATCTTGGTGACACGGCCTGAACCGACCGTGTGGCCACCTTCGCGGATTGCGAAGCCGAGGCCCTCTTCCATAGCGATTGGCTGGATGAGTTCCACAGTCATCAGGGTGTTGTCGCCAGGCATAACCATCTCGGTGCCCTCAGGCAGCGTGATGACGCCTGTCACGTCCGTGGTACGGAAGTAGAACTGCGGGCGGTAGTTGGTGAAGAACGGGTTGTGACGTCCGCCTTCTTCCTTCTTCAGCACGTAGACCTGGGCTTCGAACGTGGTGTGCGGCGTGATCGTTCCGGGCTTGGCTACAACCTGGCCACGCTCAACATCTTCACGCTTGGTGCCACGCAGAAGCAGACCGCAGTTCTCGCCGGCATCTGCGGTGTCCATCTGCTTGTGGAACATCTCGATGCCAGTGACGGTGGTCTTCTGGGTTGGACGCAGGCCGATGATCTCGACTTCTTCGTTCAGCTTGAGCTGGCCACGCTCTACACGGCCGGTCACAACGGTGCCGCGGCCGGTAATGGTGAAAACGTCCTCGATTGGCATCAGGAACGGCTTCTCCAGATCGCGCACCGGATCCGGGAAGTAGTTGTCCACCTGGTCCATGAGCTCTTCGATGGCTGCAACCCACTTCGGATCGCCTTCCAGCGCCTTGAGAGCGGAAACGCGAACGATCGGAATGTTATCGCCGTCGTAATCCTGCGAGTTCAGCAGATCGCGGACTTCCATTTCGACGAGCTCAAGGAGCTCCTCGTCATCAACCATGTCAACCTTGTTGAGTGCCACGATGATGTCCGGCACGCCAACCTGACGGGCAAGCAGCACATGCTCGCGCGTCTGGGCCATTGGGCCATCAGTCGCTGCCACAACCAAGATCGCGCCGTCCATCTGGGCTGCGCCGGTGATCATGTTCTTGATGTAATCGGCGTGGCCCGGGGCGTCCACATGGGCGTAGTGACGCTTTGCCGTCTGGTATTCAACGTGAGACACGTTGATGGTGATGCCGCGCTGGCGCTCTTCTGGAGCGTTGTCCACCTGGTCGAACGGAGTGTACACGTTGAGATCCGGGTACTTGTCCGCAAGAACCTTGGTGATCGCTGCGGTTAGGGTGGTCTTGCCGTGATCGACGTGACCGATGGTGCCGATATTCATATGCGGCTTGGACTTATCGTACTTGGCCTTAGCCACTTGGGCCCTCCTGGGACTCTAGATTGACTTAGAGCTGGTGTGTGAATGCGCGCGGCATCCGACCCGGCTTAAGTGCTATTACTTTTTTGTTTCGGTAACTGATTGTACAGGACCGGTGGGACTCACTCGCCCCGGGTCTTCGCAATGATTTCCTCAGCCACAGCCTTCGGAACTTCAGCATAGGAGTCAAACTGCATGGTGTAAACCGCGCGGCCCTGCGTCTTGGAACGCAAGTCACCCACGTAACCGAACATTTCGCTCAGCGGAACGTTCGCGCGAATGATCTTGACTCCTGTCGCGTCCTCCATGGACTTGATCATGCCACGGCGAGAGTTCAAATCGCCAATAACATCGCCCATGTACTCCTCTGGAGTGCGGACTTCGACATCCATGATCGGCTCGAGGAGAACAGGGTGAGCGCGCTTTGCGGCCTCCTTGAACACCATGTTGCCTGCGATCTTGAATGCCATTTCCGAAGAATCGACCTCATGGTAGGCGCCATCTTCGAGCGTCGCCTGAATGCCTACCATCGGGTAGCCAGCCAGGATACCTGTCTCCATGGCCTCCTGAATACCTTGATCCACAGATGGGATGTATTCCTTCGGCACACGGCCACCGGTAACTGCGTTGACGAACTTGTAAGTTTCGCCTTCTTCCGCGTCAACGAGTGGCTCCATCGAGACAATCACGCGGGCAAACTGGCCTGAACCACCAGTCTGCTTCTTGTGGGTGTACTCGATATTCTTGACAGGCTTGCGAATCGTCTCGCGGTACGCGACCATCGGCGCACCCACGTTGGCGTCAACGTGGAATTCGCGCCGCATGCGATCGACCAGGATATCGAGGTGAAGTTCTCCCATACCGCCGATGACGGTCTGGCCGGTCTCCGGATCCTGATGCACCGTGAATGTTGGGTCTTCTTCTGCGAGCTTCTGGATGGCGATCGAAAGCTTCTCCTGATCGTTCTTCGACTTTGGCTCGATTGCCACGTGAATAACGGGATCAGGGAAGGTCATCGACTCCAGGATGATCGGATGATCAATGGCACACAAAGTGTCGCCCGTCTGCGTATCCTTCAGCCCGACGAAAGCGTAGATGTGACCAGCATGCGCCACTTCCACAGGGTTCTCTGTGTTGGCGTGCATCTGGAACATCTTCCCGATGCGCTCCTTCTTGCCCTTGGTGGAGTTCATCACCTGAGAGCCCTGTTCCGCCTTACCGGAGTACACGCGAATGTAGATCAGCTTGCCGTAGAACGGGTGGACGGCTACCTTGAACGCCAGTGCGGAAAAGGGTTCCTTCTCAGAAGCGTGGCGGACTTCCGTTTCGCCGTCCTCTTCGTGCCCGGGCTTGAAGCCGCGTGTCGGTGGGATATCCACCGGGGCGGGAAGATAGTCGACGACGCCGTCGAGCAATGGTTGGACGCCCTTGTTCTTGTAGGCAGAGCCAGCGAACACTGGGTAGATCTCCGAATCAATGGTCCGCTTGCGCAAGCCGGCCTTGATTTCGTCGACGGTCAATTCGCCCTCTTCGAGGTACTTTTCCGTCAGCTCGTCGGTAGCTTCCGCCGCGGCCTCCATCGCGTCGTTGTAATACTTCTGCGCCTTTTCCTTGAGCTCCTCGGGGATTTCTTCCTCGACGACGAGCGAGCCGCGCGTCTCCTTGCCGTTCTCGTCTTTCTCCGGGAAGCGCAGCGCCTTCTGCTTGAGAACGTCCACAACGCCGGAGAACTCGTTTTCGGCGCCAATCGGGAACGTCAGGACTACGGCGGTCGCATGGAGGCGATCGTGGATCGTCTGCACTGAGAAATCAAAGTCTGCGCCCAGCTTATCCATCTTGTTCACAAAGCAGATGCGCGGGACGTTGTACTTGTCGGCCTGGCGCCACACAGTCTCAGACTGCGGCTCCACACCCTCCTTGCCGTCAAACACTGTGATGGCGCCGTCCAGGACGCGCAGTGAACGCTCCACTTCCACGGTGAAGTCCACGTGTCCTGGGGTGTCGATCAAATTGATCTGTACGCCTTTCCAAAAGGCAGTGACTGCGGCAGAAGTAATGGTGATACCGCGTTCCTTTTCCTGCTCCATCCAATCGGTGGTAGATGCACCATCGTGGGTTTCACCGATCTTGTAATTAATGCCGGTGTAGAAAAGGATGCGCTCGGTGACGGTGGTCTTACCAGCGTCAATGTGCGCCATAATACCGATATTGCGGACCTTCGTGAGGTCGGTCAGCACTTTAAGTGCCACGTGTGGTTCTCTTTTCGTCAGAGGACGCGAATTGTTGCCCGCGCCCGATGGACATTACCAGCGGTAGTGAGCGAATGCCCTGTTGGACTCCGCCATACGATGCGTATCTTCACGGCGCTTCACAGCGGCACCAAGGCCATTGGATGCATCGAGAATCTCATTCATGAGGCGCTCGGTCATCGTCTTTTCACGCCGATCGCGCGCGTAATCAACCAGCCAACGCAGTGCGAGTGTGGTCGCACGGCCAGGCTTTACCTCTACAGGAACCTGGTAGGTAGCACCGCCAACGCGGCGGGAGCGCACTTCCAGGGAGGGGCGGATATTATCCATCGCGCGCTTGAGAACTTGGAGCGGGTCTTGACCGGACTTTTCGGCTACACCTTCCAGTGCGCCATAGACGATGCGCTCTGCAACAGACTTCTTGCCGTCAACCAGTACGCGGTTGACGAGCTGAGTGACCATGGTAGATCCGTAGACGGGATCATTGACGAGTGGACGCTTGCGAGCAGGTCCCTTGCGTGGCATTACTTCTTCTCCTTCTTGGCGCCATAACGGCTACGAGCCTGCTGGCGATTCTTCACGCCCTGCGTGTCGAGCGCACCGCGGACGATCTTGTAACGAACGCCCGGGAGATCGCGAACACGGCCGCCACGGACCAAAACGAGCGAGTGCTCCTGGAGGTTATGCCCTTCACCGGGGATATATGCGGTCACCTCGATGCCCGAAGACAAACGGACACGGGCAACCTTACGGAGAGCCGAGTTCGGCTTCTTCGGTGTGGTGGTGAATACACGGGTGCAGACACCACGGCGCTGCGGGCTTTGCTTGAGCGCCGGTGTCTTGGACTTTCCGACCTTACTGCTGCGGCCCTTCCGGACCAGCTGCTGAATAGTGGGCACTATTTCTCCTGATGTTTTATCTACTCGTCTACTGCGCTCCGGGCCGGGCGGAAACGCCGCTCATCCGGATTCAGCCGCGACATCTCGCGGGCTGTGAGGGCCGAAACCCTCGGGCAACCTACACAAGATTAGCGGCTGGCCTCAATCTTCGTCAAAGAATGCAGGCTAGTGGTGGCGGGAAACACACGGTTTCCCGGGTGGTGCGGCGAGTCGCCCCGCCGCACCGGGAAGCTATCTGTGCTAAAGGAAGCGGCTAGAATGCGCCGTAACCAGAGCTCAGATCGAAATCGGGATAGTCGCCGTAGCTGTAACCGTCGTCAAACGGCTCCAGATCGCGGTGGCTAAATCCATTGTTCTTTTCAAATTCAAGCCGCGCTTCAGGCGTCGGTTCCACAGTGGCGTGGCGCAGCTGCTCCAAACCAGTCCCGGCTGGGATCAGCTTGCCAAGAATCACGTTCTCCTTGAGGCCCGAAAGCGGATCGGACTTCGAGTTGAGCGCGGCCTCCGTAAGCACCTTGGTGGTCTCTTGGAACGACGCCGCAGAAAGCCACGAGTCAGTTGCCAGAGACGCCTTGGTGATACCCATGAGTTCGGGACGGCCGGATGCGGGCTTACCGCCTTCGGCCATCGCGGCGCGATTCTCGTCTTCGAATACGGAGACATCGACCAATTCGCCTGGCAGGAGCTTCGTGGTGCCCGCCTCCAGCACGGTGACCCGGCGGAGCATCTGCCGAACAATCACCTCGATGTGCTTGTCGTGGATCTCGACGCCCTGGGAACGATACACGGCCTGGACTTCGTTCACGATGTGCTCTTGCGCGGCGCGCCGGCCGTTGATACGGAGAACCTTCTTCGGATCCACCGAACCTTCCACCAGCTGCTGGCCAACGTTGGCATGCCCGCCTTCGGGGACCAGCAGCTTCGCACGCCGAGACACCTGGTAGGAGAGGTCCTCGTCGCCGTCGTCGCGCGTAATGATCAGGCGGCGGGTACGTTCGCCGTCTTCCACCTTGAGCGTGCCACTCGCCTCCGCGATTGGCGCCTCGCCCTTCGGTGTGCGCGCCTCGAACAACTCCTGCACACGCGGAAGACCCTGCGTAATGTCGTCAGCCGAAGCCGAACCGCCAGTGTGGAACGTACGCATCGTCAGCTGGGTACCGGGCTCGCCGATAGACTGCGCAGCAACGATACCCACGGCCTCGCCGATGTCCACCAGTTTGCCCGTGGCCATTGAGCGGCCATAGCACATGGCACACACACCTACGCGCGATTCGCACGTCAGCACCGACCGCACCACAACTTCAGTGATACCGGCAGCAATCAACTTCTCGATCGCCACATCGCCCAGATCGGTCCCGGCCGCGACGATGACGTTTCCGTCCTTATCTGCGATGTCGCGCGCCAGCGTACGGGCGTACACCGAGGTATCCAACGTTTCGTCGGGCACCAGCTTGCCGTCCTCACCCACAGTTGCGATCCGCTTGGTCAGGCCGCGATGGGTACCACAGTCGCGTTCACGCACGATAACGTCCTGCGAAACGTCCACCAGGCGCCGTGTGAGATAACCAGAATCGGCAGTGCGCAACGCGGTGTCGGCCACGCCCTTGCGGGAACCGTGTGTGGCGATGAAGTACTCCAACACGGAAAGTCCCTCGCGATAATTCGACTGAATTGGTCGCGGAATAATGTTGCCCTTCGGGTCTGCCACGAGGCCACGCATGCCGGCGATCTGACGAACCTGCTCCCAGTTACCACGCGCGCCAGAGGAGACCATCCGGTTCACAACGTTCGTATCGGAGAAGTTCTGCCGCATCTCCGTGGCGATTTCGTCGGTGACGTTCGACCACAGATCCACCAAGTCGCGCCGGCGATCCTCATCCTCAATACGCCCTGTGAGGAACTGGTGCTCGATCCGGGCCGCGTCCTCTTCAGCTTTACGCAGGATTTCCGGTTTGGATTCGGGAACGACGACGTCGGATACGGCGATCGTCACACCCGAGCGTCCGGCCCAGTAGAAGCCGGTGGCCTTCAAAGCGTCAAGAGACGCACCCACAGCAACCTTTTCGTAGCGCTCGGCAAGTTCGTTGACGATCGCGCCAAGCACCTTCTTGTCCACAACCGTATTGACGTACGGGAAATCGGTGGGAAGTGTTTCGTTGAAAAGGGCACGCCCCAGCGTGGTCTCCAACAAAATCTCATCGCCCTTTTCGTAGTTCTCCGGGGGAACCCAGCCACGCGGCGGAACCATATCCGCCTCGAAGCGGATGGTGCACGGCGCATTGAGGTGGAGTTGGCCCAGGTCCATCGCCATCTGCGCCTCAGATACAGACGAGAAGTAGCGGCCTTGACCGGGCAGGCCCTCACGAAGCGTGGTCAAGTGGAATAGCCCGATGATCATGTCCTGCGACGGCATAGTCACCGGACGTCCGTCCGACGGCTTCAGGATATTGTTTGCCGAAAGCATCAAAATGCGGGCCTCTGCCTGCGCTTCCACCGAAAGCGGAAGGTGCACAGCCATCTGGTCGCCGTCGAAATCAGCGTTGAACGCGCCACAGACCAACGGGTGAAGCCGGATTGCCTTGCCTTCGATCAGTTGCGGTTCAAAAGCCTGAATACCCAGCCGGTGCAACGTCGGTGCACGGTTCAACAGCACCGGATGCTCCTGGATCACTTCTTCCAACACATCCCACACTTCGGGGCGCTGCCGGTCAATCAGCCTCTTCGCAGCCTTGATGTTCTTCGCGATCTCCAAGTCCACCAGACGCTTCTGGACGAACGGCTTGAACAGCTCTAGGGCCATCACTTTGGGAAGGCCGCACTGATGCAGTTTCAACGTCGGCCCAACCACGATCACGGAACGGCCTGAATAATCCACGCGCTTACCCAGAAGGTTCTGGCGGAAACGCCCTTGCTTACCCTTCAACATATCGGACAAGGACTTCAGCGGGCGGTTGCCGGCACCCTGAACCGGGCGGCCACGGCGGCCGTTGTCGAAAAGTGCGTCCACAGCTTCCTGCAGCATGCGCTTCTCGTTGTTCACCATGATCTCCGGCGCACCCAAATCGAGCATCCTCTTCAGGCGGTTATTCCGGTTGATAACGCGGCGGTACAGATCGTTCAGATCGGAGGTGGCGAAACGGCCTCCATCCAACTGAACCATTGGCCGCAAATCCGGTGGAATTACCGGAATCGCGTCGAGCACCATGGCTTCAGGCTTCGTGCCGGACTGCAAGAAGGCGTTGATCACCTTGATGCGCTTGAGTGCACGGGCCTTGCGCTGGGCCGTGCCATTTTCGATAACCTCTACTAGGTTGTCATGTTCCGCTTGCAGATCGAAATTGCGAAGGCGCTTCTGGATCGCCTCAGCTCCACGGGACGCGGAGAAGTAATCTGAATAGCGAGACTCCATCTCACGGTACAGATCCTCATCACCCTCCAGGTCTCCAACCCGGAGCTTAGTGAAGCGGTCCCACACCGCATCGAGACGCTCGATATCAGCATCCGCACGTTTCCGGATGCGGCCCAGATCCGATTCGGCGGCGCGCTTCAGCTTCGCCTTCACATCTGCCTTCTGGCCCTCTTCCTCGGCCGTTGCCAGATCGGCTTCCAACTTCTGCTGGCGCTCCTCGAGCTCCACATCGCGCGCCTTTTCCAGCGCCACGCGTTCCAACTCGTATTCGGATTGCAGTGTGGGAAGATCCTCGCGCCGCGCCTCTTCATCAACATCCGTCACCATGTAGGCGGCGAAGTAAATGACTTTCTCCAGATCCTTCGGGGCGATGTCCAGAAGGTAGCCCAGGCGGGATGGCACACCCTTGAAGTACCAGATGTGCGTCACTGGCGCTGCCAGCTCAATGTGCCCCATGCGTTCACGGCGCACCTTCGAACGCGTCACTTCAACGCCACAGCGCTCGCATACGATTCCCTTGAAACGGGGGCGCTTGTACTTACCGCACGCGCATTCCCAGTCGCGTGTGGGTCCAAAAATACGCTCGCAGAAAAGGCCGTCCTTTTCCGGCTTCAGCGTACGGTAGTTGATTGTCTCAGGCTTCTTGACCTCACCATGAGACCACGCACGGACATCGTCCGAAGTGGCCAAAGCGATGTGCAGCTGATCGAAACGATTAACGTCGAGCAAGATTCCTACTTCCTCAGGTTCTTGGCATTCAGGTATCTAATAGGCACCGAGCAGCCGGGTTGCCCCGGCACACATCAGAAATCGGCGCCTGTTGTGAGGTCCTCCAGACCGGTGGGCATGGCCATCGGCTCTGGGGTCGCGAACTGGTCTTCTTCCGCATCCTGGAGGTTGATAGCCTCTCCCTGGGCGTCGAGCGCCTCGACGTTCAGGCACAGAGAGCGCATCTCCTGAATGAGCACCTTGAAGGACTCGGGGATACCAGGCTCCGGAACGTTATCGCCCTTGACGATGGCTTCGTACACCTTGACACGGCCCACCGTGTCATCCGACTTGATCGTCAGCATCTCTTGCAAGGTGTGCGCAGCACCGTACGCCTCAAGCGCCCACACTTCCATCTCTCCGAAGCGCTGCCCACCGAACTGTGCTTTTCCACCCAGCGGCTGCTGCGTCACCATCGAGTATGGACCAGTAGAACGCGCATGGATCTTGTCGTCAACCAAGTGGTGCAACTTCAGCATGTACATGTAGCCCACGGAAACGGGATCTGGGAACGGTTCGCCGGATCGACCATCGAACAACCGGGCTTTACCCTGCTCGTTCACCAGGTATTCTCCGTCGCGGTTCGGAAGCACGGACTTAATCAGGCCGTCGATCTCATCGGACGTGACGCCGTCGAACACCGGCGTGGCAACACGCTGGCCGGGTTTACCCGTCACAGCATCTTCCGGAAGCCGTAGCGCCCACTCTTCACCATTACGGCGCGCCTCAGACGCATCCCAACCCTGTGACGCGACCCATCCCAAGTGGAGTTCGTAGACCTGGCCCAAGTTCATACGGCCCGGCACGCCGAGCGGATTCAGGATGATGTCCACCGGAGTGCCATCTTCCATAAACGGCATGTCTTCGAGCGGAAGAATCTTGGAGATGACGCCCTTGTTACCGTGGCGCCCAGCCATTTTGTCGCCAATCGTGATCTTGCGCCGCTGCGCGATGTACACACGCACGGTCTCATTGACGTCTGCGGCCAGTTCGTCGTTGTTGTCCTTCGTGAACTGACGCACGCCAATCACAATGCCCGATTCGCCGTGCGGCACGCGCAGAGACGTATCGCGGACTTCCTTCGCCTTCTCACCGAAGATCGCACGCAGCAGGCGCTCTTCGGAAGTCAGCTCGGTTTCGCCCTTTGGCGTGATCTTTCCGACCAGAATATCGCCGGCCTGGACTTCTGCCCCGATCCGAATGATGCCATGCTCATCCAGGTGAGACAGCATTTCTTCGGAAACATTCGGGATATCCCGCGTGATCTCTTCCGGTCCGAGCTTCGTATCGCGTGCGTCGACTTCGTGTTCCTCAATGTGGATCGAGGTCAGCAAATCGTCACGCACGCAGCGCTCGGAAAGAATAACGGCGTCCTCGTAGTTGTAACCGTTCCATGACATGAACGCAACCAGCAGGTTCTGGCCAAGCGCCAATTCGCCGCCCTCGGTAGCCGGGCCGTCCGCAATGAGCGAGCCCTTCTCCAGCCGGTCACCTTCGGACACCACAACACGCTGATTAGTGCAGTTGCCGGGGTTCGAACGTTCGAACTTCGTCATCTTGTACACAACGTGTTTACCGTCGTCCTGCTCAACGTGGACGGCGTCGGCATCGACCTCTGTCACAACACCCGGAGCGTCCGCAACCGTCACGTCGCCGGCGTCAACTGCGCACCGCATCTCCATCCCGGTACCCACAAACGGGGAAACCGGGCGAATCAACGGAACCGCCTGGCGCTGCATGTTCGCCCCCATCAGGGCTCGGTTCGCATCATCATGCTCCAAGAACGGAATCATTGCCGTACCCACGGAGCACATCTGACGTGCAGAAACGTCCATGTAATCGATCTCGTCCACCGGCACCAGCGCAGGTTCGCCACCTGGCATACGGCACAGTGTTTCCTCGTCGATAAAGTGCCCTGATTCGTCCAACGGCGCTTCGGCCTGAGCGATGATTACTCGCTCTTCGTCATCCGCCTGGAGGTAATCGATCTGGTCCGTCACGCGGCCATCGACCACCTTGCGGTATGGCGTTTCGATGAAGCCAAACGAATTGATCCGGCCGAATGATGCCAACGATCCGATTAGGCCCACGTTTGGACCTTCAGGCGTTTCAATCGGGCACATGCGGCCGTAATGCGACGGATGGACGTCGCGGACTTCCACGCCTGCGCGATCACGCGACAGGCCACCAGGGCCGAGGGCCGAAAGGCGGCGCTTGTGCGTCAAACCGGCCAGCGGATTGTTCTGGTCCATGAACTGGGATAGCTGCGATGTTCCGAAGAATTCTTTGATCGCTGCAACGATTGGGCGAATGTTGATCAGCGACGACGGCGTAATTGCCTCCGTCTCCTGCGTTGTCATACGTTCGCGGACCATCCGGTCCAGCCGCGCCAAGCCCGTACGGACCTGGTTCTGGATCAGCTCGCCCACGGCGCGGATACGGCGATTGCCGAAGTGATCGATATCGTCCGTCTCCACCTTGACCGGCACGCCATCGGGCGCGCACACCACTTCGTCCGCACCGATATGAAGCGCCAGCATGTAGCGCAACGTTGCCGTAATGTCCTCGATGCCGAGCTGGCGTGACGTCTTGTCAGCGGGAAGGCCCAGCTTCTTGTTGATCTTGTAGCGGCCCACCTTCGCGGTATCGTACCGCTTGGTGTTGAAGTAGAAGTTATTCAGCAGCGTGCGGCCAGCATCCGCCGTAGGCGGTTCGCCCGGACGCAGCTTGCGGTACAGATCCTGCAAGGCTTCTTCCTGCGTATGGACTGTATCTTTCTCCAAGGTTTCAATCAGTGCAGGGAAATCAGCGAACGTTTCACGGATCTCTGATTCGGAAAGTCCCAGCGCCTTCAAGAACACGGTGACGGACTGCTTGCGCTTGCGGTCAACGCGCACGCCCACGGCATCGCGCTTATCGATCTCAAACTCCAGCCATGCGCCACGCGACGGAATAATGCGCGAAGAGAAGATATCCTTGTCGGATGTCTTGTCCGCGACGCGCTCAAAGTACACACCCGGAGAACGGACGAGCTGGGAAACAACCACACGCTCAGTACCGTTGATGATGAAGGTTCCGCGCTCAGTCATCAGCGGGAAATCGCCAATGAAAGTGGTTTGCGACTTAATTTCACCGGTTTCGTAATTCTGGAACTCCGCCGTCACATAGAGCGGAGCAGCATATGTGAGGTCGCGTTCGCGGCACTCGTCAATCGAATATTTCGGCTCCTCTAAATGAGGTGATGACAGCACCAGCCCCATCGTTTGGGCAGCGTTCTCAATCGGAGAGATCTCCTCGAAGATCTCCTCCAGTCCGGACTTTTCGCCCGGGTTTTCTTCCGCCCACTTCTTAGAGCCAATGAGCCATCCGAAACTATCGCGTTGCAGTCCTAAAAGATCGGGGACTTGCAGCGGCTCGTGAATCTTTGCAAACGAAACGCGGTCAACAACCGGTTTTCCATTGCGGGCATGAAGTGAATAGGTGCGCGAAGCAGCCAAGGGGGTTCCTTCCCTGACGTTGGTAAGGCCTTTCGCCGGCATCACCCACATCTGCCCAGATGGAAGCCTCACACCAGGGCCACGTATCAACCGTGGGACCCCCGAGAGCGGCCTCTGGGCATACCTGTAGGTACGTCGGCGCAAGTCTCCAATATACACGTCAGACGTGTAGGATGTCACCCCACGCCTTTGTGAAAGGGGGCACTGAAGAACCGCAAGTACTCTGCCACAAGCGATGCTTCCTTCGCAACATCGGCGCGCCGACGGCGAAAACACCACGCACGCACACGGCATTCGGCAGCCAAATCAGCAAAGCTCGCGTCCCCACTGCGCCAGCCACAAACGAAAGGGGCCCCACCGAGGTGGGGCCCCTACGAGAAGTTAACTCACTTGAGCGTGACGGTTGCGCCAGCGCCTTCGAGCTGTTCCTTCGCCTTGTCAGCGGTTTCCTTGTTGACGCCTTCAAGAACTGCCTTAGGAGCGGAATCAACCAGATCCTTCGCTTCCTTCAGGCCGAGGCTCGTGAGCGAACGAACTTCCTTAATGACTGCAACCTTCTTGTCGCCGATCGACTCGAGGATCACGTCAAAGGAATCCTTCTCTTCTTCCTGAGCGGCGGCTTCGCCAGCGGCGGGAGCTGCTGCGGCAGCAACAGCTACTGGAGCTGAGGCAGTGACATCGAACTCCTCTTCGAATGCCTTGACGAAATCGTTGAGCTCAACCAGTGTGAGCTCCTTGAAAGCTGCAATGAGCTCTTCGGTGGAGAGCTTAGCCATGATGGCCTTCCTTCCTGATGCCTGCTACGCGAGCAGTAGTTTGTGCACTTTTTGTTGTACTTGTGTGCGGTGCCCGCGTTCAGGCAGCCGCTTCTTCTTCCTTCGCGCGCAGCGCGTCGATGGTGCGCACAACCTTCGAGGTTGGCGCTTTGAGAACGTAAGCCGCCTGGTACAAGGTAGCCTTGAGCACTCCCGCCGCCTTTGCAAGCAGAACCTCGCGCGATTCCAAATCGGCGAGCTTCTTGACGTCGTCGGCCGAAAGCACGCTGCCTTCGAGGACTCCGCCCTTGACGATCAGTGCCGGGTTTTCCTTTACGAAATCGCGTATCGCTTTCGCGGCATCCGCCACATCACCTGTGACGAATGTGAAAGCCGTTGGGCCGCTGAAGAGCTCATCGATTCCTTCAACTCCGGCATTCTTGGCTGCGATGTGCGCGAGCGTATTCTTGGCGACCACGTATTCCGCATTGCCCCTCAAGGCGCGGCGCAGCGTTTGGAGCTGTGCCACGGTGAGGCCGCGGTATTCAGTGAGCAGCACGGCTGAAGAGCTTTCGAATTTCTTCTGTAGCTCCGCAATCGCTGCAGACTTGTCGGTCCGTGCCATTGGGCCTCCTTCCGGTCATTACCCGCAGGACAGATGAAAAAAGCCCCGCGCAGATGCACGGGGCTAACCGAGATCACAGTACTACTCGGAGCTACGTTTCACCTGTGCTGGCCTCAGTTCACTGAGTTTGACCCCGGACGCATCCGGGAGACCTGCGGTCTTTGGCATGTATCAGAGTAGTGGATTGCTGCCGCGCGCGCAATTCGCGTGACCCATCTCGCGCTACGCCCCAATTTCGGCACGGACACGGTGAATCAACATATCGAGCGCAACCAGGTTTCGGCCACCTTCCGGTACGATGATGTCCGCGTTGTGCTTAGACGGCTCAACGTGCAGTTCGTGCATCGGTTTGACCGTTTCGATGTACTGTTTTTCTACCGATTCAAGAGTTCGCCCGCGTTCGATCACATCCCGTTTGATGCGGCGCAAAATCCTAATATCTGCATCCGTGTCCACAAATATCTTGATGTCCAACAAATCGCAAATAGCAGGTTCGGCGAAGATCAGTATTCCCTCGACGATAATGACTGGCGCAGGCTCCACCCGCTGAGTCTTGCCGGACGGGTTGTAGATCGAATAGTCGTAGATCGGCATATCAATCGGTTCGCCGCCGATAAGCTTCTTCAGCTGACGTACCATCATCGCATTGTCAAAAGAATCTGGTGAATCCCAGTTGATCGCCTTGCGCTCTTCGTAGGTGAGATCGGGAAATGCCTTGTAGTAGTTGTCGTGGTATATCACGCTGGTCTTGCCCGGAAACGCGTCCATCAACGCGCGTGTGAGGGTTGTCTTTCCACTTCCGGTGCCACCAGCAACGCCGATCACCAACGAACCCATGCTTTTCCTTCCGCCGTATGCCGGTCCGCCCCCGGGCCTTGATCCATTATCCCGCCTCGCTACCCTCCACGCGCTCATCAATGCGCCGCAGCTTTCGCTTCTAACTCGGAAGATCTGCCAGCAGCGGACTGATCATCACAATGGCGTAGCCCAGGCTAGCGAATACACAGAGCCCGCTTCGCATCCACTTGCGATCACATACGAAGGCGGCACTGGCGGCAAATAGCGGCAAAGCCGAGAGCGCATAGCGCCCAGAAATATTGCGGAAGAATGAAGCATTCGTCACAATCTCGCGTGCCTGAACGACGACGCCGGTGACCAGTGGACCTGCAGCAGCGCTCGCGGCCAGAGTGCGTTTGGTGCGTTCCTTGAAGCTAACAGCCAAGGCGACCCACGGAAGTGCAAGGTAAAAGCAGTACAGCGCCGTGGACCACGCAACGAGAACCGTAGAATTCAACGAGAGCTGCATATACCAATCTTGCGGATATTGGCTCAGCCCGTAGGCACTGATGAGGGTGCCTAGCACGCGGCCGATATCCGAATTGCCGAATTCACTGGTAGAGACCCCTTTGGTGGCAGGCACATAGCTTGCGGGCGTCCGGATCCCTTGCCACAGTGCCCAGGCCAGATACGTGGCCATTACGCCGGCGACGATGGCTATCCCTATTCCCGCCAGCCGGCGCCTTTCTACGCTGCTCACGGCCATCCCACTTATCCGCGGGAATATGGCAAAGAGAATTACAGCGAGGGCTAGGGCGAGCAATCCGACTGTGGAGATGACGCGCATCGATGCCACTGCCACCGCCACGATGGCAGGAACCTTCCAGCCGAAGTTCCGATCAACCACGATCCGTGCTCCAAGCCACACAGCGCACGCACCCGCTACGCTGTGCGCGATTGCCGCCGATGCGGCCACGCCTGGGGTTGCCAGGGTCAAGAGCGTCGCCGAAAACGCTGCAACTCTGCCCACGCGCCAACGCCGGATTGCGAAGTACAAGGCAGATAAACTCACGGCAACAACTAACCCGCAAAATAAGCGTGCACCCGTAACAAACGACATTCCACTCACGCTCACAGCCCGCGCGAAGAGACCCATGAGGAGAAAATAGACCGGCGGGTGGAATGCGTTGTAATTCTGTCCTTTGTAGGGCCAGGCGCTCACGTCCGCGCCGTTTGCTACCGAGCATGTCGGCAGTGTGACACCTTGGATTGTGCCGTCCATCCCACGGCAACTCCATGCGACGAGTATCTCACGTGCCACCGGTTCGCCAGCAACGGGAATGTGCCCAGCCGATACTTTCCAGGCGTAATCCAGATACGTCCATTCATCC
Organism: Ancrocorticia sp.; assembly: GCA_022648165.1. Lineage (GTDB taxonomy): Bacteria > Actinomycetota > Actinomycetes > Actinomycetales > Actinomycetaceae > Changpingibacter. Next base: position 222,406 of record JALCLX010000001.1, read on the forward strand.
AACCTGGATAATTCGGGCGAGTGAATAATCGCCAACAACGACCACAGCAATGAAAGAAGCGCAAGAGTTCCCGCGGCGACTACGTCCATGCGCTCATGCCGCAGATGGTGCAGGCTGAGTCTGAGCGGTGGGAGCCGAAGCCGAGTGTCGCAAGATGTCACATGGGCTTTATACCAGCTGGACCTTACAAGACAATCAATTTTTGCTGCAGGAAAAGGCAGCAGAGAAAAGCGGGGCCCCACTTTCACAAGTGGAACCCCGCCTCGCGACAATGTGATTCGGTTATGCGCCAGCCTCTGCGGTAAGGTCGCGTGTCTTGGTGGTATCCAGCGGGATTCCGGGGCCCATCGTCGTGGACACCGTGCCCTTCATGATGTAGCGTCCCTTAGAGCTTGCCGGCTTGAGGCGCAGGATCTCCTCCTGCACAGCCGCATAGTTGTCAACCAGATCGGACGCACTGAACGAAACCTTGCCAACGATGAAACCGAGGTTGCCGCTGCGATCCACACGGAACTCGATACGGCCACCCTTAATGTCGTTCACTGCCTTTGCCACGTCCATGGTGACGGTGCCGGTCTTGGGGTTCGGCATCAGGCCACGGGGGCCAAGAACGCGGCCCAGGCGTCCAACCTTGCCCATCATGTCCGGCGTTGCTACCGCAGCGTCAAAATCAGTGTAGCCACCAGCTACCTTAGCAATCAGGTCGTCGCCACCAACTTCGTCGGCACCGGCGTCGATTGCCTCTTGTGCACGTGGGCCCTGAGCGAAGACGATGACCCGAGCCGTCTTGCCAGTGCCGTGCGGAAGATTGACAGTACCGCGCACAGCCTGGTCGGCTTTGCGGGGATCAACACCCAGACGGAACATAACTTCCACGGTGGCGTCAAACTTCGTCGTTGATGTTTCCTTGGCGAGCTTCATCGCCTCGAGCGGGCTGTACAGCACGCCGGGAGCAATCTTCGCCGCGGAATCACGGTAATTCTTTGAGCGCTTAGCCATTCTGCTTTCTCCTTATGTAGCAGTTGTGGTGAGCGGGCCCGCGCAGGCCCTTCCACGAAACCTTTCGGTTTTCGGTCAACCTCTTGCGAGGCCGGCCACTGCGATCACTCAGATCGCGTCGGTTGTGATTCCCATCGAACGAGCAGTCCCAGCGATGATGCGGGCGGCGTTATCGATGTCGTTAGCATTGAGGTCAGGCTGCTTGGTCTTCGCGATTTCACGCAATTGATCGGCAGTGAGATGACCCACCTTGACGGACTGCGGCGTGGCCGAGCCCTTTTGAACGCCTGCGGCCTTCTTGATCAGCTCAGCAGCTGGCGGAGTCTTGAGTACGAATGTGAACGAGCGATCCTCGTACACGGTGATTTCTACTGGCACAACATTGCCGCGCTGCGATTCAGTAGCGGCGTTGTACGCCTTGCAGAACTCCATGATGTTGACGCCGTGCTGGCCTAGCGCGGGGCCAATGGGCGGTGCGGGAGTTGCGGCGCCAGCAGGAATCTGGAGCTTAATGTAGCCCGAAACCTTCTTCTTCGGTGGCATAGTAGGGTCCTTTTCTTGTTTGCTTACCGCCGTAATGGCATAAACGGCGGCTGATCAACCATACGCGTTTTGGCGCAGCGTTTCGAATCGAAACTACTCGTCTTTACGCACTTGGCTGAACGACAGTTCGACTGGCGTCTCCTGCCCCACGAGTGTCATCAACACCGTAAGGCGCTGGTTTGCCGCGTCTACTTCGGAAACTGTGGCGGGCATACCGGCCCATGGCTCAGAGGTGAGCGTGACGGCGTCGCCAACTTCGAATGGTGAAATTGTGGCCGGTTCCACGCCAGTGGGCAAGCCCGCAGCCTTCGCTTCGGCCACCACTTCCGCCGCGACCACCGGCGTGAGCATTTTGACGACCTCATCTTCTGTGAGAGCCACAGGAGTGCGCCCATTTCCAACGAATCCAGTCACGCCGTTCGTATTCTGTACAACGCGCCACGAATCGTCCGTCATATCCATTCGGATGACGACGTAGCCCGGCATGCGTACGCGCGAAACCAGCTTTCGCTGCCCACGGCGAATTTCATACAACTCCTCCATGGGAACTTCGATCTGGAAAATGTAATCCTCCATGTTCATGGTTTGGATGCGCACTTCCAGGTCCTGCTTGACGCGCTTCTCATAACCAGAATAGGTGTGCAGCACGTACCAGCGCCCGGGAAGGCCCTTGAGCTTCGCACGGACTTCGTCTTCAGTAATCGGCCCGGACGCTTGATCCTTCTGCGACTGGGCTGCTGGTGCAGTCTCCTGAGCTGCCGCGGATTTCTCCGCATTCTCAGTGATTACTGGTTCGTTTTCTTCAGGCACGCTTCCTCTGCTTTCCTTCGTTTAGCCGAAGATCCAGAATGTTCCCTTGCTGAAAAGGAAATCAAATGCTCCGACAAACAACATGACGGCCGCAATGAACACGATAACGGTGACGAAGAGCTGGCCCAGTTCCTGGCGCGTTGGGCGCTGTACCTTCTTCAGTTCGGCAAAAACTTGGCTGAAAAACAGCGCGATACGCGCGAAAAAGCCGCGCTTGGTTGCAGTAGCTGTTCTTTTCTTATCAGCTGCAGCTTCGTTCACGTCGTATCCTCACCGTTTCGTGCTGAAAATTAAGGCGGCTCACGCATTTATGAGCCGCCTTTGCAGGGTAGGAGGGACTCGAACCCCCAACCGCCGGTTTTGGAGACCGATGCGCTACCAATTGCGCCACTACCCTTCGGCTACCTGAGCACTATGCATTATGCCCCAGTTACAGGCATGAATACCAATAGTCCCGGTCAAGCGGGTTCGAGAATACCCCACATGGCCCTGTGAAGTCGAACCGAACAAGCTGAGAACGGCGCCAGGATTAGTTTTCTCACACCGCCTGCTGCCGCTGCTTCTATCGCCCGCTTCGCCGCATTCTCACCATTCGACCTGCAGATTTCAACATTCGGATGTCCCTATTCGCCATGTGAGACGCATGAGAGACTTAGCCCGTGACTACACAAACTCCATCGCGCCGGGTATCGGCCCGGCTAGCAGCTATCCATGAATCAGCAACCCTCGCAGTTGATGCGAAGGCGAAAGCACTCAAGGCCGCCGGCCGGCCTATCATCGGCTTTGGCGCGGGCGAACCCAACTTCCCCACCCCGGAATTCGTTGTTGCGGCCGCCGTCGCCGCAGCTCAAGACCCGAAGAACCACAAGTACAGCCCTGCAAAGGGATTGCCAGAACTGCGCCGCGCAATTGCGGACAAGGTGTTCGCGGATTCCGGCGTCACTGTGGATCCCAACAATGTTTTGGTGACTAATGGTGGCAAGCAGGCAGTATTTCAATCATTTGCGGCGCTGTTGGACGACGGCGATGAGGTGATTTTGCCCGCACCGTACTGGACTACGTATCCAGAAGCAATCCGGCTATGCGGCGGCGTGCCCGTGGAGGTTTTCTGCGGTTCTGACCACGATTACAAGATCCGCGTTGAACAGCTTGATGCCGCGTTGACGCCCCGCACCAAAGTGTTACTCATGTGCTCGCCATCTAATCCCACTGGATCTGTGTACTCGCGCGAAGAAATCGCCGCGATCGGCCACTGGGCGCTCGACCACGGCGTGTGGGTGATTACTGACGAGATTTATGAGCACCTCACCTACGGCGTAGAAATGGCGCACATTCTCTCCGCCGTTCCCGAGTTGGCGGATCAGACGCTGGTGGTGAATGGCGTGGCGAAGACCTATGCGATGACCGGGTGGCGGGTCGGCTGGATGTACGGCCCTGCGGACGTCATCAAGGCGGCAACCAACATGCAATCGCATACCACATCCAACGTGGCTAACGTTTCGCAGCGCGCTGCAATCGCCGCGCTCACCGGTCCACAGAACGTGGTAGAGGAGATGCGGCAGGCGTTTGACCGCAGGCGTCATACCATCATCTCGATGCTGCGTGAGATCGACGGCGTGGAACTACCCGAACCGCACGGCGCATTCTACGTTTATCCCAATGTGGAGAAGCTACTCGGCCGTGAGATCCGCGGGCGCGTTGCGCACAACACGAGCGAGCTTGCTGAGATCATCCTTGAAGAGGCCGAGGTAGCAGTGGTTCCTGGCGAAGCGTTCGGCGGCTCCGGATTCCTCAGGCTCTCCTACGCCCTCTCTGATGAGGACCTAGTAGAGGGCATCACGCGCCTCCAAAAACTGTTCGCGTAGCGGTGTGGCCGGCGGCTGCCATACATCGCCGTCGCCGGTCTCAGCGCCGATACGATCGCGCGCGCTCTAGCCATGCCTCCGCGGACTCGAGCCTTCCTTGGGCGTCGGCCAACCATTCGCGCCCGTCAGTGCGCTTGGCGCCAGCAACTAAAGAAAGCGCCACCCCGGCGCACCGCGCGTTGAGCGCCACCGGGTCCACGCCTTGTTCCGCGGCAGCAACCCATTGCGGTAAGTCGCGCGCCACGTAGGGGTAGGCGGCAGGAGCCAAGTGCGGCAGCACGCTCACGTGCCCCAACAAGCATGCCAGATCGTCCACACGATACCCCGGCCCCACTGAATCCACGTCAATAATTCCGGAGACTTGAGGGCCACCTTTGCGCAAGAAGATGTTCGCCTCATAGAAATCACCGTGGGTGGGCACTATCGGGCCCGGATCCGAGGTAGCCATCAATTCCGCTATCCCCTGGGCCAAGCGGCGGCATCGATCTGCCTCTCCAGGGAGTACAACGGATGCAGCGTGTGCGTAATGGCCGGCGCGCTCCGACCACGATGGCCGGCGCGGCATCGTCAGTACGCTACGTGGCAGCGCATCAAGTGAGCGGGTGAGATCCCGAAATATGCCACTGGCACTGTCTGCCATGCCACGGGATATGACGTTTGCCAAGGGCTCGCCCGGTACGGCCGCCGTCACAACAATTCCGCGCTGGTCCTCCAATACCAACCGGGGAACCGGTACGCCGGCCTCGGTGAGCAAGCGGTGACGCCGCGCCAGATCAGCAGCCTGCTGTGGGCGCATCACTTTGCCAAAGTACACAGTGCCATCGCTCTCACGGGCTTTCACCACAGCCCGGCGCGTGGGCCGATAGTTGAGCAGTTCAACGGACACCGGATGCCGCAATAGCGCGCTCATCTTCTTCGCTGAGGCAGCAATCGCAAGCCCCGGAAGCTCCGGATCGCGCGGGTACTCCCACACGCTCACCAAGCGTCCGGACATAAGAATTGACGTTACGTTCGTCGTTGAGAGGCGTGCCGTGGACGCCACCAGGTAACGCGAGCGCGACGACGTCGCCACCGCGTACCCTACGCTCACGCCAGCGCCTGGCCGGTGGTGTACGGAATGAACCTCCCAGGTGCGCAGCCTCTCCTTGTCGCCAAGAAAGCGTTCAAGAATGCGGGCCGCCGTCGGCCCGGTCAAGAGCTCCACATCATGGGCTTCGCGGACAAACGTGGCTTCAGACATACTTCAGTTGTACCGCATTGCCCACGCATCCGCCCAGTACGCCTCTCACGGTATCGCGGCCACACATGCACCGGTGGCTGGATGCACGCGCTGCGCAGGCGTTATGACACAATGTGTGCGTGCGTGATCTCAACAAACTCCCTAAGGCTCATCTGCACTTGCATTTCACGGGATCGATGCGCGTGTCCACACTCATTGAGATGGCACGCGACCAGGGCATCCGGCTCCCAGAGAACCTGGTCGATAACGTGGCACTCCACGTGCCCGCAGACCAACGCGGTTGGTTTCGCTTCCAACGCGCCTATGATGCAGCGCGCAAGGTAGTACGCTCGGAGTCCGCTATGCGCCGCATTGTGCGGGAAGCAGCTGAAGATGATGCGCGCGAAGGTTCGCGCAGACTCGAGATTCAGATCGATCCCACGTCATACGCACCATTTGTGGGGGGCATTACGCCCGCGCTGGAGATTGTGCGCGATGAGGCCATTCAGGCGAGCCGTGCCACCGGCGTAGAGGTGGGAGTGATCGTGGCGGCTTCGCGAATCCGCCATCCTCTTGAAGCACGGACATTGGCGCGCCTGGCCGCGAAGTACGCCGGCGATGGCGTAGGCGATGTAGTGGGTTTCGGACTGTCCAACGACGAGCGGCGCGGTTCCACTCCGGAATGGGCCAGCGCGTTTCGCATCGCGCACAAAGCAGGACTGCCCGGTGTGCCGCATGGTGGCGAGTTATTGGGTCCTGAGCACGTGCGCGACGTTCTGACAAGCCTGCACCCCACGCGCATTGGGCACGGAGTACGCGCCAGCGAAGATCCTGAGCTCGTCAAGCAGATCGTGGACGCCGGAATCGCCTTTGAGGTGTGCCCGGCATCGAACGTATCTCTGGGTGTGTATGCCACGCCTGCGCAAGTTCCGGTCCGTGCGCTGATGGGCGCTGGCGCCACGATCGCCCTGGGCGCCGATGACCCGCTGCTGTTTCTTTCCAGGCTCACGCGCCAATATGAGTTGTTACGCGAGGCAGGGTTCACAGACACCGAGTTGGCCGGGCTTGCCAAGCAGTCAATCGCCGCATCGTTTGCGCATCCGGCCGCACAACGCCGCTGGCAGGCGGAAGTAGACGCCTGGCTGGCCTCAGAACCGGATGTGCGCTCTAATAAGGGCGGGGCTAACCGGGATTGATAAGAAGCAGGTCTAACCGCGATGATGGGCCGAGGTAGGATTACGCGTCCGAACCGCCCACGATGATCGGTTCTGGCTGCAGCGTAATGCCATATGCGCCGCGCACACCCTTCTGAATAGTCTGCGCAAGTTCCTTGATATCGGCGCTTGTAGCGCCGCCCCGGTTTGTGAGCGCCAGGCAGTGCTTCGTGGAGAGCGCCGCGGGCCCCGGCATCCCGTAGCCCGCGTGGAATCCCGCATAGTCGATCAGCCACGCGGCAGAGGTTTTGACCAGTCCTGGGATCCGTGGCGCTCCCACGTTGAGTGTTGCCCGCCTGTTGTCGACGACGTCGTAGCGCGGTGCGTCCGCCGGAAGTTCGGCGGCTTGTGCCTCCGTGAGCACCGGATTCGTGAAAAATGAACCACAGGAGTAGGTGTCCCGATCAGCGTCGTCGAGCACCATTCCCTTCGAGCGGCGCAAATCGAGCACCGCAGCGCGCACCTCAGACGCCGGCACACGCGCCCCCACCGGCACACCGAGCCTTCGTGCCAGCTGCCCATAGAGCACGGGCGCCGAAAGTGACGCGATGCGGAGCTGAAAATCAACGGCGAGCACAATGTAGCGCGGGCTGGGGCTCCAACCATCCTTGAGAGATTCCTTCAACACGCTGGTGCGGTAACCAAAGCCCAATTCGTCCGAGGCAAACTCCCGGCGTTCGCCTTTCACCCGGTCCCAGGTGTGGACGCGCGCAACGGTAGACGAGATCTCATGCCCGTACGCTCCGATATTCTGAACAGGGGCCGCGCCCACTGTGCCCGGAATGCCCGAAAGCGCTTCGATACCTGACCATTCGTTCTCTATAGCGCGAACCACCAGCGTATCCCACGGTGTCCCCGCAAGCACGTGAAGATTCACTCCCTCGCAGCCGCCCTCCTGAGTGAGGGCGATGTGCGACCGCGTATCTCGAAGCACCACGCCTTCAAAGGCTTGATCCGCAGCGAGAATATTTGATCCGCCGCCAACCACAAGTAAGGGCACGCCAGCAGAATCTGCCTCCGTGATTGTGTGGATGATCTCTTCTTCTGTCGTGGCCTCAACAAGCCGAGCGAAAGGCCCGCCCACCCCCATGGTGGTGAGATCTGCCAGCGTATGCGCATCCTGCCGTTGCCTGCCGAACGGCAAAGGCGGGATGGTTGCAACAGGAGTATCTGAATGTTCGGGTATCGAGCACGTCATGAAGCGAGCTTATAGCGCGATCGCCGGTGGTCGCTTGGCAGAATACGTCAGCGAGTCTCGCGATGCGTTGTGGTCTTGCGGCACCGCGAGCAGTACTTCTTTAGCTCCAAACGATCCGGAGTGTTGCGGCGGTTCTTCCGCGTGATGTAGTTGCGCTCCTTGCACTCTGCGCATGCGAGAGTGATCTTCGGACGAACGTCCTGCGACTTGCTGGCCACTTCTCTTGCTCCTTACAACCCGGCGTGAAGCGTCGGTAGCGCTTCCTTCAACTGTAGCGGGGGCGGGGTTTGAACCCGCGACCTCACGATTATGAGTCGTGCGCTCTGACCGACTGAGCTACCCCGCCTCATCTCGCTGCCTTGTGAGCAACGATGGAGCCCCGACAGGGAATCGAACCCTGGACCTTCTCCTTACCATGGAGACGCTCTGCCGACTGAGCTATCGGGGCAACGCGGACAAGCTTAGCAAGAAGAACGCACCCTTCCAACACGGAAAGGCAAAACTCCCGGTGAAGCGAATCACGCGGACCCAGCATTCCCTGCTGGATTCTGTGGCGGGTGCAGGATTCGAACCTGCGAAGCTGATAGCGACTGATTTACAGTCAGTTCCCTTTGGCCGCTCGGGAAACCCGCCTTTGCGAGTGTGGGCACGCGCGGACGCTCCAATCACGCGACCGGACTAGGTCCAATCAGGTGCTTGAAAGTGATCGTGCGAACCACATTGCCGCCAGATGAGATTAGCAGCTTTCCCCCGTGGACTGTCAAACTGAGAAGACCGCCTGTGACGCATCACGCGTCCAACGCCTTGTTATCCCATTGCCAGGCTCACCGGCTAGGCTATGTGCCAAGTGGACCGGGTGTCAGCATGTCACACTTCACAGAGAAAAGGAGCACAGATGGCCGATTCGTCATTTGACGTCGTTTCTGAGTACGACCGCCAAGAGGTTGACAACGCGGTGAACCAGGCAGCGAAGGAAATCGCACAACGCTACGACTTCAAGAACGTGAGCGCGTCGATCTCGCTATCTGGCGAAAGCATCGAGATGGTGGCGAACTCGGCGGAGCGGGTACTCGCTATCTATGACGTACTTCAATCGAAGCTTTTCCGGCGTGGCGTATCACTCAAGTCGCTGGATGTGGGCGATGGCGAGCCAAAGCCATCCGGAAAGTTGTTTCACCTGGTTGCTTCCTTGAAGAAGGGGCTGAGCCAGGAGAATGCGAAGAAGCTCTCACAGTTGATCCGCAGTGAGGGGCCAAAGGGTGTGAAGGCGCAGATTCAGGGAGATGAGCTGCGCGTCTCCTCAAAATCGAAGGATGCGCTGCAGCAGACCATTGCATTGCTCAAAAACGCGGATGTTGACTGCGCTCTCCAGTTCCGAAATTTCCGCTGATCCGCGTCAGTAAAGCTTGCCGTCGTGCGGTTCGCCGCGGGAAATCGCCGTCATCGTATCGCGCTCTACAACCTTGATACGCTTACGGCCCTGCTTTTCTCCCAGCGCCTTCTCATAGGATTCCAGTAGCTCCCAGCCGTGCCACGTGGTATAGCGCACTCCGCGCTTGTCGAGCAACTGGAACATACCGTCAGTGCCAGTACCAGCGCCGGTGGGGGCCAGGATGCCGGCGCGGGCATCCTCCACCAAGTTCGCGATCGTTTCCTGGGCGTCAGATTTGGTGGAACCGATCAATCCAACAGGGCCACGCTTGATCCAGCCAGTTGCGTACAACCCGTCCACTGTTTTGCCATCGCGCTCCACGCGGCCCCCGACGTTCGGAATGATGTGCCGCACGGAATCGAATGGTGCGCCAGGCAAGGGGCGTGAGGCATAGCCCACCGCACGGTAAACGGCTTGCACAGGATAGTCAATATACTCTCCGGTACCCTTGACTGTTCCATCTCCTTGCAGCGCCATACGCTCCATTCTGACGCCTTCTACGTGGTCTTGCCCGAGGATAGCCGCGGGCTGCTGCAAAAGATGGATGTGGATCCGGTGGCTGGCGGTCAGATCTTCAGGTTCCTGGAACACCCAATTCGTGAGCTGCTCCACCACTTGCTTGGTCATCTTAGATTCCGCAATGGCCTGCTCGGATCCTTCGTCGTATTCGAAGTCTTCGGGATAAACAATGATGTCCACATCCGGAACCTGCCCCAGTTCACGCAATTCCATTGGTGTGAACTTCACTTGCGCCGGGCCGCGCCTGCCAAAAACGTGTACATCCGTGACGTGCGATGCGCGCAACCCAGCTTCCACGTTACCGGGGATCTCCGTGACCATAAGGTCATCCACATGCTTGGCCAGCATTCGGGACACATCCAATGCAACGTTCCCCACTCCGAACACCGCCACTTCTTTGGCGTTCAATGGCCACGTGCGCGGGTATTCCGGGTGCCCGTCATACCAGGATACGAAATCAGCCGCGCCATAACTTTCCGGGAGGTCTATTCCTGGAATATCAAGCGGCGCATCCGCATCCGCGCCTGTGGCGATGATGACGGCGTCGTAGTACTGGCGCAGTTCGGCCAGTGTGATGTCCGTCCCGATGTTCACGTTGCCATGAAGCTGAATATCGCCACGTTTCAAGATGTTGTAGAGAGCATCAATGATCGCCTTGATACGTGGATGATCGGGGGCAACTCCGTAACGAACCAAGCCGTAGGGCGCTGGCAAGCGTTCAAATAGATCAATTGACACATCAAGCGGGGATTTTGAGAGTATGTCGGAGGCGTAGATACCTGCGGGACCTGCGCCGACGACGGCGACGTTGAAGTGCGAATCCGACACGAACGCGACCTTTCCGTGGAGAAACAAACCTTCACCATGATACCGGGCCCACGGAGTACCAGAATGTGGGAAAGGGCGCAGGAATACCCGCGCCCTTTCTCACAGTTTTGCTATATGTGCCGCAGAGGCGTCAGCCGACCTGGGCGTCAAGCCGAATGACCCCGTAAGTCCACCCGTGCCGGTGGTAAACGGCACACGGCTGTTTCGTTTCCTTATCGATGAAGAGATAGAAAGGATGCCCCACCAATTCCATCTCGTAGAGTGCTTGGTCTACCGACATGGGCTCGGCTTCGTAAAGCTTTTGACGCACAACCACCGGTGAATCACCCAGCTGAGTCTCCACAGCTTTACCTGGCGCTGTAGGGACACGCGGCTCATTCGTTTCTTGAGGCTTCGGTGCGGGCGGATTGACGTCTTCGGGCGTCAGTGTGAGCGGCTCGGCTACGTCAATACGGCGCGGATGTTCTTTGCGGCGGTCGCGTACGCGGCGCAGCCGTTCGATGAGCTTTCCCATCGCCAAATCGAGCGCGCTGTAACGATCGGATGATGCTGCCTCTGCCCGAATCACCGGGCCTTTGTCTCTCATCGTGATTTCGATGCGCTCAGATGTTTCTGCTTGAGCCGGGTTTGGTTCGTGTGTCACTTCGACGTCCACGCGTTGCGCGCGTGGAGCGAATTGCTCAATCTTTTGGAGCTTGTCTTCTACGTGCTCGCGGAATCGGTCGGAAACTTCAGCGTTCCTGCCTTTAACGATGATCTCCACGATGCCCTCCTCAGGTCTTAGGTTTTGGTAATCATGCTGTGCCTCTCACGCATGCCCGAGATGACCACCTCCTAAGGTTCTCACCTGGTGTTTTCGCACCCGGAGTCCTGTAGTTTGTATCTCTCATGGTAGACCACCGGCAAAGACTTTGGCACGGAAATGCCTGTAATCGCCCGCGGGTCCTGCGCCACTGCCGTAACAAATGCGCCTGCCACCTTCCCTTCACAGCTAGCGAGTGCCCGCGCCGCGCCCACCAACGTGGCTCCTGTTGTCAGGACATCGTCTACCAGCAGGATATTTCCGCCAATCTGAACGCGATTCCGTGCGGTGATCCGGGACGCGCGCGAACGGCGGCTCACAATCCCCGCGCTGGTGTAGCGTGATGCTGAGCGAAGAGGGCGCGCTACCACCGCCGATATTCCCGCCTGCCGTGCGCCATCGGCCACGCCTTCGGCGATCACGCCAGCCACAAATCGGCCGTCGTGAATGCGTTGAAACCGGGAAGGAGCGGGGACGATCGTGAGCGGACCGCTCATCCCTTCTTCGAAGATTCTCGCCGCCCCTTGGGCAACAAGCTGACGCATAACAGTGTTGAGCTCGCTATCCACAGTGTTCTTCCATCGGATGATCGCTTGCGCAACAAAGCCCGCGTATTCTGCAAGAGCATAAACAGGAAACAGGGATTCGTAGCGCTCTTCACCGAATATGGGTAACACCCGTTGCAGATACGGTGCTCTCCCGGAGACTTCACGTGGCGGGCCGGCAAATTCACGCGCACAGGAATTGCACAGCGTCACGTCAGGTTCACCACAGCCCGCACAGTTGCGCGGAAAGAGCAGATCTGCCCACTGCGCAAGCAGTGAGCGTTCAGTCGACGTTTCATCCATGTATCCAAGGTGCCTGAACTCACCTGAGCCAGAAGATACCTATCCACAACCAAACGCCTGTGACTCGTTGAACGTTAGCCCGGAAAGGCGATCTGAACGTTAGCCAGGGTAGGCGATCGCACTGACGCCTTCGACGAGCGAGGTCCACGCTTGTCCCGTGAGCCCCACGGCTACGCCCAAGTCAGTCAGCCCTGCGATAGATTCCTCGTCTCTTCCTGCGGTAATCGCGATAGTTCCGCTGTAGGGTGTCCCTAGGCTGTCCATGGGGCCTCCCACCATCAGCGTGTAAAGGCCCTGGTCAGACCCAGCCCCAGATTTTCCAAGCGCTGCGAGTGTAGTAGAAGAGATCCAGGCGATATCCGTAATATCGGAGAGCCTCTGACCGATTCGTACCGGGTCTCCGATCGCGCTGGGGATCCCGTCCGACGTACGGGTGATGGCGGCGACGTCGGCCACGACATCACCGCCTACGTCGAGGACGACGACGATGCGGCTCGCCTCACGTGAGATAGCTATATCGCGCAGTTTTGCACCTTTCATCCATGGAACGGAGAGTTCCACGGGTTCGCCACCGTCGGGTGGATACGCGATCAGTTGCCCATCGTTCGCCGCCTCTCCGGTGAATACCCAGCCGAATGAGTCGAAGGACGGATGGACAAGCGCATCACCCGTGCCGATAATCTTCCATGTCTTTTGTGAGGCACTCATCCAGAAGAGTTGGCTTCCGTTGTCCGCCAATGCGGCGTATGTCGATGCTTTGTCTTGGTAACCAACGGCCACATCGATCAATCCGAGCTTCGCGATCTCCGGATCATCCATCACAGCCGTGGCAGTTTTGTCTGCCACGGTGGCGATCACGCCATCGGAGATAACGGTGAGTGCGTATGAACCGTATGGATACGTGGCCAGGTCGGGAACACTGCTCACATCCATCGCAGAACCTTCCACGGTGACTTTCACGCTCTTGATGGAGGAAAAGGACGTGAGTGTTCTGCGCAGCTGGGCCACCAGCAATGCGCGTTGCTCACCAGTTGCAGAGAGCGCCTCCGATGAAAGATCAACCATGGCCACGTCGTCTTTCACGGTCACGGAGTCATTCAGCGATGTCCCCTCTGGGACAGCAGTGCCCACTCCATTCTCCAGCCAGGTGGACGGGCCTGAAAGCAGGCCCTGAACTGCCAAAGTGGGGAAGGTCTTCCGTGGATACCACCTCAGATCCGCAACCAATGCGTTGGAATCTGCGGAGAGAAAATATAGCGGTGCCGCAGTGTACAGCGAATCAAACAGGTGTTCCGAAAGAAAGATGCCATCTTGTAGGCTGACGATTCTCCATTCGCCGTCGGCGTTCTTGGCCAAGGAAAAATCTGCCGTTATGGTGGCGTCTCCAGCTGATTCCGTGAAGATCCCGTTTGAATCCAGCGTGCCAAGCGAACCCACGCTCACCCGGATCCCGCCGTCGTCTGTGCGAGTCCGCTGTGGATTCTGACTGTCCGGATAGACGCGTACTTGGGCCAGCGGGTCCCAATCGGATGCAGCGGAACCCGCAAGGAATTGGCGCGCCACGTTGAAATCGTCATCTAATCCGGCTGCTGAGGCATCTAGGAAGCCCAAGACAATCTCTTCGGGAGTCGCGCCCTCTGCTGGGGGTTGCGCAGAAAGAACGATTTCGTCGTCGGAATCGGGCGTAGGTATGACGGCGTGCACATCACCTGAACGCGGCAGCGAAGAACATCCTGCGGCCATTGCAACCACGAGCATCAGTACAGTAAAGAATCTGCGTTTCACGCGTCCTCACCTCTCGATGGCGTCTCGTCCGCATCAGTCGATGGCGTCTCGTCCGCGTCAGGGCTTGCCGCGAACTCGTCCCAATCACCGCTGGCGGCCGCAACATGTAGCTCCAGAGGCGGAGTCCAGGCTTCGCCGGGCTCACGGGGCAAGGTGAGGAGGAACGTCGCTCCCACTCCCAGCTCGCCCGCGCACTGGAGCTTCCCGCCGTGAAGCAGTGCGTCTTCGCGAGCGATGGTCAGTCCCAAACCGGTGCCACCCGATTTGCGCACACGCGCCGTATCTGCCCGCCAGAATCGATCGAATACGTGTTGTGCCTGCTCCGCTGTCAGGCCCACACCATGGTCGGAAACCTCCACGGCCACCGCGCTGTCTCCTCCCAGGATGCGGATGTGTACAGGTTTGCCTTCCGCATGTTCCAGCGCATTTACCAGCAAGTTTCGAACGATGCGTTCCACGCGGCGCGGTTCCACTTTCGCATGCGTATCGCCGCTGGCTCGAACGACGACGTCGACGCCGTTCGCTTCGGCCAACACCTCTTGTGATTCCACAGTCCGCTGCACGATGTCCGCGAGATCCGCGTTCTCCGTAGCCAAACTCATTGCGCCCGCGTCGAAGCGCGAAATCTCCAGCAAATCTGACAATGTGGTGTCCAAATTGATCAGTTGATCATGCTGCAGTTCTGCAGAACGCCGCAGCGCGGGAGGAAGCTCATCGCGTTTGTCATAGATCAACTGACCAGCCATACGGATCGTCGTCACCGGAGTGCGAAGTTCATGGGACACGGCCGAAACGAATTCCTGCTGCACACCCGATACTCGCTCAAGCCGGGTGAATTGCTCCTCTAGAGATTCGGCCATCTGGTTGAACGATTCTGCGAGGTGAGCCAGCTCGTCGTCACCGCGCACCACCATTCGTGCCTCAAAGACGCCGTCGGCCAAACGGCGTGCGCTGCGCGATGCCTCCTGAACCGGGCGCAGCACCAAGCCCACGACTAGCCATGTGATGAGCGCCAGCAGCAACACCAAAACGAATGCACCTGCCGCAAGAACTCCCACCACCAGCTGAACTGTTTCTTCCTGGTTTTCCAGCGTGTACGCCACGTACAACTCGTAATCCCCCGCTCCGGGGATAGTGAGCGGCGCGCCCACCATGATGCCAGGCGCCGTCTCGCCATTTTCTAGAGGGAGCGCAATGGACTGCCAGTGCACTGCATCAGAATCAGGAACAGCCTCCCGCAATTCGTCGGAAATCAAATCGCGCACTTGGGTGGACGATTCTGTTGATGGTTCCAGGATTTGGAAAGAATCATCCGTCTGGTTCGGCGATCGCAGAATCGCAACATCAACAACGGAGCGCGCCGGATCGTTGAGCGACACTACCACCGAGCGCGCGATCTGTTGCATTTGAGCCGCTGTGATGGAACTCGCCGTATCGAACCGGGACTGCGCGCTTTCCTTCGCCGCCTCGAATTCGTCAACCACAGCGGTGACCGCCCGATCGAAGAGCTGGGACCGCACCTGACTGACGATGATAGAACCGGCGGCCAGCATTGACACCATGCCCGCAGCCATCACCATCGTGACAACTCGGACCGTCAGGGAAGAACGCCACCAGGTGCCCAGCGAGGAAAGGCGGGAGCGCAAAACATCAGCTAAACTGCGTCGCGGCCGCGGCCGATACGAAGTGCCTCGGTTCACTCCTGCACTGCCCCAGCCCGATAACCAACGCCGCGCACGGTCAGCACTACCTCGGGATTGTCAGGGTCCTTCTCCACTTTGGACCGCAGCCGCTGAATATGCACGTTGACGAGGCGCGTATCGGCCGTGGAATGGCGGTAACCCCACACTTGTTCCAGCAGCTCTTCGCGCGTAAAAACCTGCCAGGGCTTGCGCGCCAGAACGGTGAGCAAATCGAATTCGAGCGGAGTAACGCGCAGGTCCTTGCCATCGCGAAGTACCTGGTGGCCCTTCAAATCAATTGTCAGATCGGCGATGCGCAATGTCTCCGCTTCTGGCTCTTGCCGGCGTAAGCGCGCCTTGACCCGCGCTAACAGCACGGAGTTCTCGAATGGCTTCGTGACATAATCATCCGCGCCGGCCTCAAGGCCACCGATCACGTCAACGGAATCTGTCCGCGCACTCATCATGATGATGGGAACATCTGATTCCTCACGCAATTGTGCACACACGGACACCCCATCCAGCCCCGGGAGCATGACATCCAGGAGTACAAGATCCGGGCGTTCGGCGCGGAATAGCGGCAGCACGTTGAGTCCATTGGCACACACCGTGACGTCATAACCCTCAGATTCCAGAAGGATCGCCACCATTTCTGAAATACCCGGATCGTCATCTACTACGAGGATTCGAATGCTCATGGTCCTATCTTGTCACGTCTTGAGCCAGAATCGGGAGAAACGTACGCTTCGGCGGCCGTTCTAGAGGTCCTCATCCGTATCGGGCACTACCCGAAGCACAGGGTTGGTAGGCCGATGCGTGGGAACATCTGTGGGACGATGAATCTCCCGCGTAGCACGGGCTGGCGGCGGCACTTCCCGCTTGGATGTTTCACGAATCGCATTCGCCAGCGCCATTAAGTCAGAATCGGAAGGAGGTGCGGGCTCGAATTCTGTAACAAGCCGGATCATCGTCCAGCCGCGAGGCACAGTGACCGAGTGGGCGTGCTGCACACACAGATCGAATGCACCCGGTTCTGGGGTGGGTGAAAGCGGGCCCAGAACTGCCGTGGCGTCGTCGTACCCATATGTCAGCGTTGCGACGGCCTTCTCATGGCAGTTTTGCCGCGAACATTTACGTATTGGGTTCACGATCATCCACGCTACCATCGTGGACTACAGTTGTGGGCATGGACTACTCCGTGATCCCTCTGCGTACACATGCCCGGCGCAGGGATCGCCACGGCCGCGGCTTGCGCGGTCCCGTTATTCCGTTTACCGTGCCCGCGTGGCGTACGCGCGCCGACAAGTTCGACGACGTCCTCGCTTACGATCTTGGGGTGTATCGGCAGATTCTGGGCAGTGAAATGGCGCATTTGGATTTCGGTGTGCTTGATGTACCGGAATCCGAACCGGCCCCATGGGAAGACGGCGTGCCATTGGCGCGCTTCCTGCCTTTTGAACGGCCTGCAAAGATCACGGGCCGGATCGTGTTCTTCCGCAAACCGATCGAAATGGCCGCGGCTCGCACTGCGGAACCGCGCCTTTTCATTCACGATGTGGTAACGGAGCAGCTGGCCGCGGCGCTCGATAAAGACCCTGAACAGATCGATTACCTCATGTGACGCGCCCGCCGGTCAGCTCGAGTTGCAGGCCCCGGCCGATGTTATGGCTGAAGTACGATTTGCGTGGACGCCTGCTCTGCCTGCGAGGCATGGACGGGCACCCAATCCACTCCCGTGCCGCCATCCTTCGGTAGCGCCGCAGTAATCGCCACGCCGGCAACAACGTCGTTATCGGAATAGACAAACACTCCCACAGTGTCTTCAGGTAACTCAAAGACCGCTTGCCTTCCAGGAGCCAGAGTTTCGCGCAGCACTGTCCCTTCGCTCCCGTCGGCTGAGATCGGGATCACACGAACCGCTGCCTCTGATTCTCCAACGGCAGTAACCGCCACAGTGGCGTCGCCCGGAGCAAAAACCGCCGCACCTGCACGCACAGGAGCAACGCTGCTTGCCCACGCAATATCCGTGCCACTCTTCTCTGCCAGTTCCTGCTTCACCCCGGCCGTGATCGGCTGATTCGACGTGATCTGCAGGGTGTAGACGCCCGCATCTAGCCCTTCAAGGGAAAGATCCATCACCGTGCCAGCCGGCACGGTGACATCCGTGGCTCCAGGCAGCGCGATACTGTCCTCATCGGATAAGACAGAGACAGACACGGCGGCATCTTCCTGCGCTGGATTCACAATTCGTACGGACGAAGCTAACTTGCTGGCGATCGCTACTCCCGGAATCACCACCGATTCTTCCGCCACCGAAGGCTCGATGAACGTCACTCCCGCTGGCGTAGCACCGTCTAATACGGTCTCCTGGAGAAGCGCCGCGAAAGTGCCTGTCTCCGTGGTCAAATGAAGCGCAATACGCTCATCATCTGGAAGCGCGCCATCCAAGCTAACCCACTGCGTTTCGCCCGCGGATACGACAATGCTGGAACGGGTGGCCGCTTCAAGGGGCCCAGCAGCGCCGTACGCTGCAACATCCACTGTAATTGCATTGCGCCCCGGATTGGTGATCACAAGGGCGTTCGACGTTCCCACGCCAGTCTGTGAGCCTACCAGCCATTCGTCGTTGGTAGGGCTAATGCACGGGCTGGTTGCAACGCCGCGCAAGTCGCCAGCGGCGGCAGTATGCACCGCGGCGCCCGCCCACAAGAGCTGCTGGGCGGAGGAAGCATCGGCAGAATACACATCTGCCACGGCATCGCTGACATGCATAAAGGCCAGTCTGCCCTGCGTGTCGAGCTCCGTGCCCTTCGAATTCACCACCAACGGTGTTCCCGAAGTGCCCCGAGCCACTATCCACGATTCCGTGGATATGGCCTCATCTACCGAATCCACGTCCATGCCATCTTCAATTTGCCGCGTCACGCCACCAGAACACACCAGCGCCATGGGAGCCGGATCGGCGATCACGGCGGGCGCCGAAATAACGTCCCGGGTAGGAGAGTGAGAGGCAGCGGCGTAAAAAATAGCTGCGGCCGCCACAAGCAAGGCGGCAATCGCGGCCGCTATTCGGCTCACTTTCATCGCGCCTGCCTCCTCCGCTTGATCGGTAACGCCATGATGATCGTGATGATCAGGATCGCGAGTTGCGTTCCAGCCGCCGCATCAGTTTTCCAGTCGCCAAACGTGATGGTGACTGTGCCGCCTTCCGCCGGTAGCGCCCATTCCTGGTACCAGGAATCAGATATTGCTTTTAGCGCCTGTCCGTTCACTGTTGCATGCCACCCCGGATCAGCTACTTCTGCAAGCCGAAGTGTGCGCCCCGTTTCCCCCGGACCAATGGTACCGTGAACGTCGATAGTCCCGGATGGCAGGGCCACAGCCGTGCCATCCGATGAGATTACTTGCGCACGCGCCGCATCTGCACGGACTCGCCAGAAGGCCCCCGATTCATTTTCCGTGACATATTCCAGATCCGCTGAGGCGTTGAGGTCCGAAATCAACTTGTCGCGCTCGCTGCCTTCCCCCGGTGGTACGAGCACGATGGAAATGGCATGGCGTGCCCACTCGGCTCCCACATTTCCTGTGGTGGCCAGGTCGGCAATTGAATCCGCTAACGCTTGGTCCGCCGCAGAATACGTCAGTTCGCTGCGCCCTGCTTGTGCGGTTGCCGCAAGATCTACCACCATCGATGTCTCATGCAGCTCTTCGCCTTGCCCACGCCAGAGTGCGGCCGAGATGGCACTGCCCGAACGCCGCAAAACTAGAACACGTGAGCGGTCACTTCCCGTTTCATCCGCCCGCGCCACCGCCGGAACCACCGCACTGTTTGCCTCCGCAACCTGGAGGCCATCGCGGGTCAGATTCTCTGTGAGCCACGTTGCGCCGTTCCAGATCGTCGCGGCAAGCAGAACGGTCACGGCACCACCGGTAGCGAGGTGGCGGACGCCGAAAGAATGAGCTGTCAGCACCGGCTTCAAACCGTCAAAGAATGCAATGCCAGCGATCCATAGCCCTAATGCCGCTCCTGAGAACCCGAATCCAGCCCAGGCACCTACAGGCAGCCAGCCTGATTCCTGCGCAACCATTGCGGTGTCCGTGGACGCAGCCAGTACTCCTGCAGCGAGTCCGGCTGCCACAATCACCATAGCTATACGCGCCCGAGCCTGATGATGCCGCCGGAACAACGCCGCCACCGCCACCAGCGCCACAAGCGCTACAGGCACAAGGCTGCGCACGTTCGTTGCGGTGCCCACCGGATCTAAGCCCAACATGCTATAGGCGCTGGGGTCTACCGCCACAGATGCGCCGGGCGATGCAAGCAAGATCCGCCAGCCCCCACCAAGGTGCGCCGCACGCCATAGCGTGGGCCCCACAGCGGCTAAAGGCACGATCGCCAACCATATCCACCGCAAGCGTGGGCGCCTCACGATGCCCCCCACCACGGCGATCACAACCGCAGTCAGGCTGAATCCTGGAGAAGCCAGCGCAAGTCCCGCCCAGGCAAGTGACGCGAGCGCCAGGCTGGTGGAGGAGCGCGATTGCCAGTGCGAGGCGATTGACGCGGCAGCGGCCGGTAACAGCAGGTGCGCAAAAACCGCCGCCACTTGGCCGTATGAAACCGCGGCCAGAAGTGGAGGAGCGAAGGCCCATCCCAACGCCATCAAGAACCGCACCTGAGGCGACGCCGTCAAACGCCCGGCAGCTAAGTACGCGATGATACCCGCCAATGGCACGGCAGCAACGATCAATGCGCTGGCCGCCGCGCCGAGTGATCCGAATACCGCCACTAGTGGAAGGAAGGCAATCCACAACGCGTCCACGCTGCCCGGAATGCCCTGACCGCTGGGAATCCAGCTCGAGTGGGCGGCCGCCACCAGGTCACGGACCCCCCAGGAATCAGCAAGCAAAGCTCCGCCTGCCAGAACTCCCTTACCAATCACTGGCAGCATGGCTACCAATCCCACAATGGCCACTACCACGGCAGCAGCAATGCCCCAACGCCAGGTTGAGGCTTTATGCTCCATTTCGGCTTTGAGCTCAAGCGGGCCAGGCATATCCGCCATCGCGGCGGCATCCTTCATTGCGCGTTTCGCATCCCGCTTTGCCGCACGCACATCTCTTCCGGAAGATTCCAGCGAACGGAGCACAGCTGACGGGACGGCTTTGGCCCGGCGAACTCTGGCGCGCGCGCGGGTAAATGCGCCAATATGCCGGAATACGAACCACAGACCTCCCCATTCTGAGCGCGCTCCCCGCACGTCCTTGCCCGCAAGCCGTATCAATGAGCGCAGCGGGGCAGCCACCACCACCGCAATGAACGCAAGCGGCAACGCTCCTGGCGGCACTGCCAGGAGCGCATTGTAAATCTGTTCCCCACGTTCCCGGCTGCGATGCTCATGCGTACGCCAGGACTCTTGCGCGTGTTCGATCACCGCACTGGGTCGGACCACCACGCGCCAACCGCCAGACCACAGTCTGCGCGATAACTCAAGGCCATCTCCGAAAGGACCGAGGGCAGAATCAAAGCCCCCTACAGCTTCGAGCGCTGCGCGGCGTACCAGCATGCCATTACTACCTACTGCCAGCACGTCTTCGCGCCAATCGTACTGTCCCTGGTCCAGCTCCCCAGGCGCCACTTCTTCTACACGGCGCGCCCACCGTGTAGCGCGAATACCTACCTCGATCAAGTGCCGCGGATCTCCACGCCGCACTTGCTTCGGGCCAACCGCGCCGATCTTTTGGCTTGACTCCCCGGCAGCAAGCAATTCATCCAGGCAGGATTCATGCGGCAAGCTATCGCCGTGAAGCAGCCAGAGCCACGGCTCGTCACCTGCCGCCACGGCGTTCACAGTCTCAAAGAAGGTGCGAGCCTCCACGTTGTGTACGCTCACGCGAGGGTCAAGCTTATCCAACACCGGCTTCGCGCCATCGGTGACGGCCACCACAATGCGAACAGGGTCACCGTCCCGCGCAGTCAACCGTTGGAGCAGTGCAGGAAGGCCGGTATCGCGCCGTGACGCCACAACTATCGCAAGGACATCCTCACGGAGCGCCTGCTCCACCAATCAGATTCTCCGACCCGCTTGCCGGCGCTCACGGGCTATCCTGCGCCGGTCATTATCGGACATGCCGCCCCAGATGCCATGGCGAATGTCGTGCGAAATCGCATACTCCAAACACTGTCCTTGCACTGGACACGCTGAGCACACCGTAGTTGCGGGCGTGGTAGATCCGCCCTTCTCCGGAAAGAAAATGTCTGGATCCGTTTGAGCGCATAGTGCAAAATCCTGCCAGTGCAATTCCTCATCTGCGGCAGTCTCATATCCCAGGCTAAAAATCCCCGACATCAGCTCTTGGGCTTCTTTAGCCGTCGTCGGCCGGTCCATCTCCGGAACCGCCTGAACCGTGTGCTGCCATCGCGGTGCCTCACGAAAACCGTGGGTTTCAGGTAAGCCCACAAGGACCTCCTCATATCCGGGCAGTTGCTTTACTTCCTCAAATTACACGCGTGTCATTCACCAAAGTCAAGACGAAGACGCTAAATTGTCCGTTTTCATTTTCACGCGCAACGCCAGCGAACAGTTTGATGCGGGGCATCAGGTGATGGCTGTCAACAAGCGCACGTCCTGGCCTGCATAACGGTGAGGATCGCTGGCCATTTGTCCTCGGCCACCACAGTCTCTTGAACGTAAGAAACACCACTGCTGAGACATGGCATAGAATTTTGAGGGTTATATCAGATTGTGCCCGTATCATGAAACAGTGAATAAACCCGCACGCGCTGCGGCGCATCTTGCAGGAACCGGTAGCCGCGCTACAGCGCGGATCGCGTTGTTATGCCTCCTAGCAGTGGTTCTCGCGGCAGGTTCTGCTGCCGCCACGGCCTATTCCACCTTGCAAGGCAATATTACGCAAGCGAATGTTGACCAATTATTAGGCACAGATCGTCCTAGCGCGGCCACAACGGATCCCACCGATCCGAATGCCGGCCGGGCTCTCAACATACTTGTGCTCGGATCAGATGTTCGAACGGGCGCAGAAGCCGAAGAAGTTGAGGGAATGCGCGCGGACACGACAATGCTTTTCCATATCTCAGCTGACCGCAGCCGTGTGGAAGTGGTTTCGATTCCCCGCGATACGTTGGTGGACATGCCTTCGTGCACCGTGATGAAGAGCGACGATCCTAACGACACGTACGAGACGGGCGAAAAACACAACGTCATGTTCAACGCCGCATTCTCCTATGGCGGCGCCGATGGCCAGATAGCATCGGCAGCCGCGTGCTCGATGCGCACAGTAGAGGCTATGACGGACATCTACCTCGACGGCTTCGTTGTGGTGGACTTCACCTCATTTAAAACCCTGGTCAATGCGCTTGGCGGTGTGCCCATGTACTTTGACGAAGACATGGTAGACACGATGGCCGGGCTCAATATTTCCGCGGGCTGCCGTTTGCTCCATGGCGATCAAGCGCTTGCTTTGGCGCGGGCACGCTACCAGTTAGGCGATGGCTCCGACATCAGCCGCATTGGACGCCAACAAGAGCTTGTCACTGCCATGATTAAAGAAATCATGGAGATGAATCTGCTCACCAATGCCACCAAGCTCTACAAAGTGTTGGACGTGGCAACGGCTTCACTCACCACCAGCGAGGGCTTTGGCAATATCTCAAACCTCGTGGGACTCGCAAACTCTCTCAAAGACCTGTCATTGGACAATGTAACGTTCGTTACTATGCCATGGCAATACGAAGGTGCGCGGGTGCGGCCTACTGCTGCGGCAGACGACCTCTGGAAAGTGATCTCCGAAGATCATCCGTTCACTGTGAAGAAGGATGCGAACGGAGTGATTACATCGGTCACTGATACGTCCGCCACTTCATCGGCCAGTGCGAGCGGATCGAAATCCACGGGTGGCACCAGCACGTCAGAAACCACCTCGAAACCCACTTCGGCTGCTACCGTAGTACCCAGCACCACAGAGGCAACCACAACGGCCCCGGTGTGTACTCGAGACAATGCACAGGGATAAAGCTGTATGACAAACCCCCCTTCCTTCGAACCGCATGATAGGCGGCGCCGCCCCGAGGTGAGCAACGCCCGGATTGTTGGCGATGGCAAGGCAAAAAAGCCTAAACGCGTGCCGGTTATCCACGATTCCGCTGCTGCTGTTCCTCCTCACTCCGCAGCAAGGCCACACAATAGCATCCACCAGCGCTACGATGCCGGCCAGATGCCTCCGTCTATTCCGCCGCGCCAGCCATCACGCCAATCGCAGGCGCATGCGGCAGCTTCACAACACGCGGAAGCTTCACAACCAGCGGCCCGGCGCTCTGTGCACCATCAACAGGCTTCTGCGCAACCGGCAGCACCGCACTCCGCGGCACGCAAGAAACGGCGCCATGTAGGCCGCACTATTGCGCTCACTGTGGCCCTCCTGTTGGTAGTCATCGCCGCCTGGCCGATCTACCTGGTCTGGTACGGAAACTCCAAACTGACGCACATGGACGCCTTAAGTGGTGCGGCAAATACTCCCGGAACCACGTATCTCATTGTTGGTTCAGACAAACGTACTGCGGAACAGGCAGCGGAACAAGACGTAGAAGGGCAGCGCGCCGATACGATCATGCTGTTGCAGGTCCCCTCCTCGGGATCTCCAGCGCTCGTCTCTATTCCTCGCGATAGTTGGGTGTCTATTCCGGGATATGGAGATGCGAAAATCAACGCGGCTTACTCGTACGGTGGTGCTTCGCTGTTAGTGCAGACGGTTGAGAACCTTACGGGAATGACAATTGATCACTATGTTGAAGTCTCCATGGAAGGCGTCAAGGAACTGACGGATGCTGTTGGCGGCGTGAACTTGTGCCTGGATTACGACGTCAACGATCAACTATCAGGGCTGGTGTGGCAGTCCGGCTGCCACGACGCCGATGGAACTACGGCACTCGCATTTTCCCGCATGCGTTATTCAGATCCTCAAGGAGATATCGGGCGTACGGAGCGGCAACGCCAAGTTGTGTCCGCTATCTTGGATAAGGCAACGACGCCCGGGATCCTGCTCAACCCATTCAAACAGCGTGCACTTGTTGGAGCTGTTGCAGAAAACCTCACTACTGATACGGATACGTCCATCATTGACCTGGCAAAGGCCGGGCTTGGGATGCGCAGCGTCATGGGAAGTGATGGCTTGATGGGCATTCCGCCGATCACCACGATTAATTACCAGGTGGGCGGCCAATCTGCAGTAGAGCTGGACCCGGACAAGATAGGGACGTTCTTCACGAAGATGATGAACGGAGAACTCACCACCTCCAATTTTGGGCAGATTAACTGAGGCACTTGGGCAGATTAACTGAGGCTCTTGCGCAGTTTTTCTCCCTTGTCTAGCGCAAGCGCCCGCAAATCGCGCTGGAATGTGCTCATCCGATCACGCACCGTCTCATCGCTCACGCCGATGATCCGCGCCGCAAGAAGCCCTGCATTCTTGGCACCACCTATTGACACGGTTGCCACTGGCACGCCTGACGGCATCTGAACAATCGAGAGCAGCGAATCCATCCCATCTAGGTATTTCAGTGGCACTGGCACGCCGATTACCGGAAGCGGGGTCACTGCGGCAAGCATACCCGGAAGATGCGCAGCCCCACCGGCACCGGCGATAATCACTCGAATGCCACGCCCAGCGGCCTCGCGGCCGTATTGGATCATATCTTCTGGCATACGATGAGCCGAAACTACCCGCACCTCGGTCTGGATATTGAAATCGTCTAGCACATCGGCAGCATCTTTCATCACGCGCCAATCCGAATCCGAACCCATCACAATACCCACTTTCATGGGCAGCTCCTCTCACTCAGAATCTTCCCCACGAAGGATTGCCGCAGCGCCATGCACCGCCGCGAGTGCCGCCTGCAAATCGCTTCCAACGGCCGTGACGTGTCCAATTTTGCGCCGTGGCTTCACAGCCTTACCGTACATGTGAAACTTGACAGACGGATATCGGGCCATCGCCTGCGGATACGCATCGCGCGGATCGCGCAGTTGGGATCCTAAGATGTTGACCATCACGCTCCACGGAGCGCGCAACGCCGTATCACCCAGCGGCAAGTCAAGTACCGCACGGACATGCTGTTCGAACTGGCTTGTAGTGGATCCTTCAATAGTCCAATGGCCCGAATTATGGGGGCGCATCGCCAATTCATTCACGTAAGGGCGCAACGTGCCATCCGAATCGCGTGCCAGGAACAGTTCGACGGCGAGTATGCCCACCACTGCGAGTTCACGTGCGATACTTTCGCCCAGTTCACGAATCTCCGTGGCAAGGGCTTCGCCGATTCCCGGCGCTGGCGCAACTACTTCGAAGCAGGTGCCCTGCTGTTGCACTGTACGAACCACGGGCCACGATCGAATTTCGCCGCTTGGCCGGCGTGCCACAAGCTGGGCCACCTCCATTTCGAATGGAATCAGTTCTTCTACCAACAGTGGCCCCTCAGCAAACCAGTCATCGGCCTGCCGTACATCGTCAATGATGCGCACGCCTTTGCCGTCATATCCATCGCGGGGCGTTTTCAGTACCGCGCGGCCGCCGAGCTCGCGGAGGGCGGCGGCGACGTCGTCGGCCGAATTAACCGTGAACCATCGCGGCCCCGGAATACCCAATTCCCCCATCCGGGTGCGCATGGCGATCTTGTCCTGGGCGTAGCGTAGAGCAGTGGCATTCGGCCGCACGGGTGCGAATTGCTCCGCCTGTTTCAGGGTGGCTTCGGGAACGTGTTCGTGTTCCACGGTGAGAGCATCAACGTGCCGTGCCAGTTCCATGATTGCTGCCACATCGTCGGCCTGCGCCACGCGGCTCTCAGGTATCACCTGGGCCGCCGAACCATCGGAGGCTTCCACCAGGGCATCCAATTCAATACCTAAAGGAGCTGCAGCTTCCTGCATCATGCGGGCCAGCTGTCCGCCGCCGATCACTCCGATACGGGGGGCTGCGGACTTTGCGCCGGTTCCCACCACACGTTGCTTCCCTGCGTGATTACTGGACGTCTTCTGTTCGCTAGTCACGTATTTACCCTACTCACGTTTAGACTGGAGTGGTGTCTCATTCCAGCAGATTATCCCGCCTGATCACCGTGTTATTGCGCGGCCAGACCTTCCGTGAATGGTTCGTTGAATTCGTTCAGTTTTGCGTGGTGGGCCTTGGCTCATACATTGTGGACGTCGGCCTGTTCAATCTGCTCGCCCATGGCGGATTTGTCACATTGCCCGGAGACCCCTCCATGACGGCCAAGGTGATATCGGTCACCATATCCGTCATATTCTCCTGGATCATGAATCGGCTTTGGACTTTCCGCAAAAGCCGCAATGACGATAAGACGCGCGAGTTCGTGATGTTTGTGTTGGTGAACCTGGGCGGGATGCTCATCGCGCTGGCCTGTTTGTGGTTCTCCCGTTACGTGCTGGGACTGCGTTCCCAATTGGCAGACAACATTTCTGCCAACGTTGTTGGCTTGGTGCTGGGCACTGCATTCCGCTACGTGATGTACCGCTATGTGGTTTTCACGCGCGCTCCCACACCCACTGCAGAAGACGCCGCCGCGGAGGCGCTGGATATCCTGGAGACGCACGAACCCGGCCAGATTCAACTGGACGTACACGCCTCAACGGCGGCGCCGGCGCGAACCCACAGTGATGATCGACCCAGCAGGAAGGATCCGATCAGGATCGAGTGACTGGGGCAAAGCGGATAGTGCCAATGAGAATACCGGGGGCTTATTCTGTGTCAATTCCAGGCGTCCTCCCACGTTCTCAGCCAGGCTCCGGGCCAACGGTAGGCCGATGCCGGTGGAGCCTCCCGTAGAGACACCCTTGCGGAAAATCGCTTCGGTGAGATCCGGATCGACGCCCGGGCCCTCATCCGTCACGTCAATGACTACGCCATGACCCGCCTTCTTAGCGCGCACCGATGTAGTCCCTGCGCCGTATTTGAGCGAATTCTCGATCAGCGTGGCGAGTATCTGCGATAGTGATGCCGGATTGGCTAATACCGCTGGTGCGCCACCAGTATCAAATACAAGTTCGCGGCCCCGTTTTGTGAAACTCATTTCCCACTCTTCTTTTTGCTGAGCAAAGATTAGCTTCAAGCGCACAGCCTCTGTAGAACCAGATGCCGCGGAACGGGAATTCGCCAGCAGATCCTGTACCACACCGGTGAGGCGTTCTACTTGTTCCAGACAGGCGTTTGCTTCCTTCTTAACTTCTGGATCATCAGTCAGATACTCGATTTCCTCTAGCCTCATGGAAAGCGCGGTCAGCGGCGTGCGCAACTGGTGCGAGGCGTCCGCTGCGAACTGCCGTTCGGCTGAAATACGGCCGGCCATGCGATCTGCCGTTCGCACGAGCTCTTCGTACACCAGATCGATCTCTTCGATTCCGGTCTTCTCCATCTGGGGGCGGGTCTGCCCGGCGCCCACCTGCTCGGCAGCCGCGGCCAGGTAAATCAACGGAGCGGACAGGCGCCGTGATTGGTGAAGTGCGAACGCCACGCCCACCGTAAACGAGAAAGAAATCAGAATAAGCCCAGCAAATCCGAATAGCGCAACCGAACGCACTACGGCGTCACGCGATATCGCCACCGTAACGGTGGCGTCCGTGCCGGCTGACTTGGTGAAACTGATAGTGCGGCCATCAATCGGCTTGCCAGCTTCAATTCGGGAAAATGGGGTGAGCACAATAATATGCGCCGCGTATTGGCCCTGAGCATTCGCATAGCGTTCAAGCGACGGCATAGAAATTTCATTGCCTGCATCCAGGCGTTGTTCCACCATGGTAGCAACAGAGGTAGCGCGCCCTTCGGCCCCTACCTCCGCGTCTCGCCAGATCAAGAGGCTACCCAGAATGAGGCCGGGAATTCCCAAAAGCGCAACGGCCACGGCAACCGCCGCAGTCGTCATCTGTATCGCGCGCCGCCGCACGCTGCATTACCCCTCTTCGAAACGGAAACCCATACCACGAATCGTGGAGATGTGCCGTGGATTGGCGATATCATCTCCGAGCTTCCTGCGTAGCCAGGAGATATGCATATCGAGTTTCTTCGTGGATTCTTCGCCCTGTGTGCCCCACACTTCTTGCATCAGGTCCTCACGGGAAACCACGGCCCCCGCATGGCGCACCAGTATCGTCAGAAGATCGAATTCCTTGCCAGTGAGCTGTAGCTCCTGAGAGCCCAAGAATGCGCGGTGTGCTGTTACGTCGATCGTCACGTCATGTGCGCGCACGACGTCGTCGCCATCGCTCGCCTCCGAGCGGCGCAACAATGCGCGGACACGAGCTAGCAGTTCTGCCAATCGAAATGGCTTTGTGACATAGTCATCCGCGCCGGCGTCTAATCCCACCACCATGTCCACTTCTTCTGAGCGTGCAGTCAGAATTATCACTGGGAACACCCAACCACGTTGCCGAATTTGCCGGGCAACGTCCAGGCCGTCCATGTCCGGAAGGCCCAGGTCCAAGATCACCAGATCAACGCCTTTTTCCATCTGCGAAAGCGCGTCGGCACCCGTTTCCGCCAAACTGACGTTGTAGCCTTCGCGTGCGAGCGTACGCATCAGCGGGCCGGAGATCGCCTGATCGTCTTCAACAAGCAGTAAGTTAGTCACACTTGAATGTTATGCCAACCTTCAAGCATTAGTCGAGGGATTCCCGGAATTGCGCCGCAGAATCACACGCGCGCAGGCAG
This sequence comes from Ancrocorticia sp., assembly GCA_022648165.1. Classification (GTDB taxonomy): domain Bacteria; phylum Actinomycetota; class Actinomycetes; order Actinomycetales; family Actinomycetaceae; genus Changpingibacter. The sequence continues at coordinate 251,887 of JALCLX010000001.1, forward strand.
GCGGCGCAGTTCCACAGTTTCCACTCTGCCAAGCCCTTGCAGATCGGGAGCACCCGCTGGGACCAATGCAAACTGTTCCAAACCCAACGCTGTCATGATGTTCGCCGTGCGGCGATCTGTGAGAACACCTCCAGAAGGTGCCACGTCCACTAGGCGCGATGCCAGATTGACAGTGGGGCCAAAGACATCGCCATAGCGGGACACCACTCCACCCCACACCAACGATGCACGCACAGGCAACATGCCGGGAATCTGCCGCAGCTTCTCCACGATCCCCATCGCAACTTCGGCCCCGGTCACCAAATCGTCTGCGATGTACAAGAACGCGTCACCGATCGTTTTCACCACACGTGCACCGTGCGAGGTGATGACGTCGCGACACGTCGTTTCAAACGTTTCTATCAGAGTGACCAGTTCGGAAGCGGCAAGTTCATTCGAATGGTGGGTGAAGGAAACCATGTCCGCAAAACCCAGCGCGCGTTGCAGCTGCACCTCGTCGGCGTTGGAGAGATCCATCGAACTGGCCTCCGCCTCCGAACGCCGCAATAAGGATGCCAGGTGGCGCCGCCATGCGTAACTGATCTCCTTGGAAAAGAACTCTTGAAAATCGCCTACGTGGTCTAGTACCCAAAAACGCGCGGAAATCCCATCCAGTCCCAGTACACGCTCTGCATACTCCGCCAACGTCTCGTATTGCCACAAGGCCAAGCGATCAGCCGTGTGCGATTCCCCGCGCACCAACGAACTGATTGCCTCTTGATCCAAAGCCCCCGAACGCAAGACCTGCCGCTGGCGGCTCATCGCCGCCACGTCGTCATCCGTGAAAACCAGATCGTGGTCCTCATCGTGGATCACGGGAAAACCCATTGAAAGCCAAAAACGCCGCGCCTCCGCCACAGTCATCTGTGCCGCCTGCGCTGCCGAACGCAAAGTGTATTTTTCTTCGCCGCGCAACAGCTTTTCAACACGTTTATCCACCGTGTTCTTCCTATGTTTCTTGCCCTTGCGTTGCTTCTTCGGCTTGGCAGGTTCAGGGATTGCGGGAACGCCATAGCGGAAGCCGCCCGTTGCCCCACGTGGTGGGTTCCCTCCGCCCGCCTGTGAGGCCGATGGGGAGACAAGGGTAGTCTCGTCTGCCACGGTCATGCCGCCCTCTCCATAATCAATGTGCCGTCAGTCACATTGGTAATTGTAACGATAATGTGATTATTTGTGTGCAGTTCTTAGTCCTATCACCAATTCAGCAGTTCAGAGAGAACTACAAGCGGTTGGGGGCGAATTAAGATTACTCATTCCGTCCGCGGTGGGGCGTGAGGACACGGGGGAATGTACTGTGGAGGCATGAAACACTCCACTGCTATCGATTCATGCGCGGATACATACTTTCAACGCTGCTTGGACGCTTCCCCGGAGCTCGTGACGTTCATCGGCCTTCCCGGCGCGGACGAGGGGACTTTTTCCGATTACTCGCCTGAAGGAATCGCCGCATACACTCAGCTTGCGCGCGAGGCGTTGCGGGAGCTTGACACATTGTCACCTGCAGACGACGTCGACGCTGTGACAGCAGCCGCAATGCGCGAACGCTTGAATTCCGATATCGAACTGTGGGAAGCAGGAGAATCCACCGGTACGCTCAATGTGATCGATTCTCCAATTCAGCAGATTCGCGACATCTTCGATGTGATGCCTACCGATACGGAAGAACAGTGGCACACAATCGCACGCCGCCTTGCGGCTGTTCCGGCCGCTTTAGATAGCTATCGGGAGTCGCTGCTGTGGCGGCTGGCGCACGGGCCTGTATTTGCGCGCCGGCAAGTAGACCGTTGTGCAGAACAGTGCGAGGCTTTGAGTAACTCCGCCTCAAACTTTTCGAAACTTGCCGCACGTGGTGCTGCAGCATTCCCATCCTTGGCGGGCCAACTTGAACGTGGCGCAGCAACGGCAAACACGGCCTATGGTGAACTGGCTACCATGCTTCGCCGTGATATCGCACCAGCAGCCAGCACACGCGACGCCGTGGGACGCGAGCGCTACGAGAGGTTCTCACGGCAGTTCCTGGGGGCATCGATCGACCTTGATGAAACTTACGAGTGGGGCAAACGGGAGCTCGCTTCTATCACAGCTGAACAGGAACAGATCGCCGAACAGCTATACGGCAAGGGTGTAAGTGTGCGTGAGGCAATGGATCGCCTCAATACTGATCCGCACCATTCGCTGGAAGGTACGGACAACCTGCAGCGGTGGATGCAGGACACTGCGAATGAATCACTCCACGCGCTGTCCGGGAAGTACTTCGATATCCCGGAGCCGCTCCTGAAGCTGGACTGCCGTGTTCTCACAGACGGAACTGGCGGCATCTACTACACGGGCCCAACGGATGACTTCTCGCGGCCAGGCACCATGTGGTGGTCCGTTCCGCACGGCGTGACTCATTTCAACACGTGGCAAGAACGAACCACCGTGTATCACGAAGGCGTACCAGGCCATCATCTTCAGGTCGGTTTAGCGACATATCTGCGCGATGAGCTGAATGTTTGGCGGCGGCAGGGATGCTGGGTTTCCGGCCACGGCGAAGGCTGGGCACTCTACGCGGAGGGGCTGATGGCGGAGTTAGGTTTCCAGAACGATCTGGGCAACCGGATGGGTGTTCTGGATTCCATGCGTTTGCGCGCGGCCCGCGTGGTGGTGGATTTAGGTGTTCACCTCGGCAAGTCCGCCGGGACGTACGGCGACGGCGCGTGGGATCACGATTCTGCGTGGAAATTCCTGCTGGATAACGTGGCGATGGATCCGGCATTCCTTTCCTTTGAGCTGGATAGATATCTTGGCTGGCCAGGCCAGGCACCTTCCTACAAGATTGGTCAGCGCATCTGGAATGAGCTACGCGAGCAGGCCCGCGCCAAAGCACAAGCCGCGGGCGATCAATTCGACGTGAAGGCATGGCACATGCGTGCTCTTTCACTCGGTTCAGTGGGATTGGATGTGCTACGCGAGGCCTTGCAGTGAGAGAGAACCACATTGAGCGCGGCGCACCAGACAGTGCCGTGAACGGACCTGATGAGGTGACGCCCCATCTACCTCGCCTTAGCATAACTCTGGCAAGCCAATCGCCTGCCCGGCTGGCCACGCTACGCGCCGCGGGAATCGAACCGGAGCTCCAGGTCTCCGGCGTAGAGGAAGACGCTGTGCTGGCGCGCGTGCGCGGCGGTGCGACTCAAAAAGTGCTCGCCTTAGCAGCGGCGAAGGCGCGGACCGTCGCCACAAATGGCGTATCCTCCGCGCTTGTCCTGGGCTGCGACTCCATGTTTGAATTCGGCGGCCAAGTGGTGGGAAAACCTCACTCCAAAGAGGTGGCCTGCACCCGGCTGCGAGCCATGGCCGGCCAGGTGGGCATACTCCACACAGGCCATTACCTGGTGCATCCGCGTTCCGGGCACGCAATTGGGGCAGTCTCACATGCCGCCGTGCACGTGGCTCCGATGTCAGAAGCGGAAATTGAGGCCTATGTGGAATCCGGAGAACCGTTGGAGGTGGCCGGTTCTTTCACTGTGGACGGGCTCGGCGGACCATTCATCGAGAGAGTTGACGGCGATTACCACGGGGTCGTCGGGCTTTCTCTTCCCTTGCTGCGCAGAATGATGCACGCATCGGGGCTTTCGATCACTCAGCTGTGGACGTCGGCTCAACCCGCCGCAGGAGAGCTTTCGGGTGCCGGTTCGCATTTCTTGGACGCCTCACATCCGATGCGTCTACTGCATGGTGCCGATGGTTTCATCTTGTGTTCCTGCGGAAATCGGCATTGGGGACTCAACGGCGCTGCCGGAATCTGTGCGTTCCGCACGGTTGGAGGCGGTGCCGGAACAACTGGGCGGCGCACGGAAGTTCTATTACAGCTGCGTTCGCAGTGGTCGCACGGCGGTGGAACATGGGGTATTCCAGGTGGTGCTGTCGATTGGGACGAAACAGCGGAGGCGGGGGCTCTGCGAGAATTCGAGGAGGAGACTGCGATCGGAGCCTCATCACTGCACCTGCTGGCACACCACGCTGCGGATCACGGCGATTGGGCGTACACAACATTTGTAGCCCGATGCGCTTCCGATGCCGTTGCTGTACCCGACCGCGAATCAGAACGGCTCGCCTGGTGCGATATTGACGATTTGCCCGACAATCTGCTGCCTTCGTTTGCCACCGCGTGGCCAGAGCTTCATGCTCTTGTGAACAACGCGGCAGCGCATCAGAGTGCCGAATGACATACGCTTTGGCGCATGCCGCGGTATTCCGCAAGCTGGGCAGACTGTGAGTCCGCCGCAGCCAGTGGGTACGCTGGGCATATGACTCAGCATGCTTGGGGCTTTGGCCTTGCAACTTCCCGTCCCGACGGCCGAATTCTTGACGTGTGGTACCCACATCCACAGCTCGGCACTCCGCCGGAGAACGCGCAACCGGATCCTGTTCTTCTGTCTTTGGAGCGCGATGATGATACGCGGCACGTGCATCTGCGAATCATCAAGACTGTGATCAACTTGGATGAAGAACCATCGAGCGCAGCAGGTGCCTATTTGCGGCTCCACTTGCTTTCGTGGCGCTTCGTTGAGCCGAACACGCTGAACTTGGCGGGCATTTTCTCTGTGCTTGAGAACGTAGCCTGGACCAGCCTCGGTCCGTGCTTCTTAGACGATTTTGAAGATACGCGCATGCGCGCCCGTGCGAAGACGAATGCACCCGTGCGTATTCTTTCAGTTGATAAGTTCCCGCGCATGGTTGATTACGTGATTCCTTCTGGAGTGCGTATCGCAGATGGCAACAATGTCCGGCTGGGTGCCTACCTTTCGGCGGGTACCACCGTGATGCATGCGGGCTTTGTGAACTACAACTCTGGTTCCCTTGGCCGCGCGATGATTGAAGGCCGTGTCTCTCAGGGCGTGATTGTGGACGACGGCGCCGATATTGGCGGTGGCGCTTCTACGATGGGTACCCTGTCAGGCGGCGGAAAAGAGCTGGTGCGCGTTGGCAAACGTTCGCTGCTCGGCGCTAATTCTGGCTTAGGCATTCCCGTGGGAGACGATTGCATCGTGGAGTCCGGTTTGTACGTCACCGCTGGTACAAAGGTTACAGTGCTGCCCACAGGTGGGGTGGCGCCGTCGCGTGAAGGTTACATCCAGGAACCGGAAGTGGTGCAGGCGCGTCAACTCGCAGGTATGAATGACATTCTGTTCCGCCGGAACTCGCAATCGGGCGCAGTCGAGGCACTCCCCCGGCCGGGCGTGCGCGGAACACAGCTCAACTCGGTGCTGCACAACAACTGAGAATTAGGATCTCTCGCTTATGGAGTGGGGCCGTACTCTGGCTCGACCCCACTTCAAGTACGTCCCCACTCCAAGCACGACCCCACTCCGGGCTCGATTGCCTAAAGGCGCTTGGAATCCAACATGGACGACACCACGACCATTTCTTGCTTTTCCCGCTGATTGCGTGGTACCCACTGGCGTTCCACATGCCCGATATACACCTGGCGTGGGCGGCCGATCTTCTGAGCCGGATCGGCTACCATTTCGCGGTATTGCGCGATCCAACCAGGCAGGCGCCCCAATGCGAAAAGCGGAGTGAACATCTGGCGTGGGAAACCCATAGCTTCGTAGATAAGCCCCGTGTAGAAGTCGACGTTCGGGTAGAGCTTGCGTTCGATGAAGTAATCGTCTGAAAGCGCAGCGGCTTCAAGTTCCTGGGCGATATCGAAGAGTTCGTTATCGCCTCCCAGCTTGACCAGTACCTCATCCGCAAGTCCCTTGACCACACGGGCACGCGGGTCGAAATTCTTGTAGACGCGGTGCCCAAATCCCATCAGTTTGACTTTGTTTTTCTTGTCTTTAACTTGTTGCACAAACTGGGACACAGGCACGCCGCTGTCGCGTATCTGATTGAGCATGTTCAGCACGGCTTCGTTCGCGCCACCGTGGAGTGGACCGGAAAGAGCGCCAACGCCTGCAGATATCGAGGCATAGATATTGGCTTGTGAGGAGCCAACTAGCCGCACGGTAGATGTGGAACAGTTCTGTTCGTGATCCGCGTGAAGGATGAACAGTTTGTCCAGCGCATTGACGATAGTTGGGTCGATTTCCTGCATTTGGTAGGGCAGTCCGAAGGTCATTCGGATGAAATCTTCGGTGTAGGAACGTGATGCGTCTGGATAAAGCAATGGCAGACCGGTGGCGCGTTTGGCAATATAAGCGATCATGGTAGGAACTTTCGCCATGAGTAGCACGGTCGCCAGGTCAAGTTGAGCGGGATCCTTCGGATCAAGTGTGTGATCGTAGTAGGTGGCCATGCCCGCAATGCCGGATTGCAAGATGGACATCGGATGCCCGCCTGCCGGGAATGCGGTGAAGAAGGCTTTGAAGTCTTCGTGGAGTAGCGTGTGCCGTTTGATGCGTCGTGTGAAGAGCGCGAGTGCCTCCGGGTCTGGCAGTTCACCGTAGATCAGTAGGTAGGCGACTTCCAGGAAGCTACAGTTTTTCGCTAAATCTTCGATGGGATAGCCGCGGTAGCGCAGGATTCCGGCATCGCCGTCGATGTAGGTGATTGCCGATTCGCAGGAGGCGGTATTTGTGAAGCCCGGGTCAAGCGTAACGGTGCCAGTGGTCGCTAGCATCTTGTCGATGCGGAACCCATCCATGCCGATACTGGCCTGCACTCTGGGTAGGTGCAGGGCAGTTCCGTCCACTGTAAGTTCAGCGCTGTCGTCTGTCATGTTTTCTGACATGGAGACCTCGTATCTTTATCTATGTGGGTGCAGTGGTGACCCGCCGCACAAAATCTTCACATCAAGATAATACGTGCAACAGGTCACGTTCGTCACCCAGGGTTTGATTCTGAGATGGCAGGTATTTTACGTCGCGCCGCGTTACGTGTTGACTATCGCTCGCGCGGTTTGGCCGCCGCGTGTCTCAATTCCCCTGGTAATGCGGGTAAGCGGCGTATTGCTTCTCCGATAGCCTCGTCTGTCGCTGTGAGCGAGATGCGCACTCGGCCGCGGGCTGCTTCTCCGTAGAAATCTCCGGGGGCGACGACGATCCCGATGCGCGCGCAGGCGTTGACGATCTCCCAGCCGTTCGCTCTTCCTGAGGCATCTTCAGCCCACAGGTACAGCCCAGCTACGGATTTGGGATCGTTACGAAGGCCGGCAGCTTCGAGAACTCCGGAGAGCGCCTCGCGTCTGAGGCGATAGGTCTCCTTTTGAGCAGTAACGTGCGCTTCGTCGCCTAACGCAACGGCCATGGCGTGCTGAATGGGTGTGGGCATCATGAAGCCGGCGTGTTTCCGCAGTTGTGTCAGTGTGGCGATACGCTCGGGGTCGCCTGCGATGAATGCTCCACGGTAGCCTGCCATGTTGGATTGTTTAGAGAGAGAGTACAGGCAGAAGATGTCACGGTAATCCGTGCCGCAGACCCGCGTGTCAAGTATCGACGGAGCTTCCGGCACGTCCCACGTGAGTTCGGCATAGCATTCGTCGGAGGCAATGATGGTGCCATGGGCTCGGGCCCATGCACGTATGCGTTTGAGTTGGTGTATGCCGAGTACGTGCCCGTCTGGATTTCCCGGGCTGTTGAGCCAAAGTAGAGCGATACCTTCTGGCCAGGTTTCCGGATCAGCATCCGCGTTGAGCGGAAGCGGTGTGGCCCCTGCGATCCGGGCGCCGACGTCGTATGTGGGGTAGGCCATTCGCGGAAATGCAACCGTGTCTCCCTTGCCGAACCCGAGGAAGCTGGGAAGCAGGGCTACCATTTCTTTGGATCCGATAGTGGGGAGTATTCCGGGAGTTCCGGTGACACCGCGATGATTGTGCAGCCATCGCGCAATTGCGGTGCGGAGTTCGTTGCTTCCGATGGTGGCTGGATACGCGTGGGCGTCGCTGGCGCCGCCCAGCGCGGCCTGTATAAAGGCTGGCACGGGATCAACGGGGGTTCCGATGGTCAGGTCGATGGCGCCGCCTGGATATTGAGCCGCACGTTGGCGCGCGGGGATGAGGCTGTCCCACGGAAAGTCTGGGAGATCGCCTGTAAAGAATCCCATGGGCTACTCGCCGGTGTTTTGCGGTGGTAATGCTGCCACGTAAGGGTGGTCTTTGCCGGTGGGTCCGAGTTTTGATGCGCCACCGGGTGATCCAATATCGTTGAAGAATTCAACGTTCACGTTGTAGAAGGCGGACCATTCTTCTGGTACGTCATCTTCGTAGTAGATCGCTTCAACGGGACAGACGGGTTCGCAGGCGCCGCAGTCTACGCATTCGTCTGGGTTGATATAGAGCGTGCGGTCGCCTTCGTAGATGCAGTCCACCGGGCATTCGTCTACGCATGCGCGGTCTTTCACATCGACGCATGGTAGGGCGATGATGTAGGTCATGGCGCTTCCTTTCTTTACCTCTCCTACACTAGCGCCGGCAGCCGGTGCGGTGCATGGGGACGCGGGATGATTCCGCGCACGTTCCGCAGATATTAACTCTTGTTACAGGTCACAGCGTCAACTGGATCGTAGCGCCACGTCATGGATCCACTGAGATCGTCGTTGACTTGTCCGTTGAGCGAAACGGTTCGCGTCACCGTCACAGTGAAACCGACTCCACCTGCTCCCATGGGTTCACAATCCGCCGCTGGGTTATTCTTGGTGCCTGGTTGCACGATGTTGTATTTACCGCTGTCGCTGACTTTCACGTCCCAGTATTTTGTGGACCAGAGCTGAGAGTGAACGTAGCCATCTGCGACCCAGTTATCGATCACCACGCCGTATGGCGTATTGTTCTTCCACTTCATGTCAATTTGACCTTCCCACAGCGTGGCTTCGCGCCCCATGGGGTAACGGCTGAAATAGAAGGAATGCGCCTGGTGTTCCACGTCAACGAGACCTGCAAGGTAACCGAGGTTGAAGGTGTTTGTGGAGAGCTGAGAGAGTCCGCCTCCGAGCGCCGTGGAGTCGAATCCGTTCACCACTACGCCAGAGCTCACGAAACCGCGTTCAGCAGTAATGGGCCCTAACGCGTTGAGCAGCGAGAACGTATCCCCTGGTTTCACGAGCGTGTTTTGGATCATCTTGGTGCCAACGATGAGGTTGGTCGTTCGCACGTTATCGGAGGTTAGTGGGGTATCAATGGAGGAGACTACTTCTTTGATCCCCATCTTTTGCGCGTCTTCGGTGGTGAAGGATGCGGGCACATCAACGGTATCGAGTTCTACGGTGCGATCGGTGGTGATCCCTTTTTCGGCGACTTGTTTGGCTAACGCATCGTCGTCTATTCCGACTCCATTAGTGGAGGGAACGATGGTGGGTGTTGTGTGATTGACGATCTCAATGCGGGCGTCTGTACCTGCTTTCAGAACGTCGGATGCTCCGGAGCGGACGATGTCTCCTAGCTTCTTGCCATCAATCGCTAGAGTGAGTGTGCCATCTTTATCGCTATAGGTCGCGGCCGATGCGAGGTCACGCGGGCTGAGTTCGACCACTTTACCCTGAACGGTGACTGATAACGGATCCGAGATGAGTGTTTCCGCCTGCTTTTGTGTTTCTGCTGCGGCTTCATCTGTTATGGCTGGCTGTTTTTCGGTGACGGCGAGTTCGATCGGCTGTGTGGCGGTGAGCGCTTCGGTTGACAGTACTTGTACTGCCGCTGTTTGGTCTAGTTCGGTGCCAACCACTGCGGGGGTGACGGTGACGCTCGGAGCGCCGTCACCATCAGGAACAGTGAAGGCGATGGATGCGTCTTGTGGCGCCACGTTAGTGGCAGTTGCGAGTGAGGATACGGCTTGCGATAGTGCGTCTTTGTTGACGGTGAGCACCGGGTCAATGCGGGAGCCCCCGAAGAGATGCTGCCAGAGCCGTACGGGGTTCCACGAGAAGCCGACTACCTTGTTGACCGTTGCCCTGCTGTCAAGTGCGAGCGAGAACGTGGTGGGATCGATTGCCTGGCTTTGATCGGATTTCCCGACGACGACGCTGATGGGTTTGGCTGCTGCAGGCGCGAGCTCCGTATCAAGTCTCTTGATGGCGGCTGTGCGGGTGAGTCCGCCGATGTTCACGCTGGCTACCTTGGTGCCAGAGGGAACGCGATCGCCAAGATAGTTAGCAGCACCCACGTAAGCGAGACCCAATACGGCGATGACTGCAACGGTGATCCAGGGCCATTTGCGGCGCCTCTTCTTAGCCGCGCGATGTTCGGCGATTTGAGCCTCCTGTATAGCATCAAGCGTTTCTTCAGTGAGACGCATTGTGTCATCATCCGACGCTCCGTGAGCGTTACCCGTATGGCGCGTGTGGGGATCGGCCGCTGATCTAGCCCCGGTGCGGGGAGAACGAGGCACGTTTGACCAGGATTCCGTTGGTGCCGAACCGTTTATCGGCACGGGGCTCGCACCAGCCGGATCTGACGAGATGGGCTCAGTTGACTCTGCACCTGTTGACGCGCCTTCTTCGGAAGGATCTACCGGTTCTGACACTTGCAACCTCTTATCTTGTGGAGAATGGCGAGTAGGGCACTGGCGCTCATTCTAGCGGGAAGCTCTGTATCCGAGCGCTTTCTCCATACCACGATACTGGTGCGGTGGGACACGAATTCCTCCCAAGCCGCGATCAAGCCACCAAAAGCACCCGACCTGATCGAAAAATTGCAACTCAAAGCTGCAAATACGCGATACTTGAGTCATGCGTGGAATCATTCTTGCCGGCGGATCCGGTACGCGACTCAATCCCATAACCCTTGGTACGTCGAAACAGCTTGTCCCGGTGTATGACAAACCGATGATTTATTACCCGCTGTCGACGCTTATGTTGGCGGGTATCCGAGACATTCTGGTGATCACAACACCGCAAGACGCGCCAGGTTTTCATCGCCTCCTCGGCGATGGATCGCAGTTCGGTATTAACCTTTCCTTCGCGGTTCAGGCTGTGCCCAACGGACTCGCTCAGGCATTTGTGATTGGCGCTGATTTCATCGGAGATCAACCTGCAGGCTTAGTGCTGGGAGACAATATTTTCTACGGCCCTGGAATGGGAACTCGCTTGCGTAGACACGTTAATCCAGATGGTGGCGCTGTCTTTGCATACCACGTTTCTGATCCTAGGAGTTATGGAGTTGTGGAGTTCGATGAGAACCTCATTGCTCTGTCTATTGAGGAAAAGCCCTCACAACCGAAATCTAATTATGCTGTGCCAGGGCTTTATTTCTACAACAATGACGTAGTCCAGATCGCAAAGGATCTGAGACCATCAGCGCGTGGAGAATACGAGATCACTGATGTTAACCGCGTTTACCTGGAGGAAGGCAAACTCCAAGTGGAAGTGCTCCCACGTGGTACCGCTTGGCTGGATACAGGCACGTTTGATTCGCTTGCGGACGCAACTAGTTTCGTCCGGACAGTTGAGGCGCGCCAAGGATTAAAGATCGGCGCCCCAGAAGAAGTAGCATGGCGAATGGGCTTTTTGAGTGATGACGAACTCCGTGAAAAGGCGGAGCCGCTCGTCAAGTCAGGTTACGGACGTTACCTCCTTGGCCTACTGGACGATAGTGAGAATTGATAGCCGGCACACGCCAGCTGATGGATAGAAAAGGACGATTATGGAGTTCCGCGAGCTTTCGATAGCCGGTGCATGGGAAATCACTCCGAAACAGTTCCCTGACGATCGGGGTCTCTTCGCCGAAATGTACAAGTCCACACTCTTCGAAGAAAAAATCGGCCACAAGTTCGATCTAAAACAGGCCAATACCTCTATATCTAAGGCGGGCACAGTTCGCGGAATTCATTTCGCAGATGTACCTCCCTCACAGGCGAAGTACGTCATGTGCCCACGCGGGGCAGTCCTCGATTTCGCCGTCGATATTCGCGTCGGCTCGCCAACGTTCGGCCAATGGGATTCCGTTCTCCTTGACGATGCAGACCGACGCGCGATCTATCTATCAGAGGGTCTTGGCCACGTTTTTGTAGCTCTTGAGGACAATTCCACCGTGGTATACCTCTGTTCAGCGGAATACGCACCCACTCGTGAGCACGGCGTCAATCCGCTCTGCGAGGAGGTCGCTATTGAGTATCCAACTACTGGTCGCAACGGCCAACCATTAGAGCTACTGCTCTCTCCCAAGGATACAAGGGCCCCTGGGCTGACGGAGGCGCGCGATTCCGGTTTGCTCCCGACTTGGGAAGAATGCCAAGCTTTCATTGCTTCGCTCTGAGCAGCTCATGGCGCTGCATAGGGTGCCACGTGTTGTGGCCGTCGTCATCACCTACAATCCACCCGATGATTGCCGCCAGCTGCTGGAATCATTGGCGGCACAGTGCCCAGTGGTGGTTGTGGACAACGGATCTAGCCTGGCATCAGTCACTCGTCTGAAAGCAGCATGTAACAGCCTTAGCGTTCACCTCCACACACTTCCAACGAACGTGGGAATTGCTGCCGCGCAGAACATTGGGATAGCTCGTGCGGAACAGCTGGGGGCAACGCACGTCTACCTTTCAGACCACGATTCACACCCGGCACCAGGACTTGTCGCTGCATTACTTGATGTCATTTCTGAAGACTCGCGAATCGCGGCGGTGGGCCCATTAGTGGCAGAGGAACGCGAAGGCGCCGACGAGCTGGTGTATATGGCTCGGAAGTGGACGCCCAAGCGTGCCACACCGGCAGAGCTCCAAGAAGAGCGACTTGATGTTGCTTTCATCATAGCTTCCGGTTGTTTGATTGATCTGAACGCATTCCATGCCATTGGCCAGATGCGAGAAGAGCTGTTCATCGATCATGTAGACCTGGAATGGGGCCTCCGGGCGCGCAAAAAAGGTTACCGACTAGTTGTGGCTCCGCACCTTCGTTTAGTACACACTCTTGGTGACCAGGCAGTGCGGTTACCAGGCCGTCCGCAACCAATTCACGTTCATGCTCCATTCCGCAACTATTACATCGTGCGGAACACAATCTGGCTGATCAGGCGCAAGAATCTCATGCCGTGGCGTTGGAGGGTGCGCTATGCGTACTGGCTGCTAAAGTACATCGCGTTCAATGGCTGTATAGTGAGCGATAGGCGGAGTGAACGGCGGAGGATGTTGCGGCTGGGTTTTTGCAACGGCTCTCAAGGCCGTATGGGACGCCTCGAGATATGGTCACCAAAACATGGGGAAGAACGCGGGTAGGTTCTCCTATGCCCCGGTACCCAACACGATGGGGGATGCGATCCTCCACCTTTCAAGCCAGTTTCCAATCGGCTCAACACCTACTGCACGCAACGTATCATGACTAAGCACGGAGTAGTGCGGTCGAGGAGCCGGTCGATCAAACGCCGCTGCCGTTGTTTCCTTGATTATTGTGGGATCCTTGCCGATCGATTCCATAATGGCGCGTGCGAAGCCATTCCAGTTCGTCTCTCCGCTAGACGTGCCATGGTAAATGCCAGAAGGAACATTAGAATCTACTAACCGCACGATCAGATCAGCGAGATCAACAGTCCACGTGGGCTGGCCAACTTCATCAGTCACCACATCGATAGAAGCGTGAGTTTGTGCGAGGGCCTTCATTGTTGCTGGAAAGCTATGTCCATAGCGCCCGTACAACCACGCCGTTCTTACAATGAGATAATCGTCCGTGTACGTTCGGACTGCCCATTCGCCCGCTGCTTTGGTTCGACCGTATGCACCGCAAGGCGTCAAAATCTCATCCTCTGCATAAGGCTCATTGGATTCTCCACCGAAAACGTAGTCCGTAGAGATATGCACCAACCGAGCACCGATTGATTTACAACGCCGTGCGAGAATCTCCGGACCAGTTGCGTTCACCGCAAATGCGACGGCTTCCTGCTCTTCTGCTTTATCAACCGCAGTAAAGGCAGCAACATTTACCACCACATCAACGCCGCCCACAACAGCGTCAACGCTTTGCGGATCGGTGATATCAATTTCATCACGATCAACGGCGAGAACATCATAACCGCCAGCCGCAATCCGTGACACCAGGTCGTGACCAAGCATCCCCTTAGCCCCCACAACTAACCACCGCCGATACACGTAAGCCTCTCTCAAACAACAAACTTCCACTATTATTGATTCTCAACAAACAACCTACACTAGAACCGCATCAGCTTCCCCCGACGAAAACACATCGCCATGTAACTCAGTGGACCAAAACCATCTTTCGACTATCAACTCTCAGAAACAAGAGTCGACACACCATCATTGTCACAAGTTCTTGATGAGTTAGTGACACTGCTGACGAAGCAGCCAGAACGATGCTTCCCACGATGCCCCTCATCTGTATTGTTCTGAGGAAGTCCCTCCGCGATCTCTGGATTTGCGATCGTCGTTCTACTCGTCATTACCAGTGCCAACGTTACGCCAAGTGTCAGACCCACTGTACCGATCCACCACAAGGCCTCAGCAGAAATGGGCCACGGAGACCATGTGGGATTCGAAAGACTGATATCAGAACTGGAAGCAAGCCCTATCGCATATCGTCTGATTAATCTCCTCAAAGCTAGTCCGTTAGAGATTGTCACAACGGCAAGCAGAACGACGAGCTGCGACCTACTGAATACCAAGGATTCTTTGCCGCGCGACACGAGTAACACCAAAAAGAGGATAGCCACTAATGGCAACATATACCTTCCCTGATACAAGGTAACCGGTTCGACACGCCTTATCGTCATTCCCAACACGGGTATTCCACCGATGGCACCCGCCAATACCAAGATGGACAACGCTTTTCTAGTCCACACCTCGCGCAAACCGACAGCAAACAGTCCCCCAGCCAGTGCGATCATTGTCAAAGTTGACCAACCAAGAAGGCTGACATCCAGCCATCCCATTCCCTCGTTAAGCCCCCAGAATTTTCCAAGATATTCTGGCAATTTTAGGAGATTGTGGAAAAAGACCTTATACAATGGCAGCGTAGACACAGGCCAATCCGCTGCACTTGTCATCTCGGCCGTTTGTCCAGTCGAGAGAAACACAGTTACTGCAAAAACTTGAACAAAGGCCAGAACAATATAACGGCGCCAATATGCCTTATTAAGTCCGGCGAGAAGCGCAACCGCCAGGCTGATAACAACAACAAAGAACGCGGAATCGGTACGGCTCTCAATTGCCATGAGTGCACCAACAGCCGCAGTACCGAGAAGAATCCATGTCTTCCTCCCGGATGCAAATATCAGTGCGACCAATGCAGCCCCGTACACATAACAACCAGAAATAGCCCACGCACTCGGATTTGTTGAGGATATGAAATAAACGCCCATCGGCACCCACGCCACAGTCGCAGATAAGACTATTTGTTGACGAATTCGTGGAGATGCCATTACGACGACGATAGCTGTAAGACCTAAACTCAACACGATGTTCGACAAGCGCATGATCACCACTGATCTGCTGACGTCATCT
The DNA here is from genome assembly GCA_022648165.1 of Ancrocorticia sp. GTDB lineage: Bacteria > Actinomycetota > Actinomycetes > Actinomycetales > Actinomycetaceae > Changpingibacter. The sequence goes on from JALCLX010000001.1 coordinate 267,288, forward strand.
CCAACCAACATGTGCTGGAACGAGTAGTAGCCTCCCGGGTACCCGCCTCTATTAAACCGGAGACTACCAACCTCTTTTCCATCAGAAAACTGGTCCGTACAACTGGCATCCACGTTAGGTTTGTATGCGTAGCAAGTCCTTGACTCGAGCACCGATTCCGGCACGCGCACTGTTGTCACAGTTCCGTCAACGACGGAATACACACAATCAGAGTCGGCTTTCGGACTCGGACACCAGATGCTGCCGAGATGGTAATCATCGTCGGGCGACGCCCCTACAGGTGACGAGACAGCCCAAACCGAGAAGCCGACAAGCAAGGATAAGAACGCGACAATCCCAAATAAAGGCCGCTTCACTCTTGTCCAGCTCACTCGACTGCTGACATCCACTTCGTAGATCACGCTCTTTCAATATCTTCACTCGAAAGCATGCGATACCGCATACCAACAGAGACACCACATAACACTTGACTGTAGCATCAAGCTGCGAGTCTTATGCTTGTTCTTTGCGAATGATGGCGCCGACGCCACCACATGCATCTGGGTATTTTAGCGATCGTGACTGTCCGCCAACAAATCTATCATCCCGCGAGATACGGGCAGCGGAAGTACTCGTCCAAAAATGTGACTGGTACTCTCTCTTTATTTCTTTCATGGTCTCTCGTGTTTAACCAATGTGCATTTACCCATTTCGGACACCTGATATGGCTGGATCAGATGATTCTATGGAAGGGATCCAGACATGTTTTCCATTGCTTCTCAATGTGCACGAAGCCCACGCAAGCAACACATTACGAATGTGATCACACAAGATCATATTCCAAATCACAAAGCTCTCACTCACAGACTCTGCGCAATGCGAATAGTGTCGTGAATCGCCTCGTCGAGTGTGTAATGTGCCCGCCATCCAAGCGCGTTAAGCTTCGAAGCATCCAGAAGTGCCTTCGTAGCAGTGGAATAGCCAGAACGTTCGATATCATCTGGAAGATCAAAAATGACTTCTCGCTCCACAAAATGAGCAATCTTCTGCGCCAAATCTCTCAGCGACACATCGCACGATGAATCTGCCAGATTATACGCTTCATCAGTTCCACCCCGCGTCAGCGCAAACAGCATCCCCGAAACAGTATCAGCAACATAGAGATACGAATACAACTGACTACCAGCACTTTTTAAAACAATATCGTCGCCGGCCAATGCATTCTTCAAGAACTGCGATGCAGCCTTCGAATCATCCGGGAGCAATGTGGGACCAAGCGTGCGCGGTAGTCGCACGATTGAGGAATGCACACCCCGTTCAGCCGCATACGCCTGACATAGTGCCTCTCCAAGACGCTTCGCCTCCGGATAACCCGCCCGCAGCGTATTGCAATCCAAATAGCCACAGTAGTCCTCGCTGAAACGATCCACGTCCCCGCGATTCTCGCCATAAATCTCCACTGAAGAAGCGAAGCAGAACGAATTCCTATCCTCATTCAAATGATTGGCAGCCGTATACTCCAACAAATTGGACAAACCCAGCACATTCGATGCGATCGTCCCAACAGGTCGAATCGCATATCCCCGCGGATGGGTTACGCTCGCCAAGTGAATCACAACATCAGCACCATGGCGGGGGCGTACCCCTGGAACACTCACATCCAGCTCTTCAAAAGCAAAACGATCCCGCCCAAAATATGGCAAACGACTACGCGCCTTGCCTTCGCTTCGCCCCAATGCAAGAACGCGAACATCACACTCAGCCGCAGTAAGACTCATGAGACAATCGACTAGAAATGTCCCGATCAAGCCAGATGCACCCGAAATCGCTACAGTTGCACCATCAAGATTGGACCAATTCGCGCCCGAATCACGGCACACACTGAGCGCGTCCTGGTACAAAGGATGAGCTAACCGATCTATCTCATTCATTTCAACCAAGTTGCCTCGCTACGATTCAAGTACGCCTTGAAAAGCTCTAGATCCTCTTTCGTTGTCAACTTAATGTTCTTGTCCGAGCCTTTCGCAAAATGCAAAGTGTAGCCCAAGGCCACCATCATCGTATTGGTGTAGTGCGACCCATCGATCCCGATATTCTCAGCAAACGCACGATGGTAGGCATCATCCAGCAAATCGAAACGATAGGCCTGCGGGGTAGAAACCCGCCGGATTCGTTCTCGCGGAATGAACTCCCGTGTCGTTGACGGATCCGACGGCTCCACTACAAAAATCTGCTCGTTATATGGCATTGCTGTGACAGCGTTACCAAATCTGCCCGCTACCCGCAAGACATCCGACAATACTGACGAATCAACTAACGGGCGAATTCCATCATGGATCACCACTACATCATCAGGCTGCGCCCATGACTCAAGACTGAAAACTCCATTACGAATAGACTCCTGGCCCGAAGACCCCCCTGGAACAACATCACGCAGTTTGTCGATACCAAACTGACGTGAATAAGCCCATACCACATCCTGCCAACCTTCGAGGCAAACGACCACAATCGCGTCAATCAACGGATGCTGCTGGAAACCTTCCAATGTATAAATCAAGATAGGCTTATCGCACACATTAATGAACTGTTTCGGGATATCCTGCCCCATTCGAGAACCAGAACCACCGGCCAAAACAACAGCCACATTATCCATTTGAGGGCCTTCTTTATATTTGAGCGCGCTAACAGCAACTGTCCATATTCTGTAGACTCATAACAACGAGTAACCAGAGACTACACGTTAACGGATGATTTTACATCCCAGCGGCAGAGGCATCTAGAAGTAAAGCACTAGTAATTGTAACGGCAGCTCTGGCTCACCAGCAGTTCGAATAGTTAGGGGACTGAGTGTCCCCTATTCGTGCTGCGTTTCACGGTATTCTAGGACCATAAAAGAATGTACGAGGCGCCTTTGTTTCGTTGGTTAAACAATTTCAATTTCACAGCGTCGAACCGCGAATGGCAAGTTCAAGGAGACAGATGAATCAAAACGGATCGATTGATGCAGAAACGCTAGTCCGGTTGCAGTCGGCCCTTGCCAAGCTCTTGACGGAGTTTGATCGCGTCTGCCAGGAGCTCCAAATCCCATACACCTTGTCTGGCGGCACAATCATAGGTGCGGTACGGCATCGGGACTTTATCCCATGGGATGATGATGCTGATGTTTTGCTACTGCGAGGCGACTATGAAAAGTTCCTCAAAGAGGCACCCCACATTATTGGTCGTGAATTTGCCATCGAGAATTCGCGCACGAATCGTGACTATCCAAATATGTTCTCAAATCTTGTAATCAAAGGAACATACTTTATTCCTGCTTTTATAGCGCGAAGCCCATACCGGATGGCTATTGGACTCGATATCTTTCCATTCGATCGGACTGCACCCACACGTTCACGATACATAATCCAAAAAGCCGAAACATGGTTCTGGGGACGCATGATGTATTTACAAGGCACTCCCACGCCCTACCTCGAGATCAAGAGTCCCCTAAAGTATGGAATCTATGCAATCACGAGTTTTATGTATTGGAGTATGAGATTATTACATATCAAACCACATACTCTCCAAAGGAAATGGGAACACGCAGCACGAAGGTACGAACACTCGTCATCTTTGTTATTCACCGACTTCACAAATAGAAATCCTGACAAGTGGCTCTTGAAGCAGGATGACGTTGTTAACGCACTTTCTGTACGATTCGGTGAGCTACTATTACGGATCCCAAATGATTACGATCGAATCCTGACAAGGGCCTATGGCAATTACATGGAACTGCCACCAGTGTCGCAACGAAAAAGCCACCAACCAGTCTTAATTGACTTCGGGGATTTCGGCGAAAGTAACCCAAAGACCAGCTTTCCGAAGAAATAACCGTAGATGCTCAAGACTCAGTTAAGTAAAGACTACTTCTGGAATACAGCATCAAGCATAATCGGCTCCATCTCAATGGTGCTGATGCTGATTGCGGTCACCCGCGTCAACGGCGTATACGCCGGTGGCGTTTTCTCCCTAGCAACTGCGGCAGGTCAGCAATTTCAAACCCTTGGTGCTTACGAAGTTAGACCATATCAATCAACTGACGTACGATATAGGTTCACCTTCGGCGTGTATCTCTCAACGCGTGTTATCACAGTAACGGCAATGATGGCATGTATTGCAATATACGCAGCATTGTCCGGGCGCCCTATACAAGAGGCACTCGCCATCTTTCTTCTAGCAGCACTGCGTTTCTTTGACGCATTCGAAGACGCCTTCTACGGCGAATTCCAGCGCATCGGGCGCCTTGATATCGCTGGAAAGACCAACTTCTTTCGAGTACTGACGACTATGGCCACATTCGTCATGAGTATCGTTGCCACCCGCAGCCTCATTTGGAGTGCTGCTATTACCTTCGCTATATCATTTATTGCTATGATCGCGCTTATCATGCCCCCCGCACGGACACTCTTTTCGTTGCGCCCCAGTATCGACCTTCGCCCAATCGGCGAACTCCTTGTGACGTGCTTACCGTTGTTTCTATCAGCCTTCCTTTCGATGTATCTGTCCAACGCACCGCGATACGCAATTGACAACTATCTCACGACGGAATTACAGGGATATTATGGAATCCTTTTTATGCCGGCGCTTGCCATAAACGTTCTTGCAATGTTCGTATTCCGACCATTACTCACTAGAATGGCGAACCACTGGGTCAAGAATGAGGCTGCGCTATTTAGAGCTCTATTTGGCCGCGGAATGGTTGGTGTGGTCATTGCCTCGCTACTCACATTTGCCGTTACTTGGGCAATTGGAATACCGCTTCTAAATCTACTCTTCAGCGTTCACTTAGACCGTTTTCTGAACGTTCTTCTTATTCTCGTGACTGGTGGCGCGTTCAATGCAGCTACAGTTGTGCTCTACTACGCCTTAGCCACGATGCGTTTACAACGCGCGATTTTCCTTGACTATTTGGCAGTTGCAATACTTACGTTTTTCTTTTCGCGTGTCCTAGTTTCGAGCTTTGGCCTATTAGGAGCAGCATTCACCTTTGTGATCTCAATGCTCTTGCTTTCAATAGCTTTTGCATTGACATTGGTGTACGGACTACATCATCCGCACACTGATCGCCTATAAGATTCAAAATCATTGTTCTAGATATCAGGGACAAAACAGACTCGTACGGGAAGAGAAAATGAAAGTCGCCGTTATTACCAATACCTATCCACCACGGATTGGCGGCCTGGAGCAACATATCCAACACCTTGCGCTAGGGCTCGCGCAACTGGGGCACTCCGTATCTGTTCTCACACTCAGCTCTCATTCTGGGCAACACTGCGATGGTGCAGTTCCTGTACTTGTTGGCAAATCGAACTTTCCAATCGAGGACGTAGTTTCCTTTCCAGCACCAGGAACGCTTAACCGAATCACAAAATGGATAACAACCAATCAAATCGATGTCATTTCCACGCACACCCGGTTTTTTCCGATGAGTTATATCGGCATCCGTGTTGGAGAAAAGACCGACACTCCAGTAATACACACTGAGCATGGGGCCGGGTACGTCCAAAACAACTCGATGGTAATCGCCGCTGGTTCTCGGCTGGTCGATAACACTATGGGCAGATATGTACTGAGTCACGCATCGAAAGTACTCGCTGTCTCCGAAGAATCAGCCCAGTTCGCTCAAAGACTTGGGGCGCAATCACCGTCTGTTTTCTACAACGCTATCGACCCTATTGAACCGGCTCCGGAGATCTTCCGGCCACAGCACTTTGTGTTTGTCGGGAGGCTTGTCGAAGGTAAAGGTTGGGACACATTTCTTGATCTGATTGCACAACTACGCTCATCCGGATTGAATGTCGATGGGGAAGTTCTGGGTGATGGACCCGATATGGCGAAACTGCAACAAAGTATCGATCGCCTTCATCTAAGACACTTTATCCAAGTCCGAGGCGAGTGTTCTCACTCTGAAGTGACAGCAGCGTTACGCGCTTCAACACTTATATACCCTTCAACACTCTCCGAAGGCTTCGGAATAGTCTTGCTCGAAGCAGTATCTGCAGGCGCGGGAGTAGTGGCCTATTCCACTCCGGGATCTGTAATGCTCTCTGCCGAAGGACTTCCTGTAGTTGTTACACCGCAAAGGACGTTGTCCGCATTATATCGCGCCACTTTAGAATACCTACAATCTGTTCCTGCAGCGGCCACCAAACAGCAGCTTCAACGGTGGACATGGCCGACGCGAATTCGCGAATACGATCAATACCTTCACGCGGTGGTTCGGAGCTAATTCAGATACACTCATGTCCAGCTCCCATCACTCATATCGAAATTATCCGGTAAGAGTCACGCCCCTAGCAAATCCGTGAGGGGGCGCTGCATCCCAACTTCTCCTCACAACCTCCATAAGAAATCCCATAAGTACTCAGAAGCATCCCTACAGTTAGAACGCTCAGAAAGAGTAATTTTGGTAGGCCGAACTACACTGCAACAACAAATGTCATCACTTGAACGCAATCTCTGCGGCAATACAAACTCCAAACAGAAATCGACACAACAAAGAACCAAAACCTCGACACTCCAAGGATGAGTTAACAATAGTGAACACCCACTCACGAAATGTGAGGACTCCCCAGGGTCACCTGGCAAGCGTTACCGCCACATTACTTCGGTCTATCGCGCCTGGTCTGGGAAACGCCTAGTCTTTTTGCTCGGCCAGCTCTAGTTCAAGATTTGCTCTGAATCTCACTCTCTATGGCACGCAGCCTTACATCAAGCAATGCGATCTCCTCAACAAGTCTCCGTCGATCTTCCTCCAGTCGAGAAATTGCAGTAGAGAGATTAATTACTGTCAACAGCAGAAAAACAGAACACGCGACGAGAAGCAAGTTTGAAGGTGATTTAAATCCAAGCAAATTAGAAACAGAAAAAGCAGCCCGGGGGTAGATCGAGAGCACAAGCATCCCAATACCGAGCAACATCCAGAGGTAAACGTACCGCTGTCGTACTCTGTGACGTCTGATCAGGAACAAGATATAAGCAAGCAAACTCAGAGAGACGATTATAGGTAGGAGTTGGTAAAGGATTTTTGACATCTCAGTCTGCCCCCTCTGCCCGACGGTGGCCCGCAACTGCCATCGCAACTAGCGCGCGGAAGAGAAACAGCGCCGCCACGATCGGACCATGCGACGGTTCTCCCGCTTGGCGCTCCCTCATCTCAACCGCCTCCTGATCGATCTTGAGTCCGGCACCAGCGGCGATAACGAGTGCCTCAATGGTGTCGCCTAAATACTCTGCAGGAAGCTCTCTTGAGAAGAGTTTGATAGCTGTCTTATCGGCAAGCTTGAACCCGGATGTGGTATCGGTTAACTTCGTATGGCATACACGTGACAACCTCTTTGAGAGGACTCTCATTGCCCACGAACGGGGCCCATGTACCTCGTAATCGCCAATTCCAGCGAATCGCGCACCAATCACAATACTCGCTTTTGTGTCTTTCATTCTTTGTATGAGTTTCAAGATGTCTTTGGGCCTATGCTGGCCATCCGCATCAACCTGGACCGCATAGTCGTAACCCTTGCGCTGCGCATAAACGTAACCGGCCCGCATCGCCCCACCAACTCCGAGATTGATCGGCAGAACCAAAACTTCAGCTCCATACTCCAGTGCCACATCGCCAGTTCGATCACTGGAACCATCATCAACGACGATGACATCTGCTCTTAGATCCTCGGTATGGCGAATCTCTTCCAGAACGCTAGGAAGAGCTTCCTCTTCGTTCCATGCAGGAATGATGATCAGGAGCTTCTCCATCCACACTGCTTTCACAACAATTGGCCACTACTTCCACCGTAAATCTTACCAGTCGCCCAGCATTCTGGGGTTATACCACTATTAAATGCGCTAATGGCGGGCAACCCTATGTTCAATTCCTGAAGCGACCCACCGCCCCAATTCCCGAAGACCACCTTTCTCGGCGATCTTCACAGCTCGATCTACCGGTAGAAACTTGCCGCCAATTGACGACATGACACGACCATTTCTCGGTAGCGCATAGGGCTCAAGAACGCTGGCAGCGATACTGGGCGGTTCAAAGCTCAAAACAGGTCTATAACTGCTAGAGTCATGGTGCCCATGTTGCGCGACATACATCCATGCATTGACGAGAATCTCTAGCAGGGCTCTTCCTTGGCGCTCGGGAGACAATCTCATCAGTGCAGATCGATGAGCTCGAGCGCCAATTTGACGTCGCAGTAATTCATCAGATAGCAAGCGTTCGAGAGAATCATGCCACTCTTCTGGCGTGTCAGCTATGAAGCCAGTTTCGCCTGACGAAATCGCACGACGGAATGGAGACGTACCAGATGCGATCGTCGGAGTTTCAACCAGAGCAGCTTCTAACCATTTAATGGCTGATTTAGACTCGTTAAAAGCAGAATTATTCACGAGCGGCGCCAAGCAAACATCGACATCACGAATCACCTGAGGAAGCTTAAACCATGGCATAAAGGGTTTACGAACTATTCTGCCAGAATACGCATCGAGACGATGAGACGCAGCAACCATGCCTCCTAGCCAGAGCTGAATATCGGGATGTTCATCCATTACTTGAGCGACTACAGGTTCAATAGATAACCAGTCCGCATCATGGGTATCCGTCCCCGAAAAGTAACCGATGCGTAACGGCCCTGGTTTACGAGCACGACCAATTGCCTCTTCTGAAGCAATTGATAACAACGACCCAACACCGTTTTCAAAAGTCCACGATGGGATTCCAATGAGACGCTCAGCTTCCTGACTAATCGTCGCAGTAGACCCCAAAAAAACATCACAATTCTCCAGAGTAGTTCTGTATCTCTGAACACCCCGCCGCCATAACGCACGCTCTCCCCTCGATAAGCGGTCTAAATTCTCCAGAGATAGAGTGACTTCTGGATCGAAAATCAGATCGTCAACATCACCAAGAATCGGGATGATGTGGGAATCCTCCCTTACCATCTCGATGATCTCTAAGACTTGGTAGGTCGCAGGAACCCGATAGAAAACAACCGCATCCGACGACATTACTTCCTCCAAAATAGCGGGATCGCGATAAGAAATCACACAAGTCTCAATCCCCAACGTCTGCAACGCTTCCGCTGGAATATGGGCACGATAACGAGTTGGAGCACCATCTAGACCAACCACAAAGGTAACTTTTTCAATTAGCGCACGTACACCTTGACGAATGCTGGCTTCGCCATCAATTGGTTTTTCGGCGAGCTCGTCATAGATCTGAAGAACATGCTTGATCTGCTCATCGACTGTCACGATTCGAGATGCCGAACCCTTTCCAATAATTGCCGAAGAATTCGCCGGAACACTTGCCCATTCGATAGCGTCTCGCAACGATTCCTCTGATCCAGCCTTCACAACAAGGCCGTTGTTCATATTCTCAACTGCCTCTTCGGGCCCCAGCGTGTCTGTACATATAACGGCCATTCCAGCGGAGAGTGCTTCACGCGTCACGATTGAGTGCGATTCTCGCATGATTGACGGAAGAAGGAGTACGTCATGTGTTGAAAAAACCTGATCGAGATCCTCACGCGAATAAGCCGGCTTGGTATGCGCCCACTCGGGGAATCCAACGTCAGATGCGCCATAGAGGTCAAGAACCGTGCCCTCTGGTACTCGCGCCTTGTCGCAGGCGCGTCGCAACACTTCGTAGCCTTTCAGTTCAGCTTCTCCACCAGCATACATAAAGCGCACAGCCCTATTTAGTGGACCTCTTTCAACCGTCCGCTCCTTCGCACCATCAACACCATTTTCGTTTACCCGGATTAGTTCGCCCGGAATACCATTAGCGATAAGCGCTTCAGCAGCCACCTGAGAGGGAGCAAGAATCAAGTCGATGGACTTCAGCCTATCGAACAGCCATTGGTTTCGTTTGACTAACCATGCATGATTTCGAGAACAGGCACAGTCACCACAGCTGATGACAAGAGGACAAGGTTCAAAGTTGCGATCAACAAGGAACTGCCGCGCACACAACCACCAAAAATCGTGCATCGTCAGCACAGTCTTTGCCCCAGCTTCATGGGCAATATCGAGGATTTGAGCACCAAGAGCCTGAATTGAATGAAAATGGACAATGTCAGGAGAAATCTCCGCTACATACTCCGCGAATCTCGAAGCGACTTCCGGGTTGTTGTAGTTCTTTTCGTCGTCCCATGCGAGAAATGGAGCTACTCCAATCCACCGAATCTTGACACCATTCGCATCGGAATCGCGTTGCTCAAGAGCATCCAGACCATGCAGCGCACCTGTGAAAACATAACTATCGTGTCCATGTTCAAAGACAGCCCGGGCAATACGTTCAGGTACCAGCACGCCACCCGATACAAAATCAGGCGGAAAATGAGCGGTGACTTGCATTATTCGCATTGTCAAATTATATCAAGGCGAGGCCATAGAGCTTGGATTTACGAGGCACCGAACACGACGATTCTGTATCATTTCGATATGAATGAAAATCTGACGTCCGGGCATCCACACGAAGATAGCGCACAGGCGTTGCCTACACGTAGTTCCGAAGCGCAGCTTGCAGCTTTGAAGAATGAAATTGAACAGGTCAACGCACAGAATACGATCTGCGAGCATGTCGTTCACGAGTTAACTGAGCGTCTCAACGATCTTGAAAAAGATCGTAATACTGCCCTGCAGAACGCAAAAAGTGCTACTGAACGGCTTGATGGAAGCGTACCGAGCCTGGATAATATGCTCCGATATTACGCACACAAGTCTTCACCCACGATTGCCTTTATTCTAAATTCCGCTGCAACCGTAATGCGTAAAATCCTAAATGGCACAAGAAGCCTGCTCACGAGAATTCGTGGTTAGTATCTTCGATGAGATACCGGCATCAGTATGTCTAGCTCAATTGCGCCACTTTTATTGATGACTGGCGTATGAACCTAATCACGGTTGAAAACGTTTCGACACGAATGCACGAACATGCTTCAATGTTGCCTTTGGGCCATTCAGCCGGATACTCTCAACACTCTTCTTTGCAAGCGTCCCGAGTGATTGCTCCAAATGCTCCTCCTTTGCCTCGATAGACGGCTTGCTTCTTGTCCTCTGGCTAAGCGGTCTATCAACCGCATACCACGGATGATCACAATACCTCATCAATGGTTCCAACACATTTGGCCATCGAAAGCTCGCAGATTCCAACTGAACCCGATCGCGAGCGGCATCGTATATTTCCTGATCCGATAATAGAGTCTCGAATGCCTGAGCCATGGCCTGCGCATCCTCAAAAGGCACAACGGCCCCAAGATGCTTCTCACGTACAAGGTCCGCGAAATAGTCGCCTTCTGTCGTAACAATAGGAAGACCGCACCACAGGTAGTCAAGCACCCTTGTTCGGAAGCTAAAGACCGTCTCTATATTGTTAAAGTGCGCAGTAACCGCCAGATCGGCATCACACAGGTAGTTCTGCCGGTCAGAATAATCAACCCACGAATCATTGAAAAAGACACTGGTATTCGTCAGCCCCAGCTCATCTGAAAGCCCGCGAGCAGCCGCTACCATCTTCATCGCGGGAACATCCGGGTTTGGATGCTTGGCGCCCATGAAGACTAATCGGATCGAGGGAAGTGAACGGCGCGCAATATCGACGGCTCGAATCACAGTACACGGATCAAACCAGTTGTAGATGCCACCGCCCCAAACTATCACTTTGTCGGTAAGTGAGATGCCATCTATGGTGCCCTTTATTGCACGATGAGTTTGAATTGGGGTCTGTACTGACAGGCCAAAGGGAACCAAATCGATGAGCTTCTCAGCTGTAGGATCAACGTCGTACACAGCAGGCGTCAGCCGCCCGCTCTGAATAAGTGCGCCCAGCCAAAGATGACGCTGCCGATTGGATGCACAAAGGAAAAAATCTCCCAATTCCAGTTGAGCTTGGAGTTCTAATCGGGCATTTGCGAACGATATTCGTCGCTCCTCTAGAAGCCGGTCTCTTTCAACCTCGAGAGACTCAATCTGCAACGGATCGTAAAGGTCCACCACTAGACGAAAGGATCGGTGCCCCAGCCAAGGAAATGTCCTCACCAAGTATCCCTGTATGATAACGACATCAGGCGAGGCTAAGTCTTGCTCGAACCGCTTTACTGACGTACCTCGTAGCTCAAAACCGTCACCGTCACGCTCAGCCTCACCGAATGTCAGAACGCGAACTGTATGATGCTGGCTGAGATATCGTGCCATCTCCCAAACCCGGATAGCTGGTCCAGCCATTTTCTCGCCGAATACATCCAAAGTAACAATCGCTATTTTGCTCATTTCAATGTCCGCTCAGTTCTCCCGGAATGCCGGTTGGGATACTCCAGCGCCCGCCCAGAACCACATAACCATCCGATTCAGTTACGTGCTCAGATGAAACTGAGATTGCGGCTGCCTCGCGGAGATAATCAAAAACATGCTCAGTCGTGGAATTCATAATTGACGCATGAAAGAGGTATTCCCCTTTTTGGAGATTCAGCTTAGGAATTTTGAACTCAATCAATCCGGCTCCAGCAATAGAATCAATTGAAAAACCAAGATCTCGTGTATTGCTGCTCCACAGATGAGTTCCGTCAAGCGCCTCCAAAGCGAGAGCAAATACAGGATTCTCGATTCTCTGATCTGCATGAAATGCCATCCGCAAAATCAACTCGTCACCAGTATGAACAGGTCCAGTAACCGTCTCAGACCGGTGATTCAGTACGGTCAAGCTATCGACCAATGCCTCTCCAGTCCCCCAACGGACCTTTCCTTCGGCATCGATTCTGACTCCGCTTCGGGTCGAATCAGCGTATTCCTCCAAGACAGCCCTTGCGGCGCCAACCTTCTGCACGCGTCCACCCTGCAACCATGCCGCTTGATCTGCCATAGCTCGAAGCTGAGGGATAGAATGCGATACAACGACGACAGTTCTACCATCGCGGCGAAACTCCGCGAACTTCATCGCACACTTTTCTTGAAATGCGGCATCGCCAACAGCAAGTATCTCGTCAACTAATAGAATATCTGGCTCTGTATGGATCGCGACTGAGAAACCAAGTCGCACATACATCCCTGATGAATAGTTCTTCACAGGCTGGTCGATAAACTCTTCGACTCCTGAAAATGCGACAATCGAATCGAGCTTCGAATCGATCTCTCGCTTCCCCATGCCAAGTATCGAACCATTGAGGTAAATATTATCCCGCCCGGATAGCTCAGGATGAAAACCAGAGCCCACTTCCAACATTGCAGCCATCCGTCCATGGCGTTTAATCGTGCCGTCATCAGGCACCAGAATCTTTGCAATGCACTTCAACAGCGTTGATTTACCCGAGCCATTATCACCGACGAGTGCAAAGGTTGACCCCTCAGGGATATTGAGCGTCACGTCGCTAAGCGCTTGGAAGTCTACCGCGATAGCTCTGCGGTGTCGCATTATCGCGGATTTCAGCGATTGATTAAGCTCCTTATATATCTTGAATGTTTTCGATACATGTCTAATTTCTACAGCATTCTGCGTCACTATAGTGCCTCCGCGAGATGACCCTGGTGATGGTCGAAGACGATCCAGCCGACAAGGAATACGAGAATCGACCCAATACCTAATGCTGAAAATGTACCCCAATCAGGCCAACGCATGTCGTAGAGAAGATTCCGATATACCTCGGCGAAATGCACAAATGGGTTTAAATTATATAAATCCATGGGGGTTGCGCCGAGAATTGTCCCGAACCTATCAACAAACTTCTCTGATTGTTTCGCAACCAGGTTTGCCGGATACACGATAGGACTCGCGTAAAACCACAGCTGGAACAGGATACCCACAAAATGCTGGACATCTCTGAAATAGACATTCGCGATCGAGAATAGCATTCCTATTCCAGTTGCAAACAGCGTCAGAAAGATCATGGTCACGATGACTAATGGAAGAAATGGGAAGATATTATTGCCAACTAGAAGGAACGCCACGAACAATATCAGCATCTCCCAGAGATGCTGATATAACGCGGCTAAGGTGTTGGAAAAAATGAGAATAACACGCGGGAAATAGACCTTCTTTATGAGGTTCTCGTTTCCGACAATTACATTCATCGATCCGGTACTCACGTTTGTGAAAAAGGTCCATGGCAGCAGAGCGCACATAAGCCACAGGACAAATACATCTAATCCGGATGGATCGCCCGGGTCAGGGGTGACTCTGATTACCAGAGCGAACACAAAACTATACACGATCATCAGCGCTAGCGGATTTGCCAACGACCATAGCTGACCAAGAACCGTACGTTTGTATTTACCTTTAACCTCTCGAAGGGTTAAGTTACGCAGAAGCTCATGCGAGTCGCGCAAGTCATCAAAGATTGACAATTCCACTCCGCTCCGAAATTAAACCACTGCTCATTGGCGCCCTATCCTGAGTACATCGTATTCGTTTTCTCAGAATATAAATGGAGGGGTACACCACTCGGTATCACTCTTCCGTTATCTCTATCAAAATAGCAATAAGCACCAGCAACTTCGAGAAGATCTTATTCGACACCACATCCAAAGAACAGTTGTTAGTATCGCAGATAGTGTGACTGAACAATACACAGTTATGATTAAGGCTATGCGCGTACTCGTAACCGGCGGTGCCGGGTTCATTGGTGCTAACTTCGTTCACTCTACAGTTGAGGCGTATCCGGATGCCGAGGTCGTCGTCCTGGATAAACTCACATATGCTGGCAATCCTGAATCGATCGCTGGCTTGGATCACGTACAGCTGGTTGTGGGAGACATCGCCGATGCGGACACGGTGGATCCACTTGTGAAAGATGCGGACGTCGTCGTCAACTTCGCCGCAGAATCCCACAACGACAATTCGTTGAAAGATCCTTATCCATTCATCCGTACGAACATCGAAGGGACCTTCCAGCTTCTAGAAGCCGTACGCCGCCACGGAACACGTTTCCACCACATTTCCACTGATGAGGTCTACGGCGATCTCGCAATTGACGAGCCCCGTAAGTTTGAACCGGGCGATCCGTACCGGCCATCGTCACCTTATTCCTCATCGAAAGGTGCCTCTGATCTGCTTGTTCGCGCATGGGTACGTTCATTTGGCATCCCGGCAACAATCTCGAATTGCTCCAATAACTACGGCCCCTACCAGCACATTGAGAAATTCATTCCACGCACAATTACCAACCTCATCGATGGGATCCGTCCCCGCGTTTATGGAACCGGCGAACAAGTGCGGGATTGGATCCACGTCCTAGACCACAACACGGCCGTCTGGGAAATCATCAACAAGGGACGTATCGGCGATACGTACCTTATCGGTGCCAATGGCGAAAAGAACAATTTAGAAGTCACCAAGATGATTCTGACAGAATTTGGGCTCGATCCAGACGACTTCGATCACGTTAACGATCGACCTGGCCATGACCAGCGGTACGCCATTGACAACACTAAGCTCGTTGAGGAAACCGGCTGGCAACCGCAATTCAAAGACTTCGCCGCTGGATTACATGACACTGTCGAATGGTACAAGAACCACGAAGAGTGGTGGCGCCCCCAGAAAGCCGCAGTGGAAGCAAAATACGCAAAGAGTGGTCAATAGATGCATCCGACACACCAGCCGAACACCAGAACTTGCTAGGAAAGGGAAAGGGTGGGACCGCGAATTTGGTCCCCCCTCTTGGATACTCGGCTACCAGCATTCCTAGTACGTGGAACCAAACCAGCTTTGGAACAGGGTCCAGAAGTTCCGATTGCCATATGAGGGACAGCCGTCGCCGCTACCGTACAGATCCTCAATTGCCGCAGCGTTGGGTTGATACGGTGTGTAGTTGTACAACGCGGCAGTTGCACGATTCTTAATCGTCACCGGCGCCGAACCGCACATCGGGTTCGGATTGTATGCAATGTTGTACGTCCCACCGGCACGCTTGAGCCAGCTGGCAATGGGCTCCGTTCCATAGCGGACAAGACCTTCTGCGGCGGCGTACACCTGTTGTGCGAACGTGGCATACCGCGAATCGCATCCACCATTATCCGGGCATCCGAAACCGAGTGCATGAGAATACGCTGCTAGAGTGAGCTTCGATCCCGATGCCGTAACCAAGCCCTGTTCCTTCTGCAGCATAACCAGAAGCACCTGCGGGTTCACGTTGCACGCCGCGCCCGCCTTCGCGATGATGCTCGCGGCAGTGTCACTGGCCGAACCTTGGAATTCCTTGCAGATCGTAGATGTCATCGTGGGCGTGGCAACCGTGTAGTCCTTCAGGCATTCAACGCCCTTTGCGCGATTCGAAATACAAGAACGCCCTTTGAGATCCAAGAACTGCTGAATTTGGAACTGGGACATCGCACTGCCGTTGAACATCTTCGCGTCAGAGATGATGTAACCAGCGTTCCATCCGGAATCGTCCGATGGTTCCTCATCTGTCGGAGATGGCGCCGGAGCCGGCGACGCACTGGGCTCTACTGCCTTGGTGGCGGTTGGTGTTGGCGTGGGGCTTGCGGTGGGCGCCTTGGTGGCGGTTGGTGTTGGCGTGGGGCTTGCGGTGGGCGCCTTGGTGGCGGTTGGTGTTGGCGTGGGGCTTGCGGCGGGCGCCGCCGTGGTCGCGTGCGTTTCTGGTGAAGAACCCGCCTTCGTGGCCGCAGTGGCGCTCGGTGTAGCAGACGTTTGTGAAGTTGTGGTGCGGGTAGCTTCTGGAGTGGGAACATACGGCTCGCTAGCTGGAGTCGTTGCAGCCGGTCCAACGGCCGAAGCAGTTGTTACGTTCTGTGTCGGTTCCGCTATAACCGGTTCTGTCTTAGCGGGCGTAGGCTCCACCGTAGGCTCTGCCAAATCAGTTGGTGACGCTGACGGCTGCACGGTTTCCGCAGTGGGTGAGGTTGCCGCAGGCGCAGGCATGGTTGCCGCAGGCGCAGGCGTGGTTGCCGCGTTCCCAGGTATTGTTGCTGTGCCCTCCACGGGATTCTCAGAATCGGCATTCACCTTGCGCGCATTCTGTTCTAAAGCTGCATCGATGCTCTCAGCAGGTTGCTCGATCACTGCGTTCACAGTTTCCGTCACAGCTGCGCCAAGCGTCCGTTTAAGTTCGTTCTTCGCCGCTTCCTCAGTGGCCTCCGTAGGGCCATCCAATTCGCTCACCGAGCCCGCGCCCGTCACTTCAACGTGCTGGGCCACACTTTTCGTCTCAGCATCGGTAGGCGTAACTTCTGCTGCATTAGGCGTAGCTGCTGCTGTATATTGGTTCGCCTGTGTTTCACTTTGGTTCGCCTGCGTTGCGGTCCACTGATCCTTGGCAGCATCCCCACCCCGCGCGTCAGTTGCTAGAACCGGGGTAACCGTCACAACCAACGCGATACAGACGCCCACGAAAACACGGAAGTACTTCTCCACGCTTCCCCCAAATGCCGTTAGCTATTACGTGATATCCGGAAAAACTAGCGCAACACGCACGCACTTTTATACCGCGTTAAAAATGTTACATATGCTAACAGGGTTATGGCTAGTGTAATTGTGAAAATTGAGTAATTCCGACAAAGCCATCCCACCCGCATGTGCTGCAGTTTCCAGCGTTTAATGTGGTAGTTCCCGAGATTGGACGAATCTCGGGAACTACCACACGTTCCTCACTGAACCGAGAAATTTATGCCGGCTGCGCGATTACGCGCTTTTTCGCCTTGCTACGATGCGGTTTCTCCTCGCCGCGGCCTTCAGAGCGCTGTTCACGCTTCGCCAGCTGGACTTCCACCTCGCCGCGCACCCACAACCCCACATGCAACACAGCACGCAGTGGCGCTTGGTATGCATGCGAATACACTCCATCCAGGTATTTTGCAGCGCTGCGGTGGTGCTCCCGCAGCATACGCGCGGGTTTATCCTTCCAGCTGGTGCCCTGTTCGTGTGTAATAACGGCCTCTGGTAAGAACACAGACTGCCAGCCGACCTTCTTCAGGTCCTCGCCAAATTGAGTGTCCTCAAAAAACATGAAAAACCGCGGATCAAATCCGTCTACCTCGCGAAAGGCCCTCATCCGCACTAGCATGCAGGAACCTGAAAGCCAGTCCACCACGTGAGCGTCACCCACCGCCTCATTCTCGCGGTATGCACGCGTGGCCGGATTTTCGGGCCACACGTTCGCCAGCAATGCGTGGCCCGATCCCGCAATAAGGCGCGGAAACTTCCGCGCAGAAGGATAAACCAGCCCTTCGGGGGTAAGGATCATCGGCCCGAAAGCCCCACCAGTAGGCCAATAGCGGGCGCCCTCCAACAATTCATCGATCGAACCACGAGAAAACACTACGTCCGGGTTCACAATCACGGCCCAATCGCCCTGATACTCCCTGAGCGCCCAATTCACCGCCGGCCCATAGCCTAGGTTAAGCCCTGGCCTGATCACAGTGGCGCCGGCAAGTTCCACCTTGTGCACCGAATCAGTCGGCTTGCCGTTGTCAACCACAACAAGCTCCCATGGCCTCGAAACAGCCTCTGGGATGGACGCCGCCAGTGCCTCCAACTCGGGCCCCTGGTTGTACGCAACTGTTACGATACGCAATGGACTATCACTCACAGATAAAGCCTATCTACTTCAACGCGATTCACAGCAACGCAACGCTTATCAAACTCGCCGCACGCGGCGGCGTCGCACAATAAAAGCGGGAACTACTGCAGCGATGGGCGCAACTACCAACCATGTTTCCGCTGGCCACATATCCGGAACCACCAAAGCATCCACGCCTTGGCCCCGCATCAACAGATAAAACGTCATCGCCGTCACGGCAATCGCATATCCGCCCCAGGCCACGCGGTCCTTCCAATCCAAGAGAAACCAGGCGCCGCTCGCCACAATAGCCGCAGCCAACACCAATCCCACGATTGGCAGATCAACTGGACCGGCATACACAACGCCGCCCAGTGCACCGACAAACGCGCCCAATATTGCGCCAAGCAAGAATCGGCCCATCGTGTTCCTCCTCGCGAATCAACAACGCGATTATGCCAGGCTTTCCTGAACACTCACTGTATCCGCCCAACCGTATCCACCCAACAGCGCCGGGCGCATCGCGCTACTTTCGCCGTGCCGCCTTATAACGCTCCTGCGAATCCAAAATCACCTTGCGAATTCGTACGGCTTCAGGCGTAACCTCGATGCACTCGTCGTCGGCCGCAAATTCGATCGATTCTTCCAACGTGAGTTTGCGAGACGCCTGCAGTTGCTCAAACACGTCAGCAGTGGAAGAACGCATGTTCGTCATCTCTTTGGGGCGAACAACGTTCACATCCATGTCCTCATCGCGCGGATTCTCCCCCACAACCTGGCCTTCATATACCTCGTCGCCCGGTTCTACGAAGAAGGTGCCGCGATCTTCCAAACGCTGCAGCGCATACGCCGTCACCTGGCCCGCGCGATCAGATACCAACGATCCGGTAGCACGCGATTCGATATCGCCCATCCACGGCGCATATCCCTCGCCTATGGAGGATGCAATACCAGTCCCGCGCGTCTGCGTGAGGAACTGCGAACGGAATCCGATCATGCCACGCGACGGCACAACATATTCCATGCGCACCCAGCCAGAACCGTGGTTTTCCATCGTCTCCATCCGGCCTTTTCGGGCAGCCATCAACTGCGTCACAGTGCCCAAGAACTCCTCCGGAACGTCAATCGTGGAACGCTCCATCGGCTCATACACCTTGCCATCAACGATCTTCTTCACAACCTGTGGTTTGCCAACAGTAAGCTCGAAACCCTCACGGCGCATCTGCTCAACAAGGATGGCCAATGCCAGCTCGCCACGGTCCTGAACCTCCCACTGATCTGGGCGGTCCGTTGGCAGAACGCGGATCGACACATTGCCGATCAGCTCCTGATGAAGCCGATCCTTAACTTGCCGCGCAGTCAGCTTGTGCCCCTTCACCTTTCCGGCCAGTGGCGAAGTATTGATACCGATCGTCATGGAGATCGCCGGATCGTCCACACGGATCAACGGCAAAGGCCGCGGGTCTTCCGGATCTACCAGCGAATCGCCAATTGTGATGTCGGGGATTCCCGCCACGGCCACGATGTCGCCCGCGTACGCCGATTCAGTGGGAATGCGGTCCAAACCCTTGGTGGCCAGAAGCTCTGAGATGTGGACCTTCTCGATGCTGCCATCGTGGCGCGACCAGCCAAGCCACTCCCCCTTCTTCAATTCGCCCGAATAGATCCGCGTCAGTGCCAGGCGCCCCAAGAATGGCGAAGCGTCCAAATTGGTCACCTGCGCCGCCAACGGCGCCCCTTCTTCGTACGTTGGCGCAGGAATATAGTGCAGAATTGCTTCAAACAGAGGTTCGATATTGTGGTTCGCCGGCAACTCGCCATCTTCCGGCCTGTGCGTATCCGCATAACCGGCCTTCGCTGAACAGTAGATAACCGGAACTTCGAGCAAACGATCCAGTGCATCGTCGTCGGGATGCGGTAAATCCGAAAACAATGAGAGCAGCAAATCCTGCGTCTCGTTCACCACTTCGTCAATCCGCGCATCCGGCCGATCCACTTTATTGATCACCGTAATAACGGGCAAATTCGCTTCCAGCGCCTTACGCAGTACGAAACGCGTTTGTGGTAGTGGGCCCTCAGATGCGTCCACCAGCAATACCACGCCATCCACCATGGACAGACCGCGTTCCACCTCGCCGCCGAAATCCGCGTGGCCCGGCGTATCGATCACGTTGATGGTCACGCCGTCCGGCGCGCCAAACTTCACAGCCGAAGGGCCGGTGTAGCGAATGGCCGTATTCTTCGCCAGAATGGTGATGCCCTTTTCGCGTTCCAGATCGCCTGAATCGAGCACCCGCTCGCCCGTCTTCTCCACAGTTGCGCGCGCGCCAAACGCCCCCGATTGCCACAGCATCGCGTCCACAAGCGTCGTCTTGCCGTGGTCGACATGGGCAACGATGGCAACATTTCGCAGATCTTTACGGGTACTCACAGATGTCCTTGCTTTCGGCCCCGCGAGCTGTACGCCAGCACGAAGGGCGCACCTTTGCGCGGGCGCAATTTACGCCACGAGTGGCAATTTTACGCGCGATCGCGCCTACACTGAACCTCCAAGAAGCGTGAGATGCGACAATACAGTTATGAGCTCTTCCACTCCGCATAGCAGCGGGCCAGCCGGGCATAGCAGCGGGCCAGCCGGTGGCACAGTAGGTCACGGCCCGACGTTCATTCTGCACGGGTATGCCACGCGTATGTACGCGTTCCTATTGTGGGCGCTCGCCGCCATCGCGATCGGCACCGGGGTGGGCTACGGGTTGCGCACGTTGGCCGGGATGGCGCTCATCGCCGCCGCATTAGCTGTGCTGGCATGGCTCAGTTATTGGAATCCCTGCGTCATTTTGAACGACGACGGCGCCGCCGTCGTCAACCCCCTCCGCACCACACGCGTGCGCTGGGAAGATATCGAAAAGTGTACAGGGCAGTGGGGCCTGCAAATTACTCCGCGCGGGGGTAAGCCCATCCACGTGTGGTCTGTGCCCAGCCGGGCTGCGGTGCGGGAGAGCTGGGCCAAACCGAAAGCGCCACAACCTGTGGTGTGGGATCAACACACGGGAACGGAACGCTTGAAAGTCACCTCTGGCCGCGCCGCAGAAATCATCCAGTTGCGTGCAGCTGAAATCCAAAAGGCCCAACCTGTTTCAGCGGCCCAACACTCAGCTGCGGCTCAATCAGCTGCACCGGCCAATCCTACAGTGGAGGTACACGCCGCCGGCTTGGCAGCCATCGTTTTGTGCGCGGCCGGTGGCGCTCTCATGTTGTTTGCCTGAGTGGCGCGCAAAGCTCTCGCTGAGTGGCTCTTTAGGCATTCCCTCGCATTCTTGGCCGACTTTACTTTTTCTAGCTGAAACGCACGTTTCCCAAGTACGGTGTGCCAGCAAACGTGCGTTTCAGCTAGAAAAAGCACCGCGCTGGGCGCATCGCCCGCCGCAGCCGCCGTACCACGCCGCCACAGGCACTCCCGCAGCAACCAGACCCAGCGCTACCAGACCCACCCGCGACCACACCTACCGCAGGCACTCGCAGCAGTCGCAGCCGCTGCAGGCACACAGATGCGAAACGGGGGCGGAACCATAAGGTCCCGCCCCCGCAGGTGATAACGGAGATCCGCTATACACTCACTTGGTGTAGCCGATGTCTTCAGCCGGAAGCGTCTCGAATGCAGACGCACCGTAGTTAGCTAAGTTGGCTGGAACTGCTGTGATGTTCGCGCGGTAATACAGCGGAAGTACCATCACGTTGTCCCAAATGACCTTATCGACTTCGTTCGTCAGCTTTATACGCTCTTCGTTGTCCGTCTCAGAGGCAATCTTGCTAACATACTCGTCGATCTCCGGCACATCCAATCCAGTGAAGTTGGAGTTGTTGCCATCTGGCTTGCCGTAGATCTGGCCAACGTTTGCCATCGGGTACGGAGTACCCTGCCAGGAGAAGGAGACCAGCTCGTATTCACCAGCAATGATGCGGTTGAAGAACTCATCAGACGTGGTGTCATCGAAGGTGATCTTCACACCGATTTCCTTCATCTGAGTCTGAAGCATAGCGCCCTCGTTCGCAGAGGTCGGAGTATCGGGAAGGCGGAGGTACTTGATCTCAAGCGTCTTTCCGTCCTTCTCGTAGTAGCCCGAATCCTTGTTCATCGTGTAGCCGAGTGCTTCGATATCCTTCTTCGCGCCTTCCGGATCGTACTTTGTGGAGTGATCCTCATAGCCTTCCTGGTTCGGCATGAAGAAGTGGTTGCCCAGCTTCATGTCCATATCTGCCGTGGGAAGACCAGCGAGATCGGAAGCCGCGATGTCCTCCGTATTAATGCCCTTCTCAATCGCTTGGCGCATCGCCTTGTCCTTCAGAACTCCGGCGTTTGCGTTGAAGGTGAAGTGACGCCACTGAACCGATGTGGACATGCGAATTACAGCGTCAGAACGCTTCTGCACCAGCTGGTACGTATCAGCGTCGATGATCATCGAAACCACATCCAGCTCGTTGTTAGCAAAGGCCTGAGCAGTAGCGGAAGTATCCAGCGCCTTGAAGGTTACCGTGTCAAGCTTTGGCGTATTGCCCCACCATTCGGGATTGGCCTTGAGAGTAATTAGATTTGCGGACGCATCCACCTCGGTGGGAACGAACGGGCCAGTGAACCAGTCCTTGACCTTCATAAGGTCCGTCCATCCTTCGTTGAAGGTGGTGGCATCAGAGACACCAGCAGCTGGCGTTACCGTGGAGAAGTTTGCCGACCAATCAGGGTAAGCCTGCGAGTACTTCACAACTACCTGGTAGTCCGAATCGCCCTTTTCGATCGAAGAAATCTGGGTCCAGCCGTCAGTTGCGTCGCACTGGAAATCAGCGTTGGAGCCGTTGCAGGCCTGCCAATCAGCCTTGTAATCCTTGTAGGTGATCGGCGTACCGTCATTCCACACGGCCTTGGGATTCAGATTGATGGTGAGGTTAAGGCCGTCATCGGACATTGTGTAGTCTTCGATGTAATCCGTGTTCGGCGTAAATGATCCATCCTCCGCATACAGCCAGTTCATCGGCATCATGAACTGAGCCATGGTGGAATTCAGATCCACTGTGTTGCCATCGGATGACATCGGATTGTAGGAAGTTGGCATGGCCGTGATCGCCAGGCGGAGTGTCCCGCCATCTTGCAGCTCATCACGATCCACCTTATTTAGATCGGAACCCGGAAGTTCCTTTGCAGAGGCGGATGCACCATCGGTACTTCCGCTGCTTCCACTCCCCGAGCATCCGCTCAAGGCGAGGGCGGCAACAGCGGCCAAAGCCAGGCCTGCCCTGCCAATATGCTTCATCGTCCGCATATGTGTTTATCCCTTCATTCTTCGCCCGCGCCAACTCAGCCGAAACCGATTGGCAACTAGACATCCATTGTGGTGTGAACATCAATATACTTAAGGTGTCACAATGTGGTGACATCCGCCAGTCTCCTATGATCTTCGCCACTCAAGCCGTAAGAGGCTTAAGTCGCTCAATCATGCGGATACGTATGAGTCTAACCTCAAAGTTTTATATGATACGCAACGGCCGCGGGTAGTAACAGGCCACCTTGTGGTCCGCTGCTTCGCTAACAAGATCTGGATGGCTCCCTTCGCATCGCTTTTTTTCATCTGGCGTCAAGGTCGCATACACCGGGCAGCGGGAAACGAATCTACATCCCTGCGGTGGATTGGCTGGTGAAGGTAAGTCGCCATCCAACACAATCCTGTGACGCGTTCTTTCCTTATGCGGATCCGGAATAGGAATCGCGGAGAGAAGGGCTTGCGTATAAGGGTGGCGTGGCGTCTCAAAAACAGAGTGCACATCGCCAATTTCCACGATCTTGCCCAAGTACATCACTGCAACTCGATCTGCGATATGCCGAATTACAGACAAATCGTGCGCCACGAATAGATAGGAAAGCTTCAATGAGGACCGCAGCTCGTCAAGCAGGTTAATCACACCGGCCTGGATGGAAACGTCCAACGCGGCAACCGGCTCGTCCAAAATCAGTAACTTTGGCTCCAAAGCCAGGGCCCGTGCGATACCAACGCGCTGCTTTTGTCCGCCGGAAAAATGCCGTGGATAACGATTGGCGTGGGCGGGCTCCAAACCCACAAGCGCCATCAGTTCCTCAACACGGTGCGGAATGTCCTTCTTTGGCCAGCCATTGTGCTTCAGCGGCTCTGCGATGATATCGAAAATCGGCATACGCGGATCCAAGGAAGCCATCGGATCTTGGAAAACGATCTGGAGTTCGCCGCGGACCCGATGCCGATCCTTGCGCGACATGTGAGACGTGGATTCGCCCATCACAACGATGTTGCCAGCCTGGGGTTTCACGAGATCCAGAATTTGCATCAGAGTAGTGGTTTTACCGCACCCGGATTCGCCCACTAGGCCCAGAGTCTCGCCTTTGCGAATATCCAGATCGATTCCGTCCACAGCGTGGACCCATCCCACTTGGTGTTTGAAGACGGCGCCCTTCATCAGAGGAAACGACTTCTTCAGCCCTTCCACGCGCAAGACCTCTGTGCGGTCCTTACGATCCACACCCGCGAAAGGCGGCTCGATGCTTTTCGGCACAGGGTAAATATCCGCAAAATGCAAGTCGTTCGCACGGATGCCGTTGGCCCTGATGCATGCCGCCATGTGGCCGCCCTCAGCCACCGCGCGCAGCGCTGGTTCCCCGTTGAGGCAGGCCGCCTCAGCGATTGGACAGCGAGGGGCGAATGGACATCCCGTGGGCTCAATCAACATCGAAGGCGGATTTCCTTCTACCGAAGGAAGCAAAGTCTCTTTGCGCACATCTAGCCGCGGAAGTGAACCGAGAAGCCCAATCGTGTACGGCATGGACGTGTGGTAGAAAATATCATCCACATCGCCTTGTTCCACAACCCGGCCCGCATACATTACGGCCACGCGGTCTGCCAATCCCGCGATCACGCCCAGGTCGTGCGTGATCATGATAACCGCCGCGTTCGTTTCCTTTTGGGCACGCCGCAGCACATCCAAGATTTGGGCCTGGATCGTCACATCAAGTGCCGTAGTCGGCTCGTCGGCAATGATCAGATCCGGATCGTTCGCGATGGCCATCGCGATCATCACACGTTGGCGCATGCCGCCGGAGAATTCGTGCGGGAAGTTGTTGATACGGATTTCGGGATTTGGAATTCCCACGATCTCAAGCAATTCCAAAGCGCGCTTGTCGGCTGCACTACCGGTAACACCCTGGTGTATGCCAAGAGCCTCGCGAATCTGGTCGCCGATAGAATAAACCGGCGTCAGCGCAGAGAGAGGGTCTTGGAACACCATCCCCATCAAATTTCCGCGAACGCGTGACATGTAATCATCAGATCGGCCCACGAGCTCCGCGCCATACATCTTCACGGATCCTGTGACCGAAGCGGATTTATCCAGCAACCCCATAATGGAAAGGGATGTGACAGATTTTCCGGATCCGGATTCCCCAACCAGCCCTAGGATTTTTCCACGGTCTAACGTAAAGGAGACTCCGCGAACCGCGTGAACTCTGCCATCCTCTGAAGGAAATGTGACTGCAAGATCCTTGACTTCAAGGAGCGGCGCTCCGCTTTTCGGATCGGGGAGTTCATCAGATTCGAACTCGATCTTCTTTTTGCGGCTCATGCCTTTCCTCCTGATTGCGATGAAGGATCCAGTGCGTCGCGCAGCCCATCACCGATGAAGTTGATCGATGCAAGGAGTGCGACCAGCACAAGTGCCGGGGGGACGAATAACCACGAATAGGTCAATGCCGAAGGCTGACCGGCAGCGATCAAGGAACCTAACGAAACCTGCGGTTCCTTTACTCCAAATCCGAAGTAGGAAAGCGACGTTTCAGAGAGCACCGCAGAAACCACGCCAAGCGTGAAATCAATAATCAAAAGTGAAGAGATATTCGGCAGAATATGCCTCATGATGATGGTCCACGATGGGACAGACATGTACTTTGCAGCAGTGACGTAGTCCAGCCCTTTCAGCGACATGGTGAGAGACCGCACCACTCGCGCCGTCATCATCCATCCGAAGGCTGCCAACAATACGATAAACATCAACGTTGAGGAGGTCTCGCCTGAAAGCCGCTGAGAGATAATGGCAATGATGAGGAACGATGGAATCACCAAGAGCAAATCGATGAACCAGGTTTCAACCTTGTCCACCCATCCACCAAAATATGCCGCCGTCGATCCCACGATCGCCGCAATGCTCGTTTGGATGAATGCTACGGCGAGGCCGATAATGATCGACTTGCGCAACCCTTCTACCGTCATAGCGAAGACGTCACGGCCCTGCTTGTTGGTGCCAAACCAATGCGTGACATCGGGAGCTTTCAGATATTGCCCAGGATCGATTGACGTGTAATGCCACTGGTTAAACGAGTTGCCAAACAGTGCCACAATAACGATCACGGCGAACAAAATCAGCCCAAAAACAGCCGACTTGTTCCGAAAGAAGCGGCGAATAATCAATTGGCGGCGTGTCAGCCGCTTGGGAGTTGCCGCCTGAAGCTGTGAGGCTGTAGCCTCGTCCACTTTTTCCGTTGCCATCAGCTCACCCTCACTCGCGGATCGACTATAGCGACCAAGATGTCAGAGAGTAACGCACCTGCTAACACCATCACGCCTGAGAAGGCGACCACCGCAACAGTTCCATTGATGTCCTGAGTCTGAATAGTGGTGACGGAATAGATGCCCATGCCCTGCCAACCAAATACTTGTTCGGTCACCGCAGCGCCCAGCACCAACGTGGTCATCCCAAACGCGAAATAAGTAGCCATGGGAATAAGTGACGTGCGCAAGGCGTGCTTGCGAACAGCAGTCCCATACCGCAATCCTTTTGCCCGTGCCGTCCGCACATAGTCAGCGCCCAGAGTATCCAGCATCAGATTGCGCTGGTAGCGCGAATAGGAAGCGATCCCGGATAGTGACATTGAAATAGTAGGTAAGATCAGATGGTTTAGCCGATCCAGTAATCGCGGTATCGTGCCGTCCGGTTGAATTGCAGATCTCTGCCCCACGAAGTTGATGAGCTGAAAACCCAGGTCCTGGTTCAGTTTGGTTGCCCCGATTTGCAGGAACACCGCCAACACCATTGCTGGCGTGGAAAGCAAAATAATAGAGATAGCCGTGATCACACGGTCCGATGTGGAGTACTGACGTACAGCGGTCCATGCACCAATTGCGATTCCGACGATGATTCCAATGAAGAAACCAAGCACAACCAGCTGCAGCGATACCATCGCGCGCCTTCCCAGCTGCTCGGTCACAGATGCGCCGTCGGGCGAATATCCCCAGTTACCGTGGAGAAAAACATTCTGGATCCAGGTTCCAAATCTCTCCCACACGGGCGTCTGCGGATTGATATTCCATTTGTCTAGTCGCTGGTCAACGGACGCCGCAACCTGCGCATATGTAACATTCTGGCCCTTGGTAAGCTCCTGCTCAATCAGCATTGTGCGCGGATTGAGCTGCGTACCGGCGAGCATGTAGGCCAGGGATACCGCCACTGCGAGCAACACAATATAGTTGCCCAGCCGCCGGAATAGGTATCTCACCATGCTGTACTCGTTCCTGTCATTCTGTTGCTGCCATCTCTCCACTCAATCCAATGGAGTGTTACAGCCAGTGGACCGTTTCGAGGCGTGGCACCGTCAGAGTGCATGCTTTGCTTTATACCTGCTGAAGTATATAAGCGTAGCTTCACTTCTGGGGAAATCATACGCGTGAAGAACGCACGCTCCCGGTGCACGTGGCAAACATTTCTCTGTTTTTGCTGAAAAACCTAAGTTATTTCACTATGTTGGCTCCCACGAATATCTAATCGGCCACACCTTCATGCGAACCGGGGTGTAACTGCTCCCAAAGAGCCTTAGCAATCACCTTGCGGTCCACTTTCATGGCCGCATTGAGGGGCATCTCAGTCAGTTCTACCAAATATCGTGGAACCTTGTAACGCGCCAAAATCCGGCCTACAAACGCTTGCACCTCAGCGAGCGAAGGAACCGCCGCACCCTGCTCCATAACAATCGCGGCGGCTATGCGTTCACCCCACCTATCGTCAGCGATTCCAAACACGGCGGCATCTGTAACACCGGGATACTGCCGCAGCACGTCCTCTACCTCAACTGGAAGTACACTCTCACCACCAGTGATGATGCGGTCCGCTTTTCGTCCCATCACCGTCAGATACCCTTCTGGTGTTATCTGTGCAAGATCACCCGTCAGTAACCAACCGCTACGTACCGCGCGCCTGGTGTATGTTGTGCCATGCCAGTATCCATCCACTACAGATGGCCCGCGCACGGCCAGTTCGCCCACGGCTCCCTGTTCCACCGGTACATTGCTCCCAGGTTCAACAACCGCCGCCTCAATATAAGGAACCGGGCGCCCAATCGAACCGGGCATAACAGAACAGTGCTCACACGGCAAAAACGTTCCAACTCCCGCTGTTTCCGTCATTCCCCACACCGCTATTGGCCGAAGTCCACGAGAAGCCAACACGCCCAGCATCGGAGCTGGAACAGGCGCTCCACCGATCAGCGGATACCGCCACGAACTCATGTCACGCACACTGAAATCTGGGTGATTCACGATGTCGGTGTACATCGTAGGGACTCCGAACATCGCTGTGACTCGAAGCTCTTCAATCAGAGCCAACGCCGCACCCGCGTCGAAGCTGCGCATCACCACAACGTGGCCGCCGTGCGTAAATGCGTCCAACGCAACCACATTGAAAGCACCGATGTGACTCAGTGGTGCGGATACCAATACCACTTCGTCATTGCCGTAGCCGAACGCCTCCCTGGCGTTCAAGGCTGCCCACCACAGATGTTCATGGTTGAGCGGAACTGCCTTGGGCGCACTCGTCGTTCCTGCGGTGAACATGATCGCCGCCAACCCGGAGGGATAAGACCGCGAATTCAGAATGTCAGCGCCGGGGCGGTCACCTTCTGTAAAGAATGCGCCGTCAAACACTGAATACGCAGAATTGAGCCCTAAGAATCCATTATGCAGCGCCTCAGAAAACGAACCAGCCTGCACGTCGTCGTCGATCACAAACTGCAACAACGTACCGGTGCTTGTAAAGCTCCCCCGTGTGGCTACCTGCGGATCACACACGATCACGCGCGGCGCAACGAAATCCACCAACTTCTGCAATTCAAAACCGGTAAGCCGATAGGACACCGGAACATAGACCGCACCAAGCCGTGCACATGCCGCGTAAAGAAAGAAGTGATAGGGAGAATTGTGGGCAGCGATCATCACGCGATCCCCGGATGTCACACCTCCCTGCACCAACAACTGCGCAAGTTGCCGTGTCACCAATGCCGCCTGCGCCACCGTCCATTGCTGGGAGCCATACGTGAGCGCCAACCGATCGGGCCGCTCCCATGCGGCCCTATCCAGCGAAAACGCTGCGTTTATCTGCGGCTTACTCAGCAATAGACCAATATCCCATCAAAACACGCGAAAGCCCATAGCAATCGCTTATTGCAGCTAGTTCACGCGCCGAATGCATCGAAAGCAGCGGAATTCCCACATCCACTGTCTGAATGCCCAACCGCGTAGCCGTGAGCGGACCGATCGTAGTGCCACAACTCACAGCATTATTTGAGACGAACTCCTGAGTATCCTCGCCCATCGCATACGCCGAACGCAACCACAGTGCCTGGCCCGCCGCGTCCGTGCAATACCGCTGGTTTGCGTTGATTTTGATTATGGGGCCACGGCCCGCAACCGGATATTGGTCCGGATCGTGATATTCAGCATAATTCGGATTGATCGAATGCCCCGCATCAGCACTAATGCACGTGGACCGCGCAATCATCTGGTAATACTGTTCCTCTGATGCGCCTAACGCGCCCGCGATTCGGCGCAGGGTCATTTCCAGTAGTGGCCCCTGCGCGCCTGTGGCAGTCTGCGATCCCACTTCTTCGTGATCGAAAGCGGCAAATACCTGGATCGCGGCAGACTCCACGTTCAGCAACGCTGTGAGCCCCGCGAAAACTGAACTCAGATTGTCCTGGCGCCCTGAAGCAATAAAAGTGTTCTGCACTATCTGCGGGCCCTGGGCGTCATACGCGAACAAATCAAATCCGGCAATTTGTTCCGGCTGCACCTTCGCGTACGCCGCCACTGTGGCGAGGATCTGCGGCGCTTCCTGAGCCCCAGAACGCTCCGGCGGCAGCGCCCATACCGGATGCAGGTGCTTCTGCCGGTCCAGCACCAGCTTTTCTACCGAGCCACGGTCTAGGTGAGGCGCCAATTGCGGAATCACCATTATGGCGTCCGTGCGGACCAGAACCTCACTCCCATCAAGCAGCACCAACCTGCCCGCAATTCCCATTTCCCGGTTCAACCACGAGTTAGGAACGATACCGCCGTACGGTTCCACATTCACTTGCGCGAAGCCATACGCGGTGGAATCCGGCGAGGGTTTGAGCCGGAACGTTGGAGAATCCGTATGCGCGCCAACAATCGCAAACGAACTGAGCGGCCCCGCCCCTTGCGGTACCCGCCACGCCATCACAGCGCCGCCTGAGACCAGGTAATGCCCACCCTCACTCGCGTCCCACTCTTCCGCAGGATCTTGCCGGCTAAAGCCCGCTTCCTCCAGCTGGCTCGCGATCTGCGCCGCCGCATGGAAGGATGTCGGCGATTCCCGGAGGAACTCCGCATATTCGCGTCCGTACGCGAGTTCCGCCTGCACGCGCAGGCTGGACTCATCGTTGTGATTCGTCACGTGCGATACTCCACTCTTCTCTTGGGATTCGTTGTGCATAATCATGCAGTCTAGTTGCATGCCGTTCCACGGCTATCACTCACACCTTGCAACCCCGGCGGGCGCGCGGGCAAGCGCCAATGGTCCCAAACTGTCGCCTACCGGTCAGTCGCGAACATCACGCCCATCTGGGACTTGATACTTTGGGCGCTTTGAGTATTGTTGCAACTCGTGCTCAGAAATCGTTCCGATTCCGCACTTACGCAGGCGGACGAATCGGTTAAGGTGACAAGCCAAGCACCAGCGGATTCCGCGAAGGGAACCGCTATTCTTGGGCTTGCTGCCCTTGGTATAGTTTTCGGCGACATCGGCACCAGCCCGCTGTACGTGATGCGAACTGTATTCACGTTGGGGAATGGAGCAGTTGCACTCACACCCAACGACATTATGGGCGTCACTTCCGCCATTATCTGGGTTCTGCTGATCATCGTCACGTTCAAGTACGTCGGTTTCGTGTTGCGCGCGGATCACGACGGCGTAGGGGGAATCCTTGCGCTGTCCACCCTGGTACGCAGCCATCTGCGTGAAAGCCGGCGCGCCTACGCCGTCGTCGCTCTTCTTGGCGTGTTTGGCGCATCGCTCTTCTTCGGAGATTCCGTTATCACACCCGCTATCTCCGTGATGTCCGCGGTGGAAGGCCTCAGCGTAGCGTTTCCGAATATGCCCACCATCGTGGTACCGGTGGCGCTAGCTATTTTGGCTGCGCTGTTCTTTGCACAGCGCTTTGGTACGCAACGCGTAGGTGGGGTATTCGGCCCTATCATGTTGCTCTGGTTCACCGTACTCGCGGTCATGGGCATCGCACATATTGCCGATGCTCCCCACATTCTGTTGGCGCTGTCGCCCTTCGAAGCTGCATCTTTTGTAATCCGCCATCCGGGAATCGCCTTCGTCGCACTCGGCGCGATTGTGCTGTCCGTCTCCGGAGCAGAGGCACTCTACGCAGATGTTTCACACTTCGGGCGCCACCCGATCCAGCTCACGTGGATCGCCGTGGTCCTGCCCGCACTTGCGCTAAATTACCTGGGCCAGGGCGCACTTCTCACCGTGCATCCTGAAGCGATCACAAATCCGTTCTTTCACATGGTTCCGGAACACGTCACCGTTCCGCTGGTGCTTTTAGCGACGTTCGCCACTCTGATAGCTTCGCAGGCGGTTATCAGCGGCGCCTACTCCACCGCACGGCAGGCGATCCGCTTGGGCTATCTCCCCCATCTGCGGGTTATCCACACCTCAGAGAAGGCTCCCGGGCAGATCTATATGCCGGCGGTCAATGGCCTGCTCTTTGCCGCCGTAGCCACGGTGATTCTGGTTTTCCAAAGTTCAGACCGCCTCTCTGCGGCCTACGGGCTTGCGGTCTCCACAGACTTCGTGATCACCACGTCTCTCTTTGTGGTGCTCACTCACATTGGCTGGAAATGGCACACCTGGGCCAGCGTGCTCTTCTGGATGCTACTCAGCAGCGTGGAATGGCCCATCTTGGCAGCGAATGTCTCCAAGTTGTTTACGGGCGGCTGGCTTCCGCTCTCTATCGCATGCACCCTGATGTTCCTTATGACCACGTGGAAGAAGGGCGAAGCCGTAGTTATTCGGGCACGCAAAGCGAATGAAACGCCGCTGAACGATTTCTTAGCGACGCTTGAAAAGAACCCCGTACGGCGCACCCCCGGCACCGTGATCTATCCTCACTCTATGGTGACCACCACACCGATCTCGCTGAAGTACAACACCACGATCAACCACTCGATGCACGACCACGTCATCATCGTTTCGCTCAAAACTGTGCCCGTGCCGCATACATCTCCGAAGGACCGCATCTGTTTTGACAAACTTGATACAACGCTCTCAGGTATCACTCATATCACCGTCAAGTACGGCTTCATGGACCAAAGGGACTTGAGCGCCGCTTTGCAAGACGGTGAGAACAGTCTTGGCCTGCATTCGTGGAAGCTGGAAACCGCATGGTTCCTGCTATCTCACCTGGATATTCACGATGGCGGTGGCCGCGAGATGAGCCTGCTGCGTAAAAGGATCTTCATCTGGATGTCGCGCACCGGAGCTTCTCCCGCCTGGGCAGATCTGTTACCGCGCGAGCGCACCTTGGAGCTCAGCCATCGGCTGGGAATCTAGACTGATCGCGCAACCGCAAGTGCCGCGTGTGGCAGGAACTCGAAAGCAACCGGATCTCCCGGCTGCATCTGCGCCGCCAACTGCGGAACAATCTGCGCAGTGACGTCTATGCCGCTACGCGTGCGCACAACCACCCGGGCTTGGCTACCAAGGAAGGTGGAGGACACCACGGTGGCTTCAGATTCCCGGCCCGCCGTCTTCACCAGTCCAACGCTTTCCGGCCGCACCAGTACGTCCACATCTCCGAGTGCCGAATACCCTGAAAGAGGAATGCGCCGCCCCCATACTGTGGCCGAAGTTCCGTCCGATACTCCGGGTAGCCGATTTGACAAGCCGATGAAGGTGGCTACAAATTCGTTCGCTGGCTGACTGTAGACGGTCTCCGGAGCTGAGATCTGTTGCAGCCTTCCCGCATTCATCACACCAATGCGGTCCGCGATCGGCAGAGCTTCCTCCTGATCGTGCGTCACAAACAGAGTGGTGGTGCCCGTCTGCCTTTGGATTCGGCGGATCTCCTCGCGCAACTGCACCCTCACCTTGGCGTCAAGGGCAGAAAGCGGCTCGTCTAACAGAAGCACGCGCGGGTGAACCGCGAGCGCGCGGGCCAAAGCCACGCGCTGCTGCTGGCCACCAGACATCTGGTGGGGATACTTATCCATCTGGTCGGAAAGCCCAACAAGCTCCAGATAGGATTGCGCACGCGCCTTGCGCGCACCCGCACTAAAATGCCGTATTTTCAATCCGAATGCGACATTCTCTAGCGCAGTCAGGTGTGGAAACAGCGAATACTGTTGGAACACCATAGCCAGATCGCGCCGCGCAGCGGGAACATCCGTAACATCGCGCTCTCCCAACCGGATCGCACCCGAATCTATCCCTTGCAAACCAGCCAAGACCCGCAACGCCGTCGTCTTTCCACATCCGGACGGCCCTAACAAGACCACCATTTCGCCGGGGCATATCTGCATCGTAAAGTCGTCCAGAGCGCGCAGCGCGCCGAACGTCTTCGTCAAATGGTCGAGCTCCACGCCCACCGCGTTCGCGCTATCCGTACGGCCTGCGCTAAGCACGGAATCTTCTGCGATCAGTGCGGCATTGCTCATGAGTGGACCTTCCTCTGTTTCACGGCGCTCACTATGTCGATGGCAACCAGGAGCAGTATTGCGAACAGAATTGCTAGGAGTGACATCGCGGCCGCAACGAATGAATCACTCTGGTTGATTATGAATAATGCGGCCTGCAGGTTGGTGCGGCCCAGGATGGCCGCGATCGTGTATTCGCCTAGTACCACCGCTATGGAGACGAAACACGCGGAGAGTATCGCAGTGCGTATATTTGGGATTATCACGGTGAGCAATGTGCGGATCCAGGAAGAACCGAGCGACGTCGCCGCCTCGAACAGGACCATCACGTTGAGTTCAGAAAGCCCCGCGTCAATCGCGCGATACGCGAATGGCAGCACCAAAATCACGTATGCGAAGGATAGCCAGATCGAATTGGAGTTCAGCAAGTTTGTTGAGATCACCCGATAGATTGGGCCCAAGCCAACGACCAACGCAATAGCCGGTATCGCCAGCGGCATCAGGCAGAGGAACTCAAGCGCTTTCGATAGGCGCGAATGCCCCATTCGAGCGATCACCATTGCGGGCACCAGGAGCAGGAGCATGAGCGCCACGGTAAGTAGTGACATCCCCAGCGAATTGCGCACGCCTTCCCATAGGAGCGAGAGGTCGGTGCCGGATCCCGATTCCGCCCCACCGAACAGCGTCTGCCACGTACTGAGCGTCCACTGATGAGTGACCGCCAGCACAGCCGCTTGGCCACCAAGATTCGTATCGAGCTCGTTGCGCAGCGCCGATTGAATAAGCAAGGGAACAAGTATCGAACGCTGTGAAAACAGTGCAGCCGCCGTAGCGAATGATGAGAATGCGTTAGCAAAGAGCAAAAGGAACGACGCGATGACGGGCCGGAACAGGATCGGCCCAGCAACCTCACGCCAGTACGTCCAAGCGCTGCCGCCAAGGACCTCTGTGGCTTCACGCCATTGTGGCTGCAAGGAATCGAGTGCAGGGACAAACACGATAATCATCAGCGGGATCTGGAAGTAGCAGTACACCAGGACCAAGCCAGGTAGCGAGGAGAGCCAGGTGGGATCCAGCTCGATACCAAAGGCGTTGCGGAGCACCACCGTCACGATGCCGGTCTGCCCGATCGTTGCGATGAAGGCGAAGGCCAACATCACGCCTCCGAACTGCGCTAACACTGAGGATAACGACGTTACGACGCGCCGAAGAAGTGAGCTCGTCGGCGATCCGATAACCAGAGCTCCTGCTGCCAGAGCTCCGATAATAGTGCCGATCAATGCTGAACTGATTGAGACCGCAAATGAAGTGAGGAATGCGTCAAGCGTGTTCTTCTCTGCCAGCACTGCAAAATTGGCAACGCTCACTCCACCGCTGGGATCTTCAAATGCTCCAACAATCACAAGCAGTGTTGGAAGGACAAGAAACACGCCAACATAGGCAAAGAATGGAAGCGCAGCGCCTATGTTCCAGTGAACCCGGGTGGCACGGACCTGAACCGTGGAAGGCTCCCCCCTTGAGCCACAAGTTCTGCGCCTCAGCAGTGTAGAGGCATTCCTCCCAAAGGCGAGCAGCAGCGGGATGGGGCGCATCCTTGTTGATCGCCTGGTTGTAGTACTGCGCCACTTCACCGTTGGGCAGGGTCTTGACTTCCCAATCAACACCTTGTTGTTCCTTGAGACGCGAAGCCGTAGATGCCTGGTTATAGTTCCAATCGAATACCACTCCGGTCTGGCCAGAATCAATGGTGGCATCCGTAACGTCGATCTGTGTCAGTGTTCCGGCTTCCTTCAACGCCTCAAAGAAATCGAGCCCCGGCTGGAAGTCCGTAATCGATCCGCCTTGATTTAGGTTGACGGCTAGGAATCCGTTCTGGGCTGCACCTGCCTCGTACGGTTTGCCATTGAGCGCCACAGTGCCTTTGAACTTCGAATCAGAAAGCGTATCCTTCAAATCGTCAACATCGATGTCGCCATATTTGGTCTTGTTCCACCCGATCGTCATAATGCCCGTGTAGTCGCCGTAGAAAAGCCCCGTCGATTCCTTGGCGCCGTCAGGGATCTGATCCCAATTTTGAACTTTGTACGCAGCGAATTTATCCGTGTTCGTAGTTGCCACACCTAAACCGAGATCGAAGACGTCAGGGGCCTTATCCGTGCCCTCATTGGTCTTCGCGGCATCGATTTCCTCTTTAGATGAAGCATTAGGGTTAATCTCGTTCACCGTGATTTCGGGATACTTATCTTTGAATCCTTGGATCACCTCGCCGTAGTTCGCCCAACTGTGCGGCAGCGCAATCACGTTGAGGGAACCTTCGGCCTCAGCAGCTGCCACCAGCGCATCCATGCCGCCGCCCTCTTCAACGGATGTGACCGTTGACCAGTCAGTATCAGATCCGGTGCCAGACGCAGAATCCCCCGCATCAGCATTCGATTGTCCACACGCGGAAAGCGTAAGTGCGAGCGCCACAGTAATCGCTTCCGCGCGGAAACGCGATATCTTCATATGTATCCCTTTCAGATTTCAGGTACAAAGAAACCGTAGAAATCCGAAATGACAGGGCGGCCAACAATGGTATGACCTTTAGATGAACGGGACTCAAATCCCCGGGAAGAGTCCAATCTGCACAGCTAGATACTCACTTCACCAGCGGGAATGAAAAAACGCACTGCTTCGGGCAACGGCCTTTGTGTTACATCCCACACGCGCGCACCGGATGCACGGGCTGCTGCCAAGCCGGGCACAGAATCCTCGAAGATCAGGCAGTCAGCGATGCGCACGCCCAAACGTTTAGCTGCAAACACATATGGTGCGGGATCCGGCTTGGACGGAATCTCCATATCATCGCTGATGACCGCATCGAAAACGTCCGGCGCAAATGCCTGCACGATCGGGCGAACCACACACATGCGAGACGATGTCACAATGGCCTGAGGTATCCCGCACGCCGCAAAGTGGGAGATGAGTTCACGCGCGCCGGGCTGCACCGGCACGCAGTGATGGAGCTCCCGCAGCACATAGTTTTCAACCTCAGCAAAGAATTCGGAGGGCGTTCCGCGCGGATCTTTGCCAACGAAAGATTCGCGGACTAGTTCCTCGGTGGCCTCGGCTGAAGCACCGTGCGCTCGTTCCGCTTGGTCCGCGCTCCACACGCCACCCCAGGCTGCCACCGTCTGCTTCAGAGCTTGCGCCCAGATCGGCTCCGTATCAACCAGTGTTCCGTCCATATCCCACAGCGTTGCGGCCGGCCCTGATAATGTATCCTCTGTGCTCATAGGTGTACCGTAGCCATGTTTCGTGAACAATTGGCATCGTACATCCCTTCTATTTCTATCCTTCTATTTCTATGTAGTACCGGGTACTATGTATTACATAGATAGGGAGGGGTAATGGTGGATAACGCGACACAACTGCGCAAGGGCGTGCTTGAACTGGCGATTCTGGCACTGCTCCAATCGTCCCCGCAGTATGGCGGGCAGATCGTGGACGCGCTGGCACACGCTGGCTTGGAATCCAGCGCCGGAACCGTGTATCCGCTGCTCACTCGGCTGGCGAAGGCAGGGCTTCTCTCTACGCAGTGGCGGGAATCCCCGGCAGGGCCGCCACGCAAGTACTATTCGATCACACATACGGGGAAGCGGGCTCTCGCGGCACAAGCACGCCTCTGGCGAGACATGAACGCCGCCGTCAATTCACTGTTAGGAGCGGACCATGCCTGATGCACTCGATTCTGAGATCTATCTGGCCCAACTGGAACACGAATTGGAAAAGATGGCCGTACCCCCACACCGCAGGGACGACATGATTCACGAGGTCAGCTCGCTGCTCGCCGATGGCACGCCCCTCGCATCGCTGGGCTCTCCGGAAACTTTCGCACGCGAATTTGAAGACGCCTTGCATGGAGACACGGCTGAAAACCCCGAACTCCCAATCGATTTCTCTGGGATCTTTGCCAGCAAAGCGCGGCGCCGCATATGGGACCCGGAAAACCCCCGTATCTTTGTGCCCCGGACGATAGGTGCAGGATGGGATATCAACATGGGTGCTTTGGCCGTCAAGCTGGGAATCCTGAATCCGGACGATATCGACGACGACGTCCTAGCCGCCATCCCCCAGCCACTCGTGACTGCCGCACGCCTCACGCCCCTCGTGTTCGCGGGAGTTTCCGCCGCTGCACTCTGGAAAGCCCGGAAAACAGGCAAGCGCCTGGCCATGAACACTACGTTCACGGGCACGATTACGAAATACTGGGGGCCGCGCTCCGGAATCGTCGCCCATGCTGTAATCCCGGCGATTGCCGCACTGTGGGCGGCAATGCCCAATCCTGCGCGGCGCGATATTCTCAACAAATCCGCTCTTGCCTCAATGCTCAACTCGGCCATTGCCGGTTCGGCGATCTCCTCACTGACGGCAAAGAACGGGAAAGTCTCCGCACTGGCCCTAGCAGCCCTTGCCGCAGCACTTCCCTTCGCCTGCGAATTCGCCGTCGTGGCAGTTCCGGTTCGTTATGGGCGGCGCCTGGTCACTCGTTCCCGGAGTTAGCCCCCGGGCGCCACATCCCCACTTCGCTCGTTGGAAGCGGTGAGGGGATGCGGCCCAACGAAATGAAGCCTTTGCGTTCGTAGAGCCGTTGCGATCCTGCAGTGGTGGATTCCAAATAAATGGCGTTATTCCCAGCGCGTTCAATGCCGTGATCCAATAACGCCCCACCAATACCGTGGCCCTGCGCCTGGGGCGACACCACGATGGTGAACAAGTACCAATGTGTAAAAGCCGGAGCCGCCGCATTGTCGAATGACGCCAAATACAGAGCGCGCGGGAAAGAAGGGCCTAGAGCACGTATCAAGGCCGGAAGTTGACGCACCACATCACGCCGCCTCATCGGGCGCTCCGGCGTTGCCCACAACGCGGCTCCAAGCAATCCATCGTCTCCGCGCACCACGTCTACCACCCCGCGTGGGAGGTAAAAGGTCTCTAGTTCAGCTGTGAAGAACCCCGCCAACGCCGCGCGTTTGTCCGTTGACCACGCAACGTATTCTTTCATCACTGGATCCACAAAAAAGGCGTCCGTCAAAAGGCGTGCTATTTCAGGGATATCGTGCTGCTTTCCCGCTTCGATCTTCACAGTTCCACTTCCATTCGCACCGCATCAGAGTTTCTCGGCTCGTCCTCACCAGCCCGCTTCCTCGCCGTCACATGTTTGAGCACTCCGCCTACCATGGAGTGGATTTCCGCACGCTCACGCTCCTCTGCCCGCAGCGTGTCTGCCTGCAACCGCCGCAACCCTATAAGCGCCAAGAGCACCATCACCCAGGCCGCGGAAATAACAACTAGGAATCCCCCGTGGGCTCCGCCGGCATCGATCGAATGCCCACCAACAGCGCCTCCGATTGAGGTTCCCACGTTCAACGCCGTGGCGGTCCATGTCAGACCTTCGGTGAGCTGCTGCTTCGGGACGATCTTCGTGATGATCATCATTGCGTTAGTGAACGTTGGGGAAATAGTGAAGCCCGTCAGCAGCATCACTAAGGCGAGCACGTACACGTTACGCGCCAGGAGAAACGTGGAGGAGCCGATGCCTAATAGCACGATCCCCACCGTGAACAACTTCCAAATCGGCTGCTTCCACGTGCGTGAACCGTAAATAAGTGCAGCAGAAAACGAACCCAGGGCATAGATCGCCAGGAGCACGCCAGCCAAAGCTGGCACCCTGTGTTCGTCCGTGAAAGCTACCACGGAGACGTCTGTTGCGCCAAACATCGTCCCCGCACCGATATAGATCATGACAATCACGATGACAGCGGGATTCCGCAACACCGAAGGCAGCATGCTCTTCGTATGCCGCTCTGTGACAGGAGGCTCCGATCCGCGCTGCGCTAAGAATGCGAAACCGCCAACTGTCAGCGCCACAGTTGCGATGGCTAGGCCAGTGGCTGGATGAATCGCCGCTCCGAGTACCGTGGCAATAATCGGCCCCACGATGAACACGAACTCATCGACGGCCGCCTCCAACGCATACGCTGTAGTGAGTTGTGCCGGATTGTGAATGATTCGCGACCATCGCGCCCGCACCAACGCCCCGGGAGACCCCCATGTGAGCCCCGTGGCAACTGCACATCCCATCAGAATCGCGGGATGCGCGCGGACCATCGCAGCTGCCACGATCCCTGCCATGGAAAGGGCCGCTACAGCGAAGGCCGGGGCCATGACTTTCCGTTGCCCATAACGGTCAACCAAACGCGCCAGTATTGGCGCTCCCACAGCCAGCGCGATCATGGTTGCCGCGCTTACGGCTCCCGCCAGCGTGTAGTTCCCATATTGAGCCTTCACCAGCAGGATCGTTGAAATACTGACCAGAGACATAGGAAGGCGCAGCACAAAACCGGCCAGCGAAAATCGCCAGGCGCTCTTAATACGCAAAACGTCAAGGTAGGTGGACAGCATGACAATCAAGCCTAATGAGGGCAACGAATAGCAGTAAAGCGTGTCACCGAGATGGTGCGCAATATCTCCCTGCGGCCGGATCACTCCGGCCGGGACGTTGTGGGACGGATTGCCGGGCCTAGTGTGGACCCGATTATTGCGGTTGTGGGACGGATTATTGCGGTTGTGGGACGGATTATTGCGGTTGTGGGCCCGTCACTTGCTGTTCATCCTTATAGAGCGAATCAATCAAGCCCTTATAGTGTTCGATCGCATGGGAACGGCGTATCTTGAGCGTCGGCGTGGCCGTGCCATCATCAACCGTCATCTCCGCATCCAAGATGGCAAAGCGCTTAATCGTCTCCCACCGCGAGAGCGTGGCATTCGTGGCATCCACGTCCTTTTGGATGGCGCGCCGGACCTCCGGTAGCTTGACTGCCTGCGAATAATCTAGCCCCGCGCAATCGTGCGCAGTGCACCACTGCTTCACCCAATCCGGATCCAGCGAGATGAGAGCCACGCAGAACTTATGTCCTTCGCCAACAACCACCGCCTGGCTGATTGCGGTGGAATGCGCAGTGAGCGCCGATTCCACCTCAGATGGGGAAACGAACTTGCCGTTGGAGGTTTTGATAACGTCCTTGATCCGGTCCGTAATGTAGAGG
Source organism: Ancrocorticia sp. (assembly GCA_022648165.1). GTDB lineage: Bacteria > Actinomycetota > Actinomycetes > Actinomycetales > Actinomycetaceae > Changpingibacter. Next base: position 308,901 of record JALCLX010000001.1, read on the forward strand.
AAACGATCCTTATCCAAGTAGCCGATATCGCCCGTGTGGAACCAGCCGTCTTGAACCAAACGCGCCGTGAGCTCCGGATCGTTGTGGTAACCCCGCATCACGCACTGCCCTTTGATGAGGATCTCCCCCGTTTCCGGATCGATACGCGCAGCTGAACCCGGGATAATCTTGCCCACTGAGCCAAAGCGGAGTTCCTGCGGACGGTTGTAGTAGGTCACTGCAGAGGTTTCTGTAACTCCGTAGCCTTCCAGCAGCGGAATGCCCACATTGAAGAACCACCGCTGAAGCGCTGGATTCAGCTTGGCGGAACCTGAGATCAGGAACTTCAGATTTCCGCCCAGCTGCTTGCGAATCGCGGAATACACTAGTTTATCCGCGATCTTATACTTGAGTGCTAACGCACTGGGCATCGCCAACTTGCGCGAACGGTAGGGGAATGATTCCTCCCCTACTTCCATCGCCCAATTGATGATCTTCCGCTTGGGGGAACCTTCCGGCGCCGCAGAGAGAACACCAGCCCGCACTTTTTCGAAAATCCTTGGCACACCACACATGAAAGTGGGTTGCAGCCTTGCAAGGTTTGGAACGATCTGGCTAATTCGCCCATCGATAGCGTTGATAGTTCCGGTGTACATTCCCATCAAGATGATACACTTGCCGAACCCGTGGGAGAGCGGCAGCCAAATATAGTGGATCCACCGATCGTAAATCGTGTCATTGGCTCCCCATGCAACGCCTTCATAGGTCCAATTGCCGTGGGTCATCTCTACGCCTTTGGGGCGCCCCGTTGTGCCGGAGGTGTAGATGATGGTGGCAAGCGTATCGTGGTTCGTTTTGTTCTGTGCCTCGCGCACTGCGTTCGGATGCGCCGCCTGGTATTCGCGGCCGAGCGCCTCCAATTCATCCCATGTGACGATGCGAGGATCGCCCGACGATGGCGTCCCCTCCATTACGATGATGTGCCGCACCTGATCTTTCATCGTATCGATCGCGGTGATCTTTTCCACGATGGCATCATTTTGTGCGAAAACGGCTACGGAGTTCGCATCTTGCAAGATGAACTCCACATCGTCTTTGCGAGTGTTTGGATAGATCGTGTTGGTGGTGATTCCGACGATGGACATGGCCATGTCCGCTACTACCCAACGGATGGACGTACCGGCGCTGATAGACCCCACTTCGCCTGGCTTAATGTCCAGGGCGAACAGTCCACATGCTATGCGGTGTGCCCAATCGCGGAATCCGTCCCAGCTCAACTCCTGCCACGTTCCGGCGGCATCGGGATACATCCAACCGGTTTGCCCAGGGAAACGATCAGCGCGGTCGTCAACAGCCGCTCCAATGTTGGGCCACATGTGGTCAAAAGCTTCTTCGATTCTTGGAGTCATGCCCTCAGGCAGGAATGCTTTACCCATGCCCATAAGCCTACCCCGCGCGGCCACCTCGTTTGTTCCCTTCATTCAAAATGGGCGCGCTAGCCGTTCCGGGTAAACCTCTTACGCAACGGCGACGTCGTCGTACCGGACCCTGCCACGTACCCGGCGCCACATTACATATAACACCACAAACCACACGGGAGTCACAGCTTCTGCGAGCGCAGTATCGGGATCCTGCGTCAATGCCACTAAGATAAAAACGAAGAATGCAAGCACCACCCAGGGCATCACGTGCGCCCCGGGCATCTTGTAACTGGATGCGGCGTGCGCTGCGGGGAACTTTCGCAGGTAGACGATGTACGAAATCAAGATCATCGCCCACACCACAAGGAACAGAATGGATGAGACGGTGGTGATGATAGTAAATGCCTGCATCACCGAACCTGACGCCGTAAGCAGCAGGGACAAACAAATCAGAACAACCGTTAGCGCGAGCCCGTGCCAGGGAACGCCGTGCCGTGAGATTCTTCCGAAACGCGATGCCGCCATTCCCTTGTGGGAAAGCCCGTAGAGCATTCGCGACGTAGAATACACGCCCGAATTGCACGACGACGACGCCGAGGTGAGTACCACAAAGTTCATGATAGAAGCCGCAGCGGTGAGCCCGATCATGGAGAAGAGGCCCACAAATGGGGAATGCTCCGGATCCACCTGGTCCCATGGAGTGATACACATGATGGCGGCCAGTGCCACAATATAGAAAACCAACACGCGCACCGGGATCGAATTGATAGCGCGCGGCAGGGTGACGGTAGGCTCTTTCGTTTCCGCTGCTGTGGTTCCTACCAGCTCAATTCCCACGAAGGCAAAAATCGCGAGCTGGAAACCTCCGATAAAGCCAGTGAGCCCCGTGGGAAAGATGCCCCCGTGGCTCCAGATGTGGCTTATGGAAGCTGTGAAACCGTCGTGTGTGAAACCAGTGAAGATCATAATTGCAGCCGTGACCACAAGTGCGGCGATGGCTACCAGTTTGATCGCGGCGAACCAGAACTCCATTTCACCGAATAACCGCACGGTGAGAAGGTTCATCAGCAAGATTAGCCCCATGATCCCAACCGCAAGCAGCATCGCCACTTGTTTGGCGGCAACTGGATTCGCAACCCAATCGGCCGTCCAAAAGTTCCAGTAGTCCGTAATCGCGATGATATCCGCCATCCCTAGGACCACCCAGCACAGCCAGTATGTCCATCCGACAACAAATCCGGCCCAGGGCCCAATAATGTCCGCCGCGAAGTCTTGGAACGATTTGTAGTCCAGGTTGGAAAGCAAAAGCTCACCCATCGCCCGCATCACGAAGTACAGCATGAAGCCGACGATCGCGTAAACCACCATGATGGCCGGCCCTGCCACATGGATGGAGCGGCCTGAGCCCATGAAGAGCCCCGTACCGATTGCGCCGCCGATCGCTATCAGCTGGATGTGGCGATTACTGAGGCTGCGCCGCAACTGATTCTGCGCAGCTTCTGTGCTTGCTACGATGTCCAACCCAGTGTCTTCACTGACCATCCGTCACCTCCGAATGGGTGCAACTGTACGCTGCGCTCCCTTTCCTAGACGGAAGTCCCACATTCTGAAACATGTTGGAAACATTCGCAAGCCTACGCGTGGTCCCGGACCAGTTTTCACAACTACCGTAACCACAGCTGGCGCAGCTGAGTTGGCGTCACAATCCGGCAGCGTCAAAGGCTTTTACTGCGTAATCTCGGCCCAGCTCTATCAGATCAGCCGCCCGGTGGAAGTCCATCGTGCCCGCCGCGTCATACGGAATGGTGATCTGTACCTGAGCAGGTGTGGGAGCAGCACGGTATCGTTCGATCATTCCTTTCATGGTGTCGATCGAATTGTTGATAACCTCCATTGTGCCGGCCGTTTTGCGCCCTGCGGGGCGCAGCATGTCGGCCGTGGATTCGGTACTGCCCTGCTCGATATCGTCTTCTATTTCGGAGGCATCCGCTGTTGCCGATGTCCCGCTACCAGTGTCCGTTTCTTTACGCCCCACGAACGGCAGGCGCGAAAACAAGCTCGATCCTTCGCTGATTTCCCTCACGTCATCGGCCGTGGTGGGTTCATGAGCGCTGATAACCATCGGGCGGCCCGCCAGAGAAATTGCGATCGTCACATCCGATGGCACCGACAAAGTGGGCTCAACGGGCACAGGATTGCACACCCCGCCATCCACCAACACGTGATCCCGCATCATCACGGGCGTGATCACGCCCGGAATTGCAATCGATGCTCGAATCGCTGCGGCGAGCGGCCCGCGCTGGAACCACACCTCACGCTGTGCCGTTATGTCCGCTGCCACCGCGGTAAATGGAATCGGCAGATCCTCAATGCGCGCATCTCCAAACAGCGGATTCATCTCACCAAAAATTTTCTCCGCTTTAAATAGGCCCGCACCCGTCAGCGTGAAATCAAACTTCCGCCACACGTCCAGATGGGTCAGATTGGTCGCCCATTGCGCGAACTCGTTCAGCTTGCCAACTGCTTCCAGTCCGCCCACAAGCGCACCCATTGAGGTGCCGGAGATCGCCACGATTTCGTGCCCACGCGCTTTGAGTTCGTCAATAATCCCAATGTGCGCATACCCGCGTGCCCCACCCGAGCCCAGTACAAGCGCCACCCGCATGGCGTCCTCCTCTAGCAATATGGACGGTACGTATCAGTGATCGATGAGGGCCATATTATGCCCGTATTTGTTCGACACTGTACAGGCACAAAACGCCGGCACATAGCACTTACCACGCTAAGCTGAATCACATGAGGATTGCATTTCTTGGAACGGGCCGAATGGGCACGGAACTCGTGTTACGGCTAATGAATCCAGGCGGCAACGACGTCGTCGTATGGAATCGGACGCCCAGCAAGGCAGGGCGGGCGGTTGCTGCTGGTGCCACACTTGCGGATACACCACAGGAAGCCGCGGCTGGCGCGGACATCGTCTTCACCTGTCTCTTTGGGCCTGCCACGATTCGCAAGGCCATTATGGAACCTGAGGTGCTACCGGAAGGCTGCGTGTGGGCGGACGTCACCACGATTTCACCCGACGACGCCGCCGCCGAGGCGCGTTGGGCCGAACAGCACGCGATCCGTTTTGTTCACACGCCCGTTGTAGGAACCCTTGCCCCAGCGCGTGCGGGAAAGCTCGGCGTCTATGTGGGTGGCACGGACTCCGCAGCCCGTGCGCGTGTTGCCACAGCAGTGAGCGCATATGCCGATCCGCAGCGTCTGCGGGAGCTGCCGAACGCGCCGGAGGCCGCCACGGCAAAACTGATCGCCAACCTCGCCTTGGCCGTGACAGCGCAGGGAGTCAGCGAAGCCATGCGGCTCGGAGCGTCGCAAGGGCTTGATGCACAAACCGTACTCGGCATGTTGCAGTCCACCAGCTTGGGGTGGATGGCCGATTTCAAACGCGATTTCATACTCGGGCGCGACACGGCAGATGCCCAGTTCACAACGAACGCCATCGAAAAGGACGTCCGCTTGATGCTTCATTCGTCTGACCTGCCACTTCCGGCCACAGCTGCCGCATGGGAATCCTTGGCGCGCGCGCAACGCGATGGCCGCGGCGAACACGATTTCTCTGCGATCATGCAGGAAGAGGCGAGCACACAGGCAGCGAGCGAATGATGGCGCGCACTGGGCTGCTCCACACGTTACTCGGACTCCTTGCTCCACCGCGCCGGCGCACTCACACGCACCGGCGCCTTTCGGCCACACAACAACCTTTCTGGCACACGGAGACTGAAGGGAACCCGGGGCAATACGGCCCCGGGGCCACTCGCGACCTCAGCGCAGACGAGGTTCGCGCGCTTCGGCCGTCATATGCACCGCATCCAGACGGCGACCCTGATCCCGGGGAAGTCATCTGGACATGGGTCCCATACGTGGAAAACGATGGTCGAGGCAAAGATCGTCCCGTGCTCATCATCGCTCGCATCAGCCAACATGCCGTAGCCGGCTGCTACCTCTCCACAAAGCAGCACGACGGTTACCTCTCAATCGGATCGGGCAGTTGGGATTCGAAGGGCAGGGAAAGCTTTCTCAACCCGCATCGAATTCTCTGGATCAGCGATACCGGCATGCGCCGCGAGGGCAACGTTCTACCAAAATCGCGTTTTGCCTCTGTTAAGCACGCAATAGGGCACGCGCAGCGGCTCGCTTGGTAAGCCGAATGCGAAGGGGGCGATCAGGTACGATCCCGGTGCGCCCCACGCCGCCGCCGAGCCACGCATCCGGTGCACGAACGGCAATTCCTTTCGCCTCAATGCGCTGCCTTGCCAGCCAGTGTTTAATGGAGTTGCCTGCCGGTGTTTAATGGAAACGTCACGTCGGCTGCGAGGAGGAACCGTGGATATCCAGCATCTCAATCATTCCTGCATGCTCATCACCATCGCCGGAAAGCGCATCCTGGTGGATCCAGGAAACTTCAGCGTTGCCGCAATCGAAAGCTACGGCCCCATCACCGGCCTTGACGCCGTGCTCATCACACACCAGCACACCGACCATCTTGACCCAAAACTACTCGGCGCCGTGCTCAAGGAGAACCGGGGCGCCGCCGTTGTGGCCGAGCCGCAGGCGGCACTTATCGCCCACGCGGCCGCACCAGGCGGGACCATTGTGACCGAGTTGCCCGCAGGCGGATCATTTCACCTGGGAAATGTCAGTATCCGCGGTTACGGTGGGCTTCATGCTGTGATTCATCCGGACATCCCGCGCGTTGGCAATACCGGTATTGTGATCGAAGCTGAAGGCGAACCCCGTTTGGGAATCACCGGAGATTCATTGGAACCGATTGAGGCGTTCAAGGGCATTGATGTCCTTGCATTCGCAGTAGTGGCACCGTGGTCCAAAATGGAGGAAACGATCGATTTTCTGCGGGCCGTCCATCCAACTGCGGCTCTTCCCGTTCACGACGCGATCGTCAGCCCCTACGGCCGGCCAATCTTCGTTCACCAGGCAACCCATCTTGCACCTGCAGAAACCGAGGTGCGCGACTGGCCACACAACGGCCTCCTTCATTTCTAGGCCGCGCGCTACTAGTAGGCATGTTACTGTGCGTAGCTAGGATTCATTCGCTGCTGCATCACGTAACGCCGCTATGACACGATCCGGCTCATCGGCAGTAGGAAGTGTGACGACATCGTCGGGCCATTGCCCCTGCCACCCCGATGGCCGCGGCCACCACACCGGGCCGTCTATTCCGGCCCGTGCTAGATTCACGATCAAACGCTGTGCAGCACCATGGTGGAATGCCACCGCGAAATGCACATCTGATGAAATCGGATTTATACCAGCCTGGCGTAACGCGGCATGCAGAATCTCCGCATTCGCCCGCCTGTGCGCCACGAGGGAAAGAACGTCAATACGCTGCAGCGCTTCGCGGGCCGTCCCGGACATCGCAACGGGCACCAACTCCTGGTCCATCAGTTCCTCCGCGTAGTCCATCTCTCCCGCGTCCCAGGCAACTTGCTCCGCCGCGTCAATCTGAGCCCGCGGCATCACGCGCGGCCCGCCGCGTTTGCCGATCCTGCCTCCAGCCGCATACGCGCCATCAGAAAGCCCAGTAAACTTGCGAATCGACGCCACATAATAATTACCCTGCACACGCGGAGGAAGTGGCCACCGGTGGGTGCCGTCCACAATCACGGCGGCGCCGTCGCCCATCAACGTCCCAAGCGCAGCCCGCAACTGCGGGGAGGGCGCAGCGCCAAAAACCTCGCAATGGAGGAAAGCCAGATGACTCGGATCTGCCAGCGTCGCAAGCGCGCTGGGAGATGCCAGAAGGTCAATGCCCACTGGAACGCGTTCAATCCGGAAGCCTTCCAGCGCAAAGGGCAGCTCCATGGTCAGGCAATGGTAGTTGGGAATCGCAATGCGATGGATGCCGTTGGCCCGCACATCTTGCGCGACAAGCGCGAGTGCGTGCCTTCCTAATGCCGTGGCAACAGCACCCGCTGGAATGAAACCCTGCGACGTCACATGCTCACTATCCCACGTCACGCCTGCGGTACACCACGAGTCCCACGCCAACGCTCACCGCTGCCAACGCCGTCAATACGGCAAATGCCGCCACGTCACTGGAGCCGTGGGGATCAAAGCTCCATCCCACGCACGTCACCTTCATCAGCCAATCGGGAAAGCGCAAAATCTCACCGAACCATGCGACCACGGCCGACCACACCACAGGGATCCACCCCAACACCCGCCACGAACTGCGTACCGCGTATGCGAGCAGCGTGATACCCACTACGGCCCATGCCCCAGGAATGGCGGCCAGCGACTCCCATAGGCCGTATTGCGCCTGGTCCCATCCCAGTGCCGTCATGCTTGCCCCAGCGAGTGCAGCTCCCCCGAGCAACGGTAACAGTACCGAAAGCCCCACGCCAACGGCGGCGAAGGATCCCACAATACGGCCCCGGGATTGCCCAGACGCGGCAACCGCATCGAGCAGCGACTCATCTTCCCACGCGCCCGCGCGGGCAGCTACCTGCACGCCAGCAAACAACGTCAAAATACCCAAGAAGCTTGCGCACAGAGCCATATACTGCGCGGCGGGATCACGCACACCCGTTATCGCCGCCATGAGCGTCTCAAAATCCGGGCTATCCATTACCTGCAACATAGAATGAGCCATGAAACCGAACATCGCGTTTAGCGCCACGATCAGCACAATCCAGCCGCCAATCTGATGGCGAGTTGTCCACGCCACCAGCCCAGGCAAGGAACGCGTTGGAAGTGGCGCCGCCGTCCGCACAGGCAAGCGGAGCAGACCGCCCATCAGTTCGCGCCGGATGCTCAGGCGCCACGCGACGACGCCTACCAGCACGCACGCGGCGAGCATTATTGCAAACGCTCCGATGTACGGTGCGGCTCCCCGGTCCGCACCACCCCACCCGGCAGAGCCAAACGGGGCCACGATGTCCTTCCACCCAAAAGGCGTGAACCATCGCATAAAGGGATGATGCGCGCCCTCCGCGACCGCGCGAATTCCGAATGCGATAGCGATTCCGGCGCCGGCTAGCATGCGAGCTTGCGTGCCATCACGCGCAACCTGATTCGCCAGAGCTGCAAACGCCACAAAGAACAGCGATTGCAGCCCAATTGCCACAGCAAATTCGGCCGATCCGGAAACCGGCAATCCATCAACCATTGCCGATTGTGCGGCGAGCACGATGAAAATACCCAGAGTCACGCCGATCGTTGCCGCCAGCGCCGGAGCGATCGATGCTGCAAAGATAGCCGCATTCGGCTGGGTAGGGATCATTTCGCGTTGTCCCAGATCCTCTTCACGCCGCGCCGCGGTTGTCAAAAGCACCGCCATGATGGCCACAGCGATCAGCGTATACGTGCCCGCTTCCCACTGAAGGAAACCACCGGTGGTCAGCTGATCAGGGACCTTGCCGAATATGAAAGCCATCACCGCCGAATCTCCCAGCACACCTGAAAGGAACGCGGAGGCGCCGTCGCCCGTGAGGACATATGCATACGCTTCCGGGAGTGCTGCGATAAACGCGACGATTGCAGCCACCCATATCGCAATCGCGGTTCTGTTGGCACGAATCGTGATGCGCGCAAGGGATCCGTGGGCGCTCATCGGTTCTCCACCGCATAATGCCGCAAAAACAGATCCTCCAGGCTCGCCTGTGTCACAGTGAAATCAGTGATGTCAGCAGCGAGCAGAGCCCGCATAACTACGGGCAACTCAGAGGCATCAGCCTCAACGGTGAGCGCCATTGGCGCGCCTGGAACGAGGTCTGAATCCGAAGCGAAGCCCGCATGTGGCGCGCCTGAAGCTCCCAGTGAATCGGGTGATATCGGGATGTGAACTTCCTGCAGCGATTGGACCAACCGCTCAATACGCTCACGCGGTCCACGTATCGTGACCGTACGTGCTGCCAGATGCCGCAGATCCGCCAGAGCCCCCGATTCAACCGCCCGGCCGTCGCGAATGATCGTCACATCCGAGCACACATTCTGTACCTCTGTGAGAATGTGGCTTGAAAGGAGCACCGTTTGGCCAGCGCGCTGCGCCTCTCTGACCGTTGCGGCGAACACGTGCTCCATCAGAGGATCCAAGCCGCTTGTCGGTTCGTCCAAAATCAGCACATCCACGGGTGCAGCCAACGCCGCAATCAGCGCAATCTTCTGCCGGTTTCCTCGCGAATACGTGCGCACCTTTTTGTATGGATCCAACGCAAAGCGCTCAATCAGCTCCGCTTCACGCTCCTTATTGCGCCTACCACGCAAGTTCGCCAACGCGTCCAAGCACTGCGCGCCTGTGAGCGCAGGCCACAATCTGACCTCCGCTGGAACATACGCGCACCGCTGGTTAATTTTCTGCGAATTCTTCGCCGGGTCCATACCTAGCACGCGCACCCGCCCACTCGTCGCACGATACAGCCCCAACAGTATTCGGATAGTCGTAGACTTTCCCGCGCCATTTGGCCCCAAAAACCCGTGAACGCTTCCCCGCCGTACCGTCAGATCGAAGCCGTCCAACGCAACGACGTCGTCGAACTTCTTTGTCACATCGGATACCACGATGGCGGCATCGGCAGCCGCAGCGGCAGCGGCATCGGCAGCGCGCACCGCGAGAACGGCACTGCGCACCGTGCCACTGCGTACCGGGCCACTGCGTACCGGGCCACGTTGCGCGCCGTGTGGCTCAATGGCGCTCGGTGCCCGGTCAGAGATTCTTTTGTGTTTCGCCATCGACGCCTCTTCCAATAGAAACCACAACCAGATTCGACACACGTCCGAATTCAACACGCACAAAAACCAGCTCAAAAATGTGACGCTCAGCCAAAAACTATGACATCTCATCTATAGTGTGACACAGTTGATAGGTGCGGCCCGGAGTTTGGGCCGTACTGCCTGAAGAAAGTAGTAAAAGCACATGGCACAAGGAACCGTCAAGTGGTTCAATAGCGAAAAAGGCTTCGGCTTTATCGCTCCCGACGATGGCAGCGAAGATGTCTTCGTCCACCACACCGCAATCGTGGCAAAGGGCTTCCGTAATCTCGATGAGGGACAACGGGTTGAGTTCGATGTCGAACAAGGCAAGAAGGGCCTTCAGGCAGTGAACGTCAAAGCGCTCTAAGCCTCAAGACTTACGGAAGTGCCTCGGGAAACCGGGGCGCTTTCCTTTTGTGCAGGTGAATCGTACTTTCGTGCAAGGTTGGCTGGCCGGCGAACCACCTGCGTCTCTTGCTGTGGCTTTTTCTAGTTGGAATTGGTGAAAGCCTAGGAGTGGGTGCCACCTGGGCGGGTTTCGGCAAGAAAAAGTATTTATGGCGATTACCAGAACATGAATTCTGTGCGATCTCTTCTTTAGTGTGGGTTCTGGCCGTCTACCGGAGTGGACATGGTACGTCTCAGGGCATGAGGAGCCTCGCAGCGCGTGGGCTTGTTGCGTGTGGGTGGGGTTGTTGTGCGTGAGAGGACCAATAGCAGCGTCGAGTGTGGACTTGTTACACGAGCGACGGGAATGTTACGCCTCGGGTGGCGGAATTTGTTGATTCAGGCGTAACAACTATTACCCGGATGTAACAAGTCCACTCGGACGCGTGCTTCGACGACGCTGTCGTGTTTCGGTTTCGCGGTGATGGCGCGTTTCTTGCTGAGCTGTGCTCTTGTCGCTGAGCCATTGTCTTACTGAGTTGTGCTCGTCTTGCTGGAATGTACTCTCCCTGCTGGGCTGCGACTTTTTCTAGCTGAAACCGGCAAAATCCCAGGAGGCATTGCCACCTAGAGCCACCTCAACAAGAAAAAGCACCACGCAGGACAGGAAGCACCACGCGGAGAAGGAAGCACCACGCAGGACAGAAAACACCGCGCGGACCAGCAAAAAGAGCCGCCCAAAGAAAGGCTCCAAGGACCAGGACTCAAAAATAGTCAACCCGCATCAATATGATATATCACACACTTTTCGTGCCGCTCTGGCACCCCGAAGCCCCAATTGTTAGTCTTCTTTACAATTGAATGTAAACCTTCTTTACAAATACGGAGAAGAAATCCACGATAGAAGGAACTCACGCGCAAAAGTTCGCTCATTTCGGGAACTTGCTAGGGGGAAAAATGGCCGCACTTACTCGCCGCATTGGCGCCTACGCCACCGTGCTCGGCACTGCTTTCGGCCTTATCGCAACTGCGCCGGTTTTTGCTTCACCAGTTGCACCAACTGCACTCGCAGCATCCACCACATCCACTGGCGGATGCCCCTCCCCTGGCGATATGCCTACTATCGGGAATTCGCCGGTTTTCACTGATCAAAACGTTGCGGTATTCGCTGGCGGTGACTACCTCGCCACGGGCAATGCCGCCGAGACCGAAGGCCTCTTAGTGGTGGCCGGAGATGCTTCGTTCACACGCGACGGGCTGTTTAATATCGACTCGGTTGGTGTGGGATCTGGAATCACTCCTGCTGGCGGAACTCCGATGTTGCAGGTTGGAGGAGCACTCTTCATCGACTCACAAACTCGCGTCAGCGTAGGAGCGAACGTGACTGGTGGCGGAGGTGTCCTGGTTGCCGAAGAGCGCACGGGCTCGGGCATGTTGGACCTCAACGGTGGAACGCTCACTGAGAATCTTGGCAATCAAAATGCACTCGATCCGTACGCGTCATTCGGAACGGATCTGGCGGACGTCTCGCACGACCTTGCGGCGATGCCAGCAACGGGCACCGTGGCTCCATCCGGCGGCTCTGTGGACTTCATTGGATCTGATAATGAGACAATGGAAATCTTCGAAATCTCAGCTGCCACGCTTTCGAGTGCCCGGTGGCTGAACTTTACCAACATCGCGCAGGACACCCCGATCCTGATTAATGTCACAGATTCCGGCGTTGTCGTTACGAATATCGACGACGTACGTATCGACGACGTCCGCGTAGACGATCTCCAATCCTCCGATTTTGGCAACGCCGCATCTCAAATCATGTGGAACCTGCCTACCACAAATAAACTAACGATCGGAGGCACCAGCCAATTCATGGGTTCGGTCATGGCCCCCAGAGCAGATGCAAACGTAACAGCCAGCACGAATGGGCGGCTGCTCGTCGGCGGCGACATCACCACGAATGGCAGCGGCAACGAGCATCACAATTACCCTTGGATTGCTGCGAGCCTCACGTCCTGTGTACCCGAGCTAAGTCCCCAACCAACCCAATCGCCGACGACGACGCCCACACCCGACCAACCAACAACAACACCCACACCCGACCAACCAACAACAACACCCACACCCAACCAACCAACGACGACGCCTTCTGCGACCGTAACGACGTCTGCAGCCAGCGTCACTACAACTCCTGACGCTGACACAACAAGCTCAAATGGCAATGGCACTCTCCCGAATACAGGATCAAACAGCCGGCCTCTCGGCATCATTGCACTGCTATTCCTCGGAGCGGGAGCAGCACTCCTGATTGTGGAGAGGCGGAGCACCCACGCATAATCTCGCACCTACGAGCGTGCATGAATTCGCACCCGCAAGCGCGCATAATCTCGCATTTTTACGGGCCGCCACATCCTACTAATGTGGGCCGCCACATCCTACTGATGAGGAGTGATTAATCGAACCCTATGGGCTCCGCAAATCGAATAGGTGGTCGGTGTGCTACAGCTCCGCTCATTCCTGAGGCGGGAGGTCATCCCAGACCTCCCGCCACTTGTGCGCCAGAGAATCGACAGTCTCGTGAGCGTTGAGTCCACTCGGTTGGGGAACCACCCACAACCGCACAGCGGCAGGCCAACCCGGTATAGCAGCAGTGTCTTGTTTCCCGAGCTGCGCGTGCGGGATACGATAAGCGGCCCGGAATGCGGTGACGCCGGCAATAGCTACTACCGCCGGCATCAAGCCGGAGATGCGTTCGATCAGCTGTGCCCCGCCGCTGCGCAACTCGTTCCGGCTCAACTGATCCGCCCGGGCAGTAGCTCGCCCTACTAGGTTCGTCAGGCCAATCCCGCGCCGTATCAGCCGCATTGCATCCGCAGTAGCAAGGCCTGCCGATGCATCGATCAGAGTATCGGTGAGTCCGGCCTTATATAGTGACGGCCAGAACCTATTCCCGGGCCGAGCAAAGGGCGCATTGACCGCCGCCGTCCACAATCCAGGGTTTATCCCGACGATCAGCAACCGCAAACAGCCACGTTCTACTGGAAGAATGTCATCAACGGCAAATGGATCATCAGTGGCGAATGCTGCCAAATCGTCGCGATGCGGTTTTCTCCCGCCCAGAGGCGATGGCCTGCGCGGGGCCAGAGTACATCTACGCGTAGCTTCGCCACCGCCTGTACCGGCCATTCCGCTCGTACCATTCATTCAGTTCCGCCCACATTCAGTTCCGCCCACATCCAGTTCTACCGCTCTTGGCTATCGTCGTGAATCACGCGAGAGTCGGAAACACCGCCTTCAAGCCGGTCACAAGCATTTGAACTGCCACCCCCGCCAGAACCATACCCATGAGGCGAGTCATGATCGTACGCAATGTTTCCGACATGTGATGTCCAATGTTAGCGGCGAAGAACAACACCACCCCCAGCACCACTACAACCAGCACCAACGCAGCTGCTATGGCCGTGTAGTGAGCCACCGAAGATGTGTGCCCAGCAAGGACCACGAGCGTCGTGATTGTACCCGGGCCAACCAACATCGGGAATGTCAAGGGATAAAAAGTGGGGTCTTCTTGCTGCGCCTGCTGGTTCTGTTCGGCGGGCGATCCGGTATGGGCGCGCGCTCCCCCGTTGAGCATCCCAAGCCCAATCATCAAAAGCACCACACCACCAGCAATCCGGAAGTCGTCAACGCTCACTCCGAAGAATTTCAGAATTGATGTTCCGGTGAACAAGATGACGAAACCTAGCCTCGATCTTTCATCGCGGGCTTGTGGGGTTGTGAGGGCGGCGTCGGTGCCGTTGTGTGAGCCCCATTGTTGCTGGTGGGTATGGCGTTTGCCGCCATGTCGTTGGCGGTGGGCGGGATTCCTGGGTCCAGGTGGTGCTCGGGGCTGTGGGTGAGTGGTTCGGGTGTTGACTGGTCAGCTGGTGTCGAGGGTCGGTGTCAGGGAGCGGAGTGTGGTGATCGCATCGGCCAGAAGGCTGGCGTAGGGATGGTGGTCGGCGAGGTTGAGGATGCGCGCTCGGGCGTGGCGGGTGAGGACGGCTGGGACCTGGTAGAGGCGGTACCTCAGCCGTTTGACCTCCCACCTGCGGGCCTCGTGGTGGGTGAGGGCGAGGGTCTGCATCCAGGCGGTGAGGTCGAGTGCGAGTTGGACGATGTGGACCCAGATGCGGTTCTGGTTGAAGGAGTACAAGGGCAGGTTGCGTAGCCCCGTTTCCTTGGCCAGGCGTATGCGGTCCTCACAGCGGGCCCGACGCCGGTGACGCAGTTCCAGGTCAGGGATCTGCTGGTGGGGTCCACCGGGTGTCGTGTTGGTGGCAAACGCCGTGATCCTCATGCCGTCCACATCCTCGAAACGCAACTGAGCTCCGGGGTGGGGGCGTTCTTTCCGCACGATGACGCGCATACCTGTGGGCCATGAGGTGAGGTCCATGACTCCGGTGAGTTCCGCGACCCACGCCCCCTGCCTGACTTGGCCGTCGGCGTCCAGGGCTGGACTCCACGCTTCCTGGGGCAGTTGGTGGAGGAGGTCGGGGGTGTCGTGGGGCAGCGTGAACCCCAATGAGTAGGACAGGCGCCGCGTGGTGAGCCACTTGGTGAGGTCATGGGTGGCGCCGGCCCCGTCGGTGCGGACCAGGACACTCTTGTTGCCCCTCCATTTGGGTGAGTGTCCGGGCAGTTGGGCCAGGGCGGAGCGGATGACCTGGATGTGATCGCGGGCAGTGTTGCTGCCGGCGTTGCCGGGGCGCAGTAGTACGGCCAGCGGCTCCCCCGTCCCGCCCTCCCCGTGGTCAACGAAGGCACACAAGGGATGGAATCCGTATCCCCTCTTGAACGTCGGCGCAGCCTGCTCCTTGTCCGAGTGGGAGGTGAGGAGGGTGGCGTCCAGGTCGATGATGAGCGGCTTTTTCGCCGTGCACCCGTGGTCGGGTGCCTGAGACCCGGCAAGATCCCACGCCCGCTCCCGCACGCAGGCGCGAGCCTTGTTGATGGCCCGCACGGCTTTGTCGGCATCACCGGCCAGGGTCTGGATCACCCTCCGAGACCGTGGGATCTGAGGCCACGCGCCCATAGACACCCGGCTCACAGCGGACCATGTTGATGTCAGCCAGACAGTCCCCACCCAGGGCGAGAGTGAGCG
>JALCLX010000002.1 GCA_022648165.1 Ancrocorticia sp.
TCACCGGCCCACCCCTCTTTTTGCGGCACCGCTAACTTCGTTTCATGGTGCCGCTAGCTTTCTGCCGCTCCGCTCCCTCCCAGTACTTTTTCTAGTCGGGGCGAGGGTTTCCCCAGGGTACGGTGCCACCTACATCTGTTTTAAGCTAGAAAAAGTATCGTGAGCCTCAGCTAGAAAAAGTATCGTGGTTGGTGGCGTGAAACACGTACTACCAGAATGGACGCACCGGCGACGACGTCGTCGCCATCGCCCCGCATCCCCCCCACTTTTTCTAGCTGGAGCGGACGAATGCCCAGGGTACGGTGCCACCTACATCTGTTTTAAGCTAGAAAAAGCACTTGTTCGAAGCTGGAAAAGCACTCGGGAGACCGGCGCAAAATCATCGGTCCGCCGCCCCCGCTCTCCCAACAGGCTACCCCCGCTCTCCCACCAAGCCCCCCATCCTCCCAACAAATTGTCCCGGCGGACCCGTATGATGAAGAAGGCCCTAGGATAAAAGACCTAGGCGCGCTTGTTCAAGGAAGATTGCGCTCCTTCAAGGAGGACAGTGTGAAGCCATTCGATCGCCGCCTTTTGGTCTACGCCCGCGACGCACGCACGTATATCGTGCTACTTTCGCTTGCTGGTATCGCCTCGGCTGTCCTTGTTGTGGCGCAATCCTTGCTGATCGCCGGCGCGATCAGCCCGGTAATCGACGGCACGGCAGTATTCAGCGATGTGGCACATCTGATCGCGTGGCTCGTGGCTGTATTCGCCGCCCGCATGCTCATCACGTACTGGCAGGAGGCATATGGCCACCGCGCCGCATTGCGCGTCATTGCTGACTTGCGGCAACGCGTGTTACAGCGCGCTGGCGACATGGGCGATCGTTGGCTGGCGAATGGCCACACCTCCCCTACAGTCACGCTTGTAACAGATGGCATCGAAGATCTGGAGCCGTATTTCGTGAAATTCCTGCCGCAGCTGGTCCTCACGATGACGGTCACACCCCTCACTCTTTTCGTCATTCTGTGGCTCGATTGGCTCAGCGCGATCGCCATTATCGTGTGTATTCCGCTCATTCCAATCTTCATGATCCTGATCGGCAAAATGACGCAGTCGTATTCAGACGCTCGATTGGCATCGATGCAACGGCTCGGCGCACAACTTCTCGATCTGCTCGCGGGCCTCACAACGCTCAAGGCGCTCGGGCGCGAACAGGGGCCACGTGCACGCGTGAAACACTTGGGCGACGATTTCGCGGCGAAAACCATGCAAACCCTCTACGTTGCCTTCCTTTCCGGCGCCGTGTTGGAATTCTTGGCAACATTGTCAACTGCGCTGGTAGCGGTGGAAGTTGGACTTCGCATGGTCGCCGGCCATTTGGGGCTCTTCGCAGGCCTTTCCATCATCATGCTCACGCCTGAGGTGTTCCGGCCGCTGCGGGAAGTGGGAACGCAGTTCCATGCTTCGGCAAACGGCGTTGCAGCTTCAACCCAGATCTTTGACCTCCTGGAGAATGAAAAACCTGAAGCGCATGGGAATACACGTGCGCCTGATTTACGCAATAACCCAATCCGCATAAGTGATCTGAGCGTCCAGGCGCCCGGCCGCGCCACCATAGCGCCGGCGCATTTGACGGCGCTCATCCCGCCTGGAGACGTCACAGTGCTGCGAGGAAAAAGCGGTTCAGGCAAATCCACCACTGTATCGGTTCTGCTGGGTATGGTCCATCCCAGCGCAGGTTCTGTCACGGTGGGTGAGATTCCGCTCAGCGACATCGCAATGGATTCGTGGTGGAAACAAATTACGTGGGTCCCGCAAAGGCCCGTGATCGTGCCGGGCACTATCGCCGACAACGTGGGCGCACCCATGGGACCAGAGCTCGCGGAAGCAGCCCGGCTCACTGGTTTCGACGACGTCGTCGCCTCGCTCGAGGACGGGTGGAATACGGCTATCGGGCAGGGCGGCGTTGGGCTATCCGTGGGCCAACGCCAACGGTTGGCACTGACACGCGCGATCGTTGAGGCTCGGCCACTGGTTATTCTGGATGAACCTTCGGCGCATTTAGATGCGATGTCGGAACGCTACGTGTCGCAAACAGTCGCTGCGTTGAAAGAACGCGGGCACACCGTGGTGGTCATCGCCCACCGAACCGCAATCTTGGAGGTTGCCGACCACGTTGTGGACGTCGTAGCGGAAGAAGGCGCAGAAGTGGAGGCAGCACGATGAGGCGCAGCGAATGGCGAGCAGTTCGGCGTGCGATCCGCCTACTCAAACTGGATAGACGAAACTTCATGTGGGCTGTGCTGGCCGGCTCCGCCGCACTGGGCTCCTCGGTAGGGCTGGCGGCAGTTTCTGCGTGGCTGATTGCGCGCGCCTCCCAGATGCCGCCGGTGCTCGATCTTGCGGTGGCCACTACCTCAGTCCGCGCGCTTGGGATCGGCAAAGCGGTGTTCCGCTATTTCAACAGGATCGCGTCGCATCACGTCGCACTCTACGGAATGTCGACACTGCGGACATCGGTCTACGACGCACTCGCGGATTCTCCCACCGACGTCGTCACGTCAATCAGACGCGGAGACCTCTTGGCCCGCACCGGGCAGGATATCGATTCTGTGGGGGATCTGGTCGTTCGCTCTCTGCAACCGGCAGCCGTGGCCGTGGTTGTCTCCGTGCTCTCTGTGGGTATCGTGGGAGCCCTCTCCCCCAGGATCGGGATCGTTTTGCTGGTCTGCCTGCTCATCTCTGGCGTGGTGGGACCGTGGATTTCTATGCGCGCAGCGCGCGCGGCCGAGCAGGCGCAGATCCGCGACCGCGCAGATCTTTCGGCCAACGCCCTCGCTTTATTGGAGTCCGCTGATGAGCTCAGGGTCTCCGGCCGGCTATCACACATGGAGGCAGTACTGGCCGCCAACGAACGCCGCATATTCCGCAACCGTGACGCTGCTGCGCGTCCCTCTGGTCTTGCCGCGGCGATTGATCTGTTCGCGATGGCTGCGTCAGTGGTGCTCGCCATCGTCATCGGGTCCCACGAGGTGGCTGCGGGCACGCTAAACGGTGTGGAACTTGCAGTGGTTGTGCTCACACCACTCGCCGCATTCGAGGCGACGCAGGTGCTTGCCATGGCCGCCGTGCAACTCGTTCGCTCTGCCGGCGCGGCGCAGCGGATCTTGGCGCTCATTGACAAGGCCCAGGCGCCATTGCACGTGCCGCCCGCTCCGGCGGACACCGCGGGAACAGGGCTTCAAGTCAGCGACCTCGTGATCGGCTGGCCAGATGGACCCGACGTTGCCGGCCCCCTTACGATCGACATCCAGCGGGGGCAGACACTCGCTATTGTCGGACCGTCCGGAATCGGCAAATCGACGCTGCTCTACACGCTCGCGGGCATGCTCCACCCGCATTCCGGATCGGTGCGCCTGGACGGAAAAGAGATCTCCTACCTCTCGCGCGAAGAGGTCTCCAAAACACTCACGCTCACTGCTGAGGACGCACATATCTTCGCTACTACCGTATTGGAAAACATTCGCGTAGCTCGCGGTGATGTCAGCGAGAGCGAAGCTACGGCCCTGCTGCACCGCGTAGGATTAGGGCAATGGCTGGCGGGCCTGCCGCAGGGTGTCAACACGATGTTGGGTACGGATGCAACCACCATCTCCGGCGGCGAACGCCGGCGGTTGTTGCTGGCACGTGCACTCGCATCTCCTGCACAATTCCTGCTGCTCGACGAACCAGGCGAACACCTCGACGCCGAAACCGCAGACCGCCTTGTTCGCGATCTTCTGCGAGCCGGCCACGATCAGACCACCGGGGAACGGCATCGCACGGTAATCTTGGTGACGCATCGGCTCACTCCTTTGGATGCTGCGGATCGCGTAGTCGTCCTCTCACCCAGTGGCAGCGGTACCCGTATCACGGCAGCCGGAACACACGAAGACCTCGTCAGCACGCTACCGGAGTACCGTTGGTCCGTGGGACGCGAATCGAATGAGGGGGAATGATCCTAGATGGCTGACCAATCAGAACAGCCTGATGTCACTTCTATCATTTCGCATGCACTGAGCCTGACCACGCGCCTCGATAGGGCGTCTGTGCTCCAGGCGTTCGTCGAATCCGCTATCACGCTGACCGGCGCCACGTACGGCGCTCTTTCGGTCCTCGATTCGCGCGGCGAAACGCTGGAATTCGTGTATTCGGGAATCCCGAAGAATCTGGCGAACCATATCGGTATGCCGCCCAAAGGCCACGGCGTCTTTGCTGATATACCGAACGATTCCTTCCTGATTGTGAACGATCTGGACAACTACCCGCATCGTTTCCCTTGGCCCGAATACCACCCCCACATGCACAATTTTCTGGGAGTGCCTGTTCGGCTCTACGGAAGAATCTTCGGACGCCTTTACCTGGCGGAAAAGGACGGCGGGTTCACGGATGCGGACGGACGCTCCATGGAGCTGCTGGCGCAGGCTGCAGCAATTGCTGTGGAGAACGCCCGGATTTATGCGGAATCCACGCATCGTGCGCAGTGGATCGCAGCGTCACGTGCTATCACGACCGCACTGTTGGAAGGCAGCGACGAGGAGGACGCGCTCCAGCTGATCGCCAAAGAGATGCGGATCGTCGCTCACGCCGACATCGCACTTATCATCCTGCCTTCTGTGGGAGACACGTGGGCATGCGAATTCGCTTGCGGCGACGGCGCAGAATCCATGATCGGCGTGCAGTTCCCACCCGAGGGCCGCGCACAAACAGTAATCCGCGAAGGAACCGGATTGATCGTGGATTCTATGACGCGCCAACATCGCGTGCTTGTCCCCGAACTCACCAAATATGGTGCCGCGCTGTACGCTCCAATGATGGCCAAAGGCACGCCGCAAGGCGTGATCCTGCTGCTGCGTAATGACGGCGAACCGGAGTTCGATCTGGCGGATCTTTCCATGGCCGAATCAGTGGCCCGCCAGGCAGCGCTGGCATTGGAATTTGCGAATGCCCGCTTGTCCAAGGCACAGGCGGATCAGCTCGAAGACCGTGCCCAGATTTCGCGCGACCTACATGACCTGGCAATTCAGCAGCTGTTCGCCTCCGGGATGGAGCTGACAGCTGTACGCGACGACCTTGCCGAAGAACCCGCCGTGCCGCACTCCGTCATCGAGAAAATGGACAACGCCATCAAATCGATCGACGAATCTGTTACCCAGATCCGGCAGATCATCTATTCGCTGCGCGACCCTTCTGCCACAATTCCTCTGGTCAACCGCTTGCGCCACGAGGCCTCCATGGCGCAGACGTCACTCGGATTCAGCCCATCGCTAGAAATCCGCCACCGCGGTGAATTGATAGAAAGCGGAACTCACACGGAGATCGACGACGAACTGGGGTCCGATATTGCCGACGACGTCGTCGCCGTAGTACGCGAGTGCCTTTCAAACGTGGCCCGCCACGCAGAAGCGAGCTCGGTTTCCGTGGAGGTCCAGGTAGAAAACCGGAGAGTCATCGTCACCGTTGAGGACAACGGCCATGGCGTAAGCCCCGAACTTTCGCGGCGCTCCGGCCTTTCAAACCTCGCGGCGCGCGCACGCCGCCATCATGGCACGTTTGCGATCCGCCCCGGTGCCAACGAAGTGGGCACCAAGGTGGAGTGGATGGCGCTAGTGGAGTAAGTGGATGGCACTCGGTGGAGTGAGAGGCGGCGAACCATGGGCTTGTGAGGCTCAACGCTCCGCAACGCCAGTCCACGCAGCTCGCAAGTCGTCCACAGTTTCAGTCCACGCAAGCGGCCCCCATGGTGCCGCATAGGTTCCATCGCTTCGAGGCGTGAGGCCGATAGCCGACGTATCGGCGTCTGTCACAATGCCCGCATGCCGGAATTCCTGGTAAAGCCTGCGCGCGTAGCGCCACAGATTCGGATAATCCACCACGGCCGCGTCTCCGAAGGGGAAAAAGGACCGGTAGCCCATGTCGAAAGTGATAAGTACCCCGAAAAGGTACGCATCGGGCTCGCAGATCGTGTTCCCACTTAGATACTCCCGGGTTTCCAGCAGCGCATCAAACCATCCGAGCCGCGCGTAAAAAACTCGGCGCAATGCCTCCTTCGCAGCCGCTTGTTCTTCTGTCGCGATGGCGAACAGGGTGTCAATCAGATCGTGCTCAATCGCCGAAATCATCCAGCGCGCATCCGGATCGGACGCCTTATCGCCGTGCCACATCTGACCTGCACACTCACGCCAAGTGGATTTGCGCTGCGCTCCCCCACCGTTCAAAGAAACGCCTGTACCGGCTACGATAGTGCTAACATCCGATGGCGATAAATCCACTGTGACGGGCCAATGGTGCAACCGTGCCCCGATCACAGCAGGCCAGGAACGAGGATCAAGCGGAGAATAGCGCAGAACAGCCGTTCCGGCAGCAGCTGTATGCGCGTGCGGTGAAGAATTGGTAGTTGCCATCACAGCCTCACTGTGTGTTTCGCTGGTGTTTGAGTCTGTTTTCCAGGTGTTTGAGTCTGTTTTCCAGGCAATTGAGCGGCTAAAGGCGAAAAGGCGCTGCCCTGAATCGATGACCATCGTCTCCCAATCGATACGTCTGTGGAATCCGAAGCGGTAGTACAGCTGGTGCGCATGCGTCATATGCGGGCTGGAATGCAGCTCGATTTCTTCATATCCGTAGGCTTCAGCCAACGCAATGCAGTGCTTCACAAGTGCGGCACCAAAGCCATGGCCGCGTCCCGCTGGCGCTACGCCCAACACGTTGAACGTGAAGCGCACCCCTGGCCATTCTTCGGGCTTCGGCGTGGTAACCGCTGCGTAGATCGTGCCTGACGCGCTGGCTATCACCCAGATATCTGACGTTTCCGCCCATTGCTCAATTGCTGTCAAGCGTTTTTGGTAGTTTTCGGTGATCCAGCAGCCGTGGGTAAAGGCGCTGACGAGCACATCCCCCACCGCGCCGTACTCCTCGGGCTGGGCCCGGCGTAGAAGATAGCCCTCACCCACAGGATACGCGTTGCGCAATTCCGCTCTCATTGTGCCCATGTCCACAGCTCGTAG
Organism: Ancrocorticia sp.; assembly: GCA_022648165.1. Classification (GTDB taxonomy): domain Bacteria; phylum Actinomycetota; class Actinomycetes; order Actinomycetales; family Actinomycetaceae; genus Changpingibacter. Next base: position 7,029 of record JALCLX010000002.1, read on the forward strand.
GATCCGCCGCCACCAGGACCGGAATAGAGAGGCGAACCTGTCAGCGATTCGCGCCCGGATGGTTCGAGCCACCGTTCGTACTGCTCACGGCGCGTGGTGAACTCCGGCACGCCAAAGGGGCTCTCTTTGTCGCGGGCAAAACCGTGCGAATATTCGCCGTCGGCACCCGGAACATACCCGAGCTCATAGAGCTCAGCATCGTCAATAAAACCGGGTGTCTGGAACAGGTCACGTGCATACGCCCACAGGTTCGGGAAATCCCAAATATGCAGGACGCTCTCCGTTCCCAACTTTTTCACAATTCCCGGCCGATAGCCGTTCTCGAAGGATTCGAGAGTCTGGAACAACCGCACGTCGCTATCTGTCAGATGCGGGCCGAAAAGGTAGCGCCGGGAGGCCAGCCGGAAGTCGTAATCGGCCAGGCGAGCAGCAAATACACCGTATGCGGCCTTCGCGGCGCCGTCGCTCGTGGCAAAAATTACCTTGTAGGTGCCGTTGTTGACGTCGTCGAACAGCTGCTGGTTCAACAGGTCAATCTCCTGGCGCCACTGTTGTGGATACAAATCGGGCGCGCCGGCCTTGTGGAATGGCTTCCATGCGGTCTCCAGGTCGATGGAGAGGATGTGATAGTTGTTCGTCACTACTGTGCCGGTCTGCACGTCAATCACAGTTGGCGATGTGCCACGCCCCGTGAAATTGGGATTAGTGCGGCGGTAGAAATCATTCAAGCGATCCACGCCGAAGATCTCTCCCACGCTCCCGGGAGTGACGGTTAGTTTCCAACCATCGGCGTCGCGCCCATACGTCACCTCGGGGACAAAGACGTCCTGTAAACCGAGAAGGCGCAAGACGATTCGCTGGCGGCGGTTCCAGCCGCAGCCAAGCGCTCCAAGGATGTGATAGCGCCCAGCTTCGACAGGCGCCTGGCCTGGGCCATCACCGAATCGCTTCGTGAAAGCGTTGCGCTGGCGGCGAAAGGCGCCATCGGCAGTCTGCTCGACGCTCGTTTCTTCGAATGCTTTGCCATTTGTATGGGTGCGCTGGGGCGGAACGGCACACGAATTCGCCGCTTCGTTCGGCTTGAGGCCGAGATCGGGAAGTGCTGGATGGGAGGGAGATTGTGTAGTCATAATGCTTCTTTCTTAGAGGTGTGTTCACCACTGTTGGAGGTGTTGGCGTTCTAGGGTGCGCTGGCGTTTGGCCAATTCGCTTTCAGGCCGGTGTGGTTTCCCGGGTTCCTCTACTCGCCCGCAGTATTTGGGCAGCGGATCGGGATGAAACTCTTTGCCCCGGATCACGGTGAGCAGCCGCGTATCGAGAGCGTCCAGATTCTTTAACGGATTTCCCTGAACTACCAGGAAATCCGCGGCGTACTGCGGTTCGAGCACTCCCGTCACTCCCGCCAGACCAATTGCGGCAGCTGCCCGTGAAGTCGCCGCAATGAGTATCTCCGCGCGCGGAATTCCCGCCCGCTCCAGTTCCTTGAGTCCGAAGATGTATCCATACGCAGGTATCACCGCTCCGATATCGTGCCCTGTGACTATCCGAACGCCGCGTTCGTACAGTTCCCGCGCGCGCGGTGCGATCGTTTCTCCCGGGACGCGTGGGAACGACGGCGGCGCGGCTACGTCCACGTATATCCCGGCTTCGGCGATGCGATCTGCGAGCTGAGGGACAAATTGTGTGGTGCCGTCGTCGGAAATGAAGGTGGCGTGAGCGATGTAATCTACTCCTGCCTCGACGGCGCGCTCAATACCCTGCGTTCCGTGGGCGTGGACTGCTACACGTTTGCCTAACCGATGCGCCTCTTCTACGAGCGTGCGGATCTCGTCAACCGTGAACTGCGCTTTCCACTGCGCAGTGCCTGGTGTGAAGAAACCCCCGGTCACCGCCATCTTGATCACGTCAACGCCAGCCTTGTGATGGTCGCGCACGGCATGGCGAATATCGTCCAGCGAATCTACTTCTCCGCCGTCAACCCAATCGTGACCGCCCGTCGTAGTGATCATCGGGCCTGCAGCCACAATGCGCGGACCATCGAGATAGCCTTGCTCCACTGCTTCGCGAACCGCCACATCGGTATTGAAACGCGATCCTAAAGACTGCGCGGATGTGATTCCGGTTGACGCGAGCTGGCGAAGCACGGCCACCGAATGGAGAGCATTCCAACCTTGCACATGCCTCGTAGGATCCGGTACATGGGGCCCTTCGCCTGGGCGCGTACCCAAATGAGCGTGCGTTTCTACAAAACCCGGCTGAATCGTCGCGCCGGGGAAATCCCGGCGCGGCAGCGCCGCATATTCCTGCGGCAGCTCCGCTACTCTGCCAACCCACAGGATCGTGGCACCGCGATACACTAGGGCGCCGTCGTCAATCACTTCGTTCGGCTTCCCAGTGATAATTCGTGCCGCTGAGACAACTGTTGTACTCATGTTATTCGGCCCTCCACACTGTTGCGGTGGAGAAAATATGCCCGGATATCTTCGAAACCGTGATGCCACGGACATTTGTCTGTGCGGCCCAGTTATCTCGGGGCACATAAAGCGGCACAATGTAGGCCTGCTGATTGATCACATAGTCCTGGAGGTCGTTGTAATACGCTTTTCGCTCGTCTTTTGTAACCGCCTCTTTTGCCTTCTTCACCAGGGCACTGGCCTGCGCATCATCGCTGATGAAGATTCGCGGTGGATTCCATGGCGTGAGCAGGAGGTCAAGTGACGCGGAAATATCGGAAGAACCCATCGAGTTATCGAATGCATCATTCTTGTTTTCTTTCCACAGCGTGGTAACCGTTCCGGTATCGAGCGCCTGGAATTCCAAATCCACTCCTACGTTGTCTTTGAGCTCTGCGGCGATTGCCTGGAAGAGGACGTCGCGCGAATCGCGAATATAAGGAGCATCCGCATTCAGAGCAATGGTGAGCCGCGTTCCATCGCCGTTGGTGCGGTAGCCAGCGCTGTCACGCTTGTCCCATCCGGCCTCGTCGAGTAATGTGTTTGCCGCTTCTTTATCGAAGGTAACGTTCGAACTGAAATCGTCGTCGTAGAAGATGCTGGCAGGTGTGAACCATTGGGTTGCCCGTGTGCCGTTTCCGTAATAGACGCTTTTCACGACGGCGTCGAAATCCACCGCCTTCTGGATGGCCTTCCGCACCCGAATATCGTCAAACGGCTGCTTAGTGGTGTTCAAATAGAGCGAATATGCGGTGCCAGAATTGAGCACCTGTCCGTAGGCGTACTGATCCCTATCAAAGGCCGAGACATCTTGGGCAGGAACTCCGAAGATCACGTCCACCTGTCCAGATGTCAACGCGCCGGTACGGGTGGATGCTTCCGTCAGAATGCGGAACACCTGCTTTTCAGCGTACGGTGCCCCGGGATTGGCCGCGACGAGCTCTTGAGGGCCCCATTCTTTCCACTTGTAGCGCGAATTCTTCTTGAGAACCAGCTCATTGCCTTCCGTGTAACTGTCCACTGTATAGGCGCCAATGAACGCAAGCTCCGGCCCGCCCGCTCCCAGTGCATCCGTCTTTTGCAGCGACGTGGGGGACATAGGAGCGGTCCCCACTTCGGACAAGGCTTCAAGGAAGAATGGAGATACTTCGCTCAAATGAAATGCCACTGTGTATTCGTCCAATTTCTCGTAATTCGTGAGAATCGGCTTCCACTTCGGAGTGTCAGTGTTCTCATCAGAAACCAGGTAATCGAAATTTGCTATCACAGCGTCCGCATTGAATGGTTCTCCATCAGAGAAGGTGACGCCCTGGCGCAGTTTCAGCGTGACGGTCAAGCGATCAGTGCTGAGCGTATAACTCTCAGCTAACCACGGTTGGTAGTTACCGTCGTCGTCAAGATACAAGTAAGAGTCCGCATAATTGCGTGCGATGAAAACGAAACCATCCTGGCTATTCTTTTGGGGATTGAGCGTCGTGGGCGATTTTTCGATCGCCCAGGTAATGGTCTGCCCGCTGACGGGTTGCGCACTGGCGGTACTGGTTTCCGCGGAGGAAGAATCTTGCGCGGAGCAAGCGGAAAGCGCCAGCAAACCTGCAGCTAGTGCACCTATAACTGCCGCACCTCGGCGGCGGAATCGTACAAATGACATGGATGTTCCTCGCTTTGTTGTGTGTGGAATACGGGCAAAATGCGCTGCTCAGTACATTCGAGGCAAACGCGGCAGCGATGCCACCAACTCTTGGGTGTAGGGATGCTCGGGGTGAACAAGCACGCGATCCGGCGAACCTTCTTCTACGATCTCACCCCGGCGCATCACAACGATCGAATCGGACACGTGATGGATCACGCCAAGATCGTGTGAAATAAAAAGGATCGCCACTCCGGTGCGCGCCTGGATGTCTGCCAAGAGATCGAGTATCTGGGCCTGAATTGATACATCGAGTGCAGAAACTGCCTCATCCGCAATCAGTACCTGCGGATCTGTAGCAATGGCACGCGCGATTGCCACACGTTGGCGCTGCCCGCCGGATAATTGGTGCGCAGATGCGCGTGCAATCTCCCGCGGGAGTCCCACTAATCCGAGCACATCCGCAATGCGTTCCTTGACGCGACGCGCAGAGGCATGCTCCAGATACCGCAGCGGTTCGGCAATCAGCGCCTCCACTGAATATCGCGGATCGAATGACGCGAGTGGATTCTGAGACACAATTTGGAGCGCGCCTCTGCGGCTGCGCCGTTTCTTTTCGGGCAGCGGCACCCACGCCTGGCCGCCGATTGTAACAGTCCCCGAATCCGGTTCTATCAATCCAGCAATGATGCGCGCTAACGTGCTCTTCCCAGACCCGGATTCTCCAACCACGCCTAGCGTCTGCCCCTTGTACAAGGTGATGGAGGCATCGCGCACCGCGTGAACGTGGGAGCCGTTGCGCCCAACGAAATCCTTCGTGATGCCACGCGCAGCCAGGACGACGTCGCCCCCCGCATGGTTGCGCGGCGGCAACGGTATCCGTTCAATACTGGAAAGGCGGAATCCTTTCGAGTGGCGTGAGGGAACCGCGGCAAGCAGGAGCTGCGTGTATTCCTCCCGCGGTTGCGTCAGAATGTCAGCACGTGTCCCTTGCTCAACAATGCGGCCTTCTTTCATGACCAGGATGCGATCGCAGATTGAGGCGATCACTGCGAGATCGTGAGACACAACGATCAGCGCGTGCCCTTCCTGCGCCTTGTCCCGCAGCACGCTGAGCACTTGCGCCTGTACCGTAACGTCGAGCGCCGTGGTCGGCTCGTCCGCGATGATCAACGAAGGATCTTGGGCTAACGCGCTCGCAATGAGTGCGCGCTGGCGCAGCCCGCCGGAAAGTTCATGCGAATACTGCCGTGCCCGGATCTCCGGGTTGGGAATGCCAACATCTGCGAGCAGTGCATGGACCTTTTCGCGCTGTTTGCGCCATGGTTTGTACTCTCGCGGCGCCACCGCTTCTGCCACTTCCTGCCCTATCGTCTTCAAAGGATCCAGTGAAGAAAGGGCATCTTGAAGCACAAAACCAATGCGAGAACCTCGTATCTGGCCCCACTGGTGCTCAGTGAGCGAAAGACCATCGCGGCCGAAAACCTTTAGGCGATCCGCAACCGTCTTCTGATGAGGCGCCTGCAGGCCGAGGAGGCTACGGACAGTGACCGACTTGCCTGAACCCGATTCGCCCACAATGCCCACGGTTTCGCCCGGATAGATGGAAAAGGATATTCCTTTCACGGCTTCGTGAGGAGCCGGGGAGCCAACCGAACGGAAACTCACTCGCAAATTCTCTACGCGAATCAACGGAGTGCTGGTTTTCTCAGCAACAGATTCCTCACACACGGCGGTTGCGCTACGGGGTTTATCTTCTGTCAGCGTCATCGATCTATCCTTTCGAATGATGCCTGCCAAGCCCGGCCTACTACGGTGAATGAAATGACGGTGAGCACGAGGACGACGCCCGGGATGATGCCCGACCACCATGCAACTCGTAAGTAGTTACGCGATTCGGCGAGGATTGTGCCCCATTCGGGCGTGGGTGGTTGTGGGCCAATGCCGAGGAAGGAAAGGCCTGAGACTCCCATGATTGCCCCGCCGATACTGATCGTCACCATGTAAGGAATAACGCCCAAGGAGTTTGGCAGTACGTGGCGGAAGAGGATCGCGCCGCGCGAGAGGCCGTATGTGCGGGCCTGCTCTACGTATTCAGAGAGGATCACTCGCCGTGTTTCTGCGCGGATCATGCGTGCGAAGGTAGGGATGCCGGCGACGCCCAGCGCCACAATCAGATTGGGTATGCCGGCTCCCGTCAATCCCACGATGATGAGCGCGAGCAGCACTGCAGGGAAAGAAGAAAGAACGTCAATTGCCCGCATGATGGCGGTATCCACCACGCCGGCACGCGTAGTTCCTGCCACGAGCCCGATGATCGTCCCAAAGAAGAACGCCATGGCCGTGACTGCCAGCCCGATGCCAATAGAGTAGCGAGCGCCGTAGACAATCCGTGAAAACAGATCACGGCCCAAATAATCTGTGCCTGCGATATGTTCAGCAGACGGAGCCAGGTTCACGGCTAGCAGATCTGTGTGCAGTGGATCGTAGGACGTGAGAACCCACGGAAAGGCAATCGCGAGCGCCACAAGCCCAAGATAGGCCAGGGCCAGGACAAGCCCGGGGCGAAGCCGCCGTCGCGCTGAATGCTCCTCTAAGGGTGTAGCTGATGCAAGTTCCCTTACCACACTACCTGGCGCGCTCATGCTTCCCGCTTCCCTTCAAATAGCCGCAAACGGGGATCAATCACTGCGTACAAAACGTCGATCACAGTTGAGGCCACGACGAAGACGAGCGAGCTGACGAAGGCGATCGCTAGAATCACCGGCATATCCTTTTGAGTGATGGCGTTGACGGCGATCTGCCCCAAGCCTGGGCGCCCAAATACTTGTTCTGTGATCACCGCGCCGCCAAGCAAATTGCCGACCATGAGCGTGCCCACTGTGACTGCTGGAATACTTGCGTGGCGCAACAGGTGGTGCCGCTTGACCTGAAGTGGTGTGAGGCCGCGGCTACGTGCTGTGAGGACGAACGGCTGGTTCAAAGCGCGGTCAATTCCTTGGCGCAGAATCTGCGAAAGGTTCCCGCCTTCCGGTATGCCGATTGCTAAAGCCGGTAAAACCAGCGACGCGATTCCCGTCGCACCCGCTACTGGGAACCATCCCAGCCGGAAAGAAAAGATCGAAAGAAGCAGGATGCCAAACCAAAATGGCGGGGTTGATAGAAGCGTGAGTTCGCCGCCTTCGTAGATCGCCCGTACAATCGGATGGCTTGTCGCCGAAATGAGCAGAGAACCAATCAACGCAACTATGACGGCTACTACCATCGCTGCTGCCGTCAGCTCGATGGTATAGGGGAACTGTTCGGCGAAAATCTCGTTCACACTGCGTTCTTGCACGTAGGACGTACCCAAATCACCGCGCACCACTTTTGCCAGGTAGCCGAGGTACTGGATCACAACCGGCTTATCCAAACCCCACTCAGCAATCACCCGTGCGCGCAATTCGGCATTCGAACGCTCAGCGTCCGTAAGCAGGTTGTCCACGATATCGCCTGGGGCAGCATGCACCGCGATGAAGGTCAAAGTGACCGCACTCCATACGACAACCAGTGCCTGGAGAATTCTTCCGGCGAAGAATCGTGCAACCGGGCGAACCTGGGCGGCGCGGCCAGCGCGTACGGAAGGATCTTCACATACTGTTCCGGAGCCGTCAGAGCGCCGGAACGCGCGGCCAGCTTCCGGCGCACGCTGTTCAGCCTGCGCGGACAAGTGTTGCTTATGTGTCAGAAGTGAAGGCACAGTTTTCCCCATTCAACACGCTTGGATCGATGGACATAGCTGTGCGCCCTATAGCGCACCGTGGGCTGTGATTGTGAGCGCCTACAACTGCAATCAGCAGGAGGCGCTGCACAACATTCGCGCCATCGGACACATGAAGCGACACGTCATCGTGTGATCACCAGCAAAAACAACCTGGTTGAATCGCTCCATGATAGGCCTTCCGCTTTACTGCATATCTTCCTACTCTGTTAGTAGGTATTTATGAGAATAGACCACGATCAGGCGCGAGTACAAATATTGCAGCACGTCAATTGCGTGATCTAGCCCACGCGACACGTCAATAAAAAGGAAGCGGCTGAATGGTGTGCATTCAGCCGCTTCTAATCCATCGTTGCTCAGTTCGTTCTGCCAGCCCGCAACTAGTTCCGCCAGCCCGCAGCGCGCTGGCCAGCAACCCAGGCTGCCACTTGTGTGCGCCTCTGCAAACCCATTTTCGACAGGAGCGAGGTGATGTGGTTCTTCACCGTCTTTTCAGCGACGCCCAGCTTCTCCCCGATTTCCCGGTTGGAAAGCCCATCACCAATCAGCAGCAAGACTTTGCGTTCCGACGGCGTCAGATCTGCTGTTGGATCATTGTGGTCAGCCCGGCGCCGTGAAATCGTGCGCTCGTCAAGCAGCGTGCGCCCAGCCGCTACCGCGCGGATGTGCTCAGTGATTTCTGTACCTCGGACGGACTTGAGCAGGTACGCCTTCGCCCCTGCGTTCAACGATTCAGCCAAAGCGTCGTCGTCGTCAAAAGAGGTGAGCACAATGGACTTGGTGGTAGGTGAGACCTCGTTGAAACGCGAAATAATGTCGATACCCGTGCCATCCGGCAGGCGCAAATCAACGAGCGCCACATCCGGGTGAACTAACTCGGCGCGCCGCACGGCTTCTGCTACCGTACCCGCCTCTGCGACCACAGTGAGCCCATCGGCGCGATCAACTACTTCCGCAATGCCCCTGCGCACTACTTCATGATCATCGATGATCATCACTCGGATATCAGCCACGTTTCACCGTTCCTTTGCCTTCGGGATCTTTCCCTCTACTAGATTTTGCCACAACCTGCGCCAAAGGTCCCTTCCGATTCATTGAAAACCTGGCATTGCGGGCAAAATACCGATGACCGTCCGGCTACCACTGTGCGCTGCATGATGGCACCACACCGTAGACACGGCAAACCGGTGCGGCCGTATGCGCGCAGTTCTCTATCGAAGTAGCCAGACTCCCCATTGACGTGCACATACAGCGCGTCGAATGAGGTTCCCCCAGCTTCAAGCGCACGGCACAGCACGGCTTTGGCCTCACAATATAGCACCGTGAGCTGCAATTCCGTCAGATCACAGGCGAAAGATGCTGGATGGATCCCCGCTGCGAACAGTGCCTCATCTGCATAGATGTTTCCAATGCCGGAAACCACGGTCTGATCAAGCAGGACCCGCTTGATCTGTGTTCGCTTTGCCTTCGTCTTCTGGACCAAAAACGGCAGCTCGCACTGGGGATCCAGGAGATCGCGGGCAATGTGACACACACGGCACGGCACCTTTTCCTCGCCGTCCGCACGGTAATCATCCGGTGCTAAGTATCCAAAAGTGCGCTGATCAACGAAATCGAGAAGTGTGCCATCGTCGAATGTTATATGCGCACGAACGTGCGGGAGCTCTTCACAGTTCAGCCGAAATTGGCCCGACATTCCCAGGTGAGCGACCAGCGCCTGGCGGCCGAAATCGAACCACAGGAATTTGCCGCGCCGTCCGATTGCCGTCACTGTGCCACCTACAACAGGCTCCAACCCATGTGGGGCGTATCGAATTACGCGCTCACCGTACGTCTGAACCGCCGTAATGCGCCGTCCAAGGAGATGGGTGGCGAGCCCACGGCGCACGGACTCAACTTCGGGGAGTTCCGGCACCGCTAGTGCTTCTCCGAAGACGCCGTGATCATCCGAAAGGACGCTTCCGCTGCCTTCTGGCGCGCCTTCTTTTGACTTGAGCCCTGCCCACTGCCCCATTTCTGGCCGCCCATGAATCCGGTTGCAGTGAAGACGCGCGCGTGGTCTGGCCCCGAACTCTCCATCTCGAAGGTCATAATGCCCTCCATCCCACGCGCGTGAGCCAGCTCCTCAAAGCTCGTCTGCCAATCCAAGTTGGGGCCTAAAACGCTGGCGTCGCGGATCTTTGGCGTGACAAGCCTGTCCACAACCTGGCGAGTTGGTTCCATCCCGTGCTGCAGGTATGTTGCGGCGATTAATGCTTCAACGGTATCGGACAAAATCGAATCCTTATCTGCACCACCTGTCAGCTTTTCTCCCTTTCCAAGGCGGATTGATTCCCCCAGGTCCAGTTCACGCGCGATATCCGCGAGCGCCCGCTCGGAAACCGCGTAGGTCTTCATGCGCGACATGTCACCTTCAGATGCCTCGGGATACTCCCGATACACCTTTTCCGCGACAATGAGCCCCAAAATAGAGTCCCCGAGGAATTCGAGCCGCTCATTGTGAGGCTCATCGTGTTCAAAGGCGAAGCTGCGGTGCGTCAGAGCCTGGCGTAACAGCGGACGCTTAATATCGATACCCCATCGGTCAATGAGTTCGCGATATGCCACGGTTATTTATCATCTCCTGCGGCGCGCAGTGCAGCCTCAAGATCTGCAAGTGCGTCAAATGAAGGGTTGGTGTGATCATGGTGATGATCTTCTGGTAGGTCCTCCCACCGTTCGCCGCATTCGGGGCATAATCCTGGGCAATCGGGCCGGCACAGCGGGCGGAATGGGAGGTGCGCAACCACGGCATCACGCACGATGGGTTCAATATCAATGTGCTCGTTCTGGATGACGGGGAGCTCGTGGGCTTCGTCGTCGCCCTGGTCCTCAAGTGCCTTCCGGCGTTCCGGATAGAGCACCAATTCTCCGATGGTTTCGGTGATATCCTCTTCCAGATCTTGCAAACACCGCGCACATTCGCCGTGTGCGGTGGCGTGAACTGTTCCGGAGAGCCACACGCCTTCGGAGACCGACTGTAGCGTGAGGTGGATATCCAGTGGGTCGCCCTCTGGCACACCGATGAGCTCCACTCCAAAATCGCGCGGGGCCGGGAGCTGCGCATCCCACGGCATGGAGGCCCCTTCTTGGCGTGGCAAATCGAGCAATGAGATGAGGAACGGGTTTCTCATGTCCACGATTCGTCACCGCTTTCTGCCGATTCCTCCGGGGCGGCGTCTGGTTGCTCGGCGTCCTCCATCCGAGAGGCGATAACGTTTCTGCCGGCCGTGATCTTGCTGAGAATGTCGTCCACCTTCGCCTGGACTTCGCGTGAGAGGGCATCGATCGAATTCCCAAGATCGGCTACTTGGCTCTGCAGTTCAAGAAGGGTTTGGTCCGAATATTCATCGGCACCCCGCTTGAGTTTTTCGGCATGGCTCTTTGCCTCGTCCAGGATGCGCTGCGCCTGAGCTTTTGCCGCCACCGTAACGGAATCCTGGGACACGAGCCGCGAAGCCTGTTCGCGCGCCTCTTGGATTGTGTCTTCTGCGTCGTTATGTGCGCGCTCAAGGATCTCTTTGGCTTGCTGTTGTGCCTCCGCGGTCACCGAATCTGCCTGTTTGATCAGTCCATCTGCCGCGACGATCTGATCCGGGATGATCTCCTGCGCGGTGGAAAGCAGGTCCAGTACCTCGGAGCGGTTGACGATCGCGGAAGCGGACATGGGCACGGAACGCGCGTTCCGAACGAGCGCCGTTAGTTCATCGAGCACCTCAAGGAGAGATTGCCCCTGTTCTTCGGAATTCATCGAGTCTCCTCTGCTGGCGCGGTTTCGCGCTTCATTCGTGTATGTAGTGCGTGGGCTACGTTTTCTGGCACCAGATCTGTAAGGTCCCCACCGTGGCGCGCCACATCTTTAACGAGCGACGACGCAACGTGTGCCAGTCCCGGGTCTCCCATAATAAAGATAGTCTCGATGCCCGTCAGGTGCCGGTTCATCAGTGCCATCGATTGTTCGCCTTCGTAATCCGCCGCGCCGCGTAGCCCTTTTACGATAGCTGCGGCGCCAATCTTTCGGCAATACTGCGCGATGAGTCCATCTGTAAAATCCACTCGGACGCCAGACATATGTGCGGTTGCCTCCCAAATCATGGCAACGCGTTCTTCGGGCGTGAAAAGCGTGCGTTTCGCGGCGTTGACGCCAACGACCACGACGACGTCGTCGAACATCACCCGAGCCCGCCGAACCACGTCGACATGTCCCAGCGTAATCGGATCGAAGGACCCTGGGCACACTACAGTTGTCATAGTCCCACCCTAGTATCCGCGGTGGCTTTGACTGCACTCCAGGCGCGGGTGTCTCCCCAGGAACGTACGTCGTCGAGCACGAATTCGCGCGGCCACGTCGGTTCCGGGGACCGGCTGGAACGTTCCACCACCACCATGCCGTCCGCAGCCATGTGCTCCGGCAGGGCCGCGAGTATTGCTGCGAGTTGTTCTTCTGGCAGGTCATATGGTGGGTCAAGAAAGGCGAGGTCGAATTCCCGGTTTCGTGGCGCTGCAAGCCAGCTTTCCACTTTTTGATGGGCGACGCCGACGCCGCGTCCAATCGCAAGTTCGCTCACGTTGTGGCGGATCACGCGCACTGCGCTGGCTGCCGATTCCACAAGTTCCACGTAGGAAGCACCACGGGAAACCGATTCTAATCCGAAGGCTCCCGAGCCGGCAAACAGATCCACTACCTCGCAACCTTTGATATAGCCCATGTGCTCAAGGCGTGAAAAGAGCGCCTCGCGCACCCTCTCAGAGGTAGGGCGTGTGCCGCTCGGTGGAACTTTGAGCAGACGGCCTTTATATTGGCCGGCAACTATACGCGTCACAGCATCCTCCCTGGTGCGATTGCACTCTTTGAGCGCGATTGCACGTGTGTCGCCGCGCCCGCGCCCAATAATCGCAGAATCGACGTGTACTCAACAATCCCAGAATACTGAGCGCTACGCCCGTTCCAAGTATTCCGCACGATCCTGGTCGAGCGCCGCTACAGCGCCCGCCAATGCCGGATAAGCGGCGAGCGTGGGAGAGGCTTCTACCGCGTGGCGCGCGGCCTGCCGCGCCACGCGGATGATGGCATCGTCACGAGTGACAGAGAGGAATCGCAGGTGCGATGTACGCCCCGATTGGCTCGCGCCCAAGACGTCACCCTCTTTGCGCAGCTCCACATCTTTTTCCGCCAAAGCGAAGCCATCAGTTGTTTCCGCGAAGGCCTCTAGCCGCTGCCTCGCTGCCGTTCCGTCCGCCGCGCCTGTAACTGCGAGGCACACACCGGGCCTCGATCCACGTCCAATGCGTCCACGAAGCTGATGCAACTGCGACAAACCGAAACGATCGGCATCCAGAATCACCATGCACGTAGCATCCGGCACATCCACCCCTACCTCGATCACCGTGGTCGATACCAGGATTGGCGTTTCCCCATTGATAAAGCGTTCCATTGCACTCGCTTTTTCTTCCCCGGTGAGACGGCCGTGCATCTGCCCCACCGCTATCTGCGGCAATGTGCGCCGTAAAAATTCCACAGTTTCGGCCACAGATGCAATCGGCATCTCGGGCGCTCCTTCCGCAGGCACGACGTCGCTAGAACCCTCCGTCTCATCGGCGGAATCTTTGTCAATGCGCGGGCACACAACGAATACACGTCCGTCTGCACGCACTTCCTCAGCCACGCGTTCCCATACCCGATCCATCCACGCGCGTTTTGAAACCGGAACAACGGTGGTTGAGACATGCGCTCTGCCAGATGGCAGTTCACGCAGCGTTGATACGTCTAAATCGCCAAAAACACTCATGGCAATCGTTCGCGGGATCGGTGTGGCAGTCATGACTAATTCGTGGACACCGGATGCCAGGACCGTTCGCTGGTCCACCCCAAAACGGTGCTGTTCGTCAATCACAGTGAGCCCCGGGAAGGGAATCTGCACATTGTCCGAAAGAAGTGCATGCGTTCCTATCACTACGCCTGCCTCACCCGATGCGATGTGCGCGAGCGCCTGCCGGCGGGCCTGTGCTCCCATGGAGCCGGTGAGGATCTCCACACGCGTTGCAACCTCGCTGCTACCCAATTCCCCACCACGCGCGAGTGGGCCCAGGAGCGTTCGGATGGTCTGGTAGTGCTGCCACGCCAGCACTTCCGTAGGAACCAAGAATGCGGCCTGGCCGCCGGCATCCACTACCTGCAACATCGCTCGCAGTGCTACGACTGTCTTACCCGAACCCACATCTCCCTGCAGCAGGCGGCGCATGGGTATAGCACCTGCCAATTCCGCCGCGATTTCATCACCCACGTGGCGTTGCCCCGCTGTTAGTTTGAAAGGCAACCGGGCATCGAATGCGTCAAGGATTCCGCCCCGCCTACAAGGGAAAGCGGGCGCTGTGTTCTCCTTCGCTTGCGCACGCCGGCTTGCCAACGCAGTTTGTAACACGAACGCTTCTTCGTGTTTCATCCGTTGCACAGCGCGCTTCCACTGCGCGTCATCCGTGGGATGGTGAAGCGCCAGTACAGCGTGATATTTCCCAGGTAGGTGCTGCGCGCGGCGGTATTCTTCAGGCAATGGATCAGGGAAATCGTCTTCACTCAATTGTGGCAACACGGTTGCGATTGCTCGCGCTATCTGCCATGAAGGTAGTTTTGCATTTGCATGGTATATCGGAATCGGCGCCTCGATCTTCGCCACATCTGGTTCGTCATCCACAACCTCATAATCGGGATGCGTCAATTGAAATTCGCCACGATATGTGCTGATTGTTCCGGAAAACGTTGCCACTGTTCCGGGCGTGAGCCGCCGTTCGTGGTACTGGAGCGGGCGTTGGTTCTTAGCGAAGAACGTCAAGGCAAGATCACGCACACCATCTGTTATACGGACCGTCAAAATGAAGCCGCGCCGCGTGTTCATCGGCCGCAACGTTGCCGTCAAAACACGCGCTATGACGGTCACGTCTTCGCCTTCGGATACCGCTGCGATCGGCATCAACTGGCCGCGGTGCCCTAGACGGAACGGAAAGTGCATCACAAGGTCACCTACGGTGTGGATTCCCATCGCCGCAAACGCGTTCGCCGTGCGCTTGCCGAGCGCCCGTTCCAATGGCCTAGCCAGTCCTGTCCAAGCGTCGCTTGCCACGCCAGGCTCGGCGTGGCGTGCCGCGTGCTCTGCCATGCGCCTCTTGCCCTTTCGTTGTACCTACGATTAGCCTACTCAAGAGACTAATCCCACTGAGGGACCCGCTTGGACTATGAGTTCACGCGCGGTTATACTGACGTAGTTGCCAATCTTTCTGATTGGGGTTTTGGGGATGCCGCTGGCGTCCCGTCAGCGAAAGGATTGAACCGTGGCCTCTGTGTGTGACGTCTGCGGCAAGCACCCCGGTTTCGGCAAGAGCGTCTCGCACTCCCATGTGCGGACTAACCGCCGCTGGAACCCGAACATCCAGACCGTTCGTACCACGATCAATGGTGCGCCGAAGCGTCTGAATGTGTGCACCTCCTGCCTGAAGGCTGGTAAGGTGCAGCGCGCTGCCTGAGCGTAGTTCAAGACTAGGGCCGCCGAAAGGCGGCTCTCTTCTTTTTCTGCCTGCCGCGCCCCCGCGTCTGCCGGCTCTTTTCTGACTCAGAACGGAAACGCCTGTAGTGCTAACGTGCGCGCTGTGCTACTACACCGATCGGGGACGCTCCGGATACTCCCGGAAGGCCACCCACTCCCTAGTGGGCGAAGTGATCCCATCCACCCAAGCCACTCACATCATGCCCGTCCACGCTCACACGCCCACCATCCCACGAAGCACGCACCGTGCCGATGCGCCGGAACCCCTCAGGCAATCCGAGCGATTCTAGACCCCAAGCCTTCGATTCGGTCACCCGCAGCGTACCCACGAAGCCATGATCCTCACCTCCGGTGAGCACCGCATCCATCGCCCACTGCCACGGATCCGAGAACCCCAAACGGCGTGCGACATCCGTGAGCACCTGAACATCGGTTGCCAAACGCTCCGATTCCACATCGATCCACACGTTCGAGGCTCGTGCGAGGCGCCGCACGTCGCGGATCAGGCCGTCCGAAACGTCCATGAAGGCCCCCACACGCCCGGATTCGCAGGCGGCAATCGCGCGGTGAAGCGGCGGCTTAGGCCGCAGGAAATCATCGATCAACTGCGTTTCCGGAGGCGGCAGCACTCCGCCTTCTCGCGTATATCCGCGTTCCAGCAGCGCTAATCCCGCATAGCCGTGGCCCAGCACGCCGGCGTGTATCAGCGCCTCCGAAGCCTGCGCGGAACTGCGCAAACGCGGCTTTCGGCCCTCCAAAGCGCCCAGAACGGTCACCGAAATGGTGATGCGATCACCGCCCACCAGGTCACCGCCGTCCACTCCGGCACCGACGCTCGCACAGGCACGAGCCATGCCCCGAGCAAATTCTTCCACCCACCGAGTATCCAGATCCCCAGGTAGTTCGAGTGAGACGACGAGCGATATCGGCCGCGCGCCCATCGCCACAGCATCGGCGAGATTCTGCATCGCCGCGCGCCATCCGACGTCGTCCCCGGTGGACCACTGGCGGCGAAAATGCCGGTCCTCCACCAACATGTCCGTAGAAACGGCGACCTGGCCATCGGGAACGCTGAGCACCGCGCAATCGTCGCCCGTGGGCACCACGATGTTCGGCGATTGCGGCAGGTGAGGAGTGATGAGCGAAAGGAGGTCATCTTCGGTCAGGTCGGAAACGAGCATGGTTCCTCCCCGCCACCGAGCCGGTTCACGACGAATGCGTATTGGTTCCATATCAGCCCCGCCGTGCTCGAATCGCCCGATGGTAGGACGCGAGGATTCTTTGCCCAACGACGTCCGGGGAAAAGTTGCGAGCGCGCTCCACCTGACGCGCGCTCATCTGCGCACGTTCCTGCGGATTCTCGATGAGCTCCACGATGCGCCGGGCAAATTCCTCCGTGTTCGTGGGATCAATCAAGCATTCGGACAGCGGCCCCGCAACGGAGGAGTACCCTTCATTGTTTCCTCCTAGCACCGCGCCTGTGCCTGCCGCGAACGCCTCAACAAGGCTGATCCCAAAACTCTCCCCACCCAATGCGGGCAGCGCGATGATGTCCGCTGAGGCGAGAAGGCGTGGCTTGGCCTCTTCAGAGATGAATCCGCTGAATGTCACAATATCGGCGATACCTAGATCGTGGACACGACGGCGGTAGTGCTCCAACAATGGGCCCTTCCCAGCGATCTCCACCTGGAACGCTTGTGCCGTGAACGAGCGCGCACGCGCGGCGGCCTCAAGCAGAGCCCCCGCGCCTTTTCTTTCCACAAGCCGGCCAAGAAAGAGCACATGCACCGGCCCACCCTTATGGGGCCGAGCGAGCGCGGCATCGCGTGCAGCATTAAACACAGCGCCATCTACCGGGTTTCCCACAGGGATGGTATATCGCCCGAGCACCGATTCCGAATACGCGGCAGCCGGTTCCGAGGCTCCGAGGAATTCATCGAAGCGCGCAATCGTTCCCCTTTGTACCCGGCCCAGCACTTCCCCACCGAAGCGCGCTACTCGCGATAGTGGAAGAATAGTATAAGTCCCGATCAGCGCCGTTTGATCTGGAAGCGCCTCAATCAGACGCCCCGAAAGGAACGGGGAATACGGCACTTGGATGTGGACGACGTCGAAATCCTCACGGCGCAGCAATTTTGCAATGGCACGCCGGTCCGCCGGCAGCGACATGCCCAGGCGATTCCCATTGAATTTCAAACGTATGTTGCGAGCCATCGAATGGATGTGAGGGATATCCGTGCGCGACGTCTCGCTGGCAATGTAATGCACATCGTGGCCTTGCGCCGTGAGCCACTTACCTGTTGCCACAACTACTTGCTGCACACCATCGGTGGAATCCAGCGTGTCATCAATTACCTGAGCGATCTTCAGCGCCACGGATTCCTCCATCTGACCGGATGTACTCAGGTATTCTATCGGCTGCAAGGCTACGTTTCGAATGAGGAAAACAGGATCGGACCCCTGTGGGGCGATTTCGCTCCATCAGACAAGGGCACAATGACCTGGCGGGGCAGCCTCACAGCTGCCCCGCCACTGTTGATCTGAATTACTTGTTATCCTCAACGAACTTCACGAATGCCTGCATCCACCCGGTCAAGAATTCCTTTGAGCTATCGCTGATTGCGCCTTCAGGGGTCAAGCCCGCCTTCGTCGCATCAATGTAGCCCTCAGGCTGGCCCATCACCTTTGAGCCAAAGAAAAGCAGCGTGGAGCGCAAGTGCTGCTGAGCGGACGCCGTTCCGATTCCAGAAGGCGAAGCGCCTATCGCCGCGACAGGCTTGCCGCCAAGCGACCAGTGCCCCCAGGGCCGCGAAGACCACTCGATCGCATTCGCCATCGCAGCAGAGTACATGCGATTGTGTTCGGGAGTAATCAGCAGAACGCCGTCGGCGCTTTCGAGTTCCGCTTTGAAGTCACGCGCGATCTGTGGATAATCCGCATCGTAGTCACGGTTGTACAGCGGGAGCTTTCCGATCGGGAACTCAACCATTTCCGTGCCCTCGGGAGCAACATCCACCAGCACCTTGGACAGGCCACGGTTAATCGACTGGGATGAGAGACTCCCAACCAAGTACACAATCTTCATAGGGTTTCCTTTCGTGAGATTCGTTCTGCAACACCAAATACTTTACCTTACAACTATTCTCTCGGCGCGTTTTCGTGAGAAATGTGTTTCAGAAAACATGTCACGGAGTGCGCACCGGCTCACCGCAAGCCGACCGGCCGCTCCAACGCCAACGAGATCAACTCGTCAATCAGCTGTGGATACGGAACTCCCGTGTGCTCCCACAGCACTGGGTACATGGAAACCTTCGTAAATCCAGGAATCGTGTTATGTTCGTTGACGATAATCTGATTGTCCGGAGTGAGGAAGAAGTCCACCCTGGTCATACCCTCACATTCGAATGCGTCAAAGACGCGCACAGCCAATTCCCGCATCCGCTCCGCCACCCCAGCATCCACGGCAGCAGGAATCTCCATGTGGAAATCTTCCGTCTGTACGTACTTCGTATCGAAGTCGTACCAACCGCCCGGTTCCATATCGAGCGCGATCTCCCCTAGGACAGACGCACGAGCCGGATCATCCCCATGCCCGCCGAGCACGGCGCATTCGATCTCCCGGCCCACGATGCCCTGTTCGATCAACACCTTGGGATCGGTTTTCTGCGCCACGGTGACGGCCGCATCAAGTTCGTCCGGCGCATTCACCTTTGTGATACCCAGAGACGAACCCGCGCGCGCCGGCTTGACGAACAGCGGATAGGTCAGCATTGCCGCATCTGCTAACACTCCAGTCCGATCCATCCGCCATCTCTTCGGAGTAACGACGACGTAGGGAGCCACCGGGATATCCGCGGCCTCCATAACGACCTTCATAAAATGCTTGTCCATGCCTGCAGCGGAAGCAAAGACGCCGGAACCTACATATGGCACACCCGCCATCTCGAGCATCCCCTGGATGGTGCCGTCCTCACCGAATGGCCCATGGAGCAGCGGAAATGCCACATCCACCTGCCCTAATACGCCCAGTTTCTGTGCCGAAGCATCGGTGCGTGCAGCAGAGGTGGAATACACCGTTTCCGGTTGGGTGTTCATTCCAAGGAGCACTTGGGTTTCCGAAGGCGGAACAACACCGTGCGGTCCACCCGCCTCAAGCACATCGGGATCATCTGTTCCCGGTACCCACGTGCCATCCGTCCGAATCGCAATCGGGAGAACTTCGTACTTTTCGGGGTCTATTGCGCGTATGACCGATGCTGCGGTAAGGCACGACACGGAATGTTCTCCCGATACTCCACCGTATATAAGAGCAACGCGGATCTTCGACGACATGAGATACCTTCCTGCGTGGGCAATCGTGATTATCGTACCCCGCGCGCCGCACCGATTTGCGTGGGCAACTCGCAGGAGTCACATATTCGTAACCTGCCCACAACACCCGTGACATGCGCGCTTGATTCATGGGATGATGATGAGGGGAAACGTCGCGCTGCTGTATCGAACAGACCATGCAGCCCATCGAACAGGTAGGGGAAACATGAAACGGGGAACACGTCTCATTACTGCCACGATGATCGCCTTGGCCTTGACGGCGTGTAGCTCTGCCCCATCAACCACCGGCCAGGCTGCTCCAAGCTCAGCGGAGTCAACTCCAAGTGCCGTACAACCTTCGCCTCACACGAGTACTTCCTCTTTGTCTGCCACGCCCTCGCAGACCACAACAAGCCTTTCTGAGGCGCAGCTTCGCATCAATTCAGCTATCGCGAAGATCAAAGAAGTGAAGTTCACGCAAGCCGAGCAATCGTCTTCTGATTTTCCCGCTCTACACGGCAATTACCTCATCACCAACGCGCGTGCAGCGGTTGACGGCTCCGTAGAACGTGTGATTGTGGAGTATGACGGCACGGGAGAACTTGAATGGCAGGCTGCCTGGGTTAAGGAAGCCACCACGCAAGGCAAGGGCGATGCCATTGATGTCTCAGGCAATGCCATCCTTGACGTGACAATAGCCGGAACACGCTACCCGGAAGACGGCGAGGACGATAATATCCTTGCAGCGTTCCCCACCACTCAGGTGATTTCGGATATCTACATTGAACCTTCATTCGAAGGCATGCAGCAGATCGTCATCGGCACTACTGAGCAGGTCCCATACCGCGTCAACTTCGACGCCAGCACAGGAATCCTGCTCATCGAATTCCAGCGTTAAGTCGGATACCCGGCCTGAGGCACGGCTATTCGATCTTCTCCACATGCGCCCCTAATGCGTGGAGCTTCCGCATAAAGTGTTCATACCCGCGGTCGATGATGTCCGTATTCGAAACGTAGGACGTCCCATTGGCCGCGAGCGCCGCGATCAAGTATGAGAAACCACCGCGCAGATCGGGAACCTCAATGTCTGCGGGATGCAGCGGCGTCGGCCCCTGAATCACGGCGGAGTGGTAGAAATTCCGCTGCCCAAAGCGGCATTCCAGCCCTCCGAGACATTCCCGATACGTCTGGATGTGCGCACCCATCTCTACCAACGCATCGGTGAAACCCAAGCGGTTTTCATACACGGTCTCGTGAAGGATGGAGATGCCAGACGCTTGTGTGAGCGCCACGACCATCGGTTGCTGCCAGTCTGTCATGAAGCCGGGGTGAACATCCGTCTGCAATGAAATGGAATGAAGCTCGCCCCCCGGGTGCCAAAATCGGATGCCGACGTCGTCGATTTCAAACGCGCCACCCACCTTCCGGAACACGTTGAGAAAGCTCATCATATCGAGTTGTTTCGCGCCGCGAACGTAAATATCTCCGCCTGTAGCGAGTGCCGCTGCCGCCCAGGATCCTGCCTCGATCCGGTCCGGCAGTGACGTATGCGAATACCCGTAAAGTTCTGGAACACCCTCAATGCGGATGGTTCGATCGGTGTCTACGGAGATGATCGCGCCCATCTTCTGTAGCACGGCGATGAGATCCATGATCTCCGGTTCTACCGCCGCATTGGAGAGCATCGTGATGCCCTCGGCCATCACAGCGGTGAGCAAGGTCTGTTCGGTGGCACCCACGGATGGATACGGCAAGCGGACAGGCTTTGCCTTCAGTCCCTTCTCCGCCACCAAGTGGAGGCCAGCGGGCTCTTGAATCCGCTTCGCGCCGAACTCTTCCAACACACGCATGTGAAAATCCACTGGGCGATCGCCGATGTGGCACCCGCCCAGGTCTGGAATGAACGCCTCTCCCAGCTTGTGAAGCAGTGGCCCAGCGAAAAGGATAGGAATACGGGAAGAACCTGCAAGGCCGTCCATCTCCTCCGGGTCGTCCGGCAGATGCAGCTCCCCTGGCGTGATCTCCACAATCCCTGCATCCTGGCTGTACTCAACACGGGCGCCATGCAAGCGAAGCAAGTCTGTCACCACGTCGACGTCGCGAATCAAAGGAACGTTGCGGAGCACGGACGTATCAGATGCAAGCAATGCCGCCACCATCGCCTTGGATACGAAATTCTTGGCGCCACGCACAGTGATCTCACCCGTCAATGGTGTACCACCTGTAATCCGGAGTTTTCCGCTCATGATTCTCCCTTGCGCACGGAATCGGGAACCGCCGTCCGATCATCCTTCCACACAATTATCCGCCCATACAGCAAACCCCGTCACACAACGTGCCCAGAGCATAACAATGGCGTGTGTAGGAAATCCATCGTACACACGCCATTGGGATGTTATGCGCACCTATGCCAAGGGAGCTTCATCACCAACTGGACGGGCAGAAACCACTACCTCTTCCGGCAGATGCTTCTTCGGCAAGGTCTTTGGCTTGAACGATGGACGCGTTTTCTCAAATTGAGTGATGAGCTCCTCATTCTGCAAAGTGAGCCCAATATCATCGAGGCCCTCCATCAAGCGCCACCGCGTGTAATCGTCAATCTGGAACGAGCAGGTGAAGCCGCCGCACGCCACTTGGCGATTCTCTAGGTCAACCGTCACTTCAATTCCCGGTTCGTTCTCCAGCAGTTTCCAGAGTTGCTCCACGTCTTCCTGGGACACTACTCCGGCAACGAGGCCCTGTTTACCAGCATTGCCACGGAAAATATCCGCAAAGCGCGGAGCCAGAACAGCCTTGAAGCCGTAGTCCTTGAGAGCCCAGACGGCGTGTTCGCGCGAGGATCCCGTGCCGAAATCTGGCCCCGCTACCAGCACGGTGCCCCGTGAATATGGTTCGCGGTTCAGAACGAATCCAGGATCTTTGCGCAAACTGGCAAAGAGGGCATCCTCGAATCCGGTACGGCTGATCCGTTTCAAGTACACAGCCGGAATGATCTGGTCTGTATCGACCTCACTGCGGCGCAGCGGTACTCCAATACCTGTGTGCGTGATGAACTTTTCCATCGATGCTTTCCTTTCAGGCAGCTACGGGCGGCAGGTCGGCAGGTGTAGAAAGCGTGCCGCGAACGGCCGTTGCTGCCGCTATGAGCGGCGATACCAGGTGGGTGCGGCCACCCGGGCCTTGCCGTCCCATGAAGTTTCTATTCGATGTGGAAGCAGAACGTTCGCCCGGCGATAGCCTGTCGGCATTCATCGCCAAGCACATCGAGCAGCCGGCATTGCGCCATTCCGCGCCAAAATCGAGGAAGATTTTGTCCAGGCCCTCGTCCTCCGCCTGCAGCCGGACGCGCGCGGAACCCGGTACTACCAATACCCGCAGGTTATCCGCCTTCTTGCGCCCTTTCATCACAGACGCCGCGGCGCGCAAATCCTCAATGCGCCCGTTCGTGCACGATCCAATAAACACCGTGTCAACCGCGATGTCTTTCATCTTGGTCCCCGGGGTCAAGGCCATGTATTCCAACGCCGCTTCTGCGGCGCGCCGCTGTGTTTCGTCCGCCATATCCGCGGGCTCGGGAACCTCTCCAGAAATAGGAACACCCTGTCCAGGGTTGGTCCCCCATGTCACGAACGGCTCGAGTTCGTTCGCATCAAGGTCGACGACGGTATCGAAGACCGCGTCGTCGTCAGTCGCCAACGTACGCCAGTATGCAACTGCTTCATCCCAATTCTCCGGAGCGTTCGGACGTCCCTTGATGTATTCGAATGTTGTTTCGTCCGGTGCGATCATCCCAGCGCGCGCACCTGCTTCGATCGACATGTTACAGATGGTCATTCGCGCTTCCATCGAAAGTGAGCGGATTGCCTCACCACGATATTCAATCACGTGACCTTGCGCACCATTTGTGCCAATCTTGGCGATGATCGCCAGAATAATATCTTTCGCAGTGGTACCCGGCCGCAGTTTCCCGTTCACAATTACGGCCATCGTCTTAAATGGTGCCAACGGCAAGGTCTGCGTTGCGAGTACGTGCTCCACTTCAGACGTTCCGATGCCGAAAGCCAAGGCTCCGAATGCTCCATGCGTCGACGTGTGCGAATCGCCGCATACGATCGTCATACCCGGCTGAGTGATACCAAGTTGAGGTCCGACCACGTGGACGATGCCCTGATCAGCATTGCCGAGCGAATAAATCGGAACGCCAAACTCCTCACAATTCTTACGCAGCTGGTTGATCTGCGCAGCCGAAACTGGATCGGCGATTGGAAAATCAATGTTGACGGTTGGTGTGTTATGGTCTTCCGTCGCCAACGTTTGGTCGGGACGGCGGACTTTTCGTCCGGCGAGCCTCAAGCCTTCGAACGCCTGGGGGCTCGTCACTTCGTGTACAAGCTGAAGATCAATGTAGAGAAGATCAGGCGACCCATTTTCTCCATGCTTGACAATGTGATCAGCCCAAACCTTCTCGGCAAGAGTGCGGCCCATGAATGCTCCTTTACTATCGGATCCACATTCGCCCTTCGGGACGACACGACGCATTTGCATCTCACGTATTGAGATGAGAATATCATTCCATGGACACGATTGATGGCTCAAATTCCGAAGTTCACAGTGATAGCGGAAGCGGCGTCGGCGTACTCGATAAAGCTGCCGCGGTACTCAGCGCACTAGAATCCGGCCCTCAGACCCTCGCCGAGCTCGTCACCGTTACCCACCTCGCACGCCCTACCGCACATCGTCTCGCGACTGCACTCGAATACCATCGCTTCGTGGGGCGTGACATGCAAGGCCGATTCGTGCTAGGGCCGCGGCTGGGCGAATTGGCATCCGCCGCAGGAGAAGACCGCCTTCTTGCTGCCGCTTCTCCAGTCCTTATCGCACTTCGCGATCACACTGGCGAATCTGCGCAGCTGTTCCGCAGGCAGGGCGACCAACGCATCTGTGTTGCCGCTGCCGAACGCACAATGGGGCTGCGCGATTCCATACCGGTAGGCGCCACGCTGTCCATGAAAGCCGGCTCTGCCGCACAAGTTTTGCTCGCATGGGAGGAACCCGATCGGCTACACCGTGGGCTTCACGGAGCGAGCTTCACCGCCACAAACCTATCGGCCGTACGGCGGCGCGGCTGGGCGCAATCGGTTGGAGAACGCGAACCGGGAGTCGCTTCGATTTCTGCGCCTGTGCGCGGACCTTCAGGACGAGTCATCGCAGCAGTCTCCATCTCCGGACCCATCGAACGGATGGGCCGTCAGCCTGGGCGCCAGCACGCCGCCGCAGTAGTCACCGCAGCAAAGCGCCTCTCCGCAGTGATCCAGACCACCGAAGGATTGGGAAACAACCACACAGCCTGATACCGCGTCCACTTCTCACCGATATTCGCAGCTCAGTGCGCTGCCAACGTGCGTCAGGCACGCTAAGATGACCACGTACTATTGGCCGATCGTCCCATGTTGCGTTCGGCACGCGCTCCCTATGCGAAAGAGAATTTCATGCTGTTACCCATCCTCATTGCCGTAGCGGTCGGCTGCCTGATGCCAGCCCAGACAACAATCAACGCGCGGATGGGCCGCGCGGTGAAATCGCCTCTCGCGGGGACTCTGATTGCCTTCGTCATCGGCGCTGCATTCCTTGCATTACTCGCACTCGTTTCCGGCGCACGGCTGCTCCCACCTGCCGGCAGCCCCTGGTGGATGTGGATCGGAGGCGTGCTGGGAACAGTCTCCATCACGCTGGTCATCGTCATATTCCCGCATGTGGGCGCCGTGGAAACCGTAATCCTCCCTGTGGTTGGCAAAACGATCACCGCTCTCGCAGTAGACAATTTCGGCTGGTTCTCATCAACACAACAATCAATGACGTGGCAACGCGGCTTCGGCGCGGTCCTTGTTGGCGTCGGAACTGTAGTGGCTGTTGCGAATCGCGATAGTTTTGCTGGACGCAAGGTAGGGATTCAATGGCGCCTCCTCGGGATCGTCTCCGGAATCATCGCAGCCGTGCAGGCAGCTTTAAACGGCGCTATCGCCAAGGCTCAGGCCGCGAGCGCCGCGGCCTCCGGCACCAGCGCTGCACCCACATTCCAATCATTTATCTCTCCCGCTTTCCTCACTTACGGGATCGGCGCACTGGTACTCCTTGTCCTCGTACTCGCTGTCCGGCAATTCCCCACGCGCGTCGAGAGTGTCCCATGGTGGGCCTGGTTCGGCGGCGTCGTCGGTGCCGGTTTCGTCCTTGGCATGGCGTACCTGGTTCCCACTCTTGGAACGGGTGTGGCGCTTACGGTGGCACTTGTTGGCCAAATCATCGGTTCGTTCGCTATTGACCAGTTCGGCTGGTTCAATGCGCCACGCAACACAGTCACCTGGATCAAGCTCGGAGGCGTTCTGCTGGTGGGCGCGGGAGCCGCACTTTTCCAGCTGTTTTAAGCGCTCACTGGCTGTTCTAGGCGCTCATTGGAAGAATCGATCCACAATCCCCTTTGAGTATGTGGCGGTTTCGTTCATATCGCCGAAGCTCATCACCTCACCCGCGTAATATGTGTTCCGGCGCCCTTGCATAGCTTCAACGCGCTGATACCACCCGTCGGCATAATCGGCCGAGCTCACATGAGGGAAGTAGTACCACGATTTCTCGTCCAGAACGTCGTCAACCCAGAATCCCCAGCTCTTGAGATCCTTGAGCACCGTCTCACGCGTTTCTTCCAAACTCAAGGTTGGCTTGCCCGGATAGTTTCGCAACGAATATGTGACGATCGGCTGATCCGGTTCGCCCATGTACCGCACATAGAACACCATCGGGTGGCCATAGCGCTCTCCCGTCATATTGTCTGGGATGAAGGAAGACTGCTTTGGAAGATTGCGCACCATGACCGCATGAGTCGCGTATTCATTGTGGATGATCTTGGAGAACTCTCGCTTCTCATCGTCGTCCGCATCGGCGTACGCCGCGAATTGCGCCAACGGCGTGGTGACTATCAACTTATCGAAGGTTTCCGTTCCTGAAGGTGTGGTGACCCGGATCTCTTCCTCGCTGCGTTCCACTTTCGTCACAGGAGAATTCAACGTAGCCGGATGCTCAATGATCTTGTTGACCCCTTCGTAGATTGCCTGGGTCCCATCCCGCCACGTCCACAGGTTGTTGGTTGCGAATGCCTTAATGGTGGGAATATCCAGGTATTTCAACACGTAGGCCGCAGGAATAACTTCAAAATAACCGTAGCCAAATGATGTAAAGGGCTGGGCATACAGGTCCGTCAATGCTGCCACACCGTTCTTGGCGAAGAATTCGCGCAGCGGCAACGCCAAGTCTGGATAGAAAGTTCCGTAATGCCCGTTAGCGTCATAGCCCGGGTACTTTTCTTTGAGGATCTTCTCCAGCTTATTCAGCTGCAGCAGCAGGCGTGCGCCCTTCCACATATTCAACCCGGTGAAGGGTTTGTAAAGCTTGCCATCCGGCCGGCGAAAATCTGTGTGGGCAAGCGACTCTGCGCCTCCGCGCACCACGCCAGCCGCCCTGCATAGCTCGTCGATTGTGTCGTAATCAGGAACGCCCATAATGGCGCCCATCTCGATGCTCTTCCCCTTGAAACGCGGAGAATAGCATTTCCCACCCACGCGATTGGCTGCCTCATAGATCGTGTAGTTGTGGTAACCGTTCTTTTCTAGATAGTACGCGGCCGCAAGGCCCGCCGGGCCTCCGCCAATAATGCATATCCGTTCGTGTGCATCCATGGGAAGTCCCCTATCTCTCGATCCCGTACTCACGCATAACGTCTCTTTGCCGTTGCGCGGCAACTCTGTCGTTCTTCCTGGGAGTCTCCGCCGTCCATCCCTTTTTCGCATTGTTCGCTGCTATATCAGGTGTGTAATCCGTTCCAGGCTGAGGCGGCCAGTTCGGATCCTCCGTAAACGGCGCACGAATAGACGCCACCCGCGGGAAGTCGCGCGAATACCGAATCTGTGGATAGGGATAGCGTTTTTGGAGGCGTGGATCAGTGGCATAGGCGCGGCCCATCAGTTCCGCGTAGAGCCGCATCAACAGCGGCTTCGGCTCCTCATGGCGCGCGGACGCCTCCACTTTTTCTGTGAGCCGCTTGTTCATAATCTGTCCGCCCTCATTGATGATGAGCCCCATGAGAAATGCGGCGATCCGGTTGGTATTGGGCCCCACCACGATGTTCCAGCGGCAGTACAAGCGCGTGCGCTGCCCACCATCGAGGGGTTCCAAAGCATACGTGTAGTTCCATTTTGTGAAATCCATAAGCGGGGTCAGAATGAAGCTGCCACCCGGCGTCCACGTTGGGTCACGGCTATCGGCGTACCACACCACGTATTTTCCCGGAACCATGTCCGCAACTTCGCAGCCCCACCCCGCGTAGCTCCACGCGAACAAGTCTCCTGGCGCATAGGCGTCTGGTTCCTGGTATTCAGGCTGGATGTTGTACATGTTATCCACGGACATTCCAAACATCTTCTCGAAGAAGGTGAAGCTGTAGAAGCCGGCCTTCGCCGGATGCAGCTGATAGATGTGCTTCCACACCTCGTCCGTGGGGGCGTTCAGATCCGCCACTTGCGTCATCCGCATCGCGCCCGGTTCCGGTACCAGATCGTCTCCCGGCAAAGCCGTGTTCTGTTGCTCTGGCGTCGCTTTTATCTGATCCGCATACAGCCGTACGGCCAGTTGCATACCACCGTATATTGCGCCCGACGCCGCCCCCGCGGCACCGATTCCTTTGGCAAGCGTCCGCAAACCCGTGCCCAATCCGCCCATGGTAAATTCCCCCTTAGGTTCTCTGCCACCGCAGGCACACTGCTTGAACCACGCATCGTCGAATACGCCGGCCAACCACTGCAACGTTGCAGGGAACGATTCGAAACTGCCCAACACCACGAATATACGTCGCCCAATGTGGCCTAATTCACGCCTTTTGTCCCACTACACTGGACTCATGTCAACACGTGAAGCTCCGCAGGGCGCGAATACACCCCGACCTCTCCGAGTTGTTGTCGCGGCATGTTCGGATCCACCCACACCGGCGGCCCTCGCAGAAATTCCGAGCCTGGCTCACGCGGCAGTGCGATCCGGCCTCGTGCTGGACCTCAGACCACTCGCAACGCTTTTGGGCATACCCCACCAGCAGCTCGCTAACGCGCCCGTCACCGTACCCGCGGCCGAGCGCTATCCCCCACAGCAGCGCGCAGATATCGTAAATCGCGCAATCATGGATCCTGGCATTGCTGGAATTATCGATATTTCAGGAGGAGACCTCGCCAACGAAGTCCTTCCCTACATCGACTTCGCGGCCGCGCGCACCCACCGCACGCTCGTCGCGGGCTACTCCGATAACTCGTGCCTGCTCGGCGCACTACCAACGCGATCACTGCTGTGGAATCCCCGCACAGGCACTACACGCGGCTTCGATGTAGTGCGCCGGGCCCTCTCCGGCGCACGGATCCGGCCACACATAACACCCTGGAACACCGCCGCTGTTGTATGCGATTCCAGTACGATCACACAAGCGCCTTGGTATGGTGGAAACCTACGTTGCTTCCTCAAACTGGCCGGGACACCATGGTTCCCGGATCTGACACACGCAGTCCTCCTCATCGAAGCTCTAGGCACCACCATGAACGCACTGGCAACATTCCTAGCACAGCATCGTGCGCTTGGGACATTCGGTGGAGGTTCACAATACGGTGCAGATACGGGCGTACTGGGCGTCGTCGTGGGCCAATTGACCGCAATCGACAAGGCGGGCATGCGGCAGCACGCACTCGCACTCATCGACGAATATGTTGGTGTATTGCCCCTATTCGAAGCTCCAAGCATTGGGCATTCACGCGATTCCGATGCCGCCACGCTTGGTTGATTAGAACGATTGTACGGATCGGCCCGGCGCACCTACTCGGAAGTGTCGTCGTCGCTAGCAAGCGATTCCATGATGGAGACGATCAGCTCGTCAGCGTCGTCGCCGCGGCCGCCGTCTCCCCTCATCTCCTCATCCTCGCACATCTCGTTCTTGCCGTTTAGTTCAATGAGTTCTTGATGGATTTGCTCCATGGAGGTGTCGAGTTGAGACGCGACGTCCGCGGCGAGCTTCAACGAATCCGTCATATGGCGCGGTACATCGCCTTCATACTTGTAATAGAGTTTGTGCTCAAGTGATGCCCAGAAGTCCATAGCGCTTGTTCGCAGCTGGATCTCCACAGGCACGTGGTCCACTCCCTCAGCGAGGAATACGGGCACCTCCACGATCAGGTGCAGACTCTTGTAACCGTTAGGTTTGGGATTGGTAATGTAGTCCCGTTCGTCTATCAGTTTTATATCCGTCTGCGCCAGCAGGAGTTCGCGCATCCTGTAAATATCCGATACAAAACTGCATGTCAGCCGCACGCCCGCGATATCAAACATGTGGGCACGCAAGGCGTCATACGTCAACGGAATGCCCTTGCGATGCGCCTTCTCTACCAGTGATCGGGCAGATTTGATACGGGATGAAACGTGTTCGATGGGGTTGTAATCATGCGCTACACGGAACTCTTTGCGCAGGATATTGATCTTGGTGAGGATCTCCTCCATCGCGAATTCGTAGATCATCATGAGGTGCTGGACCTGTTTGAGGCGCTGGCGCACTTGATCTGGTGAGGGCACTTTAATCTGTGCGTCGTCCGGCCCCACTGCCGGTGTATGGCCTGTCTGGGAATGACCAGTTGAATGCGTACTCACTTGGCCCACCCTACCGTGAATACATGAGAAAACCGTGGTACCCCCGACCGGATTTGAACCGGTGTTACCGCCGTGAGAGGGCGATGTCCTAGGCCACTAGACGACGGGGGCCTATGCGCAAGTCTCCTTGCATGATGCAGGCATCCGCCTGTCACCACTCGCTGGGGTACCAGGACTCGAACCTAGAACGGATGAACCAGAATCACCTGTGTTGCCAATTACACCATACCCCAATGGATTCGTTGCCAGCCGGTAGCCCAAACTGACGACGCTAGAAAACTTTACCGGTGCATGGCAGCAACTTCAAACTGAGCCGTGGATATCTGTATCACAACCCTCACGTTGAAAACGTATGCTGAATGCATGTGTGGACGATACGCCTCCTTCATGACCGTGCGAGACGTGCAACTCGCCTTCGACATTGACAGTGTCGGCGCCGAGTTAGAACGTTACGCGCCCTCGTGGAACGTTGCCCCAGGCCAGGACATCGGCGTTGTACTCGATGTCTTACGGCCTGCTCCAGCAGCCGCTTTTCACGCTTCCGAAACGGTCAGCTCCGGCACCACGAGCGCGGTGCATCGGGAATTACACCTCGCACGCTGGGGACTCATCGCGCCGTGGGCCACAACGCTCGAAACAGCGCGCCCGCTCATCAACGCGCGCGCAGAGACTCTCACAGCAAAACCATCATTTAAGGAGGCGGTGGCGAAACGCCGCTGCCTCATCCCCGCCAATGGCTACTTCGAGTGGCAAGAAGCGGGAAAGCAAAAGCTGCCGTACTACATCACAGATACAGCCCCGCTCGCCTTTGCCGGGGTCTACAACTGGTGGCGCGCACCTGATCATTCCTGGCTTCTCACCGCCGTCATCATCACTGGGCCAGCCCGCTCCCCCCTCGATGCCATACACGACCGCACTCCCATCGTTCTCGAGCCGGACGAATGGGCGAAGTGGCTGGATCCCGCGCTAACAGATGGCGGCGCGGCAGCAGATATGCTCCGGCGCCCAAACCGGCCTCTCACCGCATATCGCGTGTCCCACATCGTGGGAAATCCGCGCAACAATTCCCCAGCAAATATCGCAGCTCTCACACCATCCCACGAGTAAACAGCAGAAAAACCGCAGGTGAACACACTGAAGCATCACATCCGTGCCTGGCTAGCCCCCAATGGGTCTCTTTGCAAGCATCAAGCGAAGGGGAGAACATCACGTTTTTGTCTCTTTACGTCGCCTTCCAAAGCTGGGAACCTTGAATACAGTCGTAAATATCAGTTCTGCCTGTAACGAAAAGTCGCGTGGGCAGCGTGAAAGGGAGTATCTAGATGGATTGGCGTCACCGGGCCGCTTGTCTCACTGAAGATCCGGAGCTTTTCTTCCCGATCGGAAACTCTGGCCCCGCCATCGCGCAAATTGAACAGGCCAAGCGCGTGTGCAACCACTGTGAAGTATCCGATGTATGCCTGAAGTGGGCACTTGAGACCGGGCAAGACGCAGGCGTGTGGGGCGGTTTATCCGAAGATGAACGCCGCTCCCTCAAGCGCCGGACCGCCCGCGCGCGCCGTTCCAGCGTAGGTTAATCCCTCAATCGTCAATTCGTGCGTTGAGGATAACGCGAGTCCCGCCGGTCTCACAGTTCTGCCATTCAATAGTGCCATGGAGTTCTGCAGCAACCATCGTGCGGACTATCTGGGTGCCAAGGCCTGATCCTAGGCCAGCCCCTTGGATACCAACGCCGTCGTCGTCCACATACACAGTGAGCTGATTACCTGCTCGGTTCACTGTGACTGACAGATTACCGCCATGCGGCAACCCGTGCTCCACCGCATTTGAAACCAATTCGTTCATAACCATCGCAAGCGCTGTGGATTGGTTGGCTCCGATACGGCCAAAGGACCCGTGCACTTCTGTCTTTACTTCTATGCCCGTTGCGGCGATATCCGTTGCCATGTTGAGCAATGGTTCGAAGATCTCATCAAACTGTGAGGATTCGTCAACCGTTTGGGAGAGAATCTGATGGACCAGAGCAATGGTGGCCACGCGGCGTTGCGCATTATCGAGTGCCTGCCGTGTGTCTTCGTTTGTGGCTCTGCGTGCCTGCATGCGTAGCAGCGCCGAAACAGTTTGCAAATTGTTCTTCACGCGATGGTTAATTTCGCGGATCGTGGCGTCCTTTGACAGAAGCTCCTGCTCTCTGCGGCGCAACTCCGTGATATCGCGGCACAGAAGCATTGCGCCCCTCCGCTTGCCATGGTCTCGCAGCGGAAGCGCGCGCAGCGAAATAATGGCGCCGTGAGATTCCAGCTCGGTGAGCCAGGGTGCCCTTCCCATGATGACTACTGCGAGTGATTCGTCGAAGGTGGTGTGACTTTCTATCGTCTCAGTGACGAGTTCAGCCAGGATCTTGCCTGTGATCGGCCCGGTCACGCCGAGCCTGCGGAAATTGGAAATTGCGTTCGGTGCGGCGTAGACCACTTCCCCTTCCTCGTTGAGCTCCACAAACCCATCCGAAACGCGTGGAGTCCCATGGCGGAAACCGGTCGGCTGGCCATCATAGGGGAACTCACCTGTGGCAACCATATGGAGAAGCCCGTCCGCCACTTCCTCATAATTGGTCAGAACCTGGGAGGGTACCCGATCGGCCGCATAGGCGCTTGCCACTCCCAACAAAGCAATGTTGCGTCCGTTGTGATGGATCGGATAGATATCCGCGAATAAACCGGACAGCTCCAGCGATCTGCGTTTGCTATCCGCCAGCGTCAGCGGCGCCAGCCTCACCAAATCGTCATTGTCGATTTCACCGATAATGTCTTCATCGAAGAAGGTCACAGCTGTCGCTGGTCTGCAATGCGCGGCGATCATAAAGGTTCCATCGTCGTTACACAGAATCAACAGGAGATCGGCAAAAGCGACGTCGGCAATGGATTGCCAGTCGCCTACGAGCTGGTGAAGCCATTCGCGGTCAGAAGCTTCCAGATTTGTGGAACGCGCAAGAATATTCGTCAATGTCGGCACGCTCCAAGCTTACGCGAATCGCACGGACAGATCGTGCACGCCATATGGAAGAATCGCCTTATGCGTATATCAGAATCTTTTGTTGTTCCCAGTTCCCCGGATCGGATCATTGCCGCTTTACTCTCACAGGAACTCGCCGCTGAACGTGCCCACCGCCTCGGTATTCAGGATTTCACACACACGGTTTCCGGCACCACTGCTCAGACGTCGCTGACGGTGCCGCCCTCCGCCCTGCCCGCCCAAGCGCAACGATTCATCCGTTCTAGTGTCTCCGTGCGTATTGATGCTGCTGCGCAGGCCAATCAGGTCAGCTATACGACGAGGATTACGGGCGCGCCAGTTGCGCTCTCATCGACTGTTCATCTCTCATCCGCCGGCGCCAACGCGGTTCCCAGCATCCCCGCCCCTACCGGAGCTGCTGGTGCCACCGTATACGACGTCGTCGCGGATCTCACCGTATCTGTTCCTTTCGTTGGCAAGAAGATCGAAGCCGCAGCTGCCAGCCATGCGCGCCAGGCACTCGTGGAGGATTGCGCGCTCGTCGCAAAGGTTGCCGCACGCTAGACTCGCTTGTATGGCTATCAACCGCGCATACGAAGATCTACTCGCGGACGTGCTAGAAAACGGCACGCGCAAAAACGACAGAACCGGCACCGGTACCTTGTCCGTTTTTGGCCGCCAGATCCGCTACAACCTGTCAGAGGGCTTTCCCCGTATCACCACGAAGTTTGTTCCAATGAAGGCCGTAAAGGGCGAATTGCTGTGGTTCTTGAAGGGATCCACGAACGTCCGGTGGCTCCAGGACAATGACATCTCCATTTGGGACGAGTGGGCAGACACAGACGGAGAGCTCGGTCCAATCTACGGGTATCAGTGGCGCAGCTGGCCGGCTCCTGATGGCCGGCACATTGACCAAATCGCGAAGGTTGTGGAGCAATTGCGCGAAACACCCGATTCGCGGCGCATCATCGTTTCCGCGTGGAACGTTGCGGACCTTGACGCAATGGCACTGCAGCCGTGCCACGCTTTTTTCCAGTTCTATGTGGCCAATGGCAAACTCTCATGCCAGTTGTACCAACGCAGCGCGGACATGTTTCTGGGTGTGCCTTTCAACATTGCCTCGTACTCCCTCCTCATCCACATGCTTGCGCAGCAGGTGGATCTTGAACCTGGCGAGTTCATCTGGACGGGCGGCGATTGCCACATCTATCTCAATCACGTGGAACAAGTCAAAGAACAGCTCACACGCGATCCGTACCCGTTCCCCACCCTGCACCTCAGGAAAGCACCCTCCATCTTCGAATACCAGATGGACGACATCGATGCGTCGGACGGCTACCAGCACTATCCGGCTATCGCAGCGCCGATCGCGGTGTGAACGGTGATTGGGGCAATCTGGGCGCAGGGACACGACCGCGCGATAGGTGTGGACGGCACAATTCCGTGGCATGTGCCAGAAGACTTCGCGTTCTTTAAGAAGACTACGCTCGGCCATCCGGTCATCATGGGCCGAACAACGTGGGAATCCCTCAACCCGAGATACCGGCCACTGCCGGGCCGGCGCAATATTGTTGTCACGACAAACACGCATTACGATGCACCGGGCGCCCACATCGTATCCGGAATTTCGGAGGCGATTCAGGAGGCACTTACTCACGACCGAGTGGCGTGGGTCATCGGAGGTGAACGTCTTTACCGCTCGGCACTTCCATTCGTGGACATCATTGCGGTCACATTCCTGGATGTTTCTATCGCAGGCGCGGACGCCTTTGCGCCAGAAATTCCCCACGCTTGGCGCTGCACCGCGCAGAATCCCGAATGCGGCTGGCATACGTCGTCCACAGGCGTGCGCTATCGCTTCTCTGTGTATGTGCGTCCGGGCTTTGACGCACCTGGCATCATCTGATCAAACGAAATGAAGTCCGGGAAGTTCAAACGCGCGTCATTACCCGCCGCTGGATCAGGCTGTGCCGAAAGATCCGTTGCTTGTTCGGCAGCTGCTTGTACCTGCATAATACGGACAAGTAGCGCGGTTTCCAGCGCCTCCCGTTCAATCCGCGCTGCGAGTTGCCGGCCCGCAGTAGCATCGAAACCCACACCAGGGGCTCCCCAATCTTCGGTGGCCGCATACACGGCGGTGGTGGCCACGGTTGCATGGAGATAAATGAACATCGGGCGCATCGCGTGTTCCACAATCAAGCTGTGGCGCGGAGAACCGCCCGTGGCGCCCAGCGCAACCGGTTTTCCGCGCATGATGCCCTCCGGCAGCACGTCAAAGAAACTGACGAATAATCCAGAAGGCAGCGCATTATAGATAGGAGTGACCGCCACAACGCAGCGCGCCTGTGCCACTGCAGCAAACACTTCCCCAAGGTCAGCAGAGGGAAAACCAGTTACCATCGCGTCGGCGATGCTGCGCGCGTATGGGCGCAAAGCGACGACGTCGTCGGAGTGCACTGCTTCGCCCAATTCGTGCGCAATACCGCCAGCGAGTTCGCGGGCAAGCCTGACTGATGCGGAATCGTCGGACATCCCCGCTGTGAGGGCCACAACACTCATCGGTCCGCCTCAGCTTTCCGATCCTTTTCTTGGAAAGGATGCACGGGAGCATCGGGGGTGCCAGGCGCGCTACAAATTCGCGGCGCAGTACAGGAAGAACCTCGGAGCCGAACAGGTCTAATTGCTTCAGGACTGTCGTCAGTGGCAGACCAGCGTGGTCGATCAAGAACAACTGACGTTGGTAATCGCCCACCATCTCGCGGAAGCCCAGCGTCCGGTCAATGACCTGTTGGGGACAGCCCACTGTGAGCGGAGTCTCCTCCATGAACTCTTCGAGGGACGGACCGTGGCCATACACGGGCGCGACGTCAAAGTAAGGACGGAACTCGCGGACGGCCTGCTGCGAATCCTTTGCCAGATGGAATTGTCCGCCCAAGCCCACGATGGCATCCTCTGGCCGGCCGTGTCCGTAGTGCGCAAAGCGCTGCCGGTACAGTTGCACCATACGTTTCGTGTGGGCCGCAGGCCAGAAGATGTTGTTGTGGAAGAAGCCGTCTCCATAATATGCGGCCTGCTCAGCAATCTCAGGCGAACAGATGGAACCATGCCACACGAACGGTGCAACGCCGGCAAGCGGGCGCGGAATCGAGGTGAAACCTCGCAGCGGAGTGCGGAACCGCCCTTCCCAATCCACCACCTCGTTATCCCACAATTGGCGTAGCAACTGATAGTTTTCGATTGCCAACGGAATACCCTGGCGGATATCTTTCCCGAACCAGGGATAGACCGGCCCTGTATTGCCGCGCCCCAGCATGAGGTCCACACGGCCATTCGTGAGATGCTGCAGCATTGCGAAGTCTTCCGCGATCTTCACGGGGTCATTCGTTGTTATGAGCGTGGTGGACGTGGAGAGCAGGATTCGTTGCGTCTGCACACCGATATATGCCAACGTGGTTGTGGGCGAAGACGAAAAGAATGGCGGATTGTGGTGCTCGCCTATTGCGAAAACGTCCAGACCGATATCTTCGGCATGGCGCGCGATTGCGACGGCGGCGTCGATCCGTTCCTTCTCACTCGGTGTGATCCCCGTGGTTGGGTCACGCGTGATATCAGAAACCGTGAAAATACCAATCTGCATTCTTTCAGCCCTCCTAGCAGGCCGTCTCATTTCGCCGGCGTGAACCGTACGATGTTTCCCCAGGGATCATTCGTTTCCACAGAACTTCCGTCATCCCGGATGGGGAAACCAGCCAGCCGCAAGCGGTCTGTAGTAACGGCGACGTCGTCGCGCGAAGGCACCACCACGTCCACGCGGCCCAAACCTAAGCTGGGCTCCCGGAATCCAGCTCCAGCGCTCCCCCACATGTTCATCGCCATGTGGTGATGATACTTGCCGGCAGATACGAACAGTGCCGAACTTCCCATCCGGGCCGTTTCTCCAAATCCCACTGTGTCCACGTAGAATTTCCGCGCTGTCGGAACATCTCCCACTTCCAGATGCACATGCCCCACACTGACCGAACTTCCGCCACTTGGTTCTTCCGTAACAGGCATGTGTTCTGCCACGAAACGCGCCGGGGCAATGTACTCGGTAGTCATGACTACGTGGTCACCACGCCAGGTCCACGTGTCGCGCGGCCGATCTACGTAGAGTTCCACGCCGTTGCCCTCCGGGCGCAACGGCAATGCCGCGTTCCATGTCCCGGCGCTCTGCCGGATGTAACACAATTCCCATCACACTCTCCAATTAGTTGTAGCTACAACTATCTGTTGGAGATAACGACGCCACGCCGCCTT
Organism: Ancrocorticia sp.; assembly: GCA_022648165.1. GTDB lineage: Bacteria > Actinomycetota > Actinomycetes > Actinomycetales > Actinomycetaceae > Changpingibacter. Next base: position 44,790 of record JALCLX010000002.1, read on the forward strand.
TCATTCCCGCGTTCCATGCGGCACGATCAACCGCAGAACGCGCGCGATCAGTCCACCGTATCGAACTGCGAGTTGTACAGCTCCGCGTAGAAGCCACCTTGTGCAAGCAACTGCTCATGCGAGCCGGTTTCCACAATGTCGCCGTCGCGCATCACAAAAATAATGTCCGCATTACGGATCGTGGAAAGCCGATGCGCAATCACAAACGAGGTTCTTCCCGCCGTTAACGTATCCAGCGCCTGCTGAATAAGCAGCTCCGTACGGGTGTCTACTGACGACGTCGCTTCATCCAGAATCAACAACGGATTGTCTGCGATCATCGCCCGGGCAATAGTGACAAGCTGCTTTTGTCCAGCGGAGAGCGCATTCGCCTCGTCCATCATCGTGTCATACCCGTGCGGGAGTTGCCGCACGAATTCGGTAAGCCCCACATCTTCAATCACAGTGTCCAGCTGTTCTTGCGAAACACCCTGGGTGCGATACACCACGTTTTCCCTGAATGTTCCCTTAAACATCCACGTATCCTGCAGCACCATGGAGAATAATGCGTCGACGTCCTCACGGCGCATCTGGCTGGTGGGCACGCCATCCACCAGAATTTGGCCGGAATCCACATCGTAGAAACGCATCAATAGATTCACCAGCGTCGTCTTCCCTGCACCGGTGGGGCCGACAATCGCAACCTTCTGGCCCGGGTAAACCTCCGCTGTAAAGCCGTGGATAATCTCTTTCCCTGGGACGTAGCTGAAATGGACGTCATCGAACTTTACGTGGCCGCGCACGGTATGGTCCGAAATCGGTTTGTCCGATTCGTCCGGCATCTCCGGTTCGTCCAGCAGTTCAAATACGCGCGTACTGGCTGCGGACGCCCCCTGGAACGACGTCGCCGCCTGCGCGATGTTCGAAAGAGGTTGCGTAAACAGCCGAATATACATCATGAATGCCGTTATTACCCCAATCGACACCGTATTGTGCACAACCAGAACGGCGCCAACCACGCTGACAACCACGTAACCAAAGTTGCCGACGAATCCCATGATCGGCATCATCATGCCAGAGAGAAAATCCGCGCGCCACGAGCTGCCATATAACCGGGCGTTGCGAATATCAAACTCCTTCATCGCCTGCGGCTCCGCATTGAAGGCACGCACCACGTTCTGGCCGCTCAGAGTCTCCTCGATATGCCCATTCAAGGCGCCCAGCTGGTTTTGGCGCGCCACGAAAAACTTTTGGCTGGATCCCATGATGACGATCGTGAGAGAAAAACCGATAAACGCAGCAGCGATGCCCGATAGAGCCATGCGCCACTCCGTCGTAAACATCATGATGGCGGCGCCAATCAGCATGATGATGCCCGACATAATCGAACTGACGGAACTGTTCAAAGTCTGCGACAGCGTGTCCACATCGTTCGTGACACGCGACAGCGTGTCCCCATGGCTGGTCCGATCGAAGTATGCCAACGGCATGCGATCGATCTTTTGGTTGATCGCCGTGCGCATCTCCTGCGAGGTGCGTTGCGTGGCATGCACCATCAATTGCGCCTGCACATAGTTGAACACGAAACCGCCCAACAATATCAACGCAGTAGCAACAACCAAGCCGCGCACGTGGTTCGTGTCCATCGAACCCATGATTCCCGCCGCGATCGCATCCGTAATTTCGCCGATGAAGTGTGGAGAAATGACCGTCAAAACCGCCCCGGCAATGGACATAATCACGGCTGCGATCATGTGCCCCCAATACTTGCGGGCAAAGCGAAGCACGCGGCCCAGCGTTGGCCCCATATCCGCGATAACCTGCTTGTTAATAGCTCCGCCACCGCCGTGCGGGCCATGGCCCATCGGGCCGCGGCGCCGCGGCCCGGCATCGTCAGAGCCCAGTTGCTCTTCACGCGCCTTCTTGGCGATGCGCGCCCCTTCCTCAGCTGAAGCAATATCCGCAGCAGAGATGTGTGTGTCGTGACTCATGCCAGTTCCTCCGCATTCAACTGCGAGAATGCGATCTCGCGATACACCTCATTCGACTTCATGAGCTCATCGTGCGTGCCTTGCCCCACGATCCGCCCTCTATCTACAACCAGAATTCGATCGGCATTCCGCACAGTCCCAATGCGCTGTGCCACGATGATCATCGTGGTACCGCGCGCATACTGCCGCAGCGCCGTACGCACGTCGCGATCAGTCCGGTAGTCCAACGCGGAGAACGAGTCATCGAATATCATGATCTCCGCACCCCGCGCCACCGCGCGCGCTATTGAAAGGCGCTGCTTCTGACCACCGGAAAAATTAGTGCCGCCCTGAGCTACGTAGGACGCGTAGCCATCCTCTTTCTGCTCCACGATCTCGGCAGATGCGGAAACCCGCGCCGCCTGGACAATGTCTTCCGGCGTGATCGCGTGCGGCCCACTTCCATAATCAATATTGGACGATATCGTGCCCGAAAATAGCATCGCCTTTTGCGGCACGTACGCCACGCAATTACGCAAATCGGATTGCTTCCATTCGCGCACATCTACGCCATCCACTAACACAGCACCTTCGCGCACGTCATAAAACCGCGGGATCAGATTCACAATAGACGTCTTCCCCGAACCCGTTGCCCCGATAATCGCCACAGTCTCCCCAGGCGCAGCCGTAAACGAAACGTCGTGCAGGGCGTCGTCGTCGGCCTGCGGATAACGGAAGTTGACGTGGCGGAACTCCACCAAACCGTGCTGCGATGCCGATGTCGTGGGGCCGTCCTGGATCGAAATGGGGACTGTCAGCACTTCCTTGATGCGGCGATAGGCTACACGCGCGCGCGGGAAGAAGATAAAAACCATAGTCAGCATCATGAATGCGCCGATAACCTGCATCGCATACGCTGAAAACACGATCATCTCAGAGAACAAGCGAACCTTATCCGCAGGGGCGCCCGCCGCATTGATCATGCTTGCACCCAGCGCATAGATAGCCAAAGAGAGCCCCGACATGATGGCATTCATCGCCGGCATCATAAAAGCGAAGCGACGCATCACGTACATGTTCGTCTCCGTCAGCTCCGTATTGGTGTGCTCGAAACGCTTCTCATGGAAGGCCTGTGCGTTGTACGCGCGGATAACACGCAAACCATCCAGGTGCTCGCGCGTCACACGATTCAAATCATCGGTGATGCGCTGCATCCGCATCATGCGCGGCATCACCATAGATAGCACGATACTCATCATGATCATGAGCACCACAACAGTGACGCCCGTTGCAACCGTCCACGTGAAATTCTTCCCCGCGATCTTTGTCACTGCCCAGACGGCCAGAATTGGCGACTTGACTGCCATTTGCAGGCCCATCACCACAAACATCTGGAGCTGGGTGACATCGTTTGTGGAGCGTGTGATGAGGCTTGCAGCTCCGAACGTGTTGTATTCCTCCATGGAAAACTCCATAGTCTTATCGAATACAGCCGCACGGAGGTTCCGGGACAACGTAGCTCCGATCATGGCCATGCAGAAGGCCGTCACTACAGCGCCCGCCATGGAACCCAACGCACATCCCAACATGTATGCGCCCTGCTCCAGCACGTCGGAGACCTTCGCGCCTGGCATCACGATAATTTTCGTAATGTCCTGCATGTAATCCGGAAGCCGCAGATCGAAGAATACCTGTGTCACGATCGCAACGAGAGCGAGCAGCGCGAGCGCCAGTTCACGCTTCCCTACAAACTTCAAAATCTTCATCTAGTCCTCAACCCGACATGTTATTTCGGCATGACATACACGATATTAGCGAGACAGTTGTCCATATGAGACATTTGTTCAAGCGAGACATTTGTATCAATTTTGTGGCATACTGTCAATGCACGCTCGCTGCCCGCATTCTCCACACTATGCGACACGATACGATGCGCACCACACCAGACGCGATGAGCCATTGATACGCATATACGGCGAATGGAGGAAATCTCATGGCCCGGCAGGCCCGTACTACCGAGAATCTCAAAGAGCGCATGGCCAACGCTCTCTTCGAGCTGCTTCGTGAAAAGCCGTACGCCGAGATCTCCGTAAGCGAAATAACAGATCGGGCAGACGTGGGACGCGCCACATACTACCGGCATTTCGGATCGAAAGACGACGTGCTCATGTACAGGTTTGGCACGATCTTCTCGCGTGTCCCACATCCCGCTAAGCCTTTCCACAAACATACCGCCCAGGACGCCACCGCCTTCTTCGAACAGTATTTTGCAAGCCTCTACGAACATCGCGCCATTCTGGAAGAGGTTTATGAAGCGGGACTTGATTATCTACTGTTCATCTACATGTACCGCCTCACAGTAGCGCAGTCGCGTGATGCTGCAGTGGTTGATAGATATCGCGTGGCTCTTCATTCTGCATCCACATTCGCCATCGTCGATCAATGGGTCACCTCCGGGTTCGAACAGAGCCCAGACGAGCTCGCAGACATGATCGTCAATCAACTATTTTCCAAGCACACACGCCGCGCCGAAGAATGCGGATAGCCGCCCAGGCTGGTACCCCCAGCCCGGACGGCTATTCACTCTCAGAAAGAAAAATTACTTTGTCGCAGCACTCGGATGCGTCATATCGGCTGGAACCACCCACGCATCGAACTCTTCTGCCGTCAGGAATCCGAGCTCAAGAGCCGATTCGCGCAGCGACGTGCCCTTCTTATGGGCGTTCTTCGCGATCTTGGACGCCTTGTCGTAGCCGATGTGGCGGTTGAGCGCAGTCACCTGCATCAGATTGATATCCAGGTTGTGCTTGATCTTCTCGTAATTCGGCTCAATGCCAACCGCGCAATGGTCATTGAATGAAACGCATGCGTCACCGAGCAGTTGAATCGATTCCAGGCAGCACCACGCCATAACGGGTTTGAATACGTTCAGCTGGAAATTGCCTTGCGATCCAGCGAAGCCGACCGTGGCATCGTTGCCGAACACCTTAGTAGCCACCATCGTCATCGCCTCAGACTGGGTGGGATTCACTTTTCCGGGCATGATCGATGAACCCGGCTCATTCTCAGGAATCAAGAGTTCGCCAATGCCATTACGTGGGCCGGAGGCGTACCACCGCACATCGTTCGCGATCTTCATCAGAGCATCAGCAAGCACTCGCAACGAACCGGAGACCTGCACCAATGCGTCGTGCGCGGAAAGCGAAGCAAACAGGTTGCCGGCCTGCTTGAACTCGATACCCGTTTCCTTCGAGATATAGGACGCCGCAAGTGGGCCGAAATCAGGATGGGAATTGAGCCCAGTTCCAACCGCGGTACCGCCGATTGCGAGCTCCCGTGCGCGCGAATCGGCATAGCGAATACCATCCATCGCGAAATCAATCTGCGCAACCCATCCGGAAATGACCTGCCCCAACGTTATCGGCGTGGCGTCCTGCAAGTGCGTACGCCCAACCATCACAACGCCAGCAAATTCTGCCGATTTGGCCGCCAACGTGTCCCGCAGTTTCTTGACCTTGGGATAAAGCTTCTCATTGATTTCGGTGACCACCGCGATGTGCATGGCGGTGGGGAACGTGTCATTTGAGGATTGCCCGCGATTCACGTGATCGTTCGGGTGAATAGGCTTCTTTGAACCCATCTCCCCACCGGCCATTTCGATGGCACGGTTGGAGATTACCTCATTCGCATTCATATTGGACTGCGTGCCTGAGCCGGTCTGGAACACTACCAGCGGGAACTCGCTATCTAGCTTGCCGGAGATGACCTCGTCAGCAGCTGCGATAATGTACTTCGCGAGGTCCCGTGGCAATTCACCCAGGTCCGCATTGGCCTGTGCAGCGGCCTTCTTCAACGTACCGAGCGCACGGATCATCGGACGTCCCCATACGAAGGTTGGCCTACCGATATTGAAATTATGGTAACTGCGCTCAGTCTGCGCACCCCAGTAATGATTGGCGGGAACCTCGATTGTTCCCATCGAATCGGATTCAACGCGCATTGGCGCCTCTGTGTCTTTAGCCATAATCCAAGGCTACCGCGCAGTTCGATGGCAATCTGGGACGAAGGGAAGGCAAATTGAGTTTCTCCCCTTATCCCGGCGGAATATAACCCTTGCGCTTGGCGTTACCACCTGCGTATGATTGTTTTTCTACATGCGCAGGTGACAGATGTGCACGTAGATTGCATGGCACACCAACGTGCCACCGGCACAAGCCGGCTGCCTGCCTCATCACCTGAGAGGTTTCGTGATGAGGAACAAGAAGAAACGGGCGTGGAGCCGTATTGCTCCGCCCATGAGGAGAAGAAAAATGAATAACAGAACATTGGCAAAGCTCCATCGCGCACAGGCCGAACTTGAATCGGCACGCAGGGAAATCGCATCGATTGATCGTTTTGCTCCGGCATCACGATTCGAACGCGCGGAATTCCGTTTGAGCGCCGCAGAAAAGGCGATGCAAGAAGTACTTCTTGCCGCGTGATTGAGCAGCCGGGCGCGTCTGTATGAGCGCACCGGCCCACATGGACTTCAGGGGGAACCGGGATGATCCGGTTCCCCCCTTTTCTTTTCGTATGCAAACCGGTAGCTTTTTCTAGCTAGAAAGGGCAAAACCTGGGGCGAAGTGCCAGCTAATCCTATTTTCAGCTAGAAAAAGTATCGGGGACGCGGGGCATCCGCGCCGCACGCTTCTCGCATCCCGTACCCACTTCGCATCCCGTACCCACTTCGCATCCCGTACCCACTTCGCATCCCGTACCCACTCCTCGTGTCGCATGCCTACTGCACAAGACACTAGAATTACCCATATGGCTTCGATCCGCGATGTGCGCCCCGATATCACGCCCGTCTCCCTGCAGCAGGCATTGACCCACGTCAATGTCGTCGACTGGGGCACGGCCAATCCCGAAATACTGGTCAGTGGTGTGACCGTGGATTCCTCCGACGTCGCCTCCGGATGGATTTTCGTGGGAATCCCTGGTTTCACCCACCACGGAGCCAGCTACTCCCAGCAGGCGATCGCGAACGGCGCCGGCGTCGTCGTCACTGATACCGCCGGAGCGCAGCTCCTTTCGGGCGCCATTTCCACTCCCGTCGTGACAATTGAAGATCCGCGCAGCGCAACACCGCACATCGCAGCCGCCATCTACGGGCCTTATGTCCAATCGATGAAGCTCGTCAGCGTTACTGGAACGAATGGTAAGACGACGACGAGCTACCTCACCCACGCCGCGCTATCCGCGCACTACGGCCCTACGGCGCTCCTTTCTACAATTGAAATAGTCACCGGCGCCACGCACATACTTTCCAGCAGAACAACTGCAGAGGCGCCGGTGGTCTACCGTACGCTCGCCGCTTCTGCATTGGCAGGCGAACGCGCGGGTGTCGTAGAAACCTCAGCGCACGCCCTTTCGCTCCACCGGGTGGACGGAATCGCCTTCGATTCGGCAATTTTCACAAATCTGCAGCATGACCACCTGGATTATTACCACACAATGGAGAATTACTTCGAGGCAAAGGTGCAGCTTTTCCGCCCCGAACACGCCCGGCGCGGAGTCGTGTGCATCGATGATGCATGGGGCCAGCAGCTCGCGGGCCGCGCCACCATCCCCGTGGATACCGTATCCGCACTGCAGCCCACTCCTCCCGCCTTTGAAGGCCGCGCGAACCATTGGTGGGTGAGCCAACGCCACGACGACGTCGCCTCCTGGGGAGTTTCTTTCACGCTTCATTCGCCCACTGGGCAGAAGTATGCGTGTTTTTGCCCAATTCTTGGAGCGGTCAACGTCCAAAATGCCGCGTGCGCAATTATCGCAGCTACGCAATTGGGAGTGCCGATTGAAACGGCCATTGACGCCATCGCGCATTCGAGAGGTGTGGCCGGCCGTATGGAAAAAGTCCCCTCGAATCCAGCGATTCATCCACGTGTCCTCGTGGATTATGCGTATACTCCCGAGGCGCTAGAAGCGTTGCTCAAGACGCTGCGCCCACTTGTGAAGGGCCGGCTCATCGTGGTGTTTGGCACCGATGGAGATAAGGATCCCAGCAAACGCGAAGATCTGGCTGCAGCGGCAGCTCGTCTGGCTGACGACCTGTGGGTCACAGATGAAAACCCGCGCACGGAGGATCCGCAGCAGGTCCGAAACTACCTACTACGCGGCATCAAACGCGTGCGGCCCGGCATGGAGAACGTGACTGAAGTGACAACCTGCCGGCGCGATGCCGTACGCGAGGCGATCATGAGCGCCCATCCGGGAGACCTTGTCGCAATCACTGGGAAAGGGCCAGAGCCCTATCAAGTAATAAAGGGCGTCAACCACGCGTATAACGACGTTCCGGTGGCTCTAGAAGTGCTTCGCGCCATTAACTGAGGCCACTTGCCCGAGCCGGTGCTTATTGCCCGAGCTGGCCCAGGTTGAGAATCCGCTTTTTGCCAAGCAGTGCTGCCACTTCTCCGATTCCCTCATGGATGAACTCCGGACGGAAGGCGAAATTGGCGATCTCCTCGCGCTTAGTCGATCCGGATAGCACAAGATGCGTTTCCAAGCCCGATTCCATCCCTGCCAGGATATCGGTATCCATTCGGTCGCCGACGAGTGCGGTTTCTTCCGAATGGGCATCGATCTTGTTCAGGCCCATCCGGAGCATAACGGGGTTGGGTTTGCCCACATAGTATGGCTGCTTTCCTGTGGCAGCTGTAATCATCGCCGCCACCGCGCCGGTTGCCGGGATCGGGCCCTCTGCGGACGGCCCTGTGACGTCCGGATTTGTTGCAATAAAGCGAGCGCCGTCATCGATCAGGCGAATTGCCTGCGTTAACGAATCAATTGAGTACGTCCGCGTCTCTCCTAGCACGACGACGTCCGGGTGGTCATTCGTCATCACGAAGCCAACTTCGTACATCGCCGTGGTCAACCCGGCCTCTCCCACCACGTACGCACGCCGATTAGGCGACTGCGTTGCGAGGAAACTTGCGGTTGCGAGCGCTGACGTCCAGATGTTCTCTTCCGGAACTTCTAGGCCAGCGGACTCCAGGCGCGCAGAAAGATCGCGCGCAGTAAAGATCGAGTTATTGGTGAGTACCAGGAACGGTATCTCCCGTTCGCGCAACGTGGTGATAAATTCGTTTGCACCAGGAAGCGCTGTCTGTTCGTGTATCAGCACACCGTCCATATCGGTGAGCCAGTTCTTAATTATTTTCTTTGACACAATTTAACCTTACGGGGCTAGCACCATACTTGCCTAGCGTTAACCCACGTACGGCTGACCACATCTGTGTGTCAGCTAGCTCCCACTGCACGTGCTGGGATTCTGTGGAACGCTTCTCCGCTTATCTGAAATGCGACCTATGCCTGCCCAGATAGTATCGGCATCGTAACGATTTCGCCAGTTGCTCGCCCCTCTTCGTTGAGCAGATGCCCCAAGTGCTTGCGTGTCAGCAATACAACGGACCGATCCACAACAAGAGAACCCGGAAGCCTTTTCGCAAGCATCTCTTCAAACGCGTGTACATCCTCAATGCGTGGAAGCCACACGGCCAGAATCAAATTGAAGCGGCTGGCAGACAAGACCGCGAGGCGAATCTCGACCATCGCTTGCAACTCGTCCTTGGCATGTTGAATCTGATCGGCTCGAATCTGCAAAAAATACCACGTGTACACCGGCCATGGCGACCAGAGGCGCGCCAGATCGGTGCGGAAATAGAGCATCCCGGATGTGCGCATTTCAGAAATTGCGTCCGCAACTCGTTGAGCCGTAAACCCATAGCGTTGCGCGATAACCGAGGCCGGTGTGCGGCCATCTGCTCCTAGCTCTGCGAACACCGCGCGCATCAGCTCTTTCGGAACGTGGTGGGAGGCACGAGCTCGAGGAGCATGGGGCCGCGGAATGCTCGGCACCTCGGTTTCACTCAGTTCTTGAAGGCGCCACCGCCGCGCATCAGCGATGATGCCAGTAACAAGGTACGTGCGGGTTGCACGAATTCCCATAAGCCCATTGAAGCGATGGAGGAGATACCGCGACATTTCCCCTTCAGAGGTGGCAAAAACTGTCGCGAGAAGATCACGCGAACCTGTTGTGCAGTCTAGCGTGACAATTTCGCTATCGCGTTCCAAAGATCGAGCTACCTCTTCCATGGCTCCGGCCTCGCAGTCAATATCCACCAGAGCCACACTGCCGGGCACAGTCGTTTCAGCTAATCCGGTTACCCAGGCAATTCCCGATTCTTTCATCTTCTGCCAGCGGCGGGACAACCCGGATGCATCCACACGAACGATTGGCGCAATTGCAGACCACGCGGCACGGGGCTCTTCTTGAAGAGCATGGAGAAGGCGGAGATCCACTCCATCAAGTTTGAATTCATGCGCCAATTTGCCCATTTTTATATCTTTCGTGCGATTTTACATATCAGACACATCTATATCTCACACTGATTCGTACATTCAATACTTCTCATGCAAAGGAACCTCGTGAATACCGATCCGCAACGCCGTAGTGAGCTTCGGCGCATCATTCGCAACACGTTAGCGAACAACTGGCCTTCGCTCGTCGCGTTATCTCACGCGATACACGACGATCCAGAGCTCGCCTATCACGAATACCACGCCGCTGAACAGCTCACGCGGATCTTGAGTTCTGCAGGATTCCACACGGACATGGGGGTGTATGGGCTCCCCACAGCGTGTGAAGCAGTATTCGGAAACGGCGAACTCACCGCCACACTATGCGCCGAATACGATGCACTTCCAGGCATTGGCCATGCATGCGGCCACAACATCATTGCAACAGCGGCAGCTGGCGCCGCCCTAGCACTAGCTCCCGTCGCTGAAGCAGCTGACTTACGGATAAAGGTGCTCGGAACGCCAGCAGAAGAACACGGAGGCGGAAAAGCCGATCTGCTACGCGCCGGCGCATGGGAGGATTCATCATTCTCGCTGATGGTTCATCCGATGGGTGCCCCCGACGTCAGTGCAGATGCGGTGAAATATACGGCAGTCAAGCGTTATAGCGTCACGTATTATGGTGTTGCCTCCCACGCCGCTGCTGCCCCCGAACTGGCAACCAACGCCTCCGCAGCAGCGACAATCGCACTGACCGCTATGGCGCTACTGCGCCAACAATTGCCCAAGACATCCAACATCAACGCGATCGTCGTCGATGGAGGCGATGTTACCAACATTATCCCCGGCAAGAATGAACTGGGACTCGAAATCCGTGCGCAGGATCTTGACGAACTCGCGGATGTCACCCGCCGTACTCTGGCGTGCTTTGAGGCCGGCGCGATAGCGACCGGTTGCACGTGGGAACATCACTTGGCCGAAAACCCCTATGCGCCCGTGGCTAATGACCCTCTACTCGTCACTATGTGGGACAAAAATCTCACCGACACAGGCCGGCAGATCTCCGGCGGCATCGAATCCAGCGGTGGCTCCACCGACATGGGCAACGTTACTCAGGTACTTCCGGCACTTCACGGAGTTATCGCAATTGAAGGCTGTTCGGCTTCGCCGCATCAGGAGGCATTCCGCGAAGCCGCCGCGTCAAAAGAGGGCGAGAGAACAGCTTTTGATGCCGCATTAGCGCTCGCCTGGACCGCACTTGATGCTGCGCTAGATCCGGCTGTCCGGTCTGAACTACTACTCCGGCAGGCGCAACGACCTGCCGGTGCCACAACTCTCGAAACTATCTAGCCAGCGTGTGCACGTGTCTGAAGGAGAAAATTATGGCAAAACAACGCGAAGTTTCCTCGCCAAGCCACTCGGCAGAAAACGTCATACTCATGACCTTTCGCTCACGGCGATTCTGGATCGTCGAAGGATTTACAGTTCTTATCGCGTGTGCCGCTGAGCTATTAGGGACTGTCACAATTCCAGCCGGCGTCGCATCTATCACCATCCTGCCCATGGTGTGGGGGCTGATAGCGGGAGGAATTGTCTCCTCACAACATTGGTACCCATTTGCCATTGATCTACAACAGGCGAGCAGCGTCATCATGAGAGCTGCCGTACTTCTCCTCGTCGCGCGCCTCTCGTTTTCAATCGGCCCTAACATCAGCTTGCTCGTCACCGCTGGCCCGGCACTTCTATTACAAAAGCTTGGCCACCTATTTGGCACCATAGTTTTTGCGCTTCCCCTTGCCGTGTTGCTGAAAATGGGGCCCGCTACGATCGGAGCAACTTTCTCAATCGATAGGGAGAGCTCGTTCGCCATGGTTTCGGAACGATATGGCACTGATTCTCCCGAATACCGAGGTGTACTTGCCATGTACGCTTTCGGAACGTTATTTGGCGCCATAACGGTGGGAATCATCGCCTCGGTCACGGCATCACTTGGAGCATTCGATCCGTTGGCACTCGCAATGGGAGCTGGCGTGGGCTCAGGCTCCATGATGGCGGCCGCCATCGGAGCTACAGCTGCCGCACATCCCGAATTGACCGACGAACTCACAGCGCTCGCCGCTACTTCTAACCTGATCACATCGGTACTCGGCGTCTACGTTGGCATGTATATTGCGATGCCTCTTGCGCACAAACTCTATTACGCCTTGAGCCGAAGAATTCCTCAACCCACCGAACGCCCGAATCTCAGCGATGTGCTGCAAGAACTGGATGCTCGGCCGCGCAATCGCGTTTCAATTCCCACTGTGCAGATCATGCTCCTCCTCGTCGTCATCGGAACAATTGTTTCAACAGTCAACGCGCGCGCATTTTCACTGGACATTGTATGGACCTACGTAGCGCTTACTGCACTCGCTGCAATCGGAATGCGGGTTTCGCGTATCACGCATGAAAAGGTTGGCGCCATGGTGGTCACCATGACTCTTGGTGCGATCCTCACAAGTCCCATATCGCCGATTGCCAATTTTTTGACGACGACGTCGGAATCCGTCACGTTCTTATCAGTATGCACGGTAGTGCTGACGATTGCGGGGCTGTCGCTCGGCAAAGATCTCCCTGCGCTTCGCACTATCGGCTGGAAAATCATCCCTGTTGGTTTGGTCGCGATAACTGCCTCGTATATTCTCTCCGTTATCGTGGCAGAATTTGCACTCGGGTTCTGGTCATAAGCAGATCACATGAAGAGAGACTTATGGTAACTTCCGGCGTGTACACATCCGCACTTGAAATGTTTTCCATTGGCATTGGCCCATCGAGCTCCCACACTGTGGGGCCGATGCGGGCAGCCGCTGACTTCGTGCACTATCTCGCTACGCGCAACAGTTCTGAAACCGCTACGCATTACACGATCATTCTTCACGGTTCACTTGCAGCTACAGGAATCGGACATGGAACACCCGATGCCGTCATCGCAGGCTTGCGCGGAATGAATCCTGAGACGTGCGATCCCAAGGAGGTGTGGGGGCAATGGGCTCAGCTTGAGTCTGGAGCACACATTCGAATAGATGATGCGCATGTGAGTAGGGACGACATTGTCTTCGAAGCCCACGTCCAGTCTTTCGGGCATCCAAACGCGATAACCTTGATAGCTGATGCTCACGGAGTGGAGATTGCCCGAGCCACATATCTCTCAGTGGGCGGTGGCTTCATTCAGCGTGCAGGAGATGACGATACAGCAGACCGGCGTGGCAAGGGCACGCCTGGGATTGTCTCGACGTATCGCACCGCATCGCAGCTTGTCGCCGCATGTAAGGACGATCCCACGTCAGACACCTTCAATCGGAGCATTGCCGACATCGCTATGGCAGACGAGGTCGCGATACGCGGCGCGGCCGCCACCTGCGCTGGCCTGGACCATATCTGGGCAACAATGGATGAATGCATAGAGGCTGGCCTGCACCAGGAAGGATATTTGCCCGGCCACTTGCGCGTTCCACGCCGCGCAGCGAACTCTCAGCGCAAACTTCTGGCGCGCACTACACCTGTACCGGCCGACGAATGGCTCGCCGTGTGGGCGATGGCCGTGAACGAAGAAAATGCGTCAGGAGGCCGCATCGTCACTGCTCCTACAAACGGCGCGGCTGGGGTACTTCCTGCCATATTGCGGTACTTGGTTCAATTCGAAGGTATCAGCACGCAGCAGATTCACACGTTCCTGCTCACTGCCGCCGCTGTAGGATCCATCATCAAGGCGAATGCGTCGATCTCTGGCGCAGAAGCAGGCTGCCAAGGTGAGATCGGCAGCGCCTGCGCAATGGCGGCTGCGGGGATCACTGCAGTTCATGGCGGAAACCCCAGCCACGTAGAAAACGCCGCCGAAATCGCGATGGAGCACCATCTGGGCTTGACCTGTGACCCTGTGAATGGCCTTGTACAAATACCGTGTATTGAACGTAACGCTGTCGCCGCAGCTACCGCTCTGACGGCAAGTAGAATCGCATTGCTCGGAACAGGAAAACATGTGGTGTCGCTGGATACAGTGATCGAAACGATGCGTCAGACCGGCAGGGACATGTCCACCCGCTATAAAGAAACGTCTCTCGCGGGCCTAGCGGTTAACGTGGTTGAATGCTGAGCAACGCCGCAACTAACGCGGTATTGAATGCCGGCAAGTCGCGCGGGCTTCGGCTGGAAATCAAATTGCCGTCCTTGACGACTTCCTGATCAACCCAGTGAGCGCCAGCGTTTTTAAGATCCGTGGAAATGCGAGTAGTGGACGTGATCTCACGCCCCTTAACCGCACCCGCCTCGATAAGGATCCAGGGACCATGGCAAATGGAAGCTACTGGCTTGTCTGCAGCCATAAAAGCCTGGACAAAAGCGATCGCATCGGGATTCGTACGAATTTTGTCTGCGTTCAACGTGCCGCCTGGCAGAACAAGCGCCACATAATCGTCCGCCTGCGCGTCTTTCACTTCCACATCTACCGGGAAAACAAGGCCACGATCCCAATCATGGATAAGCGCAGTGACGTCGTCGGGGCTGTCTGAAACCAAAACTGGGGTGAATCCCGCCTGTTTTACGGCCGCCCACGGATCCGTCAACTCCGCTTGCTCCACACCACGCTTTGCCAGAAAAGCGACTCTTTTCGATTCGGCCATTGCAAACCCTCTCTCACATGATCCGCGTAGATTCCAACGCTTCCGAAATACCCCGATTGAAGTTGATCAGCGGCTTGCGCAGCCACAGCCCAAGGATCAACGCCGGTATCAGGAACAATAGCAGCATCCCCAGAGCCTGCCAATAATCCGCGTTGTAAATTCCAGCAATCGCCGCCCGGTACGCTTCAACAGCGTACGTTGCCGGTAAGAACTTACTGATGTGCTGGAACCACGTCGGCAACAGCTGCAACGGGTATGCTGCGCCAGCGCCAGAAATCTGGATAACCAAAAACAGAACGCCCAACGCTTTTCCTGCATTGCCGAATGCTACAACTGCGGTGTAGATCAGGAATGTGAACACTAATGACGTGACCCAACCGGCCACCACGTAGAGGAACGGATGCACGGATTGGACTCCCACAAACACGAGGTTTCCAAGTCCAAGCACCGTGCTCTGGGCCAGCCCCACCAGCCCGAACAAGCCGTATCTCCCGAAGTACTTCTGATTGTTCGTCAGCTCTTTCTGCCCTGGAACTGCACCGCGTGGCACAGCCACAGTAATCGTGACGGACATCAGTAACGCGCCAACCCAAAGGGCGAGCACCGTGTACAGCGGTGCCATGGCACTCCCAAACGTATCTACCGGGAAAACAGCGTGACGTTCCAGGCCCACAGGTGAGGCAAGAGAGGACGCCAATGTTTCCGGATCTGCGCCGATAACGTCCTGGAGTGCGCTGAAGTCCCCAGCTGAACTCGCCTTCTTCAGCGCCGCTTCCAGTTTGTCGAATGTGTCTGCTGCGTCCGTCAGTTCACTCGCAAGTTTCGTCACCGCAGTTCCAGCTTTTGTGAGCTTGGCAGAGATTGAATCCGCTGCACCCACCATTGCCGTTGCTGAAGAATCCAGATCGCTTCCCACAACTCCAACTGCGCTGACCGCCGTGTTCAGGGTAGACGCGAGCTGGTCCAAGTTCGCCTTAACCGAATCGACGTATTTCGATTGGACATTGTCAATGCTGGCATGCGCCTCCGCCACCGCTTTTTGCAGAGCGGTGCGCGCCTCCTCCGCGCCGGTATTGCCCGATCGAATCGCCTGAGCCGCATCATCTAGGCGTTCCTTGACCGTTTCTTGACGGCTTATAGCGTTGTCAAGTGCCGTGTAGACAAGGTCCAGCGAAACATCGTCCGGCAATGTGGGCTCAACGTCTGTTTGGAGCGTGCTCTCCAGATCCTTGTACGCATCAATTTGGCTCTGCACCATATCGCCAAGCGCATCGATAGCTTTCGCTTGCTTCTCTGTCTGTCCAGTGGCCGCCTCGAAGGCAGCGTCAGCTTTGGTTCCTACGGCAGCGATTCCTTGTGCACTCTTCGAAATTGCATCTGATAGCTCATCAGATATATCGCTGATAGATGTTTTGAGCGAACTTGCCGCACTCACCGCTTGCCCAATGGCAGCAGATGGTTCTTTCATCGCTACGGAGGTGCCAGATATGAGGTCGCCGGCGCTGGTGACAAGCGCCTTATTGGATTCCATAAGAGAGGAGAATACCGTGGCCGTGCTCGCTGCCGCGCGTAGCTGCGTGGCTGCCTGGGCCACGTGAGATTCGAACTGGGCAAACATCACCTGTGTGTCGCCCGAGTCCAAGTAATCAGAGACGTCGGAAAGTATGCCCACGGCGATCTCACTGAGTGTTTCCGTAAAGACCTTGTTGATCTCTGTGGAGACCATGTCCGCACCTTGGCCGGTGATCTTCGGAGCGAGGGCGTTCTTCTTCTCATTGATGTAGTAGTTGATCGCCGTGCGCTCCCCACCATCGGCGTAGAACGTGAGCATGTCTTTACTGAAATCTTTGGGCATTACGATCGCTGCGTAGTATTTTGCTGACTTGGTGCCGTCGATGGCCTTATCTTCGTCGGTCACAACCCAGTTGAAATCGTTGTTCGCCCGCAGCGCTGACACCACTTGATCGCCGATGTTGATCGTCACTGGGAAGAGGTCACTCTTGTAACCTTCGTCGGCGTTTGCCACCGCCACCGTAATGTTCTTCGTGTCGCCAAATGGATTCCAGCTTGCGATGACGTTAAACCAGGTAAACAACGAAGGCAGGATGGTGAGCCCCACTAACACCACGATCGCCATGGTGTTGCGGGTTGCGTGCGCAATATCCCGCCGCATTAACCGAAGCACGCCCATCATTCGGTCTCACCTCGCTCCGCGTGAGCTCCGATATGCGGCTCAGCCCCTCGCGTGTGGTCTTCAGGCTGCATGGAATTCTCGGGGCGAGCTAGATGCTCAGGCTGGCTCGGGGCGCCGTCCTTCCCCCCTGGTGCATTCTGGCTACTCTTCGCCGCACTGGCCGAACTAGACGCCGCAGCGGGACCGACGTCGTTCGCGATGGTCGACAGCGCGTCGCTGAGCCCAGTCCTCAAATCCGTGCGCACCACATGGAGGAATGCCCCCCATTGACCCTTGCGTTGTGTGGACATGGCCTGGTGAAGATCAGCATCCGGCAAGGCGCTCACTTCAAGGCCAGAATCGATCGCGTCACGAATGTACTCGATGATGATCAGATAGGCGAAAAGCAGCACAAACCATGCCACCCAGAGCCCAAGCAGCAACGCTTTCACCGATGGGTCCGAGGAAGGTATCACCGCGAGCACGATAGGTACGATGATACCGGCGATCAAACCGCCCCTGCGCAACCGGGGATAATAGCGGGCAAACGTCGCAGCATGTTGTTCGAGCCTGCGGCGGTATTCGCGGCGGTTCGAAAGCGACCGCAGTACCTGCGAGAGCCGGTAATCATCTTCGTGCGGGGTTTCTTCAGCGATAAGTACGTCCGTAGCGGCGATCTGCCTGTTAAAGAGCCTGTTCAAGTTCACAAGGTGGCTTCGTAGAACAAGACCCAAAATGAAGGATCCGACTACGAAGATTCCAAGTACAGCCATGTCTCGCCAATAATGCCCGTCGTAGAAGCCCGCGATCGTCTCCCGCATCGCGCCGATACCGTAAGTAAATGGGAAGAACGGGTACAGGTGACGGAAGAAGGATGGCATCATTTCGATCGGATAGAGTCCAGAAGCTCCCGGGATCTGCATAATCACAAGCACAACGCACAATCCCTTACCCACATGGGTCAGTGCCACCGACAGGGCATAGATGATACTCAGATATGAGAGCCCCGTTACCATTCCCGTTACCACAAAGGCCACAGGATTGACGGTCTGCACGCCTAACACCAGATTCCCCACCGTCACAAGCAGGCCCTGCGAAGCGCTGATAACCGCCAAGAGTGACCAGCGGCCCATGTAGGCCTGGCGCACAGTGAGCCCGGGGACGCCGTCGTCATCCACTTCCAGCTTCAGAATCACCATGAGCACGAAAGCGCCAATCCACAGTGAAAGATTCGTGAACAGCGCAGCCATCGCAGACCCGTACGAGGAGATGGGATAGAGCGCCTTCTCACTCACTTCCACTGGGGACGCCATGAACTGGGCGATCTGTTCCGCATCCAGCTTCGAAATCGACTTCAGTTGCTTCCACAGTGAGGCGGAACTCAAGGTGTTCATATCGGTCTGAATGCTTGAGAGCCCTGAATTCAGACTTGCAATGTTCTCCGCCATCTGGCCAACCGCATCAGATGTGGATGTCAGCTGGGTATCCACGGAATCCAGAAGTTTCTGGGCCTGTTGAATCTGCGTGCGCTGCGAATCGATCGCCGCAGAGAACCCGGTGGCACTTCCCGAAAGCGCAGCAAGTTGCCTGTTGAGCTCCGGGAAACGGTTTAGCAGGGCGTCTTGGAGAGTGTCGGCGTTCGACGCCGCCCCCTGTACCGCCGTATCGATCTGCTTTGTTGCATCCGTGATCGCCTGCATCGCGTCGTTCGACGCCTGGTCCAGATCGAGTCCCTTGAATTCTTCCACCAACTCCTGGTCAGCCGTATTACGATCTGACAAAGCGCTCAGGGCAGTGTTAACCGCATTGTCAATCTTCTCCTGCAGATCCGTGTCTATCGCACCGCTATCCACAAGCTCTTGCACCTGATCGGTAATCTTCTGGAGCTCGTCAATCGCCTTCCCATTGGCCTGCGTGACGTCGGAAATAGCATCGATTGCCACATTCACATGCGAATTGGCCTCCTTGAGCGCCTGCGTCAACGAGTCCATTCCACCCTGCGACTGCGATGAAATCTGCGCCAGAATCTTGGTGACATCCGCATAGGACGTGGCCAGTTGGCTGCTGAGGTCCGCAATGTTCTGTTGCACTTGCGTGGCCAGGGTTTGGCTTTGCGAGATCGCCGCCTGCGATTCAGAGAGCGCCGTATCCACGTCGCTCAACGTTTTCTTAGCCTGCGCCACACTGGTCCGGGCATTTTCAAGGTCTTGCTGCAGCGAAGTCAAGCTTTTCTGGCCCTCGCTCAGCGATGCCGCGGCATCGTTGAGCGTTTGCCGTGTCTGCTCCTGCGCCTCATCCACCTTGTTTTGAGCGTCCTCGCTCGCCTTGCTCAGCGCGTCTGCCGCAGCCTCCGCCACCGTGGAAGTGAATTCACTCGTTATCTTAGTAACCAGGGTATTCGCGCCCACGTCCGTCATCTTCGGCGCAACCGCATTCGCCTTCTCGTTGACGTAGTACTCCACTTTGGGCTGAGTGAATTCCGCGGTCGTGATGCTCAGCAGATTCTCGGAAAAATCCTTCGGAATGATAATGGCGGCATAGCTCTTGCCACTCTTGACGCGCTCCTCAGCCTCGCTCCTCCCAACGAAGGTCCAACCGAGTTGGTCGTTCTTCTTGAGCTGCTCAACCACCTGGTCGCCCACGTTGATTGTGCCCGTAATCTCTGACGAAGCTCCCTCATCGAGGTTGGTAACCGCAACGCTCAATTTCCCGGTTTCACCGTAGGGATCCCAAAATGCAAGCACATTGACCCACGCATACAGTGCTGGGGTGACGATGATTCCGATGACGATAATCCACGCTTTGGGCACGGCTAAGATACGCCGCCAGTCGCGCGCGAATACACGCCATATGTTCCTCATCGGGCTCCTTACTATCAGCCTGAATACAGTGCCAAGGCACATCTACCGGCAAGTCTATCCGTATGCCCTATTATCACCTGTGAAGCTGCGCGCGGCTCAATGTTCTCTTTCCCGCCTTCATGGCGCCGATGGCACTCCCGAATGCGCCTTACCACTCGAATTCTTCCGGGCAAAGCAAAGGGCCCGGCTCTCAAAGAGAACCAGGCCCTTTCATCAGTGGCGGGGGCTGGATTTGAACCAACGACCTCCGGGTTATGAGCCCGGCGAGCTACCGAACTGCTCCACCCCGCGTCGGCTTATCTATTCTACGAGGCTCGATAACCTGCGGCAAGCCGCGCGAGGGTGCGAACTCTCACATAGGAGCATCTGCTGCCCGTGTCTCGAAGTCCGCACCCTCCGCCAGGCTACTTCCCCTCGATCTCGTTTCGCGCAGCGATGGCCTCCTGTAACGCCTCATCGATGCTCTCCTGAGCTTCGCCATAGGCTGTCCAATCGCCGTTCTTCATTGCAGTGTTCGCTTTGTCCACAGCGTCCTGCATATCAGACAGCGCCGCATCAAGGCGTTCCTGTGCCGTACCACTGGCGGTGCTCGACGGGGTCGCACTCGCACTGGCCGACGGCGTCGCACTTGCGCTGGCCGACGGCGTCGCTTCATCTGTTGGCTCCGTGGTGGCGGAATCGTCACCGGATATCACGTCGTCGTCCTTTTGTACGCCGCTATCGCCAGCCTCCGCGCCTGAATCACCGCCAAAGGTCTGGTTCAGCGATTCTTCAAGCGTCGAAGCAAATCCAATCGTATTGCTATCGCCAAAAGCCGTCAGCACATACTGCATCAGTGGATACTGAGTACCCGACGAAGCACTAATGTACACCGGTTGGACATACAACAAGCCTCCTCCTACGGGGAGCGTCAGAAGGTTACCCATCGTAACCGTAGTGCCGCCCTGCCGCAGAAGGTTCAGACTTCGCGAAACCGTTGAATCTGTCAAGAAGTTATTCTGTGCCTGGCCTGGTCCAGGTACCGTATCGTCACGCGGTAGCTCAAGTAATCGGAGCTTGCCATAGCCTTCGCGCACTTTGCCGGCCTCATCCCCGGCGTTTGAATCCACGGCCAAGAAGCCCGTCATAACGTTGCGCTTCGTGGTTCCGCCAGGAACGAAGCCAGTGGAAAGCGAGAATTCTGCCGAATCCTGCCCCGGCATCTGAAGAGTCAAATAGTACGGCGGTTGCTGTTCGCTACTGGTACTGCTCGTCGTGGTGGTGGACGAGGTCGTCGTCTCCGTGGGTTCGTTTGGCACGTTCCAGAAATCGCCACCAGAGTAGAACGAAGCCGCGTCCGTCACGTGGTACTTCGTGAGAAGCGATCGTTGAACTTTGAAGAGGTCCTCAGGATAACGAACGTGAGACATGAGGTCGCCAGACATCTCCGAAACGGGTGTGAGCGATCCTGGGAACACCTTGCTCCAGGCTTGCAGAACTGGGTCGCTGCTGTCCCACTCATACAAAGTCACCGAACCGTCGTAGGCATCCACAACTGCCTTCACGGAGTTCCTAATGTAGTTGACCTCGTCGCCGTTACTGTACGCCTGAAGCCCATCCGTATTCAGCGAATCTTGAGTGGCGCTGGAAAGCTCAGAGCGCGCCGAATATGGATAATTATTCGACGTCGTATACGCATCAATGATCCACACAAGGCGCTTTGGGGTAGAAGAATCGCCGTCCATATCGACCACCGCCGGATAGGCCTTCGTATCCAGTGTCAAATAGGGTGCCACCTTGGCGACACGGTCGTGCGGATCTCGATCATAGAGTATCTGCGAATCCGAGTTGACGCGATCAGAGAAGAAGAGATCGGTAGAGCCAAACTTGATTGCAAACATCAGCTTCTCCCACGTATTGGAGAGCTTGGGCCCACCGTCCCCGGTGTATGTGGTGTACACCTGGCCGTTCTCCGCAGAGTCGTCCGGGTAGTCAATCTCCCATTGCTCGTTTTCGTTCGACGATCCAACAATCGAGTAATCGGGAGAATTCTGCCCAAAATAGACACGCGGTTCGTAATCGCCGAGTTCACCGGTCGACGGGATGCCACGTTGGAAGAACACCGGCGCGCCGCGATCCGTTGTGGTGTTGCCGTACGCGGCAGCCACGCCGTACCCATGCGTGTACACGGTGTGATCATTCACCCAGGTGCGCTGCCCTGAATCGAGACCGTCGAGATTCAACTCGCGCACCGCAATCACAGTGTCACGGTCCTCACCGTCAATGTTGTAGCGATCAACCGAAAGACTATCCGTGAACTCGTAGTACTGGCGGTTTTGCTGCAACTGATTGAACGTGGCGGAGATCTTGGTTGGGTCTAGCAACCTGATCTGTGCGGTTGTTTCCGCATCCTCACGCAGCTGGCCGGGCTCCGCGTCCGTCTCTGCCGTGTAATTCGTGGTCTCGATATCGTCTAGGCCATATGCGGTGCGCGTGGCGTCGATATTGCGCTGGATGTATTTCGATTCCATCTCCACGGCGTTCGGTGTGACCCGGAATGTCTGGATCAGCGCCGGGTATGCCCACGTGACCACCAAGCTCGTCACAACGCCTACGGCGATGCCGGTGGCCGCGAGCTTCCACAATTCCTTGAATGCAGCAACAACGAATAGGGCCGCAATCAACACCGCAACGATGGCAAGCACCGTGCGGCCCGGCAGTGAAGCGTTGATATCGGTGTAACTTGCACCGGAGAATTTCTGGCCGTCATTTAGGAGCATGTCGTAGCGCGAAAGCCAGAAACTACCCGCGATAAGAAGTGACACGATGGCACCGAGGATGCCGAAATGGATCCGCGCCCGGCGCGTCAAGGAGAAATGCCCATGTGAAACTGTGAAGCCGCCGTAGATGTAATGGCCCACGATTGCAGCCACGGCGCCAATCGCCACCAATGTGATCACAAATGAGAGCAGAGAATGCAAAAACGGAAGCGAGAAAACGTAGAATCCCACATCTTTATGGAATTGCGCGTCGGTTGTTCCAAACGCCGTACGGTTCAGCCACAAGACATACGTACGCCAATCACCGGCCATGGGCGCGCCGAAAACAAGGCCCACGATCAATGGAATAAAGAAGCGGGATGCCCATTTGTGTTCGTCAACAAAACCGCGATAGGTGGCGGTGTTGGATGGCAATGAGGCAAACGCTTCCTGCCGCGGGCGCGCAATGCGGACGTTCAGCACGGCAGAAAGTGCCACGAACAGGGTGCCGATCACACCTAAAGCGATAGCCCAACCCCATTGCGTCCAGAAGACTCGCGCAGCTTTGAGCTGCGAGTACCATTTCACGTCGGTCCACACGTTTGCCGTGATCGTGAGGGCGAACAGGATTGCGACGATGACGAGCACGGTCGGAAGGAACACACCTCCCTTACGCAGCGTTCCATCGTTCCGTATGGTGTTATGTATAGGCGGTATAGACAAGTTGGTACCTCTGCGTCTCTCATGCCGTGGCCAAGTCCTTCCACCACTCTAGCCGACGCTCCCCCATTTTCACCTCTTCGTATACTCACCGAGTATTTTCAGGTTTGCTCCAGGAGCCGCGTGTTCCGCACGCTTAGGTGGCGAAGGAGTTGTGCCACACGCCCCAGTGGCGGAGAATCAAGGACGTGAATTCACGCACGCAGGCAATTCAAGAAGCAGTTCGCGAAATCGAGCGGTATGTCGCAGGCTATGGCTGGGATGCACCAATTCGGGTGTTCTCTCTGGTAAAGGCATCTGATGCTCTCCGCGATCATCCGGACTTGGAGAGTGACCTTCCCGCCGATGTTCCATTAGAGGCTGCCTACAATCCAGATGCGCTGTTTTCCGTGGAACAGGAGGGGCTTCCGCCGGCAGACTCCATAGAACAACTACTTGCACAACTCGCCTGGCCGGAAGGCGTGGCAGGTGCCGCCGTCTCGGTTGAGCGCATCACACTTCCACCAGAGGCGGAAGCAGAAATCCCCTCAGATCCACAGGAACTCGAGCGTTTCCTTGCCACCGATCCGCGCCGCGACGACGTCCGCATGGTTGTTGGCGTGCTACGCACCGGTGAGGCTTGGTGTGCACTGCGAATTCGTTCGCACGACGACGCTGCCGAAGTCCTTCAATCCGCCGACCTCGTTCCAGAGCTCGTTGAGCAGTTGCGCGCAACGTTTGTGTGACTCGTCGTATCATCCACGGACGAAACGTGAGATCCGCCGCTATTTCGATCCGGCGACGACGTCGTCGCACGTCGTCAGGCCCGAGGTATCTCCAGCCGCGATCGCTTTCGCCGCGGCTATCTGGTCGTCAATTGAACGGACCGCAAAGACCGACATCCCTGATGGGATATGTCCCACTACCTCAGAGCAGTTGGTGGCAGGGGCGAGGAAATACTTCGCACCCTGGCTAGCCGCGCCAACCATTTTGTGCTGAATTCCTCCGATGGCACCCACTTGCCCGTCGTACGACATCGTTCCCGTGCCGGCGATCTTGTTTGCACCACCCAGCGATCCTGCGGTGAGCCTGTCGTAAATTGCCAGTGCGAACATACTCCCGGCAGATGGACCGCCGATATTCTCGATCCCGTACTTCACCGTCACCGGGAATTGAATATCACTCGGGATGACGGCGATACCGAGTTTTGATCCTGGTTCCACCCATCCAGTGGAATCCGCTTCGTTCGCGGCAGTTGTCGCAGCAACTTCTACGGTGGTGCCATCTCGCTCTACGGTGACTGTGACGGAGCTCCCTCCGGACAGCTTCCGCAGAGCGCCCGTGAGATCAGAGAACGATACGATCTGAGTTGTTATAGTCTTTCCGTCTTTCGCATACGCAATCGATTTGACGACGTCGCCCTTTTGGAACTTCCCTTGGTTCGGCGAGTTATCCGTTGTTCCCTCGATCGTGACGGTCATTGGCACCGTATATCCTGCCGCTTCGAGGCCGGCAACAGTTCCCGAATCTTGGGAACTCGTCATCATCTGCGTATTCTCCTCATCAACCTTCTCCGACGTCTCAGACTTGGAATACAAGGAACGAATAGGGATTGTCTGTTGGTCCGGGATGAGCAACGCCGCGAGCGCCTGAGCGCCCGGAACCCCCATCTGCGGTTCACCGCTCTGGCTCACGGTGGTCATGTAGAAATGGGTATCGGAAGAATACGTGCTCGCGCCACTGATGGTGAGCAACGCGGTGCCGTCTACCTTTCCAGTCACATCTAGCGCAGGCCCCGCCTGCTGCACAAGAAAAGATCCCGGCAGCGCGAGCCCAATGATCACGAGGACCAGAAAAACTGCCCCTGAAACGGAAAACTTGCGATTATGCGACACGGCCTAATCATGCCGCACGATCCTAGGAGTGTGCTACACGCCTCCTGCAGGAATTCGGAAACACACCTCACTACGCGGTGGGCGTATCACCATACACATGATGCGGCAAAAGCCCTACTCTTATAGTGGTTGATGATGAGGAGAAGGTATGAGTGAGCCCCAAGAGCACCCGGATCAGTGGGAGGAAATGCTCCGCGCCATCCTGGGCGACGAAGCGGCGGAACAGATCCTCTCCGAAATGCGCGCACAGGGCATTGACCCTTCGGCGCAGATCAATCAGATGATGAATCCTGCCAATTTTGGCGCCGTAGTTTCGCAGGTCAAGGCGATGCTCGGTTCGTCTGGTGAAGGCCCCGTGAACTGGAAAGTCGGAGAACAAATGGCGCGTGAAACAATCACACGTCAACACCTCGATTCGCTCACAGCAGCTGTGGGAGACCGCGCGCGTGGGGCACTCCAAACCGCCAATCTGTGGCTTGACCCGGTGACGGCAATTGATCCGTGCGTCGGCCCAAACCAGGCGTGGACGCGGCTCGATTGGCTGGCTCATTCCCTTCCCACTTTCAAGCGTTTAACAGAGCCCGTAGGCGCAAACGTGGCGCGCGCGTTCACAGAAGCAATTTCCGCGCAAATGGAGAATGCACCCGAACAGCTCAAGCAGGTCTTCGGCTCCCAATCCGAAGGCATGATGCGCTCACTCATCGCATCGTTGATGGGAATGCAATACGGAGCCGGACTTGCTGAACTTGCCACTATCTCGTTCGGAACATCCGACGCGGGGCTTCCGCTGGTCGAAGGCCAACTAGCAGCGCTTGTTCCCTCTAATATCGAAGGATTCGGCGAGGGCCTGGAAGCTGACGAAAACGAAGTGATGTTGTTCGTTGCCGTACGTGAACAGGCCGCCGCACGCCTCTATTCGCGCATACCGTGGCTGCGCTCGCACGTACTTGACACTGTCGCCGCATATGCGGCCGAGATCCAGATCGACACCGATTCGATCGAATCGCAGGTGCGTGAGATGGGATTCGATCCCCAGCATATGCAGGAGATCGACGTCTCCGAAGTCTTTGCACCGGAGCCCACAGAGGGACAGCGGGCCACTCTCGCGCGCCTTGAGCACATACTCTCGCTGGTCGAAGGATGGGTCACCGCCGTCTCTATGCAGGCTGTTGCGGCACAGCTGCCACACGCCATCGCGCTTGCGGAAATGTTCGCACGGCGCACTGCCACCGATTCTCCAGTCAATCACACGTTCGGTCCCCTCGTCGGCTTGGAGCTCAGGCCGCGCCGGATCCGTGAGGCCACAGCATTTTGGCAAATGGCACTGGAAAAACTCGGCACGGAAGGCCGCGATGGCCTCTGGTCACATCCCGATTTCCTCCCCGGAGCTGAAACGCTGGACCATCCGGAAACCTTCTTTGAAGAGAAACAGCCGTCAGCGGTTGAAGAAGAGCTGGACGCCTTCTTGGCAGAGGTACTCGCAGAGGGCGACGAGGCTGCGGACGATGGCGAAAGTGAAAACGGGGACGATTCAGAAGATCAGAATCCTGGCAACTCATAACTCCTGGCGCACCTTACGGCCAGCGCAATAGTAGCGCTCATCCAGCGCAGTAGTAGCCTGATAACCACCTGTGGATAGGTTCTGCGCTCTCCGATCCGTTATGGTTCGCTATAACGCATGCACATCCAGCCTCATCTCGGAGTTTTTTGGCGGTCCGAATCCGTCATTCAAATCGGCATTGATCCCCGAATTGGAATCGTTATCGAGGGCCTCACCACAGGTGAACAAGACCTTGTGGCATTCCTAGCTACGCCACGCACCCTTCCAGAGCTCGCCGCCGAAGCGCACAAACGCCGCATCTCCCACGATCGTCTCACGGCGATTGTGACGATGCTTCGCCGGGCCCGTGTGCTGTGCGACGAAGAATGCGATCCGCTCCCCCGCCGGCACGAGCAATCGATCTACCTGCATTCTCTCGATACTCTTGGCACTGCGATTGGATTAGCACTGGCGCGCAGCGGCGTTGGGAGGCTCGTCTTTGACGATCCACGGGTGGTTGGGCCAGGGGATCACGAAGCGCTTTGGCCAAAGCATGCGGGTGAACCGCGAAATCACGCATTTCTTTCCGCACTCAGACACGTTGCCCCGCATGTGGAGACACGGGGCGAAACACACTTCGCTGTGCTCACAGGCTCTCGCTTGGTCGATCCTCGAGTGGCCGCCACATACGTTGACCGATGGATCCCCCACCTGGCAGCATGGACCGAAGATGTGGATGTATGTGTCGGCCCGATTGTGGAACCAGGAGAGAGCGCATGCGTAGGATGCATGCACTGGAATCATCTGGATGAAGATGCCGCGTGGGCGTACGTGGCGCCGCAAGCATTAATGCACGCTCCACTTCCTGCTGTCATCGATGCACGCGAGCTGGCCGTGGCACTCGCAGTACGTGCCATCATCGGTTATCTGGCAGGAATGGGCAATTCGTTGCGGAATGCCATGTGGCGGGTAGGGCCGCTTCCCGCAGCGCCACATGTGGTAGAGGTACTTCCTCATCATTCGTGCGGTTGCATTCCACGATAGCCACATCAGTGGCGATTATTCGTTGACCAGATAACGTGTGCCTATTCGTTGACCAGATAACGTGTGCCTATTCGTTGACCAGGTCAAGTATCTCCTCGCCCCACTGTGATAATTTGCTCGCGCCGACGCCTTTAATACGTGCCAAAGCGTCCATCGTGCGCGGCCGAGCAACCGCGATTGCGCGCAACGTCGTGTCATGGAATACCGTGTAAGGCGCCCTTCCCATGCCATGCGCAACATCAGATCGCCACGCCGCAAGCTTGTCAAACAGCGCCACCGCATCTGGATACTGTTCAGCAAACGCCGCCGCCCGCGCTGCGCGGCTCTTGCGCGCTGACACTGGTTTCTCCGGCGCAGGCCACATCCGAAGGAGGAACCGGCTCATTTTGCGCTTGCCATGCCCCGGTCCGTTGCTCCGTGCAAAGGAAATGAAAAGCCGCTGCTGTGCCCGGGTCATCCCCACATATAATAACCGCCGTTCTTCTGAGATCGCCTCTCCAGTGCGCGCAAGCGAGATGGGCATCAGCCCCTCACTCATTCCGGCCAGAAAAACCGCCTCCCATTCCAAGCCTTTTGCCGCGTGCAAGGAGGAGAGTGTGACGCCATCGATTTCCGGCGCATTCTGTAGCTGGGCCCGCTCTTCCAGTTCTGCGACAAACTCGGCCATGGAGGCACCGCGCGATTTCTCCAGATCTGCGGCGAGAACATTGAGCGCATTCAAGGCCTCCCAGCGATCTCGCGCGGCCCCCGCATTTTCCGGTGGTTCTGGCCGCCAACCGCCCGTGTGAAGGATCGATTGTACATTCGATGTCAAAGAGCCCGTCACACCCTCACGCGCCGCACTCCGCATCGCGATCATTGCCTCACGTATCTCGCGGCGCTCGAAGAATCGTTCAGCACCACGGACCGTATAGCCTAAGCCGGCAGCGGAAAGCGCCGCCTCGTATGTGGCCGATTGGGCATTGGTACGGTACAGAATCGCGATGTCTCGCAAAGGAACGCCCTGTTCTCTCAGCGTCAAAATCTCGCCCGCGATGTGTGAAGCTTCCTCAGTATCATCGGCGTATTCGTGCCAGACGACGGCGGGGCCAGAAGGCTTTTGCGATATCAACTGCACAGCGCCATCCGTACGGTCACCCGCGATCACCTCGTTGGCCGCTGCCACGATCTGGGGTGTTGACCGATAGTCACGCACTAATTCCACCACGGTAGCGCCGGGAAACTCCTGTGTGAATCCCGCCAGATAGTGAGATGAGGCTCCCGCGAACGAATAGATCGTTTGGGAAACATCCCCTACAACACACAGGTTCTTCCGGCCGCCTAGCCACAGCTGAAGTAAACGGTGCTGCAGGGGAGACACGTCCTGATATTCGTCAACAACGAAGTAACGATACTGCGAACGGATCTGATGTGCTATATCGGGCCGCTCCAGGAGCACGCCCACCAACAGGAGCAAAACATCCTCGAAATCAATGGCGCGGTGCTCGGTTTTCACGGATTCGTAAAGATTCAGTAGCCTCGCAATTTCATCGCGGGAGTACCCGGCAACTTCAGGGCGTTCCTCTTGCGCGGCACGCTCCGCGTAGTCTTCTGGCGCTATCAGTGAGACCTTCGCCCATTCCACTTCGGCTGCGAGATCGCGCACCGTCACGCGGTCCACGGCCATTCCCAGTTGGCCAGCCGCCTGAGACACCAACGGCGCCTTGTGCTCAGTCAGAGAGGGAAAATAGCCGCCCACAGCGGTGGGCCAAAAGTAGCGCAACTGACGAAGCGCAGCAGCGTGAAATGTCTGTGCAGATACACCACGCACACCCAGATCTCGCAGCCGCGAGCGCATCTCACCGGCCGCGCGCGACGTGAATGTTACGGCCAGCACATTCTGCGGTACGAATGCGCCCGTTCTGACCCCGTATGCGATGCGGTATGTGATCGCGCGTGTCTTGCCCGTTCCGGCACCTGCCCGCACGCACAGCGGGCCGTCCAGATACGTTGCAACACGCCGCTGCTCCGGATCGAGGTACTCCAGAAACTCTTCAGAATCCATAGCGTCAATCCTTCCACGGGGATCGGACACTATTCATGCTGACCTAACATATGTGCAAACGATTCTCCCAACCACGTCTGCACCAATGTGGCGGCCACTGAGGTTGGTGACGGCATTCTGATAGCTCCTGCGATCAGCTGGCTGCGGAACTCGCTGCGTGAAAAGAAATGCGCGTGGGCCATCTCTTTGCCATCCACCGCAATGTCACGCTCCGTGGCGTCTGTCCACCCCTGGAAAGCCAGCATGAGTGAACGCGGAAATGGCCATGGCTGTGATCCGAAATATTCGAGTTTGTTCACCGGGATGCGGGTCTCCTCGAAAACTTCCCGCCGCACGGCAGCCTCCAGCGTTTCTCCGGCCTCTACAAAGCCAGCGAGCACAGAATAACGTCCCGGCCCCCACGCCGTATTACGTCCCAACAGCAGGTTGTCATCCTGGTCGTGAATCGCCATGATCACAGCGGGATCAATCCGCGGATAGGAAATGTGGCCGTTTTCGCAGATCTTGTCCCAACCCGTGAAGCGCAGCGTCAACTCCGCTCCACACTCCGAACAGAATCTCGCTGTGCGCTGCCACGCCAGCACTGCCACCGCAGACACCGCGAGCGCCGTATCGACCTCGTTGAATAGATGCGCCCACAAACGGATGGGACGGAAATCGAACTGGCCCTCCGCCCCAGATGCGTCGCACGCAAAGTACCGCGTTGTTCCCGTTCTTCCCAGATACACCGCGTTGTAACTACCCCAAGTCGATGCAGCGTTTCTGTCGAGTTTGAGAACTTCGAGTTCACCGCTGCCGGCTCCCGGCGCCACCGCAACGCTGTCTCCAGAAACTATGAGGAACCTCGCTCCCTCGGCAGATCGCGCGCCTGCCAGCGCAGAAGAATCCATCCGCGTTATTTCGTCCCGATCCACGTATCCACGCGCTAAGGTCAGATACAACGTACACTCCTTCATCCGGCTCGCCGCCTCTCACCCTACGCCGCGGCGAATCGCACTATGCGGGCGCTCACGGCGCACATGTCCGCTCACCTCGTAGAATGCTCTGAGACTCATTATGGGATACTGAGGCGGTGACACTCGTGACAACGTGGCAATTGACCCCGCGCTATCAGGCTTTCGATGCTGCGGAAGCTGAACCGGCGTCTATCCCGATCCGCCTCGGTGCCACGCTCATTGGAGATGGTGCCGATTTCGCTGTTTTTGCTCCGGGCGCGGCGCGAGTGGATGTGTGCTTATTTGCGCGTGTAGGCTCTGAGCTCACCGAAAAACGCTTCACTCTGAATTCGGCATTTGGTTACTGGACCGGGCACGTTCCTCACGTAGAGGCAGGCCAGCTCTATGGATACCGCGTACACGGCCGGTGGGCCCCGGAACTCGGGTTGTACTTTAACCCTGCGAAAGTTTTGCTTGACCCATATGCGCGGGCCATATTGAAAACACCCACGCTGTGCCCTGCATTGTATGCGCACAAAGTCAACGACGCACTCGAACCCACGGCGTACCCGCCACTTCCAGATGACCACGATTCGGCGCTCGTGACTGCTCTGGGAATCGTGCTCCCGGATACGCAAACGGCCGCCGATACACGCCCTTTCACGCCGTGGGACGACACCGTGATCTACGAAGCTCACGTCAAAGGGCTCACACAGTTGGCTCCCGATATTCCAGAAGAACTCCGCGGAACCTATGCGGGATTAGCGCATCCGCACACAATCGACCGGCTGAAACAGCTGGGAATTACCGCCATCGAGTTGCTGCCGATACACGCCAAAATGGCGGAGCCATTTCTCACGCAACGCGGACTGCCGAACTACTGGGGGTACAGCACTCTATCCTTCTTCTCTCCGGAGCCGAGCTACGCCACACGCAGTGCGCAGGAACGTGGCGGCGCCGCCGTCGTCGAAGAAGTGCGCGCGATGGTACGGGCGCTCCACGAAGCCGGTATCGAGGTAATACTCGACGTGGTGTACAACCATACGTGTGAGGGCGGTAATGACGGTCCTACCGTGAGCTGGCGTGGACTGGATCAACCCTCCTACTATCTTCACTCCCCCACGGATCCTGCCCGTCTTATCGACACCACCGGCTGTGGGAATTCACTGGACTTCCGCCGGCAACACGTCGTGGCGATGGCGCTCGATTCGTTGCGCTATTGGGCGTCTGATATCGGCGTGGACGGGTTCCGATTCGACCTGGCAGTCACGCTTGGCCGCCGCGGTGATCAGGGCGAACAATTCGACAGTTCGCACCCGTTCTACGTTGCCCTGACAACGGACCCACTACTGCGAACCGTCAAAATCATCAACGAACCATGGGATCTGGGGCCCAACGGGTGGCAGACGGGCCGTTTCATCCAACTGACGGCGGATTGGAATGACCATTTCCGGGATACAGCTCGCAGCTTCTGGGTGGCTCAGCCGCGCGCGATGTCCAGTGGCGGCTACGGTGGAGATCTGAGAGATCTGGCGACGCGCCTCGCTGGCTCTGCCGATCTGTTCGGCCATGGGCGCATCCCCGGGGGCCGCGGGGCCTTCGCATCAGTCAATTTCATCACAGCACATGATGGATTCACCTTGCGGGACCTAGTTTCCTTCGATTCCAAACACAACGATGCAAACTTGGAGAACAACCGCGACGGCTCCAACGACAACAAATCGTGGAACCACGGCTGGGAGGGCGATGGCACCCCCGGGAATCGGCCGAATCCTGGCATTTTTGCCCGCCGGCGCCAGACGATGCGCAATCTTCTTGCCACGCTTATCTTTTCAACTGGCACACCTATGTTGTGCGCCGGAGATGAGTTCGGCCGTACACAGCAGGGCAATAACAACTCTTATTGTCAGGACAACGAAATCTCTTGGCTGAATTACGACCACTCGCAGTGGCAAACTGATCTGCGCGATACGGTTGCCTACCTACTCTCAATCCGCCGCGAGCACCGCGTACTTCGCCCAATCCGTTTCTATACGGAAGTGCAAAGTGGGCTTGATCCCGTCCCTGATCTCGGCTGGTTTGATACGAGCGGCGATCCGATGCCAGAGCACAAGTGGTTCGATGCCCAGGGTAGAACATTGCAGATGCTGCGTTCGGGGCGCGGCCACGATGTAGATGCGTTGTTGGTCCTCAACGGTTCGCTGCGCGAATGCGAAATCACACTGCCAGAGGGCCGCACAACGCCCTTCGAACTCGTATGGGACTCCACCTGGGAGCGTCCACGCACCGTTCACGACGTTTACGCGCCGCGAGCGGTCACTCGAATCGCTCCGCTTTCGATCCGCTTGTTCTTGGCGAATCCCGCCCGCTGACGCGCTTTCCGTGACCAGAGCAATCTGAGCTACTATTTTGGGGATGCATCAACCGCAAAGGACATCATGACTACCAGTTTCGGAGACACGCTCGAGAACGCTACAAGCGCGGCTTCGCTCGCGCATTCGCGCGCGGTGAGCCAGAAAATCGAAAAGGCCATTGCTGAGGATCCCAGCGAATTCCGGGTTCTCACAGGGGATCGGCCCACCGGTAACCTCCACATTGGCCATTACTTCGGGTCACTGCAAAACCGGGTCCGGCTGCAGCAAGCGGGCGTAGATACGTGGCTGGTGATTGCGGACTTTCAGGTGATCACGGACCGCGACGGCGTCGGCCCCATCAAAGAACGCGTGTACTCGCTAACTACCGATTATCTGGCGGTGGGCATCGACCCGCAGAAGGCAACGATATTTCCCCACTCGCAGGTGGAAGGGCTCAATCAGCTGATGCTTCCCTTCCTCTCGCTCGTCACGGACGCCGAACTCCGGCGCAATCCCACTGTCAAAGCCGAACTTGAGGCTACTGGAAATCGCCCTATGTCCGGGCTTCTCCTCACCTACCCAGTGCATCAGGCCGCCGATATCCTTTTCTGCAAAGCAAATATTGTTCCGGTTGGCAAAGATCAGTTGCCCCACTTAGAGCAGGCGCGTGTCATTGCCGATCGTTTCGAATCGCGTTTTGGCCATCCGGCGGGAAGCGACAAACCCGTATTCGCTCGTCCGCAAGCCCTTTTGTCAGAAGCGGAAATGGTGTTGGGGCTTGACGGAACCAAGATGAGCAAGTCCAAGGGCAACACGATCGAATTGCGTATGAGCGCCGATGAAACCGCTCGGCGAATCAGAAAGGCAGTCACTGATTCCGAACGCTTCATCACCTTCGATCCGGAGAATCGACCGGAAGTGTCCAACCTGCTCAGGATTGCCGGAATGTGCCAGAATAGGGATCCGCGTGATATCGCCGCTGAAATAGGTAATGGCGGTGCAGGCATGCTGAAGAAGGTCGTGACTGAATCGCTCAACGAGCTACTCGCTCCCGTACGGGCACGCCGCGCGGAACTCGAAAAGAACCAGGACTTCATCCGCGAAGTCCTTCGCCATGGGATCGAAGTGGCAAATGAACGCGCTGAGCAGACGCAACGCGAAGTCCGCGAAGCAATGAACATGGTGTATTAGAACGCTGAGGCACTTCGGCGGCCCTCCAGCGTTGCTGTGTGTGGCGGTTGCAGAACCTTTCGTGGCAGGTTTGTCTGCACAATGCGTGC
Organism: Ancrocorticia sp.; assembly: GCA_022648165.1. Classification (GTDB taxonomy): domain Bacteria; phylum Actinomycetota; class Actinomycetes; order Actinomycetales; family Actinomycetaceae; genus Changpingibacter. The sequence goes on from JALCLX010000002.1 coordinate 79,297, forward strand.
TAAACGCTTAGTCTTAACACATGACGAGTAGCGCTACCCCTCAGCCCCCGGTCGCCCGATCGTATGGCCCTATGGCGTCCCACCCAGCTCCAGAGTATTCACACCACACGGTCATTGGCCGCATTCCCATCCGTGATGTCACGCCGTGCGTGGAGAACGGGCGGCTGGCCGCCAAAGGCACAGAATACGAATCATTCCCCGTGCAGGCTACCGTGTTTCGTGAGGGGCACGATCAGTTCGGCGCGGAGGCTGTGCTGGTGGACCCCACCGGAGCACAGGTGCAAACAGTGCCCATGGTCAATATCAAACCTGGGCTAAACCGCTACGAGGCTTGGCTCACCCCTATGTACCCCGGGCCGTGGCATTTCTTTGTCCGTTCCTATTCCGATCCTTATGCCACGTGGCGCCACAACGCTGAGATCAAGATCGCCGGCAACACAGATATTCACCTCGTTTTCCTGGAGATCCAGGAACTCTTTGAACGCGCACTCGAATCGATTCCGGAAAACAGCCCAGAGTACGGAATTATCTCCGACGCGCTCGGCATCGCTCGTATCGACCGTATGCCACCCAATGTTCGCTTCCGTGCTATCACGTCCCCAGAAGTGGAAGAGGCGCTCGCCGCATATCCAGTGCGTGACTTGGTCACCGAATCACAGCAGTATCCCGTGAACGTGGACCGGATCCGCGCCCTTTCCGGCGCATGGTATGAGATTTTCCCGCGCTCGTACGGCGCCCACCGTGATGCCAATGACCAGTGGATTTCCGGGACACTGCGCGACGCCGCAGTCGCCTTGGACCGAATTGCAGCGATGGGTTTCGACGTCGTCTATCTCACCCCGATTCACCCGATAGGCAAAACGGCGCGCAAGGGAAAGAATGGCACGCTTACGCCCGAACCAACAGATCCCGGTTCCCCTTATGCTATCGGCTCGGCAGCAGGTGGACATGATGCCATCAACCCGGATCTTGGAACATTCGCGGATTTCGATGCCTTTGTGGCGCGTGCCCATGAGCTGAATATGGAAGTGGCGCTCGATTTCGCACTCCAATGTTCGCCTGATCACCCATGGCTCAAGGAGCACCCGGAGTGGTTCACCACGCGCGCAGATGGCACAATCGCATACGCGGAGAATCCCCCGAAGAAGTATCAGGATATTTATCCGCTCAACTTTGACAATGATCCCGAAGGCATCTATCAGGAGATCTACCGCATTCTCGAATTGTGGGTGAGCCACGGGGTGACAATATTCCGGGTTGATAATCCCCACACCAAGCCAGTTTCGTTTTGGGAAAGGCTCCTTGCAGAGTTCCGCAAGAATCACCCCGAAATTCTCTTTCTGGCCGAAGCCTTCACCGCGCCTCCCATGTTGCAAGGGCTAGGGGCTGCCGGCTTCCACCAGTCGTACTGTTACTTCGCGTGGCGCAACGAAAAGAAGGAAATCGAAGACTACCTGTGGGAACTGGCCCGCGTCACGGACCACATCGTTCGCCCCACGTTCTGGCCAACAACGCACGATATCCTCACCCCATATATGCAGCGAGGCGGACTTCACGCCTATGCGATTCGCGCTGTACTCGCGGCCACCGGATCGGCCTCCTATGGCATCTATTCCGGATTCGAACTGGTGGAAAACGTACCTCGCCCAGGATTCGAGGAGGCCATCGACAATGAAAAGTTCGAATACAAGCCACGCGATTGGCAGGCAGCCGAATCAACCGGCTTGCCGCATCTGCTCGGGATGCTGAATGCGATTCGCCGGCGCCACACCGCCCTCAATCGGCTGCGTGAATTGCGAATCAACCCCACGAACGATCCGAACATTCTGTGCTTTACCAAGTTCTCACGCCCAGAAGAATCTCCGGATGGCAAAGCCGATTTTGTGATTGTCGCAATCAATCTGGATCCCTTCGCTGCCCACGGCGCGGAGATCACACTCGATCTGTCCCCATTTGGGGTACAGGCCGGATGGGCCGGCGAACCCCTTTTCGAAGTCACAGACGAACTCTCTGGTGCCACGTACCAATGGAATGAAAAACCGTACGTCTACTTGGATCCTGCATGGCAATTTGCCCATATCATGTCAGTCAAGGTCCTCTGACAACGGACTGCGATGCACAGGACTAGACTCGCAGTATCTGCCTACCCAGGAGGATCCGATTCCCAATGGAGTTACCCAGTTCCAGCGACTCGTCGCGCATCCTGAGTGCCGTCGCGCCATGGCTTGAAACACAAAGGTGGTTTCCGCGCTCCCCAGGTGCCATTAACGTCTCCGCAGCATATTTCGTCAACGGGAAGGCGGGGATCCTCGCATGGCTCGTCGTCGATGCCGCGTCCTGCCGATTCAACGTCCCCGTATTTCTTCGCCAGCCAGCAGGAGCTGCCTCACCTGCGCTTGGGAGTCTCGCCCAATGGGAGATCACGGATGCCACCGCAGATCCATACGGTCAAGAGGCGCTGTTCCTCGCTGTGACAGGCGCGATGCCAAGCAAGCTCCACTGCGACGTCGTCCACCCACTCCCAGCGCCCACGCACGCTGCGCGCCTCACCAGCGAACAATCCAACACCTCCGTGGTCTACGACTTTCCCGGCGGCGTTCAGGCGATACTCAAGGTTTTTCGCGTGTACGCCTTAGGAAGCAATCCTGACGTAGAACTCCAACGCGCACTTGATAGCACCGAGACCGTGCCACATTTCTACGCATCGGCGCGCATAACGGAATCACAGGGCAGCGCCGACGTCGCGGTGGTGCAAGAATTTCTCCCAGGCGCAACCGATGCCTGGCAGGCCATCCAGCAGCACATCGCCACGCCCTCTGCAAGAACTACCCCCAGATCGGCCTGGGAAGGCGCAATCGCGGAACTTGGCCGTACCACACGCCGTATGCACGAGGCCCTCGCTGCCGAATGCGGCACTGAAACTGCCACGCAAGAACGCCAAGCGGAGCTTCACCGCCAATGGACGGCGCGGGCGCACGCCGCAATCGCCGCGCGCCCAGAGCTGGCGGACTGGGAAGGCACAATCGCTACAGTGTACTCGGCAACATCGCATGTAACCTGGCCAGCGCTGCAGCGCATTCACGGCGATTACCACCTTGGCCAGGTGATCCGTATACCTTCTGGCGGTTGGCGGGTCCTCGATTTCGAGGGAGAGCCCCTCCGCCCGCTGGCGGAGCGCCAACGCCGCGACCTGGCACTGCGCGACGTCGCAGGGATGCTCCGCTCATTCGACTACGCGGCGGGAGCGGCTCAGAAATCCGGAGGAGATCCGCACTATCTTGCGCAATGGGCCAGCCGTGCGCAAGCTGCGTTCCTCAGCGGTTACGGTAATCTCAGTGGAGACCAAGATATCCTGCTCGAAGCGTTACTCTTGGACAAAGCGCTGTACGAAGTCGCATACGAAGCGGCACAGCGCCCCGCGTGGATTGACATCCCGCTGGCCGGGGTGCGCCATATTATCGAACGCGTGTGATCGGGCAGTTCGCCCACGAAACAGCGCCAAATATGGGAGAGTTAAACTATGAGCGACTTGGACTACATACCTGTCTCTGATGATCTCCTGAACAGTGTGTCGAATGGCTGGTATCACTCGCCACATGACATATTGGGCCCTCACGTGGGTGCCGATTCCGTCACGATCCGCGTGATTCGGCGGCTTGCAGATCGGGTATTTTTCGAGACAAGCAAGGGACGCACAGAGGCCGTACACGAATTCAACGGCATCTGGCGCGGGGTACTCCCCGGCACAGAGGTTCCGGATTATCGTGTTATTGCGGTCTACGGCGGTATCGAGCACAAGTCAGACGATCCGTATCGATTCCTACCCACAGTCGGAGAAGTAGACACCTATCTGTTTGGCGAAGGCCGCCACGAACAGCTTTGGAAGGTACTCGGCTCGCATGTGCGCTCCTTCCCGAGTGAACTGGGCGAGGTCAATGGAACCTCGTTTGCCGTGTGGGCGCCGAATGCAAAAGCCGTCCGCGTCATTGGCGATTTCAACGGATGGGATGGATCGCTCCATGCGATGAGAACGCTGGGGGTTTCCGGCATCTGGGAGCTTTTCATCCCCGGCGCCTCAGAGGGCGCACGCTACAAGTACGAGATTCAGTATTCAGACCTCTCGTGGCATCAGAAGGCTGATCCAATGGCGCAGCGGGCAGAAGAACCGCCGTCTACCGCATCGATCGTCACCGCATCGCATTTCGAATGGGGCGACGAGCCGTGGATGGAAACGCGCGCTGCGAGCGACCCGCACAGCGGGCCAATCTCGGTCTATGAAGTGCATCTGGGATCGTGGCGTCCTGGGCTCAACTACCGCACAATTGCTGAGCAGCTCATCGGACACGTAAAACACGCGGAATTCACACACGTCGAATTCATGCCGCTGGCCGAGCATCCTTTCACACCGTCATGGGGATATCAGGTCACCGGGTATTACGCCCCCACGGCACGGTTTGGTTCCCCGGATGACCTGCGTTTTCTCATAAACGAGATGCACAAGGCGGGTATCGGCGTCATCATGGATTGGGTGCCCGCCCATTTCCCAAAGGACGAATGGGCGCTCGCCCGCTTCGATGGCACACCGCTGTACGAAGACCCTAATCCTTTGCGCGGAGAACACCCCGATTGGGGCACACTGGTATTCAACTACGGCCGCCGTGAAGTGCGAAACTTCCTCACCGCGAACGCTTTGTACTGGCTCAAAGAATTTCATATTGACGGTATCCGCGTAGACGCCGTCGCCTCCATGCTGTACTTGGACTACTCCCGTGCCGATGGTCAGTGGCAGCCCAACGTGTACGGTGGGCGCGAGAACCTCGAGGCGATTTCATTCCTCCAAGAGGTCAATGCGACGGCCTATCGCAGCGTGCCCGGAGTCATGATGATTGCAGAAGAATCCACATCGTGGCCCGGGGTCACCGCGGTCACAGACAATGGCGGGCTCGGGTTCGGCCTCAAGTGGAATATGGGCTGGATGAACGATACTCTGCGGTATCTCGAAGAAAAGCCGATCAACCGGCATTGGCACCACAACGAGATCACCTTCTCGCTGGTATACGCATTCTCCGAGCACTTCTTATTGCCGCTCTCCCACGACGAAGTGGTGCACGGCAAAGGCTCACTCTACTCGAAGATGCCTGGTGATGATTGGCAGAAGCTCGCCGGAGTGCGTGAGCTCTTCGCATACCAGTGGTCACACCCCGGTAAAAAACTGCTGTTTATGGGTCAGGAATTTGCTCAGATCCAAGAGTGGAACGAATCGCGCGGGCTCGATTGGTGGCTTACGGACGTTCCCTCGCACGATGGCGTCCTCACGTTGGTGAAGACATTGAATGACGTGTATGTGCATTCACCCGCACTCTGGAGCGATGATTTCAGCGGTCACGGATTCGAATGGATCGATGCCTCGGATGCCGACAACAATGTGATTTCCTACCTTCGTAAGAGCGCAGATGACACTGATATTGTGGCTGTGGTCTGCAACTTTGCTGGCGTGCCACACAACGATTTCCGGGTCGGCTTACCCTATGGCGGCGTCTGGAAAGAGGTACTGAATACGGATGCACTCGAATACGGTGGATCCGGTGTTGGCAACCTCGGCGCTGTCAGAGCTGAGCCCGTGAGTTGGAATGGACGGCCGTATTCGGCGCTCATGCAATTACCCCCATTTGGCGTTGTGTACTTCAAACCTGCCACTGCGGGTGACGAATTGCTGGAAGCCGGCTCCGCGTCTATAGCTTCGACCTCCACCGAATCGGGGCCCTCTGCAGATTCTTCCCCTTCGGCGCCCTCCGCGGAGGCCTAGCCCTCTGCGATACGGCGGCTGGTGGCGCTCCCATACCATGCAAGCAATTTCAGAATCTTTTCTCTGATGGAACGCCACGCACCGGATGTTCGTGTCCATAATCCGTCAATTCCACGTGTTTATGCACCTAGCTACGTTGTAAACTCTTGCAGAGAAGTATTCATCGTATAGTGTTGGAATCAGCATTAGTGCACGCCCGTGTTCTCCCGGCTATGGCGTCTCAAAGGCAAGGGCCGCACGCATCCGTTTTCCAGCATTCACAACATTGGAGCACAAAATGACAAACCGCATCAGGCTATCCGACCTCGCGGAGCAAGCTGGAGTCTCCACTGCAACAGTCTCCCGTGTACTCAATGGCAAAGACACGGTGGCACCCGCGACGCGTAAAGCCGTACTCACTGCCCTCGACCTGCTTGGTTACGAACGTCCTGAGCGCCTTAGGCAACGCCCCGGAAAGCTCATTGGTTTGATCGTTCCTGAACTCTCTAACCCCGTCTTTCCCACTTTCACGCTGGACCTCGAAAGCGCAATGGCGAATACCGGCTACACGCCGATCCTGTGTACGCAGGCGCCAGGCGGAGTCACAGAGGATGCCTACGTGCAGATGCTCACAGACATGCACGTTTCCGGAATCGTCTTCGTCAGCGGACTCCATGCGGACATGACAGCCAACATCGAACGGTATCGCCACCTCAGCGATATCCGCATGCCGTTTGTCACTATCAATGGGAACCATCCCGATATCGACGCACCTGACTTTTCAACCGACGACGTCGCCGCCGTCACCCAAGGTGTCCGGCATCTAGTTTCCCTTGGGCATCGTAATATCGGCTTGGCGCTGGGCCCCTCGCGTTTCATTCCTTCCCAGGAGAAAGCGAAGGGCTTCGTCAAGGCAATGGCAGATATCCTACCGGGAGAGCCGGCGCCCATTGTCCACACTCTCTTCACCATCGAAGGCGGTCAATTGGCGGCCGCCCAACTCCTCGCGGCAGGATGCACGGCGATCATCTGCGGCTCGGATGTCATGGCACTCGGCGCCATCCGTTATTGCGAGTCGATAGAGAAATCCGTGCCCCGCGATGTATCTGTCATTGGCTTCGACGATTCTCCGCTGATGGCATTCACCGATCCTCCGCTCACGACCTTCCGCCAACCGTTGCGATCAATGAGTGAAGCGGCCCTTTCCACGCTGGTGGCACTTATCGATCAACCAGCGAGTCAACCGCGCTCATTGACGTTCGGGTGCGAATTGATTGTGCGAAAGTCAACCGGCGCAGCCCCGGGGACGATCACGCTTCACTGAGCTCGGACCGTCCCTCAGAAGAGTGCAGCCGAGAGCTTCCTGCGCGCCTGCGTCACAATTGCCTCGTGCGGCCCCACAGCGTCGAATAATTCGAGCAGACGTTCACGCACAGTCTCCCGCTCCTTGCCTTCGGTGGCTTTGATCACGTCGATCAGCCGAGAGAATCCGGCGTCAGGATGGCCGAGCGCCACTTCGATATCAGCTGCTCGCATGTGCGTCTCAATGTCTGTCAGCGGAGCAACTTTCGCTTGTGCGAGAACAGCATTCCGGTCTTCGTGAGAGAGGCGCTCAACGAGTTTCACTTGGTGCAGGCCAACCTTCGCCGCATCGAGCCCAGGGTTCTGCCGCAACGCCTCTTTGAATTCCTGGTGCGCCGTGGCGTAATCGCCCTTGTCCAGTGCATCGTATGCTTCCTTCATGTGGGGCGGCAGCTGCGGTTCGGCGGGCTCTTGGCTCTCCGTACCATCCATCACACCCGTAATGCCATACTGCGCCGCCGCTTGGAGAATCTTTTCCACAAGCGGTGCCAGCTGCCCCTCGGCAGGAACACCTTGGTACAGCGGAATCGGCTGACCTTGCAGCACCGCTACGCCGGCGGGGACCCCGGAAACACCGAAAGCCTGCGCGACGTCGGCGCTGACATCCGTATTGATCCGGGCCAGCTGGAACCTGCCCTCATACTTCTTCGCGAGCGCACGCAACTGCGTATCTACGGCAAGGGATTGATCGGAGGCATTGGAATAGAAACCCGCAATCACCGGGACATTCTTGGAGTTCTCGAGGACGCCCTTGAGGTTCGCTGCGCTCACATCAAGTACGAAAGGACCCGGTACCTTCTTGCTCTCCGCGGCGGGCTTGGCAGTGGCATCTGCACTGCCTGCTAGCCCACTGAGATCTACCGCTCCGTACATCGAATTCAGTGACTGAGTCATCATTCCGTCCATATGTTCTTAGGCTCAGCCATTTTTGACGCTGAGCAATAAAGGATCACTCGCTCCGACGACCTGCACCTTGGATGACGAAGTGGCAGGAACGTGGAACGCCACCATTACAGAATAGTTCGCCACCAGTTTGCCTGACACCTCAACTTCGCCGTTAGCGTCACCGGTTGCGAGCGCCCCTATCGTTGAACCAACTTTGAGCGTCGCCCCCTCTTTCGTCACGCTGATTGTGGTGGAAAAATCCATCTGGGCCACGACGAGCGCCCCGCCGTCGTCGGTACGGAATGCCACCGGTTCGTTGTCCTTCGAAACCTGGAAACTCATAGTGGCGCTCCCGGCATCATCGAGTGCCTTCGAATTTGCGTCACGCAGCTTCGAAAGCGAGGTGTAGAGCGCGTCATCGCCAAAGGAGATATCGCCCTGTTTCCGTTCACTGTTGTACGTGGCATACGCGGCTACCACGTCTGAGGGGCTCGCTACTAAACCATCGGAGGAATCGGCTGCCACAGCTACTGCACTGCCCTGCGAAAGTTTGAGCCCCGGAACTGTTTGGCCTGGAAGAATGGGAAGCACCGCCCAAACCTTCCAGTTCTCGCGGCTGCTCGCCTGCTCAAATACGGTGATGGTCTTCAGATTGGTCCCCTCAGGAGCCTCCATCACGGTATATATCCACCGGGGAAAACTCTGATTCGATGTTGCAGCGAATACCTGGCTGTCTGATGAAAGCGAATCGATATCATAGGCATCGGCAAGAAGTTTCTCCAGTGCATATTCCTGCGTGCGCATCTGGAGGAATGGTCCAGTGGCTCGTTCAGCCAATTCGTTTTTGTCGAGCGATTGGTCCGCCTTGGTGAGTACGCCGAAAATCGTAGCTGACGTGTTTTCAAACGACGTCTCAGTCACTGCAGGAGCGGTTTGCGATGCTGCGGACGGCTCGGGAACAGCTTCGTCTGTGCTACACGAGCTGAGAGCAAACGCGAGCCCAACAACGTTCAGCAGAGCAATCGCTTTACGCATCAGGCTCTCCCTTCTCTCCGTCAAATTCTTGGTCTGAAGCGCTTTCGCCTAATCCCCACCGCTGGCGCCATTGGCTTCCCGGTGACCGCGGAGCAGTATCCGTCTGTTCCGTCTGATCGTGCGCCGACGTGGTGTCACCATGCTCGTCCGCTTGTGCGGCAGGCGGTGTTGCGTCCTCTTGCGTGGCAGGCAATGCTGCGTCCTCGTGTGCGGGAGGCGCTGCCTCCTCCGGCTCAGGAATGATCAAACGCGCTTCTTCTGGCAGTTCCCTGTGCCGAAGCTCTTTAGCGCGAGGGCTTGACACAAAGATGCCCGCACCAAGGGTGTGCCCTGTGGCCGCAGTCTGAACTTGCCGTGACGTCTCCGTGATGTCGCCATCAAACTTGGTGAGAACAGACGTCTCCGCGGCGGCGCGGGATCTCCTTCTCGCAAGTTTCTGATTATGGGCGGCTCTTCGTGCCGCAGCCCGTTTCTCTTCCTGGACATCCGCGATAATCAGGCCCGCCCCAGCGGCGGCTACCACAATTCCAATCAGAAGCATCGCGACAGTTGGCGAGCTGTCCGGCTCCGTCTGCCACGACAATGAGATCTCTGGTGCCCGGCCCCCCGCTGTTTGTGCGATCAGCGACGTGACACCACGGTCTTTTACGGTGTAGGTGACCTCAACGGACTTCTTGCCGGTTTTCACTTCACTCCACATATCTGAATCCGCGATGCTCGGACCCGCTGCGGTGCCATCTGAAGCTGCTGTTGCAGATGGGCTGGCACTGGCAGACGCGCTCGCAGATGGAGTGGCACTTGCAGAGGGGCTGGCACTGGCAGACGCCGACGCTGACGAGCCGACAGCGAGCGTGTCCCAATCCTTCAAACCAGTGATGGTGGTGCCTGACAGGCCGTCCAGCCAGGCTCCCGTATCCGTTGCTGTGCCGAAGGCGACTGTGACATCTGAGCCGTCAGCTGCCGCCGCCGTAACAGTGACCGTTGGTTCAACGAGATCCAGTACGCCTGGCGCCGTGCGTACATACGCTCCATCCGGAGTGATACTCGCCGTGACAAGCCCTGTAGGCTTCCAAATTGTGGCTAACGCTATGGCCATGAGTGCAACGATCATCCCGATTGTTGCGAGCGCCGCGCCAATTGTTCGTCGCATAACTCTCTCTCACTGTTTGAGCGACCCACCGCATTGATAACGTTTTTATAACAATACCTTGTTGTTCGCCGTTATGGCGGTTAGATCTATCACTGTAGAATTCAAGAGTCTAATATCTGTTCCAGCGTACCCGCTAGACAATTAGCGCTGCCGTAAACCACGCGCAGCTACTCTGATCTATCGCGGTCGGAAAGGTTTCGTGATGTCTGAGGATTCTCCCCTTTTCCCCTTGGTCCGCAAGGGCTATGATCGCGCCCAGGTGGATGAGCGTATCCATTCGCTCGAAGATACACTTGCGCAAACCCGCTCGCATGTCGCAGCGCTCGACACCCGCATTCTCCGGTTGTCCGGCGAACTCGCGGAAGCGCAACGGACAGCAAAAGAAAACGAGCATCCGAGCTACGGTGGGCTCGGCACGCGAGTCGAGCGGCTCCTACGCGCCACCGAACAACAAGCGTTGGACATTATGACGCGCGCAAATGCGGAAGCTGAACGTCTTGTCACAACAGCCCAACAGAAGGCTACGGCACTCGTCGCAAGCGCAGAGGCAGAGGCGAAACAGACACTCGACAGGGCACGTACATCCGCTGAACAGCTGCGTGCTACTGCGAAGGCGGAGGCGAATGCGCTATCTACGAACGCACAGCGCACAGCAGAGGAACTCGTGGCATCGGCAGAACGCGAAGCGGATCGTATCCGCACCCAAGCCGCGACGGAGGCCTCGGCATTGCGGTCACAGACTGCGCACGAACTGGAGCAACGCCGTATGGAAGCAGAAAAAGAGATCGCCGATCTCAAAGCGGACACAGAAGAGGCAGTCGCGAAACTCAAGGCCGATACAGAACGCGAAGCGGGCCGGATCCGGACTGAGGCAAATGAGGAAATCGCTGCGTTGCGTGCCGCAACAGAACGTGAAATCGCCGCGAATCGTGACCGGGATGCTACCGAGCGTGCGAAGTCCGAAGCGGAGACCCGCTCGAAGCTTGAAGCCATGGTGCGCGATGCAGAGGCACAGGCAGATCACGCGGAGCGCCGGCTCGGGGAGGCGACCGACCGCGCGAACGCTCTCACACAATCCAGCGAAGCACAAGCGGCAAAGCTGATCGACGACGCACGCGAAGAAGCCCACACAGTACTGACCGCCGCACGCGAAGAGGCGAACGAACTCCGCCGCAAAGCCAGTGAAGAATCACAGGCAAAAATTGACGACGCGGAAGCCCACATCCGCATGCTGCAAGAACAACGCAACGCTCTCACGGCATATGTGGAGGACATGCGCGCAATGCTCGCCTCGTCCGATGCGGGACTCAGCCTGGCGAATATTGTGTCTGCCAGCGCGGCTCACGCCAATTCCGAAGGGCCGGAGCCGCAGGATTCGGCTGCAGATTCTTCCGGGCCAGATGCTGAATCGGACGGCGCTGCTGAACCGGAAGACACGTCCGAACCGGAAAGTACACCTGATACGGAGAATGACGCCTCAGACACAGATGGAGAGCAGCCCGACGCTGCTCAGGCGCCTTCTAACTGAGCGGTATTCTCACGTTGAACGGCCACGATGCTTCCAACAGGACGTGTGCCAGTGACGCCGCTGCTCTTGGCCGTATTGCGCTCCAAACAATGTATCTTCGGTCCACACCACCTCGTGGGATTCACCTACGAGGATGATCCCTTGGCAACCTGGGCATACATATTCCTTCGTGCCGCGTGCAATGTGGTGCACTTTGTACTGCGCACCATCGCGGCCCCGTTCGTAGTGGACCCCACCCATGGCGGCCTCGACGTTCAACGGCTTCACGGGGCGCGTGTACTTCTTGGACCTACGCATCAGAACAGCCTGCCCTCCGGATGGTCAATACCACGCATTTCGTCGTAATCGAGGATGACGCATTCAATTCCGCGGTCTTCTGCCAAAGTTCTCGCCTGCGGTTTGATTTCTTGCGCCGCAAAGATACCACGCACAGGGGCTAGGAGCGGATCCCGCCCCAGCAATTCGAGGTAACGCGTCAGTTGTTCGACGCCGTCTATCTCTCCCCTTCGCTTGATTTCCACAGCAATATGCCCACCGTGTCCATCACGCACCAGTAGATCCACGGGCCCGATAGGCGTGGGATACTCCCGGCGCACGAGCGAAACACCCTTCCCAAGGCGCTCCACTTGCTCTGCCAGGAGCCGTTGCAGATGGGCCTCAACTCCATCCTTCACGAGTCCCGGTTCCGTGCCTAACTCGTGGCTGATATCCGCGACTTTGGAAAAAATCCGGAGGATCAGGTGATCGTCCGTCTTCTGATGCTCCACATCCCACACCTCGGCCACACCAATGTCCCGCTCGTCCGAATTCGGTTCGCGGATCAGGATGCGGCAAGGGGCCCCCATCCAGTTGAGTGGCTTGTAGGAACCCCCATCGGAGTGGACAAGCACGGAGCCGTCTGCTTTGACCATGATCATCCGCACAGCGCGATCAAGATGAGCATCCAGACGTCCCGAATACTCCACACTGCATTCGGCGAAAACAACACGCATAATGTATGCGCTCAGGCGCGGCCCGGCGCTACTCCCTCACGCGGTGGCCTTTATCGACCAAAATGTAGACGTGGTCTTGGTCCACGGTGGCAAATCCGCCGTCAACATCGAAGATACGATCGGCGCGCCCGTGAGACCGCACGGCCACACGGCCCTGCGAAAGCAAGGCTATCAGTGGAGTGTGGCCTTCAAGAATGCCCATCTCACCGCCTTCTGCGGGGATAGTCACCCTATCGGCTTCCCCACGCCACAGCAGCTCTGTAGGCGCGACGATGTCGATCTTCATCAGCGTGCCTCCGCCTGGATCCGTGCGTAAGCTTTCTCCAGATCGTCGATGCCACCAATATTGAAGAACGCCTGCTCGGGAATGTGGTCGTATTCGCCGTCGCAGATTCTACGGAAAGCCTCCACGGTCTCATCCACCGGAACTGTGGAGCCTTCGACGCCGGTGAACTTCACCGCCGTGTACGTATTCTGAGACAGGTACTGTTCAATCCTGCGCGCGCGAGCCACTGTAATCTTGTCCTCTTCAGACAGCTCATCCACGCCCAAGATTGAGATAATGTCCTGCAGCTCTTTGTTCTTCTGCAGAATCATCTTCACCCTCGTAGCAACTTCGTAGTGCTGCTTCCCCACGATCTGTGGGTCCAAGATACGGGAGGTTGATGCCAAGGGGTCCACCGCAGGATAGATGCCGCGAGATGCGATCTCACGGGAAAGCTGCGTGGTGGCATCCAAATGTGCGAACGTGGTTGCTGGCGCCGGATCCGTGTAGTCGTCAGCTGGAACGTAGATAGCTTGCAAGGACGTGATGGAATGGCCGCGCGTCGAGGTGATGCGCTCCTGGAGCGCACCCATCTCATCCGCCAAAGTCGGTTGGTAGCCTACCGCCGAGGGCATGCGTCCCAACAGTGTGGAGACTTCCGAACCTGCCTGGGTGAAGCGGAAGATGTTGTCGATAAACAGCAGCACATCCTGGTTCTCAACGTCACGGAAATACTCCGCCATCGTCAACCCGGAAAGTGCCACACGCAGGCGGACCCCCGGTGGCTCGTCCATTTGGCCAAAGACCAACGCGGTCTTGTCGATCACGCCTGCTTCAGCCATCTCATGAATCAGATCGTTGCCCTCACGAGTGCGCTCACCCACGCCAGCAAACACGGAAACACCATTGTGATCCTGCGCAACGCGTTGAATCATCTCTTGGATCAGAACGGTCTTGCCCACGCCGGCACCACCAAACAAGCCGATTTTTCCGCCTTGTACATATGGCGTCAAAAGATCGATCACCTTGATGCCAGTTTCGAACATCTTCGTTTCCGGCTCAAGCTCGTCAAATGCGGGCGGCTTGCGATGGATCGCCCACCGCTCCGTCACTTCGAGCTTCTCGCCTTCTTTGAGGTTCAGACAATCGCCGAGCACATTGAATACGTGGCCCTTCGTCACGTCACCGACGGGAACGGTGATGGGGCTGCCAGTATCTTCGACGACGGCGCCACGAACGAGGCCGTCGGTTGGCTTCATCGCGATACAACGCACGATATTGTCACCCAAGTGCTGGGCGACCTCGAGCGTCATATCGTAGGCGTGCGATTCACCTTCGCCCTGCTTGCTCAGATCCACCCTAGTCACGAGAGCGTTATCGATCTCGGGCAGGGCATCGGATGGGAATTCGACGTCGACAATAGCGCCTATCACCTGGACAATGCGGCCCTTGCCGGCTCGCACCTTCGTATCAACTGTGGCAGTCATGAACTTTCCTTATGCTTCCTGCTTGAGCGCGTCTGCGCCCGAAACGATCTCTGTAATCTCAGTAGTGATCTCCGCCTGCCGCGCATTATTGGCCTTGCGGGTGTAATCCTGAATGAGCTGCTGCGCGTTCTCCGTAGCCGAATGCATGGCCTGTTGCCGCGAGGCAAGCTCAGAAGCGGCGGCAAGCAGCAACACGGATTTGATGCGGTGACTGACGTACTTCGGGAGTAGCGCGTCAAATACTTCTTTTGCCGACGGCTCAAATTCGTAAAGCGGTGCCGTTCCCGGGGCGTAGTCCCCCAACTCGTCGCGCAGCGAGTCTTCCGGGGCGTCGTCGTCCTGATCAACAATCGCCATCGGGAGCATGTGGCGCTTTTGTACCACCTGGCGAACCATGGAGATGAACCGCGTGTACACAACGTGGATCTCTGCAAGTCCACCTTGATCCGCGGGCGCTAGGTATGCACTCAGAAGAGTCTGTGCGATATCGTCCATCGCCTCGTCGGTCGGATGATCGGAATCGCCCATCCAGCTTTTCTCCACGGGGATACCACGGAAATGGCAGTAGCTTTCACCGCGCCGTCCCGTCACGTACAGAACCGGTTCCTTCCCTTCATCGCGCAGCTCCTGCATGAACTTTTCCGCCTCACGCAGCACAGAGGCCGAGTATGCTCCCGCCATTCCGCGATCGGACGTCACCACCAAGACGCCAACCCGATTCGTATCCGTCCGTTCCACGAGGAAAGGATGATTCGCCGTCAGATCGTGCGAGGCCACCGCTGCCAGGGAACGTGTGAGAACCCGCGCGTACGGATCCAAACTTTCTGCGGATTCGCGAGCCTTCGAGATACGGGAGGCAGCGATCAGCTCCATCGCGCGGAAGACCTTCTCCAAGGTGGATGTCGCGCGAATCTTCTCTTTGAAGACTCTCTGTGCTCCAGCCACCGTCAGCCTCGCTTTGCCCGAACGAGTGTCTCCTGGACAGCTTCAGTTTCTACTTCTGCTTCATCCGCTTTGATCAGGCCCTGAGAGATGAGGAACGAATGCTGGAACTCGCCAACAACCGCCCGCAACGCTTCTCCCGTTTCCTTTCCTAGCTGGCCCGTTTGAGCGATCGTGTCCATCACGTCCGAGTTGTGGCGCACGTAGTCCAGCAGGCCCTTTTCAAACTCGTGAACAAGGTCCAACGGAACATCATCTAAGAAACCATTCGTGCCGGCCCAGATCGAGACCACTTGCTCTTCCACCGTGTACGGCGTGTACTGCGGCTGCTTGAGCAACTCCATCAGGCGTTGGCCCCTCGTGAGCTGCTGGCGCGTTGTTGCGTCCAAATCGGAGGCGAACATTGCGAAAGCCGCCTGGGCACGATACTGCGCCAACGTAATCTTGAGGGTGCCAGCGACTTTCTTCATCGCCTTGACCTGCGCGTCGCCACCAACTCGGGAAACCGAAATGCCCACATCAACAGCTGGGCGCTGATTCGCGTTGAAAAGATCAGACTGCAGGAATATCTGCCCATCGGTAATCGAGATGACGTTGGTGGGAATGTACGCAGAAACGTCATTCGCCTTCGTCTCAATGATGGGCAGCCCCGTCATGGAACCACCACCGAGTTCGTCAGAAAGCTTTGCGCACCTCTCAAGTAAGCGAGAGTGGAGATAGAACACATCGCCGGGGTATGCCTCGCGCCCCGGCGGGCGGCGCAGCAGCAACGAAACAGCCCGGTATGCTTCCGCCTGCTTCGAAAGATCGTCGAAAACGATCAATACGTGCTTGCCGCCGTACATCCAGTGCTGGCCAATCGCCGATCCCGTGTAGGGAGCCAGGTACTTGAAACCAGCAGGGTCCGAAGCCGGCGATGCGACGATCGTGGTGTATTCCATCGCACCCGCCTTCTGCAGCGTGGAACGTACCGAGGCTATCGTGGAACCCTTCTGCCCGATAGCCACGTAGATGCATCGCACCTGTTTCTTTGGATCGCCCGTTTCCCAGTTGTCCTTCTGATTCAAAATCGTATCGATCGCAAGGGCCGTTTTGCCGGTCTGGCGATCACCGATAATGAGCTGCCGCTGGCCTCGACCAATCGGAATCATGGCGTCAATAGCCTTGATACCGGTCTGAAGAGGCTCGTGAACGCTCTTGCGCATCATTACGCCTGGCGCCTGCAGCTCCAACGGCCGGCGGCCCTCGATCCCGTCAATCGTCCCGAGACCATCAATTGGCTTGCCCAGCGGATCCACTGTACGGCCGAGGTAGCCGTCTCCGATTGGAACGGACAGCACTTCGCCCGTGCGGCGAACTTCTTGGCCCTCTTCTATGCTGGTGAAATCACCGAGCACCACAACACCGATGTGCCGCTCTTCCAGGTTCATTGCGAGCCCGAGCGTGCCGTCCTCGAATGTGAGGAGCTCATTCGCCATCGTGCCGGCAAGTCCCTCAACGTGCGCGATTCCATCGGCCGTAAGCGTCACATGTCCGACTTCCTCACTCACGGCTTTTTCCGGTTTGTACGAGCGCACAAAACTGTCCAGTGCGGCCTCGATCTCATCCGGCCGGATTGTCAGTTCAGCCATTCTTCTTTCCTTCACTTCTTACAGCGCGAGCCTGATTGGGCGGACACCCATTACTTCGTCATCAATTCCTTGGCATTGTTGATACGCGTTGCGAGGGTGCCATCAATGACATCTTCGCCAATGTGAATCCGTATGCCTCCGACCACAGAAGGCCGAACGGTCACGTGGACCGCCACAGCCTCTCCATACCGTTCGCTCAGAATGCGCGTCAGACGCGCGATCTGGGCTGGTGTGAGTTCCCTTGCCACCGTTACTGAAGCGATGAGATGGCGTCCACATTCTCCCGCAGCATCGATGTATTGACTGAGCGCGAAAGCGATCGTCGGATCCGGCGCCCGATGAACGGCCCGAATAAGCAAGTCGAGCGATTCAGGAAGCAAGTGCACGAATACCGTACGCGCCAGCTCTTCACGTTTCTCAGCGGGCACCGCACGATCTCCCAATGCCACGCGGAGCGCACGCTGCCGGCCCAGGAGACGCAGAATACGGTACAACTGTTCTTCGACATCGGACAGGCGATTGCCCTTCGATGCGGATTCCAGCAACGTCTGAACTCCGAGAGCTTCAAACGCATTCAGAAAATCGTCGTCGCGCGACCACCGCTGAGCCACCACGTAAACAACGATATCCAGGACATGCGAATCTACCTTCCCGAAGAAAATCGTCCGTGCGAGAGCCGTACGGTCGTCTACTGTGCGCGATGTGTCTGTCAGTGAACGGCGGAGCGCACCAGATTCGGACAGAGCATCCGCTACCCAGAAGAGCTGATTACCCCATTCCCGGCCATCTTCCGAGGACTGGAGCACCGCCTCCCACGTAACCTGTGCGCTGTGTAACGCCTCCCCACGACTATGCATCTACTGTTCCTTGATTCCCGCGTTCTCCGCTTCGAGCTGATCCAAAAAGCCGTCCACCACATTCTGTGAAACCGTGGGATCCAAAACCTGCTCTCCCACGATGCGCTGAGCGAGGTCAATCGCAACAACTCCAATCTTCGCCTGAAGAGTGCGTTGCGCCGACTGCGCGTCTGCTTCAATCTGACGTTTCGACGTCTCAGCTATCCGCTGCGCCTCAGCTTCTGCACGCTTCTGCGCGGCTGCCACGATGTCCGCCGCGTTGGACTGGGCCTGTTCGCGAATCCGCGCGGCCTCCTTGCGTGCGTCATCAACCTGCGACGAAAGTGCGGCGCGCTCAGATGCGATCTCCTCGCGGGCCTTCTCTGCAGCATGCAACCCGGCGTCAATCTTATCGTGCCGTTCGTCGAGTGTACGGATAAATGCCGGCCATGCGATCTTGTACACCACGAAGGCCACAACGATGAACGATACTGTTCCCCAGACAAGGTCCGGCACCGCCGGGAGAATCAGCGAGTGTTCCTCCGCAAACATCATCAGGCGCCAAATACGAAGCCAGCGATGAATCCGAGCAAGCCCAGCGCCTCAGCGAACGCAATCGAGAGGAACATGTTGACTCGAAGGAATCCTTTCAATTCAGGTTGGCGAGCGCTCGCCTCCTGGTTCTTCGCGCCGATAAGGCCGATGCCGATGCCAGGGCCGATGACTGCGAGGCCGTAGCCGATAGTTGCGATGTTACCGATCATTGATATGTCCTTTTCGATTGGTCGGGATTTTCGGGAAGCTTAGTGCTCAGAAATCGACAGCGAAATGTACGCTGCCGATAGGAGCGCAAAGATGTAGGCCTGCAAGCAGGCGATGAAGATTTCAAAGAATGTAAACGCAATGCCACCGAGTAGTGTGAGCGATCCAAAGGCGAAGCCGGAAAGGCCGCCAACGGAGAAATACAGCGCATTGGCACCTACAAAGCACAGCACCAGTACCAAGTGACCCGAGACCATGTTGGCAAGAAGTCGCAAGGCCAAAGTGACGGGCCGCAGAACGAATGTTGAGAGGATCTCGATGGGCGTCATCAGCGGATAAATGAACTTCGGTACACCCGCCGGGAAAAGCTGTCCTTTGAAGAAGCGCCCCAAACCGCGTTCTTTGATTCCGGCGGCGATGAAGGCGACATAAGCGACCAGGGCATAAATCATGGGCATGCCCACAAGCGCCGTACCTGCAATCTGGAGGCCCGGTATGGCGCCGGTCAGGTTCATGAACAAGATACCCAAGAAGATTGTGGCGAGAAGTGGCTGGTAAGGCTTCGCCTTATCCCCCAGAAGTTCCTCACCGATCGATTTCTTCGAAAAATCGAGCAATAGCTCTACGGCACTCTGAACGCGCCCCGGAACCAACTTTGCCCGTTTCGCATAAAGGATCAGCATAGTGCACAATGCGATCACCGAAATCAGGCGAACCATAATGACACGGTTGATTTCAAACGGTGTGCCCGCAAACAGAATCGGATCGGGGAAGAATTCATCTAGCGACGGCGGTGTGAATGAATTGTCGCTAGCGGTGAGGAATGACCCTGTGGCAAGCGCTGTGAGCGTGGTTACCAACAAGCCGCGTCCTTCCATGAGATGGTGGCAGTGCTGTACGCACGCCTTCGATTGTACAGAGAAAAGGGGAAGAGTACGAACCTAATTCGACGAATGCCAGATAGCGTCATTGCCAGTTTCTGCGCCGACGACGCCGTCACCACCATCCGTCGATTCGTTCTTCGGATCTTTACCCCACGGTAATGGGGCAATATTAGTGTAGTCGGGCGCGGGAGTTGAGAACACTACTATTGTTAGGACTATCAAGGACACCACAATCGCCAACGCCAGTGCGACGAGGAAAAACTGCCGGTCAACTACGGTAGACAACGATTGGATGAGCACCACAAGCGCCACAACAATCGCTATTTTTGCGAGGTATCCCACCACTATAAGAACCGCGCGGACCTTAGCTTTTCGCCCTGTCCCAACCTTTCGCTCAGTTCCGATCAGCACGCCCGTAGAAAGATCGGCGAGCACGCCCACAGCGCCTCCCAAAAACACGCCAATCGCGCCCGCGGCGGATCCGAATGCGAAAGCCGCGAGTGTGGCGAGCACGCCACCTCCTCCGACGATCGCAAGAGAGAGCATGGCGAAACGCTTACCGACTGTCCGCGCATAACGGCTATCCGCTGTCAGGCTTGTTTCTCTCATCAGCCATCCTGCTTTGGTACGTCGTCCGCGTCCGGTCCGTTCCCATGGAGCAGACGCACGGTCACTGCGATTCCAACGAGAATGGCGATAGCCGTGATAGGAAGCACATACCGCGGCCTCACCATAACCAGTGCCACGCAAGAAAATGAGAAAATTGCGGCCCACATATATTCCACGAGGACGGCTCCGGCATGCGAATGCCCTTTGCGGAGAAGCCTGTGATGGAGATGCCCTGCATCCGCGTGGAACGGCGATTGGCCGCGCGCCAAGCGCCTCAAAACCGCCCAAGCGAAGTCAAGTAGTGGTAAAAAGAGCACCGCAATGGGAACCAGAATCGGAAGGATCGGAGGGATTGCGTATCCCACTGTGGCATTTTCCGGATCAATCTGGCCAGTCACTAGAATGCCAGCACCAGCCATGACGGTACCGAGCATCAGCGCTCCGGAATCTCCCATGAATATGCGCGCGGGATGGAAATTGTGCGGGAGGAAGCCTACACAGATCCCAACCAATCCTGAGACTACGGCGCTGGCAACGGAGGCGTAGTCGCCCGGCGACGAGTTGCGCGCGAGGTAGTAGGAGTATACGAAGAAGGACATACCAGCAATACCCACGATGCCTGTAGCAAGGCCATCGAGCCCATCAACAAAGTTCACCGCGTTGGCCACAATCACCACAATGATGACCGTGAGAAAAAGCGTGAGCCTCGTGGACCCCACCGTGAGCCCCATCAACGGCACGGTGATCAGCTGCACGCCCTGCCATGCCATGATCCCGGCCGCAAGAATCTCACCGGCCAGCTTGGTATACCAGTCGAGCTCCCAGATGTCATCAATGACACCCACTAGGCACATCACGCCCGCGCCGATGACCACGCCCCACACGCCTGCACCAGCCGCGAAAACCCGCGCGAGATAGGGTATCTGCGATGCGATTCCGAGAGCGGCGACAAAGCCGCCGTACATCGCTAAGCCCCCCAGGCGCGGGATGGGAACTTTGTGGACATCGCGATCGCGCACCTGTGTCATCGCCCCCACGAGCAACGCTA
The DNA here is from genome assembly GCA_022648165.1 of Ancrocorticia sp. Taxonomy (GTDB): domain Bacteria; phylum Actinomycetota; class Actinomycetes; order Actinomycetales; family Actinomycetaceae; genus Changpingibacter. Next base: position 100,498 of record JALCLX010000002.1, read on the forward strand.
ACCGGCGCGCCGGTGGCACCAATACGTAGGTGAACACGGCTGCAAGGACCATGATCAGCAAATAGACGCGCACCTTGTAACCCTTCAGTTGCCGGCAGCCACGCCCACCACAGCGTCCGCAGCGATCGCTCCTTCACGCACTACTGTGAGCGTCTCGCCCACAATAACCACAGTGGACGGCTCACCGCCACGCGACTGGCCGCCATCTAGGTAGACAGCAACGCGAGAGCCAAGTTGCCGCTGCGCGTCCGCCACAGTAAGTGCGGGAGCGTGCCCAGTGAGGTTCGCGCTCGACACTGCGAGCGGTCCGAGTTCCGTCAAGAGCTTTCGGGCAAAGGCGTCGTCGGGCATACGCAGCGCTACGGTACCATTCGTTTCGCCCAGATCCCAGCCGATCTCCGGACGTGCAGGGACCACCACTGTCAATGCACCCGGCCAGAATGCCTCCATTAATGCCTGCGCCTGAGGAGTAATAACAGCGGCCAAACGGCGGGCATCGTCCAAAGAAGCAACTAAGACAGGTGATGGTTTTTCCCGGCCGCGGCCCTTCGCGGTGAGCAAAGTGTTCACCGCCGCTACGGAAAACGGGTCCGCACCTACCCCGTACACCGTGTCAGTGGGCAGCACGATCAATTCCCCGCGCGAGATAGCATCCCGCGCAGCAGATATTGCCTGTTCCTCGTTCGTACGGCATTCGATTACGCTCACCGAATCAATCCTTCCATTGCGCCCACAACCAGCGCGCGCGACCCGCCAGGTCTACTCCCGTGCGCGCGCTCTGGAAACCTGTTTCCAGAGCCTCGCTGCGCAACGCCTCGCCCTGCTCTTCAGCGTGTTCCATGACGAGGATACCGCGCGGCCGCAGCAAATGCGCTGCTCGGGCAACGAGTTGGCGCGGAAGCTCCAGGCCATCCTTCCCGCCTCCCCACAGAGCAAGTGGCGGATCCGCCACGACATCGCGCGGAAGATTGGCGGTTGGAGGAACGTATGGAGGATTCGCGACGACGACGTCGCACGCGTGCGCAAGCTCCGGAAGTGCCGTGCGCGCATCTCCACGAACAAGCGTTACCACACTCCCGTATTTCGCATTGTTCACCGTTGCCACCGCAAGCGCCTCGGGAGAGATTTCCACTCCGTATACCCGAGTGCCGGGAAGCTCTGTAGCGACAGACAGCGCGATAGCCCCACTGCCCGTGCACAGGTCCACAACACACGCACTGCCGTGAACCGATAGTGCAGTACGCGCGGCATCGATCGCGGCCTGCGCTACCAGTTCCGTTTCCGGCCGCACAATGAAGCAACCAGGGCGGCTAACCAGCTCCAAGTACCGGAAGTACATCGTGCCTGTGATGTGCTGCAACGGAATCCCCGCGCAACGCTGCGCGATGGCAGCATCGTACCGTTGGATAGTATACTGATCCGGATCGGGAGCTATCTCCGGCTGTGCGCCTGCGATGTATTCTGCCAACAAACGCGCATTGACGTCAGCAGAAGATACCCCTGCATCACGCAGCACCTGGGCTCCCTGCCCGATAAGACGGAGCCACGGCTGAAGGCGCGAAACGTTCATCTATTCTTCCGCAGCCAGGCGCGCGGCTTCATCCATCTGCCGCGCCGAATCGATCAACGGTCCCAGCTCACCAGCCAGTACCTGATCCAAGTTGTAGGCTTTATAACCCGTCCGGTGGTCCGAAATCCGGTTCTCGGGGAAGTTGTACGTGCGGATCCGTTCTGAGCGGTCCACCGTGCGCACCTGCGAGCGCCTGAGTGCCGCGTTTTCCTCCGCCTGCTGGTCCAACTGCATTTGTCGCAATCGGGCGCGCAGCACCCGCATAGCCGATTCACGGTTTTGGATCTGCGATTTCTCATCCTGCATCGATACAACAATTCCCGTGGGCAGATGGGTAATCCGGACGGCCGAATCCGTTGTATTGACTGACTGCCCGCCCGGCCCGGACGAACGGTAGACGTCAATACGCAGATCCGAATCGTTGATCTCCACCTCACCTGGGTCATCTACCTCCGCGAATACCAGTACACCGGCAGCGGACGTGTGGATTCGCCCTTGAGATTCTGTCACTGGCACACGCTGGACGCGATGCACTCCCGCCTCGAACTTGAGATGCGCCCACACTCCGTCCGCGGGATCTTCCGGCGGAGTTTTGCGGCGCACTGCGAGCTGCACATCCTTGAAGCCTCCGAGCTCGGTGAGGGTGGACGAGAGCACCTCCACAGTCCATCCCATTTTTTCCGCGTATCGCACATACATGCGTTCGAGATCCGCAGCAAAGAGAGCGGATTCTTCTCCCCCCTCGCCGGCCTTCACCTCAACAATCGCATCGCGGGCATCATCTGGATCGCGCGGAATCAAAACATCCTTGAGCTCTGCTTCTACCGAATCAAACGCCTCTTGAAGTGCAGGAAGCTCTGGACGGAACAGCTCGGCATCCTCGCCGCCAGCAGCCACGATCTCTTGCGCCTCTCGCAGATCTGCTTCGGCTGCAATGTAGCGCTTGTAGACACGCACCACACGCCCCAGCTCGCTGTACTTCCGGCCGAGCGAACGCATCTTCTCGGGAGACTTGAGCACCTGCGGGCTAGACATCTCTTGCTCTATTCGTGCAAATTCTTCCAGATGCCCTGCGGCGATTTCCGTCTCTTTACTCATGCGTCTCTCAGTTCCTCCGTATCACATGGCATATCCTTTGGCTCTATGAGCCGGAACGCCGACACGGTTGAATCCCGTGCCGGCGTCCTGTGAGAGCTTGTGCTACTTGGTGCGCTTTCCATAGCGCGCTTCGAAGCGAGCTACGCGGCCACCAGTATCCAGGATCTTCTGCTTACCTGTATAGAACGGATGGCATGCATTGCACACGTCAACGCGAAGTGTTTCACCGGGGTAAGTAGAACGGGTATCGAATTCATTACCACACGTACACGTTACGTGAACCGGATGATAATCAGGATGAATTCCCTGCTTCATGTGTTGCTCCTTGGATCGTTTGCGCCCCGGGTCCGCACATAAAAGCACCGCATAGGGCGGTGGCTTCTCCTGCACACGCGCACAGGCAGATGGCGGTGAACCGAAAGCCGACGCAATATTATGACACTTTCCGGCTATGGCGCGCCAGCAGAGATCACGTGAAAAGCCTCGCATAGCGCCGCCGTATTCCCCTTCGGTGCGGCTTGCCTTTAGACTCACATCCATGAAACGCATCGTGGCGGGTGCCCTAACAGTTCTTCTTCTCGCAGCATGCACAAGCTCACTGCCCGCGCATTCGGGCCGTTCCGCATCCCTTTCGCAGCTCACCGCGACATCCGAAGCGCCCTCATCTCCCGCCACCGCGACATCCGAAGCGCCCTCATCTCCTACCACCGCGGCGTCTGCAACTCCTGCTCTCCAGGCCGCGCAGATTGTGGCCCGTATGAGCATCCCCGAACAAGTGGGGCAACTTTTTATGGTTGGTGTGCCACTCGGCAAAAATCACGACATCACACTGGAGCTGGTAAAGAACCGTTCGGTCGGCAACATCTTTCTAGCCGGGCGTAGCACGGCAAGCAGCGCTGAAGTCGCTGCCCTTGTTGCCGAATTCACCGCCTATGAACCCGCCGGGCTCGGAATGTTTGTGGCTGTGGATCAGGAAGGCGGGTACGTACAAACGCTCCAGGGCCCAGGATTTTCTGCCATTCCGACAGCGCTGGCGCAGGCCAACTCCGGGCTCACATCGCAGGAAGCCGCACTGTGGGGAGAAGAACTGGCCGCAGCTGGTGTCAACCTCAACTTAGCTCCTGTTGCAGACTTGGTCGGAACCGAACCTCCCACTGCAAACGCCCCCATTGGCTACTATGAGCGTGACTACACTACCGATCCCGCCACGATCGAAAAGTCCATTGCGGCATTCATCACCGGAATGAATGCCGCTGGTGTTGGTACAGTCATCAAACACTTCCCCGGGCTCGGCCGTGTCACGGAGAACACGGACACAGCCGGAGGCGTTACTGATACGTACACCACTAGAACTGACTCTTCTATCAGCATTTTTGCTGCCGGCATCCGCGACGGCGCGGCTATGGTCATGGCATCCACCGCCATCTACGCCCTCATCGATCCAAGCAATCCGGCGGCCTTTTCCCCTGCTATAATCTCGGGGATTCTGCGCGGCGAGCTGGGATATGACGGCGTATGCATCACTGATGACGTTTCGGCAGCCGCTCAGGTAGCACACTACACTCCAGAGGAACGCGCCCTGGCTACGATCAACTCAGGGTGCGACATCATCCTTGCATCGGCCGATCCTACGCGTGCGGCCGCAATGATCGACGCAGTGACGAGTGAAGCTACACGCGACTCCAGTTTTGCCAACGAGGTGAAGGCCGACGCTACCAGAGTGGTTACTCTCAAGATGGAGCGGGGGCTCGCGCCGTAGCGAGCCCCCGCTCCTGGCAGTAATTAGTTCGCCTGCGGGCCTCCGGCCTGCATCGAGCGCATGATCTGAACCAAGAACTCGGCATTCGATTCCGTCTTACGCAACCGGCCGAGGAAAAAGTCAGACGCCTCATTCACATCGAGCGTCCCAAGAGCACGGCGCAATTGCCAGATCACTTTGAGCTCTTCCGCGGAGAACAACAGCTCCTCGCGTCGTGTCCCCGAAGCGTTGACGTCAATGGCGGGGAAGATACGCCGGTCGGCCAATTGACGCGACAAGCGCAGCTCCATATTCCCGGTACCCTTGAACTCTTCAAAGATCACTTCGTCCATCTTTGAGCCAGTCTCAACCAACGCGGATGCGATGATCGTCAGCGAGCCGCCATTCTCGATATTTCGAGCAGCTCCGAAGAACTTCTTTGGAGGATAGAGCGCGGCCGCGTCTACGCCACCTGAGAGAATACGGCCTGAGGCTGGAGCCGCCAGGTTGTACGCCCGCGAAAGCCGCGTCAAGGAGTCAAGCAGCACCACGACATCCTGACCGAGCTCCACCAGCCGTTTGGCGCGTTCGATCGCGAGCTCCGCCACAATTGTGTGATCCGATGCAGGGCGATCGAAAGTGGAAGCAATAACTTCTCCCTTTACAATTCGCCGCATATCCGTTACTTCTTCGGGCCGCTCATCCACCAGCACTACCATCAAGTGGACCTGCGGGTTATTCGTGGCGATTGCCATCGCGATTTGCTGCATCACCATCGTCTTGCCAGCCTTCGGCGGTGACACGATCAAGCCGCGTTGCCCCTTGCCGATTGGGGCAACCAGGTCAATAGCGCGCGGCGTCAATGCCTTCGATGTAGTTTCTAGCCGAAGGATTTCCTGCGGGTATAGCGGCGTCAGTTTTTGGAATTCCGGCCGTTGTAGGGAACGCTCAGGGGTGAGCGAATTTATCGTGTCCACCTGAACCAAAGGATTCAGCTTCTGGTGCTGGTTGAATTTGCGATGCTGATTGCGCCCGCGATTGTTGCTCTCAAATTCGCCACGCTGCCGAACAGCTCCCACCACGGCATCGCCGCGGCGCAAACCGAATTGCTTCACTATTTGGGGTGAAATGATCGCATCGTTGGCGCCAGGCAAATAACCGCCGGTCCGCAAGAATGCTTGGTTGCCTTCCATATCCACGATGCCAGCTACAGGCAGAAGGACTTCTTCTTCCCGCTGCTCCTCTTCCGAAACACTCTGCTGCGCCCGCTGTTGATTCTGGTTGCGGTTTTCGCCACCACCGCGCCGGTTGCGCCGGTTGCGCCGGTTGCGCCGCGGATTTGGCTGTTCTTCCTCGCCATGTTCCGCAGTATCAGAGTTTGGAAGGACGATCTCATCCGTTGTACGCGGCCGGTGCCGGATCTCTCGCTCGGATGATTCCTCTACGCGTTCGCCACTCGTGCCTCTACGGCGGCTGCGTGCAACCCCCGCGGTTGCCAATTCTTCTGCGACCGCCTCAATTGCCCGATCCTTGCGCTCTTCGCCATCCGGGCGTTGCAGTCTGCGATCAGGAAGCACGATCTGGTCCAGCGATATAGCACCAGCGGACGCCTTTTCGTCAGACGCGCGTACCACCGCGGCCTTGTGTGCCTCTCCAAGATCCACCGAGGATGCCGCGGCCGTACTCGCACCCTCGTGAGAATCCGATTCCGCTGCCACCGTACGCACGCGCCGCTTCCGTTCTTGCGCGGGCTTCTTCTCGTTCGCAGGCGCAGTTTGTTGCGGCTCGGCAGCGTTCGTGTTGTGGCGTTCCTCACTCACATTCTGTGCATTCTGTTTGCTTCTCCGGCCACGACGAGACGGACCACGCACCGCACGAATCTGCGCGATGAGATCCGCTTTCCGTGCCTTTGGCTCCACCTCAATCCCAAGTGACTTGGCGAGTTCCTTCAATTCGGGAAGACGCATCGTCGAAATGGCGCCGGTAGTATGGGATTCGCTCACGAGGTTCCTTCCTCGGAAAGTCAGAGTAATAGCTGACGTTCGTCTGTGCCAGTCCATGCTGGCGATCTCTTTGATGAAATGATGCCGACGACCTGTGGCGGGTTCGCCATAATGCAGGTTCTCAACGCGGTACCGACCGGGGCGCGGAATGCCGCGACATCTCCGGTGCGTGTTCAACATTAGCAGCAAAGCTGGCCCTACGTATACCGCAAAGACGTGACATCCAAGACTCTCAGCCGTCTATGTCCGCTCACTGCACAATATGAGCTCCACGTCCAATTGAACTCAATACTACGTGGAAGCCCCGAGACTCCATGATGCGTGACGTCTCCGGATCGAGAGTACCAAAGACCAACAAAGACGGGCCGGCGCCGGACACCACAGTGGGCCATCCTGCCCCGCGAAGCCACCGCAACGCGTCTGCCGATGCTTGCATTGCGTCCGCCCGGTAATCCTGATGCAGCTTGTCCTGCGTGGCTTGCCACAACAGATCTGGCCGGTGTTCGAGGGCCACCACCAGTAATGCGGCCCGTGACGCATTGAACGCGGCATCTGCATGCGGAACTTCAGCAGGCAATACTGCACGTGCCGTTTCTGTCAACAACTCAGCATCTGGAACCAACAGTGTTGCGGTCACATCCGGAGAAACGCGCAACGGTACAGCCTGCGGTACACCTTTCTCCATCCACGCGACCACCGCACCCCCGTATATTGCAGGCGCAGCATTGTCCGGATGGCCTTCGAATTCCGTAGCGACACGCAGCATGGCGGCATCGTCGAAAAGCTCCGGATCGCGCATCAAACCGCGCACTAACATGAGCCCAGCAACGACGGCCGCAGCAGACGAACCCAAGCCTCTCCCCTGTGGGATCCCATTCCGGCACGTAAGCTCGATACCACTTTGAGGCAGGCCGGCAACGTCCAAACCTCGTCGCAATGCGCGCACCACAAGGTGCGAATCGTCATCCGGCAGGTTTCCCTGGCCCTCGCCGAAAATCCGCACACGCGTCTTTCCAGTGGTCAAACGGACAGACACCTCGTCCCACACAGAATGAGCCATCCCCATGCAGTCGAAGCCCGGTCCTAAATTGCCTGACGTCGCCGGCACCCGCACCCGGGCCGTATCACGCGCGAAGCCCATTACAACCCCAACGTGCGGGCCACGGCCTCAAGCGTCGGCTCGATCGGCGTGAAATCAAGGCTCCGGCCGCTCAACGCCGTGGCCGTGTCCTTCAGGCCATTGCCCGTCACTGTGCACACCACCGTGGCACCTGAAGGGATCTTCCCAGCATCTGCTGCCTTAAGCAGTCCTGCAATCGATGCCGCCGAGCCGGGTTCGATGAAGATGCCCACATGGGAAGCCAAGAACGCCTGAGCCGCCAAGATTTCGTCATCAGTCACTCGATCTATCCAGCCACCCGAATCGTCGCGCGCTGCCTCCGCAAACTTCCACGACGCGGGGTTACCAATGCGGATCGCCGTCGCTACCGTCTCAGGATTCTTCACGGGGTGGCCTAGTACGAGCGGCGCCGCACCCCACGCCTGCACGCCCCACATCTGTGGCGTCTTCGTCGCCACTGGAGGCAGATGCAGTGCAGTTTCGTCCATCGACGCCAGCGTAGTGTGGCCCGCATACTCTGAATAGCCCATCCAATAGGCTGAGATGTTGCCCGCGTTGCCCACTGGAAGCACGTGTATATCCGGAGCGTCTCCCAGCGCATCCACAATCTCGAATGCGGCGGTCTTCTGCCCCTGCAAGCGATATGGATTGACCGAATTCACAAGCGCTACGGGATAACGGTCTGTCAGCTCGCGCGCGATGCGCAGGCAGTCGTCAAAGTTGCCATCCACAGCAACAAGATGCGCGCCATGCACAATCGCCTGCGCCAGCTTGCCGGCCGCGATCTTCCCTGCGGGAAGGATGACCGCAGATTCCAGCCCTGCTGCAACCGCATACGCAGCAGCGGATGCAGAGGTGTTGCCCGTTGACGCACACGCGACCATCTTCGCATCGGTCTGCAACACCTGCGAGATTGCCGTGGTCATTCCGCGGTCTTTAAAGGATCCAGTGGGATTGACTCCCTCTACCTTCACGTACACACGCGCGCCCGTTTTCTCATCCAGGGCAGGGGCATGCACCAGCGGGGTACCACCTTCTCCCAGGGTGACAATCTCATCGTCTGGCCCAAACGGCAGACGATCCTGGTATTCGCGAATAACTCCTTGCCACTGGTGGGCCATCAGGACTCCTCAACTCGAATGACGTGACGTACTCCGGAAACAAATGGCGATTCGTCAAGTTCTTCCATCGTGGCCTCAAGATCCGCCTGATTCGCCACGTGCGTCGTCACCGTAAGGCGGCACACCGGCATGCCAGTCGCATCAACCACCTTTTCCTCCGCATCCTGCCACACAGAAGAAATCGAGACGTCGTGGCGCGCAAAAACGCTTGCTACCTTAGTCAACACGCCGATCGTATCCTCGACATCCACTTCTACTTGGAAGCGCGATTCCGATTGATCGGGGCTCAGAACCGGAAGATCAGCATAAATCAACTCGCGCGGAGCGTGCCCGCCACTCACCTTGTGCGAGGCCGCTGCGACCACGTCGGACAGCACGGCAGACGCCGTGGGAGCGCCGCCAGCACCCCGCCCATAGAACATCAACCGATCCGCGGCCTCTGCCTCCACAACGATCGCATTAAAAGGCCCATGGACTCCGGCAAGCGGATGGTTTCGAGGCACTAAAGTGGGGCCCACGTGAGCCTCGATACCGCGGCGGCGGCGCCGCGCCGTCGCAACCAACTTCACTACATAGCCGTGACGAGTTGCTGACGCAATGTCGTCGGCCGTGATATTTCTGATGCCGTGCACATGGACATCGTCCAGAGAAACGCGAGAGTGGAAAGCGAGTGACGCGAGAATCGCGCACTTCGCAGCCGCATCCAGCCCATCCACATCCGCGCTCGGATCTGCCTCCGCATATCCCAGGCGCTGGGCATCCGCCAAAGCCTGATCGAAACTCAGGCCTCTCGTTGTCATCTCATCCAGGATGTAATTGGTGGTACCGTTCACAATGCCGAGTACCGCTGTGATGCGATCACCCGTGAGCGATTCGCGTAAGCCGTACACTACTGGGACTGCCCCAGCCACAGCTGCTTCGTAATACAAATCCACGTTTGCTGCGGCCGCGGCATCGTAGAGTTCGGGGCCGTGAGCCGCAAGCAACGCCTTATTACCAGTGACCACCGAAGCGCCGTGCGCAAACGCATCCAAGATGTAAGTACGCGCTGGTTCGATACCACCAATAAGTTCAATGACGATGTCTGATTGTGCTATCAACGCGCGCGCATCGGCAGTCAACAACGCCCTATCGATGACTGGATCCCGTGGAGCTTGCACATTCCGCACCGCAATACCGACCAGCGAAAGCCGCGCACCTGCGCGGGCAGCGAGGTCGTCCTCTTGTTCATGAAGCAAGCGCGCGACCTGGGTACCCACGGTCCCACAACCGAGCAATCCAATCCTGACACTGTCCACAGGCCGGTCCCTCCTTACGCCGACATCTGAGCCATAGCCTACCCATATCTGTGTCTCAACGGCCTGGCCGTCCCGCAGTTTGTTCATCGCACATGCGCTAACGTGGAGATAAGCACAACGAGAGGAACACAGTGGTTCGAGCAGTCCGCCTTGGCAATGTGGTGATCGGTGCCGGAGAGATGAAGATCATCGTACCCATCACCCCCACAGACCAGGAAGAAGCTATCTCGCAAGCCGCCATCGCCTCCGAATCAGGCGCGGATATCGTGGAGTGGCGCGTGGACTACCTGCACGATGTCAGCATCGAAGCCGTGTGCCACATTGCAGCGATTCTCACCACGCGCGTGAAACAACCCATTCTTGCAACATTCCGCACCTCTGCTGAGGGCGGGCGTGCCATCGGCGACGACGATTACGTTCGGCTTCTCTCCACACTGATCTCCACTGGATCCATCGATGCGATCGACGTTGAATTTTTCCGCGGCACTGACACGTTCACTCCCGCTAAGCCGATCACGGAGATCTTAGAGTTTGCACGTGAACGGGGCATTCCCACGGTCGCCTCCTATCACGACTTCTCAACGGCCCCACCGCGCGCTGAAAGCCTCGCACGCCTGGGCGCGATGGCCGATGCGGGTGCCGATATAGCCAAATTCGCATGCATGCCACAGAATGCACTAGATGTGGCCGAACTATTCGTCACCAGCGCCGAGGCCGCAGAGCGATTGGCACCGCCGCTCATCATGCTCGCCATGGGGTCTATCGGCGCCGTAAGCCGGGCAGCCGGGCATATCTTCGGATCGGCAGCCACATTCGCCATGGTGGGGGAAGCAACTGCACCCGGGCAAATGCCCATCTCGGAACTCCGGCCCGTCGTCGCCGCATTGGAGCACTGGAGCGAACCTGCAGGCCACAAGAAACCGCGCACGTCAGCGTGAGCGTCTGCCATTGTGCAGCGCAAAGCGCAGCCGCAGACCCCCAGTCCAGCTGAGGTCCTGGCCTAGCCCGCACGCTCGAGGCTGGTCCTCACACGTGAGCCCAGTCAGGATCCAATGCCAACACATCGCTCACGGATTCAGGGCGCAGAATCCAGCGCCACCTGCCATCGCGCACCGCCACCACACCCGGGCGCGGCACCGTGTTGTAATTGGACGCCATTGATCGCCCGTATGCTCCCGTCACAGGAACAGCGAGCACGTCTCCGGGCCCCAAATCCGCGGACAAAGCCAGATCTTTCACGACGACGTCGCCGCTTTCGCAATGCTTTCCCACGATCCGTGTGCGAACGCATTCTTCTGAAGGCTGGCGGTTAGCCAATGCCGCCGTGTAATCCGCGCCGTAGAGCGCGGGCCGAATATTGTCACTCATCCCGCCATCAACAGAAACGTATCGCCGCACGCCGTCGTCGAGCACAACCGGCTTGATGGTACCCACGCGGTACAGCGTGACCGTTGACGGCGCGATGATGGAACGGCCGGGTTCGACCGATACGCGTGGTGGGGTCAGGCCGCTATCAGCCACATGCCGCTGCACTGCCGCAGCAAGGACCCGGGCATACTCTTCTGGGCTTGGCGGAACAGCATCCGCCACCGTGTACCGCACACCATAGCCTCCGCCGAAATCGACTTCGGGTATCACGTGGTCCGTCATTTTTGCGGTCCGCGCCCGCAGGTCAAGCAGCGCCTTTGCCGCGACGGCGAATGCAGCAACATTCACGATCTGCGAACCGATATGCGAATGCAGACCAGCCAACTCCAGATGTTCGGCCGCGAGTGTTTCTTCAATTGCGCGCTCAGCCGCACCAGAGGCAATTGACAGACCAAACTTCTGATCCTCGTGCGCGGTGGAGATATATTCATGGCCGCCAGCGTGAACACCCGTCGTCACCCGCAACACGATGCGCGCAACATCACCGCGGCGCGCAGCAATCGATTCGACCAACGCGAGTTCCGCAAGTGAATCAATGACAAAGTGAGAAACGCCAGCGTCTAGCCCCAGCTCGATCTCCGCGCGGGATTTGCTATTCCCATGAAGCCCAAGGCGCGAACCCGGAACACCTGCCGCGAGAGCCGTACGCAGCTCGCCTTCCGTGCATGTGTCGATCGCGAGGCCCATATCGTGCATCCACCTCGCCACTGCCACACAGAGGAAAGCTTTTCCCGCGTAGAAGACGTCGGCTCCTGCCAGACCGGCGAACGCAGAATCCATCGCACGCTTCCATGCCGTGGCCCGCATGCGCACATCCGCTTCGTCAACAACGAATACAGGCGTACCCGCCTGCGCTATCAACTGGCTGGTAGGCACGCCGCCCAAGGTTAATTCTCCAGCCTGCCTTCGCATGGATGTCGGCCAAAGCCCAACCGGGGAACCATCCGGCTCTGGCGCGGCCAACTCTTCCAGGTTCACAGCCATAACGAATGCTCCTTACTCTGCAACCCACAGGTGCTTACATCAGCCCGGGTTCTCACATCTTCTCCGGCGCGCTTACCCCCAGCAATCCTAAACCGTTCGCCAGTACCTGGCGGGCGGCGTCGTTAATCCACAACCGCGTCCGATGCAAATCTGTCACAGGTTCTGCGCCCCGCGGCGTAACCCGGGCCTTCCCGTACCACGTGTGGTACGAGCCCGCCACTTCCTCCAAATACCTCGCCACCCGGTGTGGTTCACGCAAAGCCGCAGCCTGCGCTGCGACATCGGGGAAACGTGCCAGTGTTCCCAGCAGTTCCGCATCAGGGGCTTCTATCAGCTCAGGAGCGAAACCGTCATCCCTGCGCACCCCATGCGCCGCAGCATTGGCAGACACAGAGCAGGTACGCGCGTGCGCATACTGCACGTAGTACACCGGATTGTCATTCGTATGTGACGCCACTAGATCCAAATCCAGCTCCAAAGTGGTGTCCACGGAGGCGCGCACCAGAGAATAACGCGCAGCATCTACGCCTACGGCCTCGACCAGGTCCTCCAGCGTTACCACGTTGCCCGCTCGCTTCGACATCCGCACAGGCTTACCATCTTTGAGAAGATTTACCAGCTGCCCAATCAGAATCTCCATATTCTGCCCTGGTCCGGCAGTGTCGCCAAAGGCGCGTGCCATCGCATACATGCGGCCGATATATCCATGGTGATCCGCGCCCAGCATATAGACGCATTGGTCGGCCCCCCGGCTTCGCTTATTCAGGTAATAAGCGATGTCCGCAGCAAAGTAAGCAGTTTCGCCGTCGGACTTGACAATCACACGGTCCTTATCGTCACCAAAACTGGTGGAACGCAACCACAACGCACCGTCCTTCTCAAAAAGCGCACCCAGGCCACGCAGCTTTGCGATCGCGGCTGCCACCGCGCCCGATTCGTGAAGCGACTGCTCGTGGAAATACACGTCGAAGTCCGTGCGGAAATCGTGCAACGATTCCTTGATCTCATCGAACATCAGATCCACGCCGCGCTTACGGAAAACCTCCTGCGCCTCCGGATCGGGAAGCGTGCGCGGATCCGGCTCCCCAGCCTCCTGGCACTGCGCGATGACCTCGTTTGCAATGTCCTCAATGTACTGGCCGCCATAGCCGTCTGCTGGAATGTCCCTGCCCTTCGCGCGCGCCAACAGCGACTCGGCAAAATGGTCGATCTGATTGCCGTGATCATTGAAGTAATATTCGCGCACCACCTTCGCGCCAGAAAAAGCCAAGATACGAGCGAGCGAATCACCCACAGCGGCCCAGCGCGTACCGCCAATATGCAGTGGGCCGGTTGGGTTAGCAGAGACATACTCCAAATTGACTGTTTTCCCCCGTGCCGTATCCGTGCGGCCGAAGTCTTCGCCCTGCGTGAGGATCGTTCGAGCGAGCTCGCCGACAGAAGCCGCCGAAAGCGTCACATTCAAAAATCCTGGGCCCGCCACATCCACAGCCTCGATTCCGGATGCGGCGCGCAACCGTCCTGCCAGAAATTCAGCGAGATCACGCGGTTTCATTCCCGCGCGCTTTGCGAGCTGCATCGCCACGTTCGTGGCCCAATCCCCGTGTTCACGCGAACGCGGCCGCTCTACCTTGACATCTGGAATATCTCCTCCTATGTGGAGTTGACCGTCATTCTGAGCTGCTGCAATCTGCGCCGCGATAAGCTGGCTGAGTTCTTCTGGAGTCACGCACCCGATTCTACGTGGACAGCCGTTCGTATTGCCCCACGCCACCACCATTCGTCACTGAGATCACCACATGGCGATGCCGGATACTCTTTCGGATGCTGGTAGTATAGAGCGGTGCGCCCCGATAGCTCAGGGGATAGAGCGTCTGCCTCCGGAGCAGAAGGCCGCAGGTTCGAATCCTGTTCGGGGCACCAATGCGAATCTCACGCGTACATGCGAATCTCACGCGTAGCTTTTTCTAGTCGGATAGGGCATTTCCCCAAGAACGCGTGCCACCTAGCCCTTTTTTCAGCAAGAAAAAGTTACCGATCTAGGAGCGTCGCTACCCTAACCACGACGACGTCGCTACCCTAACCACGACGACGTCGCCCGCCAGGCACACTGGCAGCCTCAAGGTTTAAGAACCCGATTCGCCCGTCCGTCGCCTCGCCCACCAGGCACACGGGCGGCCTACTGGGCCACACCACACACCCGTGAACCACACGTGACCTACTGCGCCGTAACAGTAGGAATCCCCAGCCACTGGTTCCACCCACTGTGCAACACCAGCCAGGCAATGAGCCCGTAACCTGCCTGATGAGGCGTATAACCGTTAGACAGAATCAGGTCCGTGTTCCACTGTTCGTGATTCAGCAGCGGCGTGAACGTATCAACATAGGGAATACCGCGCCTATCGCACACATCTCCGAAAGCGTAGGAAAGATCCGCCTGTAACTTCGTAGGGACGTCGCGGCGCGGCGGCGGGCCAACGACGAACGGCCTCAGCCCTCTGCGCTCGGCCGAATCCAGCAAGTTGGCTAGATGCAACCGACCACGCGCAAGCGTCACACTGGTGTCCAAATCATGTGACCCTAATCCCACTACCAGCCGTGCAGGTGCATCAGACATCCGCCGAGTCACTTCAGCTTCCCACCGCTCGGACAAACCGTGCGAGTTCTCCCCCGGGACTGCAAGTGTCAGCCCCAGCAAGGGCGGTTCGGTTGGCGTCCGGGCGAGAACGCGGCCGGTCCACCCTAATGCCCGCGCGTCACCGAGGCCGGCGATGAGTTCGTCGCCGACAAAGAAGATTCGAAGATTCCCTTCATTCACACGTCCTACTTTCGCAGATATCCGCCACAATGTGCAGCACCCGCGCCCAACCAGCCCAAATTAGGCGCACCCGCACCCCGACGCGCATCCGCCGAGCAGCGGGCGCAGGAGACCGCGAGAGGCTGCAGCTGCGTCAGCCACTCTACGCGCCTGAAGGCGCGCACCAGTTTGAACCGCTCCAGGCTAATCCCGGTTGAAGGCGTGTGCCAAGATCTCCGCGTTCTGCGCGGCGTGAGACTTTGACAATCCGGTCGACGGCGATGCCGCCTCGCGCCGCGATACGAGCGTGGGAGAGATCCCCAGATCCTGGAACATCGTTACGAAGAAATGGCGCCATGGGCCCTGGTTTTCGGGTTCGTCTTGCACCCACAGAATTTTCGCATTCGGATACTGCGTAAGTAAGCTGCGCAGTTCCTCGGTTGGATGCGGGTACAGCTGCTCAACGCGGATGATTGCCGTATGCGTATCGCCCCGGCGAGTGCGCTCATCAACGAGGTCATAGTAAAGCCTCCCAGAACACAGCAGCACACGATCAACCTGCTCAATTCGCGAATCGACTTCGCCAATCACCGGCCGGAACTCGCCCCTGGTGAAGTCTTCGATCGGCGAAACTGCGGCCTTACGGCGCAATAGCTGCTTGGGAGTAAAAACGATGAGCGGGCGCCGCGGGCGCCGATATGCCTGCGTGCGAAGCAAGTGGAAATAGTTCGCCGGTGTGGATGGCTGGCACACCCACATGTTATCCTGCGCGCACAGCTGAAGGTAACGCTCGATCCTGGCGGAGGAATGGTCCGGCCCTTGACCCTCGAAGCCATGCGGCAAAAGCATCACCAATGAGGACCGCTGTCCCCATTTTTGTTCGGCTGACGAGATGAACTCATCAACGATGGTCTGCGCACCATTCGCGAAATCACCAAACTGCGCTTCCCACACAACCAAAGCATCCGGACGTTCTACCGAATACCCGTATTCAAACGCCAAAACTGAGTATTCCGACAAGGATGAATCATAGATCCAGAACTTCGCCTGGTCTTCAGTCAAACCGCGCAACGGGGTCCATTCAGCACCCGTCAGATGGTCGTGGGCCACTGCATGGCGTTGCACAAACGTTCCACGCCGCGAATCCTGCCCAGACATCCTGACCGGAAGTCCCTCAATGAGGAGAGAACCAAAAGCGATGAGTTCTCCGAATCCCCAGTCGATCTTGCCTTCGTGGCTCATCTTCGCGCGGCGTTCAAATAGACGCGCAATCTTGGGATGCAACGTAAATCCCTCGGGCACCTGCAGGTGCGCCTCGCCAATACGTGCGATGACCTGCGGCGTTGTCGACGACGTCCACCCAACTACGGTACCGGCGTCCTGTTTTTGCGCGCTTGGCAATTCCAACCCGGCTATCGCATCCGGTTGCCCTGCATCTGCAGCAGCTTCTGCTTCGCGCACGTCGTGGAATGCGCGGTCAAGTGTCGCGTGATAATTACGTTCCACTTCCTCTGCCTGCTCCGCGCTCAGCTCGCCGCGGCCTATCAAGGCCTCTTTGTACAGCTGGCGCGTAGTACGTTTGGAATCCACAAGCGAATACATCACGGGCTGAGTCATCGATGGATCGTCGCCTTCGTTGTGGCCGCGCCTGCGGTAGCACACCAGGTCAACAAGAACGTCCTTCTTGAACTCTTGCCGGTATTCGTATGCGAGTGCCGCCACACGCACAACAGCCTCCGGATCGTCGCCGTTGACGTGGAATATCGGCAACTGCAAGCCCTTCGCGATGTCCGTTGCGTAGTGCGACGAACGCCCTGACGTGGGCGCAGTTGTGAATCCAATCTGGTTGTTGACAACGATGTGGATCGTGCCGCCAGTTTTATAACCACGCAGTTGCGAAAGGTTCAGCACTTCGGCAACAACGCCCTGGCCAGCAAATGCGGCATCTCCATGGATGATGATCGGAAGAACTGCACTGCCCTCGTCGTCCAGATCCAGCAGATCCTGCTTGGCACGCACAATACCTTCCAAAACTCCATCTGCGGCATCCAGATGTGAAGGATTGGCCGCGATGTAAACGGCCGTCTGGTCACCTGTTGGTGACGTAAATACTCCCTCCGTTCCCAGATGGTACTTCACGTCTCCGGAGCCTTGGACCGTGCGCGGATCAACAAAACCATCGAACTCAGTAAAGATCTGCCGATATGACTTGCCGGCGATATTCGTCAACACATTCAGGCGCCCGCGGTGCGACATGGAGATTCCAACCTCAGGAAGGCCATCACTCGCCGCATGGGTGAGGATTTGGTCTAGCGCCGGGATCAGCGATTCGCCACCTTCTAGTGAGAAGCGTTTCTGGCCTACATACTTCGTCTGCAGGAACTCCTCGAACGCCTCCGCCTCATTGAGTTTTTCAAGGATATGCCGTTGGGCTTCAGGCGACATCTTCTCACGCGGGCGCTCCAGGCGCTCTTGGAACCATCTGCGCTGCACAGGATCGGAAATATGCATGTATTCATAACCGACTGTGGAGCAGTAGGTGGAACGGAGCTGGCCCAGAATTTCGCGCAACGTCATCGCATCCTGGTTGCCGAAATCGCCTGTGGGGAACTCGCGATCCAGATCCCACGGCGTCAAACCATATGCGCTCAGGCGCAAATCGGGATGGCGCACGGGCCGGAACGCCAATGGATCTGTATCCGCGATCAAGTGGCCGCGCGAACGGTACGAATGAATGAGACGCGCAATACGGGCCGGGCGGTCCATCTCGCGCGACAGATCGAATTCCTTATCCGGTTCCCACACGTAGGGCTCTGTGGGTACGTGAAGCGAAAAGAAAACCCTCTCATAGAATCCGTCGAGCCCCAGGAGCTTCTGCTCAATAAGCCGCAAGAACTCTCCCGATGTGGCGCCCTGGATGATCCTGTGATCGTACGTAGAACTCAGAGTCACAACCTTGGAAACACCAAGCCTGGCCAATGCAGAAGCCGACGTTCCGGAAAACTCTGCTGGGTAAACCATGGAGCCCACACCAATGATGAGCCCTTGGCCCACCATCAGCCGAGGAACCGATTGGGTGGTCCCGATCCCGCCGGGATTCGTCAAAGAGACGGTTGTTCCACGGAAATCCTCCATGCCAAGCTCGTTCTTACGGCCGCGGCGCACCAGATCCTCATACGCCGTCAAGAACTGATCGAATGTCATCATTTCCGCGGCCTTAACCGAAGGCACAACCAACGTGCGGCTGCCATCGGGTTTATGCACATCGATGGCCACGCCGAAATTCACATGTTCGGGACGATAGATATTCGGCTTGCCATTGACCACGCGGTACGACTGGTTCATATCGGGCATTTGCACCAGTGCTTCGATCGCCGCATAGGAGATGAGGTGCGTGAATGACACCTTGCCGCCACGCGTGGCCTTGAGGTAATCGTTGATGAGCGCACGGTTATCGAACATGATCTTAGCGGGCACCTGGCGGAAGGAAGTCGCAGTTGGCAGCTCCAACGACTTATCCATATTGGCGGCCACTGTCTTCGCAACGCCTCTGAGGGGCGCCACCTCATCCGTCCCCAAGGGAGTCTCTGTGGGGGCGAGATGGTATCGCTTTGCGTATGGCGTGATGGGCGGTTGTGCAGCCGAACGGGGTGCCGGAGGAAGATCGGCACGTGCCGAAGAAATGGCTTCCGTCATCTGGCGAGAATCAGACGATGCGTGGACGCCGATCCGTGCCTGGGCAGTCGCAGGATCCGGTGATGCCGCCGAAACCGCCGAACCATGGGCGTTCGTACCATGGGCTTTTCGCCCCTCACCCGCCCATCTCCGAAACAGTTCCTGCCACTGCGGCCCTACCTTCGTATGGTCCGCTAAATATGCCGCGTAGAGATCTTCGATAAAACCTTGATTTGCCCCGAAGTCTTCGGACGGTTGATTTGACACGAAATGCCTCATCTTTTCGATTCTATGGACGCCTGGCCAAAGGACGTGCTGTGCACGTGCCTTTGAACGCTTCTAGCCTACGAGACTTTCGTCCCGGAATGCTAATATTTCACTACAAAATGAGAAGGGTAAATTCTTCTTCACCGCCCGCGGCGTCAGCCGCACTGTAGACTGACTGAATCATGGCACATCTGACACTTCACTCATGCTAGGCGACGTACTCTTACTTGGCCTGGGCGTCCTCCTCACGCTCGGCACTGCCGTCTTCGTTGCCGCGGAATTTTCGCTCGTCGCACTCGATTCCGCCAGCGTTGCCGCGCAGGCGGAACACGATCCGCGTGCTCGCGCCGTGGAGAAGTCCTTGCACACGCTTTCGCTTGCGCTTTCCGCGTGCCAAGTGGGTATCACGCTCACCACAGTGCTCTTGGGATACGTCGCTCAAGATCCGCTGGCACGCATCTTAGAGGGTCCACTGCAATCGTCCGGCTTAGCCCGCGGGGCAGCCGTGGCGCTTTCTGCGGCACTCGCGTTCGTTGCGGTCAACGTGTTCTCGATGCTGTTCGGCGAACTGGTGCCGAAGAATATGGCATTGGCGGGCCCATTGACCGCAGCAGAACGGGTAATAAAGCCTCTCAATGCTTTCACATTCGTCTTCAAACCTGTGATCGTGGGCTTGAACGCAGCCGCGAACTGGATACTTCGTCACCTTGGTATCGAACCTGCGGAGGAAATCTCTGGCGCACGATCGGCCAGCGAGCTCGGCGCGCTCGTTCGCCGCTCGGCCCAAGCGGGCACCCTGGACGTCTCTACAGCCCGTCTGGTCACTCGCTCCATTGGAGTTGGCGGGCTTCGCGCCGTCGATGTGATGACAGACCGCGGGCGCGTCCATACGCTTCCCACCACCGCAAACGCCGCCGACGTCGTCGAACTCGCACGCCGCACTGGGCACTCCCGTTTCCCTGTTATCGGCGATAATATCGACGACGTTCGTGGCATCGTCCACCTTCGCCCCGCCGTCGCAATACCGTTTGAAAAGCGTTCTACAGTCCCGATCACGTCTGCTTCTCTCTTATCCCCCGCGCCGCGCGTGCCCGAAACGATGCGGCTGGCCGAATTGCTGGTGCAGCTGCGTGACGAGGGACAACAAATGGCGATCGTGGTCGATGAGTACGGAGGAACGGCTGGCGTGGTCACACTCGAGGATGCCATCGAAGAAATCGTCGGAGAAGTTTCCGACGAACACGATCGCCGGCGCGCAGAATTGCATGCCGCGCCTGGGGGCGGCTGGATCGTACCAGGCGATATGCGCCCAGACGAAATCGAGCGGGTCGTGCCCGTCCGCATTCCGAGCGACGGCCCTTATGAGACGCTCGGCGGCTTCCTCATGTTCCGGCTAGGCAAAATACCTCGCGAAGGCGACAGCATCGAAGAAGACGGCGTGAGGATGACCGTCACTGCGATGGAGGGCCGCCGCGTAGGATTTGTACGCCTCACGCCGTCGAAGGATGCCGCGAAATGAGCCCCGCGATTGCTCTGCTTCTCACAGCCGTTCTGCTCGCACTCAACGCCTACTTCGTGGCCACCGAATTCTCCCTTACGGGCTCGCGGCGCTCTCGGCTCGAACCCTTGGTTGGCCAGCGCCCAAGCGCCTCCCGCGTCCTCTGGGCCATCGAACACCTTTCGCAGATGCTCGCGGCAGCGCAATTGGGCGTCACATTGTGCTCTGTAGGCCTGGGCGTGCTAGCCGAACCCGCGATTGCACGCCTGCTGGCTGCACCCCTGGCAGCCGCAGGCCTCAACCAAGCTGTCGTTCACGCTATCGCTTTTCTTCTTGCACTCGTGATCGTTGTGGCGCTCCACGTGGTCATCGGCGAAATGGTTCCTAAGAATATGTCAGTGACTCATCCAGAAAAGTCCGCGTTGCTCCTTGTGCCACCACTGATGATCTTTGAAAAGATCTTCTACCCCGTTATTCTTCTGCTCAACTGGCTATCGCTGGGAATCCTCCGCTTGCTCGGGATCGAACCGAAGGACGAAGTGGCCTCTGCATTTACTGCCGAGGAAGTGGCCTCAATCGTCGAGGCATCGGAAGCCGCCGGAGTTCTTCACGACGACCACGGCTTGATAACAGGAGCGTTGGAATTCTCCGAACACGATGTAGCTGACGTCATGATCCCAATCGATGCCGTGGCAGGCGTCACCGCTAACGCCACACCCGCCGACGTCGAGGCGGCAGTCGCCGCAACTGGATACTCTCGCTTCCTCGTGCGTGATTCCTCTGGGAAGGTCTCTGGATACCTTCACATGAAGGATCTCCTCGGCGCATCGCCTGCAGCGCGCCACGAACCAATCCCGGCGTGGAAAGTGCGCACCCTCGTCAAGGTCGCGCCAGATGAAGAGGTGGAGACTGCTCTCAAAGTGATGCGGGGGTCCGGAAGCCATCTCGCAAGTGTCGTTGCTCACGGCGACGTCGTCGGGATTGTTTTTCTCGAGGACATCCTCGAAGAATTAATCGGCGATATTCGCGACCGAATGCAACGCGGATAACCCGGGCTGTTGTGCCAGCGTACTGAACGTGTTGTGCCGGTCTCGTGGCGGCGTGTCACGCCCGCGTGTCCCGCAACCCGCTCGCGCGATCGTTATCATTCCGTTATCATTTTGTGATGTGCGCGGAATGCTCAATCCGCGAGGTAATCACCGGCAGACAGGACCTTGTATGGGAAAGCACAGCACCATGCCCGCCCGCTCGCCGCACGGCACCTCGCCAGCGGCGGCCATGCAAGATACCACTGTGCTGTCCCTCGCAGAAGTTACCGTCACTGTTGGAGAGGGGCTCAAAGCCTCACGCACCGCCAAACGCCAGCAGCCACAACGAACGAGCGCGCCGCGGCAGCGCCACCCGCGAGTGCTCACCGGTTTTGCCGCATCCACCATGGTCAGCGCCGGACTCACGGCACTGATCGGGATCAGCGCTTTCGGCGGCGTCTCCGCACAGGCGTCACAACCCCTCACAGCCTCGATCGTGGGAGGAACCTCCGCACAAGCCACAACTCCGGCAGCGTTACAAGGATCTGACAACGCCGCACTCAAATCCCAAGTCTCGGAGGCGAAACAACAATCCGAATCCAGTTCCGCCACCACGGCATGCACAGTGACAGGTGCGCAGGGCGTCCGCACCGCCTTTGCCTCTGAAAGCTCGAATACCGTGGTCATGCCGCTGACCGAAGACAGCTATACAGTCACCTCACCTTTCGGATACCGCTTCAGCCCATTCTCAGGCGAATACAGCTTTCACGCCGGTGTTGATCTCGCTGCAGACGCAGGTACCCCCATCCACGCGATTGCGGACGGCGTCGTCACATATGCCGGGCCCGGCATTGACGGACGCTCCAACAACCTCATCATCGTGAAACATACGATTGATGGGCACGTCTACGAATCGTGGTATGTGCACATGTACGACGACGGCGTCCTCGTTTCCGCCGGCGACAAAGTGTCAGCTGGCGACGTGATTGGACTGGTGGGTAGTAACGGCAACTCCACAGGCCCGCACCTTCACCTGGAGATACACGATCCAAGCCGCGCCTCCAGCAACGAAATCGACGAGCTGCTTTCTCCACTCACCTTCCTTTCTTCGCACGCCGCGAAAGATCCCGCGGACATCTGCCGCTGACGCGCCGCCTGCGGTATGTTAGGTCAGATGAACCGCATATATGGCATCACCGATAAGCCCCTCGTCATCGCGCACCGGGGCGGCGGCGATGAGCATCCCGAAAACTCGATTGTGGCCTTTCGCGCCGCGTATCAGGCCGGGTTCCGGTACATCGAAACTGATGCACACGCGACCAGCGACGGCATCGCCGTTCTCTCTCACGATCCCATGCTGGACCGTACCACCGATGGGTCAGGGCTAATTTCTGCACACACCTGGAAAGAAATCACGCAGGTGCACGACGAATCCGGGAACTGCCTCGTGCGGGTGGACGATGTGCTCGCCGAATTTCCCGACGTCGTCTTCAATATCGACGCCAAAGAGGACAATGTAGCCATGCCGCTCGTTGACGCCATTCGGCGCACCCACGCTCAGACGCACGTGTGTGTAGCCAGCTTCAGCGAAAAGCGTCTTGATCGGATCCGGTACGCGATGCCCACACTCACAACGTCGCTCGGTGTTACTGCCACCGCGCGCATGGTCATTGCCACGCATGTGGCGAACCCACTACGTGGGCAATTACTTCGAGCAGTACCCGGGCCCGCAGATGGCGCTCAGGCAGTCCAGGTTCCACTCGTCAGCCGCCATATCCCAGTATTGACGCAGAAGTTTGTCCAGATAGCACATGCGCATCAGCTTGCTGTTCACGCTTGGACCATCAACGACCTGGATCAGGCCGATCTCCTCGTCTCCTGGGGCGTCGATGGCATCATTACCGACCAACCCACGGCGATGCGCGCACATCTGGCGCAGGCTTGAGGAGGGCGCATCTGGCGTGAAGCCGTGCCCCACCCCTCTCCAAATACTTTTTCTAGCTAAAACCCAGTACAAGTGGCACTGCATACTGGGACAACACCCAACCCAACTAGAAAAAGCCCCGACGACGAGAGAAATGAGCACAGACATGACGGTTCGCCGGGCACATATGCCCGGCGAACCCCTACATACACACAACACACGGCGCCCGCGAAAGGAATACATACGTGCGCCGCACTTCTCGAGGAAGCAGTACTCACTGTACTTGCGCTTCCTGAACTCCCGATGAACGAATCCCGAAAAAACAACGGGCCCGGATTTCTCCAGGCCCGTCAATGATCAGGTGTTTGGGCGCTTGCCGTGATTGGCAGCCTTCCCAGCCCTGCTGCGACGCTTACGACCACGCCTGCTCATATGCTTCTCCTTCAATAGAATGCCCTTGCACATGCGGCAGGACAACACTTGAGTGTAGCAATCTTAGACTCGCTATGTCTTCCCGGTATTCAGAAAATGGGCGAAGCTCACGGCTTTCGCCAACGCTGAGAGCCGCAAAACGGGACGCTACTCTATGAACGCTCGCCATCTTCAGTCACTTGCCGATACACCGCGAGTTGGTGTGTAATTCGGACCCGAAGCGTACTGGGGGCCGATTCGCAGCAGGAACGCCGCACAATATCGCGAACGTGCGACTCCGCTTCTGCCATCTGCGTGCAGTGAGGGCATGTGGCGATGTGGTGTTTGAGGCGTTCTGCCTGTTCTTCTGGCATCTGGGCATCCAGAAGTTCGAACAGATGCTCGGCCACCTCATCACATGAACAGCCCGCCTGCCCGCAGCCACACCCACATTCGGACGTGGCAATGAGCGTCTCTTCTACTTTCCGCACCAAGCCTTCGTCCTTCATGACTCCTTCTTTCCATACCCAAGTTCCTGCGCGTAATCATTGAGCAGATCCCGCAGCTGTTTGCGCCCGCGGTGGAGCCGCGACATGACCGTTCCTATGGGCGTGTCCATGATCTCGGCGATCTCCTGGTAGGAGAAACCCTCGACATCTGCAAGATACACAGCCATGCGGCGATCCTCCGGAAGCCTCGCAAGCGCCTCCTTGATCTCAGAATCAGGAAGGTTCTCTATCGCTTCTGCCTCCGCAGACTGCATACCGGTAGAATGATGTGACGCCGCTTCATATTCCTGCCAATCCTCCACGTCCGGTGAATCGGCCTGTTTTGGCTGCCGCTGTGACTTTCTGTAATTCGAGATGAACGTGTTGTTGAGGATTCGGTATAACCAGGCTTTCAAGTTAGTGCCCGGCTTGTATTGATGGAATGCTGCAAAGGCTTTTGCATACGTCTCCTGGACCAGATCCTCAGCATCCTGCGGATTGCGGGTGAGCCGCATAGCCGCGCCATACAGCTGATCTAGATAAGGGAGTGCCTCAGCCTCAAAGCGCGCGACCCTATCCCGCGGCTCCAACTTTGCTGCTTCTGTCTGTGGTTCGCCCGCCGGCACCGGTGGCAATGTGTTCGTGCTCATCGCGCCTCATCCTACCGGGATTGCAGAATGAGTAGTACGCAGCAGCTCACACTCCCACACGCTCACATCGCGCCACTGGCCAGCGCAAGGCCAAGCTGCCTGTACTCTCAGAAGCCTGCCTGTACTCTCAGAAGCCTGGTGGTGAAGATTGGTGCTGTAGGCGATCAAATCCGGCATACGGCCGCATTTTGGGGTAGTAATAGATTATGAGTGTTTTGCGCGTATTGTCCCGTCCACTGATGGCGTTGCCTGTAGTGCTTTCGGGGTTCGAGGCCGTGGCACGGCCGGCCAACCACAGGGAGCGCGCGGCCGTTTTTTCGCCGCTGGCTGAGAAACTGGGCTTCGAGATCGATGAACGCCGCAGCGACCGCACCACGCGCGCACTCGGTGCATCAATGGTGATCGCAGGATTTGCTCTGATATTTGGAAAGATGCCACGTACGGCATCTTTTCTGCTCGCCGTACTCCAAATCCCTGTAGCTGTTGCAAACAATGCCTTCTGGACGCATTCAGGCGAAGAACGCCGCGCTGACATCGCCGGACTTCTGACCAGTTGCGGTGCCGTTGGCGGTTTCCTCGCCGCTGCAGCGGATACGGGTGGAAAGCCTTCACTGGCCTGGCGCCGCGAGCAGGCGCGCAAGAATAGCGAAAAGATGCGCGCTGTGAGGGCATCATGAGCTGGGACGCACCTTTCCACCCGGAGGCAATTTCGGGCCAGGTTCACATTCCTGGATCGAAATCTCTCACTAACCGTTTCCTTGTGATGGCGGCGCTTGGCGACCAGCCTTCGGTGATACGTAAGCCGCTGGTGGCTCGCGATACGCTGCTGATGATCAAGGCTTTGGAGGCGATGGGCACCGGCGTCGAATTCTACGACAACGAACTGTTCATCTACCCCGCCCCTCTGCACGGCGCCGACGTTCAGGTTGGCCTGGCTGGAACCGTTATGCGGTTTCTGCCTGCGGTAGCGATGCTCGCACACGGTCCAGTCCATTTCGACGGCGACGCCGCCGCCCGGGTGCGCCCGATGGGACCGGTGGTTGACGCCATCGGCCAGTTGGGGGTGCAGGTAGAGTATGCAGTCGATGACATGGCCCGTCCGGTCCTGCCGCTGACGGTGTTCGGACAGGGACGCGTAGCCGGCGGCAGGATCGTGATCGACGCTTCCGAATCCTCTCAGTTCATCTCGGCATTATTGCTCGCTGCTCCGCGCATGGACAATGGCGTAGAGATTCGGCACGTAGGCGGCCCCATTCCGTCAACGCCGCACCTGGAGATGACCGTCCAAGTGCTGCGGAATGCGGGCATCGAGGTGTTCACATTCCCCAAGGACGCTGGCCCAGTGCGCCAGGGGCACCCAGCTGTGCGCTGGCTAGTATTGCCTGGGATCCCCGACGTTGGAAATGTTGAAGTCGAACCCGATCTCTCGAACGCCGGCCCCTTCCTTGCCGCTGCCATGGTGACGGGAGGCGAAGTGAGTATTCCCGGCTGGCCACGCGTAACCCACCAACCTGGCGTTCATTTGCGCGACCTGTTCAGCGCGATGGGGGCACAATCGTCCCTGCAGCATAACCGCCTCACACTGCGCGGACCGGATACGGTGCAACCATTGGATACTGACATGCACGATTTCGGAGAACTGGTGCCCACAGTGGCCGCTGTGGCTGCATATGCTGCCGGCCCTTCGGTTCTTCGCAACATCGGCCAGCTGCGCCATCACGAAACTGATCGCCTTGCTGCAATTAGCACGGAACTCAACGGGTTAGGCGGCCGCGCGCAGGTGAATGGGGACGATCTGGTGATCGAGCCATGCACACTCCACAGTGGTCTGGTCCACGCCTATGCGGACCACCGTATGGCCACATTCGGCGCAATTCTCGGTTTGCGTACCCCAGGGATCGTTGTGGACGACATCGCAACAACAGCGAAGACTCTCCCGCAATTCCCTCAAATGTGGACAGAATTGACCTCGGGTATTGAGAACGTTATTCCGGAGGACCCGTTCGATGATCTCCGAGAATGGCAAGCCGCATGAGGGCAAGCCGCGATATCGGCACGGATGATCCTCGCGTTCGAGTACGCCCAGGGCGCCCTTCACGACCGCGTACCAAAAGGAGACCTTCGTACGACGACGCTCCCTCGGCCCGTGTTATCGCTGTGGATCGGGGCCGTTTCACGCTACTTTTGGAAAACGGAACGCACGTTCAAGCCGTCAAGGCGCGCGAGCTCGGGCGCCGCGGTGTCGTCGTCGGTGACAAGGTGCGCGTTGTGGGCGATCTTTCCGGCCGCAAGGATACTCTGGCTCGCATCGTACGTGTGGAACCCCGAACTACCGAATTGCGGCGTTCTACGGACGAAGGCGGCGGCAGGGAGCGTGTGATCGTTGCGAATGCCGATCAGATGGCGATCTGTTCAGCGCTCGCGCAACCTGCCCCGCGAATCGGGCTGATTGATCGGTGCCTGGCAGCCGCATATGACGCGGGTATGACGCCGCTGCTCGTCTTAACCAAAGCCGATTTGGCCGCTCCTGACGCGATTGTGGGGCTCTATAGCCCCCTGGGCATCTCGTGCTTCGTCACGGAAGCCGGTGCAGGCGGTGCAGTGGCCGACGTCGCCGCGGCGCTCACTGGCCACGAGACGGTGTTGGTTGGACATTCCGGCGTTGGAAAATCCACGCTGATCAACGCGCTCGTCCCCGGCACCTCCAGGGAAACAGGCCAGGTCAACGCAGTGACTGGAAAGGGTAGGCACACCTCGTCCTCCGCGGTTTCGATTGCACTGCCAGGCGGCGGGAGAATCATTGACACCCCTGGCGTCCGTTCATTCGGATTGAGCCACGTTGATCCGGCGAATATCCTCCGAGCCTTTCCCGAACTCGCGGCATGCGCAGCAACCTGTCCCCGCGGCTGCCAACACGCGGAGGATTCGGTGGGATGCGCTCTTTCTGGTATTACCGGGCGTGAGGCAGTACGCGTCGCATCTTTTCGAAGGCTTCTGACATCGCAGAGGAGTGGACGGGACAATGGAACAGATTGACGAGGACCTCGCTTTCGCATTAGAGACCATCGATCGAGTGGATCGTGAAACCATGGCGCGTTTCGGCGCGAAGGATTTACGCGTGGCGTTGAAGGCTGACCATACGCCCGTCTCCGATGCTGATCAGGCCGCGGAAAGGCTAATCCGCGAAGCGATCACGCTACAGCGGCCCACTGACGCGGTCTATGGGGAAGAAGAAGGCGGCTCTCTGGCCCACAGTGCACGGCGCTGGATCATCGATCCGATCGACGCAACGAAGAATTACGTGCGTGGCGTACCAGTATGGGCAACCTTATTGGGACTCGAACAAGCCGGAGAAATTGTGCTGGGAGTTGTTTCCGCCCCGGCACTTGGCCGCCGGTGGTGGGCCGCCCGGGGCCGCGGCGCGTATGCAGGAGGCGCCATGGTACCCACTCACCAAATTCACGTCTCACGCACGGCTTCACTGGATGAGGCGTCTTTTTCCTACTCATCACTCACTGGTTGGGAAGAACGTGGCGCTCTCACATCGTTCCTGGGGTTAGCAGACGCATGCTGGAGAACGCGTGCTTTCGGAGACTTCTGGAGTTATATGCTTGTGGCCGAGGGAACGGTAGATTGCGCTGCGGAACCCGAGCTAGAAATCTACGATATGGCCGCATTGGTACCAATCGTTGAGGAAGCGGGCGGGCGCTTCACCGCGCTCGATGGGATCAGAGGGCCATGGGGCGGTAACGCAGTCGCGTCAAACGGGGTTCTTCACGATGAGGTGCTACGGATTCTGAACGGCCGCTAGCGCGTCCTTTCTGTGTCGCGGCCACCCATTAGGATCAAAGCATGTTGATTCTGCACACCTCTGATTGGCACCTCGGACGCACGTTACACCACGCCGATCTCACAGAGGCCTATCGTCTATGGTGTGATGACCTTGTCCGGTGTGTGGAAGAACGCAGAATCGATGCCGTGTTGATCTCTGGTGACGTGTATGACCGCAGCGTTCCTCCCCTCGCTGCTGTCGAGTTATTCGATGCCACGCTGGCTCGTCTGGCCGAACTCACCACCGTCGTGATGACATCGGGCAATCATGATTCCCCGCATCGCCTAGGTTTCGGATCGCGGATTATGCGCCAGAATGTGCACATTCGCACCGATTCTCGCGACAGCGGCACACCGATTCCACTCTCCACCAAGAAGGGAGATCTGGGGGCTTTGGTCTACGCGATCCCCTATCTCGATCCAGATGTGGAACGGCACCGCCTGGCGCCGCATTCACCTGGAACGGAGCCCCAATTGGACGAGCTTCTAGAGCGCAGCCACAAAGCCGTTTTGCGAGCTGCTCTTGAACGTGTCAAAGCCGATATTGCTCATGGGGAGTACCGCGATGCAACCGCTCCGCGAATCTGCATGGCGCACACCTTCGTCACTGGAGGCTCACCGTCCAGTTCCGAACGCGACCTTCACGTGGGCGGCATCGATAGCGCTCCAGCTTCGCTATTTCGCCTGGGCGCTGACGGACCAGGCCCACTGGCCTATGTGGCGCTCGGGCACCTCCATTCACCCCAAAAGGTGGGCGGGCCAGCGGATCCTCCCATGCGATACTCTGGATCTCCGATCGCCTTCTCCTTCTCAGAGACGAAGCCCAAATCCTCGGTGTTGCTGCAGCTGGACGCCACGGGGATCTCAACAGAGCTCATTCCCGCGCCCGTATGGCGCCCGCTCACTACTATCAAAGGCACGCTGGCGGACATCCTCTCAGCGGCCGCAGATGTGGCCGACCATTTCGTCAAAGCCATCGTCACGGATCCCGATAGGCCGGCCGACATGGCTGCCCGCATCCGGGCTGCTTTGCCGTATGCCCTTGAGATCGTGCACGCCTCTGAGCTGACGCCTTCACCTGCACCCGCACCACACGCCCTTGCCACACGTGACCCATTTGATTCTGTTATCGAGTTTCTGATTCGAGCTGGCGGTAGGGACTTATCCGACGACGAGCGCAGGGTCGCTGAAGCAGCATGGCACAAGGCGCGCGATATCGCATTCCGTTCGGAGAATACCGCCGTCACGTCGACTGCCAGAGGCGAACAAAAATGAAGCTACGTTATCTGGCGATGCGGGGAATCGGACCGTTTGGCGGTGAATGCACGATCGACTTCGATGCAGTGAGCGTCAATGGGCTATTCCTTTTAGAAGGTCCTACCGGATCGGGGAAATCCACGATCATCGATGCAATCACATGGGCCCTGTACGGCACTGTAGCGGGAGGATCCGAATCGACTGCCGATCGGATGCGGTCAAGCCATGCTGATCCTGAAGCCGAATCCTATGTGGATCTGTGGATCACGCTGAGTTCGGGAACCTATCGCGTACGTCGCACACCACAATGGCAGCGAGAGGGAAGAAAATCCGCCATCGCCGCCACCGCCAAACTCTGGAAACTGCCGGACGACGCAATCGAATCGGGATGCCTGGAGGCTGGCGAAGTTCTCTGCACCAAGGTCGCTGATACTACTATCGAGATTGGCTCGCTAATCGGCCTCCAGGCGGACCAGTTCGTACAGACAATCGTGTTGCCACAGGGAAAATTCGCGCAATTCCTCAAACTCTCCAGCGATGACCGCACCGACTTGTTGGAACGAATCTTCGATACCTCGCTCTACCGGCGATTCTCCGAGACCCTTCACGACCTCGCTTCTGATGCTCGCCGCAGCGTCGATGATTCCCGGTTGGCGCTCACCACTGCGCTTTCAACAGCCGCCACCATAGCCGAGCTTCCGCATGAGGTAATCCAGGTGATAGAGGATACGGCCCGGAACGCCACCTCTCCCAGTGACATCGCGCCTGTTATCAAGCAACTCACCGACGCCGTCACCACACACGGCCGTGAAAGCGAACGCGCAGATGCTGAAGCGGAGCACCACGAAAAGCACAGGATCGCCGCACATGAGCACCTTGCCGCTGTCACGGCCCTGCACCACGCCATCGAACGGCGTGCGGAGCTCATCGCGCAACAAACTGAGCTCAACGCGCGCACGCACGCTATAGAAGAAGCCGAAAGGACTTTACGTAACCATGGCGCCGCCGCACGCATCCAGCCGTTCCTCACTGCTGCCGAGCATGCGGAACACGAGCTCACGCGCGCTGAACAATTCGCGCGCGAGGCAACCGGCATAGACCCACACGACATTTCCGACACGGATGCCCGTGCAGCCCACGCGCGGGCAGACGAACTACTCCGAGAATCGGGCGCCATCAACGAGCTGGTGCAACGAGCTGCAGAGTTGGATATCGCACAGGCCGCACAATGCGCTGACCAGGACGAACTGCAGCGCATTCGCAACGAGCTCGAGGCAGCAAAGGCCGCGATTGACGTGGCCTCGCGCAGCCATGAGGCCGTTCAGGAGCAACTGGCACTGGCAGAACAGGCGGCGTCGCGCATACAGCAGACACAATCGGCCAGGGATACCGCAGAAGCTCTGGTAACGCGAGTCGCCGAACGCGAGGATCTTCACAGCCGCATCGCCACTCTGGACGAATCTATCGCGCGCGCCATCGCCGATGCACAGCACGCAGAGGAACACCGGCACCGGGTCGCATCCTCATGGTTCGCCTCTGCCGCTGCACGCCTTGCCACAGAATTGCGCTCCGGACACGCGTGCCCCGTCTGCGGATCCACCATCCACCCCGCCCCCGCCCAGCCAGGTGAGAGCCTCACCACCCAAGAACAGGTCACCGCGGCAGAAGAAGCAGCTACCAGCGCACGCCGCCACCTCGACGAGCTCCAACGCACGCGGGCAGAACTGTCCGGGCGCGAATCTGCTCTGCTCGCAGAAACGAACTCCATAACAATGGAAGCAGCTAACGAACAACTCGCCGCAGCGGAAAAGACCTGCCAGGAGGCACAAGCTGCGACGCTCACTGTATCTGAACTGCGCGCCACGCTACAACGCCTTGACGATGAATCGCACAAGCGTATGCGAGCCATAGACAGCTTAACCACTTCGGAGACTCAACTTTGCGCAGCGCTAGATCATCGTTCGGCAACCATTTCCGAAGGGCAGGCCTACATCGCCCGCCGGCTTGGGAAGGCCACCTCGGTGGAAGCACTTCAAGAATCGCACGCTGCAGCCCTAGCGGAGCAACAGGAGCGCGTCACTGCCATTGACTCACTCATCACTGCACAGCAGGCCGCGCAACGCGCCACAGCAGCACTGAGACACGCGCTTGGCGGCACTCCGTTCACTGCAGCACAGGAAGCGCACGATGCCCTTCTCCCCGAAACGCGTGCCGCTGAACTGCAGGCCAGCATCGCAGACCACCACACCGCCCTCCACGACGTCGCACGCGAACTAGCACAACCAGACATTGCGGCGCTCTCAGGTGACGAAATTGCCGATGTCACGGCAGCTCAGGAGGCAGAAGACGCAGCTCTCGCTGCTGCGCAGGCAGCGGCAACAGCGGCCATTCGCGCACGCCAGCGCGCCACGCAATCACGGGCGGCGCTAGAACAGTGCCACAAGCGGCTCGGCGAATTCGCTGCCACCTATCAGCAAGCCGCTTCAGCCATTCGCCTCTCCGAACTCGTCAACGCCGGAGCCGCGTCCCTCACCCATATACCACTGACCACCTACGTGCTCCAAAAACGCTTCGAACGCGTAGTCGCACGCGCGAACGAACACCTTGAAAGGATTTCTCTTGGTCGCTATTCGCTGAAGCGAACTGATGAAAAGGAGAAGGGAAGCCGAAAAGCACGAACAGGGCTGGGCCTCGTCGTCGTCGATCATCTCGGAAACAAATCAGGCGATACTGAACGTTCCACACGCACTCTCTCAGGTGGCGAAAGCTTCTATACCGCGCTCTCGCTAGCGCTGGGGCTCGCGGACGTCGTGCGATCGGAAAACGGCGGAATAGCACTCGATACCCTCATCATCGATGAAGGTTTCGGGTCACTTGATGACACGACGCTCGATCAGGTTCTCAGCGTCCTCACCGGCCTGACGGTACACGGACGCACGGTCGCTATCGTCAGTCATGTCGAAGAACTCAAGAAGATGATCCCCGAACGCGTAATCGTCACGCCTCAAGCAGACGGTTCATCTGCGCTGTCCACCACCTCGCCAGGCAGGGCGCTCATCTGAGAAGCAGCGTCACGCAGTACGCGCGCCCCGGCCAAGGCAATTCCCAAATCGTGCCTCTCCGCAACGTCATACCACATCAAATCAGCATCAGTGGCGCGCTCGAATGCGGCATCATCCCCAGCGGCAGCCGCGGCAACATCAGCTTCCGCATCCGAATCGTCCACATGCATGGACACCACAGCATCCCACGGCACCGCGTGAAGCGTCCGCATGGCGGTGGGCAATTCAGCGTGCGGTTCTGCGGCCACCTCGGCCGCCGGCACATCCGCAGCGATTACCAGGCGGCGGTACACTGGCGTACGCCCATCTGCAACGTACTGTGCGAGCAGCCGCAACGAATCATCAGCTGCAGCATTCATTGCCACGGCATCCAAAACCTCAGGATCCTCGCCAGCGAACATCGCCGCAAGCGCCGGCGTCACCGTGTGCACTCGACGTGCCGAAAGGGAGGCTGCCACCAGATCCCGCGCAACCGCCGGAATGAAAATCCTCATTCTGCCATGGTAACCGGACTTGCTGAACTGCGTATACAGTAACGCGCAGCGCGAGCCAACAGATCTGCAGGGTATACCCCGCAGAATCACAAGCGGTGCACAGCACAATATGGCTCTCAAGACGCTCTCACCCGTGCGTCTTTTCTCTACCCACGTCACTGCAACGGAAGCAGTGCAGCAACAGAAAGTTACCTTATGTCCACGGCAGCCGATCTCACAAATCTTCGTGTTTCCCGCCTACCGCGTCCAGGTTTCAGCATCGTCCCCGCTACTTCCAGCGCGTTAGAAACCACCGAATCTCATACGTCGTCGAAGGGCGAAGCGTCCAGCCCCACGCAGCCTCCGCCCACCACTCACCCATCGCACCCGTGGGATCGTCTGGCGTTCTCGTTTTCTCCCCCGCAACCGCCCTTATGGGCGCAAGAGGAAGATTCCCTCTCGCAGCCTCTGCCACCAGACGCTGGATCCCCTGAGGACGTCATCCGAGCGATCGTCATTCACGCAATCGAAGCCTTGCTCGGCCACCGCCCAGTTGGCCATCTGCGTCACTGGTTGAAAGCGGACGTCTACATGGCGCTCTATCGGCGGGTCGGACTCGCACACCGCATCGTTGGTACGGCTCCACGTACTCGCGCCCCTCGCGTCAAAAGCATCCGGTACACGCAACCGCGCGCCCGTGCCGTTGAAGCCGCTGTGGTCATTCACGATGGTACGCGCATCCGCGCAGCGGCGGTTCGGCTCGAATTTCACCGCAAGCGGTGGATTGCCGTGGCACTGGAGATCGGTTAGCAGGTTGCTGAGCACGCCCGCACCGCACTGATGCGAGCGCCCACCCCGTGCCTTACCGGTGCTTCTTCCGGGCCGCCGCCCTACGTTGAGCTCGGTTCATGCCTTGTGCGGCAGGCTGGCGCACCGCTTTGCCCGCAGCATTCGTCACCTGCTGGTCACCGGTTCCGTCCTTCGCTGCCGACGAATACGACATCGGGGCTGTTCGTTTGGGAGCTTGCAGGCCCAACACGGTCTCCGCGTCAACGCGCACACGCGGCGCGCTCTGCCTGCTGGAGCCGGCGGAAAAAACCCGCTGTGCGTTCTCCTGCGCAGCCAACTGCGCGGCTTCCTCCGACGCCGTTGCCGCCTCGCGTGCCGCCCGTTCGCTGGGAAGTTCGAAATTGAACAGATAGCGGACAGTCTCCTCTTTGATCCCATCGTTCATCGCCTGGAACATCTGGAAGCCCTCGGCTTTGTACTCCACCAGAGGATCGCGCTGCGCCATCGCACGCAGCCCGATGCCCTCCTTGAGGTAGTCCATTTCGTACAGATGCTCCCGCCACTTGCGATCGAGGACGTTCAGCAGCACTTGCCGTTCCAGCTCGCGCATTGCGGCTTCGCCGACTTCTTCCTCGCGTTCCTCATAGTGAGCGTGAATGTCCGTTTTCAGCTCGCTCAACAATTCCTCACGGTCCAGGCGCGCAATACCGCCCACCTCAGCGACGAGTTCGTCAGGCTCAAATCCCGGCCGATAGAACGATCGCAGATCGGTCCACAGAGCATCTAGGTCCCAATCATCAGCAGCGTCTGCTTGCGTGTGGGCGTCGACGACGTCGTCGATCACAAAATCGAGGAAACCACGAATCATGGTCTCCAGGTCTTCACCTTCCAGTATGCGCCGACGTTCGGCATACACCACGTTACGTTGTTCGTTCATAACGTCGTCGTACTTCAGAACATTCTTACGGATCTCCGCGTTACGTGCCTCGATGGCAGTTTGTGCGCGTTCGATGGACTTCGCCACCATCTTAAATTCGAGCGGCTGGTCCTCAGGAAAACGCGAAGGATCAAGCGCGCGCGAAACCATGCCCGTGGCGAATAACCGCATCAAGTCGTCTTCCAGTGAAAGATAGAAACGGGATTCTCCCGGATCACCCTGACGGCCAGAACGCCCTCGCAGCTGATTGTCGATGCGTCGAGATTCGTGGCGTTCCGAGCCCAACACATAAAGACCGCCGAGCTCCACAACCTCATCGTGTTCCGCAGCGACATCGTCCTGCGCTTGCTTGAGCGCTGCAGGCCACGCAGCCTCGTATTCCTCCGGTGTTGCTTCCGGATCCAGGCCATTCTTTTTGAGAGCGTCCACCGCCCGATGCTCAGGATTCCCACCCAGCATGATGTCCGTACCACGTCCGGCCATGTTAGTCGCCACAGTGATGGCGCCCTTACGCCCAGCTTCGGCGACGACGGCGGCCTCACGCTCATGTTGCTTGGCGTTCAAAACGTTGTGTGGTATGTGCGCCTGCCGCAGCAAAGCAGACAGCTCCTCGGACTTCTCCACCGATGTGGTACCAACCAAGACAGGCTGGCCCTTCTCGTAGCGCTCGCTAATGTCCTGAACTATAGCGCGCAGCTTTCCCGCACGAGTGGGATACACGAGGTCCACATTATCTACGCGAATCATGGGCTTGTTCGTAGGAATCGGCACCACGCCCAAATCGTATGTAGAGGCGAATTCCTCCGCCTCCGTTTCTGCCGTGCCCGTCATGCCCGAAAGCTTCTTGTACAAACGGAAGTAATTCTGCAGAGTGATCGTGGCCAGAGTTTGGTTCTCCGCCTTGATCTCCACACCTTCCTTCGCTTCGATCGCCTGGTGCATTCCTTCGTTGTAGCGCCGTCCTGGCAACACGCGGCCCGTGTGCTCGTCGACGATCAGCACTTCGCCATTCTGAACGATGTAGTCCTTATCGCGTTCGAATAGTTCCTTCGCCTTTATCGCATTATTGAGATAACCGATCAACGGTGTATTCAGCGATTCGTACAGGTTATCAATACCGAGCAAGTCTTCAACCCGGTCAATGCCCGGTTCGAGTACCCCCACCGTCCGTTTCTTTTCATCGACTTCATAATCGATGTCGCGTTTCATTTGAGTGGCGATCCGAGCGAACTCCCGATACCACTTGTTGGCATCACCCTCAGCTGGCCCCGAAATGATCAGCGGTGTGCGCGCCTCGTCAATCAGAATCGAATCCACCTCGTCAACGATGACGAAGTTGTGGCCGCGTTGCACCAAATCGTTGGTGGTCCACGCCATGTTGTCCCGCAGATAATCAAAACCGAACTCGTTGTTGGTGCCATACGTAATGTCCGCCGCGTATTCTTTGCGGCGCTGTTCGGGAGTCTGGCCAGTAAGAATGCACCCTGTGGTCAATCCTAAGAAACGATGGATGCGCCCCATGAGCTCAGATTGGTAGGACGCCAGATAATCGTTGACCGTGACCACGTGGACACCTTCGCCCGTCAACGCATTGAGGTACGAAGGTAACGTGGCAACCAGCGTTTTGCCCTCGCCGGTTTTCATCTCTGCAATATTGCCCATGTGCAACGCGGCTCCGCCCATGATCTGGACATCGTAGGGCCGTTGCCCGATAGTCCGCTTCGCCGCTTCACGCACCACGGCGAATGCCTCTGGGAGCAGATCGTCTAAACTCTCGCCATCAGCAAGCCGTGCTTTAAACGCTGGAGTCTGATCGCGCAACTCCTGATCAGTCAACGCAGCAACGTCATCTTCGAGAAGATTCACTTGCTTTGCGATACCTTGCAATTTCTTGAGGGTCCGGCCCTCTCCAGCGCGGAGAATCCGATTCAGAATATTGGGCACTCATCACTCCTTGTTCGGTGCGCAGCCTCCCGCGCACAAGCACACTTCCCTTATTCTATGCGAGGAAACTGAAGCGCCAAGCCCGCAAACTACGCTGCTCGATGAACTGCCGCCTGCGCATAGGCAATGAGCGCAGTTTTCACATCTCCCTCTGGTACCACATCGAGATACGCAATGCCCCGTTCCATCCAGTCATTCGCCATTGCCCGCGTCGCCTCGATAACCGGGTGCTGCCGGAGCATTGTCACCACCTCCGCCAACGCTGCATCTGACGAAAGATCGGCCTTATCAAGCTTCTCAAGAATGCGGTGGCCCGCAGGATCTAGCGTCCCCTCAGCCTTCCATTGGCGCAATAGCAGCGTGGGCATCGTATCAACGCCCTCACGCAAGTCTGTTCCGGGCGTCTTGCCGGTTGTCTCGCCGTCCGACACGATGTCGATGACGTCGTCGGATAGCTGAAAAGCAACTCCCACTTTCTCTCCGAATTGCGCCAGCACTTCCGCTAGCTCTTCGCTTTCTCCCGCAGAAATGACGCCATAGCGTGCGGACGCCGCGATCAGGGAGCCCGTCTTGTCCGCCAGAACCTGCACGTAGTGGTCTATCGGTGAAACGCCGGGCGGCACGCCCATCGTTTCATTGAGCTGGCCTGTGCATAGACGTTCGAAGGTCGTCGCATGGAGCGCAACCGCTCGCGGTCCCAAACCGGCAACTATCCGCGATGCCCGCGCAAACAACACGTCTCCCGATAAAATGGCAACCGAGTTACCGAACACGTGTTGTGCGGACGGAACCCCGCGCCTTACAGGCGCATCGTCCATGACATCATCGTGGTAGAGCGACGCCAAGTGGGTGAGCTCCACTGCAACAGCTGAGTCGATAACCTCCGGGGCATCGGGATGCGGCCCAAGCTCGGCCGTCAACAGCACCAAAGCCGGCCGCAACCGCTTCCCACCCGCTGCTGCGAGGTGCGACGTCGCGCGGTCCAAACGGGCGTCGCCAACCCGCACCTCGCGTTCGAGGTGTTCTTCGACGATCTCCATCCGCGCCGTGAGCCTATCTGCGAGCGGACCCTCAAACGAGATACTCACAGCATGAACACCGAGGCGCTCGAAAGGAAGCTCAGAATAGGCTGCGGGAACACACCCAGGAGGATCGTCAACACGGCGCATACTACGATCGCCACGATCGAGAATCCTTCGGACGCTACCACCGCCGTCGTATCCCCTTCAGGCTCGCGGAAGAACATCAGCTGGATCACGCGGAAATAGAAGAAAGCCGTTGCAGCAGAAGCGAGCACCGCCAGTACGACTAGTACCGTGCTGCCACCGCCTACGCCTGCGCTAAACACTTCGAACTTCCCCATGAAACCTGCAGTCAAAGGGATACCAGCAAACGACAGAAGGAAGATGGCCATCGACGTCGCAAGTAATGGGTTCGTCTTACCCAGCCCCTGCCACTTAGAAATAGCAGTTGCCTCGCCCAGAATCGAACCGTCTTCTCCCTTTTCACGCACGAGCGTCACAATACCGAATGCGCCGATAGTTGCCAGGCCATAGGCCAGCAGGTAGAACGCCGCCGCAGATATAGCATCCGAGGAAAAGGCCGTCACACCGATCAGGATGAAACCCGCGTGGGCGATGGAGGAATAGGCCAGCATGCGCTTGATGTCCTTTTGGATCAAGCCCATGACGGTGCCCACCAGCATCGTCAGGATAATGATGGTCCACAGCACCGGCGTGAGCTCCCACTGTACGCCGTGCCCAATCGCGTAGAGGAAGCGCAGCATCGCAGCAAATGCTGCAATCTTTGTTCCAGCCGCCATAAAGCCGGTAATCGGAGTAGGAGCGCCTTGGTATACGTCCGGCGTCCACGCGTGGAACGGAACTGCACCCACCTTGAACAGCAAGCCGGTCAACATCAATGTGACGCCCGCAATCAATAGCCAATCCGTGCCGGAGCTAGACAGCATCTTGGTCACGATCGACTTGAAGTCAAGCGCACCTGAATAGCCATACAGAAGTGCGGCTCCCATCAAGAAGAACGCGGAAGAGAAGGACCCCAGCAGGAAATACTTCAACGCCGCTTCCTGCGAGAGCGCGCGGCGCCGCCGCGCCGTGGCGGTCAGCACGTAAAGGGGCAACGAAAGCGCCTCAAGCGCAATAAACAACGTCAGCAGATCGTTTGCCACTGTAAACGCCAACATACCGCCCACAGCAAAAAGCGTCAGCGGGAATACTTCCGTCTGTTCGTATCCTGCCTCGGTCGCTTCACGTTCCTCCAACGATCCCGGTTGAGTTGCAGCCGATGCAGCGAAGGCACCCTCTCGCGTCTCGGTGCGATCAGCGATCACCATCAAGCCGAACAAGGCACACACCAAAATCACCATTTGGAATGCGAGCGCAGGAGCATCCTCTACAAGGAGTCCAATCCCAGTAGTGGATTTGCCGTTGACACCCTGCGCGATCGAGCTCGGGCCCAGATCCGATACCACCGTCCAGCGCCAAATCACAGCCACCAGCGCACTCGCGATCGCAAGAGTGCCAAGAGTAATTTGAACCGCGCGGCGCGCCTGCCGCGGGACGAAAGCCTCCATGAGAACGCCAAGTACCGCGGCACCGAAAATGATGAGTAGTGGTGTCAGTGCGGCCCAATCGATAACGGGCGAAATCACAACGCGCTCCCTTCGTTGGCAACGGCCGCATCAGCGGGAACTGCAGCAGCCCCGTCAGTTGCAACAGGTGTCACAATCAATTCAGCGGAACTCTCCGCCACAGGACGGATCACATCAAGTACACTCGCGGGAGCGAATCCCAAGAACAGCATCGCAGCTATGAGTATTCCGGAGACAATGCGCTCCTTGCCATCCATATCCTTGACCTTCACATCTGGCCGCGGGCCTGTAAAGACTTTCTGGTACGCCAGCAAAATGTACAGCGCCGCCAAGATCACGCCTAGCACTGCGAAAAGCGCATAGGCCGCATGCACCTTGTATGTGCCTACCAGGATCAGGTATTCGGGAATGAACCCTGACAATCCGGGCAGCGCAATGGAGGCCAAGCCTGCAATCAAGAAGGTACCGGCGATCAACGGTGTAACACGCTGCCAGCCGCCGTAATCGGCGATCTTCTGACTGCCACCGCGCCGTGCCAGGAAGCCGACGGTGAGGAACAGTGCGCCAGTGGCCACTCCGTGTGCCACCATGTAGAGAATCGTTCCAGTCATCGCTACCGAGTTGCCGGAGAATATACCGAGGATCATGAATCCAAAATGGGAAACCGACGTGTAGGCGATCAGACGCATCAAATCCTTCGACGCTATCGCCATGAACCCGCCCCACAAGATCGAGATCACGGCCAGCACCATGATTGGAGCTGCTGCGCGCCCCGCAGCATCCGGGAACAGCGGCAGGCAAATCGCAATCATTCCAAAGGTGCCAATCTTATCCAGCACACCCACTAGCAAGGTAGAAGTACCGGCCGGCGCCTGCTCGGTTGCGTCCGGTAACCACGTGTGTACCGGGAACATCGGAGCCTTCACCGCAAACGCGAAGAAGAACGATAGGAAAAGCAGCATCTGCACGCTCTTCGAACCAGAAATGGCCCCCGCCATGTTGTCGATGAGGAAGCCCTGCGGCCCACCGGGGCCATACGCGTAGACGGCCACTACGCCAACCAACATCACGAGCCCGCCAACCAACGAGTACACCAAGAACTTCATTGCCGCGCGTTGCCGGCGTGGGCCACCGTACCGGCCGATCAAGAAGAACACCGGGATGAGCATCACTTCGAACAGAATGTAGAACAACAGTACGTCGCGAGCGGCAAAGATCCCGATCATGATCGATTCAAGGAACAAGACCCACGCGATGTAACCCGCAGCCCGCGAATCTGTTTCATCATCCAGCTGTGCGTACGACGCCAGAATCACGAGTGGTACTAAGAACGTGGCCAGGCCGATCATAACAAGGCCCATGCCGTTGACGCCCCAGGCGATCGACGTGCCAATCTGAGGAATCCAGCTGTAGAGCTCCGCCATCTGGACCTCGCCAGCTCGTGCCACATCAAAGCTAGTGGCTGCGGCTGCGACGAAGCCTGCGAAGATAACGATTGAGACGATCAATCCGAATGGACGCGCCACCTTATGCAAGGGCCTCACCAGCCACAGTACCAACGCGGCCACTAATGCGACCAGGATGAGTACCGTGAGCCAGGGGAAGGCCGCTTCGTATGTCTGCATAGTTTTTATCCTTCCCCTCAGAACCGCGATGCCAGAGCAATGAGGAGCGCAATCACGACGCCAATGAGCATGTAGCTGGCGTAGGTTCTTGCGTATCCATTTTGGAAATGACTGAACAACTTACCGATGCCTACCGTTCCCTTCGCTACACCTTCAACGGCGCCATCGACCACGTACTGGTCAGCAACGGCAACCGCAGTTGTGAGCCCCATACCTGGTTTCATGAAAGCAGCCTCGTTGAACGCGTCCTGATACAGATCCTTGCGTGCCGCACGGGTGAGCGCGGAACCGATCTGGGCTGCGCGTGGCACCTCGGACACCGCGTACATGCGCCAGG
Source organism: Ancrocorticia sp. (assembly GCA_022648165.1). Lineage (GTDB taxonomy): Bacteria > Actinomycetota > Actinomycetes > Actinomycetales > Actinomycetaceae > Changpingibacter. The sequence goes on from JALCLX010000002.1 coordinate 142,462, forward strand.
CGACGAAAACGCCAAGCGCAACAAACAACAGCGTAACCGTGGTAATAACTGCCACTGGCAAAACCGGTTCTCCATGTTGCACCTCACCGATCGCCGGTGAAAGCCACCCTACAAAGCCTGTCTGATTCAAAATGAAACCGAGTGCAATCGACCCCACAGCCAGCACGATCTGCGGCACGTACATCGAGGCCGGAGCTTCGTGTGGATGATGCGCGTTCGGACCTGTCTTTTCGAAACGTTCATTCCCATGGAAGATCATGAAGTAGAGACGCGACATATAGAAGGCTGTCAATCCGGCCACTGCCATTGCGATCGTGCCAAATACCCAAGGTTGCCATCCGTCGCCAACAAAGGCCGCCTCGATGATCTTGTCTTTCGAATAGAAGCCGGAGAAGAACGGGAATCCGATGATCGCAAGGTACCCTGCCAGGAACGTGATCCACGTGATCGGCATGTACTTGCGCAATCCGCCGAAGCCCCGCATGTCCACTTCCTCGTTCATCGCGTGCATCACGGACCCAGCACCCAGGAACATGTTGGCCTTGAAGAATCCGTGGGTCACCAAGTGGAAGATCCCGAACGCTGCACCGATGGGACCAAGCCCCGCGGCCAACATCATATAGCCGATCTGAGACATCGTAGAGGCTGCAAGGACCTTCTTCATATCGTCCTTTGCACTACCGACGATAGCTCCGAACACCAAGGTGATCGTGCCAATGATCGCCACTGCCAGCTGCGCCGAAGAAGACACCGCATATACGGCTCCCGAGCGCACCATCAAGTACACGCCGGCCGTCACCATGGTAGCCGCGTGAATCAACGCGGAAACGGGAGTCGGGCCCGCCATGGCGTCGCCCAACCACGCCTGCAGCGGGAACTGTGCCGACTTGCCGCACGCTGCAAGGAGCAGGAACAGACCGATTGCCGTGGCCGTGCCGTGCGACGCGGAGCTCATCGCGCTGTCAACTCCCTGGAAGGTGACAGTGCCGAAACTCGCGAACATAATCATCATCGCGATCAGCATGCCCATATCGCCAACGCGGTTCATGATGAAGGCCTTCTTACCGGCCGTAGCGTTTTCGGGCACTTGATTCCAGAACGAAATCAACAGGTAGGACGCGAGCCCCACGCCTTCCCATCCAACGAACAGCACGAGGTACGAATTGCCAAGTACAAGAAGCAGCATCGAAGCAACGAAGAAATTCAAGTACGCAAAAAAACGCCGCCGTCCTGGATCGTGCTTCATGTAACCCACGGAATACACGTGGATCAAAGTTCCCACGAATGTCACAAGAAGAAGGAACGTCATCGATAACGGATCAATCCGCATGGCGACATCAATTGAGAAGTCGCCGGCGGGAATCCACCGGTAAATGACGCTCTCCATCACACGATCGTCCGAATCGAGGCCCATCATCTGGAAGAAAGCGATGAGCGTTACCACAAATGACGCTGCTGACGCCGCTAGCGCAACCCAGTGCCCCCATGCATTTGACGCCTTCCCGGCAACGAGCAGGAAGCCCGCGCTTACTAGCGGGATCGCCACAGTGAGCCAGATCAGGCTTGCGGGCCCCGTCGCGGGGGTCACAGCAGCCGTAGCGCTGAGGCTTGTAGGAATGATTCCCGGAATCAATTCACACCTGCTTCCAGTCAGTTCTTCAGTTGGTTCGCGCCGTCAAGCGAGGCGGACCGATGCGTACGGAAGATTGCTACCACGATGGCAAGGCCGACGACGACTTCAGCCGCTGCCACCACCATCACGAAGAACGCAAATACTTGCCCTTCGATGTTTCCCCACATCCGTGCGAAGGTCACGAACACGAGGTTGCACGAATTCAGCATGAGCTCAACGCCAAGGAGTGCGATAATCGCGTTGCGGCGTGTCAGCACTGTTGCTCCGCCGATGACGAACAGCACCAGTGCGAGAACCACATACCACATCAAGTTCATTTGTTCTCCTCCTTGCCGTCCGTGAGAGCTCTATTCCCACCGGACGGAAGCGCCTCTTGCGTCTGCGTGGGATAGAGGGGCGCAGCTTCTCCTGGCATGCCCGTCAGGCCGCTGCGTGGCACTGCGCGCGCGCCATCCAGTTCGCCACGTGCCACACGTTCCGCAGTGATCGGGGAAACTTCCGCAAGCGTGCGCGCCTGGCCGCGAATGCGCAGGACGCGGTTGACGGATTCCTCAACCTCAGCACCACCCACGGTGAGTGCCGGATTTGCGGCAGAGTTAGATTCTGCATAAACGCCCGACGGCGGCTTCTGGCCGATATGCCGCCCAGTCTTCTGATACGCCTCCATCTTCGCCTCCATGAGCTCGCTCTGGCTCAACTTCTTATGGGGCGTGTTCTTGTGTGTCAACGTCATTGCACCAAGCGCGGCAACGATGAGTAGCGCGCCAGTCAGTTCCATAGTGAGCGCGTGCGATCCGAAGATAGCGCTGGCAATAGCCTCCGGGTTGGTTGGGTTATTCGCCAGTTTCATTCCCACGGCATCCGGCATAGTTGAGCCGATCACCGCACCACCCACGATCGCTAAAAACCCTATGCCACCAACAACGGCGATGACACGTTGGAACGGTAGCGTCTCGTGCGTATTATCTGCGGCGTCCACACCGATCATCATCAGTACGAACAGGAACATCATCAGTATTGCGCCCGTATAGACAGCCACTTGAACCACGCCCATAAACGGAGCTTCAAGCGCTGTGTAAAGAATTGCCAGGCACACCATGATTGCGATCATGCACGCGGCTGAATACACAGCGTGCCTGGTAATCAGCAGCCCATAAATCGCGAGAGCAACCATAACGACTGCGATAACGCAGAAGAGTATGGTCTCTCCAACCGAAATCTGCATGTCAGTGGCTCCCTTCCGCCCGAACTGTGGAAAGCGTCGGATCGTCAGGGCGATGTTCTGCAACCCATGCCACCTGCTGTTCCGTTGGACCCGTGATTTCTCCGCTGTAGTACTCCGCGTCCGTTGTGCCTTCAACCATCGGATGCGGCGCTGCGAGCATCCCGGGCTCCAATGGGGCCAGAAGATCCTGCTTTTCGTAAATCATTTCTTCGCGGGTGGCACCGGCTAGCTCGAAATCGTTCGTCATAGTCAGCGCACGGGTGGGGCACGCTTGGATGCAGTACCCGCAGAAGATGCACCGCAAGTAGTTAATTTGATAGACCTTACCGAAGCGCTCACCCGGCGAATACTGCGCATCCGGAGTATTGTAACCGGCCTCCACAAATATGGCGTCAGCCGGGCACGCCCAGGCACACAGTTCGCAGCCGATGCAACGTTCGAGCCCATCAGCGTAATGATTCAACTGGTGGCGTCCGTGGTATCGGGGCGCCGTGGGGACCTTCTCCTCAGGATATTGCTCCGTCGCCACAGGACGGAACATAGAAGATAGCGTCACTCCAAAACCTGCGACAGGCGCGAACATCTGGCCGAGCGGGCCTTTTGGCGCAGGAGCCCACAGCGACGGATCCGGATCGGGGAACTGTTCCGCATGTTCCTTAGACATGATCAACCTCCTCATGGGTTGTGTGCTCGCTGCGTTTTGCCCGTGGCGACGGCGGCAGCGATTGCCCCGGCATCGGTGGCACAGGGAATCCGCCCGCGAATGCGTCAAACTCTTCCTCGCGACGAACGAATCCCGGTTCCTCCTCCTTCGCGTCCTTCGGTTCCTCGTCGCCACCAAAAATCCAGATAAGGATCAAGGCCACCACAAATACGGCCACGATCGCCAGAAGCATCGCGTTGCGGGAGATCGTGCTAAACGCGGCAATTCCCTGAATGATGGTCACCAGCACCAACCACGTCAGCGCGGTAGGTATCAGAATCTTCCACCCGAGCTTCATGAAATGGTCATACCGCATCCGCATCAAAGTTCCACGGACCCAAATCATGATGAACATGAACAGCCATGTCTTCAGGAAGAACCACAGCATCGGGATCCAGCCATGGTTGGGGTCTCCGCCCCACCAGGAATAGATCCATGTGACGATCGGACCGGCGCGCCAACCTCCGAGGAACACCGTGGTAGCGATCATTGAAACATTGAGCATGTTGATGTATTCGGACAGGTAGAACCATGCGAACTTCATCGAAGAATATTCCGTTGTATGCCCGGCGACCAGCTCGCCTTCCGCCTCTGGTAAATCGAATGGCAAACGATTCGTCTCACCAAACATCGAGACCAGGTATACGGCAAATGCAGGGAAGAGCGGAATGATATTCCACAGTCCGGCCTGTTTGTCCACGATTGTCGAGGTCGACATCGAACCAGCGGTGAGGAACACCGTCACGAGTGACAGCCCCAGCGCCAATTCGTACGAAATCATCTGCGTGGCAGATCGCACTGAACCATACAGCGGCAACGTAGAGCGCGTCGACCAACCACCGAACACGAGCCCGTATTCACCCAATGCGGCAACGGCGATGATGAAAAGCATCGCGACGGGCGAATCCGCGAGCTGGAGCGGAGTCGTGTGCCCAAACAGCGATACCTCCGGCCCCATTGGGATTACTGCCATCACGGTGAACGCGCACGCTGCCGCAAGCACTGGCGAGAGGAAGTAAATCACTTTATCGGCGCCCGCAAGCCAGAAGTCTTCCTTGATGAGGAGCTTCAACGCATCAGCGAACGCCTGTCCGAATCCCATCGGGCCAACGCGGTTCGGCCCAAGCCGCGTCTGCATGCGGCCCAAACCGCGGCGCTCCACCCAGAGCGCCAGAATCACGGACATGATCAGGTACAGCAGAATGAATACTGCCTTGATGACCCATATCCACCAGGTATCGTCTGAGAAATCAGCGACTGGCACGGCCGCGAGAATGTGCGGACTCACTTTGCCACCTCCTGCGGTACGGCACTGACGCTGACGGTATCTCCAGCGCGCGCCCCAATATGTGAGATCTGGCATCCGTGCGAATTCTGAGGAACCCACACAACATCGTCGGGCATATCGATGACGACGACGTCAAGATCGAGGTATCCGGAAGGTCCGGTAATGCGAGCCTTCGTTTCGGCGCCCACGCGATGCGCTGTGGCGGAAGAAAGCAACGCAACCGGCTTGTGAGCCGAACCGGCGAGGTATGGCTCTCCACTTTGCAGGTCGCCCGCGCCCAGCATGAGATTCCAACTTGCTAGCACGATTCCAGATGCTGCGCGGGTGGAAGCCGCCATGTTCGGCGCTGCTATCCTCTGGCCGTCCCACGGCTGGAATTCGGAAATCTCCTGCACAGCATCGCTCAATCGCGCGAGCCCGAGGTCCGTTCCCATCTGCGCCGCCAAATCGTTGAGCACGCCACGGTCCGGTAACTCGTGGGAGACGAGCACCTGACCAAACGGCCGAATGCGCCCCTCCCAGTTGATGAATGAGCCACCCTTTTCGCTCGGCGGTGCCACGGGGAGCACCACATCTGCGAATTCGGTTGCTGCGGTCTTGCGGACCTCCAACTGCACCACAAAAGGAGCGGCATGCAATGCGGCGCGAGCGTTCTGGGGAAGATCGTCCAACGAAACGCCGCCGATCAGAAGCCCACTAAGCTTTCCAGACGCCGCAGCGTCAAGAATCTGCTCTGTATTCCGCCCAGGTAGTTCTGGAAGTTCTGCGGCACCCCACACTGCCGCTGCGTCGACACGCGCATCGGCCACCGCCACCGGCCGGCCTGCGGGCAGTAGGTGAGGGTAAGCGCCAGCTTCGACGGCGCCACGGTCGCCTGCACGCCGCGGTACCCACGCCACCCGGGCGCCTGTGCGTTGTGCCAAGCGGAGCACGGCGCTCAATGCGCCAGGCGCCTCAGCCGTGCGTTCGCCCACGAGGATTACTCCTCCCGCAGCCAAGCCATCAAAGGTGGGATCGCCGCTTGAGAGCCCATCGAGGATGCTCGCTTCGGAGCCGGGGACCGCGTGGATCACGCGGGCCCCCATCTTTGCACTTCCGCGGGTTGTATATGCCGAAATAACAGAAACGGAAACAGTTCCAGCTAAAAAGCCCTTGCGCAAGCGAAGGAATACCGTTCCGCATTCCTCTTCTGCTTCAAAGCCAACGTTCAAAACGTGGCCAGCTTTCTCCAGCTCCTGGTATGTCACGCCCAGCCCGGATCCCGCGACCACCGAGCCGAGGAACGCATCCTCTTCCGCGGAACACGGCCGGGTACGCGAATCGATGTCGTTCGTTCCCAGCACCACCCGCGTGAACTTTGAGTAGGCATAAGCGTCTTCCAATGTGAGCCTGCCGCCGGGCAGAACCCCTACGCCACCGTTCTCCTTCGCTGCGCGCAGCCCTTGCGAGGCACGTTCAAGTGCCTCTGGCCACGATGCGGTGACGAGTTCTCCAGACTCGTTGCGTACCAATGGGCTCGTAAGGCGCTCAGCGCCTTCCTGCCAGCGGAACGCGAAGCGATCCTTATCGGTTATCCACTCTTCGTTGACTGCCGGATCCTCGCCGGCAAGCCGCCGCACGATCTCGCCGCGGCGATAGTCGATACGAATCGCGGAACCGGAGGCGTCGTGTTCGGCCACACTCGGTACAGATACCAAATCGAATGGGCGGGCCCGGAACCTGTATGAGGCGCTCGTGAGCGCACCTACTGGGCAAATTTGAATGATGTTGCCGGAGAAATACGATGCGAAGGGCCGGCCACTCTCATCGATCTCAGCTGGGCCAACTGGCCCTGATGCATATCCTTCTGCCAAGCCAGGAGTGCCGAATGGACCTGAGTACTGATCGTGAACAACGGGTTCCGTTTGTCCGTCGCTACCAGCAAAGTTGAGTACGGTCGCATCAAAGTTTCCGATCTGCGAACCGTTGAGCCCGCCGACTTTATAGCCTGGGTTGCCTCCGCCGCGGCCCTGAAGCTGGATGAAACGGTCACCCGCTATTTGAGATTGGAATCGCGTGCACCGTTGACACAGGATACAGCGATCACGATCCAGAAGAATCTGCGACGAAATCTGCACCGGCTTCGGGTATGTCCGCTTCACGTCGATGAAGCGCGACGTCGTGCGGCCCTCCGTCATCGCCTGATTCTGCAACGGGCACTCGCCGCCCTTGTCGCAGATGGGGCAATCCATTGGGTGGTTGATCAGCAGGAACTCCATGATTCCGTGCTGCGCCTTGCGCGCCACTTCGGAGGTATGTTGCGTGTACACCTCCATGCCGGAAGACACCGCCTCCGAACACGATGCAACAGGCTTCGGCATCTTCGCGATTTTCCCGTCGCGGCCGGGGCGAGCAACCTCGACCAAGCACTGACGGCACGCGCCCGCGGGCTTCAGCAACGGATGATCGCAGAAACGCGGAATGCGCACACCCACTTGTTCCGCTGCCCGGATAATCATCGTTCCCTTCGGAACGGAAACTTCCTTGCCATCAATTGTGAGGGTTACGAGCTCGCTCATCGCACACCTACCTCGCTAAAAACTGCCGTCTTCTCATATGGGAACAACTCGCGAGCCGGCACCTTATATCCTTGTTCGAATTCGTCACGGAACAGCTCAATACCCGATTTGATCGGAGTGGCCGCCGCATCGCCGAGTGCGCAGAATGAACGCCCTTGGATATTGCCCGCAATCTCGTAGAGGAGGTCCACATCTCCGGGTTGGCCCTTGCCCTGTTCCAGCCGATGCATAATCTGCCGCATCCAGAATGTTCCCTCACGGCATGGCGTGCATTTGCCGCACGATTCATGCTGGTAAAAATCAGTCCAGCGGGAGATCACCCGAACCACGGAAACCGTGTCGTCAAATACCATCACGGCACGGGTTGCAAGCATCGAACCGGCCTGCCGGACGCCGTTGTAATCGAGTGGCACGTCCAACTTGTCTGGTGTCATAAGAGGAGCTGACGAACCGCCAACCGCCCAGAATTTCAAGGTGTGCCCCTCACGGATTCCACCAGCGAGCTCAAGCAGTTTCCGGCACGTAATTCCAATCGGCGCCTCATACTGCCCAGGATGCTTGACATGCCCCGATACGGAATAAATCACATGGCCCTTCGCAGATTCGGTACCCATGGCACGGAACCAATCGGCACCGTTACGCACAATGCCCGGGATGGAGGAAATGGTTTCCACGTTATTGATAACGGTGGGCCTGGCGTACAGACCTTCCGCCGCGGGGAATGGGGGCTTCAAACGCGGCTGGCCACGCCGGCCCTCGAGTGAATCGAGCAGTGCCGTCTCCTCACCACAGATATAAGCGCCAGCACCCGCGTGTACGGTGATGTCAATGGTGCGATCCTTATTCGGCCCCACGTTCTTGCCGATCAAACCCGCCTTGCGGGCCTCACGCACCGCCGCAAGCAGCCGGCGATATACGTGGACAACCTCGCCACGCAGGTATACGAAGCCGTGTTCGCCTCCCACAGCGAGCAGGCAAATCGCCATCCCCTCGATCAAAGCGTGCGGGTTAGCCATAAGAGCTGGCATATCCTTGCACGTTCCTGGTTCCGATTCATCGGCATTGACGACGAGGTAACGCGGCCCACCATCCGGAGCCGGAAGAAACGACCACTTGAGACCCGTAGGGAATCCAGCGCCACCGCGTCCCACGAGCCCCGAATCTTTGACAAGCTGCGTGAGCTCGCCCTCGCCGAAACTCCACGCCTTAGCTAGACCCTCGTACCCACCGTGTGCGCTATACGCGGCCAACGTCCATGAGCGCTCTTTATCCCACATGTTGGAGATCACCGGTGCAAGAACACCCGGCGCAGAAAACTCCGTCACTTTGATTCGCCTCCATCCGTTGCCTCCGCTTGGGGCGTATCCGCAAGTGGAACAGGTGCGTGCCAATCGTTCTCACGTGCCAAGCGCACACCGGCCAACGATGCGGCGCCAGCCGAAGGCCCCTCGTCGACGTGACCGTCCTCGAATCCCGCAAGCACACGCTCCGTTTCTTTAAACGTGTGGACAACATCAGCCCCACGGGTCGGATGGACCGCCTTGCCTGCGCGAAGGTCGTCCACCAACGCCACGGCGCTTTCCGGTGTTTGATTGTCGAAGTACTCCCAATTCACCATCACAACCGGCGCGTAATCGCAGCCTGCGTTGCATTCCAGCGCTTCAAGTGTGATCTTCCCGTCCGGTGTTGTTTCATCCGATCCGATACCGAGATGCTTTGTGAGGGTTTCCCAAATGATGTCGCCCCCCATCACGGCACACAGTGCATTCGTGCACACCCCTACGTTGTATTCGCCATTCGGATGGCGCCGATACTGGCTGTAGAAGGTCGCAACTGCGGAAACCTCCGCGCGCGTGAGCCCCAAGATATCTGCGGTCAATGCGATGCCACGCGGCGAAACAAAGCCATCCTCCGATTGAATCAAATGCAGGATGGGCATGATCGCACTGCGCGATTGCGGATACCGCCCGATGATCTCCGCGGATTCTTTGCGGAGCCGCTCTTCCGTTTCCGGAGAATACTGATCTGACATCAGCGGTCAACACCTCCCATGACGGGATCGATAGAAGCGAGGCAAATGATCGCATCGGCAAGTAATCCGCCTTCCGCCATCATCGACAAACCTTGAAGGTTACGGAACCCTGGATCAGAGACATGTACGCGGTACGGGCGCGTGCCCCCATCGGATACCACGTGCACCCCCAGTGTGCCTTTCGCATGTTCCACCATGGTGTACGCCTGCCCCGCGGGAACACGGAAGCCCTCCGTCACCAGTTTGAAATGGTGAATCAGCGATTCCATTGACTCTGTCATGATGTGCTTGACATGCGCCGGTGCAGTCCCTTGGCCATCAGTAGAGATAGACAACTGCGCCGGCCATGCGATCCGTTTGTCGGCAACCATGACAGGCTCACCCTTGGAGGCATCCAACCTGTCGAGCACTTGATAGACGATCCGCAGCGACTGGTAGCATTCTTCGAATCGGACCATGATCCGGTTGTACGCGTCAGACTTATCCCGAACGGGCACGTCGAACGTGTACTGTTCGTAGCCGCAATACGGTTGGGTCTTTCGCAGGTCCCACGGCAGACCGCCGGCGCGCAAGATCGGCCCGGTCTGGCCTAGAGCCATCAAAGCAGACATTGAAAGTACGCCGACGTCTTTGAAACGCAGTTTCGTGATCGGGTTTTCTGCCACAACATCCATCATTTCGTCCAGTGTGCTCCGCACCTTTGGAAGCAGCGAACGAATGTATTCGGTGTTGCCCTCAGGCAAGTCTTCCAACGCGCCACCAGGACGAATGAATTCGTTGTTCATCCGCAGCCCCGTGATGGATTCAAAAATGCGAAGAATATCTTCGCGGCCGCGGAAGCCGAGAGTCATCATCGTAGTGGCGCCGAGTTCATTGAACGTAGAACCAATTGCCACCAAGTGCGATGCAATCCGATTGAGCTCCATCAGAAGCACGCGAATCTGGTTGGCGCGCGGTGGAATCTGCTCCGTAATACCGAGCAGTTTCTCCACACCCATACAGTAGGCAACTTCCTGGAAGAACGGAGCCACGTAATCCATGCGAGTCACGAATGCGACTCCCTGGGTCCACCCACGATACTCCATGTTCTTTTCGATGCCGGTGTGCAGGAAACCCGTAGCGCCCCGAATCTCACGGACGTATTCGCCGTCGAGCTCCAGGAGGAGGCGATACACGCCGTGCGTCGATGGGTGAACGGGCCCCAAGTTGACCACAATGCGCTCTTCAGCCATCTGCTGCGCTTCGGTCGCGATATCAGACCAGTCACCGCCCACCGCCGAGAAGGAAGGCAGGCCCTCCATATCTTCTTCTGTGGCGCCATTTGTGGCGTGGAAGTGCTCCATCAGTTGTACTCCCTCCGAGTGTCCGGCGGCGGAACTACGGCACCCTTGTATTCCACAGGGATACCGCCCAACGGGTAGTCCTTGCGTTGCGGGTGCCCGACCCAATCATCAGGCATTGCAGTACGCGTGAGCCCCGGGTGTCCGTCAAAAACGATGCCCATCAAATCCCATGCTTCGCGTTCCGGCCAGTCGTCACCGGGATAGACGGGGACGATTGATGGAATATGCGGGTCCTCATCAGGGCAGGTCACTTCAAGCGAAATGAAACGATTATGCGTGATGGAGAAGAGCGGGTAATACGCGTGCAATTCGCGCCCGGTATCGTTCGGGTAATTGACAGCGGAAACACCCAAGCACATTTCGAATCGCAGATCCTGGTCGTCGCGCAGATGCTTGACAACTTTGAGCAGATGATCGCGCGCGATGAACAATACGAGTTGCCCGTTTTCGACGACGACCTTCTCTATCGCTTGGTCCGCTGGGATCCCGTCCGCCTTCAACAAGTCCTCCAGAATGTCGACGACGTCGTCGAACCATCCCCCATACGGACGCGAAGCCGGGCGCGCCATCACCTCCGTATGAACCAAACCGGTGAAACCTGAGGTATCGCCAGAACCTTGTACTCCCCACATTCCCTTGACCTGGCGAAGTACCTCCGGTGCAGGGTAACTTTCTCCACCAGAAGGTGTGGTCAGCTCGTCGTTCACGCCAGCAACCCCTTCATGTCAAAAATCGGTGTGGCGGAGAGCGCTGCTCGCTCCGCCGCCTCGGCAGCTTCCCGCCGCCGCTTCTTCGTGATCTTGTGCTCCGCCATCACATGCTTACGAAGCTCCAAAACTGCGTGGATTAACATTTCCGGACGCGGAGGGCAACCCGGCAGGTATATATCCACCGGGACGATGTGATCCGCTCCCTGGACGATCGCGTAGTTGTTGAACATGCCTCCGGAGGATGCGCACACGCCCATGGAGATCACCCATTTCGGATCCGCCATTTGGTCGTAGATATCACGCACCACAGGTGCCATCTTCTGGCTGACGCGGCCGGAGATAATCATCAAATCAGATTGCCGTGGAGAGGCACGGAAAACCTCCATACCAAAGCGCGAAGCATCAAAACGCGGCGTTCCGAATGCCATCATCTCGATCGCGCAGCACGCCAATCCCATGGTGACCGGCCACTCAGAACGGGTTACGGACCAGTTAGCTACCGCTTCGACTGTGCCGAGGAATACCCCCGAAGAGCCATCATCGTGTGCCATAGTTTCTCCTTCTAGTCCCATTCCAATCCGCCGCGGCGCCATTCATAAACAAACGGCACTGTGATCAAGAAGATGAAGATGAGCATGGCAACCATGCCAAATACCCCAAGATCCTTGAAGGAAACCGCCCACGGGTAGAGGAACACCACCTCTATATCGAAGATGATGAAGGTCATTGCCGTCAGGTAGTACTTGACGGGGAATCTGCCAGAACCACCCGCGCTGGGCGTCGCCTCAACACCACATTCGTAGTTGGCGAGCTTCACACGGTTATACCGGTTGGGGCTCAATATGGCGCTGATGACCAGGCCAGCCACAGCAATCACGAGCGCTGCAGCAATCATGACCAGCAATGGCGCATAGGCATTCATTGGGTCTCCACCTGTCCTTTCACCTTCGATATACACGTGGCGCACGCATACGCCACACCTGCCCCACACAAGGGGCCATTAGTCCTTATCTTGTCACAGATCATGCCCGAGGCACCGCCTTCGTCAAACCTGTGATCAGCTTGTCCATCCAGTCGCCGTCTGCCCTATCGTAGCTATCGGACAACAGCTTCATGACCAAGCGCATCAAGGTGGGACGCGGCAACCCGTACTGTACGCACAAGTGCATGATCTCCGGGCGCTCAATCAACGCCGCAAAAATCCGCCCAAGCGTGTAGTATCCGCCCAGTTCTTGGCGCATCAATCGCGGGTACTGTGCCAGCGCGGCCTCTTCACTAGTGATAGTGGGCCGATGCAGCGCTTGGTTGATGGCATCCGCAGCGCAACGGCCCGACTGGAGAGCATAGGCAATGCCCTCGCCGTTAAACGGCGAGACCATACCGCCAGCGTCGCCAACAAGCAGCAGTCCATCGGCGTAATGGGGTGTGCGATTGAATGCCATGGGCAGCGCAGCTCCACGCAACTGCCCCACTTGATTCTCCTCAGTGAATCCCCATTCCGGCGGAACATTCTTCATCCATGTGTGGAACATGGCGCGGTAATCCAGGCCGGTCGGCGCCGCCGTCGAAGAAAGCGAACCCAAGCCCACATTGACCAGGCCGTCTCCTACCGCGAAGATCCAGCCGTACCCCGGCATCAGGTCAGATGCGTGCGGCTCTCCCTCCCACAATTCGAGGTGGGATTCCATCATGTCTATATCTGCATGTGGAGATTGGAAGTACGTCCGGTACGCCACACCCATCGGACGGTTCATTTTCTTTTGCCGTCCCATTGCAGTAGCGAGGCGCGCAGAAACACCGCCCGCATCGACCACGTACCGGGAGGTGAAGCGGAGCTCGCCGCCTTTGCGGGCCTGCTTTGCCACAACGCCGGCCACGCGGCCCGTCCGCTCTGAACGAATCGGCGCCGTCACGTTCACTCCTTCGCGCAGCTGCGCACCAGCGCTAACCGCGCGCTGTATGAGTGTGGAATCAAGTTCCCTGCGTGGGCAGGCCAGGCCGTAATTCGGCATCGAAGCAAGTTCTGGCCACGGAACCTCGACCGTGTGGCCACCGCCGTACGTACGGAGCCCAAAGTTCTTCACCCAGGCCGACGTATTGATACCCATGCGATGAAGTTCTGCAACCGCGCGTGGCGTCAACCCGTCACCACAAATCTTGTCGCGTGGAAATGCGGCTTTTTCGAGCACAAGCACGTCTATTCCCGCACGTGCGAGGTAATATGCGGTCGCCGCTCCGGCGGGCCCACCGCCGACCACAATGACGTCGTGCTCTTCCGCCATCTGGTCACCTCGTCTCTCACATCGCACGCCGCGCACGCGCTCGCCGCACACGTCAAACCATCCTACGCGTTGAGTCTGAAGGTCGCGAACCGCCCACCAGCACTTTTACGTAAGCCTTTCCTTACTAAAATGCGTCGGGCTGTACTGACGGAACAGCCAACCAGCGCGACATGCCGCTGGGAGGCGCCGGACTTCAGGCCTTTGATGCCCGGTGAATGGCAACGATACCTCCGCAGAGATTGCGATAGCCCACATGCCGCCAGCCAGCCTGCTGGATCATTGTCGCCAGTTCCTCTTGGCGCGGCCAATCCCGTATCGAGTCAATCAGATACCCGTATGCCGGGCTATCTGAAGAAAATAGCGAGCTCAATGCAGGAATAACGGCTGAGAGATAGAAATAGTAAACATCGCGGAACAGCGGATTCACTGGTTGTGAGAACTCGGCTACCACCAGGCGTCCCCCTGGTTTCGTAACTCTGAGCATCTCTTCCAAGGCCTTCTGTGGATCGTGGACATTCCGCAGCCCATAGGAGATGGTAGTCACATCAAACGAATCATCGTCATAGGGCAGGTCCATCGCATCCGCCCATCGAAAATCCAATTCGGGATGGCGCTGCTCACCCTCCGCCAGCATGCCATGTGAAAAATCACATGCTGAGACTGTTGCTCCGCGTGCTGCATAGATTGCTGCCGCTGTACCGGTGCCGGCCGCGATGTCTAAAATCTTCACCCCAGGGTGGGGATCTACAGCGGCTGCTACCGCTTCTCGCCACACGCGGATCTGCCCGAATGTCGTCATATCGTTCATAACGTCGTATCGAGGAGACACCTCGTCGAACATCTCTGCAACGTCATCTGGTTCTTTATCTAGGTCTGCTCGTGCGCTCATACGCAGTATTCAACCACGTCAGGTCTATACCGTGCACCGGCGCACCCGCGATGTGCCCGCCACGCAAGCCCTGCGCTACCCTATGGTGAAGACGGCAGCACCCCGCACCGTGATACATTCCACGAAAGTGAGAACAATGGCACGCATGTCCGATTGGGTTGAAGGCGCAAGACCACGCACTCTTCCCGCTTCCGTATCACCCATTTTCGCAGGGACGGGCATTGCTATATGGCTAGGTCAGGCATCTGCACCTCGCGCGCTTCTCGCCGCCGCCGTTGCGCTTTTTTTCCAAATTGGAGTGAACTTCTCCAATGATTATTCGGATGGCATTCGCGGAACCGATGATGTGCGCTCTGGGCCGCCCCGCCTCACCGGAGGTGGAAAGACACGCCCTGGATACGTCAAAGCTGCGGCTTTCGTGTGCTTCGGCTTGGGCAGTGTAGCTGGGCTAGTTCTTGTAGCACTCTGCGGGCAGTGGTGGCTGATCGCCTTGGGCGTTGCGGCTGTGCTTGCAGCATGGTTTTACACAGGTGGCAAGCATCCCTACGGCTACATGGGCCTTGGCGAGATTTTCGTGTTCGTCTTCTTCGGCCTCATGGCCACTGCCGGCACCACGTACACGCAGGCGCTTTCTGTGCCGTGGCAAGGCTGGCTTGCAGCTTCGGCCATCGGGCTTATTTCCTGCGCGCTACTGATGGTCAACAACATTCGCGACATTCCCACTGATGCCGCATCAGAGAAACACACATTAGCTGTCAGGCTCGGCGACGCCCGCGCGCGGTGGTCGTATGCCCTGCTGGTGTGGATCCCCATCGCGATGGCAATCGCATTGCTCGTTTCTACCGGCAACCCATTCACGTGGCTCTTTTTCCTCCCCGCCGCGTACTTCGCCGCTACGTGCAGTGCACGCGTGCTGGGCACACGGCACCATCCGGCCTTGAACGGGCGCGCCCTCATTCCAGTACTCCGAGATACGGGGTTCATGGAACTCGCTTACGGAATTGGCACGTTCCTCGCTTTTGTCTTCGCCTAATGCCACTTTCGCCTTTGCGAAATACGCGGTAAGCGCAGGCCTCCCCCATCTCGCGAGAGCTCAACTAAGATAGAAGCATGCCGAGAATCGTGCCGATCGTCCTTGCCGTAGCCCTGTGGATCTACGCGATCATTGACTGCGCCAGAACGGATAGCTCGCATATGCCTGGGCGCCTCCAAAAGGGCGCGTGGATGGCGCTCGTCATTCTGCTTCCCATTATCGGATCCTGCATCTGGTTGTTCTTTGCCTGGAAAATGAACCATCCTGAGGGCTTTGGTGACTCCACGCTGTCATTTGGTGGAAGCGGGCCGACGCGCCCACGTGGTCCCGTCGCACCCGACGACGATCCTGAGTTTTTGGCGCGCCTTGAAGCGGAAAATAAGTTCCGTGAATGGGAGCGCCAACAGCAAAACAATGCAGATAAGAACAAGAAGGACGAATAGACGAATAACACACTGCGCAGCGTTGTTCGATTTTCCGCTATTCGCCCGTGTTTTCTTCCGCCTCGGAACGTCCTGGAGTGACATCGCGCGCCTGACGCAGTAACTCGATTGCGGGTTCGGCGTAATCAACTGCGATCAGTTGCCGGCCTACATATGTAAGAGACGTAACAGAACAGAGCGAACACTGCCGGCGGCGCGGATCGTGCGCCAATGAACGCCGCTCCACAAAAGATCGCATCGTCCAAATGGGCAGCTGGTGAGAGACCAACACCGCCTCACCACCCTCAGCAATGCTGAGTGCATCCCTGATTGCCGCAGAAAACCGCGCCACGATGGCCTTGTACGGTTCGCCCCACGACGGCTCGAACACATTGATATACCACGGCCAGTAACGCGGCTTCGCCAAGATCAGCCGATTGCGGTTGACGTTGATGCCTTCAAACTTGTTGCCCGCTTCGATAATTCGAACGTCAGCGCGAATTGGCAGCCCGTGCATCTGCGCAGTAGGGGCCGCAGTTTCGCGAGCGCGCTCCAACGGCGAGGATATCACCGTGCGAATATCGTGACCTTCGAAGAAATCTGCCACTTTCCCCGCCATGCGCCGGCCCAAAGGTGTGAGGTGAAAACCTTCTTGCCGCCCATAGAGCTCACCTGAAGGATTGTCTACCTCCCCATGGCGGACCATATGGATAACTGTCAGCTCGCCCATAGCTCCCTTTCGCTCACTGCGGGGTTGCACGCCCCATGAATCACCTGCCAGGCAACACAGTCCACACGATTAAACGTGGAAGGCCCGGTATAACCCGGGCCTTTCATACGCTACTTCTTATTGCGGCGCTGATGACGAGTCTTGCGAAGCAATTTGCGGTGCTTCTTCTTGGACATGCGCTTGCGACGCTTTTTAATGACGGACCCCACGGGCTACCTCCAGATTGGGTGAAGGCCATATGACCTTACGCTGAACAGTGAATATCGTACATTCTGATGCGTCTATGCGAGAACTTGAGCACCTTCCAGTGACGTCCTAATCGCCGACGGCCCGGGCATCAGGGGCCTCATATTGCCCGATGAGCTGCTCTACCGCTGATTTCGGAACCCGGTAAGAATTGCCAACACGCACCGCCGGAAGTTCCCCCGCATGCACCATCCGGTACACCGTCATCTTGGACACGCGCGTCAATTCAGCGACTTCGGCCACAGTGTAAAACTGCGGCGCGGATCCGGTGAACTGTTTCATTTCTTTCCACCTGCGACGTGTCATGTGACGGAGACGTACCTCGGATATGTCTGATAACACATCAACGATACATGACTTTGAACGGCCCTCACACGTTATTTCGCATGTGTCGCCTCTCATATATGGCGGCTCTGATACGCCTAAGCCGAACTTTGCGCCGTGCGCGCACGCTAGTGTTGGAGCCGTGAGAGAATATGATCCACGGTCACAGCGGGCACACTCGGTTGTTCCAGCGTCTGCCGGGCACGCTCCCACGCTCGCCCAACGCGCGCGCGACAGAGTGGATCACATTGCGCGAGATTCGCCGGCCCGGCTTGCGCTGGCAGTATTCGCCACAATCATCGTTCTTTTGACCTTGCTATTGCAGCTGCCAATTGCCACCTCTGCCGGGCATCGTGCCTCCCTCGTGGACTCTTTCTTCACCGCCACTTCGGCCGTGTGCGTGACTGGCCTGGTCACGGTAGACACCGCCACCTACTGGTCCCCTATCGGCCAGTTCTTTATCGCCATGGGGATGATGGTTGGCGGGTTAGGCGTTATGACTCTGGCCTCGATTCTGGGTGTCGCCGTCTCCCGCAGGATTGGACTCACGCAACGCCTCTTAGTCTCGGATGAAACGAAATCACGCCTGGGCGAAGTGGGATCGGTTCTTCGCGCTGTCGTCGTCGTGGCCCTTACCGGCCAAGCCATATTGTTTGCTGTTCTCACACCGTTTTTTCTCAAGGAAGGTGAGCCGCTGCTCGCGGCGTTCTGGCACGCCTTTTTCATGGCCGTTTCCATCTTCAACAATGGAGGATTCGTCATCATGTCCGAGGGGCTTAGCCCCCATGCCGGCGACTGGACCTTGAGCCTACCAATCATTCTTGGCACGATCGTCGGAGCAATAGGGTTTCCGGTGTTATTGGACATGTGGCGGAATCGGAGGCAAATGAGCAAGTGGAACCTCACCACCAAGCTCACGCTCGTCACGTACTTTGCGCTCTTCTTTCTGGGCGCGCTGGCAATCGGAGTGTTGGAGTCCGGCAACCCTGCCACTCTTGGAGACCTGAGCTTCGGCGAGAAGCTGGACGCTGCATTCTTTCACTCGGCAACTGCCCGGTCCTCTGGATTGTCCACGATCGACGTGGGGAAAATGAACGAATCCACCTGGTTCGTTCTCGACGCATTGATGTTCATCGGCGGTGGCTCCGCCTCTGCAGCCGGCGGCATCAAGGTTACAACTCTCAGCGTCCTTGTACTCGCAATCATTGCCGAGGCACGCGGCGATCGGGATACAGAGGCATTCGGACGCCGCATTCCACCAGACGTTCTGAGAGTCGCCATCGCCGCAACTTTCCTGGGCGCAACCATGGTGGGCGTGGGAACGCTGCTACTATTGCAGATCACCCATCTGCCGCTGTCACAAGTGCTTTTCGAAGTCATATCGGCGTTTGCCACCTGCGGGTTGACCACCGGCATCACTGCCTCGCTGCCCGCCGCTGCGAAATGGGTGCTAATTGCCCTGATGTTTGCGGGACGCACGGGCACGATGACGTTGGCGGCGGCGTTAGCTATCCGGTCACGGCGCCGTATAATACGGCTTCCCGAAGAGCGCCCCACCATAGGCTAATCTCTTCAGCCCGGCGTACTAGAGTAAAGCCATGGCGAAGCAAATTGACGACGGCGCTGTCCTGGTAATCGGACTTGGACGTTTTGGCACCGCCATCGCCTCCACATTGGACGACTTGGGTAGAGATGTTCTCGCAATAGAAAAAGACCCCGATGTGGCTCAGCGGTGGTCGCATCGCGTCCGCGTCATCGAGGCGGACGCGACAAACATCGACGCCCTGGAACAGGCTGGCGCCCGCGATTTCTCGATCGGTGTGGTTGGCGTTGGCACCGCGCTCGAATCGTCTGTGCTGGTCACGGCTAATCTGGTGGATTTGGGCCTCAAGCAGATCTGGGCGAAAGCTATCTCACGCTCCCATGGCCGAATCTTGCGGAGAATTGGCGCTCACCATGTTGTGTTTCCTGAGTTCGACGCCGGAGCACGGGTTGCGCACATGGTGACGGGCCGAATGCTGGATTATATCGAGATGGAAGACGGCTTCTCGATTATTAAAATGCATCCACCCCGGGACATTCAGGGATTCACGATTGGTGAATCGCGCATCCGCGAACGCTTTGGCGTCACAATCATCGGGGTCAAGTCACCTGGGCAGCCTTTCGAATACACCACGTCCGCAACACGAGTTGGTCCAGAGGACATTATTATCGTGTCCGGCGATTCCGAGCTCCTCGAGCAATTTGCCAATAGATAGCGCTGGCGTGTCTGAGCCGCACTCTATGCTTGCCCTATGAGCATCAAAACAAAAGGGCACACGTTCACGTGTAGCGAATGCGGGTGGACAACAACGAAGTGGGTGGGCCGCTGCCCGCAATGCCAGGCGTGGGGCAGCTTCGAGGAGGCTGCGCCCGTCACCCGCCACGCGCTCGCACCTTCTAGCCCCGCCCAACCGATCACAGATGTGTCGTCGGCTGCCTCGCTCAAACAGCCAACGGGCGTTGCCGAATTCGATCGAGTCCTCGGTGGCGGGCTCGTGCCTGGAGCTGTAGTGCTGCTCGCCGGGGAACCCGGAGTGGGCAAATCCACGCTTCTTCTCGACGTCGCAGCCCGGACTGCCGAACGCGCCGCATCCGCGCATCTTCCTCCAGTACTGTACGTCTCTGGGGAAGAATCTGCGGCGCAAGTTCGCTTGCGAGCAGAGCGCATCGGCGCGCTGCATCCACACCTTCATCTAGCTGCTGAAACAGACCTAGCGCGCATACTCGGGCACGTCGCTGAAACGCAGCCCAGTCTGCTGGTGGTGGATTCCGTCCAGACTATCTCGGACGATTCGGTTGACGGTATCGCCGGTGGTACCTCGCAGGTCCGCTCAGTTGCCGCCGCGATGGTCACGATTGCAAAAAAGAACAACCTTCCCGTGGTCTTGGTCGGCCACGTCACGAAGGATGGGTCAATTGCCGGGCCACGAATACTAGAACACCTCGTGGACGTGGTCTGTCAGTTTGAGGGCGATAAGCATTCGCCGCTGCGCATGGTGCGTGCCATCAAAAACCGCTATGGTCCCACTGACGAAGTAGGTTGTTTTGAGCTTGTTGACAACGGGATAGTTGGACTTGCGGATCCATCAGGATTATTCCTTTCAGCCCGTACGCACACGGTGCCGGGCACGTGTGCCACTATGACCCTCGAAGGCCGGCGCCCCATGCCAGTAGAGATCCAAGGCCTAGCTGTGCCAAGTGCGGGTTCGCCCCGGCGCACTACCAGCGGAGTTGATTCCTCACGCGTGGCCATGATGGTGGCAGTTGCCCAGGCGCGTTTGGGTTTCAGCCTTGACCATGCCGATGTGTTTGTCTCGACAGTCGGCGGTGCCCACGCAACAGAACCTGCAGCGGACGTCGCAATCGTCCTTGCGCTCGCCTCCGCCCAATTAGAGCTCCCGGTTGCTCCTGCAGTGATCGCGATTGGCGAGGTTTCCCTTACGGGCGAACTTCGCCCGGTAACAGGCCTGCAACAGCGTCTCGCGGAAGCTGCCCGGCTTGGTTTTACCACCGCGGTTGTTCCACCGCACGCCCAGAATGTCCACATTCCCAACGGGCTCACCCTTCGAACATGCGATGATATAGTGTCCGCTCTCCAATCGGTGTTGCCCGTGGCCCTTGCCGGCTCGCATCAGCCCGCAACAGCATCGCTGCCTATGCAGCACTGATTTCAGATCGCAGAGCAGATTGTGTCACGTGAACTCAATTGAGAATGAATGATGTCTGGGCCACTGGCGCCGAAGAATCCGTAAAGCGAAGCTCAGCCACATAGGTACCAGCTTGAGCCGCGTTGTCAGCAGGATCGACGCAGCCGTCGCCCACCCCGCCGGACCAGGTGAGCGTTCGCTTGGTGGTCATATCCCGATCGAGCAAAAGCAGTGTGCTCTCCGAACCGGACTCACACGCCGCGAGCGAGGCAACCGTAGCCGAACCTGATGTCACTGTAATATTCATGTTTCCCCAACCCACATCGATGTAGCAGGGGTTGGTATCCGAAGTGTTCGTAAGTGTCACGGTAAAGGTCATGTCCTCGCCCGCCGTTGAACCGGACGCGGAGATCTCCGTCTTAACGCTGGCAGGAGCACAAGGGACCGGCGTGTACTCCGATGCCGGGTCTTGGGCGGTTGCAGTATCGCGGTCAGCCAGCTGCCCCATCACGAATTTCGCAGCAAAGACAAGGGCGATAATGAACACGATGACCAGCAGCAGCACTCCCACGAGCCGAGCGCGTGTTTGCCTCTGGCGTTTTGCGTGGCGCACGCGTTCCGCACGCATGCGCGTCGATTCAACACGGTTATCCGACTGGCTGGCACGCCTAGTCGTACTGCGCCGAATATCCTGATCATGGATAGCACGCTTCTTCCGCCCCGCTTGGCTGGCGTGCGGAATCTGGCCTTTACGTTTGGGCCTTGGAGAATGAGAAGGTCTGTGATCTGACATCGCAACCACGCTACCATTGCGTGGCCTACCGTTTAGCGAGGGACGCGGCAGCCTTTTCGTAAGTGACCCGCTATGTCGCTAAGGTGAACGTTATGGATTCCGTCTGGCGAATACGGCGCCTCGTGCGCATCGGTGTTTATGTGGCAATCGGCGCCCTGGTGCTCGGCCTCGTTGGAGTCGCACTCGCCCACTCGGGTGCCGGCGTGACCAGCGCGGCCATTCTCATATCCCCCGGATTCGTTTTGCTGGCAAGCTCTGTCTGGATTATCATCACGGCGCTGCGAACTCCACCGAAATTCTGGAAGTCTGCCTATGCCCGCTCAGCGATGGTGCTGCAATGGGGCGCCGCGTTGGGTGCATTCCTCACCATTGGAGCAGCGGTGACGCTTGGAACGCAAAGCGCCCCAGCTTCAACGCTTCAAATCGTCCTCATCACCGCCGTCGGATTGCAGGGGCCACTAGCGATGGCGCTGCTGGCTCGCTCGCTCACACACTGAAGCAGAACGATCTGCGCTAACTTAGCTCCTTGAGCATACGGGTGTTGCCCAAGGTGTTCGGCTTGACGCGGGCGAGGTCTAAGAATTCGGCGACGCCGTCGTCATGCGAACGAAGCATCTCCTGGTAGATATCCGTTCCCACGGGCGTTCCCTCGATGGGATAGAACCCGTGACGGCCAAAGAAATCAACTTCGAACGTCAGGCAGAACAACCTGCGAAGTCCCAGATCCCGCGCGCGGCGTTCCAGGCGCGTGAGTAAACCGTGGCCGATACCGTGCCCCACAAGCGGTTCTGCCACGGCGAGCGTCCGCACTTCCGCCAGGTCGTCCCACAGTACGTGGAGCGCCCCACATCCGACCACGTCGCCGCCATCGTCCGTGGCCACAACAAATTCCTGCACGTCCTCAAAATAAGAAATCAGCTCTTTGGAAACGAGGATGCGCCGGTTTGCGTATGGGGCGACAATCTGGGCAATGTCGCGCACATCGGAAGGTTTTGCGGGGCGGAATTGAACAGTCACTGCCCTATTCTGGCCCGATGGGCCCGCATACGCGAATCAGTTTCACTCACCCGAATTGCCTGCAGCGCGTTCGCTGGCCTGAAGAACGATCTGCGCGCATTCGTCGTCCACGATCAAATCCGTGACAGCTCCCGTGCGCAAAGCGCCTAGGAGTGCCTGCGCCTTTGCCGATCCGGCAACCACACAAATACGCTGCGGAATTTTGCGCAACTCATCCGGTGTTGGCCCCGTCGCCCGCGAATTCAGCTCAATGTCTGCATACGAACCGTCTGATCGGATGAACACGGTACAAATATCCCCAACCACGCCGTCGGACTGAAGCTGTGCCACTTCGTCGTCGCTCAAATAATCGCGCGAATAGACGTGCGACGCCACGGGTGTGGCGAACGCACCGACCCCGAAAATGGCGATATCCGCGTTGCGCCCCAGCTCGCGAACCGAAGAGATCGAACGCTCACGCCACAGCGCCTCGCGCGTATCCGCATAGTCGAAGAAAGCCGGAACCGGGAAATTGATCACTTCCGCTTGAAACGCCCGCCCGAAGTTGCCCAATAGTTCACCTACGTACAAGATTCCCGAAGTCGCAGGATTTGCCGCTCCATTGAGCTGCACCACTTTAACACCCGTCAGAGGACGAGGCACAAGGCGCTCCGAAACAGCGGAAAGGGTTGTTCCCCACGCAACTCCGATCACGGTGTTATCCGATACCGCCTCAGAAATGAGCCTCCCAGCTACCGTGGCAACGCGTTCAAGCCGCCGTACTTCCGCCGTTGCAGTCGGCACCGGCACCACGATCACGTTGATGCCATAAATCGCCCGCAACCGAGAGGCGGTGGTATCAATCGGTTCTTCGGGCGGCCGCAGGGAGATGCGCACCAGGCCCTCCTCACGCGCAATCGCAATGAGCCGCGACACGGTTGAGCGCGACATGTTCATGCGCTTCGCTATGGACTCCATCTTCTGGTCATCCATGTAGTACATAAGCGCGGCCTCATAAGCGAGCCGCCGCCGTTCCCTGGAATCGATCACGTGTTCATCGTAACGTCTTGCCACACATTGTGCACATATTCCCAGCTAGTTCCTGCACGGTTGCACATTCTCAAATCTGTCATTGCGTCCCAGATCACACCGCTAGTATCGGAAGCGTGTCAGCAAAGAAGATGTCCTGCGATGTCGTCATCATCGGCGGAGGAGCCACCGGCGTAGGTGTGCTCCGCGATGCGGCAATGCGCGGATTTTCCACCATCCTTGTGGAGCGCGTCGATCTCGCACAAGGTACCACAGGCCGCTATCACGGCCTTCTCCATTCGGGAGGCCGATACGTCGTTTCTGATCCCCATTCGGCCACTGAGTGCGCTGAAGAGAATGTGATCCTCAAGCGCATTCATCCCGACGCTGTCGAAGAGACCGGCGGCCTCTTCGTTGCCCTCGACGGCGACGACCCCGAATTCCCTGACAAGTTTGCCAAGGGGGCCGCAGATACTGGAGTCCCTGTCACTGAAATTAGCGCTGCCGCGGCGCTCAAGCGCGAACCGCGCCTCAATCCGCACATCATGCGGGCCTTCGAAGTGGAAGACGGCACGGTTGACGGATGGCGCATGGTGTGGGGCGCCGTCCACTCCGCCGAGGAATACGGCGGCCGTTATCTCACGTACCACCGCGTTACCGCAATTGAAATGCACGATGGCGCCGTAACAGGTGTGGTATGCCATTCGGACAAAGATGACGAGGATGTCCACATCGAATGCCGCGCCATCGTCAACGCCGCGGGTCCATGGGCCGGCCAGATAGCCGCTCTGGCTGGCGAACACGACATCCACGTGGTCCCCGGGCGCGGAATCATGGTGGCGATGAACCATAGACTGGTCAACACGGTTGTCAACAGGTGCGTTTATCCCACTGACGGCGACATCCTGGTTCCCGTACACACTGTCTCCATTATCGGGACAACGGACGTGCGGGCCACGGATCCCGACCACCTCGTCATTGAACAGAACGAAGTGCAGAAGATGCTCGATTCTGGAGAGGCCCTGGTGCCTGGATTCCGAAAGAACAGGGCACTCCACGTCTGGGCGGGGGCACGTCCCCTCCTGCAAGATAAGCGAGTTTCCGCGAACGACACTCGCCACATGTCACGCAATATGAGTGTTGTCAAGCATGACGTGAAGAGACTCGTCACGGTTGCTGGCGGCAAACTCACTACGTATCGCTTGATGGCTGAGCGCGTCGTCGATGCCGTCTGTGAAGAACTCGGAGAGAACCGCGCCTGCCGCACCGCTGAAGAACCCGTCGCAACCGGACCGACATACCAGGTCACGCATCGGCTTGCCGGAGTGGAGAAAGCGAAGAAGCGCGATGGCGGGCTACCTGACAAGGACCCCATCATCTGCGAGTGCGAACTCGTCACAAAGTCGATGATTACAAAGCTTCTCGACGAGCAACCGCATGCCACTTTCGACGATCTGCGCCGTCAGCTCCGCATCGGCATGGGCCCATGCCAAGGTGGTTTCTGCGCATCCCGTACAGCGGGCATCGCCCATGAGCACGGATGCTGGAGCTCGCAACAGGCCACAGAGCTGCTGCGCCTTTTCCTGAAGAACCGCTGGGGCGGGCTCTATCCCGTCCTCTACGGGCAGCAGGCACGCGAAGCGGCTCTTGACGAATGGATCTACAGCGGGACGCTTGGGCTCGACGACGTCCCCGCTTCACCTCTACCCGCGGGGGCCGAGCTTCCGTCAGCCACCCGGTTCCCGAATCCGGCCGGTCAAGAATCACCCACCCACGTTACAGAAGGAGGCGCGCAGTGAACGCGTTCAGACTTGTCGTGGTTGGCGCCGGGATCTCCGGAATGACCGCTGCCCTTATGGCCCGCCGCGCCGGCGCCGATGTCACCGTAGCCACCTTCGGCTTTGGTGGCATGCAGCTGAGCCAGGGAACGATCGATGTACTCGATGTCCCGCGCCCGCTTGATGGGATGGCAGCTCTTCCGGCCACCCACCCCTACCACACCATCACCGCAGATTCAATTCGCGAAGGCGCCAAGGCGCTGGCCGAATACGTGCCGCTCCGCGGCACGGTCGAAGAGTCCACTACTTTCCCCACAGCGCTTGGTTCTCTGCGGCGAACCGCTCTGTATCCGGAATCGATGGCCGCCGGCGCGGTTCGCAAGGGCGATGGGGACCGGCACTACGTCATCGTCGGAATATCCGGACTCAAAGATTTCTATCCACGGCTTGTTGCCGAAAACCTCTGCGGACTCAACATCCAGGCGCGGGCAGCTGCTGTTGAACTGGCCGCTCCTGGCGATACTGCACTTGCCTACTCCCGCACGTTGAAGGAGCCAGGTGCGGCAGAAGGCTTGGGCAGAAAGCTCGCGGAAATCGCGGAACCCGGAGAGTACGTCGGTATCCCCGCCGTCGTACGGGAAGCGGAATGGAAGCGCATCCAATCCGCATGCCCCAATCCGGTGTTCCAGATTCCGTTACCGCCTCCTTCAATCCCTGGTCTCGAAATGAATGAGAGGCTGCGCGAGGCTTGTTCACAACAACGAATCCGGATGTTCCTCAATTCGAAAGCAGTTGGTCTGGTGGCAGAAGGTTCCCGGGTAACTGCTGTCAAGGTAGCTGTGGCGGGGGCAACGAAAGAAGTACCCGCCGACTACGTGATCTACGCGGCGGGTGGTTTGGATTCCGGAGCGATCGAACTTGACTCTCATCGCGAACTACACGACACAGTTTTCGGACTGCCTGTTGCACACGAAAACGAGCTGCTCCACGGCGACTTCTGGGGAGAACCCCAACCCCTGTACGCCGCAGGCCTGAACGTTGACGAGCAGATGCGCCCCACAGGAGAAAAGGGCCCCGTGTACACAAACCTCTACGCCGTGGGCGACATGCTCGCCGGCGCGTACCGGGCACGCGAGAAGTCCGGCGAAGGTATCGCGATCGGGAGCGCGGCTCAGGCAGTCGCGTCAATAATGAGGAGTGAAGCATGAGCATCGAATTTGCGAAAGCGTCTCTGGCACGATCGAGCCTCGATTCCTGCGTCAAATGCACTATTTGCGAAACGCAGTGCCCCGTTGCTGCTGTCACGCCACTCTTCCCTGGGCCAAAGTATGTTGGGCCACAGGCTGAGCGATTCCGCAATGGCGAATCGGTTGATTACAGCATCGATTACTGCTCTGGCTGCGCCATTTGCACCACCGTATGCCCACAGGGCGTCAAGATCGCAGAAATCAACGCGCAGGCTCGTGCGGTCATGAAGGAACACCACATGCCGCTGCGTGACCGCCTGATCACACAAACGGAACTCGAAGGAAAGCTTCTCACTCCCATTGCGCCACTCGCCAATTGGGGGCTCAGCCAGAAACCCATTCGGAAGGCCATTGAAGCGGTGGTGGGCGTCCACGCGGAAGCCCCCATGCCGGAAGCGCAACCGCAGTCCTTCCAGGCGTGGTTCAAGAAGCACACTCCGGTCACCCCGTACGGGGAATCGCGTGGGCCGATCGTGTTCTTCCACGGCTGCGCTGGCGGCTACTTTGAAGTCGAAGCCTCAAAAGCCACCGTGGAGGTGCTTGAATACCTCGGGTATGAGGTACTGGTCCCCAAGCAGGGCTGCTGCGGACTTGCGCAACAATCGAATGGGCTGCTAGAAGGAGCGGAGAAGTCTGTCCGCAAACTCGCCGCGCAGCTGTCCACGCCGGGCAAAGACCTGACGATTATCTCCTCCTCCGGATCCTGCGCTGGGATGCTGCGGCACGAGGCACACGAGATCCTGGGTATCGACGATCCTCAGCTGCTCGATGTCGGCACCCGCACCGTAGAAACCTCAGAATTCTTGGTGGACCTCATTCACAAGGGAGAATTCCCTGTGGATCGGCTTCACGCCATTCATGGAACTATTCCCTATCACCAGCCATGCCAGGTAAAATCGCAGGGGATCGGAAAACCTGCCATCGAATTGATGGAGACGATTCCCGGTCTCACTGTGATCGAATCCGGAAAAGCTTGCTGCGGTATCGCAGGCACCTATGGCTTGAAGAAAGAGAAATACGACATAGCGCAAAAGGTGGGACAGCCCTTGTTCGATATGGTCAAGGAAACGAATCCACGCCTTGCTGCCTGTGAAACGGAAACGTGCAGGTGGCAGATCAGGAAAGGCTCGGGTGCCGAAGTCGTGCACCCGGTCCAACTGATCCACGAAGCTCTCGGCCTGGCTAAAGAGGACCGGCTGAGTAACTTGGCTAGCGCGTAAAGCAACGCGAAGCCAATTGCCGCGCAAGCTTATCCCCCTGCGCGGCAACAATTCCAACGCATACCTCCCGAAGGAAGGCACATGGAAACTTATACAACTGCTCAGATCTTCCTGTCTGAGTTCACCGGCACAGCAATCCTGATACTACTTGGAGCTGGTGTCTGCGCCACGGTAAATCTGAACAAATCAAAAGGTAAGGGCGGCGGCTGGCTCCTCATCAACTTTGGATGGGGTCTTGCAGTGTTCACCGGCGTGTACGTCGCTTGGCGTACCGGCGGCCACCTGAACCCAGCCGTGACAGTTGCACTGGCAGTCGCAGGTAAGGACCTCGCTACTGGAGTACCGGCAACGGCTGGCAACATTGCCATTTACATCATCGCTCAGGTTCTCGGTGCGTTTGTAGGCGCCGTACTCGCCTGGGTCGCGTTCAAGAAGCAATTCGATGAGACAGAGAATCCGGCTGCGATCCTCGGCACGTTCTCCACTGCTCCAGAGATTCGTTCCTACGGATGGAACACCGCAACCGAGGCCTTGGGCACGTTCGTACTGATCGCGTTCGTTCTGATCAACGGCAACACGCCAACGCAAGTTGGTCCGTTGGCAGTCGCTTTGATCATCGTCGCGATCGGCGCCTCGCTTGGTGGGCCAACCGGATACGCTATCAACCCAGCTCGTGATCTCGGACCTCGTATCGCGCATGCGATTTTGCCGATCCCCCATAAGGGTTCTTCCGACTGGGCGTACTCCTGGGTACCCATCGTCGGCCCGCTCATCGGTGCAGTTCTCGCTGCCCTGATCATCCCGCCACTCGTTGGCTAAACGCTTGCGTGGGAGCTCATGGCTCACAAGGACCCTGGGCTCCCACGCGCTCAATTCTTTGCACTCCATAGGAAAGGACAGTCGACGATGACTGAACGGAAGTACGTCCTGGCGATTGATCAGGGCACAACCTCCTCTCGTACCATTCTCTTCAACCACAAAGGCGAAAACGTATCAACCGGCCAGCTTGAGCACAAGCAGATCTTCCCGCACGCGGGATGGGTAGAGCATGATCCGCTAGAGATTTGGAAAAACGTGCGCGAGACCGTAGGTATCGCGCTTTCACATGCAGAGGCCAATCACCACGATATCGCGGCAATTGGTATCACAAACCAGCGCGAGACCACAATTATCTGGGATCGCAAGACTGGCGAACCCGTCTACAACGCCATCGTATGGCAGGATGCGCGCACCCAAGAAATCGTTGACCGGCTTGCCGCCGACGGCGGCGTCGATCGCTTCCGTCCAATCGTGGGCGAAACCCTCTCGTCATATGCGTCGCTCACCAAGATCATGTGGATCTTGGAGAACGTCCCCGGCGTACGCGAGCGTGCCGAGGCCGGCGAACTGGCTTTCGGCAATCCCGATACATGGTTGATCTGGAACCTGACCGGTGGTACGGATGGCGGCATCCACGTTACTGACGTGACGAACGCATCGCGCACCATGCTGATGGATCTGCACACGCTGCAGTGGCGTGAGGATATCTGCGAAATCGCAGGCATTCCGATGTCACTTTTGCCGGAGATCAAGTCCTCCTCTGAGATATACGGTTACGGCCGCCAAGGTGGCTTGTTGCCAGGAGTTCCGATTGCAGGCGACTTGGGTGATCAGCAGGCGGCAACCTTCGGCCAGGCGTGCTTCACACCCGGCATGGCAAAGAACACGTATGGCACCGGCTGCTTCATGCTCATGAACACCGGTGACAAGCCGCAGATGTCTGACAACGGTCTGATCACAACTGTGTGCTACAAGATCGGCGATCAGAAGCCGGTGTACGCACTCGAAGGCTCAATCGCCGTCACCGGGTCACTGATTCAGTGGCTGCGCGACAATTTGAACCTGATCCCCACATCCCCCGATGTGGAGCCGCTAGCCGCAAGTGTCAAGGACAACGGCGGAGTGTACTTCGTCCCCGCATTCAACGGTCTATTCGCTCCCTATTGGAAGGGCGATGCCCGCGGTGCGATTGTCGGCCTGACTCGTTACAACACGAAGGCTCACATTGCCCGTGCCGCTCTCGAGGCCACGGCGTTCCAGACGCGCGAGGTCTTGGACGCCATGGAGGCGGATTCGGGAGTCAAGCTTGGCGAGCTGCGTGTTGACGGTGGCATGACTGCCAATAACCTGCTCATGCAATTCCAAGCCGATATCCTCAACACTCCGGTAGTTCTGCCGGAAGTTGCGGAGACCACGGCGCTCGGTGCAGCGTACGCTGCCGGCATCGCCGTAGGCTTCTGGAATGGCGAGCAGGACGTTATCGACAATTGGAATGAAGCCAAGCGCTGGACCCCTCAGATGGGCGACGACGAACGCAATCGTCAGCTCCGTCTGTGGAAGAAGGCCGTCACTCGAACCTTCGATTGGGTTGACGACGACGTTCTGTGAGGATCACGCCATATACGTGCGTCCGTAGTTGCATAAAGTAAGGCTACCCCCGGCGGAATTGCTGCTGAGGGTAGCCTTACTTTAACGTACTCACAAGTTGCCGCATACGCGTGCAACTTGAGACTCACCCGAGGGGCTCATGATCACTGCCGATTTATTTACGCCTTCCGTCACAGCTCTCAGCTCGTCACTGCTACTGAGCGCAATCGTCGCAGTCATCCCACTCTTGGCCTTCTTCGTGATGCTCGGAGTTTTCAAAATCCCCACACACTGGTGCGCGCTCATCTCTCTCGCCGTGTCAATCGTCATCGCGGTCGTCGGCTTTAAGATGCCTGCTCACCTCGCACTACTGTCCGCCACACAAGGAGCCTTTTTTGGTTTATTCCCGATCCTGTTTATCGTCATCATGGCAGTGTGGCTCTATAACCTCACAGAACGTTCGGGCCGATCCGAAGATGTCCGCACTGTCTTCGCGATTGTGGGCCATGGAGACGTGCGCTTAGAGGCGCTGCTCATCGGTTTCAGCTTTTGCGGTCTTCTCGAGGGGCTCGCGGGTTTCGGCGCTCCCGTAGCGATCGCCTCTGCGATGCTGCTCGCAGTTGGTCTCCCGCCACTCAAAGCGGCGCTCGCTGCCATAGTAGGCAATGCGCTCAATGTGGGTTTCGGCGCGATGGCAATTCCCGTTACCACGGCCGGCCAGCTGGGCGGAATCGCTCCTGAATCGGTGGCGGCCACAATGGGACGGATAACGCCGCTGCTCATCTCCTGGACTCCGTTGCTGATCTTGGGAATCATCGATGGAAAACGCGGGATCAAACAGGCGTGGCCTGCCGCACTGGTTGCGGGCGTTGGAATGGCCGCAGGGCACTTCATCGGTTCTCAATTCCTCCCATATCAGCTCACCGCAGTATTCGCCTCGTTGCTTTCCTTTGCGCTGCTCGCAGGCTTTCTCCAGGTGTGGCACATCTCCGAGACTCCACAAGAACATCGCTCACAACAGACCGAAGGCGGCCTTACCGCCTCTCGGGTCGTGCTCGGCCTTATGCCCTACTGGCTCGTCGTCGTGATCTTCGCATTCGCGAAGCTGTGGAAGATCGGATGGGACCTCCCCGCACTGCTTTCCTCCACCGACATCGCGATTGCGTGGCCGGGGCTCGATGGAAACATCGCGGATACCTTAGGGAACGTCTCGAATTCGACAGTTCTCAACTTCCAATGGCTCTCGTCACCTGGCACCATGTTGCTCATCACCGGGCTCATCGTTTCGATCAGTTATGGCGCCATATCCTCAGGCGGACGCTTTCCTTTCTCGTTTGGGAAGGGCATCGCTACGCTGGGGAAAACCGTTCGCGATCTGCGCATAGCGATTCTGACCATCTGCACAATCATGGCACTCGCATATGTTATGAACCTTTCCGGCCAGACCGTCACAATCGGTACCTGGCTCGCTGAAACAGGTGCTGCGTTTGCATTCGTTGCGCCGCTCCTCGGCTGGATCGGAACAGCCGTAACGGGTTCTGCCACCTCTGCCGCCGCGCTGTTTGCAAACCTCCAGGCAGTCGCTGCCACCCAGGCGCATTTACCGCCCAGCTTGTTGCTGGCCGCTAACGAAATCGGCGGCGGCATCGGAAAGATCATCAGCCCTCAGAACTTGGCTATCGCGGCTTCGGCAATTCGCGAACCTGGCAGCGAATCGAAGCTGCTACGCAAGGCACTGCCGTACTCTGTGGTATTGATCGTCCTTCTCGGCATCATTACCTTCCTCGCTTCTCGTGGAATCCTCGGATTCCTCGTAGTCTCATAGAAAGGACAATCGATGAAAATCGCTCTTTTCGCCACGTGCATTTCAGACGTGATGTTCCCACAGGCGGCGCAGGCAACTGTGCACTTGCTGGAACGGCTCGGGCACCAGGTGGATTTCCCCGAATCTCAGGGATGCTGCGGCCAGATGCACATTAACACCGGTTACTATCCGGAGGCTATGCCGCTGATACGAAACCATGTCGAAACGTTTAAGGACGCGCTTGACGGGCGGTGGGATGCGATCGTGTTGCCCTCCGGGTCCTGCACCGGATCACTGCGGCATCAGGCCCCGATGGTCGCCGAGGAAGAAGGTGATCACGAACTGTCCGTCTACGCCTCTGAACTGGCGAAAATCACGTACGATCTCCCAGAGTTCCTTGTCAACGTCCTCGGTATGGTGGACGTTGGAGCATACTTCCCGCATCGCGTTACCTATCACACCACATGTCACTCGCTCCGGGTAGCCCGCGAAGGCGATGCCCCTATTAGGCTGCTCAAAGCCGTTGAGGGCATCGATTACGTGCCGCTTCCGGACGCGGACGTCTGCTGTGGTTTCGGCGGAACATTTTCCTTGAAGAACCCGGAAACATCGGCATCAATGCTAGCAGATAAGATGGCAAACATCGTGTCAACAGGAGCTGAAATTGTGGCGGCCGGAGATTATTCGTGCCTCATGAATATCGGCGGTGGGCTTTCGCGCACTCGCGCAGGAATCCGGGCAATGCATCTGGCAGAAATACTCGCTGGAACCAAAGACGAGCCATGGGTGGCCCCAGCTACTACCACGAAAGTTGGTGCATGATGAAAATCGATGTCTCGCACGCTCTGAAAAGGCTGGACTTCGCGCGTGACTGGTCAGAAAAAGACGAGGAGGCGGCAGAACTCGGCTGGTATCCCGGGCATCCTACGCCAGACGACCCACTGCGCTGGGGGCAAACCTTCCCCGAAGGGGCAAAAGAAACGCTTCAGAACACCCAAATGCGCCGCAACTTGGGTTTCGCAACAGGCAAAATCCGGTCCAAACGAAATACGCGCGTTGAGGAAACTCCCGATTGGGAGGACCTGAGAGAAGCCGCATCGCAGATCAAACGAAACACGCTGGCTCATCTACCTGAATTGTTGGAACAGTTTGAGGCAAATGTTACTGCCCGCGGCGGTGTGGTCCACTGGGCGCGCGATGCGGCAGAGGCAAATGAGATCGTCTACTCGCTCATTAAGGCGAAAAATGTGGACGAAGTAGTCAAGGTCAAATCCATGGCTACACAAGAGATCAACCTCAACGAATACTTGAAAGACCGTGGGATCCAGGCGTGGGAGACGGACCTCGCGGAGATGATTGTCCAACTGTCAGACGACATGCCATCCCACATCGTGGTCCCTGCGATCCACCGCAATCGCGCGGAGGTCAAAGCCATCTTCGAGGCCAGAATGGGGGACGCACCAGAAGGCATGGGGAACGAGCCCCGCGAGCTGACGATGGCCGCGCGTGCCCATCTGCGAAAGAAGTTCCTCTCAGCCAAAGTTGCGATCTCGGGCGCTAACCTAGGGGTTGCTGAAACCGGAACGCTCGCGGTATTCGAATCCGAAGGCAATGGGCGCATGTGCCTCACGCTTCCGGAAACGCTGATCACCGTCATGGGCATTGAAAAGATCATTCCGCGCTTCGAGGACATAGAAGTCTTTACGCAACTGCTGCCGCGCTCCGCAACCGGAGAGCGCATGAACCCCTACACCTCATTCTGGACGGGAGTCACGCCAGGCGATGGACCGCAGGAGTTCCACGTCGTTTTGCTCGATAACGGCCGCACGAACGTGCTTGCGGATCCCGTAGGCAGAGAAGCCCTCAAGTGCATTCGCTGTGGCGCGTGTATGAACATCTGCCCGGTCTACCGGCACGTGGGCGGCCACGCATACAACTCGGTATATCCGGGCCCGATTGGTGCCATTCTCACCCCGCAACTGTTGGGGGCTTTCGATCACAAGGATCCTGCGGCAACACTGCCATTCGCGTCGTCGCTGTGCGGGGCATGCTATGACGCCTGCCCAGTCAAGATCGATATTCCCACAATACTGGTGGAACTGCGGCATCGTTACACAGAAGCGAACCGCGGCGGCGTCCCCTCGATATGGGATGTCGGTATGGCGGCTTCCGCTGCGATCATGGCAAGCGGCAAGCGGATGGAGGGCGCTGGTAAAGCGGTCCATCCCGCTCGAATCGTTGGCGGCCCGGGCCGAAAGATTGGCCACATTCCGCTGCCACTGGCGAAGAACTGGACGTTTGTTCGCGACGTTCCTGCGCCTCCGGCGCAGAGCTTCCGCGAATGGTGGAACAACCGTGAGGAGCAGCAATGAGTTTTACAGATGCGCGCACTGAGATCTTGCAGCGAATACGCGCTGCCGGGCCGATCGTTGCACCAGAGATTCCACGGAATTACCGCGTCGCAAGTGACGATTCGCCTGAAGCTCGGCAAGCGATCGTTGACCAGATGGAACAGGCGCTTCTGGACTATTCAGCCACAGTGACGCGGTGCACCGCGGATGGCATCCCCGATGCTATCAACGCCGCACTTTCTGACGCAGCATCAGTTGTGGTACCAGCTGGGCTTCCCGAACCGTGGCAGCAGGCAGCGGGCCGCGGGCGCACAGTGCGAGTGGACGATCCACCGCTCACGAAGGATGAACTGGACCACACTGATGCCACCGTTGCAGCTTCGCGTGTGGCGATCGCGCCGTCGGGCACAATCGTATTAGATGGCGAACCCGATCAGGGCCGGCGCGCGATCACATTGGTACCCGATACCCTGGTGGTGATCCTCCGCGCGGAGGATATCAAAGGCACCGTACCGGAGGCAGTTGCTGTACTGTCCCAGCATCCGCAACGTCCCACAACGTGGATCGCCGGACCATCGGCTACCTCGGATATTGAGCTCGTCCGCGTCAACGGCGTTCACGGCCCACGGATTCTTCGGGTTATTATCGTGGAATGACGTTCGAACAAATCACGCCGGAAGTGGCATTCCACGGCGAAGGTCCCGTGTGGCACACCTCCTGGGGCGGGCTGCGTTTCGTGGATATGTTCGCAGGGGATCTCCTCACACTGTCTGAACGTGGGGAGATCTCCCGGCTACACGTGGGCTCACCGGTGGCAGCATTTGTGCGGCCGCGTTCACGCGGAGGCTATGTGGTAGGCGTAGAACGCGGCATCGCCTTGGCGGATGCGCCTTTCGCCAAACCGCGATTGCTACCTGCGCTGTGGGACGATCCGAATCTGCGCATGAATGAAGGCGGCGTGGATCCATGGGGACGGCTGTACGCGGGTTCACTGCCATACGATCGGACCGCGGGAGCCGCCTCACTCTTCCGAATCGATCCCGACGGCGCCGCTACCGTAGTGCTTCCCCACGTCACCACTTCCAATGGAATTGATTTCTCGCCTGACGGGACGCTCGCCTATTACAACGACACGCGCACCCGCGGCACCGACGTCTTTGACGTTGTCAATGGCGAACTCGCACATCGCCGCTTATTTCATGACGCTGCGGGGGGATCTCCCGATGGCCTCACCGTAGATTCACAGGGGAACGTCTGGTGTGCGATCAACCGGCTTGGAATCGTTCGGCTCTACTCTCCCACTGCGGAAATCCTCGGCGAATGGGCATTCCCATGCCATGGCGTGACAGCCGTAACGCTGGGCGGAGCAGATGGCAGGGACGTTTTCGTAACAACCTCCAAGGAGCTGGCCGACGAGCCCGGTTCAGGCGCAGTGTGGCACATGCGCGCAGCAGTACCCGGCCAGCCAACGCGCGAGTACGCGGGCTGAGAAGCCCGGCACGCACTCCAGCTCCCCGAGCTACTTCCCTTGCGGTTTGATGAAGGGGAACGTGATAGTCTCGCGAATCCCCTGGCCCGTCATGGCCGTCAGCAGGCGGTCAATACCCATACCCATACCACCCGTCGGAGGAAATCCCTGTTCCATCGCCTCAAGGAATTCTTCGTCAAGCTGCATGGCCTCGGGATCGCCCTTTGCGGCCTCACGTGACTGTGCAACCAGCCGCTGGCGCTGAATAACCGGATCGGCGAGCTCGGAATATGCAGTGGCAAGTTCCATACCGCGCACATACAGATCCCATTTTTCCGTCAGGCCCGGCTTTGAGCGATGCGGACGCGTGAGCGGCGAGGTATCCTCC
Organism: Ancrocorticia sp.; assembly: GCA_022648165.1. Classification (GTDB taxonomy): domain Bacteria; phylum Actinomycetota; class Actinomycetes; order Actinomycetales; family Actinomycetaceae; genus Changpingibacter. Next base: position 179,049 of record JALCLX010000002.1, read on the forward strand.
GGAAAATCGCGCACAAAGGTGGGTTCCCACAGATGCGAGCCGACCAGTGCCTCGAAGATCTCTTCTACGATCTTGCCGTTCACCCAGAATGGTGCAACCGAAATACCATGGGCATCCGCTAGTTGTTCCAGGCGTTCGCGCGGCGTGCGCACCGAAATTTCCTCACCTACGGCGTCGGACACGGACGTGTACAAATCGATGGCTTTCCACTGCCCACCAAAGTCGTAATGCGTTCCGTCGGCAAGTATGACTTCCGTTCCGCCCAGTGTATCCTGGCACGCACGCTGCACCAACGACTGCGTGAGTTCTGCCATCGTGTCATAGGTTCCGTAGGCCTGATACGCTTCGAGCGCCGTAAACTCCGGAGAATGAGTGGAATCCGCACCTTCATTACGGAAATTGCGGTTGATCTCAAAGACCCGCTCAATTCCCCCGACGACGGCGCGCTTCAAATAGAGCTCCGTTGCTATGCGTAGGTAAAGATCCTCGTCATACGCATTGATGTGGGTTTTGAAAGGCCGGGCCGCCGCACCGCCATGGATGGTCTGGAGCATCGGGGTTTCTATCTCGATATAGCCCCGCTCATCGAAGTTCTTCCGTAATGACTTCATCACTCCTGCGCGCAGGCGCACCATATCGCGCGCGGCTGGGCGCATGATGAGATCCAGGTGCCGTTGGCGCACACGAGCTTCTTCGGATAGCGACACCATTTCGCCTTGTGCATTCTTGAACACCTTCGGAAGTGGCCGAATTGCCTTCGAAGCGATACGCCACGATGTGGCAAAAACGGAAAGCTCACCGCGTTTGGACGCGCCCATATAGCCCGCCACGAAAAGGTGGTCCCCCAAATCCACATCAGTTTTGAAGTGCGCAAGTGATTCTGCCCCAACGTTCGCCAGCGAAAGGATGACCTGCAGGCGCACTCCTGAACCGTCTTGCAACGTCGCAAAACAGATCTTTCCGCCCACGCGCACTAGCATGACGCGACCAGCCAAGGCCACCTTTTTCTCCGGTAGCTCCGCTCCGGGTTCCAACCCTTCATACTGGTTGCGCACTTGTTGAATAGTCATGGTGATCGGAAGCTCCGCAGGATAAGGCTCCACGCCCTCCTCGATGAGGCGGGCCCGTTTGGCGAGGCGCACCTGGATCTGTTCGGGGGTATCGTCCGGGTGTTCTGCTGCAGTTTTCTGGTTCTCACTCACCAGACAAGCTTAACGTAGATGTGGCGAAGCAACCGAATGCGCAACTGACATTCGCAGCTCATAAAAACACAACCTAGGCTCCTAAGTTACCTAAGAGTAAGCTAATGTGCGTGGTACGTATTGCAAGAACGAAAGCTGAACTGCGGGCGGCTCGTAAGGCCTTGCCAGGCACCGTGGGACTCGTCATGACAATGGGGGCGCTGCACGAAGGGCATCTCTCACTTATCCACGCTGCCGAGGCGGAATGCGATTCCGTCGTCGTCTCTATCTTTGTCAATCCTCTCCAGTTTGGGCCTGGAGAAGATTATGAGAACTACCCACGCGACCTCGATGCTGACATTGCCCTATTAGATACAACCAACGTAAAGCTCGTCTTCGCTCCCCAACCTGAAGTAATGTATCCACGCCAGCCACTGGTTCGCATCGATCCTGGCACAATCGCTACTCGTTTTGAAGGCAAGACCAGGCCCACCCATTTTGCCGGCGTGCTCCAGGTGGTGAACAAAGTGTTCAACTTGGTCCGGCCTGATTATGCCTACTTCGGGCAAAAGGACGCGCAGCAGCTCGCACTGGTGCGGACCATGGTGGCAGACCTCGATATGCCGCTCGTCATCCGCTCAGTACCGATCAAACGCGAAGCATCCGGCTTAGCTCTGTCGTCACGCAATGCTTATCTTTCTGAAAATGACAGGATCGCCGCACTCGCGTTGAACCAGGCGCTTACGATCGGACGCGATGCGGCGGCGCATGGGGCGTCCCCTGCACAGGTGCGAGAGCGCGCCCTCGCATATCTCACGGCGGCAGACGGCGTGAAGATTGATTACCTGGATCTGGTTGACCCTGACACATTTGAGGAGCTCCCGCTTGTGGATGGGTCCGATGGCCCCGCAGAGGATTCCTATGATGCGCATGAGGAACACGTGTGGGAAGCTGAGGGTGGTGCCCCCGCCTATCCAACCCGAGGTCTTCTGATCACAGCTGCGTGGGTAGGCCCTACGCGCCTCATCGACAATATGGAGGTGGAATTCCTTGGAGCATGAACATATGCGCCTACGGCGCATGATGACAGGAAAGATCCATCGGGCCACTGTCACCGGCGCTGATCTCAACTACGTTGGGTCCGTCACGGTGGATGCGGATCTGCTGGATGCTGCGGATATCCTGGTGGGCCAAGAAGTGGACATCGTGGATATCACGAATGGCGCTCGGCTCACCACCTATGTAATCCCCGGAGCCCACAGCTCTGGCGAGATCACAGTGAATGGCGCGGCCGCTCATCTGGTCCACACTGGCGATTTAGTGATTCTGATTTCTTATTCGTTACTCGACGACGAATCAGCCCACACATACACGCCCCACGTGGTTTTCGTCGATGCGCGCAACGCCATCGTCGAAGCAGGAAACGAACCGGGCCAAGTTCCAGCCAATACTTCTCTGCAGAGCTCGGGAGTGCCATTCGCGCTCCACCGTGCCGCTTCGAATTAGTCGGCAGTCCGAAGCGCCTCGATAAGTTCATCAGCTGTCGTTTTGCTAATAACTCGCCGCGCGTAAGCCCGGCGGGCGGTGGCCTCTGCAAGCGCACGATACACAGGTGGGATATCTGCGTATTCCGCTCCCAGCGCGAGCGCGTCGAACGCCTCGCAGTGCCGTGTCACAGTTCCCACATCGCCACGCACAACCGGGCCCGTCAGCAAAGTTTCACCAGAACGGAGCACGCCATCGAGCGACGCCTCTAACAGTGGAGTGAGGAAAGCCCCCGGATTGTCAACGCCGGCAGCCTCCAACGCCCGCATTGCCTGCGCGACCAGGGTGACCAGATGGTTGGCCCCGTGCGCGAGCGCCGCATGATAAAGGCCGCGATTCTCCTCCGCAACGGCATATGGCACTCCACCCATCTCACTGACAAGCGCTTCGGCGATCGGAAGATAAACCGGTGCACACGTCACCGCAAAAGGGCAACCTACAAGGCGCGCGACATCCAGCGATGTCCCGGTGAATGTCATCGCAGGATGCGCAGCTATCGCGATGGCCCCAGCTTGTGCTGCGGAGGCCAGAACGGACACTCCCCTGCTCCCCGCGACGTGCAGCACTATCATTCCAGGGCGCCATAGCCCGAGCTGTGCCACACCGTTGACAATTCCCACCAGCTCGTCGTCGGGCACTGCCAGAATGACCAGCTGTGACGCCTCCACAATCTCAGGGACGGAGCGTGCAGGCACACCCGGAAGCATCGCCTCCAGGCGGTCTACGCTCGCCTCTGATGACGCGTATGCGGCGACGACGTCGTGCCCTTCAGCACGCAGGGCAGAACCAAGGGCGGCCCCCACGCGCCCGGCTGAAATAATGCCTATGCGTAAGCGGCCAGGGCGCTCACTCGGACGCTGTCGTTGCGATTCCACAATCCTCTTCCTTCCACGGAGCCTCCTCAAGGAATGGAAGCACGCGCCCGCGCCACGCCTCCAGGCTCTCCGATTCAGCTTCGGCCCGCCTGATACGGCCACGGCTGCATTCATCCCACATGAGTTCGCGAATCTCGCACTCATCCATGTTCTGCTGGCGCACCGTAATTGCGCTGCCTACCATACACAACGACATGCTCGCTAATCCCAAGCATCTTTGAAGTGGGCCTTGGGTGAGCTGGAGAGACTGAAAGTGCTCATGCCACACAACACGCACTGAGCGCCGCCAGAATCCGCCCCATCTCAACACCGCAACCGTCGCCGTAAGCGCGATAGCATTCCGCCTCCAGCCGAAGGGATCGAAGAATCGCGAGGCGCGTGGGGCCGGCCGAAAATGCTCTGTCTGGCCGGCACCTCCAAAACTCTCCTCAAGGAATGCGGAAGGGCTCTTCACTCCCAGATCCGGGATGAGAACCCACATCATGCGTTCTACGTCAGCGCGGGTTCCCACGGGGATAACCACTGAATCGCTTTCTGGTGTGCCTTTTGCGTCGGAGAGATCGGATGATGCAATCATGACACGCAGTTTCCACCATCCGAACCGGCGCCACAGCACCGGCTGGAACACTTCAATCGCATGGACTCGACCAGGTGGGATGGTCTGCGCGAAGGTGGTGACAAGGCCAGAGCGTACCCGCAGGCCATTCGGGGCGAGGAAGACGCGTGTGCCCCACCACCGTGCCAGATCCTTGATGGCACCCCAGAGGGCCCCAGCCACTATGAAGAACAGCGGGATTGCGATGGCTCCGCTTGGTGCGGTCACAGTGAGCACGATAGCAACGATGAGTGACACCAGGCCCCACGCGGTAGAGGCAGACGCAATCCGCGCGGCTATCATCCGCGCAGTTCCTAAACGATAGACTGCTTTTTCGCCAGCTTCTGCCGCCACGCCCCACGATGCTCCCTCGAGAAGTGCGCGCTCCTGCCAATCGGGCACGATCACAGGTTGACCGGCACGGGCCGCTGCGGAAATCTCCATCATGGAACCCCGCAGAGCGTTGCATTCTGCGAGGCTCAAAAGCCCCAACGACATCTTTTCAGAACTGCCGCCGGCGCTATCGATTGCCAGGGTCCCCTGTTTGAAAATCCGCGCAACCACGCCCTGAGTTACATCAACGCTCTGGATCCGGTCCCATTTCAGTTGTCGGTGCTTCTTGATAAGAACACCCGAACGCAGGTGTATTCCGTCGCCCGCAAGCGCAAATGCTGTGCAGCGCCAATTAATCGCAGCAGCGATAGTGGTGATCACGCTCGCAACGGCCAAACCAGCAAGGATCCACCACAGCACGACTACGCCCAGTCGCATCATGATGTGGCGCATGTCGTCCAGTGAATCATCCTCAAAGAATTGCTTTACTACAATCGCGATCATCGCTACGACAAAACTGAACAGCTGAATTACGCCGCGCAACATCGAGTATTTTGAAAATCGATGCCACTGGAGGTTCACAGCCCCTCCAGATTCGCTTCTGCACGCACTGTCAGTTTCTGGCGCAGGCGTTCGGCTTCCTCGCGGCGTACTCCAGGAATAGACGCGTCTGTTCCTGCCGACGCCGTGACGAGCGTTACTTCTGCCAGGCCTGCACGGGCCAGCAACGGGCCGGATTCCACAGTTATCTGCTGCATACGCCCGTAGGGCACAACGTCAAGGTGCCGAAACATGATTCCTCGGCCCACGACGAGTTCGTGGGGCAGTTCGGCATATCCGTACGCCCGTACCCGCCGTGGAATGAGCGCGAGGTACCAGATGGCACACAGGAGGACGACGGCGGGGAACACCCACGTCCATGGGTGGTCACGCCAGGCAGTTGCACTGAGAACAACCAAGGGAACAAACGGAATGGCCCACCCGATGGTCGCCGCCTGAAGTTTCACACGCGTAAGGCGCGGATCAACGGGCGTCATTTCTACCTCTGGCGCGAGTACGTTATCCCCTCGTACCAGGTTCATAAAGTTCTCCTTCTCTTTGTGCAGCTCTATCAGAAGTGCCGCGCAGCGCCTCAATCAGATCGCTAATCTGTGCCCCACCCAAGGTTGCATGCGGCTCCACCTCATACCACGGCAAAAGCACAAATAACCGCTCCTTCGCGCGCGGGTGCGGCAAAAGCAACTCAGGATCGGACGACGTCACGCCTTCGAAATCCACTATGTCGATATCGAGGGTGCGCGCCCCCCATCGTTCGTGGCGCACACGCCCACCCCTGACTTCAATTTGTTGCAACGCGGCCAACAGGTCCAGCGGCGCCAGGGCGGTATCCAGAATAACCACGAGGTTCAGAAAATCAGGTTGCGGGCCTTGCCCAGGCAAGGTGACGGCCTTCGTTTCAACGTACGAGGAAACCATGCGCAAAGACACGGGCAGTGCCTTAATGCGATCGATAGCCCTGCGCAAATTGCCCGCCCGGTCTCCTTCATTTGAACCGAGAGAAAGAACAACGTGCCGCACACCTCTGCGCGAATCCCGCAAAGGGCCGTCTCGGCGGATGGTCACCGATGCATCCGAAAATGGGATTCCCACCGGCGCTTTCGGCTTGTGAAGCGTCACCTCAACCCGGCGCGCACCACGCTGCAACACTCGGTTCGCTATGCGTTGCGCAAGAGTTTCAATCAAATTCACCGATTCTCCGGAAACAACACTGACGGCGTCGTTTGCCAGATCCGCGTATGAGATAGTGTCCGCCACATCGTCAGATCGTGCGGCCCGGCGCGCGTCCAGTTCCGCTTCAATGTCAACGATGAACGGCTGATCATACGTCCGTTCCTCAGGAAGAACGCCGTGGCGCCCCACCGCTTGTACCCCGGTTATTCGAATAATGTCGCTCACGCATATCCTCCAGCGTCACGCAGTCGTTTCACCGTCATCACGGCGGCTTTTGACGCTGCCACTTCATGCACACGGACTGCCCACACCCCGCGACCAGCGAAGTAGGTGTTGAGTGCGGCCGTAGCGTCGTCTCGGCTGCGTGGCTCGATCGGATCTGCAGCCACCTCGGCCAGAAATCGCTTCCGGGAAACCCCCACTAAGAGCGGCTGGCCCAATGCCTCCACTTCCTCCATGTGTGCCGCGAGATCCCAGTTCTGTGCGCTATTCTTCGCAAAACCAAATCCTGGGTCAACGATAATCCGGTTTCGACTTATGCCCAATGCGACGGCCCGGTTGATAACCGCACGCAACTCAGCGGCGACATCGTGCGAAACGTTCTCATAGCTCGCCAGAGAGTTCATCGTCTCCGGCGTGCCGCGCGTGTGCTGCAGCACGTATGCGCAGCCCAGTGAGGCCACAGTCGAAAGCATCGCGGGATCACCTGCTCCGCCTGTCACGTCATTGACAAGTGCCGCTCCTGCCTCTACAGCATTGCGAGCGGTCTGGGCGTGATACGTGTCAACCGATATCGGCATAGCTGTCTGCGCCAACGCACGAACCACTGCCCCGATGCGATCCCATTCTTCGCTGGCTGTCAACGGCCGCGCACCCGGCCGGGTGGATTCGCCCCCAACGTCGATGATGTCTGCGCCGTCGCGAATCATCGCATAACCGCGAGCCACGGCGGCGTCAACATCCAGGAATTCCCCACCATCCGAAAAGGAATCCGGAGTCACGTTGAGAATCCCCATCACGAGCGTACGGCCAGCGTCCATAGGGACAGTGCGTGGCGGCATAGGTAATCCCCTTTCTCCGCGATTGCTATTAGCGCTCGATCAAGCTCATGACCTCAGCACGAGTTGCGGGATTTCGCATAATCCCACGAACGGCAGACGTGACAGTTTTAGCCCCAGGCTTGCGAACGCCACGCATCGACATACACAAGTGCTCAGCTTCTATCACTACAATAACGCCACGGGCGCCCAGGCGGTCCAGCATCGCATCTGCCACCTGAGAAGTGAGCCGCTCTTGGATCTGGGGGCGGTGAGCATACGCATCCACCAACCGCGCGAGCTTGGACAAGCCAACCACCCTGCCTTCGTTATCCGGTATGTATGCGACGTGCGCAACTCCGTGGAATGGCAAAAGGTGGTGTTCGCATGTGGAATACATCGGGATATCTTTGACGAGCACCACCTCTTGATGGCCTATGTCAAAAGTAGTTCCCAGTACATCGAACGGATCTTCCTGCAATCCTGAGAAGATCTCCCGATAGGCACGCGCAATCCTGTCCGGCGTTCCTTTCAGGCCGTCACGTTCCGGATCCTCGCCCACCGCCACCAAAAAATCGCGCACTGCTTTGCGTACGCCTGCTTCGTCGTACACTTCTATTCCCCTTCGGATTCTTGAGGAAGTGGAATCGGGGGCTTTTCGGGCGCCCGTCTTCCTGGAGAAGACTCCCAGTGTTCGCGCTCTGGCGCCTTCCTCACTCCAGCAAAAATCTCCCGAATTTCCGCTTCCCCGATGGTCTCTTCCTCTAACAAACGGGCAGCAAGAACGTCGAGAACTTCCCGATTCTCGATAATAATGTTCCACGCCTCACCATATGCGGCATCGAGCAGGGAACTCACCTCGGAATCCACAGTCGCCGTTACCATATCTGAATGGTCATGTGGCGATCCCTCCATCGCCCGTGTAAAGGGATCCGCGTCGTCCCCGGAGAGCCTGACTGCGCCTACAGCGGCACTCATGCCATATTCAGTTACCATTTTGCGCGCCATGTCGGTGGCCTTTTGGATATCGTTAGCTGCCCCGGTTGTGAGTTCGTGAAACACTATCTCCTCAGCAGCTCGCCCGCCCATCGCATATGTGAGCTGGTCCAGCAGTTCGCTGCGCGAAACGGAGTACCGATCTTCCGTTGGCATCACCATCGTGTAGCCCAAAGCGCGCCCGCGTGGAAGAATCGTGATCTTCGTGACGGGGTCGGAGTGGTGAAGTGCCGCCGCCGTGAGCGCATGCCCGCCTTCGTGGTATGCGGTCATGCGGCGTTCCTCGGGATTCATGACCCGTGACTGGCGTTGCGGCCCAGCTACAACGCGATCAATCGCCTCATCGACATCACTTTCACCAATCGATTCGCGGCCATCACGCGCGGCCAGTAGCGCCGCCTCGTTCAGAAGATTCTCCAGATCCGCACCCGTAAAACCAGGCGTGCGCCGCGCGATGCTCAACAGGCTGACCTTCGAGCTGAGGGGCTTTCCTTTTGCATGAACTGCCAGGATGGCTTCTCGGCCACGAATATCAGGGGCATCCACCGCGACCTGTCTATCGAACCGGCCGGGCCGCAACAAGGCCGGGTCCAAAACATCGGGGCGGTTCGTTGCCGCTATCAGAATCACATTCGAACGAGTATCAAATCCGTCAAGTTCCACCAAAAGCTGGTTAAGGGTCTGCTCACGTTCATCGTTTCCTCCGCCGACCCCCACGCCGCGCCCCCGGCCCACAGCGTCAATTTCATCCACGAAAATAATCGCAGGAGCGTTTTCTTTCGCCTGATCGAACAACTTCCGGACCCTGGAAGCTCCCACTCCCACGTACATTTCTACGAACTCCGATGCGGAAATCGAATAAAACGGCACGCCTGCCTCTCCAGCAACCGCGCGCGCCAGCAAGGTTTTACCCGTTCCTGGAGGCCCGTACAGCAATACGCCGCGCGGTATCTTTGCTCCGAGCGCGTGGAAGCGTTCCGGTGCCGTCAGAAATTCCGTAATCTCCGTCAATTCAGCTACGGCTTCGTCTTCACCTGCAACATCTGCGAAGGTCACGTCGGGTTTGTCACCCGTCATCCCGCGATCACGCAACCGCATAAAACCACCTGGGCCCTGCTGCATGCGCGGAATAAAGAACATGAAGAACGCGATGATCAGCAGCATCGGGATCACCATGATCAGTATCGATGACCAGATGGAACTTTGCGGAACCTCGGAGTTGTAACCACGAGCCGGCTGCGCGGCCTTCACTAGGGCCGCGATTTCATCTGCTTGCGGCTCCACATAGTAAAACTCCACTTTCGTGCCAGCGTCGCGGCGCACACCGTCGTCGTCCATCGTTTTCGTAGGCTCTGTGAGCCACAGCCGGACCCGCTGTTGCCCATCTGTGATCTCCACGCGTTGGATCGTATCGCCCTGTAATAATGCGATACCCTCCGACGTTTGAATCGCGTGGAACCGGTTGGACGAAGCATAGCTCCACACCATTAAACCCACAGCAACGAATACCACAATCAGCGTGGCTATAATTGCCCTGCGCCGTTGATTCCGACGACGCCGCTTGGCTGGCTTCCCTGCAGTGCCGTGAGAATCGTCAGCACTGCGTTGTTCTGGTCCTCCTATTTGTTCTGGCACACCTATCCCCCATACACATGGGGAGCTAACGTCCCAATGCAATCCAGATTCCGATAATGCTCCGCATAATCCAGCCCATAGCCTACAAGGAATTCATTCGGAAGATCGAAACCAACAAAGTCCACCGAAATATCCACATTTGCCGCTCCGACTTTACGAACCAGCGTCGCCAGGCGGATCGAAGCCGGCTTGCGAGACTCTAAGTTGGAAATTAGCCAGGAGAGTGTGAGCCCGGAATCGATGACGTCTTCCACAATCAGCACGTCACGGCCTGCGATATCCGTATCTAGGTCCTTCAGAATCCGTACCACACCCGACGATTTCGTGCCTGAACCGTAAGAAGAAACCGCCATCCAATCCATCGCCAGGGATGATTCCATCTTGAGGGCAAGATTGGACATCACCATCGCGGCGCCTCGCAAGACTCCTACTAAAAGTGGTTCCTTGCCCACGTATGCCGCGTCGATTTCTGCCGCCATCTCAGTGAGACGTTGATCGATCTGGTCCGCTGTGACGAGCACCGTCTCCAGGGCATCGCCCATCACGTCAGCTTTCATTGCTGTCCTTTCCCTGATTCGCACTCTGAGCCGATCCGTCCGACACGGTCAAGCCTACGCGTTCCAACATGATTTTCCCTCCGCGCTGCACAGCGCGGACGCCCGGCAGATTGATGCCACGTCCGCCTCCCGGCCCCATCACCAGATCATCTAGATGGTCAATGTGCCAGCGCATCAGTTCGCCGCCACGTACACCGGATCTAAGCGCGGCACGCCGAAGTATGCGCGTACGTACGGCTCGTGGGAGCCCACGTAAGGCCTTGATGTCCAAACGCCCGCCCATCTCCTCGAAGGCGTCCGCAGCCCACGTTTCCAAAGCGTCGTCGTCCGCCGCAAGCAATGCCGCAGTGCGCGCAAGTGCGTCGACGGCGCCACCGCCGATCGCCCGCTCTAATGCCGGGATGGCCATGTGGCGAATCGCTACTCTTCGCAGGAGTGAGCCATCTGCAGCGCGCCACTGCGATTCTGGCCCATTCGTCGGGTCTTCTTCCCACCGAATGCCCATGTCATCCAGGCCTGCGCGCAACTCTGCACGCCGAATGGAAAGGAAGGGACGCAACAAAAGAATATCGGGTGCCCCGGGTAGGGATGTCGCTGGCGCCATTCCGCGAATCGAACGCGCACCCGATCCCCGCGCGAGCCCGAGCAGTACGGTCTCCGCTTGGTCGTCAGCCGTGTGCCCAGTCAAAACAATTGCACCCAGTTCCCGCGCCACCTGAGCAATCGCCGCGTATCGCTGGTCGCGCGCGGCTGCCTCCGGGCCGCCGGCCGATGGATTGACCTCCACACGGCGTACGATCGCGGGATCTGCCCCGTGAGCCTCGAGGAAACTACGCACGCGTGACGCCTCCGCAGCCGATTCTGCACGGAGTCCATGATCCACCGTGATACTTGCCACCGGGTACCCATTACGTGGCCCGGCAAAAAGCACGGCCATCGCCAGAGCCAAGGAATCCGAGCCACCGGACACCGCCACCAGCAGCCGCGTCCCCGGGGCAATTCCCGCAGCCTTGAGCGATTCGCTGATCGCATGGCGCGCCGCCGTGTTTGCTGGGTGGGGTCTACTCATTCGCTAACGCCTCGAGGAAATCATCTTCCGCGTCACGGGCCACCTGTGTGGTACCAGTGTCAATGTGATCAATCAACACAGAGAATGTGAGGAGCCGCCCTTGCTGCGTGAGGAGGTACCCCGAAATCGAGTTGGCCTCAATCAGCGTGCCGGTCTTCGCGCGAACCCTTCCGCTCAAGTTCGTTCCATTCTCCCGATCTTGCAAGGTTCCATTCAAGCCCATCACCGGTAGTCCTGATGGAATCGACGCAAGTGTACCCCCCTCGTTCTGGTACACCTGTTGCAACAACTCTACGAGGAACGCCACCGTCAAACGGTTGTCAACGGATAGCCCGGAGTTTTCGGCGATTGTAATGCCATCCGTGGGCAGTTTGAGATCGTTGAGTACATCCAACGTCCCGCGGACGGCGCCCGGGAAAGTGCCTTCGTACCCACTTTTAATGCTGATGAGGTGGCCCAGAATGGTAGCGACAGAGTTATCAGAGTTCGTCAGCATGTAATCGACGATCTGCCGCATACTCGCACTCTCTACACGTCCCACTTCCGTGGTTCCGCTGGGCGCAGTGGCACGTCCCTCAAATGATACCGAAATACCCTGCGCCTGTAATGCGTCGCTGAACACTTGGCCAGCGCTCAAGTCTGGGTCCGCAGAAAATGCGCCATCGTCATCACGTGACTCGTCGATAGCGATCGGCCGCGCCTCCATCACGTAATCCCTATCGGTTCCCTCGATCGAACTGTGAAAGAGCCCGCCGCTGAAAGCGCTGGAATCCACTTTCACGGTGACATTCGTTGCCCCGGCCTTCTTTAGTGCGGCCGCCGCTTGTTTCGCCAAATCCGCTAGACCGGCGTGGCCAGCGACGGCGTCGGTATCTCCCGTCCCTGCAGAGAGCAGAATATCTCCACCTCCCACTAGGTACACAGTGGATCCTGAAAGCAGTGCGATGGTCGGAAGTGTGGTATCTGGGCCAAGAGCGCTGAGTGCCGCCACCGCCGTCAGCAGCTTCATGTTCGAAGCGGGCACCCGGGCCGTATCCGGATTGAGCGCACCGAGCACGTCCCCCGTCATGGCGTCAACTACCTTAACAGATACCTCTCCCGTCACTCGGCTATCGGCTGCCAGGGCTTCAATTGCCGCTTTCACATCCTGAGGAACAGCGGCAGAAGGATCCAGCTCCGGCACGGTGGGATGTATCACCGCATCATCGGAAACGGTGGGAAACTGTGCAGCTTCTTCCACTAATGGCCGCGCGGTGAGCACTCCCGGGGTAAGATCAAATGCATCCGCAGCTAGGTAGATTCCACTCAGAACCAAGGCAACTGAGATCACAACTTGTGTACGCCGTTTCACGAGTCATAGTCTCCCACGGATTCGGTGGTTTCCCTAGCGGCACCTCTTACTGGCGTAGAAGGAGAACTCGTATGTTGGAGTTCGATGTCACCATCGAGATTCCGAAGGGCAATCGAAACAAGTACGAAGTGGACCACAAGACTGGGCGTATTCGGCTTGACCGTATGCTCTTCACGTCTACTCGCTATCCAGACGACTACGGATTTATCGAGAACACCTTGGGAGAAGACGGCGATCCTTTGGACGCCCTTGTTCTTCTCGAAGAACCTACGTTCCCCGGATGCGTGATCCGGTGCCGCGCACTCGGCATGTTCCGGATGCGTGATGAACATGGCGGGGACGACAAAGTGCTCTGCGTACCAGCTGGTGACCAGCGGGCGTCATGGAGAACGGAAATCGAAGACGTTTCCGAATTCCATCGCCTTGAGATCCAGCATTTCTTTGAAGTCTACAAAGATCTTGAACCGGGAAAGTCCGTTGAAGGTGCACATTGGACCGGCCGAAAAGAAGCGGAAGAGGAAATTCATCGTTCGTTCCAACGGTTGAAAGATCACGAAGCAGCTGAGGCTTCACGCAAGTCGCGTGAGTCTGACAGAGACGAATAACTCAGATCCGCCCGTTCCCGCATACACCCCGCGCAGTGGCGCTACGTCGTTGTAGTCTCTGCCGTGTCCCACATAAACATGAAGATCGCCGATCTCCGTGAGGTTCGTGGGATCGAAGCCATGCCATTGCCCGGCGAACCACTCGACCCACGCGTGCGATTCCCCCGTCACCGAATCGCCAACGCGCGCCTCACGAGAGGGATGTAGATATCCCGATACGTATCGCGCGGGTATGCCTGCGTCCCTGAGCAATCCCAGTGCCACGTGGGCGATATCCTGACACACTCCCGATCGTTTTGGCCAGGCATCGCGTGCAGTCGAATTAACCCCAGTCACTCCTCGCCTGTATTCCATTGCCAATCCCACGGCGCGGCAGATTTCGTATGCTGTTTCGTTGACGTCACCCCCGCGTGAACGGATCTCCTGGGCGAGCTCCCGCATCGAATCATCTGGTTCCGTGGTCGGCGTCTGCGCCACATAATCGGTCAGTTCCAGCGACGTAGGAAACGCGGCAGCCAACTCATCCCACGTGTAATGCAACGGCTGCTGCGGCACCGGCCTGACATCGACCACGCTGGTCGCAGTAACTCGTAGCTCATCGTGCGGGGTCAGCACTTCGAAGGCCACAACATGCGCCCCCCAATAGTCGGTGTACGCCATCTGCGCACCGATCGGGGAGATGTCGAGCCCTGCGCTCAACACAAATTGTCCTTCACGCGTGCGTGGCAGCATGCGGGCTTCGTTGTACGACGCCGTGGCGCCTTCCGCATATCGCAGTCCTGTTACATGCACAATCTTGAGCCTGCTCACAGTGCCTCTCCTATCCACACGGGCATGGCAATGGAAGGGAAATACCTCTCTCGTATCGCGTCACTCGCATCAGATACAGCGATTTGTACGTCTTCCATGCTCTCTGACAGATTCTCAACGATGGAAGGAATCGGCCGATACTCAAGTTCCGAACGGATTCGCCCAAGAACTTGATGAGCCGGCCCCGGGATACCACTTGCGCCTACCGGATCAATCGCACGCAGGCACGCTTCTGCCTCCAAGAAACTCGCCAGCACAGAGCGCGGGAAGAGCCGATCTACTAGCAAGAATTCGACAGCGCTGGACGCCGTGGATGCTGCGCTCTGGCTGCGCAAATGCGCCTCATATGCACCGCAAGAACGCAGCAGCGTTGTCCAACTAGGTGCGCCCGCGTCAGTCATTGATCGCGTAGCGAGCAGCCTGGCAGTCATGTCTGCCCTTTCAAGAGCCCTTCCCAAGGTGAAGAACTGCCACGCCTCATCGCGGCTCATTGACGAATCAACCACGCCGAACGCAAGGGCGGCGCGATCTTGCACCCAGCTAAAAAAGACGTGCGTCTTGTCCATAGGGACACGTTTGGGCCTGCGATTGTTCGTCTCATTGAGAGTTTCCCACAAATCTGTGGAGATAATCTCCCGCGCCCGGCGTGCGTTCTCCCGTGCAGCGGAAATCGAATGCGCTATCGATGCTGGATTGTCTTTATCCAAGCCTAACGAACGAACTAAATCACCCCTTGTCAGCGGATCGCTCGAATCGAGCGAAGTCCCCATCACTGCCAGCAACGCACGGCACGCAGTGTCCTCGTCCACCCACGGGTCCTCCAACAGCAGCTGCAGGTGAACATCCAGGATCCGGGCAGTCCCACCGCTACGCTCCACGTATCGACCAATCCAAAACAGTGCTTCTGCAATTCGACTGAGCATTGCTCCTCCTCACTGTTGTTGCTGCTGCTGGTGATGGCGAGCCACAAGATCCTCATCAGCAGGGGAACTGTGCAATGGTGTGAATCTTTCGGTAACGTTCGCGCCAATCACGTAGGCTGAAGGCGTCTCAAAGAGATCATCACCCGCGGCCGTTTCATATCCCGTATTCAGATCCGGTGGCGCAATCTGTTCGTCTACCACCCACGTGTCTTTTGATCCGCCGCCCTGACTCGAGTTCACAACAAGCTGGCCTTCTGGCAAGGCCACTCGCGTAAGCCCTCCCGGCAGTACCCACACAGCGTCGCCGTCGTTCACTGCGAAAGGCCTCAAGTCCACGTGACGCGGGCGAAAACCTTCATCAACCAGCGTAGGGATTGTCGAAAGTTGGATCAACGGTTGCGCAATCCACCCGCGCGGATCTTCCTGCAGCCTGGTGCGCAATGCCGCTAGCTCTTCGCGGCTCGCATCCGGCCCAACCACAATGCCCTTGCCTCCAGAACCATCAACAGGTTTGACGACGAGTTCATCCAAGCGGTCAAGTACCTCCGCTAGGGCATCTGGTTCCTCAAGGCGCCACGAGTCGACATTCGGCAAAATGGGCTCTTCATTCAGGTAATACCGAATAAGATCTGGCACATAGGTGTACACCAACTTGTCGTCGGCTACGCCATTGCCCACCGCATTTGCAATCGTCACATTCCCCAAGCGGGCCGCGTTCATTAAGCCCGGAGCACCTAATACGGAATCTGGGCGGAATTGTTGCGGATCCAGGAATTCATCATCGACCCGTCTATAGATCACATCAACGCGAGTGGACCCGGCCGTCGTGTGCATGAAAACGCGGCCACCCGAGCAGAAGAGATCACGCCCCTCGACAAGCTCAACGCCCATCATGCGTGCTAGCAGTGTGTGTTCATAATATGCCGAGTTAAACACACCTGGGGTCAGTACTACGACCGTCGGATCCGCAACCCCCCGTGGCGCCGCTGCCCGCAAAGCAGCGAGGAGGTGGGCCGGGTAATCATTGACCGGCCGCACGCGCATGCTCGTAAAGATCTCAGGTAAGGTCTGCGTCATCACTTGGCGGTTCGCAAGCACATAGCTCACGCCGCTCGGCACCCGGACGTTGTCCTCAAGCACACGGAAATGGCCGTGCTCATCACGAATCACGTCGATGCCCGCGACTTGGATTCTCACTCCATTTGCGCCCACGATCCCTGCAGTCTGGCGATGGAAGTGCTTCGAAGAACTGATGACGGAGGCCGGAATTACGCCATCGTGAATCGCCCGTTGCGGCCCGTAAACGTCCGCAAGAAAAGCTTCCAACGCTTTCACCCGCTGCGCCACACCGGACTCCACATACGACCATTCGTTCGTAGGAATCACCCTCGGGACCACATCAAGCGGGAACGGGCGCTCTTCTCCGGCAAAATCGAAAGTCACGCCTTGAGCGAGATACGACCGTGCCAAGGCATCAGTGCGCGCACGCAGCTCCTCGTTATCCAACTTTCGTAGTACCGGATAGATAT
The DNA here is from genome assembly GCA_022648165.1 of Ancrocorticia sp. GTDB lineage: Bacteria > Actinomycetota > Actinomycetes > Actinomycetales > Actinomycetaceae > Changpingibacter. Next base: position 195,821 of record JALCLX010000002.1, read on the forward strand.
CCGCGTATCTGCTGCGCACGGGTTCAGTTGCAGTCGCGTCGTCGGGGAACATTTCGTCCCATGGTGTGGCACCGCTTGGCCGGTGACTCGCATCCGTGTATCCATCAAAAAGCGATTCCATATTTCGGATTCTGGCAGCGTCTGATTTCGTGGACGTTTCACGGAAGTATCAACTGACAACACGGAATCCGCGCACAAAAGCGGGCGGGGGCACTCGTCTAAGTACCCCCGCCCGTGAGAAAACGTCAGCCTTTCACCGCAAACGGATGTAGATCGGTTCACCGATCCACGAATTCGGGCCTTCACGCACGCCCATACTGGGATTCCAGGCCCCGATGTTCTGGCCATTACCCAGATAAATCGCCACGTGCCCTGGCCACCACAGCAAATCCCCTGGTTTGGCCTCCGATGCACTCACCTGTGTGCCTACGTAGCGTTGAGCAGACGAGGAGAACGGAAGGGTAATACCGATCTTCGCGTAGATAAACTTAGTGAATCCTGCACAATCAAAGGTATTCGGCCCACCCGTACCCCACACGTACGGGTAGCCAATATATTGACGAGCCAACGCGATGACTTCGGGAGTGCCGCTCCCCACGGACGTCGACGACGTCCCCGACGTCGTAGTGGCCTTCGTCGTCGTAGTAGTTGTGGGCGTCTTGGTCGTCGTGGTGGTAGTAGGCGTCTTCGTCGTTGTGGTGGTAGTGGGCGTCTTGGTCGTCGTCGTAGTAGTCGGCTTCTTCGTCGTCGTGGTAGTAGTAGGCGTCTTCGTCGTCGTCGTTGTCTGCGTCTTGGCCGTCTCCTGCGCACTATCTTCCGTCGATGTCGAGCTGGAAGTGGGGATCGTAGGCGTTGCAGGCACTGAGGCCTCCGCCTTCGCGATAAGCTCTTGTTGCTCTTTTTCCGCTTGCTCTTTCGCGGCTGCTTCCTTCTGAGCCTGAATCTGTTCTTCAAGCTGCGCTGTGGTCCCCTTTTGAGCAGCCAGTTGCGTTATGAGCTTCGAACGTTGGCTCGCGAGTTTAGCCTCCTGTGCCTTGACCTCTGCCTGCGCCTTCGTCACCGCATCGGCCGCAGCAGCCGCATCATCAGCAGCCTTCTTGTACCCAGATACCGTCTTGTCCATCTCCGCCTTAAGCGAAGTGGCTACGCTCTGCAGCGCTTCATATTCCTGAACTTGCTTATCCGTATCCAGGCCTAGCATCTGGTATGCGCGCGACTTTTCATTCGCTTCCTCCAGCGATTGCGCCCCAAGGAGATAGCTAGCAGTTGCTATGGAACCAACGCCCTCGCGGTAGATCGTGTTTGAAACCTCAGCGAGCTCCTTGCGCGCATCCTCAGCGTTTGCCGCCGCTTTGAGAAATGCTTCTTCAGCAGATGTCAGATCAGCCATTGCCTTATTAACTTGGCCATCCGCTTTGATCTTCGCTGCCTGAGCCTCCGCGACTTTCATATCCAGATCATTGCTCTGTGCTGCAAGTTGGGCGAGTTCAACTTCCAGCGAGGCAATGCTATCTGCCGTCTGCGTCTCAGCGTCTTTGGCTTGTTGCAGCTGATCATCTGTAGTGGGATCCGCAGACGCGGGAGCTGACAACATACCAGCTGCTACTAACAGTGCGGCAACAGACGCTATAGGGCGCCCGACCCTTCGATTCCTCACGATATATCTCCGTTCCTCGCCAAAGGACTGGCCATCGCGTGATGCGCGCGACGTTATGCCAGTTACGAATCTATAACAATCTATCTCAAATTGGAACACGAGCCACAGAGATTAGGTTTCATCACATATAGAACATATAACACATCCATCACACACTCTTGAATTCTTCCAGATTGTGAATGTGATAGGCGCACACATATGCGCAGTTTCTCTACTCGCCACTAGCTGCAGCTCATCTCACTTTCTGAGATATATCTCCGCGCAGCTTGACGGAATGCACCGATACCTGCCATGCTCAATGCCATGTTCATGCGAATGCCCAACTAGCGCACCCCGTCAGTAAGACGCGAGTTGTGCGCTTCCAGCCCATGTCAACTGTTAAATGCGGGCTGGTTGGGACGCTTCAGAACTGAAAACACGGCGTAGCAGCCACCCGCTTTCCTCAAGGAGAGCAAACTATGTCACATCCATCCGAATGGTCTTTCGATACACTTCAGATCCACGCCGGCCAAGAACCCGATTCTGATTTCGGCGCGCGGGCACTGCCTATCTACCAAACCACGTCCTACGTATTCAAAGATGCCGCACAGGCAGCAGGTCGCTTTGCACTCACTGATCCAGGCCCGATTTACACGCGGCTGACGAATCCCACAACGTCCGTTGTTGAAAATCGCATCGCCACGTTGGAAGGCGGAGCTGCGGGACTTCTTGTCGCCTCCGGAGAAGCCGCCGAGTTCTACACTTTCATAGCCTTGGCACAACAGGGAGACAACATCGTCTCATCGCCCTCTCTCTACGGCGGCACCTACAACTTACTCAAAACCACATTGGCCCAATTCGGCATTGAGGCGCGCTTCGTAGACAATCCTGATGATCCCGAAAACTGGCGTGCGCTGGTCGATGACCACACGCGCGCACTTTACGGAGAGACCATCCCGAACCCAAAGGGCGACATCCTCGATATAGAGGCGCTGGCTCAGATCGCACACGCCAACGGAATCCCACTCGTCGTCGACAACACGATTGCTTCGCCCTACAACACGCGTCCGCTAGAGTGGGGCGCTGACATCGTGGTTGAATCCGCCACGAAGTTCCTTGGCGGCCACGGCACGTCTATTGCGGGGGCCATCGTGGAGAAAGGCGATTTTGATTGGAAAAACGGAAAATTCCCTCTACTTGCCACTCCAGACGCCAGCTACAATGGCCTGACCTTCGCCGATCTTGGACCAGGCGGATTTGTCACGTTTATCCGGGCCACACTATTACGCGATACCGGCGCTGTTATCTCGCCTTTCAATTCGTTCCTCATTGAACAAGGTATTGAGACCCTGTCGCTGCGCGTCCAACGCCATCTGGACAACACCAAAGCCGTGGTGGAATTCCTCACGCATCGCGACGAAGTCGATTTCGTGCAGTACTCGGGCTTGGTGTCCTCGCCGTATTACGAACTTGCCCGGAAATACACGCCGAAAGGAGCGGGCTCAGTATTCACGTTCGATCTCAAGGGCGGCCGGGAGGCGGGTATCGCCTTCATCAATGCCCTGGAATTGTTCTCCAACCTTGCGAACATCGGCGATGCGCGGTCGCTCGCCATCCATCCTGCCTCCACAACACATTCGCAGTTGGACGACGACGAACTTCATGCTGCCGGTATCGACGCCGGCACAGTCCGATTGTCCATCGGAATCGAAGACAAGCAAGATATCATCGCAGATCTGGATCGCGGGCTCCGTGCAGCAGCTAAGGCGGCCTGATGGCCATCTCTGCCGATAACCCCGGCTGGCTCGTTGGCCACGCCCCCCTCGAACCGGTTACTGACGCCGAACCCATAGGTGATTTTGATACTGGATATCGGCCGCGTCCGCGCCGTACCCTCCCCGTTTCCGGTGGTTGGTTCGAGGGGGACGATCCCGGCGAACGGCTGTTTGCCGATGTTGGCCCGCTTGAGTTGGAATTGGGCGGCCGCCTACCGAACGTCCGAATTGCATACGAAACGTGGGGAACACTGGCGCCCGACCGTTCGAATGCCATCCTGCTGTGCCACGCCTTAACGGGCGATTCACACGCCACAAATGTTGACGGAAGTGACGGCTGGTGGCATGACATCGTTGGCCCGGGAAAGGCTATCGACACAAATCGCTACTACGTGGTCTGCCCCAATGTGCTGGGCGGCTGCCAGGGCACCACTGGGCCTGCCTCCATTGCACCCGACGGCAGGCCGTGGGGACCCCGCTTTCCTGAGATTACTATGCGCGACATGGTGGCTGCCGAGGCCAAACTGGCGGACAGATTGGGAGTCTCCCGATGGGCGCTCATAGCAGGCGCCTCCTTTGGCGGCGATCTTGTCATGGAATGGGCCGCTACGTGCCCTGCGCGAACAGGCGCAATTGCCGTACTCGTTTCAGGCCCAGCCTCCACAGCCGAGCAGATCGCGTACGCACATTTTCAAAAACAGGCAATCATGATGGACCCGAATTGGCGCGGTGGGAACTACTACGATGCTCCTCCAGGCCAAGGCCCTACTCGTGGTTTGGGGCTTGCACGGGAGATTGCCCACCTCACGTACCGCTGCGCTCCCGAACTTGCAACACGATTTGACCGAACCCCGCAAGCGGGCGAAGATCCGCTGCACGGCGGGCGTTATGCCGTTCAGAGTTACTTTGATTATCACGCATACAAATTGGTCAATCGTTTTGACGCTAATTCGTATCTCACAATCACGCAGGCGTTTATTACTCATGATGTTGGGCGCGGCCGGGGCGGCACAGAAGCAGTGCTGTCACGCCTTACAATGCCCGCACTTGTGGTGGAAGTGGATTCAGACCGTTTGTTTTATCCCGCCGATATGCGCAAGCTTGCAGCCGCATTGCCCGGAGCCGACGGCGTCGTAACCGTTCATTCACGTCACGGCCACGATGGTTTCCTCATCGAGAACGACCAGGTGACCACGATTCTGCGCACGTTCCTTGCCCGTATCTCCACTCATCGCCCATAATTTCGTGCACAAATCCGCCACGTCATTCAGCTATCACTTGATTTTTCGGTACACCGAAATCTAGTATAAGTATGTACGAAATAGGCGATGATGAGGTGCCGGATGGAAGCCGACATCAGCGAGGAACTACTCCAATGCCCGTCATGGAAGCACCTGAACCCACACACACGGAAAACCGGCGTCGGATCATCCGGCCAGCTAATGGACTGTCTCTTGAAGAGATCAACGGCACTGTTAAGATCGCTTCTCCTCACGAGGGATTCTTCAAAAGCTTGCTCTCATTTTCCGGCCCCGGTGCACTAGTAGCTGTCGGCTACATGGATCCCGGAAATTGGGTCACATCAATCGGTGGCGGCCAACAATTTGGTTACCTCTTACTTAACGTCATTCTATTGTCCAGCTTGATCGCAATGCTCCTGCAATACATGGCCGCGAAGCTCGGGATTGTCACTGGAATGGATCTAGCACAAGCGACCCGAGCACACACCGGCAAGGGCCTCGGCATCGTCCTTTGGATAACTACCGAACTTGCGATCATGGCTACGGACATTGCAGAAGTCATCGGAGCTGCTATCGCCTTACACCTGCTCTTCGGTATCTCATTGGTTGTTGGCGTGCTGCTCACTGTTCTGGATGTGCTCTTGCTTCTACTCCTGATGAAGATTGGCTTCCGAAAAATAGAAGCTATCGTCGCCACATTGATCCTCACGATCATGGTGGTGTTCGTATACGAAGTTGTTTTGGCAAAGCCCGATATGGGGCAGGTTGCCGCAGGCTTTCTTCCGTCACCACAAATTCTTCACCACGATCAACTCGTTCTTGCTCTTGGCATTGTCGGTGCAACCGTCATGCCGCACAACCTTTATCTACATTCCGCAATCGTTCAATCACGTGCCTATGACCGCCACTCTGAAGAGGGCCGCGCCTATGCATTGCGATTTGCCACATGGGATTCCAACATCCAGCTCAGTATGGCATTTGTAGTCAATTGCCTGCTGCTCCTCCTCGGTGCAGCTTTATTCTTCGGCAAATCTGGGGATCTTTCCACCTTCGGCTCGCTCTACGATGCACTTCAAGATCCCAAACTTGCCGGTGCGGTTGCAAGCCCGATTCTTTCCACGCTCTTCGCCGTGGCACTGCTTGCCTCCGGCCAGAATTCCACTATTACCGGAACACTAACTGGGCAGGTTGTCATGGAAGGCTTCATCCACATGCGAGTTCCGCTGTGGATGCGCCGGGTAATCACCCGCTTACTCGCTGTGATTCCGGTGGTGATCATCACCATCATTTTCAACGGCTCAGAAACAGCACTTGAGCAACTTTTGGTTTACTCCCAAGTATTCCTTTGCGTGGCACTTCCAATTTCCATGGTTCCGCTTGTGTACTTCACCTCGTCGAAGAAGATCATTGGCGAACGGTTCGCCAATAAGCCCTGGATGGCTGCACTCGGTTGGCTGTCAACGGCGGTTTTGACATTCCTTAATCTACAACTCATCACAAACATTATCGGCGAGATCCTCTAGGCGGAACCCGATATAGCCCTCCATAAAGTATGTCTGAGTCAGCTGGTGTATGTCTGAGTCAGCTGGTGCTGGCCCAAGATACGGGGCCGCTCTTACATCTAATACGCCCTGTTGTTGCCTCTAATACGCCACTGTGAAACGTGCCCGGTGGTGCTGCGGCTTTTCTATCTCATCAACCACTGCCATTGCAAGATCTGCGCCGGAAATGAAAGAATTGCCATCTTTGTCTGTTAGCAGTACATCGCCCCCAACGCGATAATGCCCAAGAGCTTCACCTGGCGCATACGATCCGAATCCACCCGCTGGACTTACGAAAAACCAATCTAGCTTCTCAGATGTAGCACGCAGATCTTTGAGCACACCAGACATCTCCTCGGCTTCTGCCTTGAACGCCTCGGGAAATTCTGGATCATCCATCACTAAGGGGCCACCTTCGTACGCAAAAAGTGATCCCGCTCCGCCCAGTACTCCTAAACGGGTGCCGCTTTCCTCTGCAATACGCGCCAACCGAGATTCGATTGTGCGCAACTTTCCCTTGCCTGAAAGGGCCCCACGGGCCGAAAGTGCTGAAAACACCACATCTGCCGCCGCAACTGCATCACGTAGAACTGCGGCGTCGTCCACATCACCCTGACGGTATGTCACACCTACAACACCCGAATCAGGAATTTTCCGGGAATATGAAACCACCGTGTGTCCACGCCGCGCTGCCTCCGCCACGATATGCTCGCCCGCATACCCCGTTCCGCCTAACACAGTAATTCTTACCATTTCGTGTGCCTTTCTTCCCCGCACGCCCAGTGCTTCTCGCACATCGATCCCCGGCACGCCATTTCACTGTAGCGTTTACGGACGTGCCTCACAATCTTCCGTGTGCCCTCACTATAGAAACCCGGTGCGACAAGATAAAGCCTCAAATTGAAGATACGCGCTTAGATGAAATGCGGAATACGAAGGAAAAGGCCCGTAGCAGGCGGAACTGCTACGGGCCTTGTAATCCAACGGCGCCAGGCGCCACTATGGGCTCACGCTAAGGGGTAACGTTCACCCAGGTTGGACTACGCTTCCCTCTTCTTGACTGCGGCAACTGCTCCAACACCTAGAAGCACAAGAGCCAAGATTCCGAGGCCAAGCACGTTACTACCCGTGAGCGGCAGCGTATTCGAAGGCTCCGAAGGCGTCGGCGAGCTGGAAGGCGCCGCAGCCGGCGAACTCGGCGTTGCCGACGGTGCTGCTGCGGGGGTCGTCGATTCCGAGGCCGACGGCGTCGTAGGTGTGGCCGCCGGGGTAGTTGGTGCCGCAGTGCTCGGCGTTGCAGCCGGCGTGGTCGGTGCCGCAGTGCTCGGCGTTGGAGTCGGCTCTGGCTTGAGCACCACGCCAGCATCCCATGTCGGATCAATACCCTCAGACGCCTCAAACGTCTGATCCGTGTAATCCTTCGTCAACGCCTCATCCGTGCCATCCAACATGAACTTCGCCGTCAGACCAGTAGACGGATCAGCATCCGAATCAACCTTGTTATCCGAACCAGCATCCTGAGAAGTGAACTCATACTTCTCAGCCTGCTCAGCAGTCAACTCAAACTTCACCTGATACGTACCAGCCAGCAAATTATCAAACAAATACCGGCCATTCTCATCAGTCGTCGTCTGCGCAACAGTATTCCCAGAATCATCCAACAATGTCACCTTCACACCCGGCAACACCTCAGAATCACCCTGAACACCATCACCATTCGCATCAACCCACACATAGTCACCAACCGCATACGTCGGATTCGAGGACGTTGCAGGCGTATTAAAGATTGTGGTTTCTGGTGTAGAAGTATCTTCCTTCACTGTTATCTGCGCTACGGGCTTCGTCGTATCCACAGCCGCGTAACCAGACGGTGGCGTCAGCTCATAGAGCGAATAAGTTCCCGGATTCTCAACCGTTGGGGCGGTCTCCTTGCCGTCTTTGCCTGTGACGCGGAGCTTTCCGCCGTCGACATAGATATCGGTGACAACGTCGTTCCCGTCAGAATCGCGGAGGACAAATCGCGCATTCTTATCGCTGATCACCTTGTTTGAATCAGTGGAATCGAACTTGGAAATATCAAGCGGATAGTCGTTTGAAGGCGTGATAGTGGCACCCTCGTTGCCGATGTAATTGGTGATCCCGATGTCTTTCGTGAATTCCTTAAGCCGTACTTTGAAATAGAGGCTTGTTACTTTACCTTTTTCGAGCTTACCTTTTTCAATCGAAACTTCACGTGTGCCATCTTCGTCCGAATACTTAGCCGTTATACCTGAGATCGTGATCTGATCCTTTTCAGAGTCACGGACGATCCCACTAGCCACATTCGACGGCTGCACGAATCCTTCGAATTCAACCTGGTCAGGAAGAATATCGGTTACATCTTTGACCATGTTTTGGAAGCTACCATGCGGAATCAAATCGACCTTGTAAATGAACTCATCGCGATCCAATGTTCCATCCGGGTTGACTTCCACTCGAAGATTAGTGGTGTACGTGTTCGAATCGGCGTCATACACCGACTTCTGCACTTCCAGCTCGTTGCCAAAGCTCGTCACACTGGCCGTTTGCTCGCTCGTGTAATTGAACGATTCGTCTGTACCCACGTAATTCGCCGAGTTCGTAATTGGCAGCGTCTGCCCACTCGGAAGCGGAATAGTCGGCAACGAGAGCGTCACCGTGAAGCTTTTTGTCAGCGGTTGCGCAGCAGGGACACCCCAACTCGCCTTTTGCGGGAATTTCTCATTGGGCGTAAGCACTAGATCCCCATTGGAATCCAGCGAGACATCAAAACAACTCCCATCGATCGGATAATTGAAGTCATAAGTGCCGGTAATGCTGTCCTTGATCACGGCCAGATTATCCTCGGTCACGTCGAAAACAGTGTGATCGACATGATCAATAATCTGCGACTGTGCAGCATCCCCAACACCTGAGCTCACGTTGAACGTGTAAGGGACATTGATTACTTCACCTGCGGTTCCGCTGATTTCACTAGAAGGGCCCGTCTTTGAGAACTTGCTGGGGTCATTGATACCTCCTGAGGTATCACCCATCACTTCGAGTTTGTGCGTCACAGAGCTCGTGTACGGATCCGATCCAGTTTGCCAGTAGAAACTTGCCTCATTCTTCGGGCCCAGAAATGCCTTTTCTGCGCCCGGGATGAGGTCCCATGAATCGGTGGATTCCGTAACGCCACTTACGTTGACGATCTGGGCTTTCGCCGTGATCGAGGCGTTCGTGCTCGTGTCTTTGCCGACGTTGACGTACAGAGTCTGGCCATCGACCATGTATGTGCCAACGTACTCGTCACCTGCGAAATCGTCCGCACTCACGCCTGTCACTTGTGTGAGTGTTATACCCGTGGCTGTCATGAAACTGGCATCTTCCGTGTTCCATTGCGTGGTGGATGGCAGCGTATCAACGATAACGACATTGCGATCGGGAGTGTCTTCGATACCCGCGAACTTCGTTAGATCAGCGTTGAGTGTGTACGTGAGGTCGAGCGGCGTGGATAATGTGACGCCGTCGTCTGCCAATTCGATCGTGGCGCCATACGTGAGGTCTGTGCTCTTAGAAAATGCCTGGCTGGGCTGCGCAGTGGACTCACCCGGTGTAGTTGGCATGGAGCCAACGAACGTTACATCAGCCGTTTTCTTTTCGCCGGCAATGATAGCAGTGTTGTTAATCGTGACAGAATAATTCGAATCTCCGCTGCTCGAAGCCGTATCGTATGCTGTCTGGAGCGCTTCTTCGAGTGCATCCACATCAGTCACGACCGCCGTATAAGTAAACGTATACGTGGAATACGCCTCGGCTTCGAATGTGTAATCGAACGAAGAACCCGAAACCGCCGGCAGGTTGGTAAGAGTTTTGGAGGAACCATTCAAACCATTTTCATCCGTCACTACTTTTGTTCCAGTGAGCGTTCCTTGCAGGCTCAAGCCCGAATCCATCACGTCGGAAATTTTCACGGTGCGCGCGGTACCGGCCGTCTTCACCGTAATCGTAAATGTCGCTGTGTAGTCAGCCAATGCGCTTGCGTCCACAACGCCGTCTGTCACAGTCGCAGCGGGATAATAAACAGAACCAGGCCCGGATTTCGATGAGCTATTTTCCGTATTAGGAGTCCGTTGCGTGTCTCCAGGCGCTAAGACAACCACGTCCTGAGTTGTCTTCTGCCCGTTGAGATTCCACGTCCAGGTTTCTTTAGACGATTTCTCAACCTGGTTGACGTCGAATTGTATGTCGAGTACACCCTCCAGAATATTCGACGGAATCGGATCCTTGAATTCGATCACCAGATTGCCGCTACCATCACGGCTCAGGGTCTTAATTGCTTCATTGCCAGCTGGCACAACCAGCGCGGTATCAGGTATGGAGACTCCGGACGGAATCTCTAGCGTGACCTTCGCTCCATTTGCGACGTCGGCGTATCCGATTTGTAACGAACCGGTGCCTCCAGACGTGTAGGTATTAGAATCGCCAAGATCCAGCGTGAAGGTGCCTTGAGAATCCGAGTCGCTGGCGGATGCGAATGGTGCAACGAAAATCGCGCCAGTCATCGCCACGACTGCGGACACAATAAATGCGATCACAGATACGAGACTTTTCTTGCGTACCGATGAAGTCATGAGCTACTCCCTTTTCACTGTGCGAGTCCGGTGATCCCCTGGTGGCCTAATCCGGACTTAGTACAGATATCGCTTTCACCGTACACAAGTGGCCACATGCTCCTTCCGCGTTATGGGAGCGCTTCCACCGGTCGGCACACACCACATTTCACCCCCCAAATTCACCCCCCTGTGCCGAACAACAAGGCGCGGACACCCTTGCATCCGCGCCTGATTTACCTGCAAAAACCGATCACCTTATTCGGAATAGTGCCGTCAAACCGGCGCAGAAACAGGAATCTAGGTCTTTAGTCCCTTTACTATTGCGGAGATATCAGTCGACGTCTTTCCAAAGCCTCCCTACGCCACAGACCCCCTGGCCAAAACGCTTTTTCGAACATGCGGCTCATGCGCCGCGGTACACAAAGGAGAACTGAACGGAATTCACCCTTGTTTTTAACACCAATATGCTGAAATTCACGCCATAACTCCTAAACACACCCTGCTCTCATAACGACGAACACCACAACGGACGCGTTCGACTTCCATGCGACATTCCACTAGTGTGCAGTAATGTGCAGTGGTAGCTGCGTCACGATAGCTGAAGGAAACTCCACACCGCTCCTCTTATTCTTGTAGCGGCGAAGTGCGGAATTGTGTGGAGGCTTCGAGGATGATAGGTGAGTTGACAGGCCATGACTGCTTCAAATCCTCCCATAGTTCCCTCCGCCACGCCGATTGGTGGCGCATGGAAAGAGGTAGACAGGCTAGCCCAAGTTCTTGACGTCTTCATGATCCCACGGTTCAGCGTGCTCGCAGCACTTCCGGGATGGGGCAAAACCACCTTCCTCACGCAGACCACACGGCGTGCCCGTGCAGCGTCCATTCCCTTTATCTGGCTGGTGTCCCGTGACACTGTAGAGAGTTTTCTTCAGCGAGACGGCACCGATCATCCCGTCTACGTTTTTATCGACGATGTGCTCATGACTGCCACGGACCCGTTGTGGATAGCTCTTGGGGACTATGCGGCTAGGCATCCAAAGTACCGGTTCATGGTGAGTAGCATCGATATCCCCACGTTCAAAGCGCCAGATTCAGTTGATGTGACCGTACGTTCTGAAGAGTTACTCGGTTTTCGCCCCAGCGAACTGGTTACCCTTTTTAATCTCAATGGCGCTCAAACTAGTATTACTCCTCTTCTCGAGAAAACTGATTCCCCACGCATACGTGCGCTGCGCTGCCCGGCCATTGTCCGTTCATACCTTGAAACCACCACAAATCCGCAGCATGTTGGCGGATGGCCAGGCCTCGCGGACCATTCGGGCGTCGCAGTACTAGAAGAGCTCCGGAAAATCCCACCTGCGATTTGGCGTGAAAGCGTCATGCTTCAGATGCTTTACCAACTAGCTTCGTTCAGAAGAGCGTCCACTCACATGCTGGTTTCCGCACAACGTCTCTATCACGGTGATGCCACGGCAGTTTCACGCATCGGTGACACAGCGGCAAGGGGACCTGCTGTAGCTCTCAAGCAATCGGATGTCCCTATAACCGTGTTCACGGCACATTTTGACCGCCTCGAGCACCTTCCGCTTGGAGCCATCACCACAGATCAGGAAACCGGCCAGCGGATGTTTGAATGGTACGACGACGTCTGGAAAGAGATCCGCAAGAATTCGCTATATTCGCACAACTGGATCTCGTTGGACCAGGCCTCAGAGGTCTCCTCTCAGACCGGATACACCGCGCTCCGCCTGTTCTACACCCTTGAAACCGGCAATGTGGATGCAGCCGAACGTGACGCATATCAGAACTACCGCTACTGGATAGTGAGTGCCGATGCTCTCACCTACGAAAAGCTGTGGTCCCTTCCCTGGCATGATATCGCAACCCGTCCGGGGCTGCTTCTGCTGTTAGGGACCCTCCACATCAAGAACACAGGGAGCGTGCCACAGGCCAAACGTTTTTTGTTACAAGCGCTCCGCCTTCTGGAAAAGCTTCCTACACAAACACCGCATGACCAATTCGTGGCATTGACCCGCAGACTGCATGCGCATGTGCTGCTGGGCGAGCGCCGGCCCGCAAGCAGAATTCTCACGTCTATCTGGGACATGATTCGCCCCGGACCGGACAACATAGTGAACGATTTGGTTTCCGACGACGAAGCCCGCGAGGGCTTTGCGGCCAATCTGTTCTTTCCACTGTGGGCCGCGATCCAACTTGATCGGCACGCACCAGCCATCTACATAACTCGCCTCATGCAAACGTTCAAGAACCCTCAAAGCCCAACGGCACGCATCGAAGAAATCGCGGCGCAGACCGAATGTGTCTTAGGCGGCAACGGTGACCCGAATCATCACCTCGTCGTCGGTGGAGTGCTCCATACCGATCCGCTTGCACTCTTGGATGCGGGGCGTGACGACGACGCATGTGAGCTCATCACTTCTTTCGCAGCGAGGAACCACCCAGTTCCCTCCTCGTCAGCTGCGGATGGCCTAACATTGCTGATCGCGGCGTTGACTCAGCCGCAATCGCTGGACCCTGAATCAATCGAACGTGTTATCAAGAAGAGTCAGCACTTTTGGGACGACCATAAGGCGAGCTCGTTTGTTTGCGCATCCGCAGCTGCCGCATACCTTGCACTAGGAGACGCCAACACCGCACGCGAAACGCTCCGGCTGGCATACCGCAAGGATTGGTTCATTCGGTGCGCATTGGCCGCTATCTACCTTGCGCAGGCGGATCCTTCCGCCGCACTCACAACACTGGCACACGCGCCACACTGGGAGAACATTCCACGCGCACGCGCGATCGCAGCAACACTATCCGCAGCTGCGTATGCACAGCTCAAGAACGACGTGTCTGCGATCAAGCAACTGGAGATTCTCAACGCTGCGCCAGTTCGTTATTCCGCACGGTCCGCTTTACGGCTTATCACCGACGACGATTTCGATGCTCTCACCGCACTGAGCCTAGACTTGCCGATCCCCATACAGAACGTCTTCACGGCCGCATCTCGCGACCGCCGCGTATTTCAGCGTGTCAAAACACTCACGCTCACTCCCACAGAAAAAGAGCTTCTGCGCCTTGCCCGCGAAGGCCATTCAAACGGCGATATAGCTAGGATCCGCGTAGTAAGCCTCAATACCGTCCGGAGCCAGATGCGAACACTATTCAGAAAACTGGAAGTGACAAGCAGAGCTGAAGCCGTCATGTGGGCCGAACGCCATGGCATCTTCCAGTGAACCTTGCACATCCACACGCATATCTTCATCACATTGTGCGGCGGAGACTATTGTAAAGAATATGGCAAAGAACGCAGACTCCACTGATTCGATTGCATCTCTTCAACACCTCATCAACGCCTCACATCGCATCGTGTTCTTCTCCGGTGCTGGAGTTTCAACGGAATCGGGTATTCCCGATTTTCGTAGCTCGCACGGACTGTATTCGCAAAAGTTCCGCCGGACGCTCGATCCTGAACAGATTATTTCCCACACATTCCTTGAAGAGGACCCAGCAACATTCTTCGACTTTTACCGAAGCAAGCTAATCTATCCCGATGCCAAACCCAATGCGGCACACCTCGCTGCAGCAGCACTAGAGAAACAAGGAAAACTTGAAGGCGTCGTGACGCAGAATATTGACGGCCTTGACGAAATGGCCGGAACAACAAGGGTAGCTGAGCTCCACGGAACCACGATGCGCAACTATTGTCTGCAATGTGGCAAGCAATTCCCACGCGACTTTGTGTACCGCTCCACGGGTATTCCACATTGCGATTCGTGCGGCGGTATGGTCCGCCCGGATGTTGTGCTTTATGAGGAAGGCCTTGACGAAAACGTGATAGAGAAAGCCGTCCAATGGATAAGCGCGGCCGATCTCATGATCGTGGCAGGCACGTCGTTACACGTCTATCCGGCTGCAGGGCTGCTCGGCTATTTTCGTGGAGAGCATCTGGTGCTCATAAACAAAACAGCAACAGGCGCAGATCGCTCCGCTGAGCTTGTGATTCGCCAACCTGTGGCGGAGGTGATGGCCGCATTATCGTTGTAAGCTGGCATATGTTCAGCAAAAAAGGAGCTTCATTTCATGTCTTCCCTGCCGCAGGTTACTACCCACCCCGAAGCACACGAACCACGGCCACTTACCGCAGACTTTGCTAGCGCACAGATTGCAATGTTCCGCGGCGACGCCGTCGGGAAAATCGTCCAGAACGCCGTAAGCGCACAAGGCGCCGACGCAATCAGTATGGACAGAGACATCATCAACGCGATTGATGAATCTGTATCAGAACGGCTTGACACGTGGGGCGTCACAAACCAAAAGCATTCCGGAAGGTGCTGGGAATTCGCCGGATTGAACGTGCTGCGCGCACGCATGATTCACGATCTCAACCTCGATGATTTTGCCTTCTCACAAAACTACATCGCCTTTTTCGACAAACTTGAGAAGGCCAATCATGTGCTGACCCTCGCGATTGAGATGGCTGATCAGCCCGATTCGGCAGAGGACGTCCGCGATCTTTTTAAGGAGCTGGGCGACGGCGGCTTCTGGACACAGTTTCTCGATATCGTGCACAAGTATGGCCTCGTACCCGTCTGGGCGATGCCGGACACGGAATCCTCTGGGAATACCGACCAAATGAACCGCGCGCTCACGGCATTACTTCGGCGCAGCATCGGGCGTATTCGCCGTGCATACCGCAGCACACCCATAGACCTGGACGATATTCGGACATCCACTATGAAGGAGATTTGGCGGATCCTCGCGATTCACCTAGGTACCCCGCCTACCAGTTTCGTGTGGCAATACCGCGATAAGGACAAGAATTTCCACTCCGAAGGAGAGATGACGCCGCTCGATTTCGCACGGAAATACGTGCCGGGTGATATCACCGATTACGTCGCACTGACACACGATCCGCGCGAAGAACATCCTGAAGGGCGCCGCTACGTCATCGAACACACGCCATACATGGAAGGCGGCACTCCGTACACGCACGTCACCGCACCGATCGAGGACCTCAAACGAGCCGCGATAGCGTCAATTCGGGAGGGCGAACCCGTATGGTTCAGTTGCGACGTCAACCAACAATTCGATCGCAAATCCGGGATCTGGGACGCTCATCTGCACGACTACGACGCGTTGTACGGGCTCTCCTTCCAGATGAGTAAGGCAGACCGCATGCGCCTCCATCACACAGCGCCTACGCACGCCATGGTCTTTACCGGCGTAGATCTAGTGGACGGCAAACCGCGGCGGTGGCGTGTAGAGAATTCTTGGGGTGACGAAGTCGGCAAGAAAGGCTTCTTCACCATGAATGATTCGTGGTTCAACGAGTACGTGTTTCAAGTGATCGTGGCACCACGCCACCTGACGGAAGCCCAGCGCCGCGCCGCACATGAAGAACCAACTCTTATCCCGCACTGGGACGCGCTGACTAGCTTCTAGCGCTCTGCAGAGCCACAACACTCTAGAGAGCCAATTGAATCTTGCCGCCCGGCACAGCGTCAATCAGTTCCTTCGTGTAATCCTCACGCGGGTGTGCGAAAAGTTCGTCCGACGGCGCCGACTCCACGATACGGCCTTTCTCCATGACGACGACGTCGTCGGCGAGCAAACGCACCACCGCCAAATCGTGCGTAATAAACAAGTACGTGAGCCCCAGGTCAGATTGCAGCTGATTGAGCAACTGCAGGATCTGATCTTGAACTAGCACGTCAAGTGCAGAGACTGCCTCGTCTAACACCACGACCTCAGGGTCAAGCGCCAACGCCCGCGCAACTGCCACGCGCTGCCGCTGCCCTCCTGAGAGTTCATTCGGGTAGCGGCGCATCACAGAGCGTGGCAGCGCCACGCGATCCAGTAGGTCTACCACCTTCGCAGTGCGCTCCGCGTGCGATCCGATGCGGTGAACCCGCAACGGTTCCTCCACAATTCGATAAATCGAATACGTGGGGTCAAGCGAACCATACGGATTCTGGAACACCACCTGGAGCTTACGGCGCATTGCGAAAAGCTGCTTCTCAGTGAGCGTGGACAAATCCTTGCCTTTAAAGAACACCTTTCCGGACGTCGGATCGATCAGATTCAGGATCATGTTAGCCACAGTTGACTTGCCCGAACCGGATTCCCCAACCAGAGCCAACGTAGTACCCGTGCGGATATCAAAACTCACATCATCAACGGCCCGCAGTGTTTTCTCCGAGCCCTTCGCCCCACGCACCTCGAATTCCTTAACCAGGTGCCGCACACTAATAATCGCTTCGCCGGAAGTAGCACCTGCGCCAGAACCCGTGAGCTCCTCATCTGTCACGGCTACGCCACGTGCGTGAGCAACCTCAATGCGCTGTGATGCGAGCGACGGCGCCGCCGCGACCAGCCGTTTCGTGTACGGATGGAGAGGATGTTGCAAAATATCGAGCGCCGGGCCAGATTCCACGACACGGCCACGGTGCATCACCACTAATTGTTCCGCACGCTCGGCCGCTAGCCCCAAATCGTGAGTAATGAAGAGCACCGCTGTACCGCGCTCGCGCGTCTGAAGGGCCAAATGGTCCAGAATGCGGCGTTGCACGGTCACATCTAGAGCAGACGTAGGTTCGTCCGCGATAAGCAGCTTCGGATTAGCGGCCAAGCCAATCGCAATCAAAACGCGCTGGCGCATGCCGCCGGAAAATTCGTGAGGATACTGCTTGGCACGCCGCTCTGCATCGGGAAGGCCGGCCTCCTCAAGCACTTGCGCCACTCGCTGCCCCACCTCTGAATTGGGGACTACGTGGTTCGCCTTCAGCGCCTCTTTCACCTGAGCGCCAATGCGCCACACAGGGTTGAGATTCGTCATCGGGTCCTGCGGCACCATACCTATGCTCGAACCGCGCAGTTGCTCCCATTCTTTCTCTGAAAGATGCGTAATATCGCGCCCATCAAATTCGATTGTGCCGTCAGCGATCTTGCCTGTTCCGGGAAGAAGTCCAATCACCGCAGATGCCGTGGTAGATTTCCCCGAACCAGATTCCCCTACGATCGCCACCGTTTGCCCGGGATAAATAGTCACATTGGCGCCACGCACCGCGGGCACCATGCCTGTGGACGAACGGAACGAAACATCGAGGTTGCGAATCCGCAACAAAGGGGCGCCGTCGTTCTCCACTGCCGTTATTTCCTCCACGATCTCCACGCTTTCTTCACTCATCGTTTCCGCGCCTTCGGATCCAGAGCGTCACGCACAACATCACCCATCATGATGAATGAGAGCACCGTCAAGGCCAACGCCAACGCCGGATAGAACAACACCATCGGTTGAACTCGCAGCGACGTTTGTGCACGTGAAATATCGCCACCCCACGAAACCACTTCCGGCGGCAAACCGATACCCAGGAAGGATAACGTGGCCTCAGCAACAATGAACGTACCCAGGGCCACCGTGGCATACACAATGATCGGAGCCGCAGCATTCGGCAAAATGTGCGCTGTGATGATGCGCCAGCGGGATGCACCCAGCGCACGGGCCGCGGTGACATACTCTTCATTCTTTGCGGACATCACCGCTCCACGTGTGATGCGCGCGATCTGCGGCCAGCCGAAAACAGCCAGAACCACAACCACCATTCCCACCGTGCGATTCTCCGAAAACAGTTGCATAAAAACAATCGCGGCCAGAACAAGCGGAATGGCAAACACGATATCCGTCAGACGCGACACCAAGGAGTCAAGCCAGCCGCCGAAGTAACCCGCGAGCGTCCCCAGGATCCCACCAATCAGCACCACAAGCAGAGTTGTGCACACACCCACGATGATGGAGGCACGCGCTCCGTAGATCACGCGCGAAAAGATGTCATATCCCTGTTTGTCGAAGCCGAATGGGTGCCCAGAAGAGGCATCACCGAGCGACCGGGAAAGATCACCATAGGTAGGGTCCTGACTGGTAAACAGACTAGGGAAGATCGCCATGACCAGCGTCAACAGGATGATAGCCGCCGCTATCCAGAAGAGCACGCGCCTGCGGAGATACTTCCATGCTTCACCCCACATCGAAGCAGGCGCTGACTCGTCTGCAACAGCGTCCACGGCTCCCAATCCGGTCTCATCAATCTCAGAAACAAACCGTTCCTGGCCAGGACGCGTCTGTTCAATGTGACGCGACGGAATCATGTGATGTTCTAACGTATTCTCACTCATAACGAATCCTCGGGTCCAGGGCAGCATAAAGAAGATCAACCAGAAGGTTGGCAACGATATATACCAATACAAGTGCAGTGGTGATAGAGACAACCGTGCCCGGTTCGCCCTTCTTAATGCCATCGAAAAGCATTCCGCCAACGCCCTTGATATTGAAAATCCCCTCTGTGACGATCGCACCGCCCATCAATGCACCCAAATCGGCGCCAAGGAAAGTAACCACCGGGATAAGCGAGTTGCGGAGAATATGACGGCGCATCACGGAGCCATTTGAAAGGCCTTTCGCACGAGCCGTCCGTACGAAATCCGCACCCGTAGTCTCTGAAACAGATTGACGAGTCAATCGAATTACATACGCCAAGGACACTGCCGAAAGCACCATCGCCGGCATCAGCAGCGTTTTGAAGCTAACATGGGGGCCAACCGTTACTGGCAAGATTCCCCATTTGACGCCTACAAAGAACTGCAGCACAAACCCCATAACAAATGTCGGGACAGCGATTAACAACATCGAAAGGACCAGAATCGTCGAATCGAACACGCCCCCTTTTCGGATCCCCGCGATGACGCCCAAGATAACGCCAAGAATTGCCTCGATGGCGATTGCCATCAAAGCCAGTTTGATGGTCGTGGGGAAGGCCGTCGCCATAACTTCGGATACCGGACGGCCTGAAAAAGTCTTGCCAAAATCAAGCGTGAAAACGCCCTTGATGTATAGCAAATACTGCATCCAGAATGGTTTATCGAGGTTATATTCGGCGCGAATGCGCGCCTGCACGGCCGGATCCAATCCTTTATCGCCGCCGAGAGCCGCAACAGGATCACCTGGCATAAGATAGACCATCGCAAAAATCAAAAAAGTTGCGCCAAAGAAGACTGGGATAGTCTGAAGCAGTCTGCGCCCTATATAGCGAGCCATATATTCCTCACGTTGTCCAGGTCACTGGAACGAAGCGGCAGTAACCCAATACGGAGGATGAGGGGAGAAAGTTCCCCTCATCCTCCGTCGTGTTCAGATCAACTCATTCAGCCTTTGTAATTTCGTAGTAGAGAGGAACGGAGTTCCACCCAAACACAACGTCGTTGACCGCTTCAGAGTAGCCTCCGATCGCGTTCTGATACCAGAGCGGAATTGCCGGAAGATCCTTGAACAGAACGCCTTGAGCTTCACCCAACAGCTTGTTAGATTCCTCCGTCGATGAGGCGGCCGCTGCTTGGTTCAACAAATCATCGAAATCAGGATCCGAGTAGTCGCCATCATTCGAACCCGCGCCCGTCGCGAAAATCGGGGACAGGAAGTTGAACGCGGAGGGGTAATCCGCCTGCCATCCAGTACGGAATGCTGTCTTGATCGTACGATCCGTGACTTCTTGGCGCAGTGACTTGAAATCGGGGTATGCCTTACCCGCAGCATCAATTCCAAGGTTGTTCTTCAGCTGGTTCGCAACAGCGGTAACCCACGCTTCGTGGGGACCATCAGCGTTGTACGCAATTTCAAACGTGCCATCCCAAGGTGAAATCGCATCGGCCTGTGCCCAGAGTTCCTTCGCCTTTGCAGCGTCGAAATCGAGGACATCAGAACCTTCTAGATCATCGTTGAAACCGTTGACAACGGGAGACGTGAAGTCCACCGCCGGCGAACGAGTGTCAGAGAAGATGGTCTTAGTGATCGTTGCTCGGTCAATTGCGTGAGAAATTGCCTGGCGGCGCAGCCGCCCTTCCTCACCGGAGAAGTGTGCGAGGCTCTCTGGAATGGTGATCGTCTGGTTGAGGGCAGAAGGCTGGTTGACAGCGCGATCGCCGAGCTCATCCTGGAATGTCTCCACCGCGGAATCGGGGATCTCGTCCAGAACATCCAAGTTACCAGCGAGCAGATCATTGTAAGCCGCATCTGCCTCTGCATAGAACATGAACGTTACTCCACCGTTCTTCGCCTGGCGCCCACCCTTGTATGTTTCATTTGGCACGAGCTGAATCTGAACGTTGTGTTCCCACGCGTCGTCGCTAGCCAGCTTGTACGGGCCGTTGCCCACAGGATGCTCGCCACCGTTTTCCACGTCATCCAGCGTGGACTGCGGGAGCGGATAAAATGCCGAATAACCCAAGCGCAGTGGGAAGTCCGCCTCCGGTTGCTTCAGCTTGATAGTGAAGTGTGTGTCGTCAACTACCGTCAAACCGGAAAGCTTGCCATCACCATCGGTATCGGCGCCGGCGTCGTCCGTTCCTTCAATCGGAGCATAGAAGTTAACTGAAAGCATTCCTCCATCGGCCGCTCCCAAGTTCCAGGCGTCAACGAATGAAGCCGCGGTAACCGGAGTGCCATCGGAGAATGTTTGGCCTTCCTTCAAAGTCACGTTGTACGTCTGGGAATCATCTGTTTCGATCTTCTCGGCCATGTCGTTGACAACATTGCCCTTTTCGTCATAGTAGACGAGCCCTGCGAACAATAGATCGACGATACGTCCGCCCCCAACTTCGTTGGTATTCGCCGGAATAAGGGGATTCTGAGGTTCAGTACCGTTTGCCAGTACCACGCCGGTCGTGGAAGCGGCGCTTGCACTGTCAGTCGCAGCTGCAGACGAGCCACCCTCGCTATTGCCGCTAGAGCAAGCGGCGAGGGATAGTGCGAGTACTGCAGGTACGGCAACTAATCCGCGCTTGTAGTTCATAGTTCCTCCTACGTGAATTTTGCGGGAACTGTAAGCGACCTGGAAAATTCCAGATAGTACATATCTTATCAAGGCGCCATCAAATCCTCCGCCCAGTATTCTTCCGTATTTGGGGCATCGAAACGACAGTCAGAAAACGGCGCAAATTCGCCATAAAACAACGAAACAGCTCTCCGCCGATTCAGTGCAATGTAACATGCCTGAAACATGATCGCCGAACGGCTGTAATACGCACATGGGCGCATCGCACAGGAAAACCGGGGGTGTTTAGTACGATTAGAGGCCGGCCTCATCCAGCCACGCATTGAGCACAGCGGCGGAAAGCGCCGCAAGCCGCGGTCCGTACGCCGCCGCCTGAGCTCGCAAATCAGGCACATCAATTTTCGCCTGTGCTAGCTCAAAGGCATGGCCGATAAGCCACCGCTCAATCCGCGTGTGATCCGCTTCAAGGTGGAACTGCAAGCCCAGGACTCGCGGACCGCGCATGAACGCCTGATTCGGAAATCCTGGTGTTTGTGCCAATCGCTTTGCCCCTTTCGGGATTGCGAACTGGTCACCATGCCAGTGCAACACCGGTTCGCCATCGAGCACCCGCAATACCGAATCGCGGCCCTCCTGCGTGAGCTCAAGCGGCGAATAGCCAATCTCTTTCCGGCCTGTCGCCTCTACGCGTGCTCCTAGTGCACGCGCGATCAGCTGCGCTCCTAAACACACGCCCAGTATGGGCTTGTCTGCATCCAATCGGGCAAGGATCGCCCGCCTCTCCTGTGCCAAGAACGGATAGGGCTCCGTTTCATATACGCCTATCGGGCCGCCCATAACCACAACAAGGTCTGGATTCACAAGGCTTTCAGGCGCGATAGTGTCTACTCCGGCGTCCACATACTCAACAGAGAAGCCACGCGCCGCAAGCACCGGCGCGAAGGTGCCAAGATCTTCGAACATCAAGTGGCGAATCACAAGCGCTGAAAGCACATGAGGCCCTTCAGTGGACTGCACAAAGTACCCCATCTATTCTCCTCGGAATTCCCATTGGATTTGCCTATCGAAGTGGCACTGGCAACATTGTATCCGGAACGTTCTGGAACGTTACCGGGCGCAAGAAACGCTCAATCGCAGCCGTGCCAACAGAAGTGGTTGCAGGCGCCGTCGTCGCCAGGTATAGACCTCCATGAGTCTGTGCCCAAGTCACCGAAAGCCCCTTCTGCCACTGATTCCACAGCACACGACCCGCCGTACCCACAAGCGCACCAATCAGGGCCAAGCTGACACAAGACCGCCGTTACTTTTTCTAGCTGAAAGCGGTATGAGGCGGAATTGACTGCTCACAAAACACCCGATCCGACTAGAAAAAGCACCGCAGGAGGCACCAGACAAACAGGAGGCACCAGAACAAAAAGAAATCTCTCGAGACACCAGAACGATATCTCGAGAGATCACATCGTGGAGCTAGGGGGATTCGAACCCCCGACCTCTTCATTGCGAACGAAGCGCGCTACCAACTGCGCCATAGCCCCAGGGACTCAGATAGCTTAGCACCTCTCGACAGCCCAACGCACATCCTCGCCTCGCGCTGTGATCAATGTTGCTCCCGGTACAGAACTCCCGCTATGCACGCCGCCGGTCAAGGAGGTGATCAAGCACCGCACCACCGCCGAGCTTGTCTGCCGCGGGCTTTTCCGAAGCAATCTTTTGCACATCTGAGCCATTGCCGATCCGCTCTCCGACCTGCTTAGGTCGATATGGCACTGCGGCTTCTGGTTCGGCTGGTGCCTGATATGGCGCCACCGTACGGCGCTCAATGGTGCGCGGCTTGAGAGTGTAGGAGGGCATGGCCGACGACGTGCCAGCGACATCACGGCCAACCAGCGCCGCTGCGCGTTCGGATTCCGACGTATGAGTGGCCGGCTGAGTTACAGGATATTCGTCGCGGCCGTGCACGATAGCGCCTGACGAAACAATCTGGGGATCCATGGTAACGGAAATTCCGGTGCGACGTTCGCCTTCTGCGGCTCTTGTGCCTTGGTGCTCCGATGTTTCCACGCGCTGCTGGTCGCCAGCCGCATCCCGGCTCTCTTTGGTAGCACGTTGTTCGGATTCTTCATGCGTTTCTGCGCTTGGAGCGGCAACTTCTGCCACGCGGCGTGAAGTACCTGCGAGCTTTTTGTTGATATCCTCGATTGCCTCACGATCGCGGATGTTAGCTGCAGAGATCTCCCCAACAACATAGGAAAAGCCTATAAAATACAGGCCTACTACTCCGGTGGCCACTGCCGCGATTACCACGGGCCAGCTGGCCGCGCTAAGCGCGAGTACCCACGCCACAATCGCTAAAGCGCCTAGGGCGATTCCGCCAGCGAGCCCCCGTTTCTGTAGCGCTGCACGCTTCGATATCCGTGCGTGCCTCCGGGCGCGTTCCTTGGCCAGAGATCGAACCTCACCTGCTTTTGCAGAGCGCCGCTGCCCTTTGCGTGCAGTCCCCACCGGCTTGCGTTGTGCAGCCGTTCCAGTTGCCGCAGATGTACGAGCAGGAGAATGCTCCACATCCGCCGATTCGTCTAGGCTGCTCATCATAACCTCCGGGCGCCGAAAGAATACCGTTCCATGTTCGCCGATTGCACTGTGGGCGCGCGGTGAATCCACCCGCGCATCCCGTACTGCAAGTAAACGGAGATCTTCCGCGTACCGCTCATCAATCCGCGCTTCCGCGAGAACTGTGCGCCGGCGATGCAGGTACGGAGCTACGTAGGCAAGCAACAGCAGCACGACTGCAGCTAATGCATACCCTTGAAACTCCACGTTTCCACGTTATCTGTAGCCTAGAGTTTTTGCGTCGAGGACGCGAGCGCGTGTTGCCCACAGGCCACCGCTACCGCCCACAATCCAACGCGATTCACGCACATACAAGGCCCCAGAAACCGCGCATAGCTCCACCTCACGATCACCACCATCCCGGCTCGTGAAGATAAGGCACCTCAGTCTGTGAAGATAAGGCACTCAATCCGCTCGCCCGCCTCCACGTGCGTGGTTTCTTCTGGAATGACTGCGAGCCCGTTGGCAGCGGCAATGGAAGAAAGCGTCGGGTTCTCGGCCGCTCCAGTAACGCCAAATTCGTAGCCGTCCTTCGGATTGCCGCCTACGCGAACTGGTAAAAATTCGCGGATCCCTGAAGCGGATTCGATGCTATCTGCCGCCGCTGCCATGATCGAGCGGTTCCGCGTGTGCAGGTACCCAGCCATCTTCCGCAGCGCCGGACGGACGAATATGTCGAATGAGACAAGGGCAGCAGCTGGATCGCCTGGCAAGCAGAAGATACGCGTATTGCCTTCGTTCAAAGTCCCAACGCCGAATTGCCGCCCTGGGTGTATGGCCACATTGTCGAAGCGTACAGAGCCGAGAGGTGAAAGAACGTCCTTTACTGTGTCTCCGCCACCATAGGACAACCCTCCGGTAGTGATGATAACGTCGGCGCGCAATAACTGATCTTCGAGAGCGTCTCGCAAAACGTTGCGGTCGTCGGACACCGCACCCACCCGATAGACCACTGCCCCCGCTTGCTGCGCTGATGCCTCGAGAGCATGCGAATTTGCGTCATACACTCGCCCTGGGGAGAGCGCCCGGCCTGGTTGAACGAGCTCATCACCAATACTCATGACAACCACGCGAGGCGCTGGGTGAACAACCACCCGATTCCGCCCCGCAGCAGCAAGTGCCGCAATGTGCCTGGCCCCTATCCTGGTGCCCGCCTCTAATATGGTGCGTCCAGCAGCCATATCCCAACCTTGAGAGCGAATAAACGCGCCTTCAGAAAACGAACGACTGATGAATACCCGCGCAATTCCGTGGTCGGTGGCATCCAACGGAACGACGACGTCGGCGCCCTGAGGGAGCCGCGCACCAGAAGCAACGCGTTCGGCGGCGCCGTCGACGTGACGCAAAGTCTCCGTGGTACTAGCGAATACTTCATCTGTAACAGGTAAAACGATTGGATTGTCTTGTGAGGCTTCCGCGATATCCTGCGCGGTTATGGCATAGCCGTCAATCATCGCGATGTCTGCTACTGGTACGTCGATCGTGGCACGGACGTCTTCGGCGAGAATGCAACCAAGGGCGTCGTGTAAACCGGATTCGAAGGGGGCAATAGGTTCTGCCACCGCGAGGCATTCCTCAAGGTGCTGGGCAACTGATTTCATCAACGCTCCTTTGGACTACCCCAAGGATAACTGACCCCTAGAATAATTGCGGGTTCACGCCCAGCGGAATCGCTGCTCCTTTTCTGACAGCGAATCGGAGCGGTGAAACAATGGCAGTATGCAAAAACACAGTGTGACGTTTCCTGAGAATGCCAGCTTGGATGCCGAGGACGCCAAACAAGCATTGCGTGCGCAGGCGCGGGCTCGCCGGGCACGCCGCAATCAACACGAACGCGAACTGCTAGGACACCAGTGGGTAGATACGGTGCTCGATTTTGTTGGAGACGCCAAGACCATCGCGTGCTACGTCTCAGTGAACAATGAGCCCCCCACAGGGCCGATATGTGCCGCTCTTGCCCAGCGTGGGCGCCGGCTTTTGTTGCCCAAACTAGGGCCGCGCCTTGCGCGAGAGTGGGCGTGGTATCGCGGACCAGACGACCTTAAAGTAATGGCGCCAGGCCGGCCGCCTGAGCCGACTGGGCCGGCCCTCGGATCCTCTGTATTGGCAGAGGTTGAGGCGCTCATTATTCCTGCACTGCTGGTTGACCACCACGGCCGCCGCATCGGCCAAGGCGGCGGATGGTATGACAGAGTCTTGAAGCAGGTAAGCGCAACAACCCGCATCGGCGCGATGGTGTTCCCAGAGGAATACGTGGCTGAGGAACTGCCGCAGGATCCTATGGATCGGCCTGTCCCGTATGTGCTGCTGCCCGATGAATGGTTTGCTTGTGATGTGCCCAGTGAGAACCTTCTCTCCAACGAAAGTTTTGGACACTAGCACTCTCGCTCCCACAAATCAGAGTGCTCCATCGGACCACGGGACTGGGCCTATCGGCCTACTGAGTGTGACGCGCAAATCATGTTCGGTGTTGCTAGGCCGAGTAGAATTGGCACTCGGATATGGCGAGTGCCAAGAAGAGGTGAATCATGCCAACCTACACGTATCGTTGCGCCCAGTGTGGCGTTCAGTTTGATGTGCATCAGTCGTTTTCTGACGCCCCACTCAAGGTGTGTGAGAAGTGCGGCGGCGATCTCAAGAAGATCATCAACTCTGTGGGCATCGTGTTCAAGGGCTCGGGCTTCTACCACAATGACTCCCGTTCGAAAGTGTCCGATAGTTTGCAGGCAAAACCGCAGGCCCATTCGGATTCCCCCGGGGGCACTAAGGAGAGCGCCAAAGAGACTAAGTCACCTCGGCCATCGGCGGTGCCCGGGCGCGTGCCAACGCCGGTCGCTTAGTCCTCAAAGGCTATCCACAGATCTGGCTTTTGACTATCCCGCGTGAGCAGCACCTATGCAGCTCACGCGGGCTTTTCATTTGCCTGTGGATAAGAGCGGGCGCATGGCCGCACGCGCCATATTCTCGATTGCATGTCATACGCTTCGCTTCGCGCTTGGGCCTGGCGCATGCGCTATTTCCTTGCCGCATTCGTGGTGCTCGCCATTGTGGCGGCAATTCTGGAGGGCATCGCGCGCCTTGAGCCACCTGTGCGGCCGGTCGCTGCGCTCACGCGCTCCTTACCTGCCGGCCACACTCTCGAATCCACTGATATCACGATGTGGCAGGTGGCGGAGGAACTCATTCCTGACGACGTTATCGAACAACCGGAGGAGGCCCTAGGCCGCCAACTCGTCGCCTCGTTGCCAAAAGGGATGCCGCTCACGCATGGTGTGCTTCTCACGTCAGAATTCCTGGAAAAGACACCCTCCGGGCACGCGATCGTTCCGATCACGGTAGACGACGCCGTGGGAACCTTGCTTTCTCCCGGAGCCGCAGTCTCCCTGTTTTCACTTGCCATCGACGAGGACAATGCGATCGAAACTATCACGGATTCCGCCGTAATAGTAGGCGCAAGCCAGGATGAATCCCCATCCTCGGTCTTCAGCGGCTCCACAGGAGAACGTATCTTTTACGTATCCGTGCCCACCGCCCAGGCAGGAGCCGTGATCGCAGCAAATGCCCGGGGCCTTTATGCGGCGCTCATGCCGCCATAGCTCCGCCTATCCGCGCAAGCATTTCCAGAACCACTGCGCACGCCCGCTCCGCATTTCGGGAAGGCTCATAACTTCCCGAAATGCGGAGGGACTTCATTCAAAATGCGCCGTTCCTCTGCGTCGTGCGGTTCAATATGCGGTACCTCGTGAGGCGCGGACACGCTCTCGCGTGCATCATTCACGTGCAAGGCCTCCTCCGGCGTTGCAATCTCTCCACGCTCCAGCCGCTCACGATCTACGCGTGAAAGCCGTACTGCCCGCCGTGCGCCGGATCGTGCCACTACTGGTCGCCCGCTTTGCCAGTGTTTGGCTGTGTTCGAATCGCAGTGATTTCGCCCGTGAGACGTTCCTCCAAGTTCTGCGGTACTGGCGCGTTGTCCTGCGGTTGCTGAGCCCGAAATCGCTGAACCACATTGAGTAGCACTGCATCCACCTGGGCGCCTCGGCGATGAATATTGAGCTCCTCTCGCAACGCAAGTACCATCTCATCGTCACTGCGCAGGGCGCCGTCCGAAGCAATCCAGGCTGCGATCTCGTCCAATTGATCGTCAGTGTATGCCGCAAGCGGCAGGCCCGCTGTAATCATCGGGCGTGGCCCGCGCACACGCGTCATACGCATCGAGGGAGCCGGATCGGTGAATGGCTCGCCACCCGAGGCACTCCGCACATGCTGCTCGGTGCGCACGTCACTCACAGATGGCACAGCCACAGGTTGCAAAGCCACCTCCGCCTCGCCCAAGATTGCGTCGCGCGCCTGAGAAAGCAACGCAATCACCGCGTCTGCCTGCCCTTGGGGATCGATAAATAACGACGTGGAGAATGTGTGGAACACAATCCACCCGCGCGCTTCCAAGCGTTCCGCCCAGTACCTGTCGCGCCGGCGCTGGGACTTCTCAGCCACGTAGGCAACGTCGTCGTACAACACTGCGACGCGCCAAGTGCCCCGGAATGACGCATGCCCCACCACCAGCGGGATACGCACACCGGATTCGAAACCGAAGTTTGTGGCCGTGAGCCATCCCGCAGCTTCGAGCCGAGCCGCGAGATCCTTAATAAGCGGCTCATCTGTGCCATACGCACGAGCAGGCTCCACACCCATGTCCTCGCCAGCGGCCCTGTCGATGATCTTGGCCAGCAACCGCGGCCCCGGTGCCGTCAAATTCTCGGTTGCGATCTCCCCCGGTCCCAGCGCAGAAATGATTGTCAACTCTTCGCGTGCGGCTTCCACAGATTCCACCAGAGCAGTCACACCGCTCGGCGTACTGAGGCTCCCAAATGAATGCAACACACGCCCGTGCACCGTCTTCCCATAGCCAACGGACAGGATAACGCTGTCACGGTGCAGGCCTCCCACCTGAGAAATATCCAAAATCATGAACGGCTCTGGCACACTTTTGTCGGAAAGAACTCCCAAAACCGTAGAATGTTCGATCGTCCGGTTGATCGCCTCACGCACTCGGGCGGCATGCACCTCGGACACACACACGACAGCCAGTGACATTTCTGGCTGCGTCAGCGCATGGTTGATCACAGCGTCCACCACGGCATCCACTTCTACCTGCGTGCTATCCACTGTGCCCGTTGTTGGCGAGGGAACACCCCGCCCATCAACGATCACTAACCGGGCGTGATCGGCGTTCTTCACAGACGGGACCCGCTCAATCACGTCGGCGTAACCCTGCTCGCGTAACGTCTGCGTGGCAAGATCCCCATAACGAGCGCGCAACGTTGGAAGGTGACGCACAGGCAGCACCTTGGCAAACTGTGCAATTGCCGCGGTCTCCTCCGCCCGGCGCACATCGCCCATCACCACCACCTGGCGTCCACGCATCAGCATGGATATTGCGGCAGAAAGTGGCACGGCATCCATTTCGTCCATCACCACAATATCCGCCCACGGCATCGGCGGAATAAACTCCGCAACCATCATGGAGGGAATCGCCCACACTGGCCGCGCTACCTGCACTATGCGTGGATACTTCGCAATCGCATCCCGCAACGCGCCCGTCGAATACTTCTCCAGCTCTGCGTCCACGTCCATCGTGTCCTGGCGCTTGCGGGAAATCGTCTCACGCATGATCTGTACTACCGCGCGCCGAACCGGCCACGCGAGCGTACGCGTATGTTCCACATCCAGATAACGCAGATTGTTACTCAATGCTGACAAATCTGCTGGGCCAATCTCCGCCAGATCCGGAGCACCTTTAATCAACTGTTCGAACACGGAGGAAAGATACACCAGTTCCAGTTCGCTGTTGACAGCATCCGGTTGGACTCCGCGGGCCAGCAGATCATCCAGGAACTCCCCCAGTCCAATTTGACGTAGATAAGCCGTCACCTCGTTACGGCGCGGCAACGTTCCCATCGCCTCCCTGCCTGCAGCCAATTGACGCACGTATGCCAGCAAGTCCTCAAAAGGCATTGCGCCAAGCGCCGTATCCGGCGGAAGCACCGCCTCCAGTGCCGCAATCTCCGTACTCACTTCCGAAGCGGTTGCCCTTATCTGCGCCATCCCCGCCGGGAGTTTTGGCCATCCGCCTTCTGCACAGTAACGGCGCCACACTTCACGTTGGCGTTCCACATGTTGCAGCTCCTCATGGAGATTGCCAGGATTCGCCCCGGGGCGCACCATATCGTGGGCCTGTTTCGTCAAACGGCGGCGTTCCGAACGCTTCATGTGCTCGCCATGAGCATCGCGCCACTCGCGAGTAGCCGTAGCAGCAACCATATCCGCTGCGCTTCGCTCATATACCTGCGGCAAGAACGTATCGAGCGTTTCCGCGATGCCATCCAGCATGTCAATCTGTTCGCGCCATTCGTCAAATGTGACGGCTCGGGCAAGCCCAGTTTCTCCAGCAGCTCGCTGCGACTGCGCCATCACCACAGGAAGAACCTCATTTGCCAATCGTTGCGCGCGCGCGAGCGCCTCCTCGCCCTGCTCGCGTGTACTGATGCGCGAACCCGTCCACAGCCCGCCCTGATCCGCAGGAACGAATGCGCCAAGATCGGCCGCCTCAGCTAATAGTGCCTGGACGTCCGCGCTGGCCGCCTTCACATGTTCCAACGTGGTCTCGTTCAAGCGCACCCGTGATTGAGGCGCCTGCGGACCCGCAGTAAGCCCCGCCAACCGCTCGATAATGCTGTAAACAGAAAGATCCCAATGCGGATCAACCGTATGCAACGCCGCAATGTAACTTCCAAGTTTCTTACGCGTGCCCGTCAGCTTGGCACGCAGGCGCAAGGCGGCGTCGTCGTCGGTCTGCCGCGCCTTCTGCCGCAAGCCGGTACGCAGCCGCATCGCCACATTATCCAAATCTGCAAAATCGAGAACCAAGCTACCCAAACCCAACGAGTCCAGCTCGTTGATGAGCGCCTTTCCGGAGGATGCCCGGCCAGGCACGTACAGCACCGACCTACCAGAAGCTGTCGCATCTGCCACGATTGCGGCCAGTGTGCCCACGCGTTCCGAACCCGGAGGCGTGTCAATAACAACGGATCGGCCTGAAGCAACCGTTTCGATTGCGGCCAGTTCAGCAACGTCACGATCGCCTACCCCGCGTTCTGCCTCCGGAGCGCGGTCATACGGATCCGGTTCAGGTAATGGCGCAGCTGAGAGTTTCCGTGTGGCTTCGTCGCCCGCGAGTGCAGCCATGACGCCAGATGATTCAACGTACGGACGCATCGCCGCCAGGTCCGCTAGTAGCACCTGGCCAGGTTGGACAAAACTCCCCAGCAGAATCCGTGGTTCAAATGAGAAGCCAGGAAGATAATTGCGGCCCAAATCCCATACGAGGCGCAGCGCGTCGTCTTCCCTCTCCCAATCCGCAGCCAGAGTCCGCAAGCGCGTCACATCCTCCGCCGAGATACCATGCTCCTGCAACGCACTCACCAGAGCCGGGTTCACCTCGCACTTCGCCGTAAGCGTGACATACGCATCGTCTTCGCCGGCAGGATCCAGGCGCACCGTGCGCAACAGCGCCGGCTCCACCCGCTTTTCTGGCGCCATCGCATGCACCATAGGTTCGCCGTGCTGCCCTGCTGTACCGTCCGGTCCGGCAGGGCTGTGCGTGTTAGACGATTCCGTTGTGATTGCCGCTTCTGAAGCTGCGTCGCGTTCCCCCTCGCGGGGATCGTCTGGCGCAGGGTCCGCCGCAGGTTCGGTGTTTTCGGAATCCGGCGACGACGTCGCCGCAACCGCTTCCCTGTTACCACCGGTGTGATCCGCAGACGAACCAACCGAATACCACGCTTCCTCCGGCCACTCCTGCCATGTCACTTCGCCTGTAGCAAGCATCACCGGCGCATAGCCATACTGCTCCGTAAGTTCGGAAACTCGCCTGCGCAGATTCGCCTGATGTGCACGCGCAACCTTCAAGGCGCTCTCTTCGCGCACCAACGAACTGATCAGCGTTGGCATGCCAGAATACAGGTTTGCCCTTCCAGTGGGGTGCGGCGACGTGAGGTCCACAACAGCCGAGTCAACAGAGCTAAAAGGCCGCGCCTCTTTCACTGCAACAGCAGCAAGGTCTGCGTACCATTCAGCATAGGCAGAAGAGACCAAATCGGAACGCGGGGCAGCGGAAGCAGCATCCACGATCGGGCCAGCATCCAAACCAAGATCTTTCAAAGCAGCCGCGCGGTGTTCTACACCCGCATCTGGCTCAGTAGAAGTGGAATTCGAGGTTTCTTGCGGTACAGGCGCAGAGGTAACCTCAGCCGCACGCTGTGACGCTTCGGATTCGCGGTTCTTTTTGCGCTTGAAGATAGGACTCACAATCCCACGCTATCTGCCCGGCGAGCGCCGTGCTCAGTGCCGCGCCGTGGCTCACACAATTTCGAAGAAAGGATCACATTGTTTCGGGCACATCTGGCGACCGCCCAAACCACAGCCCACGCTAGTGAGCGCCGAAACTCACAACCAGAAGCGCCGTAATCAGCAGAGCATATGACCCAATCATCACCGAATTGAGAACGAATTTCTCTTTGAAGACCGCAGCGAACTCACGCAGGAAGGCACTTGGAATGTAATAGCCAGCTGTCGGCGCGCCTACCACCGTGGCGTTAATTCCCAGATCGCGTGTCAGCATTGCAGCGCGAAACACGTGGTAGTTGTTGGTGACCACCACAATCGAGGTATCGGGAGCAGGCATGAGTTTCCGGCTGAAGACAAGGTTTTCGCGCGTATTGCGGGCACGATCTTCCTTCAGAATACGTTCCGGCGGAATGCCGTGCTCCTCTAGGTAGCCCGCCATTCCTTCCGCTTCGCTAATTTCTTCGTCCGCACCGCGCCCACCGCTGGGTATCAAGATCGCCGGCGGATCCTGCTTATTCGCTACTTCCATTCCCTTATCCAACCGAGCAGCGAGCAGTGGCGGAACCTTGCGGCCAATGAGCCCCGATCCCAAAACCACCACGTAATGGGCCGTAGTATCGCCTGGAGCCTTGCGATACGCGAACGCAGCAATCAAGAACACCAAGAAAAAGAATGCCATGTACATAGCCAAGCCCAATACAAAGACGGCGAAGGCGGTGGAAAGCGTTCCCCACACGTTGGGTCTAAAACCGCTGCCTAGCATTACAATCAGCACGATCGGCAACACAACCAACGCTATGCCAGTGACCAGGCTCAATAGATTCCCCAGCGTTCGCTGCTCGCGGCGAACCATCATAGCACCATTCGTTAACAGGAAGACCGTGAGAATCGGATAACCCAATGCCGGCCCAATCGTCAAAACCGCCAGCCCAACAACTGCCCACGGCTGTATTCCAGTCCCATTGTCAGTGACGACGAGCAACCCCAAAAGCGTGAGCCCAGCACCGATGAGAGCAAACAGTGCGTTACTCAGCCTTCGCCTTTCGTGGAAAAAACCCAGAACCGCACCGATCAGCAGGAGTATCCCCAAAATCAGCATAATCAAGCCAGGCGTTGGCATCAGAATCAACTCCTCACGCGGGCTCTTCTGCAGTGTTCACACTGTTTCAGTAGCTATCGTCCGTCATGTACCTCAGTAGCTATCGTCCGCCCCGTACCTCAGTAGCTATCGTCCGCCCCGCCAGCTTATCAATGAAACACAGTGGGCATCAGCGGGGCGAACGCCGCTGGAGTGTTGGGTGATTTTTCTCCCTACCACATCGGGCCGATCGTATCAAGCCTTGACGCGATCTGTACCGCCCCGTAGCGTAGGCACTCACATTGGGACTCGAACGAGACCCGCAGAAAGGAGAGAACCCATGGGATTCATTGCCTTCCTTATTCTAGGCATCATAGCTGGAGCTATCGCCAAAGCACTCCTACCAGGAGAACAAGGCGGTGGCTGGTTTGCAACGATGATCCTAGGAGTTGTCGGCGCAATACTGGGCGGCTGGCTCGGATCGCTGATATTCAACGTAGGGCTCCAAGACTTCTGGTCAATAAAAACATGGCTGCTGGCGATCGTCGGATCCGTCATCGTACTTGTCGTCTATGGCGCGATTACCGGGAAAAAGAAATCTTAGTATCGCCTTTGCCTGCCCTATCCCTTCCGAAGCGGGGCGCTTTCCCCAAAGAAGGGCACTCTCATGACGGAAATGACCTCGCCCACAGGGTAAGGTTGCGCTTTCCCCAAAGCAGAGCGTTTCCGCTTCACTGGTAAGCTCGGTAGGATAGGGCAAAGGACCATCAGTACATTCCGAAGCACGAATTACGATCCCCTACGAAGCACGAACGGTAGGGGAACTAACCAACTGACATAACGCGGGAGGTGCTCCATTGACGCGGAGCGCCTCCCCACACGCCTGACACACTCATCTGTCCGTGGAGCTGTGCTGTGCCAACGGCGCTCGATATGTTTTGCTACTATTGTAAAACGTGTCCCAGACCACTAAAGTGAGCGTCATGGAATTGCTCGATACATTTGTCCCCGATCCTCATCGCTATGATGGCCGGATGCCATATCGCACAGTTGGTGTCAGTGGCCTTAAATTACCAGCCATCTCACTGGGTCTATGGCATAACTTTGGCGACGACGTGCCATTTGCCACCCAACGGTCCATCCTGCGCCGAGCATTCGACTTGGGTATCACCCACTTTGATCTGGCCAATAACTACGGCCCTCCCTATGGCAGCGCGGAGACCAACTTTGGGCGCCATATGCGCGAGGATTTCCGGCCACACCGCGACGAATTGATTATTTCCAGCAAGGCAGGCTGGGATATGTGGCCTGGGCCATACGGCGACCTCGGATCGCGGAAATACCTACTCGCATCCCTCGATCAGTCACTGGAGCGAATGGGCCTCGATTACGTAGATATCTTCTACCACCACCACTTCGACCCTTCCACACCACTGGAAGAAACCATGATGGCTCTGGATACGGCCGTGCGGCAAGGCAAGGCGCTTTATGTGGGAATCTCTTCTTATTCCGCCAGGCGAACCTATGAAGCGGTGGCAATCGCACACGAACTCGGAACGCCGCTAGTTATCCATCAGCCGTCGTATTCCATGCTCAACCGGTGGATCGAAGATGATAACAACGGCCACGGGAGCCTCATACAGGCAGCGGCCAAGACGGGAGTTGGTATCATAGCATTCTCGCCACTCGCACAGGGAATGTTAACCGACAAGTACCTCCACGGGGTTCCTGCAGGTTCCCGCGCAAGCCAACATTCGTCACTACCACAAGAACTGCTGAACGAGAAAAACCTCAGCAACATCCGCGCACTCAATGGCATCGCCGCGCGGCGCGGACAAACTCTTGCCCAGATGGCCATCGCGTGGGTCCTTCGCGACGACCGCGTCACGTCGGCACTCGTCGGCGCGTCGTCCGTCAAGCAGCTCGAAGACAGCGTTGGTGCCGTATCGCACACGGATTTCAGCGATGCAGAACTCCGCGAAATAGACCATTATGCAGTCGACGGCGGCATCAACTTGTGGCAGGCACCGAGCTTCGCATAACACTCGGCGTTACATGCGTCATCGCCGGTAGCATGTGGTCATTTTGCCTTGGTATGGCCCAGCCCCGGCATGACGCACCACGGCCAGTCTGCCCAGGCATGACACCCTGGTATGACGCACCACGGTCAACGCATGGCAGCTTTTCCAGAAACGTCGCAGACTCTCCCCGCGCGGTGCTTCCTTCCCCGCGTGGTGCTTCCTTCTCCGCGTGGTGCTTTTTCTTGTTGAGGTGGCTCTAGGTGGCAATGCCTCCTGGGATTTTGCCGGTTTCAGCTAGAAAAAGTCACAGCCCAGCAGGGAGAGTACATTCCAGCAAGACGAGCACAACCCAGTAAGACAATGGCTCAGCGACAAGAGCACAGCTCAGCAAGAAACGCGCCATCACCGCGCGGCCGGAACACGACAGCGTCGTCGGAACCCTCGCCTGGGCAGACCTACTACGCCAGCGCGGACTTGTTGTGCGACGACGTCGCCGAAACACGGGGACCTCTCCTCCGAGCGAACTTGCCGTGCCCAGGTGCAAACTGTTCCAGCCGACCCCGCCCAGTAATACTTCCCCCAGTAATACTTTTTCTTGCTGAAACCCACCCAGGTGGCACCCACTCCTGGGCTTTCACCAACTCCAACTAGAAAAAGCCACACCACAACCAGCCAGAAAAGCCACAACCAGCCAGGAAAAGCCACAACGCGAAACACCCCTGCACACTCACGGCCCAAAGAACACCACTTTGCACGCTCAGTTGGGGGAAACTGCTCCGGCATTCCCTTGCGCGCGCCTGCCGTCCTGGCTCGACAGACGCAAGGCCGCGCGGCCGCTCGATTTCCCCCGCAGCGCGCCGGGATACCTTTTGCTTATGACCCAAGCGGGGGAGCGAAAACACCCGCTCCCCCGCTTTAACATGCTTACGAAAATATTCGTCAACTTACCGAATTACATTTCGACTTAAAGAATTACTTGTCTTAAAGAATTACTTGTCGTCTTTGTCGAAAGCTTCCTTGATTTTCTTTCCGGCTGCCTTCAGGCCCGAAGCAGCATCGTCGACGGCGTCGCCGATCTTACCTTCGAGATTCTGAAGCTTACCTTCGGCTTCAAGATCCTTATCGCCGGTAGCTTTACCTGCAAACTCCTTCGCTTTCCCAGCGGCCTTGTCGAATGGGGCATCATTCATGTGTAGCTCCTTTCATGAGGTCCCATTATCGTGTCATGCTGCGCCAGGGCAGCAATAGGTATTACGCCATGAGGGCAACACAAGTCCACCGCCCGGCCACACGCCACCCCAGCCGACGCAAACCACGAGCCGCACCAACACCACGAGCCGCACCAACACCACGGGCCGCACCAACACCACGGGCCGCACCGACAGCATTCGTCTAACAGCACCTCGCCTTCACATTCTTTTCCTCAAAGTCCGCGCGTGAGCGCCAGAACTGCCGTTCGCACATCGGTTCGTGATCGGGATGTTCGCGTTTATGGCGCTCAACATAGCGGTCGTATGCGGATTCTCCTGTGAAGTCGCGCCAGAGGCGCCGCAGGTTCCGCAGCTGCAGCCGAAACACTTCTCACTTCTCCTTGTGCTCCGTGGACTCGCCTACGTTAGCGCCGGAAGAACGTCTACCCGCTCCAGGTATGAGGTTCGGATCGCCAACAATCGCGTATTCTTTTTCCACTTTCTTGTCCAAAGGAGACGCGATCATCGTGGACGGTGCGAACAGGTTCGACTCCTGGAATGGATCCTCGGAAGTGGTTGTGTCTCCGGTCCGCAACGTCTTCGCGATTCGGATAATGGCTGCCACGATAATGAACGTGACTGCAGCCACGAACACAATTGAGAGGGTTCCCTGGATGAACGTGTTCCGGATTACTGCCGAATTGTCCTTTAATGCTGCAGCATCCGTCAGTGTTGCACGTGCCGCCCGCGCATCGCGCCACTGCTGCCAATAACCCACTTTTGAATCTGTGGAGAAGATCTTCTGGAATGACGCCGTGAAGGTCACCACTAGATCAAAAGCGAATGGGATCAATGGAATCCACACATACTTGGTGTACCCCTTACGAAGAACCATCACTGTGACCAGGAGCAATGCGATTGCGGCAATCAGCTGGTTTGCGATTCCGAACAGCGGATAGAGAGTCTGGATGCCGCCACGCGGATCGGTCACCCCCATGATGAGCAACGATCCCCATGCTGCCACAACCAGCGCGGTGGAGAACCACGCGCCGATCCGCCACGATGGATCCTTGAACTTTGGAATCGCGTTACCAAGAGCGTCGGAGACCTGGAATCGTGCCACGCGGGTGACGGCGTCCACGGCAGACAGGATAAACAGCGCCTCAAACATAATCGCAAAGTGGTACCAGAATCCCATCATGGTGCGGCCGCCGCCAATTTGGTGGAGGATATTGGCAATGCCCACCGCGAGGGTTGGTGCACCGCCGGTACGGGACGTCACAGATGGTTCACCCACGTCTTCGGCGAGATGAGCAAAAGCATCGGCATCCGTGTAGACGACGTCGTTGCCGTCTTCGTCCCACGAATCCCATTGTGCTTGGATCGCGTTTCCGTGCACATCTGTGACTGCAAGATTCTTCACGGCTTCCGCAGTAATCTCGTTGCGGTCTGTTGTAGTTTCCGTTACGGCGGTTCCCGCTAGCTTGTCCACACTCGCCTCGGAGGTATTCATTCCGAAGTAGATGCCCTGGTTGAGCGACGCCGCCGCCGCCAAAGCCATGATCGCCACAAACGATTCCATCAGCATTCCGCCATAGCCGATCATGCGTGCTTGGCTTTCCTTTTGGATCATCTTTGGCGTGGTGCCGGATGCCACTGTGGCGTGCATGCCAGACAAGGCTCCACACGCGATGGTGATGAACAAGAACGGGAACAGCTTTCCAGCAAACACTGGACCGTCCGTATTCGAAGCAAATTCTGTGATCGCAGGCATCTGGACAAGTGGCCGAACGATGATGATGCCGGCAGCGAGCACAACGATTGTCCCGACTTTCATGAATGTGGACAGATAGTCGCGGGGTGTGAGCAGCACCCATACAGGAAGAACCGCCGCGAAGAAGCCATAGATCACCATGATCACGCTGAGTGTGGTGGCAGATAAATGCAAGTACTGCTGACCGAAGGACGATTCAGCTACCACGCGGCCCAGAAGGATCACTGCGAGCAGCGCGATGAAACCCGCGATCGAAACCTGCGTGATCTTTCCTGGTTGGACGTAGCGCAGCCACAGGCCCATGATGATGGCAATGGGGATCGTGCAACCGACGGAGAACACGCCCCACGGCGATGCGGCCAGCGCGTTTACGCACACCATCGCCAGAACAGCCAAAACGATCATCAACATGACCAACACGCTGATCGCCGCAACAGTGCCGCCAACCTTGCCGATCTCGTCAATTGCCATCTGACCGAGCGATCTCCCGCCACGGCGCATCGAAAAGAAGAGCACGAGCATATCCTGAACAGCTCCGGCAACTACCACACCGAATATGATCCACAGTGTGCCCGGAAGATATCCCATCTGCGCCGCCAACACTGGTCCCACCAGGGGGCCGGCACCTGCGATTGCGGCGAAGTGGTGCCCGTAGAGCACCACTCGGTGTGTGGGATCGAGATCCTTGCCGTTGTTGATTCGCTCCGCAGGAGTAGCGTTGAGATCATTCGGCCGCATGATCTTGCGCTGGATGTACAACGCATAGAAGCGATATGCGATCGCATACGTGCACACAGCCGTGATCACGAACCAGATCGTATTGACCTGCTCACCTCGGACAACCGCAAGCACCGCCCAGCCTACTGTTCCCAGTGCCGTAATCACTACCCACAGAAGGATCTTTAGAGGTGTCCACTTCGTGTGGGGACGTATGCCCACCGGCACACCCTTCTTGTTGCGGATGATGAGTTTTTCCTCTTCAGGGGTGTATTTTGGCAGTTCTTCTGCCACTTGTTGTTCCATAGCCTGCCCATTTTCGTAGAGAGAATCGTGGGATAACAAAGCACAACGTTGTGCATGCCCTGCATAGGTAGGCTAATGCTTACGCATTCTCCTTGTCAGAATTTCTCCATATTTGGACACA
Organism: Ancrocorticia sp.; assembly: GCA_022648165.1. Lineage (GTDB taxonomy): Bacteria > Actinomycetota > Actinomycetes > Actinomycetales > Actinomycetaceae > Changpingibacter. The sequence continues at coordinate 235,682 of JALCLX010000002.1, forward strand.
CTCCACTTATTGCCATTTCCTTACTGCCGCCGGTTTGCGCTCCTGTCTCCCGCACGCCATTTCCAACGCAAGCGGCCACAAATGTGCCATGGTTAAAGCATGAGCGATAATTCAGTTTTCAGTGTTCGCAAGTGGCGCGGCGCCACACCAACCAGCGGTACAAAGCGCGCCCTCATCCTTCCGGGCGCTCACTACAGTGCTGACAATCCCGTGCTCTCACTCGCATGCAGCGTTCTCACCCAATGTGATTACGATGTGTGGGCACTCGATTGGATATTCCCCGACGATCTGAAACTCGCAGATTCTCAGAGTTTCATTGACTCGGCGGCTGACTTCGTGCTCGCGTATGCGCAGGATCACGAAGAAAAGGCTCCGTCGCAAACCCTGGTAGTCACAAAGTCCATCGCGTGTTTTGCGGCCGAATGGGCCAAGAGCCACGGCTTCCGTGGGGCTTGGATCACCCCCGTTCTCACCATCGAACCAATAGTCAACGCCCTCAAGGCGATGCGTGGAGAACAATATATCGCCGGCGGAACGGCCGATCAGTTCTGGGACAGCGCAATTGCCCACCGCATCGGTGAACCCATGGTGGAGGTAGAAGGCGCCGCACACTCTCTTGAGATTCCTGGGAACTGGCGTGCGTCTCTTACGTCCTTTGAAAAAGTGCTCGCTGGGCTAGAGAGTTTTGCGCGTTCCTAATTTCACGCCAGATGCTGAGGTGCGCGGGCGTTCCCCAATGAACGCCCGCGCACCCGCTGTTCCACATGGCTCCGTTTGATCGGCGCGCCCATCGTTGAAGTCGGCGCGCCCATCGTTAAAGGATCTGGCGCGCGTTTGCCTTGGTCAAATCGATCAGCTCATCGCCGCGTCCAGAAAGCAAGGTCCGCATCGCGTACAACGCGAATCCCTTCGCCTGCTCAAACTTGATCGACGGCGGAATCGTCAGCTCTTGGCGTTCCGTCACCACATCAATGAGCGCCGGCCCATCGTACGCAAAGGCCTCGCGCAGAGTGCTTTCCAGCTCGTCGGAGCTTTCGACGTGGTAACCTTTCATACCTGCGGCACGCGCGATCTCTGCAAGATTGGGATTCTTCAGCCCGGTCGCTGTAGTCACAAAGCCGCCCGCCTTCATCTCCAACTCCACGAAGTTGAGGGACGAATTGTTGAACACCACGATCTTCACCGGTAGATGGTTCTGCACCAACGTGAGCAATTCACCCAGCAGCATCTCCACGCCGCCGTCGCCGGACATCGCAACAACCTGACGGCCCGGGAAAGCGGAGGCTACTCCCACAGCGTGCGGTAATGCGTTCGCCATCGAGCCGTGAATGAACGAACCAATCACCTTCCGCTTGCCGTTCATCGTGAGGTACCGTGCCGCCCAAATAACCGGCGAACCAACATCGGGGATGAACACGGCATCTTCAGCGGCGACGTCGTTGATGACTTTTGCAACATACTGCGGATGCAACGCTTGGCCGTCCTTGCGCGGTGTTGCCAAATCGTCAAGTTTGGTGCGGGTCTTCGCGTAATTGTTCAGCATCTGCTTCAAATGCGAACGGCTCGCATGATGCTTCAGAAGCGGCAGTAACGCATCGATCGTGTCACCGACATCCCCCACCATGCCCAGCTTCAGTGGGATTCGCCGCCCCAGGTGCTCTCCGCGTAGATCTATTTGAATCACCTGCGCCTGTTCGGGCAAAAATGGCCGGTAGGGAAAGTCCGTTCCCAGCATCACTAGCGTGTCACACGACTCCATAGCACGATACCCGGAAGCGAAACCCAGCAAGCCTGTCATTCCAACGTCGAATGGGTTGTCATACTCGATGAACTGCTTAGAACGCAATGTGTGCACAATCGGTGCGCCGAGTTGATCCGCAAATGCGATCACTTTGTCGTGCGCACCTTCCACGCCAGCACCCGCCAAGATGGTGATTTTTTTCGAGGCATTAAGTAATTTCGCGGCCTCGTGAAGCTCCGCATCAGACGGCACAACTGTGGGATGCGAGGCGTAGACCGGGGTGACAGTTTCATCCTGGGCTTCCGCAAGTGCTATATCGCCCGGTATTACTACGACGGCGACGCCGCGTTCCGAAACTGCCGCTTGCATCGCTGTACGCAAAATACGTGGCATCTGGACAGGATCCGAAACGTATTCCGCATATACGGAGCACTCCCGGAAAAGCTCCTGCGGATGAGTCTCCTGGAAATAACCAGAACCGATTTCCGATGTGGGAATGTGCGCCGCAATTGCCAAAACGGGCACGCGCGAACGCTGCGCATCGAACAAACCATTGATCAAGTGGAGGTTCCCCGGGCCGCAGCTACCAGCGCACACCGCGAGTTCACCAGTGAGTGCAGCCTCCGCACCAGCAGCAAAAGCTGCCGCCTCTTCATGCCGCACGTGCACCCATTCGATATTCGATGTTCGCAACGCATCCGTAAAACCATTTAGTGAATCACCCGGCAGGCCGTACACGCGCTTCACGCCACTTGCGACGAGCGTATCTACCATGTTCTTGGATACTGTGACCATTTATGCATTCCCCACGATCAATGAGATTGTGTCTCAGATTGCCTGCGGACGTGCCAGGCGCCTGGTGTGACTCCTGCGCCGGGCGCAACCCTTCCATGGTTCAGAATACCGTGGCGAGAAACCATTGAAAATGTGAGGATAACGCCGTTGTGCGGTTGATCGCACTCTTCGCGAATCACGATCCGCGCCCACGGCTGTGCCCGCCACTTAGTAAGCTACAGAGGTGGTCAGCGGCATCGTAGCAAACAAAACGAGGCGCTTCGAGGCTCTGGCAGGTGGGGAGACCGAAGTGAGCCGTCGTATCAAATCAGTAGAGCAGTCCATTAATGAGACGCACGAACAGGGACACCAATTGAAACGGAACCTGGGTGTGATCGACCTGGCTGTGATGGGTGTCGCCGTCGCTGTCGGAGCCGGAATCTTCTCCGTGGGCGCAGAAGCCGCGGCGAATTATGCCGGCCCGGCCGTCATCATCTCTTTTATCATTGCGGCGGCCGTGTGCGCGCTCGCCATCATGTGTTATGCAGAGTTCGCTTCCTCAATCCCGGTGGCCGGTTCAGCATATACGTTCACATACTCCACGATGGGTGAAGTGCTCGCATGGATGATCGGATGGGACTTGATTCTTGAGACGCTGATGGCAGGATCTGTTATCGCGAAATACTGGGGCATTTATCTCAGCGAAGCATTCACACTGTTCGGCCTGGGAATCTCGCCCACGATCGCTCTTGGCGGCGGCGTCACGCTGGACTGGGGGCCTGTGGTGATCGTTGCCATCTTCACCGTCCTTTTAGCGCTAGGCACGCGGCTTTCGGCGCGGGTCAACGCAGTCTTCACTACGCTCAAAGTCTCCATCGTCCTATTCGTTATCATCGTCGGTTTCACTTACGTGAAAGCAGAGAACTTCCACCCCTTCATTCCGGCCGCCGAGCCCCGCACCACCTCCACGGCCGTGCTGCAACAATCCTTATTCTCATTCCTCACCGGCGCGCAGCCCAGTACGTACGGAATTTTCGGAATCTTGTCCGCAGCCTCGCTGGTGTTTTTTGCGTTTATCGGTTTCGACGTCGTCGCCACCAGCGCCGAAGAAGCAAAAGACCCGAAGCGCACCATCCCACGCGGAATCATGCTGGGGCTTGCCATCACCACAGTGCTGTACATCCTAGTCGCCATCGTCGTAACCGGAATGGTGAACTACAAGAAGCTCGCAGCAACCGGAAATCCGTCGCTTGCGACTGCATTCGAGCTCGTAGGCGCCAACTGGGCCGCCAAAATCATCACAGTTGGCATCCTGATCGGCCTGACCACCGTGGTCATGGTGTTGCTGCTCGGGCTCGCACGCATTATCTTCGCGATGAGCCGCGATGGATTACTGCCGCGATCATTCAGCCTTACATCCGCGAAACACGGCACACCCGCGAAACTTCAAATTGCCGTGGGCGCCGTCATTGCTGCCATCGCAGGCTTCACAAATGTAGGGATTCTTTCCGACATGATCAATATCGGCACCCTGTCCGCCTTTGTACTAGTGAGCTTTGGCGTGCCGATTCTGCGAAAGAGCCGGCCAGATCTTGAGCGCACCTTCAAAGTTCCTGCATCTCCATGGCTGCCATGGCTCTCCGGGCTGGCATGCCTGTGGCTCATGGTGAACCTTCCCAATGAAACCTGGATCCGTTTTGTCGTGTGGCTCGTGATCGGCTTTATCATCTACTTCAGCTATTCGCGGCGTCACTCATTGGTGGGGCTCGCGGAGAGCGCCGCAGACGTCGAAGAGGCTGTGATCGATACGCCGCACTAGTGCCCCCGAAAGGATTCGAACCTTCGACCTACCGCTTAGGAGGCGGTCGCTCTTCCCCTGAGCTACGAGGGCTAGCCCGCCCATTCTACGCGGGAAAGCACGCCGTCTCCGAATCGACGCTTTACGGCCGATCCCAGGGAACCGAAGATCCCATGTTCGTGTCTTCGTTTTCACGCGTCCGCTGCGGCACAACGATCGTGGGGCAGGCAGCATGTTGGATGACCGATTGACTGGTGGAGCCAAGGAGCAATCCGGCGAATCCTCCGCGGCCGCGAGTACCCAGCACAAGCAGGTCCACCGCCGTGGAAAATTCCGTCATGAGTGCCGCGGCGTTCCCCTCGATCGCGTGGCACCGAACATCCACGTTGTACCCTTTGACGGCGTCATCTGCGGCCTCGCGCAGGCTGGCCCGCACATCGTCCAAGACTTCTTGATGATAGTCGCTTCCCGGTATCCATGCCGATCCAGAGAAGTTCACCGCGCTGACACACGAAAGTTTGGCACCCCAGCGCGATGCCTCACGGATGGCTAAGGCCATAGCGAGCCGCGACGATTCCGAACCGTCGAATCCGCACACAATATGCTTCACTGGCAGCACTGTGTCCACTGGAGTGGACGGAACGATCACTACCGCACAATATGCGCGTGACGACACAGCAGAGGCGACAGACCCGAGCAGCCGATCCGCAAAACCCCCCGATCCGCCGCGCGCACCGATAACTACGCGTGCCGCAGTCTTTGATCGGTTCAGCAATGCGGCTGTGGGATCCGCAGGGTCCAGCGACGGCGTTACCTCTATCCCCACCGGCTTCACGCGTGCCACGGCGTCATCAAGAATCGTTTGCGCATTCTCTTCAAGGAGGTTCCGACCCGATGTGCGATATCCCGCGTATGTCGGCTGCTCGTAGCAACATACGATCTCTAACCGCGCGCGCCGAGTCTTTGCCTCATGGGCCGCCCATACCAACGCGTTAAATGATTCATCTGATCCATCAACCCCGCAGACGACGACGTTATCGTGCCGGTAGACCATTGCGCACCTCTCCCCCGTTGGCGTTTCTTACATCAATTGTGTCACGGAGCACGCCACCGTGGGAAAGAAAAGGCCAGCCTCCATCGGCTGGCCCCTTCTCACGTATGCGAGGTTACCTGCGTACTCCTTGTTATCCGAAAACCCGAATAACAATAGGCGTACCGCCAACCCATGAATCCGGGCCAACCGTGGTCCCCATGCTCGGGTTCCACGCCGCAACATTTTGTCCGCCACCAACAGAAATGGCAACGTGTCCCGGCCAATACAGGATATCTCCAGCCTGCGCCTCCGAATACGGAACCTGACGTCCCACCGAGAGGACCGACAAGGGGTATCCACCAATGGAAACACCCAGCTGGGCGTACACATAACGAACAAAACCAATGCAATCCCAGCCGGAAGGGGTAACGCCACCGTACATGTACGGAGCACCCACGTAGCTGAGTGCAACAGAAGCCGCAGCTGACGACGATCCAGAGTAGGTGGTTGTCGATGTTGTCTCGGTCGATGTCGTCGCGGCGGATGTAGCTGCCGTCGTCGTTCCTGCCGTGTCGGTTTCTGCAGCAGTAGTAACGTCCGCCGTCGTGCCCTCGTCAGTTGTGGTGACCTGAGTCTCAGGTTCGGCGGTGTCCGGAACCGTGACGGCAACGTCAAGGGCGACGGCGTCTTCGGCCTCCGTCTGTGTGTCAAGCGTTACCTGAGTGACGTCCCAACTTGCATCGCTTGGCGCTGTCACTGCGTCCGTTGCAGTGTTTGCCGCAGTGGTGGCATCTGTGCCATCAGAAGGAAGTGTGTCTGCATTCGCTGCCGGTAGTGCCACACCAAACATGGTGCCGACCACGGCCGCAGCGGCCATCCCGCGCCCAGCTGGGCTGGTGATTGCGTTTTTCGCAACCGCGGGGGTGAACGCGTGACGTCCTGCCATCTGGTTGTCTCCTCGTTTGCAGTCTTTCAGCAGCCCCATTCGAAGGTTCTGCCTCCGTCCACCGATAACAATAACGGCCCGATAACCAATTGTCACGTTTGGATAACAACACTCTTCAGTTGCATAACGTTATTGCGCTGTTCGCGCGCCAGTTGCAGCCACTTTTCGTGATCTAACACACACGATTCAGGGGCGTAGCATCAAATGATTCTGTACCCACGGGGCGAACTCCATCGTGCCGTTATCGCCTGTGATCAGCCAGTTTTGCTGGTCTTCGGAGGAAACCTGCACTTGCGTTCCCGGAATAACCCCCGTTTTGCGCAATTGCGCAAGAAGCTGTGGGTCCGTCTGCAAAACTTCACCAATTCGTGAAACGCGCGCGCGCCCGCCGCCGGGATGCTTTCGGATAAACTCGTGGCCTCGCTCTAATCCTGCGGCCACAGCCGATTGATCCCCAGGGCCGCACACGCCATCGGGCGGTATGGGGTTACCAAAGGGATCGGACGTCACATTGCCAAGGAGTGCGGCAATCTTTGCCTCTACCTCATCTGAGATTACATGTTCCCACCGGCACGCCTCGTCGTGAACTGCTTCCCACGGGACAAGTAGAACATCCAAAAGCAAACGTTCGGCCAATCGGTGCTTGCGCATCACGCGTGTGGCGTGCTTGCACCCCTTCGGTGACAGCACAATCGTCCGCGAACCTTCGATCCACAACAGGCCGTCGCGCTCAAGCCGCGCTACCGTCTCCGATACTGTGGGCTTCGACTGTCCAAGCCGTTCCACCAGGCGTGCGCGCAGCGGCGGCTCTCCCTCTTCTTCGAGCTCATAAATGGCCTTGAGATACATCTCGGTAGTATCTACCAAGTCTCCACTCATTACTAGCTCCTCGGGCGTGCGACATACTTGCATCGACTCTACAAGACTCTATCTCCCGCCTGAACTTCTTTTAGGGGACAAAAGTATTGCACAATCGCCACGCCCATCGTCATGTTAGGGGCCAGCGCATGGACAAGCAGAGCACACTCTATGCCGGCGCGGCACAATTAGCCCTATGAATCTGCAGATACCTGCCGAGTTGCTTCCCACAGATGGACGTTTCGGCTCTGGTCCCTCGAAGGTCCGTGCGGCGCAACTGCGCTCGATCGTGGCGCCTGCCTCACCAATGGGCACCTCGCACCGCAAGGCACCAGTGAAAAACCTGGTGGCAAACATCAAAGAAGGAATGCGAGAGCTCTTCTCCTTACCCGATGGCTACGAAGTTGTGCTAGGTAACGGCGGTGCAAGCCTGTTGTGGGATGCAATTGCTTTTACACTGGCTGAACGGCACGTCCAGGCGGCAACTTTCGGGGAGTTCTCTCGCAAGGCAGCACGTGCAGTTGGAAAGGTGCCATGGATCGAACGCGTAGACGTGCGCGAAGCACCTCCCGGCTCCGTGGCGCTGTGCTCTCCAGCCGACGGCGTGGATACCTACCTATATCCTCACAATGAGACGTCAACGGGAGCATTATCCCCAGTCCGCCGCATTGGTTCAGATGCTCTGACGGTTGTGGACGCCACCTCAGCTGCAGGTGGAGTATTGGCAGATATCTCGCGCACTGACGTGTATTACTTCTCTCCACAAAAGTGCTTCGGAGCAGACGGCGGCCTATGGATCGCCTTCTTCTCACCTGCCGCGCTGGAACGCGTTGAGCGCTTGGCCGCGCAACGCTGGGTCCCTGATATGCTCAACCTTCAGTTGGCTGTACAAAACTCCCGCAAGGACCAGACCCTCAACACGCCAGCCATCGCCACATTGCTGATGATCGATTCACAAATTCACTGGATGCTCAACGCTGGCGGCCTCAAGGAAATGGCGCGGAGAACCGCTGCCTCATCACGCCTCGTTTACTCGTGGGCGGAGGATCGCGACTTTGCCACACCATTCGTCGCTCAAGCCGAATACCGTTCGCCCGTCGTTGCCACGATCGATTTTGATTCATCGATAGATACAGCTACTATTTCCCGTTTTCTGAGACAAGCCGGAATTGTGGATATCGATCCTTACAGGTCGCTTGGAAGAAATCAGTTCCGTTTTGGGCTATTCCCCAATGTGGAGTACGACGACGTCGCCGCTTTGTTGCGTTCGATCGACTGGGCGATCGAATCCGGGATCGGTACGCCACAGAGCTGATTACTTCGCTTGGTCGCCCGGAGTGCGTTCAATGTGGTGCACGTGTTCTTCGCGCTCAAGCTCCTCCAGGCGCGCCCGTTCCTCTTCTTCACGCGCGTGTTCCAGCGGGCCGATGATCTCCAGATGAGGGTGCTGGCGCATGCTGTAGTGCACTGCTACGTCCCAGTGCTTGCGCGTCCACAGAAATGCCCAAATCGCCACCGCGAACGCAGCAACGGAGCCTATTCCCACGCCCCAGCGCGGGCTGACAGACTGCGAGATCCACCCAACGATGAGCGCGCCGACCGGTGTACTGCCCTGCATAATGGTCTGGTAGAGCGCCATGACGCGGCCACGCATCTCCGGCTCTGTGGACATTTGGACCGCCGTATTCGCGGCGGTCAGCATCGTCAGCATCACGAAACCCACGGGAATCAACGAAATCGCATAGGTCCAATAGGTGGGGGCTATCGCGTTAATCGCGCTGACCACGCCGAAGCCTAAAGCGGAGATAACCACCACACGCACCCGCGGTTGCGAACGCCTCCGCGCGGCCAGCAGCGCACCCGTGACTGATCCAACAGCCATGATTGAGCCTAGAATTCCGTATTCACCAGCCTGCTTGTCGAATACGGTACGCGCCATTGACGCCGTCGTCAGTTGAAAATTCATTCCCAAGCAGGCGATCAGGCCCGCAACAATAAAAATGACGATTAAATCCTGGCGGTTGGAAACGTAGTGCATGCCCTCGCGCACGCCACCGCGCTTAGCCTTCGGCCGTTTTTTTGCTGAGCGGTAGAACTCTGACGGGCGTTGCATGAGCAATGCAGCGATCGTAGCAATGAACGATGCCCCATTAATAACAAAGACCCAACCAGGCCCAACACCGGCAATGAGCAGACCGGAGATACCTGGCCCGATGAGACGCGCAACGTTGAAGCTAGTGGAGTTGAGGCCTACTGCATTGGGGAGATCAGCCGGCGGAACCAACTCGGAAACGAAAACCTGCCGCGGCGGGTTGTCAAACGCGGACGCAAGGCCCAGCAGAAAGGCGAATATGCACACGTGAACCACAGTTGCCACGTTGAGCAGAACCAGTGCGCCCAACCCGAAGGCAAAGATCGCTTGGGCGCTCTGCGTGACAAGCAGAATCTTCCGCATGTCAAAGCGGTCGGCCAGCGTTCCTGCCACCGGCATGAACAAGAGGAGTGGAAGGAACTGAAGTGCCGTCACCGCGCCAACAGCGAAAGAATTGTCATGAGTCAGTATTGCGAGCACCAACCAGTCCTGCGCCACGCGCTGCATCCATGTGCCCGTGTTGGCAATCAACGCGGAAATGAACCATATGCGATAGTTACGGACGTGCAAGCTGGCAAATGTGCGGCTCAATACCCCTCAATTCATCTGTGGCACTATCGGCTGCCTTGAGCATAACTTCCCTTAAAGCGCGGAAACCGATAAGAATTATCATATCCTTACCGGTTTCCGCGCACCATGAGCCACACGACAAATTCGCAGCTCGCGAGCTATACCACAGTTCTCATCCGAGCAAGCTCTGAATGGGCCCAAGCAGGAAGTAAACCACAAACAGCACTGACGTGATCCACATCAGCACGTGGACGCGTGCGGCCTTGCCAGTTGCGATCCGTACGATGACGTAGGTGATGAAACCGACGCCGATACCCACGGTGATCGAGTATGCGAATGGCATGAAGGCAATCGTGAGGAATGCTGGCACTGCAACAGCCAGTTCCTCCCACCGGATCTCCTTGACCTGCTGCATCATCAAGATGCCGACCACCACCAAAGCGGGCGCGGCGGCCTCATTCGGTACCACAGCCGCGAGCGGGGCCAAGAACATCGAGAGAAGGAAGGCGATACCCGTGACGATGGACGAGAGCCCTGTCCGAGCGCCGTCGGCAACTCCAGCGGACGATTCCACGAAGGAAGTGTTCGAGGAAACGCCGCCCATACCGCCTGCAACTGCAGCGATGGAATCGACAAGCAGGATCCGCCCGGTGTTATGAGGATTGCCATCTTCATCGAGCAGATCGGCTTCGGCGCCTACCGCAACCATCGTTCCCATCGTGTCGAAGAAGTCCGCGAGCATCACCGAGAAGGCGAGTACGACAACAGAAATCACGCCGAGCTTCTGGAAGGGACCCACGATGGAGAACTGACCCAAGGTGTCGAAATGAGGCAGTTCAATGGGAGAACCCGTGAGCTTCGGAACCGTGAGGCCCCACCCACCCACATTGTCGTCACTGGCCGCGCCGAGATTGCCCACAGCCTCGACGATCATCCCCAGAATGGTGGTGGAAATGATGCTGATAAGGATCGCGCCCTTCACCTTGCGAACCATCAAAACAGTGGTCAGAATCAATCCGAAAACGAACACAGCCATCGGCCATGTGGCCACGGATCCGTTAATGCCGAAGGACAAGACCGTGCCGCTACCCGTGCGCACCAGGCCCGAGTTCACCAGTCCGATCAACGTAATGAACAGACCAATGCCCACAGAGATTGACGTGCGTAAGAAACTTGGTACGGCCCGGAATATCGCCTCGCGCAACCCTGTGACGACGAGCAGCACCACTACGATGCCTTCAATCACCACGATGCCCATGCCATCTGCCCAGGTCATTCCCGGCAGAGTCACGATCGTATACGCGACGATCGAATTAATCCCCAAGCCTGCTGCCAGCGCCAACGGGAAATTTGCGTAGGCGCCCATGAATATGGTCATCACAGCCGCAACGAGAGCGGTTCCCGCTGCGATTGCTGGAAGGTTCGCCTCGGTGCCACCACCCAGGTATTGCCCCGTAGAATCGGGACCTGAAAGGATAATCGGATTCAGAACGAGGATGTATGCCATCGCGAAGAACGTGACGAGCCCGCCACGCACCTCCTGCGCGACAGTGGAACCGCGCTCCGTGAGATGAAAGTAGGAGTCTAGAAAGCTAGGATTCTTCTTCGGCGCTACGGCCGTCTGTTTCGTATCACTCACACACAGAGTCTCGCAGTGTGGACGGACGTGCCTGCAATCGAGTCCGCATTGCGAGACAATTGCTGCTAACTATCTGAGATTCCTGCGGCCACAGCTAGCCGCCTGTGGCCGCAGCTCACATCCCGTATCGCAACGCCGCTACGCTGCTCATGCACCGATTAAGGTACCCCTGCCAGCACTAACTGGCCAAAGCCGCGCATCGTCAAGCGGCCTTCCGACGCCGGGACAAATACTGCTTGACCAGCGTTGATGTGGAGTTCATCATCTTTCGTATGCAGCTGCGCAGCGCCCTCAAGGCATATGACGGTACGTGGGCCGAGCGTGCGCACTCTCACCCATTGCGTGGCGTCACGGAGCCGGATTACTGAAAGTTCAAAATCGTCGACAGGCGCATAGAACGTGGAGACCGCGCGGCTGACCTTTTCCGGTGCAATGCGAACCGGAGGGGCTGCCTCCGCACGCACAATTTTCAACAATTCCGACACATCAACGTGTTTCTGTGTAAGCCCCGCCCGCAGTACGTTATCCGAGGACGCCATAATCTCAACCGCCGTGCCCGAAAGGTATGCGTGAACAGTTCCACATGGGATAAACAGAGCCTCACCTGGATACAACGTCACGGGATTCAGGAAAAGCGAGGCGACAACACCTGGGTTGTCAGGGTGTTTCTTTCCCAGGATTACTACTGTGTGATCGGCGCGTGCAGACGGCGATTCTTCGGGGTCTCGCGCCTTGCACGCTTCCACCACTTCACGCACCGCTTCCGCATCGGGGCGAGTGCCCTCTGAAAGCAAAAACCGAAAGGCACCGCGGACGCCGTCGGAATTAAGCCGGCGGACCAGGCTATCGGTTAATGGAGTGTCCAAGCCACCGATGACCTCCAGGATGCGCCGCACCGTGCGGAAACCAGCTAAAGCCTCGAAGTGGCTCAGCGCGTATGCCAGCTCCGGCTTATGGTTACGATCCTTGTAGTTGCGCTCTGGGCTTGTCCGCGGGATTCCTGCGGCCTCCTCGGCCGCAAAACCCTCTTCTGCCTGCTTCAGCGTGGGATGGACTTGGAGTGAAAGTGGCTCACGCGGCGCAATCAGTTTCAACAGATAGGGAAGCTCATTTCCCTGGCGCTGTGCCACTAATTCGCCCAGCGCTTCAGCAGGATTGGCCGCGATAAAGTCGCGAAGCGTCTCCTCGGTCTTTTCCGCCTGCCGCACATGCAAAGGCAGTACACCGGCCGATTCCGGATACAGCTCCTGCAAGTCAAACAACATGCCATGCGGATCATTGATGACCCGTGCCGGATCGTCCGGGTGCGCCCCAAACCACACTTCAGCAACTCGCTTGTCCGCCCGGGGTAATCCGAACAAGCCCGGTATGGCTACCCGCGAACCCCACGCATAGTCACGTATTCGCCCTTGTAGGCGCTCCATCGCACTCGCTTTCTGCAATCACCTACTAGGCGAAATCGGCTTCCGATTCATCCAATACGGGCGTGGAAGGATCCCACAGCTTCTTCTGCGGCAGAGCATCAGTTTCAGAATGCGCACCACAACCATGGTCAAAAGAAACTGCACGGCCATCGAATGGTGACCATTCATTGGCGCACACGCCGAACATCGTCGCGGCAGCACCTCCCATGGGCAATAGGTACCCGCAGGTAGAACATGGCGCGTGGGCCGCGCGAGTCGCAGGATTATCCGGACCACAATCGCCCCGATACCAGCGTTCAAACGCAGCTTCGCGGCCCAGCGGAGAAAGGACTCGCGCGCGCACTTGAGGAATCGGATCGTCCAACAGCTCCGATTCCTTGCCCGCATCGTCACCGCCCGGCTGCAACATAGGATCATCGGCGCGATACGGAAGCCTGTCCGTGGGTTGCACGTCGCTCGGCTCCAAGCGATCCGCCCACGGGATCCACTGCGGCGAGAGCAGTGCATCTTCTCCCGGAAGCAAAGCCATCTCACTAACTGTGGCTCGCTTAGAACGCGGAATACGGGCCATGGTCACAGCCCAATACCAACCTCGATATCCTGGAAGCAAACATTCGAAGCAATGCGTCAGTACCCGATCGCCCTCCGGTACCACGCCAGCATGTTCGCCGACATTCTCTGGATGCGTCAGATCCGTCAAGGCTTCGCGTGCCTCATCAACCATCCGCGCAAGAATCTTCTCTTTGCCCGCATCGCGACGCGGCCTGATGCGAACTCCCCGCTGTGGCGCCTCAGGCATCGAAATCATCAGCTAAAGTCCGGAGTGCCGCAGCGATACGATGTCCCCCATCAGGGTAATGCCCTCTGCGCAACTGCGTGGATGCCGAATCAAGGATCTTGATCAGGTCCTCGATAATGGGGACCATCGCTTCTGGCTTACGGCGGTTCTTCTTCGCTAACGATTCGATCTTGGCGATAACCGAGACCGACAATGCCTGCGGGCCGCGGCGAGTATCCGCCACTCCATACTCCACATGCATACCCGGGCGCACCTTGGTTCCAATCGGAAGTGCAGAGGCAGGAAGATAAACTTCCGCGCCGTCATCGCCCGCGATGAACCCAAAACCCTTCTTTTCGTCAAAGAACTTGACTCTACCCGTTGGCACCTAGACACCTCTTCTATTCATGCGATAAGAGGGCATAAAACCCCCATTGCATACTGCTCACTAGTCTACCGGGTTGCATGCGCTCTTTAGAAAAAAGGCGTGGATTACGCTGAGCGCCGACAATCTGAAGGCAGATTATGTCCGCCAGTCTTGGTAACGTTGCATCAGACTATCGTGAGGCAGGCAACAGCCTCCATAACCTCCAGTAGCGCGTATACGGAGACTGGTGCTGCAAAGACATCACGTAGCAGATGCAATGAGGTGATATACGTGGTCAAGATGATCCGATCGGCGGCAGTAACGGTCCTTGCTGCACTGATTGCCATCTTTATGTGTGCAGGCACGGCCGCGGCGGCCGAACCTGTGCACACTACCGGTCCGGTAACAGATGAAACGGGCAGCGTCTCTGATGTCAGTGCAATCGAGAGCAGCCTTGAATCTCTTCAAGATGCCACTGGTTACCCGCTGCGCGTCGTTTTTGTGGACACCTTTGATTCCTACAATTCCGATCAGTGGGCAGAACAATCATTCATCGCCTCTGGCTTGAGCCAATCAGATTCGCTGCTCGCGGTGGCGATCGATTCTCGCCAGTTCTCCGTTTATGCGGGCGGCAGCGGGTTTACTGTGGATGAGCTTCAAGAAGCCGTCAACTCCACCGCTGTTCTGGACAAGTGGCGTGATGGCGATTGGTCCGGTGGCATTTCGGAGTTGACGCAACAGCTGGCTGGCGCCGATTCTGCCAATGTACCGAATTCGGACTCACAGGATTCCGGCCGCACCTCCCAGGAATCCAGCAGCTCCAGCGCCGCCATTTGGTTTTTGTTGCTTATTGTGCTCGCCGGGGGGATCTTCCTTATTGTCCGCAGCAGGCGCAAGAAGGTAGCCGTTGCAGCCAAGGCCAGCACGGACTTGCGATCGCTCCAAAAGCAAGCGTCAGCAGCGCTCCTCGCTGCCGACGACGGCGTCCGCGCAGCGGCTGGGGAACTGGAATTCGCCCGTGCAGAATTTGGTATCGAAGCCACTCGGCAATTCTCCGATGCTCTCACGCGCGCCAAATCCGCAGTGCAGCAAGCGTTTGAGATTCAGAAAAAGTTGGACGATGACACGCCGGAAACACCCGCACAGCAATCGCAGATGAATGCCCAGATCGTCGCACTGACGGCCCAGGCACAGCAGGCCATTGCCGAACAGGAGCGCGACTTCCAACAGATGCGCGATCTTTCAAGTCGCGTTATGGAGAACCTTGATGAACAAGAAACTCGCGTATCAGAGATAGCAGCACAACTCGATTCTGCGGAACCGCAACTCCAATCTCTCAAGGTGACGTACCCCGCGTCCGCATTAGAGAGCCTCAGCACCTATCCTGCGCAGGCACGGGCACTGCTCGATGCGGCTACGAAGGCCATCCAGGAAGGGCGTGCCGCTGGCTCCAGCGGCGACAAGTCCAAAGCTGTTCCCTATGCGCGAATCGCAGAGGATGCGCTGCGGCAGGCACGCGTACTTGCCGACCAATGCGCCAATGCTCGCACCTCGCTTGCCGAGGCGCAAACCAAAGTTGCCCAAGGTATCGCTTCGCTCAGCGCTGATATCTCGGACGCGAAGCGCTTGGGCCAAGGTGATTCCGTGATCGCAGCGCGTCAGGCCGATGCCGAAAAGGCCGTAACATACGCCAGCGGCTCCGGTATCGATCCGTTCCGTGCACTCGATCAACTGACCCAGGCGGAAAATGCACTCGACGCCGTTCTCACCGGCGTGCGCTCAGCAGAACAGAACACCAACAAGGCACGCGAATTGGCAGATCGTAACCGGAGCAACGCCCAGGCAGTTATCAATGAGGCGGATACGTATATAGACCGCTACACGCATTACGTGCCCCAACGCGCCCGAACCCAGCTGGCTGCCGCCCAGGCGTCTTTTGCTGCCGGCGATGCGAACAAGGATCCGCGTGAAGCGCTTCCATACTACGAACAGGCAAAAACGCAGGCTCAGGACGCTCTCAACATCGCACGCAATGCCGTATCTGATGAATCACAGCGCCGATCGGGCGGAATGTCCAGCCCGCAATCTGGCACCAACTGGGGGTCCATTTTGGGCGGTATGATCATCGGCTCTCTACTATCGGGAGGAGGCCATCACCATGGTGGATTCTCAAGTGGCTCATTCGGTGGCGGCTTCTCCGGTGGGGGCGGATTCGGCGGCGGCGGATTTGGAGGCGGATTTGGAGGCGGCCGTGGAGGCGGATTCGGCGGATCCTTCTGAGCCTCGAATATCCCTAGACCACGTGGTCTACACCACATAGTCTTAGAACAGAACCCAACCAACCAAGGAAAGGCAGAACATGGCCGAAAAGCAAACAATTCTTGGGCGCATGGCTCAACTCGCCAAGGCAAACATCAATGCGCTCCTCGACAAAGCTGAAGATCCACAGAAAATGCTGGACCAAATGGTGCGCGATTACACCAATTCCATCGCTGAAGCGCAAGACGCTGTGGCCATGACTGTGGGTAATCTTCGGCTCGCGCAGTCGGATTACAACGAAGACGTCAAGACATCCCGCGAATGGGGGCAGAAGGCGCTCGCAGCTTCGCGGAAGGCAGACAGCTTGCGCGCTTCAGGCAAGGAGGCGGACGCTCAGCGTTTCGATGACCTGGCCAAGATCGCGATTGGCAAGCAGCTGCAGTATGAAAAAGAGGCGCGCGATGCCGAACCATTGATCCAGTCACAAGAGGAAGTTGTTGCGAAACTCAAATCTGGCTTGGATCAGATGCGCAATAAGCTTCAAGAACTCAAGAGCAAGCGCGACCAACTCGTAGCGCGGCAAAAGTCGGCCGAGGCACAGAATCAGGTTCAAGATGCGATCTCGTCAATCAACGTTCTTGACCCGACAAGCGAACTAGGACGTTACGAAGATCAAGTGCGCCGGCAAGAGGCACTGGCCGTCGGAAAGGCGGAAGTGGCAGCGTCGTCACTCGAAAGCCAGTTCGCTGAACTCGAAGATCATTCAAACGACGTGGAGATCGAGGCAAGGCTCGCTGCACTTAAGTCTGATAAGGCACCGGCGCAAATCGAAGCGAAAGATTTCACCGTTTACTGAGAGAGCGCCGCAATATCGCCTAAGATCGCCCACGCGCCGATTCGACGTTGTGGGAGGCACTCGTACATGAGTGCCTCCCCACAATTCCTTCCCGGTGTTGCCATTTCTTCTCAGCACCACCATGCCTTCGCAGCTTTTTCTGGTTATTCCTAGGCAACTCCCAGCTTCCATCAGTTCAATAGCTTTTATGAGCATGCAACCTACTACGCCAGAAGCGACACTCCTCGTCGTCGATGACGAACCGTCGATCCGTGAGCTTCTCTCCGCTTCCCTCCGGTTCGCCGGTTTCAAAGTACTCGCAGCAGCTGATGGACACGAAGCGCTTGATCACCAAGCCGGTGCTCACATAGACCTCGCCGTTCTGGACATTATGTTGCCAGATATGGACGGATTCGAAGTGCTTCGCCGCCTCAGGGAACGAGACCCTGAATTGCCCGTCCTGTTTCTCACAGCACGCGACGATGTCAAAGATAAAGTTCAGGGCCTCACGGTTGGTGGAGATGACTACATCACCAAACCCTTTTCCCTAGAGGAAGTGGTGGCACGCATCCGCGCAGTGTTGCGCCGTACCAATCCGGTGGAGACCGAAGAACCAATCCTGCGCTATATGGATCTTGAACTCAATGAGGATTCCTACGAGGTCAAACGCGCAGGTCACGAAGTGGAGCTCTCTCCCACCGAATTCAAATTGTTGCGTTACCTCATGATCAACGCGGAACGCGTAGTCTCAAAGATGCAGATCCTGGATCACGTGTGGGATTACAACTGGGAAGGTGAGATATCGATAGTCGAATCGTATATCTCCTACCTCAGGCGCAAGATCGATTCCCCTGAATCGCTCGGTATTACCGATCCGAAAGAAGCAGCCGCACTCGTGCCACTAATTCAGACCAAGCGCGGAATTGGTTACGTTCTGCGAGGCGGTAAGTGACAACAACGCGGCGGCATCACACGGGCGCGCGCCTTCACCGCACGCTCTCGTTTCGCCTGGTTGTGAGCTTCATAGCCCTCATGGCGATCGTCGTATCGGTTGTCGGGCTCATCACCGTTACGATGTTGCAGCGCTACCTTGTGCAAAACCTTGACGATGACTTGCGTTCATCCGGTCATTTGCTCGCGAAACAGTCTGTCGACAGCCTGGTACAGTCGCCCGCCGTCACAGTTCCAAACGCCAATCAGAGTACCAGCGACATCAACCTTTCGGACTACTTTATCTATATCAAAGTCACGCGGCTCACTGGCCCGCTGTCGCGTGAACTTCGCACCCAGACGGTCACGAAGGTCAACACGAACGTTGTCACGTCGCACGGCACTCCCGCTGACCCTCAGGATCTGCTAGGAACCGTGGGTACAAATCCCACTACCGTTTCTGGCACGGCAACAGAATCGTGGCGCGCCATTGTGATTCCCGTGGTCGATCAAGATTCTGGAGACAGCCTTGGATCCGTGCTGGTAGCACGCCCTTTAGGCCCGATCTTCACCACCGTCACTCAAGTGACGCGCCTGGTCATCCTTGTTAGCCTCGCAGTGATCACCTTCGGCGCCATTGCCGTAGCGATGTTGGTGCGCGGATCGTTGAAGCCGCTACGCAACATTGAAAACGCTACGCACAAAATCGCGGCCGGCGATCTTTCACGACGAGTGCCGCGCGGGCAAGATGGCACGGAAGTTGCCATGCTAGCAGACTCCATCAATGCGATGCTCGCACAAATTGAGCAGGCTTTCGCTGTGCGGATCCACTCCGAACAGAAGATGCGCCAATTCGTCTCCGACGCATCACACGAGCTACGCACTCCCCTCGCTACCGTACGCGGATATGCCGAACTGTACCGTTTGGGTGGCGTTCCGGACAGCGAGATGAAGCCAACCATGAATCGGATCGAATCCGAGGCCAAACGTATGACCAGGCTTGTTGAAGATCTGCTTCAACTTGCGCGCCTTGACGAAGGCCGGCCCCTCGACCTCAAAGCCATCAATCTCACTGCGATCTGCCGCGACGCAGTCGCCGACTACCACGCACGCAACCTATCCCGTTCCGCCGAACTCATAGGGCTCGATGGTGGCGCGCCCGAGCAACTCACTATTGTTGCGGACCGCGATAAAGTAACGCAAGTAGTGTCAAATCTATTATCCAATGTTCTCACCCATACGCCGGAAGGCACTGCCTGCGAGGTGGCAATTGGTCAACGTGTTCCCGATGAAACAATCGTGGAGATTCGCGACCACGGACCTGGTGTCAAACCGGAAGACGCCGCACACTTGTTTGAGCGCTTCTACCGCACAGATTCATCACGCACACGTGCCTCCGGCGGTTCCGGCTTAGGAATGGCGATCGTTGCCGCCGTCATGGCATCGCACGGTGGCACGGCCCGCGTCTCAGAAACTCCAGGTGGCGGGCTTACAGTGACGCTCACGTTCCCTACGAATGGCCCGCGGCCGCTCAATCCGATACAACATCCGGAGGATCAAACGGCGATGAACCATCAGGCATCTCCGGGTGTGCAGACGCCTGGTCCAGCATCGCTTCAATAGCACGCACAACCCGAGCCATAAAACGCTCCGCGTCCTCACCAGCCACCGCATACATCGGCCTGCCAATGTACAAGAACACGGGACTCCCTACATGCGGGAAAAATGATCCCACGGGCATCGCTTCATGTCCGCCCGCCATTGCCACAGGCACGATTGGAGCACCCGTATGAATGGAAAGCGCGGCCGCACCAGGCTTGAATGCGCCGAGCTTGCCGTCACGCGAACGCGTACCTTCCGGAAAAACCAGAATGGGGACACCCGCTTCCAGCAACCTCCTGGTCATGCCAGCGGCCTTGCTGGCCCTCCGAGCGCGCGCCTTACCCTTGCGCTCCACCGGATACGTATTAAAGAACAATGACGTCAAGCTAGAGATGAAACGCTTACGGTAGAAATAATCAGCTGCAGCGCCCGTTGCCAGATGCTCGGTCAACTTATCCGGAAGCAAAGAAAATACCATCGGTGCATCCAGATGCGATTGGTGATTCGGTATCACAAGGAATGGGCCTTCCAAACCCTCCACGTTTTCCTCGCCCATCACGGTAGGGCGAACCACGGTAGAGATCACTGGACGCGTAACCATGCGCCGCATGAAATGCCGCCTGCGAGCTAAGCGCTTGCTCTTATACCGATCCAGAGGCTCAAGGGCCTCGCCGCCCGAAGCCATCAGCCGCGCCGGCCCTTATTGATCTTCGCGCTGATTGCCCACACCCATTCCTTCGGCGCATGCGCCGCCACCGCGGAAATAACCTTAAAACGAACCGAAGGCACGGAGTAAACCTTACCGGCGTCGACGTCGTCTAAACAATCGCGCACTACGTCTGCTGGTTGCAGCCAAATAAAGTCGGGCACGTTCGACCGCTCTACTCCTGCACGCTTGTGGAACTCGGTGCGTACCCAGCCAGGCATGAACGTCATCACGTGAACGCCGGCCGGTTTCACTTCGATACCGAGCGAGACAGACCACGTGCGGACCATCGCCTTAATACCCGAGTAGAGCCCCATGGGCACCAAAGCAGAGACAGATGCGGTATTAATAATGACCCCGTGGCCGCGTGCTTTCATCGCAGCTGCTGCTATTGCTCCTAAGCGGACAACAGTGGTGCCCATCAGATTGATTGCGTCCTCCAGCGGCTGCGTATCCGTGGTGGCGAGTTCGTGGTAAAGGCCCTGCCCGGCGTTATTAACGAACACTTCGATCGGGGAGCTTTGATCGTGCAGCCGTTCAGCCACGGCTGTTACGCCTGCCTCGGTGCCAAGATCCGCAGCAAGCGTTTCAACAGTCACTCCAGTGCTACGCAATTCGGATGCAGTCTTTTCCAGCCGCTCTTGCGAACGTGCCACAAGCACAAGAGCGCAACCCCGCCGCGCGAGAGCCCGCGCAAAGGCAAGCCCGATTCCAGAAGTTCCGCCTGTAATAAGCGCCGTCCCCCACAATGGTGACGTGACGTTCTTCAGCCTTTTGCTCACGTATCTACGTTAGTTCACAAACTGTCGTTTCGTCTCATCCTCCCAGACGCCGAAGCCTGCGAAGAGGAGAAACTAACCTTTTCTGCCCAGCAGTATTAGAATCACCAGAGTTCGCGTCCAAAGCCTGGCGCCACATCCAAAGGAGGTAACATGCACGCTGACGTACCACAATGGCTCATCCAAGCCTACGTGCGTTCCGTTCAAAGCGCTGGTTCCCCTTTGTCAAAAGAGGAGCTCTCCGAGGCGTGCTATCGCCTCATCGACACGTGGTCTAGTTCGGATCGTTCATTCCACGGCCTCAATCACGTGATCGATCTACTCACCCGGATCGAAACGCTGATTCCCGAGACACACGAACCCGCGTTGGTTCGCCTCGCTGCCTGGTATCACGGCATCGCGTTCTCCACATCCGAAGAAGACACCTACCAGCAGCAAAGCGGGGAGAATATCCGCTCATCTGCCACGGCAGCGGAATACCACCTGAAGGATCTGGGAGTGGATCCAAAGAAGGCCGCGCGCGTGGCCCAGCTGATCCGCGGGCTCAAGCGCCAGGACCTCAAAAACACCAGCGAAACGGCAGCGTTTCACGCCATCGACGTGGATGAACTGGCACTGCGGGATGCGCATTTGGGAACGCTTGCAGCTGACCCGCAACGCTACAAGAAATATCTTGAGTCAATCGCGAAAGAATACGCGCATATACCCTTTGAAGACTTCCTAGAGGCGCGCAAGAAGATTGTGACGAAAATTCTGGCCCGCAGGCAGCTATTCGTCACTCCGCTTGCCCGCGCGTGGGACGCTCAGGCGCGGCAGAATCTGGAAGCAGAGCTTGAGAGGATTAATCTTCTGTTAGCAAAGCGCGCGCGGGAACAAGCCGCAGCACACACGGGCGACATGGCCAAGCCCGCGGCAGGCACAGCAGGTCCCGCTGCAATGCACCCCGAAAGCCCAGATCCCACAATTAAAGGTGACAGCGTGCGCCACGCCGAACGCATTCTAGAGGAGCGATGCGCTACTGCGCCTGTCCCTGACATCCCCGCCGGAGTTGATGCACTGCTCCAAGCGTCTGCCGCAGCTGACGCCCAAGAGGAAAAAGAACGCCAAATAGCGGCCACACGGCTCGCACACGTTGCCCCCATCGAACAGTTGACGGCACGCGATGAAGATCTGCGTTCTACGATGGAGACGTGCCTCGACAAGGCGGATCCTGGAGTGCGGCCCATTGAGCCGGTCACGCTTGAACAGAAAAAGCAGCGCCGGCGCGAAGAAATCGCCGCAGACATGCGCCGCCGCATCGCCGAACGCCATAAGGCCGCCGAGAACCTGCACGCTTCTAAGAACGAGGACACCGCAGAAGCATAGGAGCGAAGACCAGCACAAGTCTGGGCCGATCCAGCCTAAAAGCGCCGTAGAAGAGCCTCAAAGAAATGTGGGGCCCGCTCTCAAGAGCGGGCCCCAGCGTTACATACGGCGTTATCAGTACATTCCGCCCATGTCGTCGCCACCAGCAGCCGGCGCAGCAGGCTGCTTCTCCGGCAACTCGGCTACAACGGCCTCAGTGGTGAGGAACAAGCCTGCAATCGAAGCGGCGTTCTCCAACGCCGAACGAGTCACCTTGACCGGATCCATGACGCCAGCAGCGAGCAGGTCTTCGTAGTCGCCCGTTGCCGCGTTCAAGCCGTAGCCCTTCTGCAAGCTGCGCACCTTCTCCACCACGACGCCGCCTTCCAGGCCTGCGTTCACGGCAATCTGCTTGAGCGGTGCCTGAATTGCGGACTTGACGATTTGGGCGCCAGTGGCCTCATCGGCTTCCAGCTTGAGGGTCTCGAATGCTTCTTCCGCGGCCTGGATGAGTGCAACGCCACCACCGGCCACAATGCCTTCCTCCACAGCAGCCTTTGCGTTGCGGACAGCATCTTCGATGCGGTGCTTGCGCTCCTTCAGCTCAACTTCGGTTGCCGCACCGGCCTTGATGACCGCCACGCCGCCGGCCAGCTTAGCCAGGCGCTCCTGCAGCTTCTCCGTGTCGTATTCGGATGTGGAATTCTCGATCTGGGTCTTGATCTGGCTGACGCGGCCCTTGATCGCTTCCTGATCGCCAGCGCCATCCACGATCGTGGTCTGGTCCTTGGTCATAACAACCTTGCGGGCGCGGCCAAGCAGATCCAGGTCCGCGTTCTCAAGCTTGAGGCCAACGGTTTCAGAAATGACCTGGCCACCGGTCAGGATAGCCATGTCCTGCAGCATCTCCTTGCGGCGATCGCCAAAGCCAGGCGCCTTGACAGCAGCGGACTTGAAAGTGCCGCGGATCTTGTTCACAACCAGCGTTGCGAGTGCCTCGCCGTCAACGTCTTCTGCGATCACGACAAGGGGCTTGCCGGACTGCATGACCTTCTCCAGGACAGGCAGCAGTTCCTTGACATTCGAGATCTTGGCATCAGTGAGCAGGATGTACGGATCTTCCAAAACCGCTTCCTGACGATCCGCATCGGTGATGAAGTACTGCGAAAGGATGCCCTTATCGAATGACATGCCTTCGGTCAGCTCTAGCTCAAGGCCGTACGTGTTGGATTCTTCGACGGTGATAACGCCTTCCTTGCCGGCCTTCTCCATTGCCTCCGCAATCACGGAGCCAATTTCGGAATCGCCAGCGGAGATCGATGCGGTAGCGGCAATTTGCTCTTCCGTCTCAACTTCCTTGGCATCCACCAGCAGGCGATCGGTGATCGCCTTGACGGCCTTCTCAATGCCGCGGCGCAGTGCGATCGGGTTCGATCCCGCAGCGACGTTGCGGAGGCCTTCGTGCACCAGAGCCTGCGCAAGCACGGTTGCTGTTGTGGTACCGTCTCCAGCCACGTCGTCGGTCTTCTTCGCGACTTCCTTGACCAGTTCAGCACCGATCCGCTCGTATGGATCTTCGAGATCGATTTCCTTCGCGATGGAGACACCATCGTTGGTAATCGTGGGCGCGCCCCACTTCTTATCCAGAACTACGTTACGGCCCCGGGGGCCAAGCGTCACCTTGACGGTATCCGCCAACAGGTTGAGCCCACGCTCCATCGAGCGGCGTGCTTCCTCATTGAACGCAATGGTCTTTGCCATGCTATGTGTTCCTCCCATTGGGACGATTGTGGTCTTAGAGATGATGCCCGCGACGGACGGCGTTCGCGTAAACGGTCACGTCCCGCTCACACTAGCGCCTCATCACCCAAGAGATCTTGTCACTCTCACACCGAGAGTGCTAATTAGAATATTGGCACTCTCGGGCTGCGAGTGCAAGACGGCTCTACCGTAACGCTCAACGAGTTCCCAGAGAGCGAACACGCTGCGCGACGAGTCAAAAGGGATACAGCAACGACCTGCAAGGTTGAGTGGTCTCCACTCAAATTCTTTGGAAGGGACGTGCGTCACAGCTCGCCAGCGAGCACCACGATGATTTGGTCACCGCCTGTGGCGTTGGCGTTTTGTATAAGATTCGCTGAATCAATGCCCAAAGCCTGGGCGACGGCCTGAGCCGTTGCCTCCGAAGCTGCCGACGGGTAGTACACCTGGGACGCTGCCGGGGTTTGGTACGAATAATTGCCGGCGGTCACACTGGAGAAGCCCTGATTCTGCAAGATCGATTGCTTCGAGGCTGCGAGTCCCGTGATGCTACTCGCATTGAGGACTTGAATGGGCATCGTGTAGTTTACTTGCGCCGTCGTTGGGCTCGGAGTCGGTGTGGGAGACGACGTCGTCGCCGCCGCGCTTGGGGTTGGTGTCGCACTCGGCGTTGGCGAGGCAGTAGCAGTAGCGCTGGGTGTGGCAGTGGCGCTTGTTGCTGCGCTCGCCGATGCGGATGGCGATGTGCTCGCTTCACCGTGATAGCCGATCGCCTGGACGATGCCCCAGCCGGCTAACGGGGCAAGTACCACGATGGCGATGAGTGCAATCCACCACTTCGCGCTGGATTTCTGGCGCCGATGCGCGCCAGATACGCGGCGCTGGGCCGCTAACACATCGAATTCATCTCGGGGATACTGGTACTCTGCCACGGCGATAGCTTATCGTGTTCTGCCGCGCAAGGAACCGTGGCGCTCCGATTCGCGTAGTTGTCTCAATCTCAATAATCGCCTCACAAGTTCGGGATATTCGAAAAGTGCTGCAGGTTTTTCGAGGATTCTTCCTAGAACCACGTAATAATGCGTGGGAGAAATGCCCAGAGAGCGAATAGCCTCGGCCTTCGTACGCCCATGCGGCCTCCACGCGGCTTCGAATTCCAAGATTGTCCGTTCTTCATCGGTAAGGGGTTCGGTCCCCGCAGGTAGTCGGCTTGTCAACGCGACTCCTTTCCGTTGAGCTATCCGCAGTTCGTCAATCGCATCCTGTCCGTCGAGCTATTCGACTCTAGCAGTAGGCTTAGACCATGCAGCCACTATCGGAGATCATCGCACCAGATTGGGCGCAAGCCCTGGCTCCAGTGGAACCCACCATCCACCAGATGGGCGATTTCCTGCGCGCAGAAAATGCGGCAGGCCGCGGGTACCTTCCTGCGGGTAAAAACGTTCTGCGGGCTTTCACATATCCGCTGAGCCGGGTCAAGGTGCTCATCGTTGGGCAAGACCCGTATCCCAACCCCGGGCATCCTGTGGGACTCAGTTTCTCGGTGGCCCCCACCGTATCGCCGATACCGCGCTCGCTCGTTAACATCTTCCAAGAGTTACATGACGATCTGGGCGTCGCCACCCCAACCAGTGGCGATCTCACGCCGTGGTGCGATCGGGGCGTCATGCTTTTGAACAGAGTGCTCACCGTCACCCCTGGGCACCCAGGATCTCACCGCGGAAAAGGCTGGGAACACGTAACTGACCACGCGATCCGTACGCTCGCTGCACGCCACATTCCCCTGGTTGCGATACTGTGGGGAAGACCGGCTCAAGAGTTACGGCCATTGCTCGGAGAAACACCCGTTGTCATGTCGCCCCATCCGTCTCCTCTCTCCGCTTCACGTGGATTCTTTGGCTCGCGGCCCTTTTCGCGGGCAAATGAATTGCTGGTAGCGCAGGGCGCAGATCCCATAGACTGGTCACTCCCCTAATCTGAGGAAGCGCCTATGCTTCAACTCCGTCACATCCGCAAATCGTACACCACGGCCGATTTCACTCAGGTCGCGTTGAATGACGTGTCAATCGCCTTTCGTGACAACGAATTCGTGGCGATCCTGGGCCCGTCTGGGTCTGGGAAAACAACACTCCTCAACATTGTGGGTGGACTAGACCATTACGATTCGGGTGATCTCATCATCGATGGCGTTTCCACGAAGGACTACAAAGATCGGAACTGGGACACCTACCGCAACAATCGAATCGGCTTCGTGTTCCAGAGCTACAATCTGATTCCCCATCAGACCGTCGTCGCGAACGTAGAGCTGGCCCTCACACTCTCCGGCGTCGGACGAGCGGAGCGCCATGCCCGCGCAGTTGACGCGTTAGAAAAAGTGGGCTTGGCCGACCATGTCAACAAACTTCCCAGCCAGCTCTCCGGCGGGCAAATGCAGCGCGTAGCTATAGCGCGCGCATTGATCAATGACCCAGAAATCCTTCTTGCCGACGAACCCACTGGCGCACTGGATTCGAAAACAAGCGTCCAAATCATGGACCTGCTTACCCAGATCGCCCGTGACCGGCTTGTGGTGATGGTAACGCACAACCCGGACTTGGCCGAACAGTACGCCACCCGAATCGTGAATCTCAAAGATGGCATCATCGCTAACGATTCGGATCGTTTCATCCCCGGCGAAGGGGCGGACGCACAGCGTGTGAAACCTGTGCGCAAAACAAGCATGTCGTTCTTTACCGCTGTCGCTTTGTCATTCATGAACTTGATGACCAAAAAAGGACGCACGTTCATGACATCCTTTGCGGGCAGCATCGGAATCATCGGCATCGCCGCGATTTTGGCATTGGCAAACGGAGTCAACGCCTACATTCGTGGCATTGAAGAAGACACTCTTTCGGTGTATCCGCTAACAATTCAAAGTCAGGGAATGGACTTCACCTCACTGATGGCGGCATCGGCGGAGATGACGCAGAAGAGTGAAGGCAACACATCGGACGTCCACGAGGTGCAGATGCTCCACCGATTGTTCCAGTCGGTCGGCTCCAACGATCTGGCGTCTCTGAAAAAGTACGTAGACAAGAACGGCGGCGACATAGACGATTACGCACACGCTATCCAGTACTACTACGACGTCACCCCACAGATCTTCACCGAATACAAGGGAACATATCACCAGGTAAACCCCGATACGTCGTTCAGCGCACTCGGTTTAGGCGGATCAACGTCCAGTTCGTCGCTCATCTCCGATTCAGTGAACACGAACGTATTTTTGGAGCTCGCAGACGATTCCTCTCTCTACTCGGACCAGTACGACGTCGTCGCCGGCACCTGGCCGAAAGACGCGGACGACGTGGTACTTGTGCTCACGGCAAACGGAGGAATCAGCGACTTCGTTTCATATGCAATGGGCCTGCGAGACCCGGCGGAACTGGACACGATGGTGCAAGAAATGCTGAATAACGAATCAATCACAACACCAACCGATTCCAAAGATTTCCACTACGAGCAGCTGATGAACGTGACCTTCTCACTCGTGAATGCCACTGATTACTACACGTACGACAAGAATTACGGCGTGTGGACGGACAAGTCGAGCGATTCGGCCTACGTTGCCAAACTGACCGCTCAGGGCGAAAAACTGCACATCAGCGGCATCGTGCGCCCCAAGAGCAGCGCGAAAGTGACGGCGCTCCAGCCTGGCTTGTACTACACCTCGGCACTCACCCGTCACCTCGTTGACGAAGCAGCGCAAACTCAAATCGTGAAGGACCAGATCGCTCACCCGAAAGTGGACGTGTTCACCGGCAGAACTTTCGCAGATGAGGCAGCCAACCCGGATCGCGACGATTTCGATATCGCGTCGGTTTTGAATGTGGACGAAGACACGCTAAAACAGGCTTTCACGATCGACGATTCAAAGCTTCAGGTGGATCCTGATGCCCTTGAGCTTTCAATGCCACAGCTGTCGATCGACACGTCCGCACTCCCCACGCTTGATCTGAGCTCTATTGCATCCGTGGACACAGATGCGATCGTAAAATCCATTGATCTTGACAAGATAATCGCCGGAATTGACACCTCACATATCGATAGTGGAGTGGATGCCGACGACGTCGCCACGCTCGCGAAAGATCTGGGCAGCGGGTACGCCGCGTATTGCAACACTGCGGGAGATGCGTGCCGCGATGATCCTGATGCCGCATTCCAGGAATTCATGAGCACGAGCGAGGGCGTCGCTATACAGCAGCGCTTCACCGATATGGAAACCACCGTCAACAACAGCGCCGAAAAGGCACGCCAGGACTTGACGGACCAGGTTATCGCTGGAATCTCTGCGCAGCTTAAGCCCGCCATTGCAAAGGCCACAACGTCCATCCAATCGCAGCTCACTGACCAGATCAACGCGTATATGAAACAGGTGATGCAGGCCGCCTCTGCGCAGATTGAAGCCCAGCTGATTCCCGCACTTGAGAAGCAGATCTACGCAGAGCTGAACACTGCTATGGACAGTGCGGCCGCGAACATGGCGAACGCCATTGACATAAACGAGGACACACTCAAATCGGCATTTTCTTTAAACATCAGTGAAGACGAATTGACACAGCTGCTCACATCCATGATGACCACACAAACCAGTTCCTACGATGGGAACCTGGCGAAACTCGGCTACGCAGATCAGGCAAATCCTTCACAAATTGACATCTATCCCAAGGATTTCGATAGCAAGGAAAAAATCATCGACATCCTGGACTCCTACAATGCGCGCATGAAGGCCGCCGGCGAGGACAGCAAGGTTATTACGTATACAGACCTGGTTGGCGCGATGATGAGTTCGGTGACCAGCATCGTGAACGTGGTGAGCTACGTTCTGGTGGCATTCGTTGCGATCTCGCTTGTCGTGTCCAGCATCATGATCGGCGTCATCACCTACATCTCCGTGCTCGAACGCAAGAAGGAAATCGGGATTTTGCGTTCAATTGGCGCCTCAAAGCGGGACATCCGCTGGGTGTTTAACGCGGAGACGCTCATCGTTGGCTTCGTTGCCGGCGTCCTGGGAATCGCTGTAACCCTGATCTTAACAATCCCTGCAAACATGATTGTCTACAACAAACTAGGAATCTCGAATGTGGCTCAATTGCCGTGGAACGCGGCCTTGATATTAGTGGCTATCAGCATGGCGCTGACGTTCTTGGCGGGCCTGATACCCGCTTCTGCGGCCTCCCGCAAAGATCCGGTCGAAGCACTCCGCAGCGAGTGAGGCGGCCGCATTTGAGCACTAGACGATGCCGCGGCTAGTGGCCCACACGGTGAGTTCGCTGCGATTGGATAGCTGCAGCTTGCGCAGCACGGCTGAAACGTGCGTCTCCACAGTCTTGATAGAGATGAACAGATCGGACGCCACCTCCCGATACGTGAGCCCGCGCGCGATCAGACGCATGACCTCGCGTTCCCGAGGCGACAGGCGATCGAGTTCCGGATCCGCCGAGGCAGGTGGTTCCCCTGCGCTGAATGCGTCAAGAACAAAACCGGCAAGGCGTGGGGAGAATACGGCATCGCCACTTGCGACTCGTTCGATAGCAGCGCGCAGATCGTCCGGCGAAATCGTCTTCGTCACATATCCACGCGCTCCTGCTCGAATCACGGAGACCACATCCGCCGGCGAATCGGACACGCTGAGGGCTAGGTATCGCACGCGTCCAAGGAGATCTGCCGTGCGGGCAATCACCTCTGCGCCGCCTCCCCCGGTTCCGCCGGGAAGATGAACGTCAAGCAGGACGACGTCGGGAACAACTTCGCGGATCTGTTGTACCGCACTCACAACGTCACCCGCTTGTGCCACAATCGCAAAGTCATCCCCAAGTGTGCCCACGACACCAGCGCGGAACACTGCATGGTCGTCGACGACGACGATACGCCGCGTCACGATGTCATCCTTGCTACCCACATATGAACCTCAGTTCCGCCGTCGGGAAGGCTCCGGATTTTCACGCTACCATCGATGCGTTGCATCCTCCCGATGATCGAGTTGCGAACGCCCAGCCGATCGGACGGTATTGCCTCGATCCGGAACCCTGTACCTCGATCCGATATATAGACATCGATCGATCGTTCCGTCACCTCCATGTACACGGAAATGGGAGGTGCCCCATGAATTACCGCGTTCGTCATCGCCTCACGGGCCGCATGCATCAACGCATCGGTCCGCCCATTCGGTTGGCAATCCCCCACACACACTACGTCGATAGCAGCGGATTCGCCATCGCGAGTGCGCCGCGTATCCTCAACCTGCGCAGCTGTATCCCGCAGCTCCTGAGCGAGGGACGTTTGGGGGTTGGGCGTTCCTTGGTACAACCACTCGCGCAGCTCGCGCTCTTGCGACCGAGCAAGCTGCGCAACCGCCACCGGATCATGCGCGCGAGTGCGGATCATCGCGAGAGTCTGAAGTACGGAATCATGAATGTGCGCGGCCATTTCGGCGCGGTTAGTTTCGCGCGCCTTTTCCTCACGAGCCACGATCAGTTCGTTCCACAGCCTGAGCCCCCAAGGGGCAACAATGAGCGCAACACCAAGAAGTACCACGGCAGCTGCAGCGCCTGAACGCACCATGTCGGAAACGGAAAGCCCCTGAAGCACCAACATGAGGGCTCCACCCGTTGCAACGATTACTCCGGCCACGGCCTGAATAATGAGACTCGGCATCGCCGGCCGGACCGGGCTGCTTTCCGCTTTGCCTTCCTGCGCTAGTGCGGGCCTTTCTGATCCGGCATAGCGCGAAAGCTGCCACCAAGAAAGCAGAATCCCTACCGCCATCACAATGGCGGGAACGACAAACGATGCCTGCCATCGCATTTCCGTTGCGCTGCGCACAACTACAATCACCGCTGCCGCAATGAGTGCCACCGCCCACGCGCGCAATCCGTATTCCGATGTGGAGATTCGCTGAGTCACTCTATCAGCCGCGCTCACCGCTACTGTTCCATCCAGCGGAGTCATAAACGCAAGAAGAACGTAAAGAACAATGCCGAAACCACAAACCAGCGACAGCACCACGAATGCGATACGCACATAGGCCACCCTGAGATGCAGGTATCCAGCAAGGCCTGCGGCAACACCCGCAACAACACGGCCATGACGCGGGCGGATCATGCGCGTGTGGCCGGCAGCATCGTGCAGATTCGGTTGGCTCACGCTTTCAATTCTGGCGCACCCGCCCCTTCTATCCCAGCCCTACACCGCACAATCAGGGACGAATCAGGGTATTCCCGGATACCGGCGTCGCGTCCATTTCAGCACAATGAAGGCATGACCGAGAACATCTTCACACGAATCCGCCAGTACGGGCTCTACCGCGAATCGGATCGCTGGGTGGGAGGCGTATGCGCGGGTCTCGCGCAACGTTTCAACCACGATAAAGCAGTAATCCGCGCTTTGCTGGCCGCTTCATTTGTGCTGACGGGAGCTGGTATGGTGGCGTATGCGGTTCTCTGGCTGCTTTTACCTGAGCGCCGCACGGGAGAATCGCTAGTGGAACGCCTCGCGCACGGCGACTTCGACATTCAGGTGTTGGCAGCCTTGGCCGTGCTTTCAATCTCCTGGGCGCGCGGCGACTTCTTCGCATTCGGATCAAGCTGGTTCACTTCCGCAGTGGCGTCGGTAGCACTCGTGGCCCTCATTGTGGTATTCATAGTGGGCCTGGTGCAACGTAGCTCAGTTCTGGCCGCCTCTATACCTCAAACCGCTCCACCAGCGTGGAATTCGCAACCGCGCTCCGCTGTGCCTGATGGCTCTCCGGCCTACAATCCGCCGGGAACCACACCATATGAGCCGCCTCTTCCTCCCTACCGGGCACCGGAACCACGAGTGAAACGCCCGGGGGGGCGCGCACTTGGCATCGCCACTGGGATGCTCGCACTCGCCTTCGCTGTTGCAGTGGCCATGTTTGGTTCCCCCCTTATCAGCGGGCGCATCGCACTTGTGATACTTGGAAGCGCCACATTGAGTTCCGGGATAGTGATAGTGATCAACGCGTTGCGCGGATGGTCTTCAGGATCCCTCGGTTGGTTTGCGGCTCTCACGGCTATCGCTGCACTTATCGTTGCACCATTCAGTGGCATAGGGATCATGCGTGGACCCATTGCCGACGAATACACGTGGCAGCCTGCGGCTTCAGACCTCTCAACGAAGTTCAGCGCCGGCGATCTCACTATTGACCTTTCTCACCTGCCCGATCAGGCGTACAGCAACGGCGTATCCGCAAGTCTCGGCGTCGGAGATCTGACCGTGGTGATTCCCGACGACGTCAATGTAGTCATCGATTACGAAGTGGGCGTGGGGTCACTCGAATCTACGATTCCCGGCGCAATCCGCAACCTGAATGGTTTCGTGGGTGACGGTTCATTCCACCGCATCGCTGATTCGAACAAAGACACCCTCACTCTGGAGTTAGAACTCGGCGTCGGTTCACTCACCCTCGTTGATGCATCCTCACACGCATTCTGAAACTACCTCACTTAGGGAGTAAAACATGAACCAAACAGAGCCGATCGGGCCGCAGCACGAAAATTCCACAGAACCCGACGTTTCAGCCACGGAGCGAGTCACGATGCCGCAATCTGCCCCGCTGCCTCCACGGAGTGCCACCTCTCCCCAGGTAGGCCCCGAGGGCGCGCAGTCCGGCGCTGCACAAGAAGTCTCTCACGCACCGCGCGTCGGCACTGCGCTGTGGGGGCTCGTGCTCACGCTCATGGGGATCACCATCATCGCGATGGGGCTCAAATTTACCGTCAACATAACCTGGATAGTGGCCGGGGGCCTCGCACTGATCGGCCTAGTGTTCCTCGCATTCTCTTTGCGATCACCTCACCGGCAATGATCCAGCGCGTGGCTTCTCAGCTGTGGGACGGTGGCGCGTCCGAAAAGCGCCCCACATCCACGCCCTCCAATTGGAGGAGCGCCACCTTGCGCCCCAATCCTCCGGCGTATCCCGTCAGCTTCCCGTGCGTACCAACAACGCGGTGGCACGGCACGATAATCGGCAACGGATTTCTCCCTACCGCGCCACCAATCGCCTGAGCGGCCATGCGTTCCTTGCCGAGCACGTGCGCCACCTCAGCGGCAATACTCCCGTAACTGCGCGTAGTGCCATACGGGATCTGCCGCAGCGCCTGCCACACGCACTGCTGAAATTCCGTGCCCTCCGGTTGCAGTGGCACATCCTGAATTCGTGGGCGATCCCCCGCAAAGTAGGCACGTAACCACTCAATCGCCGTTCGCGTCACGGCATCTGGCGCAACGCAACTCTCCATGGCGCCTGGTCCGGCGGCGCCGTCGAACGCAATGCTCGTGAGAGCATCCCCATTGGACGTCAACACCACGCTTCCTACTGAGGATGCCACAGCAGTCCGAACGACGGCTCCATTAGGTATCACAGCCCTAATTGTCCTTGTTCTTCGAACCCGTCACCGGCGGCTGCGACGACCAAGGAAATGCGATCCACTGATCCGTGTGTTTCCACACGTAATCAGCATCGACCACCGAACTGGACTTCTGGTACAGAACGGCCACCTTGATACTGTCCGTGTACTCTGCGCAGATGCCCTTGACGAACTGGAGTGTGCGGCCGGAATCTGCCACATCATCCACAATCAACACGCGTTTGTCCTGCAGGCCCTTGAGCTCAGGGACCGGATCCACCAATCGCGGATCCAACAGAGTTGTTCCGATACCCGTGTAAAACTCCACGTTCAGCACCAGGAGCGACTTATGATCCAGTGCATACGCAATCGCACCAGCCGGTATCAGGCCTCCGCGCGCCACACACACTACAATTGCGGGTTCATAACCTGATTCCCACACCGTGCGCGCCAGATCGCGCGCAGCCTCTCCAAATTGCTCCCATGTCAACACTTCACGCGCGTCACTCATACGGGAATTCTGGCAGTTCACACACGACACGTCCAATTCATGTTCGCGATCCGGCGTGTACCTGCCCACAATACGGATCGTGGCTCCGCCCGCGGTATCGTGAAGTCATGGCACGTACGCTCTTCTCCGACATTCCCTCTTTTGTTCGCGCACCCCGCATCACAGGGCTCACTGCATCGCGTTCTGGCTTGGTGATCGCCACACGCCGAATGATCAATGACGCGGGGACCGCCTTCATCGACCAACTGTTCGAGGTGACACCCGATCGCGCACGTCAACTCACGTGGGGAGACAAATCGGCCTCACTGCTCGGTATCGGCGAGCGCGGCGAACTCTATTTCACTCGCGAAGATCCCGGCGAGAAAGAGAGGGGCAGCGCGATTTGGATGCTGCCGCCCACGGGCGAGGCGCGCGAAATCTTCCGCTACAAGGCTGGAATCGTTGCGCTTCAGGCGACTCGGGCAAACCTACTGCTCACGCTTGCTGTTCTGCCGGGCGCCGCAGACGCCGCTGACGGTTCGGCGGCGCCTAGCGCTACAGAGCGCCTCCTGGGTGCCTCACATACGCTCGCCACCAAGCGTGCGGCTGCGAAAACATCCGCTGTGCTTCACTCTATTTACCCCATCCGTTCGTGGGATCATGATCTTGGCCCCGGCGAAAATCGGCTGTTCGTATCGCCGCTTCCTTCGCTCTATTGCGATCCAGGATTAGAGCCATACTCTCCGTCCGAAGGGCCCAGCTCTTCGAACGCAGACCCCTTCCACGCAGCCAAAGAAGCACCCCTTCACTCAGGCGCAGAAGAAGAGGAAGACGACGGCGGTGAGTATACGCTGCCGCCCACCGAACTCTCCCTCACAGAGGTACCGCTTCCGCCCGCTCCCGAAGGAGTAGACGAGTGGAGCCTCGCATATGCAATCCCACTGCCCATTGGTACCCACGCGTTCGCCGTTATGACGGGCCGAACTACGATCGATAGTTTCAACCAAGTGTGGCTCGTCGACCTGACAGGTGCTCAACCGCCACGCTTCGTCGCCGCCGATCCGAAAGCAGATTACGACGTCGCAGGCGTGAGCTTCGACAGCACGTGGGCGTTACTTGCACGCAATCTTCCCCCGTTGCCGGGACAAACGGTGGACGTCGAATACCAGAGCTTTTCCATCGCAACAGGTGCCACCACGCGCGTCGCCTCTCACGTGTGGGGCAAACCCGTTATCGCTCCCGACGGCGCCATCTACCTCACTGCCGATCGCCGAGGCCGCGGAGGCGTATTCCGGCTCAGTACCAGTGGCGAGCCCGTTCTTTTAACTCCCGACGATGAATACACCTACAACAACCTCGCATGGGCCGGTGATCATCTCGTGGCCCTGCGTTCCAGCATCGCAGAGCCACCCGCCGTCGTCGTCATCGATCCCGTCACGGGTGAGGTGGCACGCGGGCCGGAACTCACGCCGGAACTTGAGCTCCCCGGGGAACTCACGGAGATCGGCGCAACCGCCAAAGATGGAACGCCGATACGCGCGTGGCTCGCAGTACCCGACGGCGAAGGGCCACATCCACTCGTCGTGTTTGCTCACGGTGGCCCATGGGGCGCGTGGAACGATTGGACGTGGCGCTGGAATCCCTGGGTGTTCGTCGCTCACGGTTACGCGGTACTGCTTCCGGATCCGGGTATCTCTACCGGATATGGGCACCACATGATCTCACGTGGGCACGACGCCATTGGAGATGAACCATTCACCGACATTATGGCGCTGGCCGATGCTGCAGTGGCCCGCCCCGATATCAACCAAGACCATCAGGCTTTTGCCGGAGGATCCTACGGAGGCTATATGGCGAACTGGGTTGCCGGGCACACGGGCACCCGCTTCGCTTGTATCGTCACGCATGCTGGCCTGTGGAATGTAGGCGCAATGTCCACTACCACAGACAACGGCAGCTGGTACCGCTGGATGATGGGAAGCAATCCCGCCATAGGGCACGGACTTTCGCAGGCGGAAATGTGGTCGCCGCATCTGTTCGCAAAGAAAATCGCCGTGCCGATGCTGGTCATCCACGGAGATAAGGACTACCGGGTTCCATTTGGGCAGGCTCTTGAATTATGGGCAGACCTGCAGCGGCTCAGCCCGCAACTCGGCCACCAGTTCTTGTACTTCCCCGACGAAGGGCATTGGATCCTCAAGCCCGCGAATGCCGAAATCTGGTATGAAACGTTCGTCGCCTTCCTCGATGAACACGTGCGTGGAAAGAAGTTCAAGCGCGCCGACCTTCTAGGATAAGGGGGAACGTGCACAGGTCCTCAGCTTCGAACTACAAGCGGGCCGGATGGTTGTATATGCTGCTGCCGCCTGGCAGTATGGCCTGCACCGCACGCGCGGATTGATCAGGAGGACATCATGGCATCACAACCACCAGCACGTGATAGTCAGCCCACACCCAATTCCCCGTCCTCGCCCAGTCCAGCAGAGCCGAACACGGGCGAAGCTCGCAGAACAACAGTACCCGGGGTCGTTCCGTTGGACGATGCGGCGTCGTCGAAACAACGGCACATTACCTACGCTGGCGTACCGGCGGGTCTTGCCAAATACGGGCTAGGTGCCTGGTATCTGATCGGGATCGGGCTGGTGGTCGCGTTCGTGGTCTTCGCTACTGCCCACATCCAAATGGTCTTTACTGCCGTGTTTGTGGCACTCGTGATCACGTCCCTGCTTTCCCCGATGGTGGGCTGGCTTTCTCGCAGAATGCCGCGCGCCGCCGCGACCGCAATATCTCTGGTTGCTACGTTCATCTTCTTCGGCGGGCTGCTGTTCTACATTGGATACTCTGTATCTACCGAATGGAATGACCTCTCTGCCAAGTTCTCCCACGGCCTCGATCAGATCTTCGACTTTGTGAGCAAAACGCCCTTCGGCGGCAGTTTCGAAAACAAGGAGCTCAACGAAGACCTTCAAGATGTCATGGCCACCGTTATGAAGTGGATCCAAGACAATGCCGGGAGCCTTGCCACCCAGGCGATGAGCTCCGCATCCACTATGGCGCTTTTTTTCACAATGTTCGCGCTGGCCATATTTGTTGCGATCTTCTTTCTCACATCTGGCAAAAAAATGTGGCTGTGGTTCATCAATTTGGTACCCGCAAAGAACCGTATCAACCTCCACCGCAGCGCCATTGCAGGATGGGCCACATTCTCCGGATACGCGCGTGGCACGATCATCATCTCCGTCACTGACGGGGTGCTGGCCGGAATTCTTCTGATCATTCTTGGTATTCCCTTAGCTGCGCCACTGGCCGTGCTAGTGATGATCGGCGCAGTTATTCCGCTGGTTGGTGCGCCTGCCGCGATGATCATCGCTATGATCGTGGCACTTGCAGCCGATGGCCTGGCAAAGGCCGCCTTCGTTGGAATCGGGATTGCACTGATCGGCCAGTTCGAAGGGCACATCCTCCAGCCCCTGGTCATGGGCCGGAAGGTCTCCCTGCATCCAGTTGTAGTAGCCATTGGCGTCGCTGCGGGTACCTTCCTTGCCGGACTGCTAGGTGCAATCATTGCCATCCCGCTGATTGCAGTGATTTGGGAAGTTCACAACGTGCTGCGCCATCCGGATCCACCGTTCACGCTTGAACAACTGGACGCCATCGAACGCGTAGAACTACAGCGCGAACGTGAAGAGGCGGCGCAGGCGGCTACAGTGCGCGAAAAGGCGAAACGCGCCCGAAAAAAGACTGAAACGCGAGCGAAGAAGAGACTGAACTGAGCAACATTCCCGATGCTTTTTCTAGCTTAAAGTGGGGCCAGGTGGCAGCCCTTCCTATGCTTTTGCATGTTTCAGCTAGAAAAAGCCACTGCTTGCGGATCCGCATACCGTAGCCACAATCGAATGTATGCCGCACGCTCCGATTCCAAGGAGAGATTCAGTTTCAGATGCGAGGCTGAACCTACCCGGGAAATCTTCTATGGAGGCGCCACTCGAAATGCAGCTGACTGACGAGCCGACTGAAGAAGAGATCACCGCCGCAATCGAGGCCTTCGATCGCCATGCCGCCTACAGGCTGCTGGACGCGGACGGGCACTCAGAGCGCTGCCAATGCCGTTGCGGGAAGAAGTTTCGTTCGGCAAAGGCGCATAAGCGGCACATTGTAAAACTCGCGCTCGAAGCAGCACACCGCGCGGCACGCGACACCACGGCCGCACACGACACCGCAGAGGGCGGGCCTACATCTCTAGCCGCCCACTCGCACTAGCCTCTCCACGCATCAATCGGTGAGGGCAGAACGATCCCCGCAGATCGCTAAAACACTGCTAAAACATTGCTAAAACGATCGCCCTGCAGGCCGCCACATTGCGCTTTCCCCTAGAGCCGACTAAGGGACTCGAACCCTTGACCTGCTGTTTACAAGACAGCTGCTCTACCAACTGAGCTAAGTCGGCACATTGGCTATGCGGCCAACCACTCAATCTTGCCAGAGTCCACGCCGTGACACCAAACTGGAGGCACTATCGGCTCTCCGCTGTCGCCCCGCATGTAGGTTCCGCACGTCTTGGGAGCTGCTAGAACTGCTCCATAAAGAACGGGGTGCCTGCCAATGGCATCCAATCCACACCTGCTGGGTAAAGCAAAAACACCACGAATAGCAGCGCGACGACGACGGCGCCCAGCAGAACGGACCAAAACGCCCGGTATCCCCGAGTTGGCGCCAGAACGGCGAAAATCCGCCGTGCGCCTTCTTTCCCCTTTGCGTTTCCTGATAACCAGGAAACTACTACCGTCACTGCGGCACCAGAAAGCACTATCAACCTGGCATCTGCGAGCCGCAACAGTGTTGCAGCCCACATGAGTGCCACGCCAAAAAACAACCCAAAAAGCACGTTCAGTACAGTATTTATGGCGCCCCACATCGCATTTCCGGGTAAACGGAACGCAACGCCCACGTGTTCTCTTTTATAGCGTCCGCCGTGCGCGATGCGCCGATCGCGCAACCCGATGCTTGCCGCCCCTACAGTGGCGGCAAGCCAGAACATTGCGGCGTAAACGAAGCCCACGACAATTGGCCAATGCGCGGCAGCTACAATAACCGCGGCTCCGATCAGAGCCACAGCAGCCCTCGCCGACCGAGCGGGCCGCGCCCACGCCGGTAGCTCCTGTGGCGGCTGCGGCATCGCTGGGGGAAACACCTGGGATCCGAAACCATAGTCATAGGGCTGCCCAAACCCGCTTGCCGGATACGCCGCCGTAGGCGCGGGCGCCACCTGTGTAGGGACGCTCGTCACCTCGGTCGGCGCCGCCGCCAACTGTTCTTCGTCCGTATCCGAATCCACACCTGTTTCTGCCTGTGGCTGTGGTGGAGTCACCACTTGCGTGGCTGCTTCCTGCGCTCCACACATCGACGCTCTTGAAGTGACATCGTTCGGAGCCTGCAGTACTTCCACGAGTTGATCAAATGTGGAGCGATGCGCCACCTCGGGCGTTAGTGCGCGCTCGAACGCCTCCGCTACGCGTGGTGCCAAACCTGAAAGATCGGGCTTGCCATCAATCACACGCCGCATAATTTGCGGCGCAGATCCTGCTCCAAACGGGTGCCGCCCGGTAGCCGCATACGCCATAACTGCCGCCAGTGCCCACCAGTCCGCCTGCTCATCTGGGGCGGCTCCTGCCAAGACTTTCGGATCGCAGTATCCCGGAGTATGAGTGACCGAACCGGGGGTGGTGAGGCGGACGTCGTCGTCGAACTGTGCCACACCGAAATCAATTAACACTGGCCCATGTGGGCTCATCATCACGTTGGATGGCTTGATGTCGCGATGTACAACGCCCACCGAATGAATTGACTGCACCGCGGTGCGCAGCTGGTGCGCCAGTTCCACCAGTTCGGTTCCTACATAGACGCCGTTGTCTGCGACGTCCTTTTCCAACGTAGGGCCTTCGATGAGTTCGGTGACGATGAACGCCTCGTCCTCGTCCGTTTCGGCATCCAGGACCTCCGCTACGTATGGCCCCTTCACGCGCTGGAGCATCCGCACTTCGCGTTTGAGCCGCTCGCGTCCGCGGGCGTCCATCGTGACAGCCGGGTGGAGAAGCTTGAGGGCCACCCGCTGCCCATCACCTGATTCAGCCTCATAAACGGTAGACATTCCGCCCATTCCGATCCTTTTGATCAGGCGGTACCCACCGATTTCGCTTCGTTCGTGCACACGACAACGCTACCCGGTTTCCGCTTGCTCCGGGCTGCGGGCGGCACCCGTACTGGCGCCGCCATGCCGGGCGCTGGCCATGCCGGGCGCTGGCGGCCTTTGCCAAAAAAGAGAAGCCTACTCTAACGTGACTCACGCCACCGCACTGCACGTTACTGAAAAGAATGACATTCTATGGCTGGTCATGTCACAATTGAGGAGGTTCATCGACGATGAGCCGTGTCAGAGTTGACACAAACTCGGCACCTTTCACTCGGATCGTCCGGCACGTACCTGCCGGTGAAGGGACCATATTAATATGGCTAGCGTAACCTTTGAAAAGGCAACTCGAATCTACCCAGGTTCGGATACCCCCGCAGTAGACCAGCTCTCATTGGAAATTAATGATGGCGAGTTTCTTGTACTCGTTGGTCCATCTGGTTGCGGAAAATCAACCTCCCTGCGCATGCTGGCAGGGCTCGAAGACGTCAATTCCGGCCGCATTTTCATTGGCGATCGCGATGTGACAGACGTTTCCCCTAAGGATCGCGACATTGCGATGGTGTTCCAGAACTACGCCCTATACCCGCACATGACGGTTGCGGACAACATGGGCTTTGCCCTCAAGATTGCGGGCGAACCGAAGGACGTCATCAAGAAACGCGTTCACGAAGCGGCGAAGATCCTGGACCTGGAGCCGTACCTGGATCGCAAACCAAAGGCACTGTCCGGTGGCCAGCGGCAGCGTGTTGCGATGGGACGCGCGATCGTGCGCGAACCTCGCGTGTTCCTCATGGACGAACCACTGTCGAATTTGGATGCAAAGCTTCGTGTGCAGACCCGCACCCAGATCGCCGCTTTGCAGCGCAATTTGGGTATCACTACCGTGTATGTGACCCACGATCAGACTGAAGCTCTGACTATGGGCGACCGCATCGCGGTTTTGAAAGATGGCGTACTTCAGCAGGTTGGAACGCCAGACGAAATGTACCGCGTGCCTGGCAACGCCTTCGTAGCAGGCTTCATCGGCTCGCCCGCTATGAATTTAGGCAAATGGCGAGTGGTTGGCGATAGCGCAGTGTATGGCGATGCAAAGATCCGGATCCCCCGCGAGATCCTAGATAAGCTCACCCCGGAAGATGACAATAACATCATCGTTGGATTCCGCCCCGAAGCAGCCGAATGGACACAGGATCCGAACGAGTCTTCAGTTCCAGTGGACGTGACATTCGTGGAACACCTTGGTTCCGACGCCTACGTTTATGGCAAGGTTGCTGGCGCCGCGAACGAAACTGAGAAGTTTGGTTCCGGCGACGATTCGGACCAGGTGACGGTGCGTATCGAACCTGATCGGGTGCCAAAAGCCGGCGATATCATTCACCTCGCCCCCACGCTTGATCGCCTTCACCTGTTTGCCGCAGGCAGCGGTCTGCGCCTGAACTGAGAAATAGCTACGATAGGGAGGGCCGCGGCTCATGCTGCGGCCCTCCCTTCCCGTTGGGCCGTGCAATCCTTCTGGGTGCGTAGGCCAGAACCGACATCAGGAACGTCCGCATCGACGTTCGCCACGAAGGTACATGATGAGACAACAGTTACAGATCCGCGCTGTGCGCGTAGACCCCGCACTCCTTGATCTTCCCTGGCATATACCGCTTGAAGACTGGCCTTCGGACATTGTTGCGGCCTTACCACGCGGCATCTCGCGGCACGTGGTCCGATTTGTGCGCTTGGGCGGCCGGATCCTAGCAATCAAAGAGATCGGCGAGGA
Source organism: Ancrocorticia sp. (assembly GCA_022648165.1). Taxonomy (GTDB): domain Bacteria; phylum Actinomycetota; class Actinomycetes; order Actinomycetales; family Actinomycetaceae; genus Changpingibacter. Next base: position 277,773 of record JALCLX010000002.1, read on the forward strand.
AGTTGCCTTCCACGAATACGAAATCCTTCGCGACCTGGTGCGCTTGGATGCGCCATCGGTAGAACCCGTGGCCGTGATCACTGGCCGCGCCAGCGCTTCTGGTGAAGCACTCAATGCGGTGCTCGTGACGGAACACCTAGCATATTCGCTACCGTACCGGGCGGTTTTTGGGCAGCACCAACGCCCCGAGACCGTGCGCCGCCTCATCGATGCGCTCACGGTTTTGATGGTTCGGCTGCACCTGCTTGGTTTCTTCTGGGGAGATGTTTCGCTATCCAACACGCTGTTCCGGCGCGACGCCGGCGCATTCGCCGCGTATCTGGTAGACGCAGAAACGGGTGAGCTCTATGACCAGATGACGGATGGCAAACGTGAATACGATATCGACGTAGCGCGCACAAACATCATTGGCGAACTTATGGATTTACAGGCAGGCCGAGTGCTGCCAGATAGCTACGACACTATCGACGTGGGCAACTACTTTGTCCGCCGCTATCATGAGCTGTGGAACGAGCTGACGAAGGAAACATCATTCGCAGCTAACGAGCGGTGGAAAGTTGCAGACCGTGTTGAGAAACTCAACGAATTGGGCTTTGACGTAGGCGAACTTTCCATGTCTACTGATCCATCTGGGTCACGGGTGTCAATCCAACCGAAAGTGGTGGATGCCGGGCACTACTCGCGCCAGATCATGCGCCTCACGGGAATGGACGTGCAGGAAAACCAGGCGCGGCGCATGCTGAACGACATCAAGCAGTACCAATCTGCGCGTGGTATGCAAAATGACGATCTCTCGTTGGTAGCGCACGACTGGATGACACACGTATTTGAGCCGACCGTCAATGCGGTTCCTCGCGACCTGCGTGGCAAATTGGAGCCTGCCGAGATCTTCCATCAGTTCCTGGAACACCGCTGGTACATTTCCGAGCAGGCGCGCCACGATGTGCCACTGGATCAGGCGATTCATTCATACATTGAGAACGTGCTCCGCCAACGCCGCGACGAACGCTCATTCCTTCCCGGTGATACGGAGGAAATCCCCATGGTCACCGAACAGCTCGATGCTCACGGATATCCAATCGAAGAATGAGAGTGGCCCGCTGGTACCTCTCAGATACCAGCGGGCCACGAACACCGGCAGCGGCTTGCTACTCCATATCTGCCACTACAAGTTCTGCAATTTGAATCGCGTTGAGCGCAGCACCCTTACGCAGGTTATCCGCCACGATGAACATTGCTAGGCCGCGGCCGCCTTCAACTGATTGATCTTGCCGGATGCGCCCCACAAAAGAAGGATCTTTGCCGGTGGCCGCAAGCGGTGTAGGAACGTCAGTCAGCACCACTCCGGGCGCCGTGGCAAGGATATCCCGCGCCTCATTAGGCGTGATCGGCTTGCTAAATTCAGCGTTGACGGCCAGCCCGTGGGATGTGAATACGGGAACCCTCACACAGGTTCCGGATACCAACAGGTCGGGGATCTCCAGAATCTTGCGAGATTCGTTGCGAAGCTTCTGTTCTTCGTCAGTTTCCTCCGAGCCATCATCGACAAGGTTCCCAGCAAAAGCGACGACGTCGAACGCAATCGGCGCGACGTATGTACTGGGTGCGGGAAGCGAAACGGCGGCGCCGTCCGTGGTCAAAGCGGTCAAATCTTGGGTGGCACCCGCACGGATTTGCGCGTCCAACTCCTTGACGCCCTTCAAGCCGCTACCTGAAACCGCCTGGTAGGAAGAGACAATGAGGCGCTTCAGCGTGTACTTTTTGTGGAGCGGACCCAACACTGGCATGGCCGCCATCGTGGTGCAATTGGGATTGGCGATGATGCCCTTTGGGCGCTTTGCAATCGCGTGCGCGTTTACCTCAGAGACCACGAGCGGGACCTCTGGATCCTTGCGCCACGCCGACGAATTGTCCACGACAACCGCCCCAGCAGCCGCAAATTTCGGCGCGAACTCGCGGGATGTCCCGGCACCCGCGGAGAAAATCGCAATGTCGATACCCGTCAGATCAGCAGTTGCGAGATCTTCGACGACGACGTCGTGCCCCTGATACGTGAGCACTTTACCTGCCGAACGCGCCGACGCGAAAAAGCGGACTTTATCCGCCGGGAATTCGCGCTCCGCGAGAATCGATCGCATAACGCGACCTACTTGGCCTGTTGCTCCTACTACTGCGAGGGTGATACTCATCGTCCGGTGCCTCCATACACAACGGCTTCTGATTCTGAATCAAGGCCGAAGGCGGTGTGTACCGCCCTGGCTGCTTCGTCAAGTCTCTGCGGGTCAACGACCACGGAGATACGAATCTCCGATGTAGAGATCATGTCCACGTTAAGCCCCAATCCGCCGAGCGTCGAGAAGAGCTTCGCGGATACGCCTGAATGGGAACGCATGCCGGCGCCTACGATGGAAAGAATCCCAATAGATTCGGTCACTTTGATCGTGTCGAAACCCAGCTGGGCCTTGGCGCCTTCGAGCGCAGCTACCACTGCCTTGAGTTGTGTTTGCGGTACGGTGAACGAGATATTGGAGATTCCAGGGCGCGTTATTGACGTGTTTTGGACGATCATGTCGATATTGCCATCCGCTTTGCCAACCACGGCGAATATCTTTGCCGCAGCGCCTGGGATATCCGGCACACCAACCACGGAAATCTTCGCTTGCGACCTGTCGTGTGCCACGCCAGAAATGACGGGCGCCTCCATAGCTTTCTGTTCGCTCAGCGTATCGCTCACGATCCAGGTTCCTTCCTTGTCCGAAAATGACGAACGTACGTGAATGGGCACGTTGAATTTACGTGCAAATTCCACGGCGCGCAGGTGGAGTACCTTTGCTCCGTGCGCCGCGAGTTCCAGTGTTTCTTCGTATGTCATAACGCTCATCTGGCGGGCCTTCGGCACAATGCGCGGGTCAGCGGAAAATACGCCATCGACATCCGTGTAGATCTCGCACGTGTCTGCGTGAAGCGCTGCGGCAAAGGCCACCGCAGTCGTGTCCGATCCTCCGCGGCCCAATGTAGTCGCATCGTTGTGCGAATTGACTCCCTGGAAGCCCGCGACGATCGCAACGGCTCCGCTCTGGATCGTGCGCAAGATTCTTTCCGGCACGATCCCCAAAATGGAGGCCTTCCCGTAACGGTCATCCGTGAGGAGGCCCGCCTGCTGGCCTGTGTAGGCGTGTGCTTCGATGCCCTGATCGTTCACTGCCATAGCAAGCAATGCCATCGAGATGCGTTCACCGGCCGTAAGCAGAATGTCCATTTCGCGCGCAGGCGGGTTGGGAGTGACTTCTTTGGCCAGGTCAATCAGATCGTCCGTTGTGTCACCCATCGCGGAAACAATAACGACGACGTCGTTGCCTGCCCGTTTCGTGTCCGCTATCCGTTTCGCCACACGCTTGATAGCGGCGGAATCTGCCACAGATGATCCGCCGAACTTCTGGACGATTAAAGCCACGTTCCGCTCCTTACAGTAGACTCGTTCATGCTATCGGCGCAGATGAGTTAGCTGCGTAGTGTACCGCCTGATGGACATGTTCGATACGTCTCAATTGAGAGGTGTGCTGATCATATGGCGGCCTTCGAAGGCGCGAGCGAGAGTCGCCTCGTCTGCATACTCCAGGTCGCCTCCCATCGGAAGCCCCGAGGCCAGACGGGAAATAGTAATGCCCAACGGCGTGAGCATGCGCACTAGGTATGCAGCGGTAGCTTCCCCCTCGACATTCGGATCCATGGCGAGGATCACTTCTGTGACGTTGGTATCTCCGAGGCGCTGCAGTAGTTCACGAATACGGAGATCCTCTGGGCCGACTCCCTGGATCGGATTGATCGAGCCACCGAGCACGTGATATTTACCGCGGTATTCTCTAGTGCGTTCGATCGCCACGATATCTTTTGATTCCTCAACTACGCAGATCACGGAATCGAGCCTGCGCGGATCTGAGCAGATCGCGCATTTCGTAGATTCGGTGATGTTTCCGCACACTTCGCAAAAGTGGACACGCTCTTTCACCTTGACGAGCGCCGCGGCAAGCGCTTCGACGTCCGCCTTGTCCTGATCCAGGATATAAAACGCGATTCGCTGCGCACCTTTGGGGCCGATGCCTGGGAGGCGCCCTAGTTCATCGATAAGTTCCTGTACTGCGCCGTCGTACAACCCAGCCACTATTGCGCCCCTCCTTCGCTTCCTTGATTCGGAATCTCTTCAATGATGACACCGGAGAGCGTCTCTAGAACTACATCTATCCCCACTACGTGCGATTGTTCCACCGTAGGATCATCTGGGCTGACCTCGTCCTCCTCGGGGATCGAGGCGCTCGCTGCGGGATTCGGAGAGCTCACTTCCGGACTCGCGGCCGAAGGTGCGTGCGGCTCGGCACTCGGCTGTGTGGACCTGCCGTCCGAAGTATGATGCGCCTTTTTCATCTGTGCCAGGCTGGGCGGAGTGGGCATGGTTTGGGCGTAGAACGGCTCTGCCTCCAGAATTCCAAAACCCTGCTCTGTATCGCGGTTTTGCCCTCCGCCCGGTTCTTCTTCAGCATCAGCTCCCGTGCGGTGCGGCGGGTTGGCGGCCGCTTCTTGGCTGAGGCCTGCGTGAGGATCGTCCAAGAGCTGTGCGAGCACACCCGCGGGATCCTCGGCAGCACCAGCGGCAGCGGGATCCTCGGCAGCACCAGCGGCAGCGGAATCCTCCGGGCTGGCGATCACAGCCGAATCCGCTGGCGCAGCCGGCTCCGCTCCAATGGCCGCAACTCGTTCGCCCGGTTTGGCGGGCACAACCCACTGCGCTGACATGACGGGCGCAGCCGGCTCCGTTTCAGAAGCCCGCACCGGCGCCTCATCTGGTGATGGCTCCGGCGCCGCCTCAGGGGCGGCTTCCTCTTTTGGGCGTTCACCACCTCCCACAGTTGCGGTGACACGCGCATCGATGCCAAGCACATCGTGCAGTGCAGCTGCGACGCTCTCTGTGTGCCGCGGCTGGTTGAACGTAGCAGCGAGCCCATTTGATTTAAAAAGCAACGTGAGTAGCCCATCATGGTATGAGCCGATCTGCGCATTCTCCTTGATAAGTGCCGCTGTGGCCCGGGCGTGTGCAGCCATGACAGCCGCAATGACCTCGTTCCACCGCTGGCGAATTATCGCAGTATCCACGCCACCGTAGGCCGCAGTATCCACGCCGCCGCGTGCCGCAGTATCCACGCCGCCGCGTGCCGCTTCCGGATGAGCCGCCGCATCCGCAGAATCAAGCGGAACAGCACCCTCCGTTTCGCTCTTCGATGTTCCCTCAGCCGCGGGCGCAGCAGCGCCATCAGATACCTGCACGCCAGCATCTGGCACATTGATGCCAGATGCTGGCGCACCGCTATCACGTGCTTCATCTGCGCGCCGCTCGGCTTGCTCCGCCGTGGATGCCTCGTGAGTTGTGGATGCCTCAGGAGTTGTGGACTCACTTGGCATCGTGGGGTTGGTGTGCGCTGATCCTGCCGCATCTTCCTCAGGCGCAGCTGCCCATTGCGGAGAGACAATCTTCCCGGGGCGCCGGGACGTGCGCTGCACTCCCCGCTCAGCAACCACGTTCTGCGGCGCACGCTCCACGTGAGGAGCTGTCCGGTGAGTATCCTGTGCGGCTCGCGCTTGGGCGGGTCGGCCGCCCGGCGCCGCCGCGTTGCGCGCTCCGGTTGCCACCGCGGGTGCCGCACCGGACGTATGTGCTGCGTTACCCTGCCCGGTCACCAGGAGCAGGCGCGCACAGAGCAACTCCAATTGCAGACGTGGCGAGGTAGCCCCTACCATCATCGTCAGTGCCTCGTTGACGAGGTCTGCGCTGCGCGATGCACGGCCAGCGCCCATGTGTTCCGCCTGAAGCTGCATGCGTTTGTATTGATCTGCCGGGACAGAATCGAACACATCCGCAGCCGCGTCTCCGGAAATCGCGATCACGATGATGTCCCGCAACCGCTGTAACAGATCTTCCACGAATCGCCGCGGATCGTGCCCCGACTGGACCACTCTGTCTACCACAGAAAACAAGGTGGCGCCGTCGTCGGCAGCGATGGCCTCGGTGGCATCGTCAAGAAGCGACGAATCTGTGTAGCCGAGCAACGCGATGGCGTCCGCATACCGCAGCTCCGATCCGTCAGTACCTCCGATGAGCTGGTCGAGGACAGAGAGCGAGTCACGTACGGAACCGCCTCCCGCCCGAACCACCAGCGGAAGCACGCCCGCGCCAACTGAAATCCCTTCTTGTTCCGCGATTTTCGCAAGATACTGCTCCAGCGTATTCGGCGGGACCAGCCGGAATGGGTAGTGGTGTGTCCGCGACCGAATCGTGCCAATCACTTTCTCCGGTTCGGTCGTAGCGAAGATGAACTTGACGTGAGGCGGAGGTTCCTCCACAAGCTTCAAAAGCGCATTGAAGCCCTGGTTTGTCACCATATGTGCCTCATCAATAATGAAGATCTTGTACCGGTCACGAGCAGGCGCGAAAGATGCGCGTTCAACCAGTTCACGCGCGTCATCAACGCCCCCATGGCTAGCCGCGTCCATCTCCACCACATCGAGGGATCCGGAACCGCCAAGTGCCAGTTCGCGGCACGAATCACACGTGCCGCACGGAGTATCCGTTGGGGCTGCAGCACAATTCAGGCAGCGCGCAAGGATCCGTGCCGAGGTAGTTTTGCCACAGCCCCGCGGACCTGAAAAGAGGTAAGCATGCGCCGTTCTATCGCCACGCAAGGCCGCCATCAAGGGCTTCGTCACTTGATCTTGCCCGATGACGTCCTGGAATCTTTGTGGCCGATAACGCCGATACAATGCCATGCTCACGGGACTAGTCTACGTGGCTCCTCAGACAAAAAATCTCCCCAGATTTGCTTTCGCTGTTCTCATGCCCCTCACGCACTTTTTCTTGCTGAAACCGGCATTTCCGCGGCACCGATATCACCGCATGCCGGTTTCAGCAAGAAAAGGTCAAGATGCTTTTGGGTCGCGTCAGCGGCGAATAACGCCCCTCCAATAGACGGCATCCGCTCCGTTACGCACGCGAAGTGCCCTCGGCAGCATCGTTATCTTCTTCAATCACGTCAACGACGATCTCCTCGGCTCCGGCCTGCGCCTCTGCGGCGTCGTCCGCCTCATCCGAAACCAGAATCTCGGCACTGGCGGTGCCGGCTGCGTCGTCGGAGTCACTCGATTCTTCTCCGTCCCCCGCCCCGAAATCCTCAAACAAGTCCGCATCCTCCATGTCCGCGTCATCACTCGGCGAAACCGCCGAAACGGCGCTTGGAGCCTCCGCGAGCATCGACACCGGCGCCACCACAATTCGCGAACGCGCCACCCGTGCAAAGAGCAGGACCAACGCGAGGATCGAGACCGCAATTAATACCGATCCCAAAGTGACCATCGACGTGCCCTTTGTGTAACCACCGTAATAGTCTTTTGCTTCTGTGATCGTGCCATCTGACGCACCTATCTGCGCCGTGATAGCCATTGATTGTCCCTTGAAATACAACAGGAATCCCACGACGAGCGCAGCTACGGAAATCACCCATGCCAAGGTCTGCGCGATGATACGCGATGTTGAATGTTCGGGAGCGGGCGCGGTTTGCGCGTAGTTCATGATGAGGCCCTTCTAAATAGCGGCACCGGCCGTCCAGCCGGCAGCTCTGTGCCTGCTTACAATACTCACATTTTCCTGGAACTATTCAGGGAAGTACCCCCGAACTATCGGGGGACACACCCGCGCCTCCCTCCCACCAACATGCTTTTTCTAGCTGAAACGGCCAAAACCCCAGAAACAGATGCCGCCTGTATCTATCTCCAGCTAGAAAAAGCACCGGGCATGCAGCCTGAAGGGCACCGGGCATGCAGCAGCACCAACAGCCATCGTTATCAAAAATTAACCAATTTTCTCAGCTTTCACCTTGCGTTCATGGGAGCGCTCCCATATAGTGATTACAGGCGTGGGAGCGCTCCCACGACGACGCGGCATAATGCCACACATCACAAGGAAGTGACCATGAAGAAACACATATTCAAGAAGTCCTTCGCTATCACCGCATCTCTGACGGCAGGCGCTCTGATCTTTGCTGGATGTTCATCAGGCGGATCTAACGCGACATCGGATGCGTCTGGCAGCGCGGCTTCCGGAGATTCATCAGAGCAAATCACACTCACGCTCGCTACATTCAACGATTTCGGATACACAGACGAACTACTCCAGGAGTACATGGATGCGCATCCGAATATCAAGATCGTACATAACAAGGCTGCCACCTCAAACGATGCGCGCTCCAACTACTTCCAGAAGCTGGGCAAGACCGGCCTAGCGGACATCGAAGCGATCGAGGTTGACTGGCTTCCCGAAGTTATGCAGTACTCGGATCTGCTTGCGCCAGTACCGGACGATTTGAAGAGCCGTTGGCTGGATTGGAAGACTGAAGCCGCTACCGATGCCGATGGCAACTTGATCGGTTACGGTACCGACATCGGCCCTGAGGGTATCTGCTACCGCAGCGACTTGTTCGCCGACGCCGGGCTGCCCACTGACCGCGATGAGGTTGCCAAGCTGTTCGACGGCGACTGGGCGAACTTCTTCAAGGTTGGCGACGAATACACGTCCAAGACAGGCAAGGCCTTCTACGATTCAGCAGGCGCTATTTCGCAAGGCATGTTAAACCAGGTCCAAGCCGCATTTGAAGATCCCGACACAGGTGAAATCAACGCCACCACCAACACTGAAGTAAAAGACATTTGGAATCAGATCACCACGGCATCAAAGACACAGTCGGCCAAATTGGCCCAGTGGTCTGATGACTGGTACGCAGGCATGACAAATGGCGACTTCGCAGTGACGCTCTGCCCCGGCTGGTTCCTTGGAGTCATTGAAGGCAATGCGCCAGACGTCAGCACGTGGGATATTGCTGATGTGTTCCCGAATGGCGGCGGCAACTGGGGAGGTTCGTACCTCACCATCCCGGCGAACGGCGAACATGTGGCAGAGGCCCAAGCACTCGCTGATTGGCTCACCTCTCCTGAAACCCAAATCAAGGCATTCGAAAATGCTGGGACCTTCCCAAGCCAAGTAGAGGCACTTGAGAGTGACACCCTTCTTAGCTCCACCAGCGAATACTTCAACAATGCCCCAACTGGACAAATCCTCACCGATCGCGCTAATGCGGTCACAGTGACACCGTACAAGGGCAAGTACTATTTCCAGGTTATGGACGCCTTCCAGCAGGCACTGACGCGTACCGAGGACGGCACGCAGTCGCCTGACGATTCCTGGAGCCAATGGGTATCCGAAGTGAATGCCATCAACTAAAACTGACGATACACGCAACTCCTGATAGTGCACGGGGGCCCATAAAGGCAGCCCTTCATGGGCCCCCGTCACGAAAGGCACCACGCATCCTCATTTGTCCAGTCATTTTCATCAGAAACAGAGCACAAGCATGGCAACCAGATCTACGAGTGGAGCCGCCAAAAAGACCCACCGTATCGGCTTCGGAAGCACCTGGAGCAGGTGGGACTTCAAAATCTCTCCCTACCTGTATATCTCCCCATTCTTCATCGTTTTCATCATCGTTGGATTGTTCCCGATCGTCTACACCGCCATCATTTCTTTCATGGATTGGGACATGGTGCGCAATTCGGGTACATTCATCGGCTTAGACCAATACAAGTATGTGCTCGCTCAACCCAAGTTCTGGCTCGCCGTCCGCAATACATTTAGCATTTTCTTACTCTCTAGCGTCCCGCAAATCATCGCGGCACTCATCATCGCCGCCTTATTGGATAACAATCTTCGCGCGAAAACATTTTGGCGTATGGGCGTGCTGGTCCCTTACGTGATGGCGCCCGTGGCCGTTTCATTGATCTTCTCCAACATGTTTGGTGATAAATACGGCCTCATCAACTCAGTTATTTCGGACATCGGCCTCACCCCAATCGCCTGGCACGTCAGTCCGTTCTTCAGCCACATCGCAATCGCCACAATGGTGAACTTCCGCTGGACGGGCTACAACACACTGATTCTCTTGGCTGCAATGCAAGCCATCTCCGGCGATCTCTACGAAGCGGCTACGATCGACGGCGCCGGCAAAATCCGTCAATTCTTCTCCATCACGATTCCCAACTTGAAGCCCACACTCATCTTTGTGATCATCACGTCCACGATCGGCGGCCTGCAAATCTTTGACGAGCCTCGAATGTACGACCAGACAGGCCAAGGAGGGGCGAACGCTCAGTGGCTCACGATAACCCTGTATTTGTACAACATTGGATGGGGCGAATGGAATTTCGGCCGCGCAGCGGCAATTGCATGGATCTTGTTCCTCATGATCCTGTTGATTGGGGTCATCAACCTTCTCATCACCCGCTCAGTGGTGGCAGGCACGGGCGTACGTGACCCGCGCTCGCGCAAAGAGCGCCGCCGTGCCGCGCGCGAAGCGAAGAACCGTGTCAAGGCAACCCGGGCAGCTGAGCGCAAAGAACGCGCCCTCGCAGCAGCCCATACAGACAGCGGCGGCAGCGAACTGGGCAGGGATGCTTTAGTCGGCGCACACGGGGAAGGAGCTTCCAAATGAACAGTCACAAGGCGACAGAAAAAACTGATGGTGTGCAGCCACGCCGCAAGCGGCGTCACCGTGACTGGGATCGCCCCAGCTGGGTGGTCTATGCGATCCTAGCTGCAATTCTGCTCGGCTTCCTCTTCCCATTCTATTGGTCATTCCTCATCGGGTCCAAGGACGCCTACGCGATCCGCGACCCCAACATGTCCTGGATTCCCGGCAGCAACTTCCTAAAAAACGCCGCCTCGGTTGTGAATGACCCGGCTGTCAATTTCTGGCGTGCGTTGTGGAATTCGATCTACTCCTCCGCGATCATCGCAGCATCTGTTGTTATCTTCTCTACGCTGGCCGGATGGGCGTTCGCCAAGCTGCACTTCCGCGGCAGCAAGCCACTCCTTGCATTCGTGATCGGTACGATGGCTGTTCCTTCGCAGCTGGGCGTGGTTCCGCTCTATATTTTGTTCGCTAAGATCGGATGGACGGGCAATATCGGTGCCATCATTATCCCCGCCCTCACGAGCGCATTCGGTGTATTCTGGATGACCCAGTACCTCCAACAAACTGTTCCAGACGAACTGATTGAGGCTTGTAGGGTGGACGGGGCGTCATCCTTCCGAACGTTCCTCACCGTTGGCGTTCCAGCGGCACGACCTGCCGCATCTATGCTGGCACTTTTCACATTCGTCTCCGCCTGGAACAACTTCTTCTGGCCCTTCATCGTGTTGGACCGCCAGGATCCAACGCTCCCAGTGGCACTCTCCCTGCTTCAATCGAATTACTTCGTGGACTACTCAGTAGTGCTGGCCGGCGTGCTTCTGTCCACCATTCCCTTGCTGATCTTGTTCATCTTCACAGGTAAGCAACTGGTCTCCGGAATTATGCAAGGTGCCGTGAAAGGCTAAACCGTGGCAATCAACACTTCTTTGACCGTGGCGCGATCGTCCGCACGCACATTCCCAGAAGGATTCGTGTTCGGCGCCGCCACGGCCGCCTACCAGATCGAAGGAGCGGCCACAGAAGGCGGCCGCCAGCCTTCCATCTGGGACACCTTCTCCAGCCTGCCTGGTGCAGTATTCAACGGGGATACTGGTGCAATTGCGTGTGATCACTACCATCGTTTCCGCGACGACGTCGCCCTCATGGCCGAACTGGGAATTGATTCGTACCGTTTCTCCGTATCATGGGCCCGCGTAGTTCCAGACGGTAAAAACCTCAACCGCGCAGGTTTGGATTTCTATTCCGCGCTTGTCGACGAACTGCTCGCCCATGGCATCACGCCATGGCTCACGCTGTACCACTGGGACCTCCCCCAAGCATTGGGCGATAAGGGAGGCTGGACAAACCGCGACACAAGCTATCGTTTCCGCGACTACGCGGCAACAGTATTCGATGCGCTCAAAGACCGCGTCCCCACATGGACCACGCTGAACGAACCTTGGTGCGCATCGTTCGTCAGCTATACCGCCGGCACACACGCACCTGGGCACTATTCGATGGCGGAAGGCTTACTGGCTAGCCACCATTTGCTGCTTGGCCACGGGCTCGCAGTAGAGGCGATGCGCGAAAGCGCACACGGGCATTCGTTCGGTCTAACTCTCAATCTCAGCGATTTACATCCAGTCGATCCGGTTTCAGAAGCGGATCGGAATGCCGCGCGAAAGATCGACGGCCAACTGAACCGCTGGTTCTTCGATCCGGTCTTCAAAGCCAGCTATCCAGCGGATATTCTTGCCGATTTCCGCGCCTGCGATCCCTGCGCTACAGACAAATTCGAGGCTGCCGTCCACCACGGGGATCTCACCACGATTGGCGCCCCTATCGAAACTCTGGGTGTCAATTACTACCAGGGCGACGCCGTCGCTGGAAATCCGGTTCCCCCTCCGGTATCCAGCGCGGCGCCTATAAGCCGCCCGACGGCGTCGCCCTTCCCCGATCTTTCCGGCGTCTACTTCGCTGACCAACATCTGCCGCACACCGCAATGAATTGGGATGTAGACCCAGAAGGTTTTACCTCAGCGCTGCTGCGCGTTCATAACGATTACACGGCTCCAAGCCGCACCGCGCTTTTCGTAACCGAAAACGGGGTTGCGTATAACGACGTCGTTACCGGCACGCCCCCCACCGTCCACGATCCCGAACGCAGCGACTATATTGAACTGCACCTCGGTGCGCTGCTCGACGCGATCGACGCCGGAGCGGACATCCGCGGATACTTCTACTGGTCGTTGATGGACAACTACGAGTGGAACTGGGGATATTCGCAGCGATTCGGGATCATCTATGTGGATTTCCTGACCCAACAACGTATCATCAAAGACTCCGGCCGGACCTACCAGCGAGTTATCTCAGAACGGACAATCAATGTCGCACCACATGCTGGGCGCCAGCTCAGAGAAACCGCCATATGATGCCGGGCAGCACCGCCGCCGCCCACAGCCGATAATGGCTATGTACTTGTGTCCGCAACGCGCCAGCCAAAGGAGGTAAACCGTGGGAACCCACTCCGCCACACTCGAAGAAGTGGCAACCCTTGCCGGCGTCTCACGGTCCACCGTTTCACGCGTGATCAACGGTTCGCCCTCGGTGAGCCCTAATGCCAAGGCAGCCGTTGAAGCGGCCATCCTCAAACTTCATTATGTTCCAAACCACGCGGCCAAATCGCTCGCTTCAAAACGGGCAGGCGCCGTCACAGCTCTGATTCCCGAAGGAATTGGCAGGTTCTTCCGCGATCCGTTCTTCGGAACGATCCTGAGCGGAATCGAATCATATCTGGAATCGACAGACACCACGCTCACAATTCTTATCGCATCGAATGCTACGAAACGCAAAACAGCCGCATACGTGGCCGGAGGAAATGCGGACGGCGTGCTGGTGCTCTCTCACCACACATCGGACGAGTTCGTAGAAATGCTTGAAGACAAAGTGCCAGTAGTCTATGGCGGCCGCCCGCTTCACGGCGCAGCCACCAAATACTTCATCGACACTGACAATGTGGGCGGCGCCCGCATGGCTACCGAATACCTGATCTCGCAGGGAAGAAAACACATCGCCACCGTCAGCGGCCCGCTAGATATGCCATCCGGTGAAGACAGGTTGGAAGGATTCCTTGCTGCGCTCAAAGACGCCGGCTTAGAACCCGGCCCTATCGAAGCGGGCGACTTCACTGCTGTCGGTGGCGCGGAAGCCATGGCACGAGTTCTTGAACGCGACAGAAATATTGACGGCATATTCATCGCATCCGATCTCATGGCGCGCGCCGCAATTGACGTGATGAAACTTGAGGGGATCGCAGTACCTGAACAAATCGCCGTCGTGGGATTCGACGATTCCGTCATGGCTACCGAAGGCCAACCCCAAATCACCACTGTCCGGCAAGATTCCTTTGAACAAGGCCGCCTTATGGCACAAATTCTTATGGAACGCCTTGCTGGCAAGAATCCCGATCACGTCATCACGCTCCCCACCACCCTCGTAGTTCGCGAATCGGCGTAGCGGCTGGGCATTCGGGTGGCAAATACGCAGGCAGCTGCGCTTAACCGGCCACGAACTCTACGGAGGCTGCGCCGTCGTCAACTCTTCTGGCTGCGCCGTCGTCAACTCGTCCATCTACGCCGTGGTTAGCCCTACCGAAACGCTCCTTCATCACCGTGATCGCCTCCGGATTCGAATCGATCAGAAGGAAGCGGCGGCCAAGTTCTACCGCTGCCGCGCCGGTAGTGCCAGAGCCCGCGAAGAAGTCGAGCACCCAGTCACCAGGGCGCGAACTCGCCTCAATGATGCGCCGGAGGATCCCAATTGGCTTTTGAGTAGGATACCCCGTTTTTTCCTTGCCAGTTGGGGAAACGATTGTATGCCACCACACGTCCGTGGGCAGCTTACCGCGGGCAGCTTTTTCTGGCGTCACGAGGCCAGGGGCCATATAGGGTTCGCGGTCAACGCCTTCGCTGTTGAAGTAGTAGTGCAGCGGATCTTTAACGTACACCAGAATCGTGTCATGCTTGGCCGGCCACCGCCGCTTGGCGCGAGCGCCATAATCGTAGGCCCAGATAATCTCATTGAGGAAGCACTCACGGCCAAAGAGCGCATCCAATGCGACCTTCGCATAATGCGACTCCCGATAATCTAGATGTACGTATAGCGTGCCTGAAGGTGCCAGCAATCGCCACGCCTGCTCCAAACGCGGCTCCAAAAAATCCCAATAATCACCAAAAGAATCGTCATAACTGAGCAAGCGGCCTTTCACTTGCTCATAACTCTGCCCTTTGAAACCCACGCGTGTACCATTTTTTGACCGAGTAATGCGCATCGTCTGGCGGCCCTGCACGCGGCCCGTATTAAACGGCGGATCGATGTAGATCAACTGAAATTGGGCATCCGGCAATTTCCGCAAAAGGGGCAGATTATCACCCAAGATCACAGTGTTGGGTGAATCAGGGCTCCACACAGTATCCTTCGATGCCCCAGGGCCTCGGCTCGCGGAAGTATAGGGTTGAATCACACCTCTTAGGCTATCAAGCCACGTCTTCCCGGATATCACGCTGCGTTCCTCGCTGATCAGCGTTTGCCTGTGCGATCAGTGCATCAATCGCCTTTGCGCTGTGGTGAGATAACCGAAGGCCTGGTCGCGAAACTTTCACCAATAGCATCAAAACAAAGTCCACAAGCAGCGCCGTGGCCGTCACCATAATTGCACCCGCAGCTACTTCTCCGTATTTGTAGACGGCCAGACCGTCAAAGATATACCGCCCTAATCCACCCAAATTGACATACGCGGCGATCGTAGCTGTTGCTATGACATCCAGAAATGCCGTCCGAAATCCTGAGAGAATGAGCGGGCGGGCATTCGGAAGCTCCACACGAAAGAGAACCTGCGGCTCAGACATACCCATCGCTCGTGCGCCATCAACGGCAAGAGCATCGACATTGCAAACGCCCGCATAAGTGCCGGCCATCAATGGGGGAATCCCCAGTATGACGAGAGCCAGCACCGGAGGCAGCAAGCCCAAACCCATCACCAGAACTAAGAAAGTCATGATGCCGAGGCTGGGAAGTGAGCGGACACCGTTTGCGAGGCCCACTACAAAAGTTTCGCCACGATGTGTGTGCCCGATCATCATTCCAATCGGTACGGCTATTACAGTGGCAATTGCAACGGCTAGTGCCGAATAATAAAGATGCTCTACGATTCGGACCGGGATGCCTTCGGGCCCGCTCCAGTTCGTTGGATCAGAAAGAAACGTCACAAGGTCCGCAAACATCTATGCCTCCAAATTCACCAGGTCGGACACGGCGTCCGCTGCGTTCGCGGCAGGTTCTGCTGCCTCGGAAGGCCGCGCACCGGAGCCTTGCGAGGAGCGCCATGGAGTCAATGCACGCCCCAAGACTGCAATGATGCGATCAGCAATTGCGGCAAGTATGACGGTGAGGATGATCCCGGTCATGATCTCTTCGGGGAAGTTGCGCTGGTAACCAGAGGTAAACAGTTGCCCCAACCCTCCGATTCCGATCACAGCTCCCACTGAGACCAGCGAAACGTTGGTAACGACGACGACGCGCACACCTGCGGTAAGCACCGGAATGACCAGCGGTAGATCGATACGAAGTTTGCGCTGGAGCCTCGAAAAGCCGATCGCCGTTCCAGCGTCGAGCACATCGGCGGGCACATTGTCGAGCGATTGGAATACGGAGCGCAGCAGAAGGCACGTAGAGTACAACGACAACGCCACTACTACATTGACGGGTGAAAGTATCTGAGTTCCGATGATACCTGGTATCAACAGAAACAACGCGAGTGATGGAATGGTGTAAATCGCACTCACTACCACCGTAACAACGCTTCGCACTTTCGGTGAATCGTACAGCAATAAACCCAGCGGAACCGCAATCGCGAGCCCTACTATGGTAGGAACCACCGCAAGCCAAATATGCTGCACCAGAAGCTCTGAGACGCTACTCCAGTTCTGTATGGCCCACAGACCAGGAAGCGAAATGCGCATCATCGGGAACGCTCCGCTTCTACAACATCAATCACGTGCGCAATACTTACCACACCCGTAACTGTTCCTGAGGCATCTGTCACCACTCCTTGGCCGCATGGTGATGATAGCGCCGAATCGAGCGCCTGCCGCAGCGTTCCATCAGGAGTGAGCTCGGAGCCGACAGGTGCGAGAACTCTGTGCGCGCGGATGCCAGAACGGAGCGCGATATGGCGTTCTTTATCCAACCAACCAAGAGGCTTACCTTCCGTATCTGTAACGAGCAACCAGGATTCAGTAGGCGATTGCGTTCGTGCATCCTCAAGCGTGGCAGTTGTTACTGGCTCCACCGCCAAGCGCTCTATCGTGTGGAACGAAAGAGCGCGGTATCCGCGATCATGACCAACCAAGTCCGCCACAAAATCGTTTGCCGGATTCGCAAGCACATCCGCTGGTGTTCCATATTGCTGCAGCACACCACCTGTGCCGAATACTGCAACTTTGTCACCCAAGAGCACGGCCTCGTCCATATCGTGTGTCACGAAAATAATGGTTTTGTGAAGCTCCGATTGAAGACGGCGCAGTTCCCGCTGCAGATCACGGCGGACAACCGGATCCACCGCAGAGAAGGGTTCATCCATGAGTAACACTTCAGGATCTGCTGCGAGTGCCCGCGCGACGCCAACGCGTTGTTGCTGACCCCCTGAGAGACTGGTTGGGTATCTTTTCGCGAGGTCGAGACTGAGCCCAACGCGCTTCATCACGTCAAGCGCCTTCTTGCGCGCTTCTTTTTTCGATTCACCTCGCAGTAACAGCACAGTTGCGACATTGTCGACAACGGTGCGATGCGGGAGCAACCCTGCGTTCTGAATAACGTATCCAATACCGCGCCTGAGCTGAACAGGGGATATGGACTTGACATCGGCGCCGTCCACCACGATACGGCCCTCGGTGGGTTCCAACATACGATTCACCATGCGCATGGACGTCGTTTTGCCGCAGCCGGATGGGCCAACGAACACTGTGAGCGATCCCTTGTCAATCACCAAATTGAGGTGGTCAACCGCGATCGTTCCGTCGGGGAACTGCTTGGTGACATTATCAAACTCAATCATCGGATGCTCCTTTGTGACGCCCAGTGAGTGGCAATTTCCCACTCGCCTCAGGCCAGCATTGTTGGAGGTGGTGTGGAGCCCCGATCCGGAGGGCTCCACACCACTCGTCTTAGTTATTAATCAGCCCCTTATCTTCGAGCCATTGCTCCGCAGCAGCTTTGGGCTCCATCTTGGCGTCGCCACTCACTTCAGCGTTGATGGAAAGAAGATCATCGGTGGTGAGCTCCGCGGACACCTTATTGAGAACCTCCAAGGCAGCGCTATCGACGGCGCCTTCGCGGAATATAGGAACCACGTTTTGTGCTGGGAAATTATTCTTCGGGTCTTCGAGTACGACGAAATTGTTCGCCGGAATATCGGGACTTGTTGTGTAGATATTTGCGGCTTTTACCGTGCCATCGACAAGGGCAGCTACCGTGGCCGGCCCGCCGCCGTCTGCGATCGCGACGTAGTTAGAGGGCACCACGCCATAGTTCGCTTTGAGCCCTGGGAGTCCCACTGCGCGTTCTTTGAATTCTGGCGTTCCGCCGAACGTGAGTTCGTCGTTATGGGCGGCCAAATCGCCAATTTCCTTGAGATTCCACTCTTTGGCCGTTTGTTCTGTGACCACGATTGAATCCTTGTCCTCGGCCGGTGCCGGCGTGCCCATAGCGAGGCCTTTCGCCTTGAGCGCAGCTGGCAATGCGGCATCGACATCGTCTGCAGCCGTCGCGGTAGCAGAACTGTCAAGGTAGGAAAGGAGGTTCCCGGTGTAGTCAGGAATTAGGTCGATCGATGAGTCTTCAAGCGCTGGGATATAGACCTCGCGGGAACCAATATTGAACTTCTCTTTGACGTCGTAACCCGCATCCCGCAACGCAATAGCGTAGATGTTAGCGAGGATCTCGGATTCGGTAAAGTTAGCCGATCCCACCGTGATTGTCGACGACGAATCAGAGGAACCGGAAGTCTGGTCGCTACCGGATACACCGGGTGAGGAGCATGCTGAAAGAGCTACGGATGTGATAGCGATAGTAGCCACCGCAGCGAAGGGTCGAAAGCGTCGCATTTTATGTCTCCAAAGACTCGATGATGTGGGACTTATGTTCTCAACGGGGTGATTCTGTCGTTTCTACCCGTCTTGCGGCTCATGCTAATCACGTGACCTCTGCCCGCTATAACTCCTTCCCGCGCCATGAGAATGCTCGCCCCGTGATATGAAGAACGTGTTTTCGGAATGTTTCCAACGCTTAACGACGCCCATGCACACGGGCCGTTGCGCACCCTGGTAGGCGCCAGATATAACGAGATATGGGGCCCCAAAGAGCCCCATATCTCGCATCGCCGCTATACATATTCTTTATCACACTGCGCGAAAACGAATTCCTTCCATCAGCTGCGAAGGCGCCGCCACCACACCGGCGCGGCGCAGTATGCTGGCCGCGTTGACCAGTGCCTCATCGGACGATCGCGCGAACGCCCAGCCCTCGGCCCTGTCGCCCGCCTTGACAGTAGCATCAACACCCAATTTCCCAACCGTCAGTGTTGCAACCAACGGATCTGAACGGTCGGTACGTGCATGCGGAACCACCAAGTAATCCCTTTCCGGGCGCGCATGGCACAAGCGAGCCCATTCAACGGATGCCGTGTTCCACGGATCCACTTCAGCATCGACAACAATTACCTGTTTGATCAGTGAGACATGGGAAAAACACGCCATCATCGCCTGCTGCGGAACCCCAGGGCCAGCATTCTTTATTGATACGATAGCGCTTGTTCGACCGGCTCCAACATCAGGCACCGCAACGTCCACCACGCCCGGGATAAGTTGTTGCAAAGTCGCCTTGAGGCTAGCTGCGATCGATAGCGCGCCAAGAAGGATATGCTCCTGGTGCAGGCTAGGCAGTATCACCTGGAAATACGGGTTCTGGCGCCGCCTCATGTGTTTGAATTCTACGACGTAGCCCTCCCCGTAATCGTGGTAGCGTCCATGAAATTCGGACACCAGGCCTTCTCTCACCTTTTGTTCAGGGTGAACTACGCCCTCAAGAACCAGCTCCGCATCAGCGGGAACGCGAATACCCGAGTCTGTTTCCACGACGTCCACGGGCGCCCCCAGGAGCGCCCCGGCGGAGGCCAATTCGTCGTCGCCGAACTTCATATAGAGGCAGGCCGCCAAACTGATGGCAGGATGTACTCCGATCGCGACGGCGATAGGCAATGTGCTTCCCCTGGCAAGGGCGCGCTCCGCCATCTTGCCCAGATGATGGTTGGGGGAAACTCCTAACATCGCGTGGTTAGCGTCTAGAACCTTGAAGCGCGCGAAGGAAAGATTACGCTGTCCAGTCTCCACATCGCGCACTGCGATGACACCCGCCGTAATATACGGGCCGGTCTCACGCGGAAAGAAGGTCGGTATCGGCAAGCGCGTCAAATCCGCCGCTTCTCGCACGTCGCAACACGGCCCGCTCGATACCACATTCGGTTCAATCGGGCTGCCGATCGATGCCGTGAGAACCTCTGAGACGCTTTGCTCGCTAACCCCTAACGCCAATGCTGCCCGCTGCCTGCTGGTCACCACATTTCCTACAACGGGCATCGCGTGATCGCCCACATGGCGTGCGATCACTGCTGGGCCGGCCTCCAACAGCGCCAGCACTGCGCCCAAATCAGCCTCTGGACACACCTGTTCGTCGATGGTGACCAGTTCTCCGCGATCGGCCAACACCCGCAAGTAATCTCGCAGCGACGCGCTCATCGTGGGTTTTCCGTGCTGTCAAGCCGCGCGAGCGCTGCTCCCAGAACGTGTACTCCCTGGGAGATATCGCTGATATCGGTGAACTCCTCCGGCACATGGCTTCGCCCGCCTTGAGAAGGAACGAAGATCATTCCCATGGGTGCGATAGACGCGATGTGTGCCGCGTCATGTCCCGCTCCGCTTGGGACGGCCTCCCATGAAAGCCCTATAGCATCAGCGGCTTGCGCAATCTGGTCTTGAACCAGCTTTGTGGCCTGAACAGGAGCCTGATCGGAGAGCCACTCCACCATCGTATGGACGCCTCTCTTATCAGCCTCCTCCGCTATTTCTTGCGCAATGCGCATTTTGACTTCGCCCAGCCATGCCGGATCGATGCTACGCAGCTCGGCCCATATCTTCGCATCGTCTGGAACGATATTGAATGCGCCTGGCGACGATTCAATGCGGCCGGTAGTAGACACGCCGTGGATTGGTGCACCACAGGCTTCGCGCTCGATTGTCAGAATCGCGCTAGCGGCAGCCAATAACGCATCCTGCCGTCCGTCCATAGGCGTGGTGCCTGCGTGATCGGGCCTGCCGTGAAATTGCGCCATCAGCCGGTCAATCCCCGCGATGGCGGTGACGACGCCAATTGACGTGCCACGCCTTTCTAGGAGTGGCCCCTGCTCGATGTGGAGTTCGACATACGAATGGATCGATCCCGGCTTCCACGCCTGGCTGATGGCCTGATTCGGGTTTAATCCGAAGGCCGTCATCACATCGCCGAGTTTGTTCCCCTCATGGTCGGTGCGATCCAGGTGTTCGGGTTTGAGCACGCCGGCAATGGACCGGGATCCGATGCAGGATATGCCATACGGGTTAGCCTCTTCTCCCAGGAAATCGACGACGACGAGGTCGCGCTCGAACTGCAGCCCCGCCTCCCGCAGGGTTCGCGCCAGTTCAATCGAACCGAGTACACCAACCATTCCATCAAAACGCCCGCCACCGTGAACAGTATCCGTGTGGGATCCCGTCATCAGCACGGGAAGGCTGGGGTTACGCCCTGGTAGAACACCAACGATATTGCCCGCCGCATCAATGTGCGTCTCTAATCCGGCCTCATCCATGTGATGGCGCGTCCATTGCCGGGAAGCGCGGTACGGATCGGAAAACACCTGCCGGGTCCAGCCTGGTGCAACAGAATCCGTATATTCCGCGAGCGCCTTGAGATCGGCTGCCAGTCTCTCCGCGTTGGGACGTAGCGATTCCGCGGTAATCTCGGCCATCATGCCACCGCCGCGACGCGTTCGGGCGTGTAGGGAAGCAGGTCGATTCCCATGATCTGCTCGCATTCCGCTATCCCCACGGGATCCACAGCCGAGAAGGATAGTGGAAGCGTAACCGCCGGAACGTAGATGAGAACCACGTCCATTCCTTCGTGCGCATCCTTGACTGCGAGTGCCTCGCCTGTATCCGTTCGCATGATAGCGATCGTGTCCGGATAGGTTGCTACGCGCCCATCGGGCCCATCGATAGCCATGAATTCATTCAAATAAGGCACGGTGTATTGGCCTACTCCGAACGCGCCATGATCCCAGCCTCCCTTGGTGACCAGCGGCTCGGTGAACGTCAGCGGACCACGATCCACCACGGTCGCGCCAAGCTTTTCAACGACGGCCGCAATCACATCCTCAGCCCGCTCCGACGATCCGTATCCGGCTTCTTCCATGACCTCGCCCAGATCGAGCGCAAGACTAATAGAACCGAGTGCCGCATTTTCCTTCACCCATTGCAGCTCTACAGGATTCCGTGCCGCCGCGATGAAACCTCCCGTGCGGACCGAAATGTCGCGCAAAACATCGTCGCAGGTGGTAACCGTTCCACGGTTGATGGAAAGGAACTCACCGTGAAGCGCACGATTTCCGCCTGACAATACCTGGGTAGCGATATAATCCGGGCGCGTCGTCAAGCCCATTGCCCCCATCTTGCCGGTGGGATGGGCCCGAATATCTCCGGCGGCGTCAAGCACAGGGATGCCAAGAGAAGCAGATTGAATCCAGCCATTGTGCGTTGTGGAATAGCCGTTCTGGGCAGTCATAACAGCAGCTATGGGAACGTCCACGGCATCAATCAAGGCCCGCAGCGCGTTGACATAGTCAATGGGTTGGATCTCCCACGTGGGCGACGCTGGCGCACCGATCGCTGTTACCGTGGCAACCCAGCTGTCGCCGGGAAGTTCATCCACAGATGCGAGCGTTGGGTAGCCGATCGAGGTGGCCAGCGCGCCCATGAGTTCGCCATGATGCTTCCAGCCGCCTCCTCCGCATGCGAAGACTCCTCCGCCCAAGACTCCGTGCCGTGCATCGTCTGCAGTGAGTGTACGCATAGTGATCCTCTCATTCCTCTACGTTGATTTGTTTGAGCGGCGCATTTCCTGTCTCGCCGCCGACGGCGACCGAGTGCCGCGCCTCTTCGTAACCTGCAGTTGCGTAACGGAGTACGCCAAGTCCGGTGTCCAGATCCAACACTTGGCAGATTCTCTGTTCTGCTTCTGTACTGCCGTCGGCAACCACTGAAACACCCGCCGACTGCATCCAACCTGAGTAACCGCCACCACCGGAATGAACGGCAACCAAATCAGCCCCAGATGCGCTCAACAACATGGAGTCCAAAATGGGCCAATCGGTCACGCCGTCCGATCCGTCCTTCATTGCTTCAGTCCCTATCCTCGGGTGAGTCATCCCCGCAGAATCAAGGTGATCGCGGCTGAAGAGGATTGGCGCACTAATGTGGCCGCTAGCTACCAGGCGATTTGTTTCCCGTGCGATCAGCGACCGCTCTCAGTGGCCAAGCCAGCAGGATCGGGCAGGAAGGCCTTGCGTGGGAATATGGCGGCGTGCCAACTCGATCCATTCCGCCACCTCTGGCCGCTTGGAGAACAATGTGGCAGCAAGCTGATCCACCTGTTCCAGATCTCTCTCATCCCCCGAAAGAGCAATCCACCGGAAGGGGCCAATGCCTCGACTGAACAACGGCCGTAAGTATTCCGGCATAAAACCGGGGATTCGATAGACTCGTTCAGCCTGGTCATGGCCCAAATATTCCAAAGCCTGCACCCGCAGATTGTTTCCGTTTTCAAACACGATCGCGCCAGCTTCTTGGAAGGCCAGCATCGCTTCGACCTGCACGGCCATACTCGCTTTCGCGCGATCCTCCAACTCTTGAGGATGTGCTTCGCGATACGCAGCCCAATCCTCTAACGCGATTCCCGACGGCAAATATCCGTATCGGGCATCGTGGGCCGCCGTCTGGTCTGTGACAATAGTAGGGACGATCCCGCGGCGGCGTATCTCTGGGAATACGTCCGCAGCGTTTCCTTTGAGACCCACCGCCACAGTGCGGCCGTCCTGTGCAGCGCTCATCACCGTGGCCAACGCCTCATCCAGATCGTCTGTCATGCGATCGATTCCACCGGCGGCGTGAAGCTTGTGGAGCTTTGCAGGATCGACCTCTACCGTAAGCGAGGAAAGGCCCAGCATGGCTGCGCTGATGGGCTGCGACGATCCCATTCCACCCAATCCTGCCGTCAGCATCCAGCGATGGGCCATCGCCTCATGGTTCGCTCCCCCACAATGCCGCATGCCGATAGTGCGCAGTAGCTCGTATGTGCCACAAAGGACGCCTTGGCGCCCAATGTATTGCCACGCTGCAGCTGTAAGGCCACCCCAGATTGTGTCACCACTAGCGAGGCGCGCATAGAAGCGCTCGGGAGTTGCCCACACCCCCACAGTGTTATTCACTGCTGAAATCACCATCGGGGCATTCCTTCCTGTCTGCATTACTCCGATTGCGGCACCCGTTTGCAACACCAGAGTCTGTTCTTCTTCCAGTTCAAGGAGCGCACGTACTATCGCTTTTGCCTGGTCCCAGTTGCGGGCGGCCTTGCCAAGCGACGCATAGATCACCAGCGCAACAGGGTCCTCTCCTACCTCCAAGACGTTCTCAAACATCCGAAGCAGCGCTTCCGCCCGCCAATTTTTCGCGCGCAGCTCGCTCCCGCGGGCTGCGCGGACGCTTGCCGTTGGCCCGGCTAGAATGTCTGAAACCGGTGTGCTCTTCTCAATCATTAGTTCCTGACCACGCTTCCTCCATCACCGCGATGGGCATATGTTCCACAAGCTGTGTTGTGAAACTCTTCAATGTAGCGACGATGATTTCTTGACGGGTGAGCGACTGCATCTCGCCGATCAACGAGATAGCGCACATGCACCTTCCCCCTACAATCACGGGAACGCCAAAACCGGCCATGCCTGGCGTCAGATAGCCCTCCGAAACCACATAGCCTTCTCTACGCGTTCGTTCCACAGCGCGTACGATTCCCTCTCGGTCCGGCGTCGCTGATGTAAAACGTTTCAAATCGCCGTCCAAAATCTCTCGCAACACCGGTTCTGGCGCGTAGGCCAACAAGGGCAGTGCGCTTGCACCTGCATACAGAGCGCGTACTTCGCCTGGTTGAAATGAGATCCTGTGTTTTGGATGCGCAGCTACCGAATCCAGGCACAGCGCCGCAACATGCACTCGCACGGTGAGAACCGATGTCATCTGAGTCGCCGCACTGAGCTTGCGCAATGCAGGCGCCGCGTAACGTACCAGATGCGTCGCAGAATTGTCCGGCTCGGCAAGCTTCTGACTTGGCATCACATGCCCATCAACCTCAATAAGGTATCCAGTCGCTTTCAAAGTCTTTAAGTAGCGATACACAGTGGACAAGGGAAGGCTCAGTCCGTCAGCAACCTCTTGCGGCCGCATACGTGCATTGTGCTGCACAATCTCCAGTATCTCGAGCCCGCGGATCAGTGATCCTAAGCCTTCGCCTCGCACCATCGTGTACCCCTTACTTGACTTCGTCGCGCGTGAGAATCTCTCCTCGTCCCAGCGTCACATTGAGTCCATCGGCGGCCGAATAAATCAGCGTGCCGCGCGAAAAGACATGTGTCACAGCTCCGCCCGGTCTCAGCCCGTCGTACGGGCTCCATCCGGCGTTCGAATGCTGTGCAGACCCGTCAATCGCCTGATCGCCGGGTTGGAAGACCATGATGTCCGCATCTTTACCCACGCCCAGCGAGCCCTTGCGGCTGCTTAGTCCGAAGCGCCGCGCGGGCGTGATAGTGATTGCGTCAAGTGCAGCGTTGAACAGGGACAATGAGGGATCTCGCTGTAACGCCTGGCCAAGAACCAACGTCGGCAGAGTTTCAACGCCTGGAACTCCTGAGGCATTCTCCAGAATGTACTTCTTCGTCTTCATCTCAAGCGGCCACGGGGCATGATCGGATGAGACGATATCGATCTGGCCGGCTCTGAGTTCATTCCACAAGCCTTCTACGGCGTCCTTTGGGCGCAAGGGAGGATTGATCTTCAGCCTGGCACGCTGCTTCATCATGTCGTCCTCGCTGAATGTCAGATAATGTGGGCACGTTTCCAGCGAGGCGTTCGTTCCCTGCCCCTTGTACCATGAAACCAGCTCCGCTCCACGCGGCAGCGAAAGATGGCACAGATGAAGCCGAACCCCGGTATATGCTGCTTCTTCTAGTGCCACTACCACGCCAAGCGTCTCGGATACTGGTGGGCGAGTGCGCAGATGAACACGCGGATCTGTATCGTGAGGATCTTGCTGGTCGCTGAGGCCGTGGACTATCTCGTTGTTCTCAGCGTGAATACACAACGTCCCGCCAGCGTCTTTGACAGCGTTCATGACGTTGAGTAGTTCCAGATCGTTGATGCGCGGGAAACGATGCGGATCTGTCAAATACAACGAAACCTTGTATCCCACAGCGCCGGCTGCTGACATCGCTTCGGCCTCGCGCCACCCGCCATCTGGCGCAAGCGTTCCAAGAATCGCCACATCTACGGCAGCCTCGTTGGCGACCATATCCTGTTTTGCGTGAAGGCGGTCCAGTGTATTGATGGGATCAGGAACGTCGAACGGCATTTCCACAACCGTTGTAACGCCGCCGGCAGCAGCGGACCGCGTTGCCGCTGCCACGCCCTCACCGCCATACGAAAGGCTGTGAACATGAGAGTCGATCGCGCCCGGGAGAACGAAGGCGTCGCCAACATCAAGCCGAGACACCCCCGGCGTCTTGCTCGGATCAACACCAGGGAAGACCGCCGAAATGCTCTCACCAGTCACCCACACTTCGCCGCGAATCCATGAATCCTCAACCCGAACGCGGCCGGCGATGACCTGATCGGGGAGTTTCTGTTGCTCGTTCATGCGGCGAATATAGGCCGCATCCTCACAACACAGACAAGCCATCCTCACACCATGGGAATTTGCCAGACCAATTTGACGCGCAGAACACCGCCATGTTTCTGCGCTGTTACAGCACGTGCGCTGCACTTGTCGGATTCCATTGAAGGTGCAACCATGTGGGAATGGCCAGAGTAATTGTTGCAATCAGCGGCGCGTCAGGTGCGGCGGTGGCAGTCGACGTACTACACCTCCTCAAAGAGCGCGCCGTAGAAGTTCATCTCATAGTGAGCCACTGGGGCGCCATCACCCTGGAACACGAAACAGGGATGCGCACGCGAGACCTACAACCTTTGGTGCACACGATCCACAGCAACAAGAATATGGCATCTGCGTTGGCCAGCGGTTCGTATCCTGTTGATGCCATGGCGATCGTTCCGTGCAGTGCACGGACACTGGGGGCGATAGCACAAGGCACAGACCCTTCGCTACTAGGCCGAGCAGCCGACGTCTGCCTCAAAGAACGCCGAAAATTGGTGTGCGCGCTGCGAGAGACGCCCCTTTCCGCGATACACCTGGCGAATGCTCTCGCCGTCACTAACGCGGGTGGAATCGTGGCGCCGCTGGTCCCCACTTTCTACGCGAATCCTCACAGCGTAAGCGACATCGTGCACGACATGGCGTCCCGCATCGTCGAATCACTTGGTTTTCGCGTAGAAAGCTCCCCTCATTGGGGTGAAAACACCGGGCTTGAGATCCACCGTTCAGATGCACCGGCACTTTCAGAATCTAGTTCGGACAACATACACGCTCTCAACAACTGAGAAACCTCCAAGTAACACGGACGGCGCAAGATTCTTGCGTGGTGGGAACGAGATAGCGCCCGTGCTAGCGCCGGGGCTATCGTCCTCATGACTTGAGAACGAGAGGAGCACAGCGTGCCCAGCGAATCGGCGCAATTGCTCAATGGGATCATAGTACTCGACTTCACCCGAATGCTGGCCGGCCCCTACTGCACGGCACTACTGAGTGACCTGGGCGCCACTATCATCAAGGTGGAACCTCCTCACGGTGATGACCAGCGCCACATAGGGGCACTCGAAGGCGATTACAGTTTTAGCTTCGAAGTGCTCAACCGGAACAAACGATCCATCACGATCAACCTTAAAAACCCCGAAGGAGTGAAACTGGCGCAGACACTCGCTGCGCACGCCGATGTCGTCGTCGAAAATTACCGTCCCGGAGTGTCCAATCGGCTGGGAATCGGGTACGAAACGCTCCGCCGTCTCAATCCGCGAATTGTCGTAGCCTCCATTTCCGGATTCGGTCAAGACGGACCGATGGCGCAGGCCCCCAGTTATGACGTGATCGCCCAGGCACTCTCTGGCCTCATGAGCATCACGGGTACGCCCGAAGGAGAATCGAGCTTGGTGGGTGAGTCGATTGCCGACGTCGCCGCCGGGATATTTGCTGCTTTCGCCATCGGGATGGCTCTCTACAGCAGGGAGAAGACCGGGTATGGCCAGCATATTGACGTGGCTCTGTTTGACAGCCTGTTCAGTATGCTGCCCACCGCACTGGCACAGTGGCAACTCACGGGAAAAGCTCCGAACGCATCGGCAATTCCCACGCATTCTCCGCTCCCTTTGGCGCCTTTCGAGCGCGCGATGGGCTGTTCACGATAGCCGTTGCGAATAACAAACTCTTTGCTGCGCTGGCACAGGCACTTGGAATGCCCGAGTTACCGGAAATGCCGGAATTCGCAAACGATGCGCTGCGCCACCAACACCAAGCCAAACTGACGCAGATCGTCGAAAACTGGGCCGCAACACGCAGCGCGGCCGAAGTCGCACAAGAACTGAGCACCGCCGGCGTGCCAGCGTCCACAGTGTGGAACGTGGACCAGGCCGCGCGCAGCTCCCAGGTCCGCGCGCGCGAACTTCTTGCACGCGTGCCCCACCCCGGATTGGGATCGGTTTTCCTTCCGCAACAACCGGTGCACTTCAGCGATGCGCCGCGACACGTCGCCCGGCCGGCGCCTGAGCTCGGCAGCGATACTGAAGCGGTCCTGGCAGGCATGCTTCACCTGAGTCCGGATGAGATCACGCGTCTGTTCGAAGAGGGAGCCATCATCGCAAAGGAGAACACATGAACGTTCCCGTGTATATCGTAACCGGGTCTTCACGTGGAATCGGCGCGGCCACCGCAAAGCGCCTCGCAGCTCGCGGTGCGCGCGTGCTGATCAACTACTCAACCGATCGCGCCGCAGCCGAATCCACCGCATCCGCCTGCGAGAGACTGGGAGGCGAGACGCGAATTGTCCAAGGCGACATCGGTGACGATGCAGCATGCCGCGCGTTGGCGCGAGTGGCACTAGAATCCTGGGGCCGCATCGATGGGCTCGTCAACAATGCGGCAACGACTTCGCGTGTCAACTTCTTCGATCTTGATGGCCTCACACTTGAAGAATTTGTGCGCGTTCTTTCCACGAATGTGGTAGGAACCTTTTCGATGACTAGGGCTGCCCTTCCAGCGTTGCGCGAATCCTCAGGAAGCGTAGTGAACGTCTCATCCGATGTCGCATTCACGGGCGCAGGAAGCTCGCTGCCCTACAACGCTTCCAAAGGGGCCATCAACGCAATGACGAAGGCACTCGCGCGCGCCGGAGCTCCGAATGTGCGGGTCAACGCCGTATGCCCGGGCGTCGTCGCCACCAACTGGATGGCGCATGCCCTGGGCGAAAACTCCTTTGAGCAGTTCAGAGAAGAGACGATATCCCGCACACCGTTGCAAAAGATCGCAACGCCAGACGACATCGCAGCGGCTATCGTGTGGCTGCTCGATGCACCGATGGTTACAGGCGAACTAGTGCCAATCGACGGCGGAGTGCGGTTGCTGCCTATACCCACCACGACGCCGCCACCCGCCAACGGCCCGGGGACGCCGTCGGAAGAGACGAAATGACAAGCAGTGTGGTAACCCGCGCCGCAACCCAACCGGTGGAGGTGGACGATGAGACTCACACCCGAAGCGCTGCTTCAATACGCTATCCCTGACGTCAACGCGACCATTAATCCTAACGCAGCAGCGCTATACGCTCTCTCCGTCGGATACGGATCCGACGCTGTGATACCAGAAGAGCTGCCATACGTCGCGCTCGCCGCCACACCGCAGAAGGTAGCACCGACGATGGCGAACACTATCGCTCACCCAGGGCACTGGCTCGCACGCGCCGGCGCACAGTGGGAAGGGGTAGTTCACGCAGAGCAACGCCTGACGGTATACCACGCGATCCCATTGGGCGCCAAGTTAATCTCTCACACACGTGTTCTTTCCGTGACGGATCGCGGAGCATCCGGGCTTTTCGTGAGCTTCCAAAGCGATATTAGTACGACCGATGGTGCACTGATTGCCACGCGGATCCAGACTGATGCGTGCAGATTCGACGGAGGGATCGGATCAGCAGGAATGCCTCCACCCACGCTGACTCTTCCGCCCGATCGGCCTGCAGACACCGAATTACACGTTGAGCTCCCCGCTAACGCGGCATTGCTCTATCAACTCAATGGTGACGACAATGCGCTCCACACCATACCGGCAGCCGCGCAACGGGTCGGATACGATACGCCCATCTTGCACGGCTTATGCACAATCGGCTGGGTGGCACATGCGATAGAACGCCACACACAGCAAGAATTACGCGGATTCGAAGGCCGTTTCACGTCCACGATCCATCCCGGAGCGACCGCACGCATCCAGCTGTGGGCTACGCCCACGGCTGTTGCCTTCCGCGTGTACGGTCCAGACACATCACGGCCAGTCATTGACCGTGGAAAGGTTCTGCTCTCATGACTACATCCACGAATGCCGGGCAAGGCGCCACGCGCCGCGCAGCTTCTCCACGCGCGACGCGCGCGAACGCCGCCGTCGAACTTGGCATTGCACCACTTACCAGTGCGGACATATCCGCCATCGCTCACGGCGCCCGCGTGACCATCGCGCCGCATGCCGCAGAACGCATCCGCCAGGCGCGCGCCCTAGTCCAAAAAGCGTTGCATGGACGTGCAGCAATATACGGGCTCAACACGGGCTTAGGGGCGAACGTTGATACTCCGCTCACGTCAGAGCAACTTGTGTCATTCCAGGTGAGCGTCACACGAAGCCACCGCGCTGCTGTAGGCCCTAATTTGGACACCCTGCACGTCCGCGCGATCATGGCGACCAGACTGGCAGAAATCGCACACGGCGGCGCCGGGGTGTCTCCTGCGGTGGCTCAGGCAATCGCAAACGCGCTCAACGCTGGCTTTCATCCCGTTGTGCCCGCGCTCGGATCAGTGGGAGCCGCCGATCTTTCCCCTCTAGCTCAGATCGCAAACGCGCTGATCGGAGAAGGAGAAGCCGAGTTCCACGGAACGGTGATGCCGGCAGCGCAAGCACTTAAGGCCGCAGGCCTTGTGCCGATGCCTATTGCAGAAAAGGACGGCCACTCGTTCGTTGTAGCAAACAGCTACTCGGTTGGTAGCGCGTGCCTCAGCTTGCGCCAGCTCCGCGCCGCCTTCGAATGGTCCCTCAAAGCGGTAGCCCTAAATTACGAGGCCTTCCTGTGCAACTTGCGCATACTAGATCAAGACGCACTCGCCGCACGGCCAGCCTTTGGGCAAGTAGAAGTGGGCGCTGAGCTCAGGAAGCTGATGGAGGGCAGCAGACTGTGGGACTACTCCCGCGCGCGCCGGCTGCAAGATCCGCTCAGCTATCGGTGTGTGCCCCAGATCTGGGGTGCACTCCATCACGCCATCAATGAAGCAGATCTCATCACGGATATCGAGCTTTCCCACCCCACAGAGAATCCCGTCATTACAGAAGGCGGCCGCATCATTCCCACTGCGAACTTCGATCTCACAGCCTTCGCCCAATCGTGGGAACGACTTGACCTGGCACTCTCCAATTGTGCAAGCGCCACCACGTATCGCATCTCCAAAATCATGTCTCACGGCCTCACCGACCTGCCACGATTCCTTACACTCCATGCGGGAAACGCCGGATTTGGGCAGATTCAGCGGAGCGCGTCTGCACTCGATGCAGAAATCCGGCACCTCGCACTTCCCGTGTCGTTCGATCCCATCGCCGTTTCCGATGCCATCGAAGATGAGGCATCGATGGCGCCCCGCGTGATCGCAAAAACAGATGAGATAGTGGAACGGTGGTGGATACTCATCGCGATTGAGCTGATAAGTTCTGCACAAGCCGTTGATCTGCGTGGAGCCAAGGCAGCACTTGGCACAGGTGCACGTGAGGCGTATGAATTCGTGCGTACATACTCCGTTTTTCTCGATGAAGATCGCGCGCTCGGCCCCGAAGTGACGTCCATCGCCCAGGCGATGCGAAGCAGAGCGGTACCATCGGTGTAGTGACCCACGGTGGAACACCGGCGGTGGGGCACCCACGACGGCTTAAAAACCGCGGTGGGGCACCCACAATGAAACACCTACGGTGCACATACCGGATACCGATACAGGAGATACATGCGCGCGAACCCGCCTGCCGAACCGCCACGCAAGGCCCGTCCGAACCGTGCTAGTGATTCTGGAGCGGACGCACGCGCACGTGGAAAGGAACGCGAAAGGGAAGCTGGTATTCGGGGTGAGGTGCCGGGCACTCCCAGTAACGAACCAGGCACCCCCAGTAACGAACCAATTCCCCGCGCAGGCAGTTCCCAGCGGCACACTGCAGCGCAGGGCTGGCGGCATTTTTTGGCGCGCGTGCGCTACCTCTTTCATTCCGAACGTTGGAGAGTGGCACGTAACGGTATCCTGGCGGGCGTGGCCGCCGGGGCCCTCACCATCGCGTACCGTTGGACCATTGCTACTGGGACCCGCTTTGCTGAAAACTGGTACCAAATAATCCGCGCAAATCCGCTTCATGTGGTGGGCTTCGTTGCGGCGGCCTGCGTGCTCGCGGTGCTCGTGTGGCTGTTATTGCGGTGGGAGCCAACGGCGTCCGGTTCCGGCATTCCGCAAGCCAAAGGTTTCCTGTTGGGAACCGTACCCCTGCGACCTTTGCGCACCATCATCGTGCGCTTCCTGGGTGGCGGGGCTGGCGGTTTCTTTGGACTGTCGCTCGGACGCGAGGGGCCCTCAATTCACATCGGAGCCTCTGCCGCCCATCTGTTATCGCGGCCGCTGCACGCGAATGAAAAAGAACAGAAACTACTGGTCACAAGCGGCGCATCCGCAGGTCTCTCCGCGGCTTTCAATGCACCAGTTTCTGGGATCGTATTTGGACTAGAGGGCCTCCATAAAAGTTTTTCACCTTTGGTTGTTGTTTCTGCGGCCACCGGCGCGTTGGCCGCCGACGCCTTCTCTATGGCCACATTTGGTTCCACGCCGATTCTGCAATTTGGCAACGTCACACCCATGCGCTTCGCCGACCTGTGGATTCTCATTCCGCTGGGGCTGATCACGGGAGTGTTAGGCGCTCTGGTGAACCAGTTGCTTTTAGCTTCACAATCGATCGCAAAACTACCCGGGCCAACCCCACTGCTCATCGCGTTCGCGGCGGCGCTACCCGTAGGGCTCTTCACGCCGCGCGCGTTAGGTGGCGGTGAGGAACTCATTAAATGGGCGGAGTATACGGCAACGGGCATCGGCGCGGTCGCCGTGCTCCTTGCCGTCAAAACACTCTTCACCGCAATCGCCTTCGGATCCGGCATCCCAGGTGGCATCTTCATGCCGATACTCGCAATCGGCACACTCACGGGTGCAGGATATGCCCTCGCCGTACAACAGGCAGGATTCCCGGAAGGATACCAGGCCGCACTCGCCGTGTGCGGAATGGCGGGCTTGCTGGCATCTACGGTGCGCACGCCGCTAACGTCGATCCTACTCACAGCCGAAATGACAGGGAGCCTGACGCATCTACTGCCTGTGGCGACCGTCGTGATTCTTTCCGTCTTTGTGGCTGACGCATTGCACGTGCCGCCGATTTACGACGCTCTGCTCAAGCGAATGGCGCCAGCAAGCTAAGCTGCCATAGCACCCACAGGACAACCCGGCACTCAGAGGGCAGCCGCGGAGACGGCCCGCACCCACAAGGAAGACCGCGCACCAAGAGTGCGGGCCTGCACCCACAGATCAAGCACGGCCATACATCCGTGCAGCGACCCCGCGCGGTGTTTTCTGTCCTGCGCGGTGTTTTCTGTCCTGCGTGGTGCTTCCTTCTCCGCGTGGTGCTTCCTGTCCTGCGTGGTGCTTTTTCTTGTTGAGGTGGCTCTAGGTGGCAATGCCTCCTGGGATTTTGCCGGTTTCAGCTA
>JALCLX010000003.1 GCA_022648165.1 Ancrocorticia sp.
ACAGCGAAGACAATGCGCACGTAGGGCCGGACGACGATGCAGACGGTATCCCGGATTCTGATCCACAATTCGATGCCGAATTCGAAGCGGATTCGGAGGACGCGACGACATCTGAAGAGGATGAATAATGCCTGGATCGCTTATTTCTCGGTTTGATGCGGCCCTTTTTGACTTGGACGGGGTGTGCTATCTCGGCCCGGTCCCGGTAGTACATGCGCCAGAGATCATTACGCGCGTGGTGAGCGAGGGCGTGCTGCGGGCGTATGTGACGAACAATGCCTCACGCACTCCCGAGGAGGTCGCATCCCACCTGGTGTCCATCGGAATTTCAGCCACACCAGAATCGATTGTCACGTCTGCCTCTGTGGCATGCGAGATGCTGAGCGGCATGGTTCCACAGGGTGCACGGGTGTTGGTGATTGGCACTCAGGCGCTTCGCGACGAGGTCGCAAAGGTCGGGCTTACGATGGTGGAATCCTCCGACGACAACCCGGCTGCGGTGATCCACGGGTTTACGCCGGACCTGAACTGGGAATGGATGTCGGAAGCGGCGCTTGCGATCAGGAAAGGCGCCATCTATTTTGCGACGAATATGGACAGAACAATTCCGCGCGACCGTGGCCTCATGGTTGGCAACGGATCGATGGTTCTGGCGATCGCGAATTCTACGGGAGTGAAGCCGTATTCTGCCGGAAAACCTGAGCCGGAGATTTTTCGAATTGCTGCGCGAAGAATCGGGGCAGAACGGCCACTTGCCGTGGGCGATAATCTGAATACGGACATTCAGGGGGCAGTTGCTGCGGGTATCCCGTCGTTGCACGTGTTGACAGGTTTGGCAACGGCGCGTGAGGTCGTTTTGGCGGTGCCAGAGCAACGGCCGACGTATCTGGCAGACGATATGCGTGCGTTAGTAGAGCATTATCCGTCGCAGGTATGGGATGGGCCGTGGGCTGTTTCTGGGGCAGCGCGGGTGCGCTGGGGCCAAGACGGTTTTGTGACGGCTACTGGAGCGTTGGATGGGAAGCTCGATCTTGACACGTACCGTGCTCTGGCCCGTGCCGCGTGGCAGGCTTTCGACGAGGGTGTATCGAGTGAGACTATTGCGCAGGCCACGCCAGAGCTTGAGGTGGTGCGATAGATGGAACGCGCTCCAATTCCCACGCCCCCGATCGATCCCGAAACGATACTGAATTCACTTGATACGCTGGAGATCGATGAACAGATAGAGGCTCTAGAGAATCTCTTGGCAGCCCTTCACCGGCAGCTGTCGGGAGCGCAGGGGTAGAATGGCGCGGCTTATCAGAGTGGATGCGGAACTGGTGCGCCGCGGCCTGGCACGTTCGCGTTCACAGGCGGCCGAGCTGATTGCCTCCGGTGTCGTCATGCTAGACGGATTAGTAGTCCAGAAGCCGGCACGGCAGATGGATCCGGTGCAGGCGCTTCTCGTCAGAGAAGAACGCGGAGAGGAATACGCATCACGAGGTGCGTATAAGCTGCTGGGGGCGCTGGAGACGTTGGCGGAATCCGCTCCGCGCATCGCAGGCCGGCGCTGCCTCGATGCGGGGGCCTCTACGGGTGGATTCACCGACGTACTGCTGCGCAAAGGCGCTGCGCACGTCGTCGCCGTCGATGTAGGGTACGGACAAATCGCGTGGCGGCTGCGCGAGGACCCGCGAGTCACGGTGATTGAGCGGACGAATGTCCGCACCTTAGATCCCCAGCTCGTGGCGCCCGCCCCCGAACTGGTAGTGGGCGATCTTTCGTTCATTTCGTTGACACTCGTGATTCCTGCACTTGTGCGTGCAGCGGCACGCGATGCGGACTTCCTACTGATGGTGAAACCTCAATTTGAGGTGGGCAAAGACAAACTTGGACGTGGCGGAGTGGTCCGAGACGTTGCGCTTCACTGCGAGTCCGTTGTCAAAGTCGCCGAATGCGGGCAAAGCAATGGGCTGGGCGTACTGGCGATCGCGGCATCACCGTTGCCCGGTCCCGCGGGCAATGTAGAGTATTTTGTGCATATGCGTGCTGGTGCGCAGGCAATGCCGCGTGAGCAGTTGAAGGAGGAAGTGGCCAGCGCGGTTGCAGCAGGACCAGCCGGGACGATTGAATCGGAGAAGCAGGCAGAGATATGACGCGCAAAGTAGCTTTGGTCGCGAACCTGCGGCGCCCCGACCTCAACAAAGACCTTGAAACCGTGGCGTCTTATCTTGCTGCGAAGGGGATCGCGTCTGATGCTCGCGAAACGCCTGCCGCCGTGGAAGGTGCAGAGCTGATTCTGGTTCTGGGGGGCGACGGGACCATTCTGCGTGCGGCAGAACTAGGGCGGTCCTTAGGTGTGCCGATTCTGGGGATCAATTACGGGCACGTGGGCTTCCTATCGGAAGCTGATCCAGACGACTTGCCCAGTGTGGTGGATCGTATCGCAGAGAGAGCCTGGACAGTTGATGAGCGAATGACGATCGACGTGTACGTCACGCGGCCGGATGGCCGGGTTGATACAAGCTGGGCTCTGAACGACGCGGCGATTGAGAAGGAAGAGACAGCCCGCATGATCGAAGTCTCGATCGGGGTTGACGGCCGTGAGCTATCGAATTTCAAAGTGGATACAGTGGTCTTCTCTACAGCCACCGGTTCCACGGCATACAACTTTTCTGCAGGAGGCCCCATAGTGTGGCCAAATGTGGAGGCGATGATTCTCACCCCGATCGCGGCCCATGCGTTATTTACCCGTCCACTGGTGGTTGGACCAGATTCCACACTGGAACTGAGGGTGCAAGATGAGGATGCGCGGGTATGGTGCGATGGGCGGCGCATCTTGCGTGCACCCGTAGGCTCCACAATTCGCGCCGTGCACGGCACGAAGCCTGTTCTTCTAGCGCGGATTGACGATACACCGTTCTCCGGGCGCCTGGTGACAAAGTTCCAATTGCCGGTAAAGGGGTGGCACGTTGGGCAATGATTGAGCATGTTCGCATCTCGCACTTGGGTGTTATTGACGAAGCGGAACTCGATTTCGGTGCGGGACTCACCGCGCTTACGGGCGAGACAGGCGCAGGAAAGACCATGGCGGTCACGTCACTCGCCTTGCTGCTAGGTGGGAAAGCCGATCCGCGAAAGGTGCGGCGTGGGGCGGAAGCTGCCCACGTGGAGGGTACTTTCACAGTGCCGCTGGATTCTCCCGTACTCGCCCGAATTTTGGACGCAGGCGGGCAGTGGGAGGACGACGGCGATAGTGCGGTAGTACTGGTGGCCCGCACAGTTCCAGCTCACGGACGATCGCGCGCATTTGTCGGTGGGCATTCCGTTCCCACGGCCGTGTTGCGTGAAATCGCGAGTGCATTGGTGACAGTGCATGGCCAATCGGATCAGGTGCGCCTTGCCACATCAGCACATCAGAGAGCGGCGCTCGATGCGTTTGGCGGCTCCGATATCGCAGTGCGGCGTTCAGCATGGCGCGACGCGTGGCACCAGTTGACATCAGCGCGTGATTCCTTGACAAGCTTTGAACGTCAGGCGAAGGATGTAGCGCGCCGGAGGCTCGCTCTGGAAGCTCTGGTTGACAAGGTGGCGGAGGTGGCGCCAGCCACGGGTGAAGAACAAGCTTTACGTGCCGAGGCGCAACGCCTGGAACACAGCGAGGAGAATTACGCGGGACTTTCACAGGCGGCAGCCTATCTTTCCGGCTCGGACACCGTTGAGCATAGCGCAGTGGAACGTGTGAGCGCGGCGTATGCGGCATTGGCCCACGTGACCGACGATGTGGTACCGCTGCGTGAACGGTTGGATGCCGTACAGGCAGAATTGGGCGACATTGCGGCGACCGTATCCGATATGGCGCTGCACACGGAGGCCGATCCTGGGCGGCTCGAGGAGATCTATGCGCGCAGGCAGACACTAGCAGGCTTGCGCAAGACTCTCGGTATGGATATTGATGAGGCAATCGAGGTCGCAGCGTCGGC
Source organism: Ancrocorticia sp. (assembly GCA_022648165.1). Lineage (GTDB taxonomy): Bacteria > Actinomycetota > Actinomycetes > Actinomycetales > Actinomycetaceae > Changpingibacter. The sequence goes on from JALCLX010000003.1 coordinate 3,963, forward strand.
GCAGAAGGAGTTGGAAGCGCTCCAGGACCCGGATCGGGCACGCGAGGAACTGCGTGCGCGAGTAGAGGAAGCAGAGCAGGCGGCGGAAGCGGCGGCCGTGGCGCTCACACGTGCACGGAAGAAGAGCGCTGACGAGCTTTCACAGTTGGTGGAGGCAGAGCTCCCTGACCTGGCGCTCCCGGATGCCCATTTTGTTGTGGATGTCTCCGAAGCAGAACCCACTGTGTGGGGCAAAGACGACGTCGTGTTTCGGCTATCCTCACATCCGCAGGCGCTTTTGGCACCGCTTGGAAGCGGTGCATCCGGCGGGGAGCTCTCGCGCGTCATGCTGGCAGTAGAGGTTGCACTCGCAACTCATCATCATGAAACGTCTCACACTTTCTTGTTTGATGAAGTTGACGCCGGAGTGGGCGGCCGGGCAGCACTTGCGGTCGGGAAGCGACTCGCTGAACTCGGCGCGACAAACCAGGTCATCGTCGTCACACACCTCGCGCAAGTGGCGGCTTACGCCACCAGCCACGCCGTCGTCGTAAAGAACACAGAAGGCGAGACGACGGCGACGCACGTCGCCCAGGTGCGTGGCGAGGAGCGCATAGCGGAACTGGCGCGGATGCTCTCTGGTTCCGTGACGCAGGCGGCGCGCGCACATGCCGCTGACCTGCTTTCACGAACAAATGTGGCACGATAAGGGCGTGGTAAAACTGTTTGGGCATAAACATGTGATGGAGCATTCGGACCATTTGTCCGGTATTGCTCGCGTGGACCCCCGCACGAAAAACTTGACGAAGCGGCTCCAAGCGGGTGACATCGCGGTTATCAACCACACCGACATTGACCGAGTCTCCGCCGAGGCGCTAGTAGAGAAAAAGCCGAAGGCCGTACTCAATGCTGCGAAGTCCACATCGGGGCGATATCCCAACCTTGGTCCCGGAATCCTTCACGACGCGGGCATTCCGTTGATTGATGATCTTGGGTCCGCGATCATGGATGTGCGGGAAGGCCAACGGCTGACGTTTGACAACTCAGGTTGTGTGTACGCAGGCGACCGCTTGATAGCGCAAGGCATACTTCAGACCTCCGAGACAATTGCCGCTGACCAGGCTGCCGCAAAAGCAGGCATGAGCGTGCAGCTGAAGGCTTTTGCCACGAACACAATGGAGTACGTGGAGCACGAACAAGACCTGATCTTCGACGGCGTAGGTGTGCCCGAAGTCAAGACGAATTTCGCGGGCCGGCCAGTACTTGTTGTGGTACGAGGCTACCGGTATAAGGACGATTTAGCCGCGCTTCGGCCGTTTATTCGCGAATATCATCCCATTATGGTGGGTGTGGATGGTGGGGCAGATGCCATCCTCGAGGAGGGCTACAAGCTCGACATGATCGTGGGAGACATGGACTCAGTTTCCGATAAAGCGCTGTCCTCCGGCGCGGAGATTGTGGTGCATGCGTATCGCGACGGGCGCGCCCCTGGGAAGAAACGCGTGGAAGATTTGGGTGTGCCACACGTGGTGTTTCCGTGTACGGGAACATCCGAAGATGTGGCAATGCTATTGGCCGACGACAAGGGTGCGAAGCTGATTGTGGCTGTGGGAACGCACAATACCCTCATCGAATTCCTCGATAAGGGGAGGTCGGGTATGGCCTCCACCTTCCTCACGCGTCTTGCCATTGGTAGCAAGCTGATCGACGCCAAGGGTGTGTCCCAGCTGTATCGTTCACGAGTTTCCAATTGGCAGGTATTCGCACTCATATTAGCCGGACTCATCGCTGTAGCTGCGGCCATAGCCTCTACCGCGGCAGGCCAGGTGGCGTTCGGCTTGTCCTCTTCATGGTTCTCCGACATAGTCCACTGGTTCGTCCAGTTGTTTTGACGTAAAGGTATCTGATGGTTGATTTTCGGTATCACCTTGTATCGCTCGTGTCAGTGTTTTTGGCACTGGCCGTTGGCATCATTTTGGGAGCGGGGCCTTTGCAGGATTCGCTGGGAAGTGCGCTCACTGGGCAGGTTGAATCCCTGCGCGAATCACGTGACGATCTGCGTGCGCAACTTGATGACGCGACAAGTGAACTAGATGGCAACTCGAAGGCATTGCAGGTCGCGGGAGACCAACTCCTTCCCGGTACTTTGAAGGGCCGGAATGTGGCGATCGTCGTGCTGCCGGACGCGAATGACGACGGCAGTGTAGAGGACGAACTAACCGAGGCGGGAGCGACGATTTCCGGTAAGGTTGCACTCACAGAAGCGTTTGCGGATTCTTCGCAGAAAACGTATCGTGCCGCATTGGCCAGCCAAGTGAAAGATTACATTCCCGATCTCGCTGACAACGCTAGCAATGAGGAGATCATCGCCAGCGCAGTTGATTCCGTATTGCGCGTGGGTGCCGATGATTCGGACGCCAAAGTTTTACTCGGCTCGCTGACGACAAAAGACAATGCGATGATGACGGTTTCGCAAGATATCACAGGCGCAGCGGACGCAATTGTGATGATTGCGCCAACGACTCTGTATCCGGAATCAGAGACTGGGGCAACGGCGTCGCCAAGTGCGGAGGAGAATGCTGAAGCCGCTGCGCGCACAGATGTCTATGTTTCCTCATTTGCTGCGATTGCCGAACGCGGTGCTTCTGTAGCGCTCGGTACCGCGAATGCGGATACAGATCTCTTGAGCGCGATTCGGGCGCGTGGAGAAGGTTCCACTGTTGATTCGGAGGGTACGGTGACTGCGGCACTCAACGTGGCGTTCGCGGTAGGCAACGAGTTGACGGGCGACCATGTGGCGCTGGGCAACCAGCAAGGCGCTAAAGCCGCGTTGGGGACTCGCTCTGAGGCGGCGGTTTCCGAAACGGCGAGCCCGACACCATCCGCTACGGCGGAAGACGCGAAGTGACTATTCTGACGGCAGCCGGAAGCGTCGCTGTGGCAGCGGCCTGCAACAGCCTGCCTTTGAAGGGTTCTGCCTGGGAACGCACGTCCTATTCTGGTAGAACTGTGAGTTTGTCTGAGGGCGTGGCTGCCGGCGCCGGCGCGCTGGTGGGGACGCTCGGTCTGCCATGGAAACAGGCGCTTCCATCGGCCGTTGCGATTGCTTCGGCGTGGATCGCAGGGTACGTGGACGACGAGTTAGAAGATGCTTTTCCTGCGAAAGCGAAAGGATTTCACGGGCATCTGGGGGCGTTACGCCACGGCAAACTGACGTCCGGGATTGTCAAAATTGCGCTCATCGGAGCGGGCAGCGCCATCGGTGCCGTTGCGATTCCGCGCTCGGGCGGGCGTTTAGCGAAGGCAACGGCGTGGGTTGGCCAGGCGGCGCTGATCGCGGGTAGCGCGAATCTGGTGAACCTGTTGGATCTGAGGCCGGGACGTGCTGTGAAAACGTGCGGCGTAGTGGCATTGCCTTTGTGCTGGGTGCGGGACAGCACCGCGCGGAGCCTCGCAGCGAGCGCGCTGGCTACGAGCGTGGCGTGTGCTCCAAGAGATTTGCGAGGCGAAACGATGCTGGGAGACACGGGGGCCAATGCGCTCGGTTCCGCTGTTGGCCTGGCGCTTGCCCGCGTGCAACGGGGAGGCGCCCGTTGGGCAGCTTTGGCAGTGATTGTGGCGTTGACTGCTCTGAGTGAAAAAGTCAGTTTCTCGCGTTTTATAGCCGATCACCGCATCTTGCGGATGATCGACGAATGTGGACGGCCATGAAGCGCCACGTGGGTGGGGCGATCGCAGGAGCCGCGGGTTCCATCGCGATACTGACGTTATTATCGCGAATCGTCGGATTCGTCCGAGTGTGGGTGCAGAATGGTTCTCTGGGAGACACACTTTCCGGGGTAGCGTACTCCACATCGAACACAGTTCCGAATGTCCTATTCGAAGTGGCTGCCGGGGGAGCTCTGGCCGGTGCCGTCATTCCGCTCATATCGGGATTTTTGGCTCGGGGAATGCGCCAACAAATGTCGGCGACGGCGTCGGCATTAATTACGTGGATTCTTGCGATCGGAGTGCCTCTTGCTGTCCTTGTGTGCCTTGCCGCCGAACCGGTGACGCGCGCCTTGTTGGGGACGGGCGCCCCTGAGGCGCAGGTGGAACTTGCGACGGAATTATTACGGATGTTCGCATGGCAAATTCCACTGTACGGGTTGTCGGTTGTACTCACCGGAATCTTGCAGGCGCACAACAAGTTCATTCTGCCGGCCGTAGCGCCCCTGTTGTCTTCTGTGGTAGTCATCGGCGCATTCTTGGAGTTTTCGCAGGCAGCACACGGTGCGCAGGATCATCCAGAGCTGTTGTCAGGCAGCGCCATCGCATGGCTAGGATGGGGCACCACGGCAGGCGTCGTGGTGTTTTCCTTGCCACAGCTGATCCCGGTCATGCGATTGGTGCGGGTGCGTCCGAGTTTCACATTTCCTGCGGGTGTGGCGCGCCGGGCAGTGCGCTTGGCCGGTGCGGGCATGGGAGGGCTTCTTGCCCAGCAGATCCAAATTGTTGTCATCATGGTGGTGGCCAACACTCAAGGCGGCGCAGGGGGAACAGGCGCGTATCCGGTTTACACGTTTGCCAATGCCGTGTACATGGTGCCATATGCGGTGCTTGCTGTACCGATTGCCACAGCGGTGTTTCCGCGGCTTTCGGCAGCGGCGGCGGTACCGGGTAGGCCGGGCATGGAGCAGCTGACGGCGCGCTCAACGCGGCTGGTCTTGGACATCGGTATCGTATGCGTGGCGTTGCTCGTCGTTTTGGCACACCCGGCGAAGCTTGTGTTTGACGCGTTGCGCCCGGCTGCTGGATTAGATATTGCACTGATGGCGATGGCGCCGGGATTAGTCGGATACGCGCTGATTTACCATTGTTCACGCGTTCTTTACGCCGTTGAGGCCTCGCGTGCGGTTGTACTGGTCAATTCGGTAGCGTGGCTGGCCGTGTGCGTGATTTTGGGCATCGCCGTAAGCCTTGGCCTGAACGGCAGGAATGAAGTACTTCTGGCTATCGGCCTGTCGATTTCAGGTGGTATGACGATTGGTGCGGCAGGAGAGCTCTTCGCAATACGAAACGTGGTGGGCCCGGGCGCCACACGGGGCTTAGCGCGCTCCGCTGCTGTTGTTTCGGCAGTGACAGTGCTCAGCGGCGGCGTCGCCTATGCGGTGAGCCGGATGATACTAGGCGCGCTCGGGGAATCGCTGCTCTCCGCGCTGCTGGCTGCGCTTGTGGCAGGAGGGCTGATCCTTGCTGGCGGATTCGCGGCCGTATATTTCTTCGACCGCTCAACGCTATCGCTGAGCGGAAAAGTTGAGCCACGCGATCGCGCGTCGTAATGTGGCGGTAATGTTTTGCTGATAGTCTGAAGTCCCGTGGAACAGAATGTCGCCGGGCTGCCAGGCAATAAGAATTCAGTAACTCGTCAAATCTTCGTCACCGGTGGTGTGGCCAGCTCTCTTGGTAAGGGGCTGACTGCATCAAGCCTTGGAAACTTGTTGCGTGCGCGCGGGCTTCGCGTGGTAATGCAGAAGCTCGACCCGTACATCAACGTCGATCCGGGCACGATGAACCCGTTCCAGCACGGTGAGGTGTTCGTCACGGAAGACGGCGCTGAGACCGACTTGGATATTGGGCACTATGAGCGCTTCTTGGACGTCAATCTGACGCGCGCAGCGAATTCAACAACCGGCCAGGTGTACGAGCGCGTGCTGAAACGCGAGCGTGCGGGAGAGTACTTGGGCGAATGTGTGCAAGTGATCCCGCACATCACGGACGAGATCGTCGCTCGGATGCGCGCCCAAGCGGTGCCAGACGCCAATGGTGAATCTCCCGACGTCATCATTACAGAGATCGGTGGCACGGTTGGTGACATCGAATCTCAGCCGTTCTTGGAGGCGGCGCGCCAGGTCAGGCAGCTCGTGGGCAGAGCGAATTGCATGTTCATCCACGTTTCACTGGTGCCCTATCTCGCCGCGGGTGGCGAGCTCAAGACGAAGCCCACCCAACACTCGGTAGCCGCGTTGCGCTCTATCGGTATTCAACCTGATGCCATCGTATTGCGCTGTGATCGGGAATTGCCCGAAGGCGTGAAAAAGAAGGTAGCGCTGTTCTGCGACGTTGATCGCGAAGCCGTTATTCAGTGCAAGGACGCAGCTTCGATTTATGAGATTCCAGTGACGCTGAACCACCAGGGACTAGATGCTTACGTGGTGCAGCGCCTTCAATTGAGTTTCCGGGATGTGGATTGGACGCCGTGGGATCGTCTGCTGACCCGCGTGCGTTCCCCGCGTGAAACTGTCACTGTGGCGCTCGTGGGCAAGTACGTAGACCTTCACGATGCCTATCTTTCGGTTGCAGAGGCGCTGCGTGCCGGTGGATTCGAGCATTTCGTGCACGTTGATATTCGTTGGGTGCCCTCGGATACATGCGATACGCAGGACGGTGCTGCGGAACAGTTGGGCGACGTCGACGCGGTCCTGGTTCCTGGAGGTTTTGGCGTGCGCGGCTTGGATGGCAAGATCGGCGCATTGCGTTATGCCCGCGAACACAAGATTCCAACTTTGGGAATTTGCCTAGGGCTGCAATGCATGGTGATCGAGGCGGCGCGCGACATGCTCGGTTTAGACAAGGCCTCTTCCACCGAATTCGATGCAGACACTCCCGAACCCGTTATCGCAACGATGGCCGAACAGCGCGCCTATGTCGATGCGGGAGGAGATCTTGGCGGAACGATGCGCCTAGGCGCATATCCGGCGGTCCTGAAGGAGGGATCGGTTGTCGCAGAAGCGTACGGCACGTTGCATGTTTCCGAACGGCACCGCCATCGCTATGAGGTGAACTCCGCATACCGCGACCAATTGGAGTCGGTAGGGCTGCACGTTTCAGGCACATCCCCAGATGGCAAACTTGTGGAGTTTGTTGAACTGGACCGGTCATTGCACCCGTACTACGTTGCAACTCAGGCCCATCCTGAGTTCAAGAGCCGGCCGACAAAGGCGCACCCGTTGTTTGCGGGGCTGATCGGTGCCGCCTTGATCGCCCGCCATGGCGAATTACCGGAGTATCCGGCGGGTTCCGATCTGGACGTGCCGGCGCACATGATTGAGGAATAATACGATGCTGTCTGATGAGTATGCGCCGGACCACGCGCGCGTGCTGCAGTCCGCCGTACATTACCGGGGTGCAATCCTGGACACGGTTTCTGACGAGATCGAATTGGCCGCCACGGGCGCAAAAATGCGGCGCGAATACATTGTTCACCACAAGGCGGTGGCTATTCTGGCGCTGCGCCAGGCCACAGGTGGTGAGCAGGTGGCGTTGATTCGCCAATACCGCCACCCGGTGCGTTCGATTCTTTGGGAGATTCCCGCGGGTCTTATGGACAAGCCAGGAGAGAGCGCACCGGATGCTGCGATTCGCGAATTGCGGGAAGAAACTGACCTGATCGCGGATTCGCTTGAGCCTTTGGTCAAGTTTTGGACTTCACCAGGCTGCTCACAAGAGATGATTTCCGTGTTCCTGGCGCGAGATGTGCGCAAAGTCGCCGTACCTTTCACTCGTGTGGACGAGGAGGCGGAGATTGAAGTGCGGTGGTTCGATCTCGCGGCGGTACGGGACGCAGTGTTGGCGGGTTCCTTAGCCAGTCCTTCGCTTGTGAATGGCGTGTTGGCGTACTACGCACGGAAGACTGCGTGAGGCTGCGCCCCGAAACATGGGTACGTGGGGCGGCAGCATGCCTCTTTTCTGGAATCATCCAAGATAAGGTGCTGTGCATCACAGACTAAAGTCCTGTTTACCACGGCCCGGTGGGTGGATTTTGGCAACGTGGATGTTGTTTAATGATGTGTGGCGTTGGAGAGGAGGACCGATGAACATCGATAATGATGCGGGAACTCGCGATCGCATACTCACGTTGATCATTGAGAAGGGTCCTATTACATCTGCCGAACTTGCACAGATGCTGGTTCTCACAGCGGCTGCGGTGCGGCGGCACCTGTCCCAACTCGAATACGAAGGCCAGATTACGGAATACGCTGGCGCAAGCTCACGTCCGGCCCGGCGTGGGCGCCCATCGCGCCGATATGTGGCCACAGATCAGGGCCAGGCCGCATTTGGTGATTCGTATGGCGACGTCGCAATGCAGGCGCTGCAGTTTGTACAGCGTTCACGGGGGGACGCGGGGATCAAAGAGTTTGCCGAGGAGCGCATTAAAGGTCTAGAAGAGCGCTACCGCCCCTATGTTGAGGCTGCGGGGGAGGACCTGGAAGCACGTGCGATGGCACTGGCCAGGGTGCTGACACACGACGGCTATGCGGCGAGCGTTCGCAAGGGCCCCCGTGGGCTCACTCTTCAGCTGTGCCAGGGGCATTGCCCTATTCACGACGTCGCCGCAGCCTACCCCACGATGTGTGAGGCAGAGACGCAAGCATTCCATCGACTGCTCGGCGTACATGTACAACGGCTTGCTACTCTCGCTGGTGGCGAGCACGTATGCACGCTGACTATACCGCTAGTTTCGCGTATGCGCGGAACACAATTGGAGGGGAAGCCATGACACAAACCCGGCACGAGGCCGCGGTGGCCGAGGCAATCAATGAGCAACACGAAGTTATTGATGTACTCGGACAAAAATACGGTTACGGCTGGCACGATTCCGATATTGCCGGCCGGGAAGCTCGTCGTGGGCTCGACGAAGACGTGGTCCGCCACATTTCGGCGGTGAAGCACGAACCGGAATGGATGCTCAAGAATAGGCTGCGGGCGCTGCGATTATTCGAAAAGCGGCCGATGCCCACCTGGGGTGCTGATCTCTCCTCGATTGACTTCGACGAGTACAAGTATTTCGTGAAGAGCACGGAGAAGCCGGCCACCTCCTGGGATGACCTACCGGAAGACATCCGCCGGACATATGACCGCCTGGGTATCCCGGAAGCGGAGAAAGAGCGGCTAGTGGCTGGTGTGGCCGCACAATATGAATCCGAGGTTGTGTACAACCAAATCCGAGATGATCTGAAGGAACAGGGCGTCATTTTCCTGGATACGGATACCGCACTCAAAGAGCACGAGGATCTGGTCAAAGAATATTTCGGCACAGTGATTCCGGCGGGCGATAACAAGTTCGCTTCGCTGAATACGGCTGTGTGGTCAGGCGGATCATTCATCTACGTTCCGAAGAACATTCACGTGGAGATCCCGTTGCAGGCGTACTTCCGTATCAACACCGAATCGATGGGGCAGTTCGAGCGCACGCTCATTATCGCCGACGAAGGTTCATATGTTCATTACGTCGAAGGATGCACGGCTCCTATCTATCAGCGCGATTCACTGCACGCTGCGATCGTTGAGATCATCGTCAAGAAGAACGCCCACGTGCGCTACACCACGATTCAGAACTGGTCCAACAACGTGTTGAATCTGGTGACTCAGCGCGCCGCCGTCGAAGAGGGCGGCACGATGGAGTGGATTGACGGCAATATCGGATCGCGCATCAACATGAAGTATCCGTGCTGCGTTCTGCTCGGCGAACACGCGCACGGCGAGGCCCTTTCGGCCGCTTTCGCCGGTCCAGGTCAGCACCAAGATACGGGCGCAAAGATGATCCATTCGGCACCGAACACGTCGTCGTCGATCGTATCGAAATCTATTTCGCGGGGCGGCGGACGTTCGTCGTATCGCGGCCTAGTGCAAATCGACGAGGGCGCGCATGGCTCGAAATCCACGGTGGTATGCGATGCGCTTTTGGTGGATGACATCTCCCGTACGGACACATACCCTTACGTTGACGTGCGCACGGACGACGTCGAGATGGGCCACGAGGCCACTGTTTCAAAAGTTTCTGAGGACCAGCTGTTCTATTTGGAGCAGCGCGGGCTGGGAGAGCAGGAGGCAATGGCGATGATCGTGCGCGGCTTCGTCGAGCCGATTGCACGGGAACTCCCGATGGAGTACGCGTTGGAATTGAACCGGCTCATTGAACTTCAAATGGAAGGAAGCGTTGGCTGATGTCGCTTTCGACAGACCACTCACAAGCCGTTCTCGAATCAGAAGGTATGGGAACGGGCTCATCGCGTGCGGATCGCCCCACGTCGTTCCGAGCAGCAGATTTCGCGGTCCCCACGGGAGCGGAAGAAGAATGGCGCTTCACCCCGATGGATCGGGTCGCAGATTTCGTGGCTGAAGTTTTGGAGGCACGCCCCGCACCGGTGACGGGGGATGACACGCTGGAGACGGTAGGACGCGACGATCCGCGCCTCGGGCGTACGGGCGCACCGGACGATCGCGCCGGGGCTCTGGCGTGGGAGGCGTTCTCCGAAGCGAAGATACTCACCGTTCCGGCTGGTTCCGATGAAGAACGAGTGATTCGCGTGGACGCTCCGCGCGGCATGAACGCCGCACACGTGGTAATAGAGGTTGAGGATCACGCCACAGCCACGGTTGTTATCGAACACACCGGTTCAGGAGAACTCGCCGAAGGTATCGAAGTGCTCGTCGGAGACGGGGCACATGTCACCGTGGTCAGTGTCCAAGAGGGTGAGCGGACAGCGCGGCACTTCTCTACGCAGAGCATCCTTGTAGGTGCCGGAGCGCAGGTGCGCCACATCCTCGTCACTCTTGGCGGCGACGTCGTTCGGGTGAGCACGAATCTCGCATATACGGGTGAAGGCGGCGACGTTCAGCTTCTCGGTGCGTACATCACGGACGCCGGAGAGCACCACGAGCACCGAATTTTCGTGGATCACAACGAACCGAATTGCGTTTCACGCGTCACCTATAAGGGTGCGCTGCAGGGTGACGAGGCACACGCCGTATGGATCGGCGATGTTCTGATTCGCCCCGAAGCCCGCGGAACAGATTCGTACGAACTCAACCGCAATCTGGTGCTGACACGCGGCGCTAAAGCGGATTCGGTGCCAAATCTGGAGATCGAAACCGGCGAGATCGTGGGCGCCGGGCACGCGTCTGCTACAGGGCGCTTCGACGAGGAACAGTTGTTCTACCTGCAGGCCCGCGGTATACCCGAGGACATCGCACGCCGGCTCGTGGTCCGTGGCTTCTTCGCGGAACTCGTGGATCAGATTGGAGTGGAATCTGTGCAACACAAGCTGATGGCGGCCATCGAGCGCGAACTGGATTTGGCTGGGGTCACTGGAAATGAGGCGGACGCGCAATGAGCTTGCAACGCGCGTGCAGTACAGATGATTTGGCCCCTGCTTCGGCAAAGCGGGTAGAGCTGGCCGATGCGAACGGGCGCAGCATACCCGTGGCTGTGGTACGCGATTCTGACGGATCGTGGCATGCGATCGGGGACACCTGCACACATGGCCACTACTCCCTATCCGAAGGATACGTGGAGGATGGAACGATCGAATGCTGGAAGCACGGCGCTCCATTCGACCTGAACACAGGCCGTGCGCTCGCTTTGCCGGCAACTCAACCGGTGCCCGTATACGCAATTGACATCAAAGGTTCGGACGTCCTTGTGGACGTCGATACCACCCTGTAAGAGGAGCAACCTTGTCCACATTAGAGATTCAGAACCTGCATGCGTCCGTCCAGACGAATGACGGACTCAAACCCATTTTGCACGGCGTTAATCTTCGCATCGGCGATGGTGAAGTACACGCGATTATGGGGCCAAACGGTTCGGGGAAGTCCACCACAGCGTATGCGTTGGCCGGTCACCCGAAATATGTTGTGACCGAAGGCAAGATTTTGCTGGATGGCGAGGATATTACGGACATGACGCCCGATGAGCGCGCACGGGCGGGGCTCTTTCTGGCCATGCAATACCCGGTGGAGGTTCCGGGTGTTTCCGTAACGAACTTCCTCCGCACTGCAAAAACCGCGATTGACGGGCATGCGCCAAAGCTGCGCGACTGGACCAAGAAGCTGCGTGAGGCGACGCAGAACCTGAAAGTTGATCCCGATTTCGTGAAGCGTGACATCAATGTGGGCTTCTCCGGTGGAGAAAAGAAGCGTACGGAAGTCCTGCAGATGGAGTTGCTTGAGCCAAAGGTCGCAATCCTGGACGAGACGGATTCTGGCCTTGACGTTGATGCTCTGCGCGTGGTCTCTGAAGGGGTGGTGCGCGTCCATGAGCGCACCCACAATTCGATTCTTTTGATTACGCACTATTCGCGGATTCTCAAGTACATCAAGCCCGATTATGTGCACGTCTTTGCCAATGGCCAGATTGTGGAGACCGGTGGCCCAGAACTCGCTGATCGGCTCGAAGAAACTGGCTACGATTCGTACGTGGAGGCGTAATGTTCACGCCTGCGCCGCGCGCTGACTTCCCGATACTCGGCAGGACCGGCCGTGGGGGTTATCCGCTGGTGTACCTCGATTCTGGCGCAACGTCTCAGCAGCCATTCGCTGTGATTGATGCGGTACGTGAGGCCGTGGAAGATCACAACGGGGCCGTGAAACGCGGATCGCACCTCTTGGCGGAGGAGGCCACCATCGCCTTCGAATCTGCGAGGGAGGACGTGGCCCGTTTCGTGGGCGCCGCTGCGGACGAGATCGTGTGGACATCCGGATCTACGCAATCGCTGAATCTGATCGCCTACGTGCTATCGAATGTTTCGCTGGGGCGGGGTGAATCCGTGCCACCCGTTCCGGGAGTGGATATGGATCGCTTCCGGCTCGGCCCGGGCGACGTCGTCGTGACGACGCGCGCAGAACACCACGCAAATCTGATCCCGTGGCAGGAATTGTGCCTGCGCACAGGGGCGACATTGCGCTGGCTGGACTTGGACCGAGAAGGTCGCATCGACCTGTCCACCCTTGACGTGATCGATGAGCACACCAAGGTCGTGGCGTTCACGCACGTTTCCAACGTTTCGGGCGCTATTTCGCCCGTGAGCGAGATCGTTAGCGCAGCACACGCGGTGGGCGCGTTGGCCGTATTGGATGCATGCCAGTCAGTGCCTCATATGCCGGTAGACTTCCACGCGCTTGACGTAGATTTCGCGGCGTTCTCTGGGCACAAGATGCTCGCGCCTACGGGTATCGGTGCGCTGTACGGGAAGCGTGACTTGTTGCGCGCACTGCCTCCATACCAGTTTGGCGGCTCGATGATCGAGCTGGTCACGATGGAGAAAACTACCTACGCGGACCCTCCAGCGCGTTTCGAAGCGGGAACGATGCCGGTGGCGCAAGCTATCGGAATGGGAGCAGCTGCGCGGTACCTCCAGGCGATCGGCATGGACACGATAGCCGCCTACGAGGCGAATCTTACGAAAATCCTGGTGAATGGGGTAGCGGAGATACCTGGAGTGCACGTCTTAGGCCCTGCCCACGAGGCGAATCGAACGGGAACAGTTGCGTTTTCTGTAGATGGGGTACATCCCCACGACGTGGGGCAATACTTGGATTCCAAGGGTATTGCCGTGCGGGTGGGGCACCATTGCGCGCAGCCCATCCATCGGCACTTTGGAGTGTTCGCATCGACCCGGGCCTCATTAGGACCATACAATACCGAAGACGAGGTACGTTTCTTCATCGATACGCTTCGAGAAGTGCGGCCATACTTCGGAGTGGAGGATTAAATGGACGATCTTGACGCGATGTATCAACAGATCATCCTTGACGCGTCACGTGAGCGCCACGGTGAAGGCCCGTTGCCCGAAAGCGACGGGGAATCGTTCCAAGTGAATCCCACGTGTGGTGACCAGGTTACGATGCGCGTGAAGCTCTCTCCCGATGGAAAGACTATAGAGAAGCTTCGCTGGGAGGGCCAAGGCTGTTCCATTTCGCAGGCGTCGATCTCGATCATGACGGAGATGCTGGAAGGAAAATCGATCTCCGAGGCCATGAACCTGTTCGACACGTTCCGGGAACTCATGGATTCGCGCGGCCACGGTATCCCGGCAGAAGATGAAGAGGAGCTCGACGACGCCGCCGCGTTTGCGGGAGTGGCGAAGTTTCCGATGCGCGTGAAATGCGCACTTTTGGGATGGATGGCAATGCGCGATGCAACGAATAAGGCGATCGTTGCCGCAGAGACGGGGGAATAGATGTCCGAAGGCTTAGAGCAGGCACCACAGTATCCCGCGAGTACACCGAGCGCGGCGCCAACGGTGGACGATATCGTGGAGGCACTCAAAGATGTGATCGATCCGGAGCTGGGGATTAATGTTGTGGACCTCGGCCTGCTGTACGGCGTGCATCTGGATGGCAGCCGATGCGTGATCGACATGACGCTCACCTCGGCCGCGTGCCCATTGACCGACGTTATCGAAGATCAGGCGGCCCAGGCGCTGAACGGAATGGTGAGTTCGATGCGGGTCAATTGGGTGTGGCTTCCACCGTGGGGGCCGGAGCGCATCACGCCAGATGGTAGGGAAATGCTCCAGGCCTTGGGCTTCAACGTGTGATAATCGCCCATTGGGCATCCACGCGAGAAGGCAGCTAAGGTAAGAGGCGTGATTCTCGCTCAAGACTTGACCATGCGTATTGGCACCCGCGAATTGATCGTGGGTGCCAATTTTCGCGTTGATAAAGGCATGCGAATCGGGCTGGTGGGCCGTAACGGAGCCGGAAAGACCACACTGACCCGCCTGCTTGCGGGCGAAGGCGTGACGTCAGAGGCGGTGGAGTACACCGGCACCATCTCACGCTCGGGCGAAATCGGATATCTGCCGCAGGATACGCATGAGGGAGATCCGGAACAGATCGCACGCGATCGCATTCTCTCCGTACGTGGAATAGACCAGACACTCGCGCGAATTGCGAAGGCCGAGCACGAGATGTCAACGACAACGGGAGCCCGCCAGCAGAAGGCGATGGAACGCTATGTTCGCCTGGATGCCCAGTTCACTGCGGCTGGTGGTTATGCGGCGCGGGCGGAGGCCTCGCACATGGCCGCCGCACTCGGGTTAGGTGAAACTCAGCTCGACCAGGCGCTCGGCACGTTGTCGGGCGGTCAGCGGCGCAGAGTCGAACTGGCGCGGATCCTCTTCTCTCACGCAGAAACGCTGTTATTGGACGAACCGACCAACCACCTGGATCACGATTCGATTCTGTGGCTGCGCGATTACTTGCGTAACTACAAAGGCGGATTCGTTGTGATCTCCCATTCGGTTGAGCTGCTCGCGGATACGGTCACCGCAGTGTGGCATCTCGATGCCAATCGTGCAGCCCTGGACGTGTACAACGTGGGATGGAAAGAGTATCTGCATCAGCGCGAGCTCGACGAACGGCGCCGCAAGCGCGAACGTGCGAACGCCGAAAAGAAGGCCAGCGCACTTTTGGCGCAGGCAAACAAAATGCGCGCCAAGGCCACAAAGGCCGTAGCTGCCCAGAATATGGCGCGCAGGGCAGAAAAAATGTTGCAAGGACTTGAGGACGTGCACCGGGAGGACAAGGTGGCGCACCTGCGTTTCCCATCGCCGGCTCCGTGCGGAAAAACACCGTTGACGGCGTCGGGCCTGTCAAAGTCATACGGATCGCTGGAAGTCTTCAGCGGTGTGGACTTGGCCATCGATCGCGGCAGCCGTGTGGTTGTATTGGGATTGAACGGCGCGGGAAAAACGACGCTCCTGAAACTGCTGGCGGGCATTGAAGAACCGGATGCTGGCCGTGTAGTGGACGGATATGGGCTGAAGATCGGTTATTACGCGCAGGAACACGATACGATCGACATGCAGTCCACCGTTGTGGAGAATCTGCGCCGCGTGGCCCCGGAACTCGATGATACCCACGTGCGTTCGGTATTAGGTTCGTTCCTGTTTTCCGGGGAGGATGCGGATAAACCCGCGCACGTGCTTTCAGGCGGCGAAAAGACGCGCTTGGCGCTCGCGATGCTCGTTGTATCGGCCGCAAATGTGCTGCTGCTGGACGAACCGACGAACAACCTCGATCCGGCATCGCGCGGCGAAATACTGCGCGCACTCGGGCGATACGAAGGGGCTGTGGTACTTGTGACGCACGATGAAGGCGCAGTTGAGGCGCTCAAGCCCGAGCGCGTACTGCTCCTTCCCGACGGCGACGAAGACTTGTGGTCTGACGATTACTTAGACCTCATCGCATTAGCATGAACTGAAGAAGGGGTTGACTGTAGTTGAACGTAAATCTACTGAAATCGTCTGCAGTGATTTCGTCAGACCGGTAGGCTTGATCGCATGCCAACGTTAGTTTTGATGCGTCACGCTAAAGCGGGAACGGGAGTGCGCGATTTCGATCGCCCGCTCCGTGCGGAGGGACGGCAGCAAGCAGCGTGGGTTGGAAGCATTCTCGCTGCACGCATGAACGGGGCCGACCTCGCCATCGTTTCGGCGGCCAAGCGAGCTCAGGAGACCTTCGAAGGCTTGAAATCGGGAGGATTGACGTTTCGCCAGGCGTGGATCGAGGATTTCATGTACGACGCGTCGTGGGACGAACTCGCGGTTGCGTTACGCGACATTCCACGCGAGGTGAGAAGCGTCGTCGTCGTCGGCCACGAGCCCACGATGTCTGCGACAACCGAACTCCTATCGGACGGCACCTACCAGCTTCCGCAGGGTTTTCCGGCAGGAACATGCGCAATAGGGACGGTGGAAGACTGGGCCTACGTGGGTTCCCATTCGCTTCATATCACTGACGTACTGACTCCACCGATGTGACTCAAAAGAGGCAAATATGTTCAGTTATGCGGCTGGAAACTACACCGGCTATGGTTTCATTTCCGATCGCTTCCAACTTCTCACGGGTACTGCTCCATATGATGAGGTCCTCCATCTCTGGGATCTCCTCGATCGCGCCGAGTCTGCAGATCGCGTAATCGAGGCCTTGCAAGCCGCTGGCATCCACGACTTTGCTGTGGCGGAACTCGCTGACGTGGAGAAGGTTGCGATGCGACTGGCCGTGAGCGGGAACAGCTCCATACAAATAGCCAATGCAATGGCTGTTACCGGATCGAACGACGTCCATGACGTTGTCCGCGAGGGCATCTTCGATATGACGATGCGGGTGGGAGACGCCTTTGATTCGGGTATTCGGCTGCCCATGCGCCGCGGCATTGTGCGAACGAACCGCCTGTACTGGGGCGAAGCGGCGGAGCTTTCATCCGATTCGCACACCGCGACGGCGCATCCTACAGAGTCACTGAACGTGGCAGAGCTGGCCACGTACGCGCAAGAGCGCGAGGGGGACACGAGCGGAAAACCTTTGTATGCGTCCGAACTGGTCTTAGCGCCCGACCTGGGCGGCGAGCCTGCGGCTCCCGCGCCTCGCTTCTATCTGCGATTCGAATCGGGCGAAGAATGGCCGGTGGGTGACATCACAGTGGGGCGCAACCCGATCGTTCCTGCCGGAACGGTTTCGGAACGCGTCATTCTCGAATCCCCCCACGTCACCGTTTCTTCCACGCATGCGCGCATTTACCTGGCACAGGAAGGCGACGAGGCCCCGCAAGTGATTGTGCTGGATCTGGACTCCACAAATGGCTCCCGCATACGCCGCGGCGACGGTTCGGCGGAGAGAATCCAGCGGGGAGCTTTTGCGGCCCTTCGCGTGGGAGACCGCGTCGATTTCGGCGATGGCAATGTTGCACAGTTGTGCGTCCGATAGATATTCACATTGTGACAAGCGCTCGCGCGAAAGCGCGAAACGACTTATGGTAAGAACATGCGTTCAGAAATGCTACTGCTTATCTGCCGCGACGGGGCCCGATAGACCGGCTCCCCGGCGCGGGTATTCGTCATGCTGGTCTGAGCCACATAAGCACAGAACCTAATGAGGATAAGCAATGAAAACTGAAGGTACGCACAACTACCAGACGAGCTCCGGCCTGCCATTTCAGAAATACCGGCCGTTCCTGGAATCCAACCCCGTATCGCTGCCAGACCGGACATGGCCAAATAATCGCTTGACTCATGCGCCACGCTGGCTGTCCACTGATTTGCGTGACGGCAACCAGGCACTGATCGAACCGATGGATCCGGCGCGCAAGATCGCGATGTTCAACCTGTTAATTTCAATGGGATTCAAGGAAATCGAGATTGGCTTTCCCGCTGCCTCCCAAGCTGATTATGACTTCTGCCGCTATCTGGTAGACAACGATGCGGTTCCGGAAGAGGTCACAATCTCCGTATTGACGCAGGCGCGCCCGGAGATCATCAAGCCCACCTTGGAGGCTATCGTTGGCCTGCCGCGGGCAACGGTGCACCTGTATAACGCGACATCGCCGCTTTTCCGGCGCGTGGTCTTTGGCCAGACGAAGGAACAATCCCGGCAGATGGCGGTGAGTGGTGTTCAAGAGGTCATGTCGTACATGGAGAAAATGATCGACGACGACACGGTGGCCGGCTTGGAGTACTCGCCGGAGTTCTTTGTAGATACGGAGATGGATTTCGCGGTAGAGGTAGCCGCCGCCGTGATGGATGTGTGGCAGCCTGGTCCCGACCGGGAGATCATTCTCAATTTGCCCACGACCGTAGAGCGCTGTACGCCCAACGTGTATGCGGATGAAATCGAATACTTCTGCAGGAACCTGCCGCATCGTGAATACGCAGTGGTTTCCGCTCATAACCACAATGATCGCGGTACGGGAGTTGCGACGACGGAGCTGGCGATGCTGGCGGGCGTGGACCGCGTGGAGGGGTGCCTGTTTGGTCAAGGGGAGCGCACCGGCAACGTGGATCTTTTGACGGTAGCGCTCAACCTGTATTCGCAGGGCATTGATCCGCAATTGGATATCCACGATATTGACGAGATCCGCCGCACTGTAGAACATTGCACAAGCATGGACGTTCCGCCGCGTGCACCCTATGGCGGCGACTTGGTGTACACATCGTTCTCGGGTTCGCACCAAGATGCGATCAAGAAGGGATTCGCCGAACGCAAGCGGCAGGTAGATGCTGCCGGTGGCGACGAAAACGCCGTGATATGGAGTGTGCCGTATCTGCCGATCGATCCGAAGGACGTAGGGCGAACCTACGAGGCAGTGGTGCGGGTCAATTCGCAATCTGGCAAGGGCGGCGTGGCATACCTGATGTCCACCACAAGGCATCTGGATCTGCCACGGCGGATGCAGGTGGAGCTTTCACACATTGTGCAACGGTACACAGACCACTTTGGGGGCGAAGTCACTCCGGAGGCCTTGTGGCAGATCTTTGTGGACGAATACCTGCCATATACCGCTGCGGAGGGTTTAAAGCCGTGGGGCCATTACCGGCTGGTGGCGATCGCCATGACGTCAGCGGACGAAGGCGAACATTCAGACGTGACTGCGACGGTGCGCGAGTATCTGCCCGGCGATCAGCACGTAGATCACAACATCTCGGCGCGCGGCAATGGCCCGATTGACGCCTTCGTCACTGCGTTGGCGTCACTTGGCATTGACGTGCACGTCCTCGACTACGCGGAGCACGCGCTCTCTGAGGGAGGAGATGCTACTGCCGCGGCGTACGTGGAATGCAAAGTGGGAGACCAAGTGTTGTGGGGTTGCGGCATCGATCCTTCCACAACGCGTGCGAGCTTCAAAGCGATTATCAGCGCGGTCAACCGAGCCTTGCGGTAGCGCGGGCGGAGAATCGCGATTGCTAGCGCGGCCCCGCTGAGTCCTGCCCGAAGAAGGTGGGGCGTAGCGGGCGTTCGGCGCGCATTTCGGCGCGCATATGTTCGACGACGGCGTCGCGTGAACCGCCGTTCAACCGCGCAGTTTCACGGAAGCGTTGATACGCGGCACCGGATTGGCAGATGCGCTCGATACCGGAGAGCTCCGCGGAGCATCCGAGTGCGGCTGCGTATGGTTCGAGCTGCTTAACCATCGCCCGTAGGGTATCTGCAACGGGTTCTTCTGTTCCGCGCTCGTCGGTGATCAGCACGGCATCCATGCCGTAGCGCGCTGCGCGCCACTTGTTTTCGGCCACAAACCAATCGGGCATCGATGGCAATTCGTCGCCCGCGTCGAAACGGCTAGAGAAGTAATCAACCAGGCAGTGAATCAATGCTGCTATCGCCGCCAGCTCTTCTATGTTAGTGTTCGCATCGGCAACTCTGAGCTCGAGCGTTCCCCACCCGGGGGATGGCCGCACGTCCCACCGGACTTCGTTGAAGTCTGTGATTGTGCCAGTGGACATCATGTCCGATGTGAAGCGCTCAAGCTGTTCCCACGTATCGAACTGGCGCGGAATGCCCGCGGTGGGTAATTGCTGGAACACCATAGCGCGGTTCGATGCGTAATGGGTGTCTTCCCCAGCCCAAAATGGGGACGATGAGGAGAGCGCCTGGATGTGGTAGGCGCGGGTCAGCACGGCCTTGAGCACAGGAAGCACTTTCTCGCGCCGGTCGATTCCCACATGAACGTGAGTCCCGAACAACAACATTTGGCGGCCCCAATACTGGGTGCGATCCACCAAGGTGGCATACCGTTCTTTATTGGTGACGCGCTGATAAGCCGGATTTGCGAAAGGGTGTGCGCCAGCAGATGCCACATCGATACGCAGTGGCTCCGTCTTCTCCCGCAGCTGCGCCACCCCGGATTGCAGGTCTGCGATGCACGCCGCTACTGTGGTGTGGACCCCGGAAACCACTTCCACGGTGTTGAGAAGCATTTCGCCGTGAATAAACGGAGAATCGTGCAGAGCCGCGAGTATGTACGCTGCCGCCTGACGCAGATCATTGGAATCCTGATCGATGAGCTGAAGTTCCCATTCGATGCCAAGTGTTGATTGTTCAGAGCGTGCGAATTTCATGAGACTCCATAAGAGGATACGAAGTGAGTGATGATGCCGTGTTCCACTGTGGCACGCTGACATGCAGCGAGCACGGATTCACGCGAATCGGCCGGAAAATAGGTGCCGGCGTAGTGCGACACGCGCAGGGCGATGCCGGTGCGTCCGATCTCAGGATGGTGCTGCGTGCCATAGATATGTGCACCGATGCGGCCAATGTGAACGGGAACGGCCGGATTGCTCGCAAGCACAGTGAGCGATTCGGGCGGGTGGGTCACGGCGTCGTCGTGTGCGGAATAACACCGAAAGGTGCGTGGCAGCTTCCCGGTGAGCGGATCGGAGATGCCCGCCGCGGTGAGCTGGATGGTGTGAGCTGCCATCTCTTCCGGATAATCGCGGGTCAGTTGCGCTCCGGCCACAAGGGCCAGCATCTGAAATCCAAAGCACAAACCCAGCGTTGGGAAATCCCGCGCAAGAAGGAAGGAACACAGATTCTGAAGGTTCTGCTCGGTAGCTTTGTGGGTATCGGACTTCACCGGGGCGAGATAACTATAGGGCGATCCTGTGATAATCACACCACTGTAGCGGGTCAGTTCGGGAAGCCGCATTGCAGGGGTCAAAAGGTCTAACGCTTCGAGCTGGGAGGAAACGAGGCGGCCATAGCGGAGTATAGCTGCCCGTTCGTCATGAGCTATTGCTCCAGGTGGCCGCGCTACTGCGAGCAGGAACGGTTTCATGCGTGCAGCTTACCAAGGCAGATCCGGCATCCACAGTGGCGTGCACGACACGGTGCTCTCGTCAGATCCGGGCGCCGTCATCGGATGGATCAGTATCGTCTCGGTGCGGAGTGAAGGCAAAGAGAATCGTGGCAGTCGCCCCGATGGCAGCGATCAGGCAGATCCCTACCATCCAGCCGCCGCCGGGAACAATGTTTAACCCGCTGAGTAGTGCATAGCCTACTAAAACAGCAGGAATCAGCCACAGTAAGTAGGCATTGTGCGGAGGAGCTGGGCGCAGTGGTTCCAAGAGAGAAGGATCGATTGTATCCGGATCGATCGACGTATCTGGATCATATGGCCCCGCATCGTCTTCGGCTGGCGGTGACCAATCCCGCGGGCCGGCCACGCGCGTGCCAGCAGATTCGTCAGCGGGCTGCGGCGGCTGGACGGGCAGCTCCTCCGAGGCGGAAGGGCGCTGTGCGAACTCGGCTTCGGCGGACGCGAATTCGCCTTCCATTGACGAAACGATCTTTTGCCACTCTTCGTCAAAATGCTGATCTGAGGCGGAGTTTCTATCGGGTGCCACATGCCCAGAATACCGGGGAACGATGATCCCAGGCGAGCATGTGAGGAGGCCGTTAGAATAAGCGCAGTGGTGCGCCCGGCGCGCCGCACATCAACTTTAGCGTGCAAGGAAAGGTTTCTGATGACTGTTCGTCGCGTTGCCCTGCTGACAGCGGGTGGCTTTGCTCCATGCCTCTCGTCGGCTGTGGGAGGGCTCATTGAGCGCTACAACGAGATTGCTCCGGATGTGGAGATTATTGCTTATCAGTACGGGTACCACGGTTTGCTCACCGGCAACTATGTGGTTGTGGATGAGGAGGCACGCAAGCACGCCGGCGTGCTCCATCGGTTTGGTGGATCACCCATCGGCAACTCTCGCGTGAAGCTGACCAATGCAAAAAACCTGGTAGAGCGTGGGCTAGTCAAGGAAGGCGAGAACCCATTGGAGGTGGCCGCGGAGCAGCTGCGCAAAGACGGCGTCGACGTGCTTCACACAATCGGTGGCGATGATACGAACACAACGGCCGCAGATTTGGCGGCCTACCTGCACGAGCACAACTACGAGCTCACGGTGGTGGGCCTTCCGAAGACCATCGATAACGACATCGTTCCTATCCGCCAATCGCTCGGTGCGTGGACGGCGGCGGAAGAAGCATCAAACTTCGCGCAGCACGTGATCGGCGAACACCGGTCTAATCCGCGCATGCTCATTGTCCATGAAGTGATGGGACGCAATTGCGGATACCTGACCGCGCAGTCGGCAAAGTATTACCACGATTGGGTGGGCAAACAGGAGTGGGTCCCCTCCATCGGACTGACACCAGAACGCTGGGACGTCCACGCGGTGTATCTTCCGGAGATGGCAATCGATTTGGATTCGGAAGCCAAGCGGCTTCGTGGAATCATGGATCAAATCGGGAACGTCAACATCTTCCTATCCGAGGGTGCCGGCATCGACGAGATCATTAAGGAAAAGGAAGCAGCGGGCGAAGAGGTGCTGCGCGATCCGTTTGGCCACGTCAAGCTGGACACCATCAATCCCGGTCAGTGGTTCGCGAAGCAGTTTGCGCAGCGTATCGGCGCGGAGAAAGTGATGGTGCAAAAGTCCGGGTACTTCTCCCGTGCGTGGCACGCGAACGCTGACGACCTGCGGCTCATCAAGGGCATGGTGGATTTGGCGGTCGACTGCGCGCTCGCTGGAAAGCCCGGTGTGATTGGGCACGACGAGGAGAACGGCGACGTGTTGACCAACATCGCATTCCCACGCATCAAGGGCGGTAAGCCCTTCGATATTAGCCAGAAGTGGTTTGTAGACACGATGGCGTCGATCGGCCAAGAGGTTCACCCCCACAAGTAGCGCTTTTGGGAACATTGTTGGTTGTGGCTGGCCTTTATTCCGCTGAGCGGCTAAAGGCCAGCCACCGCCGTTAAAAAGAATAGAATCACCCCATGTTCAATGACGCAGATGAGCAGACCTTAGCTTCAATTCTCGCGTGGCGCGACCTGCCCGCGAAGCACCAGCCGGATTGGCCCGACAAGGCTGAACTTGAGCGGCTCATGGCGTATCTGCGGACTCTGCCGCCGTTGGTTTTCGCTGGTGAGGCGGATAAATTGAAGCAAGAGATGGCGGCTGCCGGCCGCGGCCAAGCGTTCGTGCTGATGGGCGGGGACTGCGCTGAATCGTTCGCAGATTCCAGCGCTGATCGCATTCGAGCGCGCATCCGTACCATTCTTCAGATGGCGGCCGTTTTGACGTACGCTGCCTCTGTACCTGTGGTGAAGATTGGACGGATGGCCGGTCAGTTCGCGAAACCGCGGTCAAATCCATTTGAGACACGCGATGGTGTGACGCTGCCGTCGTACATGGGCGACGCCGTCAACGGCCACGAGTTCACGCGAGAGGCACGGACGCCCGATCCCCACCGTCTGATTGAGGCGTATCAGCGCTCGGTCTCCACACTGAATTTAGTTCGCGCATTTACAACCGGTGGCTTTGCAGACTTAGCAAAGGTGCACGAATGGAATAAAGGCTTCATGGCCAATCCTGCATACGCGAAGTACGAGGCGATGGCCGGAGAGATTGACCGGGCGATGCGTTTCATGAAAGCGGCAGGCGTATCAACTGATTCGTTCCGTACGGTGGATCTGTACTCTTCGCACGAGGCGCTGCTCCTGCCATACGAGGAAGCGATGACCCGCATCGATTCTCGCACGGGTACGCCTTACAACACATCCGCGCATTTCCTATGGATCGGGGAGCGCACACGCGATATCGGCGGTGCTCACGTTGAGATGCTGTCTCACGTGCGCAATCCGATTGGTGTGAAGTTGGGGCCACGCACAACCGTGGCAGATGCCATCGCCCTGATCGATAAATTGAATCCAGAGGGAGAACCCGGCAGGCTGACATTCATCACCAGGATGGGAGCGGATAAGATCCGGGATTGCTTACCGCCACTGGTCGAAGGTGTGGCACGCGATGGGCGGCCCGTCACGTGGGTGACCGATCCGATGCACGGCAACACGATCACAGCAAAGAACGGGTTGAAGACCCGCAGGCTTTCCGACATTATGCGGGAGATTCAGGGATTCTTTGCCGTCCACCAAGAATTGGGTACACATCCAGGTGGCATTCATGTGGAGTTGACAGGCGACGACGTCACTGAGGTCTTGGGCGGTTCAGAGGAAGTCGTGGAAGATACCCTCGAAGAACGCTACGAAACCTTGGTGGATCCACGGCTGAACCATCAGCAGTCTTTGGAGATGGCTTTCCTGGTAGCGGAGCAGCTGCGCGATATTGACATCTAGGTGCGTTGGCGAATCAGATCATGACGAGTGTCACCGTGGAGCCACGCGGGATCTGTTCGCCCGCAGCTGGATCCTGGCTGTACACGATATCCCAGCCGAGCCCACCGAGCACAGATTTCTCCACTTTGAAGCCGGCGTCTTCGAGTATTTGGCGTGCCTCCGCTTCGGTTTTGCCGCGCACATTGGGCACTTCCACCATCTCAGGACCCTTGGAAACTGTGATTGTGATGGTGTCTCCCTTGTAAACGGTTCCGCTCGCGGGATTCTGACTGATCACGACTCCCTTATCAACCGTGTCGGAGAAGTCCTCCGTGACAGTGACCTGCAATCCGGCAGCATCGATCGCCGCGACGGCGTCGTCTTTCGTGTCCCCAATAACGGAGGGCACGTCAATCGGTTGGCGCCCTTTCGAGATGACAACGGACACTGTGGAGTCATGATCGACTTCCGACGTAGGGCTCGGATTCTGCGAAATAACGGATCCTTCAGGGATTGTTTCCGAATACGCTTCTGTGACCGACATGGCCAAGCGCGCATCTGTGAGGGCAGCCTTGGCCTCGGATTCGGTCATGCCGCTGACATCCGGCACTGTCACTTGTTCCACGCCACGCGACACGATGACGGTCACATCCTGAGAGGGATTGATCGATTGGCCAGCCTTCGGCGACGTCCCCACCACGGCGCCTTGCGCGACGGTGTCGGAGTATTCGTCGGAGCGCAGCGGTGAAAGGCCAGCATCCTTGAGCGTGGCTGCAGCTGAAGCGTAGGGCTTTCCCGCCACGTTGGGTATCGCCACGCGGTGCCCCGGCCCGATGAGGAAATACCAGGCTCCCGCTGCGGCGAGGAGGACGATCAGAATCGCAGTGAGCCACCCAACAACGCGGCGTTTGCGCGTGAGCGGACTCTTTTTGCCGGTGCGGCTCGCGTGTTGCGGGGGAGGGCTACCCGCCTGCTTGGGAAGCAGGCCCGCAGCAGGCGCAGAACGCGTGGCGGTGCCGGCTGGCGCATCCTCAAGGCTTTGGGTGGCTTGAGGCGGAGGAAACGCCGCGAGGCGGGTGGCGCTTTCGAGGCGACGAGTAGCAGCTGGCGGCGCAGGCTGCGTAGGGATCACGGGAATGCGCCTCATGAAGCCTTCCTCGGGCGTCGCCTTCACCAGATCGTCGAGTGCCGCCAGCGCGGCAGCACCGTCCGCAGGACGATCGGCAGGATTTTTTGCTGTGAGTAATCCGATGAAAGAATCCACCGCGGGAGGAAGCCATTCGGCGTGCTCTGCCACGGGCGGCATGGGCGCGTTGATGTGCTGATAGGCCGTGGCGATGGGGGTCGCTGCGTGGAAGGGAAGCGATCCGGTGAGAAACTCGTACAGCATGATGCCCACTGCGTATACGTCCGACGGCGCCCCCGCCTTCTGATTGGTCACGATCTCCGGTGCAATGTAGGCAACCGTCCCCATCGTTGTGGAGGCTGTGGTGACGGAAGAAGCGGCGCGGGCGAGCCCGAAATCGGCAACCTTGGCGTGAATTTCGGGCCGCTGGAAAACGGAGACGGGAGGTAATGGCGACGTGAGTAAGATATTCTCTGGCTTCACATCGCGGTGGATAAGGCCGGCATGATGTGCAGCGGCCAGCGCAGCGAGTATCTGCCGTGTGAGCTCAAGCGCGGTACCCAGATTGAAACTGCCAAGACGCGTCAGTTCGGAACGCACATCTGGCCCCGCCACATATTCCATCACCAAAAAAGCCTGGGGCCCTAAAGGCGAATCCCAGACGCCCTGGTCGTAAACGCCAACCACGTAGGGGCTGGTGAGCCGCGCTGCTGCACGTGCTTCACGGTTGAATCGTTCAACGAACCCCGGCTGTTCGGCGAGATACGGATGCATCATTTTCACAGCGACGTCACGATCGAGCCGCGCGTCGTGAGCGCGGTACACCGTGGCCATGCCACCTCTGCCTAGACGTGCGATAACCGAGTACCGGGTGTCGACAACCGCACCGATGAGTGAATCAGACTGCACATCCTTAGCGTACCTGGTGCAATTCCAAACATTTCATGAGGCACGCGCCGAAGAGCGCCGAATTCGGCTATCCTAAATGGCGTGTTGCAGTACAAATCCGTTGAGGCACTGTCGATTCCCGAAGCCGCTGACGCGCTTGGCGTACGCCATCGCGATATCCGATCCATGATTGCGGATGGAGCACTCGTTGGTTTCAAAGATGAACGCGGCTTTGAAATTCCTACAGTTTTCCTTCTCATGGACGGCAGAAAAGCCCATCTGCTCAGCTCGTTGAAAGGTACGGTCACAACACTGCGCGACAGCGGGCTCACAGACGAGGAAGCGGTTGAGTGGCTGCTCACCGTCCACGACGAGCTGGGGATTCGTCCCATCGACGCTTTGCGCTCGGGCAATGTACATGGCGTGCGGCGTGCGGCGCAGCTCGCTTTCTGAACTGATGTGAGAAGGGGCGCCCGCTAGTAGCTGCGGCGTTCCAGCTGCTGCATGACTGAGTGAAGTACAGAGCGGCCCTCTGATGCGGGCAGGCGCTCCCATGCCGCCACTGCGCGCGTTTCGCTCTCTCGAATCAGAGCCTCATGGCGAGCGCGAGCACCTGACTCCACCGCTATTGTGCGCACGCGCGTCACGTCGGGCGCAGACATAGGCTGTCCTTTGAGAGACTCAATCCATTCCACGTCCGATCGCGGCGCTAACTCGCGGATCAATGCCAACAGAACGGTGTTCTTGCCTTCTGTGATGTCACCACATTCCGGCTTTCCGGTAAGGCCTGATTCTCCAAAGATCCCCAGATCGTCGTCACGCAACTGGAATGCCTCGCCAAGCGGCCCACCGACATCTCGGAGAAGGGCATCTATGGCCCGTGGTGCTCCCGCCAGCTGGGCGCCAATCACCAGAGGCAGCTCCACCGAATAACGCGCGCTCTTGTGGCGGACGATCCCAAAAGCGTCGTCGATACTGGCCCCCCGGTATTCAGCGCGGATGTCCAAGAACTGGCCATAGGCCACTTCGGACGTCATCTGCGTAAAGGTTGCGAGCGCCTCCTTGCGCGACTGGCTGGTGAGGGCCCCGAGGAACTCTGTGACCGAGTGGGACAATAACATATCGCCCAGTGTGATCGCGCCGGCCATACCATAGCCACATTCACTTTGCCTAGAAACACCGAGCTGCTCCGCAAAGGCGATATGCGCTGCAGGCATGCCGCGGCGCGTGGGTGAATCGTCCATCAGGTCGTCGTGGATCAGCGCAGACAGTTGATAGAGCTCGAGCGCGCTACCGGCGCGGATAGGGGAATCGAGTTGCCGGCTCTCACCGCACAGGTAGCCGGCCAAAAGTAAAAGCGCGCGAGTGCGCTTCCCGGCGGCGAGGAGCGAGCGTGCGGGCGCGAGCATCTCGCGGAGAGCCTCCAGTTGCCCCGGAGATTCGGCGAGGGGCACGAGGCCGTCCAGGGATTCTAGACAGCGGTGAGTGACGGCGCGGCGAAAATTATCCAGATCGGGCATGGGCTTAGCGTAGCGCGAATGCGTGCGGCGGGTGCGCCTGGTGGCATTAAATGTTCCACAGGCGCCAGCCGGTGCGCGGATATACACAGGAAGAGTGCAGCGGCTCCGATCGTGCGGCGGAATCGAGTGACATAGGGCTATGAACACGATTACCTTGCATAGTCCAGACGAGGCACTGATCCTGATCCCGCATTCGCTCGGCTACTACCCTTCACACCACCTGGTGTTTTTTGCCCTCGATTACGCCGGGACGAAGGCCGGTTCGCGGGAAAGCTTCCTCGGTCCGATACACACGATCGATCTTTCCCGCTACCCGCTTCAAGCGCAGATGGGACAGCCTTTTGCTGCAACGATCGCTCAATTTGGGGTGCGTACGTGCGTGATAGCTGCCTATGCAGAATCAATCGACGCCATAGCCGCCGCACCGCTGCGTGCGGTGGTACAGAGCGCGCAACGCGCAATACGCGATAACGGTGGTTCACTGTGCCAGGCATATGTTGCAGATAAGCACCACTGGGCACGTTTTGGAAGGAGGGTAGGGCCGCCGCGGCCATGGAGCGAGCTCGAAGCCTCGGAGGCAGCGGCCCAGCTGGTATTTGAAGGCAGCGCTCCGGCCCAAGAAGCACCCGAATCCCTTGTGCGGGTGAGAAGCGAAAATGAACGGACAGCTGCGCACACAATTGGCCGCGCGTGGCGCGAAAAAACTGGCGCAGAATCAGTGGCATCCGGCGCGGCTCTGTGGGCAGATATGCTGCGCCAGCGGGAAATGCCAGGCTTTCGTCGCCTGGCAGAAGCGAACGCTGCGTTAGAGTTTCCCGAAGTTCGGGACCGCGTGTTGGCGTATGTCCAATCGGCCGCGCTGGTTTTGCCTGATGAATACGAGCAGAAACAGCATATTCTGCACGGTGCGCGAGTGGGGGAATTAGGTGCGCCACACCTCAACGAATCGTTACATGTGTTACGGCTGCTCGATGCGTGCGCGGAAATCGCGAGCGATCGGGAGGCCGCAGCACTTGCCGCAGGAGCGTACGTGTGTTGGTGGATTGGGCGAAATTCGTGGGCGGCGGATCGCGCGTCCTTGGCCTTGGAACGCGAGGGTGGATATACGCTGGCGGTATTACTGATGGACATATTGGACGCAGGTCTTTTCCCGGAATGGGTTGAGAACTCTCTCATCGGGCGGGAGACTTAGCTGTAGGTACAACCGACGGAGGAACGCACCCATGCTCGAATCGCCCTTGAAGGAACGCTGTACACAGATGGGTGCGCAATTTACCGAATTCGGTGGTTGGTCAATGCCGCTGCGGTACACCGGTGACATCAAAGAACACAACGCGGTCCGCAGCGCGGTGGGAATGTTTGATCTTTCCCACATGGCGCAAATTGAAGTCGAAGGCCCGATTGCCGGCGATGCGCTGGATGCGGCGCTGGTGACGATGCCTTCGGCGATGCCGATAGGACGGGCGCGGTATTCGCTGATACTCGACTCAACTGGCGGGATTCTGGACGACCTGATTGTCTACCGATTGGCGGAGAACTCCTATCTGGTGGTTGCGAATGCGGCGAACCGGCAGATCGTTGTGGACGAGCTGACAAAACGGTCTCGGGCATGGTGTGCGGCGCACGGCGTGCCCGAACAGGTGTCCGTAACTGACACGACAATCCATCGTACGATGATCGCTGTACAAGGGCCTGAATCCCGCGGCGTGATGACACGCCTTCTTAACGATGAAACCGCGGCGACGGTGGAAAAGCTGGGCTACTACCGGATTTGCGAAGGCACGCTACTGGGCCTGCCCGTGCGGATTGCACGCACTGGCTACACCGGAGAACTGGGCTACGAAATCATGGCTCCAGCGCACGGCGCGGTGCCCATCTGGGACGCAATTGTGTGCGCGGGGGAGCAATATGGCCTCATACCGTGCGGTTTGGCGGCGCGTGACACCCTGCGACTGGAAGCGGGGATGGCCTTGTACGGGCACGAACTCACCCGAGATCTCACGCCACGCGACGTTGGGCTGGAAAAGCTTATCGCGCCTCACACCTTTGTGGGGAAGGGTGCTGTGGAAAGCAGGCCGCAACGCTTCTCGCTATACGGTGTAGTGGGCAGCGGCCGGAGAGCCGCCAGGGCAGGCAGCGCCGTATACCAAGGCGCTTCACGGATCGGCGTGATCACTTCGGGAGCCCTCTCACCCACGCTAGGTTACCCAGTGGCATTGGCCCGGCTCATCCCGGGCGTGGCAGTAGGCGCGGAAGTGGACGCTGACGTCCGCGGCAAACGCCTGGCGATGAAAGTCGTTGAACTTCCCTTTTATTCGCGTACACGCCCCAAGAACTCGTGATCCCCCAACAGATTTGCCCCCTACCGAATATTTCCAGATGACGATCAGCCGAAGGAGCCAAAATGACGTACCCATCAGACCGCAGCTATTCTCACGATCACGAATGGATCTCGCACGATTCGCCTGCCAAGGTGGGAATCACCGCCTTCGCCGCGCAAGCCCTCGACGAGGCGGTGTACGTTGAGCTTCCCGAGGTAGGCGCCACCCTGACGGCCGGCGAACCATGCGGTGAGATCGAATCGGTGAAATCGGTATCTGATCTGGTGGCGCCGGCAAGCGGTACAGTGACCGCCATCAACGACGCCGTCGCAGCCGAACCTCAGTTGGCCACGGACGAGCCACACATTAACTGGCTTTATCAGATTGATGTGACCGCACTGGGGGACCTGATGAATGCCTCCGAATATGAAGGATTCGCCAAGGAGCAATGATGGCATCGTTTGCGCGCCGCCATATCGGAACTTTCGGAGATACAGCCACAGATATGCTGCGGCTAGTGGGAGCCTCCGATCTGGACGATTTGATGGATCGGGCTCTTCCACATCCGATTGCCGGTTCGACGTGCACTCATTTGCCCGCGGCTCGTTCGGAGGAGGAAACCGCTGATGCGCTCGCGGCCATAGCCGCCGAAAATCATGTGATGACGTCCATGATTGGGCAGGGCTTTTACGATACGGTTTTACCAGCGGTCATTCGCCGCGGAATACTAGAAAATCCTTCGTGGTACACGGCGTACACACCGTATCAGCCGGAGATCTCGCAAGGCAGGCTAGAAGCACTGCTGAACTTCCAAACGATGATCTCTTCCCTCACAGGTCTGGATATCGCAGACGCTTCACTACTGGATGAAGCGAGTGCCGCAGCGGAAGCCATGCTTTTGGCGTTGCGTATCACGAAGGGCGAACGTGCCATCGCGGTGGATCGCAACATCTTCCAGGCAACGGCGGATGTGCTGCGCAACCGCGCCGAAGCCGCGGGCGTGTCACTGACGTTCGTGGACATTCATGAGCCGCTGGAACTTGGAAACGTATCCGCACTGATTATGCAATATCCTGGGGCCTCCGGAGAATTACTTTCCGCCGAACAGTACGCGGCGGCGGCCCGCGCGATCCACCACGCTGGAGGAAAACTGATCGTACTGGCCGATCCTCTTGCGCTGACAGTGCTGGCACCGCCGGCGGATTTCGGAGCGGACATCGTGGCCGGGAGCGTCCAGCGCCTGGGGCTTCCGATGAGCGGCGGCGGCCCGCACGCTGGCTACATTGCGACCTCCTTGGAATGGGAGAGACAACTGCCCGGGCGTCTCGTGGGTGTTTCGCGCGATTCGCAAGGCCACCCTGCCTATCGCCTGGCCCTGCAGACGCGTGAGCAACACATTCGGCGCGAGAGAGCAACAAGCAACATCTGCACGGCTCAGGCGCTGCTGGCCATCATTTCCTCGATGTATGCGGTCTACCACGGCCCTGACGGGCTGCGCGAGATCGCACGGCGCGTTCATGACCGCGCGGCACACATCGCGCAGGGCCTTGCCCAGGCCGGTCTGCACGTGGCATCCGAGCGTTTCTTTGACACGGTAGAGCTTGAACTGCCGGGGAAGGCCCAGCAAGCTGCCGCGGCGCTTCACTCGCGCGGCATCCTGGTGTATGCACAGGGAGATTGCGTGCGGCTCTCCGCCGACGAGCGCACGACGGAAGAAACCTGCGGGGTGGTTATAGAGACACTCGCGAAGTTCGCCACCGGCACAGCGCGCCAGATTTCCACGGACCTGCCGGGCGATCTGCGCCGTTCCGGCGAGCTGTTGAGCGACCGGGTGTTCCACGAACACCACAGCGAAACAGAAATGATGCGCTACATGCGCAGACTTGCTGCAAAGGATTACGCATTGGACCGGGGAATGATTCCACTGGGTTCATGCACCATGAAGCTCAACGCCGCTGTGGAAATGACGCCCATCACTTACGAGGGCTTCGCACGCATCCACCCGTATGCGCCACGTGAGGATCAACAGGGCTACGTGCATCTTGTGCGCGATCTGGAAAACTGGCTCATCGACATCACAGGCTACGATGCGGTGAGCGTGCAACCGAATGCGGGAAGCCAGGGCGAGCTTTCCGGGCTCTTGGCAATCCGAGGTTTCTACGAATCACGCGGTGAGACTGAGCGAAACGTGTGCCTGATTCCCGCTTCGGCGCACGGAACGAATGCGGCATCGGCTGCGCTGGCCGGCTTCACCGTGGCCGTGGTGAAAACGGCTGCGGATGGTTCTATCGATAGCGCAGATCTCGATGCGCAGCTTGCACGGCATGCAGGCAAAATCGGCGCCATCATGATCACTTATCCTTCCACATTTGGAACGTTTGAAGCGGACATCCCGGAGGTTATTGAGAAAGTACACGCGGCCGGTGGCCAGGTGTACATTGACGGCGCGAACCTGAATGCCTTGGTAGGTTACGCTGGCCCAGGGTTGTTTGGTGGCGATGTCTCACACCTGAACCTACACAAGACATTTGCGATTCCACATGGTGGCGGTGGGCCGGGAGTTGGCCCCGTGGCAGCGAAAGCGCATTTGGCGCCCTTCCTTCCCGGGTTCCGAGGCCGGCGTGCGAGTGAGCGCCCCGGATTCGGAGCGGTCACCAGCGCACCGTGGGGTTCTGCGGGCGTGCTGCCCATCTCGTGGGCGTACATCAGCCTGATGGGCAGGGACGGATTGTGGCGGGCCACCGCATCGGCGGTGCTTGCGGCCAATTATGTGGCAGCGCGTATGGAGGGCACCGTGCCGGTGCTCTACCGCGGTCCCGGAGGTTTTGTGGGGCACGAGTGCATCTTGGACATGCGCCAGCTGAAAACCCACTGCGGGATCACGGTAGACGACGTGGCAAAACGGCTGATCGATTACGGTTTCCACGCACCGACGATGAGCTTTCCAGTTGCGGGAACGCTGATGGTGGAACCGACCGAATCAGAGGATAAGGATGAACTGGATCGCTTCTGCGATGCGATGATTGCCATTGTCCGCGAAGCCGAACGCGTGGGTGCAGGCGAATGGCCTGCGGACGATAACCCCTTGAAAAACGCCCCGCACACCGCAGAATCACTGCTGAGCGAACCATGGAATCATCCGTACAGCAGGCAAGAAGCGGCGTATCCGGGTGCGGCAGCGGCGAAACACAATGGACGCGATCCTGAATACGTGCGCGCCCTGGTGGACGGCAAATATTGGCCGCCAGTAGGGCGCATTGACGGGCCATGGGGTGACCGGCACCTGATCTGCACATGTCCACCTCCCGAAGCCTTCGCGATGGAAGACGGCGGGGCGCACTGACGCTGGGCGGCTGACCGCGCCTGTGGCAAATTCCCTAAAAAACTGGGAACATATCTGCCCTTGCGTGCGTTCGCTTAGATGGACGAGCTGTATCTCGCGCACAATATTCCATATGGAAAGGGTCCCAGTGGCAACAAAGTCTGCTCAGAAGACGCATACAGACAACGCTGACATCGTTGAAGAAACACCCACGAAGGTGAAGAAAACTCCGGCGAAGAAGGCATCTAAGAGGGCAGCAACGAAGAAAGAGGCACCGCAGAAGTCAAGTGCCGCTCAGCCCAAGAAGGCGGCGCGCAAGCCGAGCAGTGGGCGCAAGGGCGCTGCGAGAAAGAAAGCTATATCGGAAGAGGCAGGCGTCGCATTCAACGAGGCGGTGAATACTGATTCTTCAGAAAGCGCAGAATCCGCAGAAGATCTGGATCTGGAGGTCAACGACGAAGAGATCGTCGCTGAAGCCGTAGTACCAGAAACCGCGGAATCCGCTGACGTCGTCGACGATACGGACGAGACAGACGATAGCGATGAAGAATCGGACGATTCCGAAGAATCTGACGACACGACAGAATCGGGACCTCAACCGGCCGCTAAAGAAACACCCGCTGCCACCACAAAGGGCGCGTTCACGGTGACTGATTCGGACGATTCTGACGAGCCCGCCGTGCGCGTCCACGTTGCGGGCGCTACGGCCGATCCCGTGAAGGACTACCTAAAGCAGATCGGCAAAGTGCCGCTTTTGAACGCGGAAGAAGAAGTAGAACTCGCCAAGCGCATTGAGGCTGGCTTGTATGCAGAGCACCTGCTGAAATCGGGCACGTTGGACCCGCAGAAGGATCGGCTCTATATACGCGAGCTCAAAGCCATCATGCGCGATGGGCAACAGGCGAAAAACCATTTGCTCGAAGCGAATTTGCGATTAGTTGTCTCCCTGGCAAAGCGGTACACGGGCCGCGGCATGCTCTTCCTGGATTTGATTCAGGAAGGAAACCTCGGCCTGGTGCGTGCAGTAGAGAAGTTCGATTACACCAAGGGCTACAAGTTCTCCACATACGCCACCTGGTGGATCCGCCAGGCTATTACTCGCGCCATGGCCGATCAAGCCCGCACGATCCGTATTCCCGTGCACATGGTGGAGGTTATCAACAAGCTGGCGCGCGTGCAGCGCCAGATGCTACAAGACCTGGGCCGCGAGCCAACCACCCAAGAGTTGGCGAAGGAACTGGACATGACGGAGGAGAAGGTCGTTGAAGTCCAAAAGTATGGCCGTGAGCCGATCTCGTTGCACACCCCACTTGGGGAGGATGGCGATTCGGAATTCGGAGATCTCATTGAAGATTCGGAGGCGGTAGTCCCGGCGGACGCCGTGGGCTTTACGCTTCTCCAAGAACAATTGCACCAGGTGTTGGACACTCTTTCGGAGCGCGAGGCCGGCGTTGTTTCGATGCGATTCGGGCTCACAGATGGCCAACCGAAAACACTGGACGAGATCGGCAAGGTCTACGGCGTGACACGCGAAAGGATTCGCCAGATCGAATCGAAGACCATGTCGAAGTTGCGCCACCCAAGCCGTTCGCAAGTCTTGCGCGATTATCTGGACTAGAGCTGATCGAATTGATGGGCGGCGGGCCACGTGAGGTCCGCCGCCCATTGTTGCGCCTGGGACCACGCCGCGGGGAGCGTCTGAGAACCGTCACGGCCAAGTGCTAACTGGCGATAGCGTACGCCCGCCGCCTCGTGGGCCATATACACCCGCAACAGATCGGCGGCGGTGCGCGCGTCAGCAAGCGCGCGATGACGGCGCTGTGGGAGAAGGCCCGCACGGTGAGCCGCATCAACCAGGCTGTGACGCCCCGGCGGCAAATAGATCTTTGAGAGTTCCATCGTGCACGCGGTGGCGCGTTGCGGTATGGAAAAAGGCACGGCTGCCGCGGCAAAAGCGGCATTGAGGAAAGCCGCATCGAAAGCGGCATTGTGGGCCACAAAAACGCGCTCAGCGAGCAGCGCGGCCACAGCGGGTGCGATCTCACTGAAGAACGGCGCGTTCGCTACATCGGCGTCCGTAATCCCGTGAATGAAGCGTGCAGCGACCGGGCGCCGCGGATTGACGAGCGTGGACCATTCGTATTCCGTGGTGGCGTCCTCGCGCAGCTGAACGATTGCGACCTCAATGATGCGATCCCGAATTGGATCAAGACCGGTTGTTTCGCAATCGACGACGGCGAAGCCACTCACGGTTGCCCTCCCTAAAGCGATTCCGCCTCCGGTGAACTCTGGTGGACCGATGGGAATGAAATCGCGCGAACGTGCTTTGATGGATATGTGAGTACTACATTAGCTGACGAAGAGACCACCCCATTGACCGCGGCCGATCGCTGCGATGCATGCGGTGCGCGCGCTTACGTACGCATCGAACTGCCGTACGGTCAGCTCCTATTCTGTGGGCATCACGCGAATGAACACCTGGATAAGTTGAAAGACCAGGCAATTCGTATCTGGGACGAACGCCCAACAATCAACGGCTGACAGGCCACCCGCGCGTGGGGAAACCTACAGTTTTGCGGAACGCGTGTGCCACGTGCCATGACGCGCAGAGGACCTCGTAGAATGGCCGGCGTGCCACACGAAGCTTATACCGCGCGTCACCTGCAAGTGCTTGAAGGGCTCGAAGCCGTTCGCAAGCGCCCCGGAATGTACATCGGCTCCACCGATTCCCGGGGACTGATGCACTGCCTGTGGGAAATCATCGACAACGCCGTTGACGAGGCGTTGGAAGGATATGCCCACGCCATCACAGTAGAGCTGTTCGCTGACGGCTCCGTAGAAGTGGACGACGACGGCCGTGGCGTGCCAATTGACGAAGTGCCAGGTGTAGGGCTGAGCGGCGTCGAAGTGGTGTATACCAAACTGCACGCCGGCGGGAAATTTGGCGGCGGATCCTACACCGCATCAGGCGGCCTGCACGGCGTGGGCGCTTCCGTAGTGAACGCATTGTCGAGCCGCATGGACGTGCAGGTTGATCGCGGCGGATACACGTACCAGATGCAATTTTCCAGGGGAGAGCCCGGCCGCTTCTCCGATGGCAAGAAACAGCCGAGCCCACAGGCACCGTTCACGCCATTCACCGATTCATCCGAACTCGACAGAGTTGGCCGAGTCTCCCGCAAAAAGACGGGAACCCGGGTGCGGTACTGGGCGGACCCGGAAATTTTCCTGGCCGACGCCGAATTCTCCTACGACGAGCTCATAGAGCGAGTACGCCAGAGCGCGTTCTTGATACCGGGACTCGAGTTCACAATCAAGGACCATCGCGGCAGCGATGTATGTACGGAGGTTTTTCGCTACGACGGGGGCGTGGTGGATTTTGTGAATTTCTTAGCTAAAGACCCAGCTGTGACAGCCACCATGCACGTGAAAGGCGAAGGAGCATTCGAGGAAAACGTTCAGGTCTTCGATTCGAAGACGGGGGCATTGCACACCCAGAGCCTCGAACGGCGCTGTGTGGTGGATGTGGCATTGCGGTGGGGAACGGGCTACGAGACCACGATTGAATCATTTGTGAACATCATCCGCACCCCCGGGGGCGGCACCCACCAAGCGGGTTTCGAACAAGGATTGACGAAAGCGCTGCGCTCCGCGATCGAAGCGAATTCACGCAGGCTGAAGCTGACAGCCAAGGACCCTAAGATAGAGAAGGACGACATCCTTGCGGGATTGACCGCCGTAGTGACTGTGCGACTTCCTGAACCACAATTCGAAGGTCAAACAAAGGAAATACTGGGAACGGCAGCGGTGCGCCAGATTGTGGCGAATGTTGTCGAATCGAATGTAGCGGACACCCTGTCCAGCTCGCGCCGCGACCAGAAGACGGAAACGGCGCGGCTGCTTGAGAAAATCGTTGCGGAAATGCGCGCTCGCGTCACAGCCCGGATGCACAAAGAAATCTCCCGCAGGAAGAACGCGCTAGAAAACTCCTCATTTCCCGCAAAACTCGCCGATTGCCGCAGTGAGGACGTCACGCGTACGGAACTCTTCATCGTGGAAGGCGATTCGGCGCTGGGTACTGCGCGGCTGGCTCGCTCCTCTGAATTCCAGGCGCTTCTTCCGATTCGTGGCAAGATTTTGAACGTTCAGAAGGCATCGCAAGCGGACATTCTGAAGAACGCCGAAGTGGCCGCGCTGATTCAAGTGGTGGGCGCGGGTTCGGGGCGCACATTCGACCTTTCCGCAGCGCGCTACGGAAAGGTCATTATGATGACTGATGCGGATGTGGATGGCGCGCACATTCGCACGCTGCTACTCACATTGTTCTTCCGCTATATGAGGCCGTTGGTGGAAGCGGGACGCGTATTCGCGGCGGTACCACCGCTCCATCGCATCGAGGTCGCTGGCAGCGGCGGAAAGAAGGGCCGCTTTATC
The DNA here is from genome assembly GCA_022648165.1 of Ancrocorticia sp. GTDB lineage: Bacteria > Actinomycetota > Actinomycetes > Actinomycetales > Actinomycetaceae > Changpingibacter. The sequence continues at coordinate 42,265 of JALCLX010000003.1, forward strand.
TATACGTATTCGGAAGATCAACTGCACCGCGAACTGCGTGCGCTTGAGCGATCCGGAAAACGATACAAGGAACCTATCCAACGGTACAAGGGGCTCGGTGAGATGGACGCCCAACAGCTGGCGGAAACCACAATGGACCCCCGGCATCGCACGTTGCGAAGGATCCGCATGGAGGATGAGGCCGCGCTGCGGGAAGCGGAAGGGGTGTTCGATCTGCTCATGGGATCCGACGTGGGGCCCCGGCGCGATTTCATCGTAGAAGGCGCGAAGGATCTGGACCGCAACAGAATCGATGCGTAAGCCGCCAAGGTGGCTCCGGTACACTGACGGGTGGATGGAGAGATAACCAGGAGGGCAATGACCGAAATCGTAGAACCGATATCGTGGCTGCCATTGGGGCCCGCGCAAGCAGGGGACCTCTATGAGCTGGTGCGGGCCACGGATCTGGCGGACGCAACTCCGTACAACACGTCGTTTGCTGAGGTCCAAGCGTATTTCGATCCCGCTTATTTGTGGCGCGCCACAGGCGCACGAACGGCGAGTGGACGCCTCGTGGCCTTTGGACTGACCCGTATGCCATCCGCACACGGGCCGGATGTGGACGTGCTGCTCTCCGGCGGAGTGCATCCAGATTTCCGACGCCACGGTATCGGGAGGCGGCTGTTGGCGTTGCAGATGCGCACGGCTGAGCAGCTGGCCCAGGGGGAAGCGGTCCGTGCGCGTGCGTGTATGCACGTCGATTCAGGACAAACCGATTTGATGAACCTGCTACGCCGTCTGGGCTTCCAGGACGCGTATTCGTATGTGCAAATGCGCCGCCCGTTGGATGCAGACATCGCAATCGCAGAGCCACCGGCGTATATTTCGATCGAGACGCTCGCGCAAAGCTTGGACGACGAGGTGCGGCGCTCACACAATGCGATCTTCATGGAGATGGCGCACCAAAGCCCGATGAGTGCCGAACAGTGGGCAGCCGAGCGTGCTTTTATGGATCGAGACTGGAGCTTCGTGGCACTGGACAAGCGAGGCGATAGGCCCAGGCTTGCCGGTTACCTCATCTCAGGGCGCTACGAGCAAGACTGGCAGCATTTCGGATACTCGGAAGGTTACATCGAGGAAGTCGCAGTGCACGACGAGTGGCGCGGGCTCAACCTCATTTCTGCGTTGCTGGGAACCGCGATGAACGCGTACCGTGCCGAAGGCATCGACTATGCGGGCATGGACGTGACGATCAACCCGGAGGCGGACCAACGGGAACTCTATGAGCGGCTTGACTTCGAGCAAACTGGCCAGACATTCGTTCTGGTGAAGCCACTGGACCTACAACCGACGAACATACGCCCCAACTAGAGTGGCGCGCGCTGAGATCACGCGATTGCCACTACGGGTGCTGCAAGCGGAGTACCGGAAGCATCGCGCCGCTCATCAACCTCCGGCAAATCCACGGGTTGGCCGCTGGCCGCAACGGCCCGCAACGGATCGATGCCAACGGCTGCGATCTGCAAGCAGTCCTCTCCTCGCAGGAAGCGCTGTGCCCGTACACCGCCCGTGCCGCGCCCTTTGGCAGGGAAACGATCCAGTGGCGTCACCTTTGCGCAACCGGGTACTGTGCCGGGAAGCGCCCCGGATGTCCCGGAGACCGTGGCGACGAGCGCGGCGCCGACGTCGTCCGTGGGTACCACTCCCAACGCGATGACATACGCGGAATCCGGCAGACGTATACCGCAGACTCCGCGGCCGGCGCGGCCCTGCGGGCGCACAGCGGAGGCTCCAAAACGCAGCAGCTGTGCCTCACTGGTGATGAGGATGATCTGATCCTGGTCGGAGCAATGCGCGGCGCCTACCACCGCATCTGTGCCTTCTAGGGTGATGGCACTCCAGGAGTTCTTGTGAGGATATGGCCCAGAGACGCGTTTGATGCGCCCCATGCGTGTGGCAAGTGCAACCGATGGCACATCCTCGTCTAACGAAACCAGGGCGAGCGGGCGTTCGCCCTTTGCGAAATGGAGGAGCTCGGTTAGCCTGGCACCGCCCGCAAGCGATGGCGCTCCCGCGGAAGGTGGAAGGGCTGGGATCGGGAGCACGTCCAAACGATAGACCATGCCGGAGGAACTGACCACACCCACGTGCCCGCGGATTGTGGCGGGAACGCTACTGACGACGGCGTCGTGCGGCAAACGGGGCCCGCCGCGCTCTGATTGATCCGGGCCGGCTGTGCGCGCCACCAGCCCGGTTCCAGAAAGCATCACCCAGCATGGGCCATCCTCAATCTCTAGCGGCACCTCGTGTGCGGCGTGTGCGGCCACGCCGTCTGATTCCAGCAGCACCGTGCGGCGCGGAGTGCCGAATTGGCGTGCCACCTCGCCCAATTCCGCAGAAACAACGGCACGGAGCGATTCGTCTGAGGAGAGAATCTGCTGGAGTTCCTGGATCGTGCGTTCCAGTTCGGAGCGCTGTTTTTCCAGTTCGATCTGCGAATACTTCGTGAGGCGGCGCAGGCGCAACTCCAAAATGTACTCGGCCTGTTCTTCGGACAAATCGAAGACTTTCTGGAGGCGTTCGCGCGCCACAGCCGCGTCGTCGGCGGAGCGGATGACGGCGATAACCTCGTCGATATTCAGTACGGCGATCAGAAGACCTTCTACAAGATGCAGGTCACGGCGCGCCTTCGCAAGCCGGAACTGAGTGCGCCGCCGGGTCACGGAAAGCCGGTGATCCAAAAAGACGCGCAGCAATTCCTTCAGGCCAAGGGTGCGAGGCTGGCCATCCACCAAGGCGACATTGTTGATGGCAAAAGAATCCTCCAACGGCGTGTGCCGGTAAAGCTGGGCGAGCACCGCCTCCGGATTGAAACCGTTCTTGATTTCCACCACAAGCCGCATCCCATGGTGCCGATCGGTGAGGTTCTGCGCGCCGGAGACCCCCTGTACTTTCTTCAGCGAGATAGCGTCCTTGAGCTTTTCGATCACTTTCTCCGGGCCAACGCCGAAAGGCAGTTCGGTGAAAACGATGCCCTTTTTGCGCGCGGTGACATTCTCGATATGGGCGGTGGCGCGGGTTCTGAAGGAGCCACGGCCTGTTTCATATGCTTCCCGCACGCCATCCAGGCCAACAATCTTCCCACCTTCGGGTAGATCCGGGCCGGGTATGAAACGCATCAGATCCTCAAGTGAAGCATCCGGATGCTGCAGGAGATAACGGGCGCCCGCAATGACTTCAACAAGGTTGTGTGGCGGCATATTGGTGGCCATGCCCACCGCGATCCCAGATGCGCCGTTGACCAGCAGATTGGGAATGGCAGCGGGCAACACCTCCGGCTGAAGCAACGTGTTGTCGTAATTGGGAACCATATCCACAACGTCCTCGTCCAGCGAGGCTGTCATCGCAAGCGCGGCTGGCGCTAGCCGCACTTCGGTATACCGCGGCGCCGCCGGCCCGTCGTCCAAAGATCCAAAATTGCCGTGGCCGTCTACTAAGGGCAGCCGCATAGTGAAGGGCTGCGCCATGCGGACCATCGCGTCATAGATAGCGGTATCGCCGTGCGGGTGCAGCTTGCCCATCACATCGCCCACTACGCGCGATGACTTTACATGGCCCTTGTCCGGCCGCAGCCCCATCTGATCCATCTGAAAGAGGATGCGGCGCTGTACTGGCTTGAAACCGTCCCGCGCATCGGGAAGGGCGCGTGCGTAGATGACGGAATACGAATACTCCAAGAACGACGTTCGCATCTCAGTTGAGACATCAACATCAACGATGTGTTCTTCGATCGGTTCGCTCGGCTTCTTTCGCATTCCTTCAGTATCGCGAATAATGAGTGGCTGCTGGTGGAGCCCGCCTGCCTGTGTTCCGTGAGATTTCCAACCTGGTGTGAGAGAATCGGCACGTGTCTGAGGTGTTATGGAACGATTTGACTCGAAGGTTTGCTCCCGATTCTCCGATCGTGGCGGATGTTGCGGCGGCTTTGCGGCCGCTCGATCCGATGGAGGCCTTCTTTATCCGGCCGGAAACGGTATTTGACCAGGACTCTGTGTTCGACGCCGTCGCCGTCTACGTACTGACTGCCCGCCACCTTGTGATTGTGGCCACGGACGTCACCTACGAACTGAGCCCGGCGGGGGATTTTGTGACGACGACGCAGGTGGTCCCGTTGACGCACATACGCGATTACCAGATTGTGCGCCGGCGCGTGTTAGACGGCCCCGAGAAGGGGACGCTGGCCGCGATTTCCTTGCGCCTGCGATGGGGCGGCGGATGGAACGTTGACGTCCGCCCGGCTGCGTGCGACGATCCGACCTGCGAGGCCGACCATGGCTACGTGGCGATGGGGCAGACCGACGACGGAGAGCTCCTGTTGGATTCCTCGCTGTCCGCTGAGGCCTTCGCGGAAGGGCAGGCCTTTATCGATCAGCTTTTAACTGCGGTGAATCGGCTGTGATCCCTGTTCCACATTCGCAAAGATCGCTGGAGCGAATACTTCCGGCGGCGTGCGACGCCGTAGGCTTGGGCTCCGGCCTGTCACGTGACGTACGTGCGGATCGGATGGCGTTAGATGTGCCCGAGGCGGTGCGTGTGTGCGTGGTTGTGGTGGACGGATTGGGCTGGCTGAACGTGTCCGCCCGCTTCGGGCATGCGGCTACATTGCGCTCGTGGCACGCTGCGGAGCCGTTGATGACCGTCGTTCCTTCGACCACCGCGGCGGCAATCACGGCAGTTGGCACCGGGTTGCGCCCGGGTCAAAACGCAATGCTCAGCTACGAACTCCGCTCCCCGGCCACAGGAAAGAATTTCTCCTTGATCTCCTGGGAGCAATCAGGCATGGATCCACGCACGTGGCAGTCTCAGCCGACGCTGTTCGAAAGTCTGGGGGAGGAGGCGGCCCACTGTGCGCTGGTGCAGCAGGCAAGTTTTGTTGGCTCGGGGCTCACACTGGCCGCGTTACGCGGGGCGCGCACCATCGTTGCGGAGGGACTGGAAGCCAGGGTACGTGCGGCAAGCAGTGCCTTGCATGCGGGGACGAAACTCGTCTACCTCTACTGGGGGGAACTGGACCACATCGGCCACAAACGGGGGTGGAATTCTTCGCAGTGGACCCGCGCGCTTGAAGAACTTGACGCGGGTATGGCGTTGCTGGAACGCAGCGTGCCGCGGGGAACGCTGATTCTTCTCACGGCCGATCACGGCATGATCGATGTGACAGAGCGGATCGACGTTGCGCAATTTCCCACGCTACTCGACGGCGTGAGCTTGGTATCCGGCGAGGAGCGCGCCTTGCACCTGTATGCTGACGATCCGGACGCCGTGGCGGCGCGGTGGGAAGCACAGCTGGGAGACGTTTCGTGGATCGCAACAAAGAAACAGGCATTGGCCGGGCGCGTCTTCGGTGCGACGAGCGAATTTGCGGCCTCAGTGATGGGTGACGTGCTGGTCTTCCAAAAAGGTACGTTTGCCCTCGTCGATTCGCGGATGCGTGAACCTGGACGGCCATTCATGGTGGGTGTGCACGGTTCAGTGACCGAGCCAGAGATGATGGTGCCCCTGCTGATGGCGCTCACATAATAGCGCCTTGCTGGCTAACTGAGTTTCAGCGGGGCAAGCGAATTCAGTCACGCTTGCCAAAAACGATTTCATCCCACGATGGCATCTGCGGGCGATCCGTGCGGCGCTTCTTCTCTGGCTGGGGCGGAGGCTCCGGGACGGAAAAGAGAGGTGAAACGGACGCATCCGATTCTTCGGCCGGATGTGAAGCCTCATCTGCAGAGGAAGCAGGCGTACCGGCTGACGCTGAAGTTCCAGCCGGAACGTCAGGCTCATCGTCAGATGGCATGGGCCGTACTTTACCGCGTTGCGCATCAAGGGAAGCAAGAACATCATCGATCCGCGTGGAAGAAGGCGCCACAGGGGTTTCCGTAGCGACGCGCGGCGTATTTGGCTGACGCCACGGCGACGTCGGCACCGGAACCTGTTCCTCAGAAAGCCAGGCCGCCTCGTCGTCGACAGCATCGAGCGTGCGGTGTTCGGTGTTGACATGCCACGTGGCGTGGCGTTCTTTGTTGCCGGAAGAGAAGGTGGCGATCAGCGTCCACGGTGCGCCAGGTTCTCGGATGGCATCCCACGTGATATCGTCTGCGTTCACCCCGCGAGAGACAAGCCGAGACGCAACTACTTCTTCGACCGTGAGTGCGCCAACTTCATGGCCGATGGGATACGAGCGAGCGGATTCGGCCGTGTATTCGCGCTCCAGCAGAATCGGGTGCGCCAAGGCCTCCACTTTGGCAGCGGGGAGCGCAGCCATATCCGATACTTCTTCAACGCTTTTGCCCGCTCTGATGTGAGCCTGGATCTCGCGTGGAGTCATCTGCCGGGCTTCTTGTGGTGCGCTGGAAGCTCCGCGATCCCTCCGCAAGGCCCCGCGCAGCTCCTCAGAGATAGGGAGGCTATAGCGGTTTCCTTCTTCGTCCGTGAGGGTCAGATTCTCACCATCAGGCTGAAGCCCTAGCAACTCGAGTTTCTTCATGGCGTCCCTTCTGACATATCTAGGTTAAGCGTGCCACCAACACGGCGGCAGATGCAGGACAAAATAGGGCGTGTTGGCGCACCGCGGTTGTTGCGTGCTGCTACGCCTACAGCACATATGTGGCATATGCGACAATGCGATGGTTTGTATTCGTAGCGATCTTTGGTACATTATGGGCGCACTCGATATGTGGCGGCATGTGCCGATCCACCCGGAATTTACTGAGAAGACGCAGCATACATCGCCTCTGGGAGGCGGTGAGCAACAGGAGCTACTATGGCGACAGATTACGATGCCCCACGCAAACAAGATGAAGAGCTTCGGGAAGATTCACTGGAGCAACTGAAAGCGCGGCGTTCAGAACAACAGTCTGGCTCAGTTGATGAGGATGAAGTCGAGGCGGCAGAGGGATTTGAACTGCCGGGTGCAGACCTTTCTAATGTGGACCTTTCGGTGGATGTTGTTCCGGCACAAGATGACGAATTCACCTGTTCTCGCTGTTTCTTGGTCCACCACCGTTCGCAGCTCGCGTATGAGGAGAACGGCCTTCCGGTGTGCACGGAATGCGCATCCTGATAGCCTGGAGAAGGCTCATCGGGCCTTCATGCGTGAGGAGTATGCGGCATGGGATTGTTTTCGCGGAAGAAAGATAAGCCAGTAGCAGAGCCGGCGCCCGAGGAGGAAACCGATCCTGGGATTGGGCCATGGGATGAGGAATCACATCCGGAACGTTCGGGGCTCATTGATGCTGGTGCACTTCTTCTTGTTCCCGTCAAGGGAGCGTCAATCCAGTTCACGGTAGATCGGAACCGAAAAGTAGTCCTGGGCGTGGTGTATCTCAAGGACAACAGCGCTATTCAGCTGCAGGTTTTCGCTGCGCCCAAATCCCGTGGTCTGTGGGATGACGTGCGGGCCGATCTGGTTTCTTCGATCGCCTCGCAGGGCGGTAAGTTCGAGGAGACCACGGGTGAATACGGCAAAGAGGTGGACGCACGCATGCCCGTTCCCGGCAACGCGAAGGGTGTGGCGCCTGTGCGCTACATTGGCATCGACGGGCCACGGTGGCTGCTGCGCGTCACCGTGAGTGGGAAGGCGGCACTGGATGCCGAATTGCGCGGGCGTCTTGTCCATGAAGTCCTGGACGGATTGGTTGTGGTGCGCGGACAGGTGCCGCATCCGCCGCGCGAAATCCTGGAGCTGCGCATTCCGCGGCAAAAAAACGACGAGGATTCACAACCCACTAAGCTGAGCCCACCGAAGCGCGGGCCGGAGATCGCCGAAGTGCGATGAGCGGGCGAATCAACGTCAAGGGAGTGATTAGTGCAATCACGTATCCAGGCACCGGCAGCGAACCAGTGGTGACCGCGTTGCTGCGTGTTGACAGGGGGACTCTGTTGCTCTCCTTTCTAGGGCGCACGGATGTTCACAGTTTTCGCATCGGATCGCGGATGCACGTCAAGGGCACGTTGGCGGAAAAACAGGGATTTCCCACGGTTTTTAACCCCCAGTATTCGGTACTCCGATATTAGGAAGGCCCATGGAGATACCTGACGAGGACACGCAAGAGGAAACGGCTGTACGTCCCACGAAAGCAACCGGGCTGCGGTCTGTTCTTGCGGACGATTTCGACGTGTGGCAGGCGGTGGGCGGAGTTCGCGGCCTCATCGAAACCACCGCACCAGGAGTGGTATTTCTGGTGGCGTACGTGGCAACACGGGAAATACTGCCGTCGGTTGCCGCCCCGCTGGTGGCATCGCTTCTGCTGGTGCTAATCCGCGTGCTGCAACGTATCGACGTCGCTCCGGCCCTTGGAGGAGTACTGGGCGTGGTGATCTCCGCAGTGTGGGCAGGGCGTTCGGGAGAAGCGTCGAATTACTTCGCGGTGGGGCTGATCACCAATGCGGCCTATCTGGTGGGCCTGCTGGCATCCCTCGCGCTGCGCTGGCCGGCAATGGGGCTGATCGTGGGATTCATGCGAGGAGACGCTACCGGTTGGCGTAGCGATCCCGCCCAGGCTATAACACGGCGTCGATACGTCCAGATGACCTGGCTGTGGTCCGCCCTCTTTGGCTTGCGGCTCGCAATTCAAGTGCCTCTATTCGCAGCGGACGCCACCGCTGCGTTGGCGGTGGCCAAACTGGTGATGGGCCCTGGTCTTTTCGCGCTGGTCGCCTGGTTCACGTGGATGATGGTGCGCGGACTGCCTCCGGTGGCCGCAGGCGGCTCAGATAATTAGCAGGCGGCTGAGATTCTTAGGTGGAAGCTAGGCGGGTTCCTCAGAAACCGGAGCGAATAGCTCTTTGACAAGCGCGACGTCGTCGTCACTGCCCTCTGCGCACAACAGAAGTACCTGATCTCCCGCTTCGATGAGCAGATCGGGATCTGCAGGGAAGGGCGTGCCGTCGCGGACAATCGCGTTGAAAACGATTGTGGGAGGCAGCAGAACGTCCGCCACCGTCATCCCAACAATAGGAGCGTCCGGAGGTAAAGTGGCCTGCCGCAACGTAGCGCCCGATGCGTGAAATCGCAACACGGTGATGAGATCACCATCGGCGACGGCATCTTCCACCATCGCCGTCATGATACGAGGCGTTGAGACCGCTACGTCAACACCCCAGGAATCATCGAAAAGCCACTCATTCTTGGGATTGTTCACACGTGCCACGATGCGTTCTACCCCGAATTCGGTTTTCCCCAGCAGAGAGATCACGAGGTTCGCTTTGTCGTCACCGGTGGCGGCGACGACGACGTCGGCGTTGCCCGTGTCAGCACGCTCAAGGGTGGATACCTCGCACGCATCTCCGAGGATCCAATCGGCCTCCGGCACGGAGGCCACCTTCATGGCGCCCGGCTGCTTATCCACAATCACTACGTCGCGGCCGGACAGCACCAATTCGCGCGCGATAGAACGCCCAACCGATCCTGCGCCGACGATGACAACTTTCACAAGTACTCCTCTGGTACGGGGTGATTCAGGACGTACTGGGCCGCACCGGCGTCGTCCGTCTTGGCGACGATACGCACCTGGTCGCCATCCTGGAGAACAGTGTCTCCCTGTGGGATGAAACCGTCCCCGAGCCGCGTCATATAAGCGACGCGCGCACCCGTTGCAGCTTCCACTTGCGAGACGGTACGGCCGTACCAGCCCTCATCCAGATCCACCGCGACCAAGCTGACGCCGGCCGCTGAATCGTTGTACTCGTAATGCGGCCCCAATGGAATGAGATGGCGCAAAACCTGATCGGCGGTCCATTTGACGGTGGGCACGGTGGCGATTCCCAGGCGCTCATAAATTTCCGCGCGCTGCGGATCATAGATGCGCGTCACTACATTGGTGATTCCAAAGGTTTCGCGCACAACGCGCGCAGCGATGATGTTGGAATTGTCTCCTGAAGAGACGGCGGCGAAACCATAGGCGTCTTCGATACCCGCCTGTATCAGTGCGTCATGATCGAAGCCCACACCCGTAACTTGTTGGCCCGGAAAATCCTCTGGCAGGCGCCCGAAAGCCGCCGGATCCTGATCTATCACGGCGACCGAATGTCCCATTGCGGACAAATTGACAGCGAGCGTGGATCCAACGCGCCCGCATCCCATGATGACTAAGTGCACTCCTTGACGCTACCGCAGATTGCACCGGAATGTCGCGCGGTGAAGTAGCCTGAATGATGATGAACTCTATTCTGCGGCATTTCGCCTCCTCGATTGCGCGGGGCACAGTTGCCATGGGCGCCCTCGGGCTGTCCGCGATCGTTGCCCCGGCCATGGTGATGCGCGCCCAGGACCCGCCAGTTTCCGGTGCACTTATCTACAGTTCGTTGTTCTTTGGGCTTCTGGCGATCGTCGTGGTCATGGCCCAAGTGATGTGGGCGGGCAAGCTCGCGCCGCGGCGCTCCTCTACCAGGCTTGCGGCGACGTATGTGGGGGAGAGCGCCGGTCTCCTGGTGTCCGCAGCGCGTTACCTCGCGTTCACGATCATGGCGGTATTCGGTGCAGCTCTGACGGTGGAGGGCTTGACGACCATCGTGTCATTAGGGGACGCCGAACCGTGGGTGTTGATAGCGGTGGTCGCGCTCATGGCACTGCCCACGATCCTCGGCAAGCCGGTTTCCTGGCGCTTGGTGTTCCTGGGCGTCGTCATCGGAGTGGGAACCTTGGGCTGTGTCCTGGCGCTGGCCCTGGTCAACGAGGTGATGGGAAACGAACCCGTTGGGGACTTCGTCGCATCGGGCATATCGGATGTGTATGTGCAGCGCGATGTCCACGTGGTAGCCGAATCACTGGTGACCGCCGCGTTTCCAGCGGCCGTGATCGCGTTGATCTCCGAACGCAGCCTTTCGCGGGTAGGGCAGCGCCGGCTTCCCGCACGCAGGCTCATCATTCTGACCGCACTGGCTGTGATCGCGATCAGCGTGACCTCGTACTTCACCGTGACACTCCACCTGCGGGCACTTTCCGAGAACGTGCCGACCCTGGCGCTCGCCGCCTCGTATCTGGGGCGCCCGGGATATGTTGTCACCGGTATTGCCTACATGTGCTTGGGATTGGCCGTGACAAGCGCAGCCTACTGGTCTTTGCCACGCCACATTTCGGAACTCGCGGTTGAACGCTTGCTGCCTCAGTATCTCGCCTCCGACGACGTGACGCGCCCGCGCATCATCTCCATGGGGCTGACGGCGTTGCTGGCCGCGATCTTCTCACCTGCTCTCACGGATTCTCAGGCGGGCACTGTGATCTTCGTATTCGCAGTGTTCACGATGCTGGCGATATCGTCCATCACGATGGTTGCGCGCGGGCGATCCGTGCTGAAAGAGTCCGTCGATCGGACCGAACGCTCATCAGCCAAGGCCTCAGCCATCGGTTTTACCGTGTGCGGCGTGGCTGCCGTAGGCATGGTGGTCTTGGTGATCGTGGCGAATGCCGCATGGGCGCTCTTCAGCACCTTTGCTCTGGCTTTCCCGGTCGCGCTGCTGCTCTTCTTCCGCCGCGGGCGCGTGCGGGCCGTCCAGAAGCTGACGCCCACCGATCTCACAGCCGGCAGGACCCTTCCAACCCGCGTCCACGGCGTGGTGCTGCTGACCCGCCTTGATATGCCAACACTGCGTGCGCTCACCTTCGCGCGCGCGGCCCGGCTCAGCTCACTGACAGCCGTCACCCTGGATTTTGAGGCGGACGCCACCGCCGCACTGCGTGCCGAATGGAAGGAGGCCTCGATTCCGGTCAATCTCACAGTGCTGGGCACTCCGCAGGGAGCATCGACCTCTCACATCGTCGATTTCGTCCGATCCCTGCGCGCGTTGCGCCCCTCGGATATTGTGATGGTTTTCTTGCCACGCATCATCGCGGCTAGTATGTGGCAAAGGTTCTTTATTCGGCATACCACCCCGCGCGTCGTTTCTGCTCTGCGGCTCGAAGAGGGCGTTGTGATCTGTGAGGTGCCCTACCAGCTAGCTCCTGAAGAGGCGGATGAATGAGTACAACGGTGGATGTGGAATTAGCCGATGTTGCACACGGTGGATACTGCGTGGGGCGCGAACCTAGCGGCCGGGCAGTATTCGTGCGGTTTGGGCTTCCGGGAGAACGCGTGCGGGTAGTCCTCACCAAAGAAAAGAAGAAGCTGGCGATGGGCGACGCCGTCGAGGTTCTGGACAAGCCCTCGGAACACCGGGTCCCGCTGCGGTGGCCGGCCGCCGGGCCGCTGGGTGTGGGTGGCGCAGACTTGGGCCATGTGGCGTTCGATTATCAGAGCACGTGGAAAACCCACGTTTTGCGCCAGGCGATACGGCGCGTCGGCGGGGAGGCACTGGAACGCCACATTACGGATGCCGGAATCGAACCTACGGTTGAGGCCCTCCTTTCGGACCGGCCTACACAGGGCTGGGAGAATCGCACCCGTTTCGAATGCGTGATCGATGATCACGGCAAGCCGGCGATGTACCGGGAAGGAAGCCACGAACTGGTCGCCATTTCAGAGATGCCGTTGGCCGTTCCTGAGGCTGCAGAGCTGGATGTGTTCGGCGGCGCCTGGAGAAATACGTGGCATCCGGGTGAGAGGATTCGCGCCGTTGTCCCTTCGGGTTCGGACCCAGTTCTTGTGATCGAGAAACAAGTATTTGCTTTTCCAGGTATCCCAGCCGACCAGTTTGTGCGCGAAGACGTTGTGATTGGCCACGAGCTCTACACGTATCGGGTGCACGCCGCAGGTTTCTGGCAAGTGCACCGGGATGCCGCCGCGCAGCTGACGCGGCTGGTGCTCAATGCGGCGCAGGTAGAGCCCGGCGATGCCGTTGTGGAGTTCTATTCCGGAGCCGGTCTGCTTTCTCAGCCACTGGCACTCGCAACCGGAGCGAAGGGCACGCTGCGAACCTTCGAAGGCGTGCTTCTGGCAGTGGAGGATGCCCGCGCGAATTTGCGGGAATTCCCGTGGGTTACCACCCGCACATCGGCGGTGACGCCACAGCTGATCGAATGGGAACCCGGCGACGTGGTCGTTGCTGATCCTCCGCGGGCTGGATTGGGGCAGGAGCGTGCGGCGGCTTTGGCGGCCTCGCCTGCCCGGCGCGTTGTGCTGATTTCATGCGATCCAGCAGCGATGGCACGCGACGCTGCGGCAATGGTTGCTGCTGGCCGTACGATACGGTCCATGCGCTCGATCGACATGTTTCCCAATACACATCATTTCGAGATCATTACGGCTTTGAGCTGAGCCTCCAGGCGTGAGGCAATCTGATTGTGATATACACGGGTTATTCGGCGACATTCCATGGTATCTTGACGTCGAGATAATTTTTATTGGAGGAGCACCATGAATCTGGACACCTTCGGCTCGCGCGGAACGTTGAGCGTTGGGGACCGCACGTATGATATCTACCGGCTCAGCGCCGTTCCTGGGCTGGAACGCCTTCCGTATTCCCTGAAGGTTCTGGCGGAGAACCTGCTCCGGACGGAAGATGGTGCCAACGTGACTTCGGATCAGATTGAGGCACTTGCCCAATGGGATCCTGCGGCGCAGCCGCACCAGGAGATTCAATTCACTCCTGCCCGGGTTGTTATGCAAGATTTCACCGGTGTGCCGTGCATCGTGGACCTAGCCACGATGCGTGAGGCTGTGTCACAGCTCGGCGGCGATCCGGAGGCGATCAATCCGCTGAATCCCGCCGAAATGGTGATTGACCATTCCGTCCAAATCGATGTTTTTGGTACCGATGATGCGCTGCAACGCAATATGGACATCGAATATCAGCGCAACGGTGAACGCTATCAGTTCCTGCGGTGGGGACAGGGCGCCTTCGATAATTTCAAGGTGGTGCCCCCGGGCACGGGTATTGTGCACCAGGTCAACATTGAGTACTTGGCGCGCGTGACAATGGTGCGCGACGGCGTCGCGTATCCGGACACCGTTGTGGGTACCGATTCGCACACCACCATGGTGAACGGACTAGGCGTTCTCGGATGGGGCGTGGGCGGCATCGAGGCAGAAGCAGCGATGCTGGGACAGCCCGTTTCGATGCTGATTCCGCGCGTGGTTGGCTTCAAGCTCACGGGGGAAATCCCCACAGGAGCGACGGCGACAGACGTAGTCCTCACGATCACCCAAATGCTACGGCAGCACGGTGTAGTGGGGAAGTTCGTCGAATTCTACGGTGAAGGCGTTGCGCACGTGCCGTTGGCCAACCGGGCCACGATCGGCAACATGTCGCCCGAATTCGGTTCCACCGCCGCGATCTTCCCGATCGACCAGGTGACGTTGGATTATCTGCGCCTCACCGGCCGTTCGGAAGAGCAAGTGGCGCTGGTGGAGGCTTATTCGAAGGAACAAGGGCTGTGGCATGATGCGGCGCATGAAGCCGCATACTCCGAATACATGGAACTCGATCTTTCCACCGTCGTGCCATCGATTGCAGGCCCCAAGCGCCCGCAGGATCGAATTGTCCTGGCCGAGGCGAAAGAGGCGTTCGAGCGTACGATTCCGGATTATCTGGAGGACGATACGGTGGAGGAAGCTCCGCTCACCTTCAACGGCCAGGAAACCCGTGTACGCAACGGGGACGTGGTCATTGCCTCGATCACCTCATGCACAAATACCTCGAATCCATCTGTGATGATGGCGGCAGGCCTGTTAGCGAAGAAGGCTGCCGCGAAGGGGCTGAAATCGAAACCGTGGGTGAAGACATCGCTCGCTCCCGGATCCAAAGTGGTTACCGAATACTACGACAAGGCGGGGCTGTGGCCGGCTCTTGAAGCTCTGGGCTTCAATCTTGTGGGCTACGGATGCGCTACCTGCATTGGCAATTCCGGTCCGTTACCGCCGGAAATATCGGAAGTAGTGAATGAGAACGACTTGGCCGTGGTGTCCGTTCTTTCCGGAAATAGGAACTTTGAGGGGCGCATCAACCCTGACGTCAAAATGAATTACTTGGCCTCGCCGCCGCTGGTCATCGCCTACGCGCTGGCAGGGACGATGGATTTCGACTTTGAGCATCAACCGCTGGGAGAGGGACCAGATGGGCCAGTCTACCTGCGGGATATCTGGCCGGACCCAGCTGAGGTGCAGGACGCTATCGATTCGTCGATCGACCGGGAAATGTTCCAGGAAACCTACACTTCGGTATTCGAAGGCGATGAACGCTGGAAGAACCTACCGACGCCCACTGGCGAATTGTTCCGTTGGAACGAGGATTCGACGTACATCCGCAAGGCGCCGTTCTTCGAAGGCCTCTCGATGAACCTCACTCCGGTTGCGGATATCGTGGGTGCGCGCGTGCTGGCCAAGCTGGGTGATTCAGTCACAACAGACCACATTTCTCCCGCTGGCGCCATCAAGGGGGATTCGCCGGCTGGGCGGTATTTGGCGGCGCATGGCGTGGAACGGAAGGATTTCAATTCATACGGTTCTCGCCGCGGAAATCACGAAGTGATGGTACGTGGCACCTTCGCCAATATTAGGTTGCGCAACCAGTTGGTTGCAGGGATCGAAGGTGGATTCACGAAGAATCTGCTGAATGGCCAGGTTGAAGCTATCTACGACGCCGCAATGGCGTATCGGGATGCCGGTATCCCGCTGGTGGTGCTCGGCGGCAAGGAATACGGCTCCGGTTCTTCGCGCGATTGGGCGGCCAAAGGAACATCTCTGCTGGGTGTGAAAGCGGTTATAGCGGAATCATTTGAACGGATCCACCGTTCGAATTTGATCGGGATGGGTGTAGTGCCGCTCGAATACCCCGAAGGTGAGAACGCGGATACGCTGGGTCTAGATGGAACGGAAGTGTTCTCCATCTCAGGATTGACGGAGTTCAACGAGGGGCGCACACCGCACACCGTGCATGTCAACGCCACGAAGGCCGATGGCTCAACAGTGGATTTTGATGCGGTTGTGCGGGTGGACACACCCGGAGAGGCCGATTACTACCGCAACGGCGGTATCCTGCAGTACAAATTGCGCCAGCTATTGCGCGGTTAAATGATTGCGCCGCCCGAAACTAGTCGGGCGGCGCCGTACGTTCGGGATACCATAGTCCGGAGAAGAAAGGTGGCGCGGCAGTGGCATATCTCGAACAGATTTCGGGGCCTGAAGATTTGGCTCGTCTCAGCGAGGACGAGCTGACCGTACTCGCTCAAGAGATCCGATCGTTCTTGGTGGAGCACGTCTCGAAGACAGGCGGGCATCTAGGCCCCAATCTTGGGGTCGTGGAACTCACCATTGCATTGCACCGCGTGTTCCATTCTCCGCGTGACGTGATTGTGTTCGACACGGGCCATCAATCGTATGTTCACAAGCTTTTGACCGGCCGGCAGAATTTTGACCATCTGCGCCAAGCCGGTGGGCTCTCCGGTTATCCCAGCAGGGCCGAATCGATCCACGACGTCGTCGAAAATTCACACGCATCCACGGCGCTATCGTGGGCGGACGGTATCTCCCGTGGGCTCAAACTTCACAACTCCTCCGACCGCTGCGTGGTTGCCGTGATTGGTGACGGCGCAATGACGGGAGGTATGGCCTGGGAGGCGCTCAACAATATCGCTGAGGACCACAATCGCCGCCTGGTCATAGTGCTGAACGACAATGGCCGGTCCTATGCGCCAACGGTGGGCGGTATGGTACGGCGATTCGAACCAGTGCGGCGGCTGGATACGATTCGCGTGAATCGTGATTATGAAATGTTCATGGACCGCACAAAGCAAGCGCTCCAGGAAGCCGGCGCACCGGGAAAGATGGTGTACGGTGCGCTCCATTCGCTGAAGAAGGGCGTCAAGGATTTCTTTGTGGATGCGGGCATTTTCGATTCGCTCGGAATCAAGTACATCGGCCCGATTGACGGGCATTCTCTACCCGATTTGGAAGAAGCGCTCACGTTGGCGCGCGGTTTCGGTGGGCCAGTGGTGGTCCATGCCATCACAGAAAAGGGGCGGGGTTACAAACCGGCAGAAGAAGACGCCGCTGATCGGTTCCATGCGATCGGCCGCATCCATCCTGAAACCGGGCTCCCCATCGCCCCAGCACGTTTCGGATGGACCAAGGTATTCGCCGAAGAGATAGCGCGGCAGGCAACCCGCCGGCCCGATCTGGTGGGTATCACTGCAGCAATGCTTCGCCCCGTGGGCCTCGGGCCCATGTCCGAGCTGTTCCCCGAACGCGTGATTGATGTGGGTATCGCCGAACAGCATGCGCTGACGATGGCCGCTGGCCTTGCATTCGAGGGGCTGCATCCGGTTGTCGCGCTGTATGCGACTTTCCTCAACAGGGCGTTCGACCAGTTGTTGATGGACGTAGCACTCCACCACGCGGCAGTTACCGTGGTGCTGGATCGCGCGGGTATTACAGGCGAGGACGGGCCATCGCACAACGGTATGTGGGATCTTTCCTTGGGTGCGATGATTCCCGGCCTGCGTGTGGCGGTTCCACGCGACGGCACCCGGCTCAAAGAACTGTTCGATGAGGCGATTGGTATTGATGGCCCCACATTGTTGCGATACCCCAAAGGCGAAGTCCCTGAGGATCTGCCCGCGCTGCGCTCTCGCGGTGGCTGCGACATCATTGCGGATATCAGTGCCGAACATGCGGGAGTAACAGTGGCGGTGGTCGCGGTAGGGCCGATGGCGCATACTGCGATCGCGGGTGCGCAACACACAATCGCGGAAAACAACAGCATCGGGCGAATCGTGGTTATTGATCCGCGCTGGGTATTGCCAGTCAGTGATTCGCTGGTGAGCCTCTTGCGAGATACCGAGGGTGTTGTGACGATCGAAGATGGCCTTGTGGATGGGGGAGTGGGATCTGAGATTGAACTCGCATTAGAGCGCAGCGGAGTTGCCATTCCTGTGGAACGGCTGGGTATCCACCGTTCGTTCCTCGCCCAGGCAAAACGTGCGGCGATCGTGGAGAATGAAGAGATGACGCCAAAAGATATCGTTGCAGCAATTTCTCGCATCCTTGCCCTGTCCGTCACTCCTCGGATTTAGCTGGAAGCATGCTGGTAATCAACTGAGCGACGTGGTTGCGGGTGTGCTCTCACCGGGACACGCGATCGTACGCTGATGCTTGTGCCTACTATCTGGAACATACCGTTGCTTTCGGGCGTGACGCTTGGCGTGATCTCTGGCGTCGCAGCGGCGCTTGTGATCATCCTTGTGATCTCTGAGCGCGGCAATGCCTGCTCCATCAGCCGGATCGCTATCGGCGCAGGGGTGGGTGGGCTTTTGT
Organism: Ancrocorticia sp.; assembly: GCA_022648165.1. Taxonomy (GTDB): domain Bacteria; phylum Actinomycetota; class Actinomycetes; order Actinomycetales; family Actinomycetaceae; genus Changpingibacter. The sequence goes on from JALCLX010000003.1 coordinate 60,483, forward strand.
TGGGCATCGCCGCGTGGCTGCTGGGAGATGTGTTCCACGTGTTTGGTGACTTCTCGCTTTCAATTCCGATGATCGGGTGGGCCATCGCCGGCGGCGCCGGCGTGGGGAGTGGCATTGGCACTCTCACCTCCAAGAAAAAGTGGCGCAGCTGCGTGGCCGTGCTGCTGATTCTCACAAGCGCGAGTGCAGCGGGCGTGGGTATCAATCAAGCGGTTGGGTATTTCGTCACTCCCAAGCAGGTGATCGGCATGTTTTCCCGTCCGCAGTATCCGCAGCTCCCTTCGTTTGATCTTGCCAAGACGGTATCCCTGAAGGTGTGGAACTCCACGGCCCACACAGTAACGGATGGGCGCCTGTACCAAGTGCACATTCCAGGCACGGTTTCGGGCTTTGAAACGCGCCCTGCGATCGTGTACCTTCCCCCGGCCGCGCTTGGTGCCAGGCCTGCTCGGTTGCCGTTGGTCGTGGTATTCTCCGGACAACCTGGTTGGCCATCGGACGTGTTCGATTCTGGTCACCTTGCGGAAGTAGCGGACGCCTACGCACGGATCCACAATGGTGTGGCGCCGATCATCGTAGCGCCGGACCAATTGGGAAGCGCTGGCGCAAATCCGATGTGCGCGGATTCATCCTTGGGCCGCAACGCAACGTATCTATCGCACGACGTATTTTCGTGGATTGAAGGCCATCTGCCGGTGATACACGATGCGGATCACACGGCGATCATGGGGTTTTCTCAAGGCGGCACCTGCACGCTGCAGCTGGGATTCAGCCATCCGGAGTTGGCACACACCTTGGTACCGATTTCTCCTGAACTTCAACCGACTATCGGATCACGCACCATCGCAGAAGCCTTTGGCGGAAACGCAGCCGCATACCAGGCAAACACACCCCTGTACATGCTCCGTATCCACGGCCCGTATCGCGGCGTTGCTGCCGCGTTCTATGTTGGAGAATCGGACACAAAATACAGGCAATGGGCAGCCTCGTTGAGCAGCGCAGCCCGGCATTCTGGCATTGAGGCATCGCTCCATCTTGTGCCCCATGCGGGCCACAACTGGCACACAGCTGCCTATGCGTTGCGCACGTCATTCTCATTCGTCGTGGCACGGTTAGGACTTCCACAATGACATCACGCACCTCGTTTCCACGATCACTGCTGCGGCAGTTGCTGCCAACACCCAAGAGTTCGCCTGTCAGCATCGCATTGACGGTACTCGTTGCGATTGGCGCGGTACTCGCCCGCGTGCCTACCACGCAGCGCGCAGTTCATTCGTTCGGCGCATTCACCTGGGACCAATTGTCTGCCGGCCGGATATGGACTCCATTCACCGCGCTCATCGTGCCAGGGCGGGCAGGCGCACTGCTATTCGATCTGATCGTGCTGGTTATGGTGCTGCCCAGTATCGAACGGAGAATGGGTTCACGGCGCTTGGTGGGCGCATATGCGGGTATCGGTGCATTCTCTTTGTGCGTTGGCGGAGCGATTGTGGCCGTTCTTGCGCGCGTGGGCGAACCATGGGCCAAATCAGCTGAAAAGTTGCTGGTGGGTGACCCATCGGTGGGGCTGATCGCTGTGATCTCGGTGGCTTTGGCAAGCGCGTCAGTAGTGTGGCGGCACCGCGGCATGGCGATTGTGGGCGCATATGTGATCGTGATGCTGCTGTATTCTGGGCAGCCGAGTGATATCGCGCGCGGCGTAGCTTTTCTTGGCGGTGTTGCCGTGGGAGAAGCCATGTCCCGCGGGCGCACCTTGAGGAAGACCGAGCATTTCTATCCAACCGGGCACGAGGTGCGTGTTCTCGCGTCCAGCATCGTGGCAATTGTGGCGTTGGGCCCGGTTGTCTCGGCACTATCGCGTGCCAGCATGGGAATCCTTTCGCCCTCGCTCGTTTTAATCGACGACGCGGCTGAGCCAGCGGTTCATCGTCCCTGTTCAGGTGTCGCATTCGGTAAAGCGTGCGGCGATTGGCTGGTATGGGGGTTGCAGGCTCACGAGCGCACTGCGGCGTGGCTGCAGCTGCTTCCGGTGGTCTTACTCATCATGGCGGCATATGCGATGTTCCGGGGCCGCAGAAGCGGAATGTGGGTTTCCACCGTTCTCTTGTTCCGTAATGCGCTGAGCGTCACTCTGGTATTCTCCGCCCATCCTGTAATCCGCCAGCACCGGGGCACAGTGACGGCACTTCAGGTGGAATTGGCCGTGCAGGTAGCGCTTGTTGTGGCCATTAACGTGGGCATTGCGGTGTGGCTGATTCGGGAGCGCAGAGCGTTCACTGTGCGAATGAATACGCGTGGCGCCGCACTTGGCTGGCTTTTGGCACTACTGACCCTCAGTGTTACCGCATGCGCAGTGGCGCTGTTACCAATGGCGCGGCAGGCGAATCATTCTGCAGCCAAAGGATTGTGGCGGGGTTTCGCGCTGAGCCTCCCGCCGGCTGCCCGCTATGCTATCGGAGCGGGAATCCGCACAGTGGAACCTGCCCAACATGTGCTTTACCTGCTGCTTGAGGCTCTCATGTGGGCCATGCTCCTCACACTGGCGTACCGTTCTATGTACGCGGGATTGTGGCGCGAAGGCCCAACAGAAAGCCAGATACGCGAACGGCTGCGTATTGGCGGCGGAACACACATCTCATTCATGGCTACCTGGCCGGGAAATCATCACTGGCAGGATCCCGTTACGGGCGCGATCGTGGCGTATCGTGACGCGGCAGGCATCGCGCTGACGCTCTCCGAACCATTCGGGGCGCCGCATGCTGACCTTCTGGGGATCGTCACACGCTTTCACCAGTTTGCGGATACGAGGGGGCTGACCCCCGTATGGTATTCGGTGGATGCGCAGAGATTCACACCGATTGCCCAGAGGCTGGGATGGGAGAGCATCGAGGTCGCGCAAGAGAGCGTGGTTAACGTGCAAGCCTGGCGTACCGTTGGAAAGGCGTGGCAAGATGTGCGCAGCGCCCTCTCGCGGGCCAAACGCGAGGGTATCTCGGCCACCTGGCTGGCGTGGCGCGATATGACGGTAGGGGCGTATGCGGATGTGGTGGCGCTTTCACAGGATTGGGTTTCCGGACATCCACTCCCAGAAATGGGCTTCACACTGGGAGGACTAGACGAGCTGCGGGATCCCGACGTCCGGTTGATGGTGGCCACCAACGCATCGGGACGCGTTGTGGGAGTTCTGAGTTGGTTGCCCACGTGGCGTGACGGCCGCATTATCGGTTGGACTCTGGACTTCATGCGCCGCAGCCACGATTCCATGCCCGGACTTATCGAATTCCTGATCGCACAGTCCGCGATCACGATGAAGGACGCGGGCGTCGAGTTTATGTCGTTGAGTGGAGCGCCGTTGGCGGGGCACTCAGAGGACAAAAAAGAACGCAATCAACTGGACGATCTGCTGACATATGTGAGCGAGACACTGGAGCCCGTGTACGGCTTCCAGTCATTGCACCGCTTCAAGCAGAAGTTCCAGCCGGAGGCACACTCATGGACAATGGTGTTCCCATCGGCTCTGAACCTTCCCGCAATTGGGCTGGCAGTCACGCGATCCTATTTGCCCAATCTCTCTCCCGTAGCGGCGCTGAACGCTGTCCGTTCATTGGTCAGTTCCCGCTAACGCCTTGTGCCTGGGCCGCTGCGTTGGGCCGCCGGGCTGCTGCAACAATCCACGGTGCAGTGTTCTCAACTTGCCACGGCCGCGCCCCTAGAGCGGCCAGCAGTATCGGAATCTCGTCCGCACTGTCCCAGCCGTCCCAGGCCAGCTCTTTTTGAAGAAGAGGCTTGAGAAGGATATCTTGCCGAATACCCAGCTCGTCCGCGCGCGCAAGTACGGCAGTGCGAACGATCCGCCAGCGTGCAGCCTCTTCAGGATGGCTCTTATCCCACAGCCGCACGTTCGGGAAAGGTTCCTTGTGGGAGTGAAACACACGTTCGGGAAGCTCATCGTGCTCCATGCTCCACACTGGCGCTATCACGTCCCAAAATTGGGAGACAAAACGCCGGCGGTCCCGCTTCTGCATAAGGCGTGATGTCACAACATCCTGGCGTGAACGCGGCTTCGCCTTCGCAAGTGATGCCAGAACGCGCGAAGAGATGATGCGCTCGGGAGCAATGTCGCGTGCGCGTGCCACGGAATCCCGATAATTCCACAGCGCGCGCAGCATGCCAAGTGCACGCCTGTCACGTATTCCCTCTCGCTGTGCTGCTTTGCGCCACGGCTGTTCCTTGGGAGGTTTCGGTTCGCGCAGGCGCACCTCTTCGCATTCCTCATGCAACCATTCGAGCCTGCCGGCACGCCTGAGCATCGCAGTGAGCTCGTCGCGCAAATCAACCAGAAGCTCCACATCCAACGCGGCATATGCGCGCAGTTCAGGCGCAAGGGGGCGCTGTGACCAGTCCGAATTTGAATGTTCCTTGGCAAGGCCATACCCAAGAACTTCGGCAACCTCTGCCTGCAGGGAGACCCGTGGGAAGCCCAGCAACAGGCCGGCAAGTTCCGTATCGAAGACTTCCGGCGGATAAAGCCCAAGCTCGTGAAGGCATGGCAAGTCTTGATCCGCGGCGTGCAGAACCCATTCGTCGGAAGCGAGCACGTCTGCAAGCGGGCCAAGTTGATCTTCGATCCCCACCGGATCGATCAGGAATGTCCCGGCGCCGTTTCTGCGAATTTGAACCAGATAGGCACGTGCGGAGTAGCGGATACCCATCGCCCGTTCCGTATCCACCGCAAATGGCCCCGTGCCGTGGGCCAGTTTGACGACGGCGGAGCTGATATCGCCGTGTGTGAGGTCCGGGATGCCGTCGCGTGGCACGTCAAGGCGGGTAACGTCAACTGCTTCTGCGCTGCTCATGCGGCCTCGAAACGGGGAGGCAACGCCGCAACTCCCACAGGGCCAAGTCCGCAGGCCGCAGCAGCGAAATCTGCCCACGCAAGAAGATGCGCCGCGACGTCGGGAACGTCAGGAGACCACGACGCACGGATCTCTATTTCAGTGCGCGACGTGGACAGCGTGAGCCCTCCGAACGTTTCGTTATAGATACGAGTGACCGTACCGGTCAAATTGTGGAAGGGAGCGCCCCTATTGCGGAGTGCTTCGGCTAGCCACGACCAGGCGACTTCGCCCAGCAGCGGATCGTCCGCCACGTCAGATTCTGCGGGGGCACTGACGAAGGCGACGATGCGAAACTGCCCGTCCCATGCCGGCTGGCCTTCCGGATCGTACAAGAGGACAAACTTTGCGTTGCCACGGTACGTGTCTGGATCCAGATCGCGCGAATCGTTAACCTCCGCTTGGAGCGCCACGGCCCACGGCGCGATGCGCTTGGGAGGCGGAATCTGAGTCACGTGGAGCTCCGGCCGGAAGCGATGATCCTTCAGCGAATCTAAAGCGCGAAGAAAATCGCTTGGAGCATTGATTTCTGGCACATCCTTACTGTAGCGGGCGTCGCGCCACCATTGAAGGTGGCACGCCGGGTAGTCTGAACCCATGACAAACACGGCGCTCACGGAAGTATCGTCCCATCAGTTTGCTCAGTTGGCACAGAAGGCAGGTGTGGATCTGCCATTGGAGCAGACCGCGGCATGGGATCGCTTCGACGCCGCGGTGCCGGGGCGCAGCCCGTGGCTCAAACTCGCGTGGCGGGCAGATGGCGAGGTGCGTGCGCTCATTACGCTGGCGAAATTGAAGGGACACGGCTTCACGTACGCGTGGGCAAAGCACGGCCCCGTATGGGTGGGAGGGAGGCCTTCACCCGCGGAAGAAGCCGAGTTCCGCCGGGATCTGCGCGATCACGTTCATCACAGCGATAGGGTGCTAGCGTTTGTGCGGCTTCACGCATATTCCGCGGCGCCCGATCTGCACGAGTTGCTGCAATCGATCACCTACGATCAGACGGTGGTGCTGGATCTGACGCAATCGGAAGACGATCTGTTGGCCCACATGAAGAAACGCGGCCGGCGCGACGTGCGCAAGGCGCTGCGCGACGAATCGTTGGTGGCAGTGGACGAGACCGATTCTGCCGCACGCGTATTTCCTGAGCTGTACGCGCTGCTCGTAGAGACCGGCCACAGGGACGATTTCAGCATCGCGCCGGAGAGTATGTACCAACGGATGCTCGCCAGCCTTGGGCCAGACCATTGCCGGCTGTACACCGTGCGCCGCGACGGGCGTCCGCTGTGCTGGGGAATTGTCACATTGACGCCCACTCAGGCAACCTACTACTACGCAGCCTCGTCTGCTGAGGGGCGCAAAGCTGGGGCACCGGATCTGCTGGTGTGGTCCATGGCGTGTATGCTGCGTGCGCGGGGAGTGCGCAGCTTCGACATGATGGGTATCGATTCGCCTCGCTCACCCAGCCTGGCCGGGGTGAGGGGCTTCAAGACGAAGTTTACGGAGGAGATCACGGAGGTGCCTGGAGCTTGGGACATGCCGGTACGGCCATTCTTCTATGCGCTGCTCACGCGCGCCCGCGCGTATACCGCTCAAATGCGGCGTAAGGGCCAGCTTCCGAAAACCGCTAAAAAGTGAGTCACTGCTCGCGTTGCAGCACGGCGACGGGGAACACATCGAGCAGGCCTGCCAATTCCACCGTACCGCCGTGGACGATGCGGCCGGTTAAAATATCGCGCCACACACCATCGGGTATAACAAGCGTGTGATAGCCGAAGCCCCCCGTATCTGCGAGTGCGCGGGGTAGGCGTTCGACGACCACGGCGGCGTCTGGCCGGTTGTTGCACGTTCGCACGAAGGCGTAGGCGTGGCCTGTGGTGACGGGCAGAGGTGCGAAACCGGCGGAGGCGGACGCGAATGTGGCTGGGCGTTCGCGCCGCAGCCGAAGAATGCGAGAGGTAATCCACAGCTTTTCTTCAGCCAGATTCGCGCGATCCGGAGCGGTTTCACGCGCATCGAGCTCGTACAACTTCGCTTCCAATGAGGCGAAATCAACCGGGCGGCGATTATCTGGATCCACCAGCGAGTTACGGGTAGTCTCTTCCCCCTGGTACGTGTCGGCAACGCCTAGCAGCGTGAGTGCCAGAGCCTTTTGCCCCAACGTGGCCACTCGGCGCGATTCGCTGGTTTTGCGGTAAAAATCTTCCAGCATCCCGTGTACGTCTGGATTCGCTAATACGGCATGGGCGTAGTCCAAAAGGACGTGCTCTGCCTTGTCATTGACCGCGGTCCACGTGGTCCACGTCTTCTGCTCCCGCGCCGCCTTAATGAGGTATCTGTGCAGCCTATCGTCTTCTATGGGGCCATTGTCAGTCCAAGTGCCGATGATGGCCTGCCACATGAGGTTCTCAATTTCGCCGTCCACCTCGCCCGCGGCGTTCGGGCGCAATATCTCACGCATCGCGGCAACGAGATCGCGCCACTCGTGGGCCCATTCGGTCAGCGTGCCGATGGCCGCACGCGTGTCTTCGCCGCGCTTCGAATCATGTGTGCTGAGCGTCACCATCGTGACGGGCCACAAACTGGCGGTGCGCTGTACCCAGGCGGTGACGTCGTCGGCCAGCATCGCGGCCTTCAAAGGATCGGATCCCACTTCATTAGCGCTGGTCAGCGGCGTATAGCGATAGAAAGCTGTGTCCTCAACGCCTTTGGCGAAGGTGGCTCCACAGGTCTGTTGGAAGCGCACGATAAATTCGGAACGCGCCTCCTCATACGTGCGCCCGGCCGAACCAACCTCACGCCCCAATGCCATGTCAACCACCACGCGAAGAGCATCGCGCGCATCGGTGTCAAGGCGCGCAAACGCACGGCGTGCGGCATCTTCAATCGCCTGCTCGGAACTCTGGGCCGGGCGTTCGCGAGGCACCACGTATGCCCGGTACCGATCCATCTCCACGATCAGTGCCGTCAGCGCTTCGGTGAGCGATCTGCGGGTGTAATCGCGCAGGCGCACGTCCGCATGGCACACGCTCACCAGCAGGTCCGTGAGCCGTTCCATCTCCGCATGGAGGGTGCTGGCCAATACGAATTCCTTGGATTCCCGTTCGATCGCCCTCAAGGGCACAGTGGTGCCGGAGAGTTCCACGTATTGACCGAACAGGCGCGCCACACCGGTTGGGTCGGTGAAGAGTGCGCCGATACGCCAGCTCGCGTCGTACCCCGTAGTGCCGGAACAGCGCCAATCTTGCGGCAGATCCTCGCCATCGGCCACAATCTTTTCCACTGCGATCCAAGCGCCGCCTGTGGCCCGGTGCAAGCGTGCCAGGTATTGGCGCGGATCGGCGAGCCCATCGGGATGGTCGATCCGAAAACCGTCGATGTATCCGGAGCGGAAGAGCTCGAGCAGCAAAGCGTGCGATTTTTGGAATACGTCTTTGCGCTCCACGCGGATGGCCGCCAGAGTGTCCACGTCGAAGAAGCGGCGGTAATTCAATTCTTCTTCCGCCACTTTCCAGTAGGCGAGGCGGTAAAACTGGCGATCGAGCATTTCGGCCAAGGGAAGAGCCTCGGTTTGTGCACGAATGGGGAAGACATGTGGACCGTAGCGCATAACATACTGCGGACCCTCGGATTCGAAGCCGGGTACCACCTGCTGCTCAACCGTAATCTGCCCTTTGGCGACTACTTGCCCGATGCGTCCCGGTAGTACCGGCATCAGCAGGCCGTCGTGGGTTTCGTTGAGATCGATATCGAACCATCCTGCGAACGGCGAATCCGCGCCTAGGTGCAGCACGGACCACAGTGCCTTATTCAGGTACAGGGGAGTGGGAACCGCCATGTGATTGGGCACCACGTCCACCACAATGCCCATGCCGCGCGCGTGCGCGGAATCGGCAAGCCTTTCGAAGCCTGTGCGCCCACCCAATTCCTGGGAGACTTTCGTATGGTCGACGACGTCGTAGCCGTGCCGGGAACCCGGAGCGGCCTGGAGAATCGGAGAACAGTACACGTCCGTAATACCCAAGCGCTCCAGGTACGGAAGTATTGCGGTGGCGGCGTCGAACGTGAAATCCGGCGTGAACTGCAGGCGATATGTGGAGTTCGGCTGGCGGCGCGTATCGGAGGGCAAATGCACCACCTGGACCGGAATCCTGCGGGTGTCCACGCTCATGGCGTCACTTCGGTATCCGGGGCTGGCTGCTGCGGCGTTTCATGATGTTTGGGCGCAGCCGATTGGGATGGGGAGCGATCGATCGGATCGGCAACAAAGCTCTTGGCGACGTCTGGCTGAACCGCGGGGTCCACCTCATGATCCAGGTGGAAGGCGTCTGCGTTGTAGCGGTCCAGGATCAGCACGCGTATGGAGCGGCCTTCCACGGGGAAGGATTCTCCCGGAGCGTAGGCGCTTTCTGGCGTGCCATGCGGACCGGTGTCCAGTGCGTCCTTCCACTCTCCATGGGGGGCGGCCTCCGGAACCGTGAAAACCACCTGGTTCTCGCTGGCGTTCAAACACATCAGGACGTCGTCGTCCTCAATCGGATTTCCCCGATTGTCCGGCTCCCTGATGGCGGCACCGTTGAGGTACACCATCAGCGATTTCGCGAAGCCGTTTTGCCAGTCCTCCGTTTGCATCAGGGTGGAATCGGGGCGCAACCACCAGATCTCCGCCGCGGACCATTCAGTGGATTCGGTGCTGTGGCCGTAAAGGAAACGGCGGCGGCGAAACACCGGATGCTCTTTGCGGAAGGCGACCAGCTTGCTGGTGAAATCGAGCAACGCCAACTGAGGCGCCGTGAGATCCCAGTTGACCCACGAGATTTCATTGTCTTGGCAATAGGTGTTGTTGTTTCCCAGTTGGGTGCGCCCGATCTCGTCACCGTGTGCGAGCATCGGGACTCCCTGGGACAGCATGAGTGTAGTGAGAAAGTTGCGGACCTGGCGTTCGCGCAGTCCATTGATTGCGGGATCATCCGTCGGCCCTTCAACGCCACAGTTCCACGAGCGGTTGTTCGATTCACCGTCCGCGTTTCCCTCCAGGTTCGCCTCATTGTGCTTTTGGTTATACGAAACCAGATCGTGCAACGTGAATCCATCGTGTGCCGTGACAAAGTTGATCGAGGCCATGGGGCGCCGCCCAGAGGATTCGTATAGGTCGGAGGAACCCGTGAGGCGCATGGCGAATTCTGAGAGCATAGCTGGTTCGCCGCGCCAGAAATCCCGCACCGTATCACGGTATTTGCCATTCCATTCCGTCCATAGGGGAGGAAACTCACCCACGTTGTAGCCGCCTTCACCCACGTCCCACGGTTCGGCGATCAGCTTGACCTGTGAAATAACGGGGTCCTGCTGGATGATGTCAAAGAAGGACGAAAGCTTGTCTACGGCATGAAGTTCACGCGCCAAAGTGGATGCCAGGTCAAAGCGGAAACCATCCACATGCATGTCCGTAATCCAGTATCGCAGTGAATCCATGATCAGCTGCAGGGTGTGCGGGGAGCGCATGTTGAGGGAGTTGCCGGTGCCCGTGGTGTCGAAATAGTGCTCCGGATCGCCTTCGACCAGGCGATAGTAGGAAGGGTTGTCGATGCCGCGCAGCGAGAGCGTGGGGCCCATATGGTTACCCTCCGCGGTGTGGTTGTACACCACGTCCATGATGATTTCGATATCCGCATCGTGGAAGGCCTTCACCATCGCCTTGAACTCGTGGACCTGGGCGGTGCCATTATCGATCGTTGCGTATCCGTTGTGCGGGGCAAAAAAGCCTATCGTGTTGTAGCCCCAATAGTTTGAAAGACCCTTTGCCTGCAACGAAGTGTCATTCACAAACTGGTGGCACGGCATCAACTCAACAGCCGTGATCCCCAACTTCTTCAGATAGTCAATGATGGCTGGGTGGGCCATACCCATGTAGGTTCCGCGGTATTCTTCCGGCACATCCGGATGGCGCATCGTCATGCCTTTAACATGCGCCTCGTAGATGATCGAGGTGTTGTAATCGTGCATGGGCGGGCGGTCCCGGCCCCAATCGAAGTAGGGGTTAATCACCACCGAAATCATGGTGTGCCCCAGCGAATCGAGCTCCTCGCGTTTACTTGGATCCTCAAAAGAATAGGAAAAGAGCGACTGATGGTTGCGGAGCTGACCTTCTATCGCCTTCGCATAAGGGTCCAAAAGGAGCTTGGAGGGATCGCAACGCAGGCCACGCTTGGGATCATATGGCCCATATACGCGGTACCCGTAGCGTTGCCCGGGCTGGATGCCGGGCAGATAGCAGTGCCACACATTGCCATCCACTTCCCGCAGGCTCACCGTGGAGACTTGTTCAGACTGATCATTGATAAGGCACAATTCGATCGATTCGGCAACTGACGAATAAATCGCAAAATTCGTGCCGGTGCCATCGAAAGTGGCACCTAGCGGATATGCGCGGCCCGGCCATATTTCCATATTGTTAGAGTCCCATTCTGTACTAGAAATTCTGCCTTCGAACTTCATTCACTGAAGCCAATTATGCATGGTTGAGGGCCAAAGTGCGGCAGATAGCTGCGTATACAGGCAATATATGCGCAGTTCGCGGGGTTTAGGACGTGCCGGCGGTTAGGCTGCGTGCCGGCAGGCGGTAACTGGCGATGGTGACTGTGCAAGATTGCCGTGACGGCGTGAGATAGCACGTGAAATTCGTAGTGGGCCATACTGGGATCGAACCAGTGACCTCTTCCGTGTGAAGGAAGCGCGCTCCCGCTGCGCTAATGGCCCATCGAATGCGGATCCGAAGTTCCGTTCGTCCGCATGCCCATCGAGGATAGCCCGTGAGGGGCTCTGGACGCAAAACGGACGCGCGTGGCGTGTGCCTCAGTGAGTCAGTTGGACATTTCTCCGCCGAATTGCCTATAGTTATTGAGCGCCGCCGGGGAGCTTCCCTGGAGGGTAAGTGCGGATGTGGCTCAGTTGGTAGAGCATCACCTTGCCAAGGTGAGGGTCGCGGGTTCGAGTCCCGTCATCCGCTCGGAGGAAAGGCAGCCGGGCTGTCAATCCGCACGGTGGGTTGGCCGAGAGGCGAGGCAACGGCCTGCAAAGCCGTGCACACGGGTTCGAATCCCGTACCCACCTCGCAACGGGCGATTGGCGCAGAGGGAGCGCGCTTCCCTGACACGGAAGAGGTCACTGGTTCGATCCCAGTATCGCCCACCACGCTGGCACTCACCCATGTTCTCCACGTGATTCGTATTTCGTTGGGCCGTTCATACCGTTCGCATCTCGGCTTTATGGCTAGTATCTCGCGTTTTGTCGGATGAACTAGACGAAAGTCGTATGCCACGTCTCTCGCAGACGACAGGGTAAAATCTTGCTAGTGCATGCTGGTATTTGTCTGCCAGAGCGCGTTTTACGCAGTTCTTAACTGGCATATGTCCCAAATCTAGAACCTCTATATCAAATTTCCCCTGAACTTATTGCACCTATTCACAGCGTGCTGTAGCGTAACACATAACGGTACATAGACTTTCGGCTAATCCTAACTAGCCGAGAGTCGCATAGAGGCCCTAGTCGCCATTAGACAAAGGTGTAGAGGCCTCACGCGTTAAGAATCGTTCCTGGCTCACGGAGAGCCGAAGGGCACATAAGGGGGAACGCGTGGCGAAAAAGAATACACGGCGTGTCACTACCCGTTTTATTGGTGGTTTAGCTGCTCTTATTCTGCTAGCCGGTGTGGGGAATTCGGCCTGGGCTAATGATGCGGTAACGCCGGAGTCTACGGGCCAGACCGGAGCGTCCAATATAGAAGCGAATGCTGTGCCCATCGCCGCTGATACTACTGCGGACGATGAGGCTCCTACCGCTACAGCGTCAGCGGAGCCTACGGAGGCGGAGACCGTCGCAACGGCCAGCCCAGAAACTACCGTTGCCGCGGACGATTCGGAAGTTGAGACAGAAGCAGGCGCATCGGAACCGGCTGGCGGAACGTCTGCCGCCAAGGATTCCACCCCCGCTACGGAAACAACCACTGTGGGTGAAGACAGTGGCGAGGATGTCGGAGACACAACTAGCGCCAACACAGATGCGGGTGGTACTGCGGCGCGAAGCGTTGCTGAGGCAGCCGAAGAGACTGAGAACATCAAGATCTCGCCGATGGTGGCGGGGCCGGAAACAGGCATCACTGCGCCGTACCTGTACTGGGAGGCAGTCTACGCAGGCTCGCTCATCGGCGGCGCCACCTTCTATCTCCAGGGACCGCGCACGGGCGCCAACTGGGGAACGACCTACACGGTAACTGACTGCCAGACCGAAGCCTGCTCAGGGCCGGATCTCGACCCCGACCCGGGCGAGTTCCTCGTCAAGTACCTGGACGCTGGACAGTCCACGCCGGTCGATACCGACAACCGGTACCGTGTGCAACTGAGCGCAGCGCCGTCAGGATATGTAGGCAGTAACAGTAGCTCTTGGGTCACGATTCCGAATGGAAGCGCCCAGGGGCAGAACGACGGTGACTGGAACGACGGGCAGGGAGTGGGCACCCACGACTTCGGGCAGTTCCAGCTGACGCGCTCCGGCTACGCAACGATCGTCGTGGAGGTGGGCGGGGACAGGAACGGGCTGACTGCGATCGACGGGCTAGCGGGGGTCGTGCTGACCCTCTGGGATGGCAACCAGAATGGCCCAACGGCAGAGCGTACCGAGGGTTGGGCGACCTGCACTTCGGATGCGAACGGTACCTGTGTCTTCGAGGTGCCGATTACGGGTGCCGGGGGCGTTGGGAACAGTTTCCGGCCCTGGGTTGTGCAGGAGAGCGTGCCGAGTGGCTGGTTTATGAACACTGCGTTCCGCACGGGCAGCGGAAATACAGGTGATAGCCAGGCGACGAAGTACCAGTTCCGACTCAATGACGAACTGGAATCAGGGACGACGTATCGGTCCACTGTGACCGGCACCAACGGCTTTATGGTTGCCAGCGGCAACGACAATCGGTCAGCATCCGGCGGAACATGGCAGGTGTCGCGTGAAAACCCAACATTGCCCGCGCAGTGCGGACTCGACATTGCGCTCGTTCTGGATCTGTCCGGCTCGGTCGAGAATCAAGGGCAGCTGGCCAACTTGAAGACAGCAGCGACGTCGATCACCAACAGCCTGGTAGGGACGCAGTCCCGCGCCGCCGTCTTCTCCTTCTCTAACAGCAGCCCGGCGACGGGCGCCACCCAGAACTACCCTGCCCTAACGTCGGTAGCCACCCAAGCGCAGGCGGACGCCTTTACGCAGCGGTGGCAGTCCTGGAGCGCAACGGGCGGAACCAACTGGGACCGGGCTCTTGCAACCGTTGCACAGGCCTCCGCCACCTATGACGTGGTGGTCGTAATTACGGATGGGAACCCAACTTTTTACCAGTCGGAGGAAGGTCCGGGCTACTTTACCCGCGTGCGCGAGATGGAGAACGCCGTCTTTTCGGCGAATGCGATCAAGGCCGAGGGAACCCGTGTCCTCGCCGTTGGGGTGGGCAGCGGTGTCACCGATTCCACCACCGGTCTCAACCTAGCTGCTATAAGTGGAATCCAGCTGTACAGCAGCGATTCAGGGAATATTCTGACGGCTGACTACTTCCAGGAATCCTCCTACGAGGCCGCTGCTGAGGCGATCCGAGCGATGGCGCTGGGTAACTGCGCCTCAACCATCTCGGTCACCAAGATGATCGCGCCCGAGGACACTGAGGGTGAGGACGTGACCGGAGCGGTCACCGCGCCGGCAGGATGGACGTTCACCGCAGCGACGGACGAGGCGACACTAAGTTCATCCACAGAGACCACGATTGCTGACGGCACCGGAACGGTGAACTTCCCGCTGGAGATGGAATCGACCACGAGCTCCGCGACGGTGACCATCGCCGAGGAGCAGCAGACGGGCTACACCCTGGTGACTCAAGATGAGGCACGCGCTGTGTGTACGCGTCTCGACACGGGAGCTGGAGTAACCGTCACCAATGACCCGGCCTCTCTCTATGGCTTCAGTGTGGACGTACCGTCGACAACGGGTGTGGCGTGCACTGTATACAACCGGGCCCCCAGCCCGCAGGCATCAGTCGTCCTAGAGAAACAATGGGTGATCAATGGGGCATCGCCTGTTGCGGATGGAGAGCAGTCGTCAGACTTCGAGGCCACGGGATTGCTCTCCGGGCCAGATAACACGACCCTAACCGAGCAGGGTTGGGAAGTCGAACGAACGGGATACTCTGCCGGCGACAGCGTGGTGATCGATGAGACATACTCCATAGCGGATCGTCTGTTGTGTGAAGTCACGGGCGCGAGGATCACCGCGATCGGAGGCAACGAGACTGACTATGACCTTTTAGGTGACGCCACCTACACCATCACGTCGCTGTCTGCCGGTCAGACCGTCGTTCAGATCACCAACACCATAAAGTGCGAGACGAAGCTGACTCTCCGCAAGCGAGTTGCCCAGGGCAGCGCCGAGCCCAACGAATGGACACTGACTGCGATTGCGCCAGATGGTGCGCTCCCCGGACCGACGGGCACGAGCGGTTCACTGAGCGACAGTGACGCGACGAGCGAAGACAAGGACCCCACCGCCCTTATTACGCCCGGGGTGACGTACCAGCTTGCCGAGAGCGGCGGCCCAGCCGAGTATCTCCAGACTGATCAGCGAACTGTTCAGGGAGATGGAACACTGCTCAACCCGAAGTCGACAGGTTCCTGGACTTGTCATCAGGTCGTCTGGAACGAGGAAACCCGGAGCTACGACGAACTCTCTGGGTTCGCCGACGGTATCCAGGGAGGCGTGACCGCGGGACTCGGTCAGCACATCCGATGCACGGCCAACAACGAGACCGCACAGCTAACCCTCCTCAAGGGGGTCATCAACGACGACGGCGGACAAGCGGAGTCGAGTGATTTCACACTCACGGCCACCCCGTCCAGCACGCCCACAGTGGAGGGTCTCGACGCCCAGAGCGTGACCGGACTCGACGATGCGGCTGTCAGCTACACGGCAGCCACGATCAACGTGCGCCCGGGACACGACTACACCCTCAGTGAGACGACCCTCGCTGGCTACGAGTACACGAAGTTGCAGCAACGCGTCAATGGCGAGTGGGTCGACGTCGAGAAGGACGTTGTGGTGAACCTGGACGCCGGTGACGCCGCCACCTACCGATTCGTCAACGATGACCAGCCCGGGTCGGTGATCTGGTCGAAGGTGGACGAGGCGGACAACCTGCTGAGTAATGCCGAGTGGGAGCTCACCGGCCCGTCGGGCTTCAACGATGATGAGGCACTGGCCATCACGGACTGCGTGGAAGACAGTGCCGAGAGTTGCATAGGACCCGACACGGATCCGGCAGCAGGGAAGTTCAAAGTGGTGGACCTGCCGTGGGGTGACTACACCCTCACGGAGACCATAGCGCCAGCCGGATACTACCCAGCGTCGGAGATTCCGTTCACCGTCGGTGTTGGGGAAGACGTTGTGCTGGATGTCGCACTTGGCGACGTAGTCAACACCCCCATTGAGGGTCCGGATCTCCCCTTTACCGGCGGTCTCCTCAGCCGTGACCTCTTCGCCATCACTGGAGCCGGGGTTCTGGCCCTTGGACTCGGTGCCTTGGCGTTCGTCCAGATCCGTAACCGTCGTAGGGGAGGCGCCTGGGCTACGAAATGAGCGAACCGAACACACGACAACAACTTCACATCACCAACACCAACGGCTTGAGCCAACCATCAGCAGATAAGAAGGAATCCCTCACGTTCCCCGGCCAAGGGGGCAGGGGCAGAAAGGAAACGGGAACGAAATGAGCATCACGAATCGAGCGCTGCGGCGCTTGGCGTCCGGAGCCGGTGCACTCGCACTCGGCCTCGCGGGCATCGCCGCACTAGGAACGGCCGCCTCGGCGGATGTTGGTCCTGACCAGCCGGACGCACCTGCCGAAGGCTCCCTGACGATCTACAAGTACGCGGGGGATACGGGCCAGGCAGTGGAAGATCTTGACCAGGCTGATCTTCTGAATGGCGTCCAGTTCACGGTCACACGGGTTGGACGCCTGGTTGGTGAGGAAGCATCACAGACCTGCGAGCCGATCGACTTGACCGAGGCCGAAGACTGGGTCGGGCTGTCGGGAGACTCTGGCCTGTTCTCGACCGCTCCTGAGGAGCCCGCGGGCGATTTCTGTCTCACAGCAACTGTTTACACGGAGGCCACGGTCGGAGGGGCCGCGATCTTTGACCCGCTGCCCGTCGGAATCTACTACGTTGAGGAGACCGATCCGGGCGACAACCCGATCGTGTCCCCTGTCCCCAACTTCTACGTCTCCATCCCGACGTCCAACGAGGGTGAGGACGCGGGCTGGAACTACGACGTCGTCGTATACCCGAAGAACCAGATCATGGAGGGGCCGTCGAAGGCGATCGCGGAGGGCCAAGAGGACCTCGTCGTTGGCGGTGAGGTGACCTGGACGATCACCGTCCCGATTCCGTCGCTCAACAACGAAGACACGTTCACCACCGCCTCAGTCAGCGACACGCTCGATTCCCGTCTGACCTACGCCAGCTCAACTGTGACCGTCGGAGGGGCGACCCTCGTTGAGAACACCGACTACACCGTAAGCACAACCGGTGGAGTGACGACGTGGACGTTCACACCGGTGACGAGCGGTGACGGCGTGGTGAATATCCCCTCGCTGTACGGCGCCCAGGGAACCAATATCACGATTGAGCTCGTAACCAGCGTCGACTCTATCGGTGACGGCACCATCCCGAATGACGAGTATTCCAGCACGTTCAACGACGCCACGGTGCCCGGCGAGCCAACCCCTTACACATACTGGGGCCAGTTGTCCATCCTCAAGACCGATGACTCGGAACCTGCCCTCAACCTTGAAGGGGCTGAGTTCCAGGTGTTTGAGCTTACCGACGCGAGCTGCCCGCCCGAGGCCCCGGAGACGGGCGCCATCGCAACCGGCACTTCTAATGCCAGCGGTGTGGTTGAGTGGGACGAGGTTGCCAACGCGACCGTGCTTGGCCTGTGGGTGGCAAACGTGAATAACGGTCCGGCTGCCCCAACCCCGACGAAGGACTACTGCGTTTACGAGACTGTGATCCCGTCGGGCCACACGGCGACGGCTATCAGTAACCCCGTCACTATTGAGCCGGGAGAGGTTAAACAAGGCACTTTCACGTTGACGGTCGTCAACCCTCGCACCGACGGCCCCGACCTGCCCCTGACTGGTGCTGGTGGCACGCTGGCAATGACCCTGGGCGGTCTGCTGCTCGTCGGCGTCGGCGCGGGTGCGATCGTGATCTCGCGGCGTCGGCACGAGGCATGATGCGAGCCTGACTCGCTGATCTGCCTCCAAATGTTCTGGCGGCGGTGCATTCGGCGCCGCCGCCAGAACCATGCTTAACGAAGAGAGGATGGCTTGCCGCGTGTCAGCGCAAATCGATCTCACAGCCCCAGTTCCACAACATATGCATTCCCGCTGTCCTTGGCGCATGCCGTGGTTGCAGCTGATCGCGAGTCTCGTCATCCTTGGGGGAGTAGCCCTGGCCCTCTATCCGCAGGTTGCCTCTTGGTTCTCCCAAAAGGAGCAATCTCGTGTCAATGAAATGGCCTTGGAATCCATGGAAAAGGCGCCGAATGATGACGACGTATACCGGGCTCAGCAGCTAGCCTTGGCACACGAATACAACGATGCGCTTGCCAGCGGGGCGCTATATGAAGCAAATGCTAACATCGCCGTTGGCGACGGAACTGTAGCGGATGAGGCGCTTGATTACAGTAGCCTTCTCAATGTTACAGATAGCGGCTTCATGGGCCGGCTCAAGTATGACGCCCTCTCTATTGACCTTCCGATCTACCACGGGACGGACGATGCAACACTGGAACGAGGAATCGGCCACCTGGAGGGAACCTCACTTCCGGTGGGCGGAATCGGTACCCGGGCAGTGTTGACAGCACACCGTGGGCTGCCAGAGTCCACACTCTTCACCAACTTGGATCGTGCAGAGATCGGGGACACCTTCACAATTTCTGTGTATAGCCAGGTGCTCACCTACAAGGTAATCGAGATCCAGGTGATTCAGCCGGAGGAGACCAAGGCGATCCTGGCTGATCCAGATCGTGATCTCGTCACACTAGTGACGTGTACGCCACTGGGCATCAACAGCCATCGGATCCTAGTGACCGGAGAGCGCGTCACACCTACCCCAGAAAGCGATATCGCGGAGGCTGCGGCGGTGCCGGAACTCCCCGGTTTCCCGTGGTGGGCCGTGATTCTCGGAGGAACGGTGGGGCTGATCGGTCTATACCTGTGGCGCGCAGGTTACCAGCGCGTGCCGGATTAGCTGAATCGCGCTATTGAAAACTCACCAAGCCGGCGCGGGCAGCCGTGACCAAAACCTGCACCCGGTCTCGCACCCCCCACTTTTGCATGATGCTTCCCAGGTGTGCCTTTACTGTGGCTTCAGAGACATGCATGGCCTGCGCGATTTCGTGATTTGACATGCCGGTGGCCAGATATTGCAAGGTTTCCGATTCGCGATCAGTGAGCACGGGCAATTCGTGAGAATGGTGCACATGATCCGATTCCGAATCGCGCACATGTTGCACCAGCATTGACGCCACGCGAGGAGAAAGCGCGCTAGTGCCCTCATGGGCTTGATGTAGTGCTGCTATAATCTCGTCCGCGCTCGACTCTTTCAGCATGTATCCCGAAGCACCGGCACTCAGCATCGGCAACACGGTATCGGCCGTGTCAAGGGTTGTCACGGCCACAACGCACACATCAGGCCACCTCTGAGTAATCACCTTCGTAGCCTCAATGCCATCCATGCCTGGCATTTGAATGTCCATCATCACAACGTCCGGATGGAACTTCTCCACTGCGGAAATTGCCTCACGCCCATCAGAGCATTGAGCCACGACCTGAAAATCTGGATCGCGGGCCACGAAATGCGCAAGAGCCAGGCGTACTAGCGGATCGTCATCGGTGATAACCAGCTTGATTGTGCTCATACACCAATAGTACACAGTTATGTACTACCTTTGACCAGCGCAAAGTGTAGCCAGGAGGCGGATGTGAAGCATTTCGGGAACGTCGACAATTGGAGAAGGTTGAACGAATCGCTAAAGAGGCATTCCGAGGGAGGTGGAAGAGATGTCATTTTGGAGGGCAGTAGGTTATTTTCTTGGAATTTTCCACTGAGTCATTTCCGCTTCAGCGGACAGTTGTATTGCATGTATCATATTCTGTGTAGTTTTAAGACCCTCATTAGGTTATAACACCCGGTGAGACGCATAATTGATACTATGGCCGTACCGAAGCAGTCATCCCACACGTATCACGCCTCGTGGCTCAACACCACGGACAGGTTGAAGAAACCTGAAGTCGTGGCTCTTCTTCTATTCGTGGTTGTATCGGTAGTCCTGGATGTTATCGGTATTTTCTCTCAGGGCATGGCGCGCCCGATTAATCATGTTATTTCAATAGCGGCAACGCTTGCGTTGGTTGCGTACGCATGGTGGCCGCGCGCCGCCACAATCGCGCTGGGCGCAGTGGTGCTCGTATCCTTCGCCGTAGCCGATGCGGCTGACGTTATTACTGCGGGTGCTTTCGCCGCATTCTTTGTGGTGCGGCTCTGCAGCACGTCCTGGATCTTTGCGTACACTGCGGTACTGCTGATCACATCTGGCATGATGCTCTCCGGTTTTGGAGGCGTAAATCAAACCAACGCCGACGTGGGCGTGTATCTGATATTTGCGGCATTGGCGGGAGCCGTTGGCTTGGCGCTGCGCGCAGCATACGCGCGCCAGGACCGCTTAGAAAAAGCACTGCAGGAACAAGCCGCGCTAGCGGAAGAACGCGAACGTGAGGCAATCCAGGCGGAGCGGCGCTGGATCGCAGGCGAGTTGCACGATTCTATCGCTCACTACCTCACGATTATTTCCTTGCATTCCCAGCTATTGGACGATGAATCCACGCGTAAGGAATCGCAAGAGGCAATTCGGATGGCCTCGAAGAAGGCTTTGAGCGATCTGCGTTTTGTGATCAAATTGGCGTCAGATACGCCGCAAACGGACAGCGCGGCCCCTGGCGACCTATCTGCGGCAATTGCCGAAGCAACAAAGGAACTAGAAGCCGTAGGGCACACGGTTGTGTGCACAGGGGACCCAGCAAATGAGAACATCCCACGTGGCGTGGACTTGATCTTTGCGCGTATTGTGCGCGAATCTGCTACGAATATCCTCAAGTATGCCGGAGCTGGGAACGTGGACGTGACGATCAGCGTAGCGCCGGAGGATGTGAGCCTTACCGTCGAAAGCCCGCTATCGCCACACCCGCCCACAAATGTGCCGTCAGCCGGCACTGGTATCAACCGCATGACGCAGCGAGTGCTGGGAGTTTCCGGGCAATTCAGTGCCGGCCCTGTTGGAAAGAAGTGGGTAGTTTATGCGCGGCTTCCGCTCACGTTGGCCGCATCGAATGCGCAATGAGGCTTCGCAGGCGTGAGTAAGATGAAGGGGTGCAGTTTTGCACACTCCGAAAGCGCGTGCCCTCGTATGTGCGCGCCTAATTCAAGAAGGAGACCCCGTGTCCCATATTTCGATTGACGGCCGCACCTTTGATTCGTCTGAGCTCACCACGGGCCTAGAGTTCTATGCGGGAAAGCGATCCATAGTAGCGATCCGGGTTGCCGGAGAACTCAGGGATCTGGCAACGAATTTGTGCTCACTGCCAGAAGGAACATCGGTAGAAGCCGTTGAGATTTCTTCGCCCGATGGCATGAACATATTGCGGCATTCGGCCACGCACGTCCTGGCACAGGCGGTTCAAGATCTCTATCCGGGCGTGCACCTCGGAATCGGCCCGTTCATCACGGATGGTTTCTATTACGACTTCGGCAACATCCCGCCCGTCACGCCGGAAGTACTCCGTGACCTCACCAAACGTATGCAGAAGATCGTCAAAGAGGGTCAGACTTTCCGCCGCCGCATAGTCACCGAAGAAGAGGCCCGCGCGGAGCTCGCCGATCAACCATACAAACTCGAGCTCGTCACTACAAAGGGTGGGGGAGCTGAGGGCGCCTCGGTGGAAGTGGGTGGCCACGAACTCACGATGTACGACAATGTGCGCAGGGACGGCACGGTTGCGTGGAAGGATCTGTGCCGCGGCCCGCATTTGCCTAGTACGAAATACATCGGCAATGGCTTCGCGCTCACGCGCTCCTCTGCCGCGTATTGGAAAGGCGACCAGGATAACGACGCCCTACAACGCATCTACGGCACCGCATGGCCCACAAAGGACGAGTTGGTTGCGTACCAAACCCGTATCGCGGAGGCCGAAAAGCGCGACCATCGCAAGCTGGGCGCGGAACTTGATTTGTACTCATTCCCCGAGGAAGTAGGCCCAGGCCTGGTGCTGTTCCATCCTAAAGGTGGAATTCTGCGGCACGTGATCGAAGAGTACGTGATTCAACGCCACCTGGAAGCGGGCTTTGACTTTGTCCATTCCCCGGAGATCACGAAAGGCGGCGTGTTCCACACATCGGGGCATCTTCCGTACTACGCGGATACGATGTTCCCGCCGATGATCATGGATGAGGAACGAGACGAGGCCGGCAACATCACCAAGGCAGGCCAGGAATACTACCTCAAGGCCATGAACTGCCCCATGCATAACCTGATCTTCCGCTCTCGCGGGCGTTCCTACCGCGAACTTCCGTTACGCTTCTTTGAAATGGGCCATGACTACCGCTATGAGAAGTCTGGAGTAGTACACGGACTCACCCGGATGCGCGGCTTCACCCAGGACGATTCGCATACCTATTGCACCCCGGAACAGGCGCAGGGCGAGATCACCATGCTGATCGAGTTCTTCCTGTCCATCCTGCGCGATTTTGGCCTGACCGATTACTACCTTGAGCTGTCCACGCGCGACGACGATGGGAAAAAGAAAGATAAGTTCATCGGTTCGGATGAAGACTGGGCCGAGGCCACTCGCATTTTGGAGGCCGCCTGCAAGTCCACCGGTTTGGATCTGGTTCCCGATCCGGGTGGGGCTGCGTTCTACGGTCCCAAGGTCTCTGTGCAGGTGAAGGACGCCTTGGGGCGCACGTGGCAGATGTCCACCGTCCAATACGATTTCAATCAGCCGGAACGATTCGGTTTGGAATACACCGCAGCAGACGGCACGCGCCAACGCCCAGTGATGATCCATTCGGCAAAACTCGGTTCGGTGGAGCGCTTTATCGGTGTGCTGGTGGAGCACTATGCAGGGGCGTTCCCCGCGTGGCTGGCACCTGTTCAAGCGCGCATCATCCCCGTTGCGGAAGCCTTTGATGGCTACTGCGGCGACGTCGCCGCGCGCTTGCGTTCACGCGGAATTCGCGTGGATGTGGACCATTCGGACGATCGTTTTGGCAAGAAGATCCGCAATGCTGCGAAGGAAAAGATACCCTTTACACTCATAGCTGGCGGGGACGACGTCGCGGCTTCCGCCATATCGTTCCGATACCGCGACGGCCATCAGGAAAACGGGATTCCGTTAGGCCAGGCAGTGGATCATATCTGTGATGTGGTGGCGCGGCGTGTGAACTCACCGGAAGGAGAACGCATTACGCCTGAATCTGCGCATGCCTAGGATGGAACATATGGAATTCGAAGATCCGGAAACGCTTCCTGGCGATCCTGACGGCCTGCAACGATTGTGGACGCCACACCGGGCTGCGTACATTGGTGGAGAGAACAAACCGGCTGACAACGGCGCCGCTGAGTGCCCTTTTTGCCGGGCGCCGCACCGCAGCGATGAGGACGCGCTGATCATTGCACGCGGTAAAGAGTGCTTTGCGCTGTTGAATCTGTACCCGTATAACTCGGGCCACGTGCTGGTGTGCACGTATCGGCACGTTTCCCTCTACACGGAGTTAACGGATTCTGAACGATCAGAGATGGGCGAGATGACGGCCGAAGCGATGCACACACTTGACCGGGCGATGCATCCGCAGGGCTTTAACCTTGGTATGAACCAAGGCGAGGCGGCTGGCGCTGGTATCGCGGCGCACATCCACCAGCACATCGTGCCGCGCTGGCGTGGTGACGCGAACTTCCTTCCCATCATTGCGCGCACAAAGGCTGTGCCCGCGATCCTTGCGGATACGCGGGCGCAGCTTGCGGGGATGTGGCACGCTACAGGGGATTAGAGCGCATCCAACCCCGCTAGGCAGGCACCAAGCGCTCCTACCGCTAGCCCGGGCGGAACGAGGGCGATTCGTTCTGCCAAGCCCATATGGGTGAGAAATGCAGAAGAGCGTGCTTGGTCCTGCAGCCGTGCGATGAGCTGCCTTTCAAAGGGCTCACCAATATCGCTGACGCCTCCGCCAATCAATATGGCTTCGACGTCGAATGTCAAACCGATGATCGTGACGGCATGCGCGATCGCGCTCACCCATTCGTCACGGGCGGCGACCGCATGTGGATCGCCACGGTCGGCATGAGAGAATACGTCAACGCCCGCCTTAACTCCGGGGGGAGTGGGCCACATGCGATCCAGCGCGCGCCCCGATGCGTACAGCTCCAGGCAGCCGCGCTGGCCGCAGCGGCACGGCAAACCATCCTTCACATAGGGGATATGGCCTATCTCTCCTGCACTGTCACGGTAACCCAGCCGCGGCTTTCCATCCAGGATGATCCCGGCAGCCAGCCCCGTTCCAATGGAAATCAGTGCAGCATCACGCGCGGCGCCGGCGGCGTGGGCCGCCCCCAACGTGGCCGCGGTGGCGTCATTGACAACATGAACAGGCAACCCGAGTTCCGCGCTCGCTTTTGGCCCCAAAGGCACATTGGCCCCCGAAATCCCGACGTTGACACCGTGGGATACCGTGCCGCTGGCCGTATCGACGATGCCGGGTATCCCTACGCCGATACTCCGCAACGTGAGATGCGAAATGTCAGCACGAATCCGGCGAACAGCACTAGCTAACGAGTGGAGAACGCCGTCGAGCCCGGGTGCGGTAGGGACCCGCGCCTCGGCAACTGGGCCGTGCGCACTGTAGGCGATGGCGAGTGTTTTTGTGCCGCCCACGTCCACACCCACAGCCGCCTCATCGGGAGCAATGGCATCGGAGAGGTTCCAGTGAATGCTCATCCCTTCACAGCTCCTGCCACCAGTCCGGACGTCATCTTGTTCTGGACGATCAAGAAGAAGATGATCACCGGCACCGCGATGATGGTGGACGCGGCCATTACTTGAGCCCAGTCAACGCCACGGTTCACGGATGCGTTCAGGAATTCGCGCAGCCAGAGTGGGAGCGTGCGTGCCGATTGTTCAGGCAAGGCGACCAACGCAATCGTGAATTCGTTCCACGCCTGCAAGAATGCGTAGACGCCTGAGGCGACCAGGCCGGGAGCGAGCAGCGGGAATGTAATCCGGAGGAATGCTTGAGGCCGGGAAAGGCCGTCTACCATGGCGGCCTCCTCAAGTTCCACGGGTACGCCGGTCACGAAGCCGCGCAGCATCCAGATGGTGAAAGGAATAATCGCGGCGGAGTAGAGAATCGTGACGCCCAGTACGGAGTTGAGCCCGAGCGCTGGAACTTTCAGCCCTACTGCTGAGAGCATCTTGTACTGTGCGATGAAAAGGCCTTCGGCCGGTAGCATCTGGATGATCAGAATTGCCAGAATGAAGCTCTTGCGTCCCCTGAACTTGTAGCGGCTCACGGCCAGAGCGGCAAGAAACGCGAAAGCCAGCACTACTGCCACTGTGAGCAATGTGATCGAAAGGCTCATACGCAAGGCGGGCAGAAAACCCGGATCGGTTATTGCCTTCTTAAAATTCGAGAGCGTGGTGTGAGTGGGGAGGAATGAGGGTGGTATCTGCCGCAGCAAAGCGTTAGGGGTGAGGGCGGAGAGGATCATCCAATAGACCGGGAACACCCACGCCAGGCCCGTGACGATTCCTAACAGGTCGAACAGAATCTTCGAGGCGCGAAGCCGTGGCCGCCGCTGTGCTGCGCGCTGAGCGGGAGCAACCGCGGGGCTGGGAGCGGCGGTGGGGCTGATTACTGCGTAATGGCTCATTGGTCAACCTCCTTGAGAAGAGAGCGAACGTAGGGCCAGCTGATCAGGATCGTCAGTGCAAGAACAAAAAGCGAAACCGCGGATGCGGCGCCGAAGTCGTGGCTGCCCATGCCAAGTTCGTAGATGAAGTTGCCGAGGAGGTTGGTTTCTTCCACCGGTGCGCCCGCATCTTGCAGCAAACGAATCTGCGCAAATACTCGCAGATCCCAAATCAGCTGGAGTAACAGCACGATCGAAAGCACGGGGCGAACCATGGGCATCAGAATGTAATGGAGCATCTGCGAGGCAGAAGCGCCGTCAATCTTCGCCGCTTCGATCACCTCTAGCGGCACTTGGGTGAGGCCCGCAAAAAGCGACAAGGCGACAAAGGGAACCGACATCCAGATAATCACCGCGCTGGCGACGATAAAGAAGGTCAGCGGGTGTGATAACCAGGCAAACTGGCTGAACTGTGTGAGGCCAATCGCGGAGAGCAACCAATTGACCACGCCGGACCGGTAATCAAATAACCAGCGGAATACCGTCACCGCGGCCACCATCGGCATCGACCACGCCAACAGGAGCGCAATCTGAACAAAGATCCGCACACCACCGTGCACGGCGCGCATCAGAAGCGCGATCAGGAGGCCCAAGGCAACCGTGGCGAGTGCGTTAAAGATACAGAATGCAAGCGATCGCGCAACAACCGCCCAGAGTCTATCGTCAGAAAAGATGCGGGCGAAATTGTCAAAACCTGCGAATGTTGGCGGTTGGCCAAATTGTTGAGCAAGCCCATATTCCTGGAGGGACGTAACAATTTGCCAGAACAGTGGGTAACCCAGACCGGCAAGAAGAATAAGAGTGGGCGCAAGCAGAAGAATATACGGGGTGACGTTCTTCTTTCGCCTCCTTTGCGGAGGGCGGACTCCCGTATCGATAGACATGATGCTCCTGAAACTGTGTGGTGGGGCGTGGGGGCGCTAAGCGCCCCCACGCGTGTGGTGTTTAGTTACCGTTGAGCATCGGCGTCAGCTTGGCGTCGTATTCCTTCGCGAGAGCCGTGACGTCGCCGCCATCAGCAATCTTCTGGAAAAGCTCTTCGTAAACGTATGCACCTTCGATCGAGGCCCAGCCTGGCGCTGCTGGCGTCAGCTTGGAGTTCTCCGCAGTCTCAATCATGGTCTTGGCAAACTTGTCGTCACCCAAAGATGACGTGTACTTGGTGTTGGCCGGCCCGAGCCCGTTTTCACCGAGCATGTTCTGGTAATCCTCAGAGAAGATGATCTTCATGAGTTCCTTTGCCAGTTCAGGATTCTGAGACTTGGCGGAAATAGCGATATTCGATCCACCTGCGAATACGGGAGCGACGCCGCCGTCCACGCCGGGGAGTGCGAAGATATCAAACTTCGAATCGTCCGCCATGCCGTCGCGCACTTCGTCGCCGTCGTCATTGGTGGTCAGATCGCCGATCGACCAGCGCGCCCAACCGGGCGCCATGATCGAAGCGGCCGCCGGAGCAGAACCATCCGTACCGTCGTTCAGGAAATCCCAGTAGGCAACGTCACGTTCGGTTGTGGGCAGGTTCGAGGCGTTCTCAACGAGCTCCTGCCACATCTCCAGGCCCTTGATGGTGTTCGGGTCAGATAGCGTGGAGGTCCAGGTTGTGCCGTCAACAGTGGCGAGCTCGCCGCCATTCGCGAACACCCAAGAAATGCCGTTACGCCAATCCTGCCCGCCCATTGCGAAGCCGGACATCGTGTCAGTAGTGAGCTTTGTTGCCGCGTCAGTGAACTCCTGGAGAGTTGTGGGCACCTCCACTCCTGCTGCCTCCCAGATATCTGGGCGGTAGAAGATGTAACGCGAGCCGAAGTAGTAGGGAACCGCGTACACCGTACCGTCGTACGTACCGGCATCAACGAAGGACTGCAGCAGATCATCGCCGCCGAGTTCGTCATAGATGTCGGTCAGAGGCAGGAAGGCACCTACCGAGGTAAAGGTCGGAGCCTGGGTGTTGCCGATTTCAACCACGTCGGGGGTGTTTTCCGCATCAGGCAGAGCTGTGGTCAGCTTGGTGACCAAATCGGTCCACGACTGTTCTTCAATTTTGAGTGTTGCACCCGTCTTCTCGTTGAATGTCTTAATGAGATACTCACGAAGTTCGTCAGGAGTATCACTTCCGGCCAGCCACAAGGTGATCGTCTTATCGGCGTTTGCAGACTTGTCAATCGTTGCCGAATCGGTTGCGGCGCCAGTGGTGGCAGAACCAGTGCTGCCGCCGCTGGAACAGGCCCCTAAGGCAAGCATCGATACCGTCGCTACAGCAGCGGCGATACGCATCCTTTTCATCTTATTCCTTTCGTTGTGGCGCTAGGCGCCGTGTGTTGTGTGTGGTTATGCAATGCCGAGCCGTCCAGAGAGAACCAGTACGGCTGCACCTTTCAAAGATGCGTCCGTGCCGAGGGTCGAGAGGCGGACCCGGAGGTTTGCGTGGGTGCGCGGAAGTGTCCGCGCACGAATAGTCCGTTCCGTGGCTTCCAGGAGTGGACCATCCAAGAGTGCGTGCGGGCCAGAAATCACCAGATCGCCCGTGTTCAGTGAGGCGACAATCGGTGCGAGTATCGATCCGAGCCGCTTGCCAAAAGCATCCAGTTTTGCCGCTGCCTCGGCTGCACTGAGCCCGGCGGTGGCCATCCGCAAGCCGTTTTCGGAGAGAATCGTCTCAAGGCAACCTGTCCGGCCGCACGCGCATGGCAACGGTGCGCCGATGAGGGAACCTGTATCGCGTTCATCCACCGCGGTGACGTGGCCGATTTCCCCTGCCGCGTTATATGCGCCGTGGAGCAGACCTCCGGAGAGGACCAGGCCAGCACCAACGCCGTCCGCAATCACCAGGCAGAACAAACCGTCGTCGGACACGCTTCCGAACGTGTACTCCGCTAATGCTGCCGTGTTTGCGTCATTGGCCACGAGCACCGGGAGGTGGAGCTTTTCCGTGAGGATTTCCGCCAGTGGAACGTTATACCAGCTGCGGTTAGGTGCCTGTTCTATGAAACCTTCCGGCGTAATAATCCCTGGCGAGGAAATGCCCAAACCAAGGATTTTCCGATCCGCCTGTGCCACAACGCGGGAACAGAAATCGCCTAGTTCCGCAACGCCGTCATCGCCCTTAGCAAGCCGGTGCGGTTCGGAGACGTGCGCAAGAACCTCCCCGGAAAGGCTGAGGATCCCGCCGGTGAGTGAACCATCGTTGGCTAGATCCACGGCCGCGATTTCCCAGGTGTCCTCTGAGAGCCCCACTAAGATGGGGGGTTTTCCGGCTTTCCGTCTGGTTGCCTGGCCGAGTTCAACCACCAGTCCTTCCGAAATGAGTTGTTCGACGACGGCGGAAACGGTAACGCGCGTCAAGCCCGTCATGCGCGCCAAATCGGCGCGCGAGACGGGGCCCCTGCGGAACAGGTGCTGCAGGATGACGGACCGGTTCAGCGCCCGTGCCTCGGTGGGAAGGGCGGGTGAATTGGGCCGAAGATTTGCGTGTGCCATAGAGTTAGTAAACCATGTTTACAATCAACGTGTCTAGGCCAACACGTTATTCTGGTCACAACCCGCCGAGTGCGGCGCCCTTCGGGCATACATTCCATAACGAAGAAAGTTCTCTCTGACATGCGCAATTACGAAAAGTATGGACTTATCCCTCAGCCAGTGGCGTTCCAAGCTCCGGTGGATTCGGCGGCGGCGTGTCCGCTGCGTCACACGCCGCACATTCGACGCCGCCCGGAGATTCCGGGCCTCGAGGATGTGGCCCTGAAATCCTGGCAGAGGGACGAGGCGTACAGAATCGATTTCTTGGGAACGGGCCCCGCCATCGCCTGCACCACGCTGCGTGGGCAGCGCAACGCGCAGGCGCTGCTGAAGCAAATCGTATCCAGCGGCGCGCAGGTACAAACCGGCGCATGGATTCTGGATTATCCGCGCTATCAATGGCGGGGTTTATCCATTGATATAGTGAGGCACTTTTTTGGTGTGGACACACTCAAAGACATCGTAGAACTGATGGCCTCACTGCGGCTGAACACGCTTCACCTGCACCTATCGGACGATCAGGGCTGGCGCATCGATATCCCGGACTATCCCGAACTGGTGGCGGCCTCGTCGTCGAGCGCCGTAGGAGGCGATCAAGGGGGCTACGTGAGCGCGCAGGATTGGGAAGAACTGCGCACATACGCACACGCGCGAGGCGTGCAACTGGTTCCGGAAGTAGACGTGCCGGGCCACACGAACGCTGCCAAGCACGCCATCGTGGGGCTCAATAGCTCCGGGGAGGTGCCACACGCCTACACAGGAATTGAGGTGGGCTTTTCTAGCCTGGAATGGAAGGCGCCGCAGACCCAGCGATTCCTCGGTGTCATTGCCCGTACGCTGGCCCGTGTCTCAGACGGCGCGGTGCATATCGGGGGAGACGAATCCCACGCCACCCCCGAGGAGGAGTATGCGCAGATCGTCACCTACATGGCGGCGCGTGTGCGCGAAACGGGCAGGGCTGTTGTTGCGTGGCAGGAATCCGCGCACTACCTGAAACCCGCAGATTACGTTCAAGTGTGGGATGAACGATTGGACATGACCGCGGTGGTGGAGGCCGCGCGCCGGGGCGTGCAGATCATCATGTCCCCTGGATCTCGCGCTTACCTTGACATGAAATACAATACGGAGGAGCGCTTGGGCCTGACCTGGATGGGGACCACGGAACTGCGGCAGTCTTTAGAGTGGGACCCGGCCACATTGATTCCCGGAGTCTCGGCGGATGCCGTTGCCGGCGTGGAAGCCACAGTGTGGACTGAAACAATTCGCACACCCGAAGAGCTCTCCTACATGCTGCTGCCGCGCCTGGCAGCGTTGGCAGAAGTTGCGTGGACGGGATCCGGGGTAGGGCAATGGGATTCTTTTGCCACACGGATTGCTGTTGCCGCGCGCAGCTGGGAGCGTGAGGGCCGTAGGTTCCACCACTCGCCGGGAGTCATATGGCCGTGAATCAACTATGCGGCGCCGGTACCGATAGACTGAAAGGTGTTCTATCCCGTCCACGGAGGAGTACACATGCTGAGTAGAACCGGACGCCCACTGGCACAGGTTCTCTTTGGCCCGATCGCACGCCTGTGCGTCAAAGCCCATATCACGGCAGACATGGTGACGATCATAGGTACGGTTGCAGGGATTGCCGTATCTCTCACGTTATTACCGTTCGATCACCTGACCGCTGGCGCATTCACACTGGGTGCGCTGGTCATCTTCGATAACTTAGATGGCCAGATCGCGCGCCTCAGCGGCACTTCGTCACGGTGGGGAGCATTTCTTGATTCCACCCTTGACCGCTTCTCCGACGCCGCTATTTTCTCCGGTCTGCTCGCGTGGGCATATCTTCACGCGGACGAACGCTACGAAACATGGATCCTGGTGGGTGGCTTGGGGGCCCTCGCGTGTGGTGCAATCGTTCCCTACACGCGCGCCCGGGCCGAGGGGCTGAACATGACGGCGTCCGTAGGAATTGCCGAGCGCGCCGATCGCCTTGTTATCGTGCTTCTTGGTACCCTGCTCGTGGGAATGGAACTGGGAGACTGGATCATGGCCGTGACGATGTGGATCCTTTTCGTCGCGGCGTTCATCACGATCATTCAGCGCATGATGTACGTGCATCGCCAGGCGTGTGCACCCGACCAGAAAGCCGCAGCATGAACATCGTTACGCTTTTCAACGCCGCTCAACGGACCGTGGATGTGCTTCCGGAACCTGCAGGGCGGGCTATCTTTGCAACAGTAGGTACAGTTACCGGCTTGTTGCCTCTGAAGGGCACGAAGCAGTTGCGGAAGAATCAGGCCCGCATTCGGCCTGGGATGAACAGAATCGAAGCCCTGCGCTTATCCGCCAAGGGCATGCGGTCGTATATGCGCTACTATTACGAAGCATTCCGCCTGCATCGCCTCACCAATGAGCAGATCGTGGCACGCGTGCAAGAATCGCATACTGAGAACGTTCGCGCCCATTTTGCATCGGGCAAGTCTGCAACGGCCGCACTGATGCACGTTGCGAATTGGGACCTTGCCGGAACGTGGTCGAATCTTGCTCTAGCGCCCGTCCACACAATTGCGGAGAAACTGGATCCGCCTGAACTTTTCGAAGGCTTCTTGAAGTTCCGCGAAGGGCTGGGCATGAAGATCTATCCGCTTGTCAAAGGTGGGGGAGCCCTCCATTCGCTGGCCGCAGACATGGCGCATGGAACTATCTTCACGCCCATCATCGCGGATCGAGATCTCTCCGCCACAGGTATCGAAGTGACCCTCTGTGGGCATGCTATGATGGTAGCTCCTGGCCCCGCGCTGTTGGCGCAACGCACAGGAGTTCCCCTCTACCCGGCGGTGGTGTATTACGAGAGGATTCATGGCGAGCGGCGCAAACGCGCCGGAAGCTCGTGGGGCTTGCACATCTACATCGGCGACCCGGTATATGCCAAGACCACACCCGCGTCACCTGCACATGAGCGCGCAGCGGACTTGAAGCGAATGAGCCAAGAATGGCTTGACGCCATCACGCCATTCCTTTTGGCGCACCCCGAAGATTGGCATATGTTGCAGAAAGTGTTTGTGGCGGACCTGGATCCCGTGCGGCTTGCCCGATCCCGTGCGCGCGCCAAAGCTGCACTCGCTGAAGACCACAGTTCCGAACACTACGAGGGAGAACTGCCCGGCACGCCACCCGGAGGCGCGGCATGCGCATAGGAATCGCCTGCCCGTATTCGTGGGATGTTCCTGGAGGCGTGCAGTTCCACATTAGGGACTTGGCAAGTGAGCTGATCCGGCGTGGCCACGACGTTCGCGTCATCGCACCCGCAGAACACACGGAAGGCCTGCCGCCGTTCCTCACGCCAACTGGTTCTGCCATACCGATTCGCTATAACGGCTCGATTGCGAGGCTCTCATTCGGGCCGCGCGTGAACCGCGAGGTTCGCGCATGGCTGCGTGACGGCCATTTCGACGTAGTACACGTGCATGAACCCTTTGTCCCGTCCGTCTCGATGCTGGCACTGATGAGCGCAGAATGCCCAGTTGTGGCCACATTCCATACGGCCATGGACAAATCGCGCGCTTTGGAAATTGCGGCGCCGATGCTGCGCGCCGTCTTGGACAAGATTTCTTCGCGCATCGCGGTTTCTCAGGAGGCACGGCGCACGGCGGTGCAGTATCTGGGGGGTGACGCATACGTGATCCCCAACGGCGTGTTCACATCCGAATTTGAGGATGCCCCACGCGATCCGCGCTTTACCGGAACCGAGAAATCGCCCACGTTGGGATTCCTGGGACGCTTGGATGAACCACGCAAGGGGCTCGCGGTGGTGGCCGGTGCGATGGATGAAATCAGGGAAGCGATACCGGGCGTACGGCTTTTCGTGGCAGGGCGAGGCGACATGGATGAGGCACGCGCGCTTTTTGGCATGAGCGCTGATTGCGTGACCTTCTTAGGCACGATCTCCGACGAGGAAAAAGCGTCCTTCCTTTCGTCAATTGATATCTACTTGGCGCCCAACACGGGCGGCGAATCCTTTGGGATTATTCTGATTGAGGCGATGAGTGCCGGAAGCTTTGTGGTGGCATCGGATATTCCCGCTTTCCGTGCCGTTCTAGGCAACGGTACGTTTGGCAGGCAATTCCCGAATGAAGATTCCCACGCCCTTGCGCGCGCGGTGATCGAATCGTTGAACTCCCCGGAATTGCGCGAGCAAACGCGCGAAGCAGCGCAAGAGGAAGCTCACCGCTACGACTGGAGCAACGTTGCATCGCAAGTTTTGGCGGTGTATGAAACAGCGGAACGCACAGCTCAGCTTGGTGATGATCTATGAATACCGCCGAAATCGTCATTCTGATTGTAGCCATAGCGGCAATTGGGCTGGCTGTGTACATGTCGCTCACCGCTCGGCGCCTGGATAGGCTCAATCGGCTGGTAGTGAAATCTCGGCGGGCTCTAGAACATGCGCTGACAGCGCGGGCGCAGTATGCACACGACTTCGCAAACTGTGGGGCGCTTGATATCGCGGGTGGGATTCTTCTGGCTGACGCCGCGGATTGCTGCCTTCGGGCAAGCATGCGGCCCATCGTGAACGACGGCCTGGACGTGATACAGGGCCTGGGTAGCGGGGTTTCGCTTGAGCAGCCCAAGAATCCCGATGACGATAGGCGGACCTTGGAATCTCACCTGTCGCGGACATTGCGCCTCACATTCGATCAGCTCACGCCATCTGAGCTGGCAGAAGATGCGGCGCCGCTGGCAGACAAGCTGAATCGCGCACGCTTGGACGTCCGGCTGACCCGTTCATTTCACAATTCGCACGTGGCACAAGTGCATCAGGTTCGCCGAGCGCCCTTAGTGAGTATGCTGCATTTGTATGGCCGCGCACCAGAACCTTCCACAGTGGATATGGACGACGAATGAAGCCTCACTTGAATCCCGAACAGTCCTATGAGCTGGCCCACGAATGGCAGCCCGATGCCGACGGCGTCCTGAGGCGCTCTGCCGCCCGCGTGGTCCTTTTCGCGCCTGATGGCACCACTTTTTTGATTCGCGGCCACGATTTTGGCGATACGAATCACTGGTGGTGGTTTACGGTGGGTGGTGGCATCGCACGGGGCGAATCACCGCGCCAGGGTGTATTGCGTGAGCTGCGTGAAGAGACGGGTTTGGTGGCTAGCGCGGACCGGCTGGTTGGCCCAGTTCTGGAACGCCATGCGGAGTTTCACTTTGCGTTGGAGACGCGCCGGCAGGACGAACTGTTCTACGTGCTTCACGTGACCGATGGCGAACGTGCGCGCATTGGCAACGAGCATCATTTCACCGCATTGGAGACCGAGCTCTTGGATGAATGGCGGTGGTGGGCTTTGGATGATATCCCGCGGGCCGAACGCGCGGGCGCGGTGTTTTACCCGCAGCGGTTCCCACAGCTTGCCCAGCAATGGCGCGACAACTGGGATGGGACACTGCAACGGGTCGTGGAGTACGAAGGCCAGCAGCGCGTAGAATAACAGGCGGACTATTTGCCGAAACAGAGGAGCACCTGTGTCTGGACACTCGAAGTGGGCCACAACGAAGCACAAGAAGGCCGCCATTGATGCGAAGCGCGGCAAGCTTTTTGCCCGTCTCATCAAGAATATCGAGGTAGCTGCGCGTACAGGCGGTGGCGATCCGAGTGGAAACCCCGCGCTGTACGATGCGATCCAAAAGGCCAAGCGCAATTCTGTTCCAGCAGACAATATCGATCGCGCGGTCAAGCGCGGCTCGGGCGAAGGACCGGATGCAGTCAACTACGAGTCCATTATGTACGAAGGCTATGCGCCCGGCGGCGTTGCGGTGTTGATCGAGTGTCTCACGGACAATAGGAACCGCGCGGCTTCCGAGGTCCGGGTGGCACTCACGCGCAACGGTGGTCAGCTTGCAGACCCGGGTTCTGTTTCTTACCTTTTCGGACGCCGCGGCGTGGTTGAGGTCCCGAAGGCTGAGGGGCTGACCGAAGACGACGTGCTGTTGGCAGTCTTGGATGCCGGCGCGGAGGAGGTGCGCGACGACGACGATGTGTTCACTGTGGAATCCGACCCGGGCGACGTCGTCGCCGTACGTACCGCACTGCAAAACGCGGGTGTGGAGTACAACTCCGCTGAGGTCGAGTTCGTCCCTTCGATGAAGGTTGAAGTAGATGCCGAACATGCGCGGAAAGTTCTCAAGGTGATTGACGCCCTGGACGATTGCGACGATGTCCAAAATGTCTTCTCGAATGTGGACATTCCGGACTCGGTCATGGCCGAAATCGAAGAGGATGACGAGTAGCATCCGGCCGGAGCAGAGGTGAATTTGTGCGGATACTCGGGGTTGATCCAGGCCTGACGCGATGCGGTTTAGGCACTATTGACGCCGAAGCCGGCAGGCGCGTCACGTTAGTGGACATGCGCGTGGTCCGGTCTGCTGCCGAAATGGCACCGCACAAGCGTCTGTTGGTCATCGCCGATGGGATTGACGCCGTCATACGGGAATTCCACCCCGACGTGGTCGCGGTGGAACGGGTTTTCGCTCAGGAGAACGTTCGCTCGGTGACGGGCACGGCACAAGTGGCGGGTATCGTGATGCTGGCTGCGGCGCGGGCGCATCTGGCGCTCGGGATGCACACGCCGTCGGAAGTGAAGGCCGCGGTGACGGGTAGTGGCCGCGCGGACAAAAAGCAGGTTCAGATCATGGTGCAACGCATCTTGCGGTTGCCGGAATTGCCGCGGCCGGCTGATGCCGCCGATTCGCTTGCTATTGCGATCACGCAGGCGTGGCGCGGAGGAGCCGCATCGCTTTCTGCGGAACCTGACAGAGCCCAGCATGGGGGGGCGGGTACGCTTCCGCGTGCGACAGGACGCGATTTGACCGATGCGCAGAAGATGTGGGCAAGTGCGGAACGGCTTTCACGCCGACACGGCGCGGTGGCTCCGCACAAGCGCCATGCGTGAGGTACAGTAATCGAACGGACGTTCGAAGGTAGCAGGGAAGTGGCAAGGGGGCGAAGCGTTGATCTCGCTATTGCGTGGAACTGTTTATGCGCTCGGAACCGGCGTGGCATACCTTGACATTCATGGCATCGGTTTCGCCGTGCTCACAACCCCGGCTACGCTTTCCGGGCTGCGAGTAGGCAGTGAGGCGACGCTCTACACGAAGCTCGTTGTGCGGGAGGATTCTCTGACGCTCTACGGCTTTTCCGAAGAGGACGAAAGAGACGTATTTACTGTACTCCAAGGCGTTTCGGGCGTTGGCCCCAAATTGGCCCTGGCTATTCTGGCCGTTCACACACCGGATTCGCTGCGTTCGGCCGTAGCTAATCAGGACACGGCCGCCCTGCAACGGGTTCCCGGCATTGGCAAAAAAGGTGCTCAACGCTTGGTGCTCGAACTGGGAACAAAGCTCGGCGCGCCGGCAGTCCGCGCACAACACAGTGGCGGCGGCAGCGTTCAAAGCAACGTGATTGAGGCACTGATTGGTTTGGGCTGGGCGGAAAGCGAAGCGTACGAGGCGTTCGAAGAGGCGCAGGCTGCGCACCCGGACGGGAACGTCGCTACGCTGTTGCGGGCGAGCTTACAAACCATGGGGAATAGGCGGTGACATGTCAGAGGACCTGAATTTGGTGTCCCCGGCCGCCACCGAATCGGAGCGTGCCGCCGAGGCGGCGCTGCGCCCGCGCCATCTTTCAGAATTTGTAGGGCAACGGGTTGTCAGAGACCAACTTTCACTGGTGCTAGAAGCCGCAGTTGCTCGTGGCAAGGTTCCGGATCATGTTCTTCTTTCAGGCCCTCCTGGGCTGGGGAAGACCACGCTGGCGATGATTATCGCTACCGAAGTTGGTGGTTCGTTGCGCTTGACGTCGGGCCCCGCCCTGCAAAGGCCGGGGGATCTGGCAGCTGTGCTCTCCTCGCTGCAAGAAGGCGACGTGCTGTTCATTGACGAGATTCATCGCTTAGCCCGCACGGCTGAGGAGATGCTGTATCTTGCGATGGAAGACTTTCGCGTGGATGTGATGGTTGGCAAAGGGCCGGGGGCAACGTCGATTCCACTTCCGTTGCCTCCATTCACCGTTGTTGGCGCCACCACACGTGCGGGGCTTTTGCCCGCCCCATTGCGCGATAGATTTGGTTTTACCGGGCATCTGGATTACTATGACACGTCTGAATTGACCACAATCTTGGAACGCAATGCTGTGAAACTCGATGCAGATCTGGCACTTGATGCAGCCAGGGAAATTGCCTCGCGTTCACGCGGCACACCCCGCATCGCCAATCGGTTGCTGCGCCGGGTGCAAGATTGGGCGCAAGTTCGCGGCTCCGGAAAGCTCGATCTGGCTGCCGCGCAAGCGGCACTGGACGTCTTCGAAGTGGATAAACGGGGCTTGGACCGTTTGGATCGCGCAGTGCTCGAGGCGATGTGCACACGATTCGGCGGCGGTCCGGTGGGCCTGACTACGTTAGCTGTCTCGGTTGGTGAGGAACCCGAGACGGTGGAAACCGTGGCAGAGCCGTATCTTGTGCGTGAAGGATTCCTGGTCCGCACCCCAAGGGGCCGTGCGGCAACCCCTCTCGCGTGGCAACATCTGGGCCTGACACCGCCGGAGGCGAGTGGCGCACTCTTCAGTTAGTCGAGTACGCTCATAATCCGCGCGCGTTTTCTTTTTGTGGGCCTCGGCCGAGTAGACTAACGCGGTACATGTCTTCATTGCACTAGGGAGTATCTCGTGGAACAGAATTACACCTGGATTTTCCTCATCGTCATCATGGCAGTGATGCTGTGGGTCATGTCGCGCTCCACGAAGAAAGCGCGGCGGCAAGCGGAGGAGCAGCGCAACGCCGCAATTCAAGTTGGGAAGACCGTTGTGACGCATTCCGGCTTTTTTGGCACCATCGTGGATATCGACGGCGACGCGGTCACGCTAGCCAGCCCCGCCGGCGATGAGACGGTTTGGCTGAAATCCGCCATTCGCTCGGAGGCGGAGATTCCGCTGGGTGACGCTCCAGAAGAGGATGCAGACGAAGCGACGCCAGACGATGCGTCCGAGACGCCCACAAGCGAAGCAGGTACTGATACCACAGCAGGTACTGACACCACAACTGGTACCAACGATACTGATTCTTCCCACAAGTAAAGCCGAACAGCATGTCATCTAGCTCGTCTCAAGGCGGCCATGTAGTACCGTGGCGCCGCCTCATCACGCTCGTTGTCCTGATCGTGGCACTGGTTGTTGCTCTCCTCATTGGAAGTCTCACGGGAAGCAAGAGCCGCTGGACACCCGATTTTGCATTGGATCTGGAAGGCGGAACCCAGATCATTTTGACGCCGACAACAACGGATGGTTCCAAGATCACGCAAGACGATATCAATCAGGCGATTGAAATTATCCGCCAGCGCGTCGATGCTTCTGGCGTGGCTGAGGCGGAGATCGCATCCCAAGGCGGACAGAACATCGTCGTCGGGCTACCAGGAACTCCTTCTCAAGATACGCTCGAGTTGGTACGAACCTCAGCGGTATTGCGGATGCGCCCCGTTCTCACCTCGACGTATGCGGGAAAGCTCACTCCTGAAATCGTCCAAGAAATGACGGAATCCACGTCTTCTAGCTCCAGTAGTACGGCGACGGCCACAGCAAGCTCAACTGCGAGCTCTGAAGCGACTCGAAGCAGCACCGCGTCCAGTGCATCCGCTTCCGCCAGCGCATCGTCGTCGCCGAAGGAATACACCGAAGCCGAACTCAAAGCTGAAGCCAAGAAACTTGCCGACTTCGATGGTGACGGAAAAATCTCTGACAAACCTTCCTCTACACCGGAGAACGCTTCGGATACCGCGTGGGTGACCGAGAAGGTCTACTACGATTCGCTGCTGCTCGATTGCACCGATGAACAATCGAAACTTGGAGTTGAGACAGACGATCCGGATCAGCCCCTCGCTGCCTGCGACTATACAAACGGTGCGAAATATATCCTTGGCCCGGCGGAGATTGAGGGCACGGAGATCAAGCAGGCGAGTTCCGGATTCAATCAGCAATCCTCCAAATGGGTTGTTTCTCTGACCTTCAACTCAAAGGGCGCAGATGCATTTAGCGATGTGACCAGCCGGCTGGTGGATCTGGATTCTCCGCGTAATCAATTCGGAATCGTCCTGGATGGACGCGTTATTTCGGCGCCCGCTGTCAATGAGGCAATCACCAACGGACAAGCCGAAATCTCCGGAAGTTTTACCTCCCAAGAAGTGACCACACTTGCTAACCAGCTGAACTTTGGTTCGCTGCCACTGAACTTTGAGGTTCAATCGGAGGAGCAGGTTTCCGCGACGCTCGGCACTGAGTCCCTCACGTCCGGGCTAATCGCTGGCCTCATCGGATTAGTCCTCGTTGTGTTGTATCTGCTCTGGCAGTACCATGGTCTAGGCTTCGTCGCTTCCGGATCGGTGATCCTTGCCACCGGCATCTCATACCTTTTGGTGTGTCTGCTCTCCTGGGTGATGGGATATCGCCTTTCCATGGCAGGCGTTGTGGGCCTGATTATTTCCGTTGGTGTGACCGCGGATTCCTTCATCGTGTTCTTCGAACGCATTCGAGACGAGATCCGCGAAGGGCGCTCGCTCAAAGCTGCCGTGGAACACGGATGGCACCGCGCCAAGAGAACGATTTTTGTGGCCGACGGCGTGAACCTACTCGCGTCTGTTGTCCTGTACTTCCTGGCGGTGGGTTCGGTGCGCGGCTTTGCCTTCACACTGGGCTTGACTACCGTCATTGATCTGGTCGTCGTCATGATGTTCACCTACCCGGTGATGACGTTGCTGGTGCGCACGAAGTTCTTCGGTGAAGGCCACCGCTTCTCCGGAATGGATCCTGAGGCGCTTGGGCGCACGCCTGCGTATCGCGGACGAGCAGATCTGGCCGCCAAGGCGCATAAGCGCACAGTGCACGCGAAGGATACGGAGGATGCCGCATCCGCCAGCGCACAGGACAGCGTTTCAGAGCAGATCGCACGTGCCGTGGAAGGGGACGTCGAATCGGAAGAGTCCGCAGGGTCTGCTCAGCAGAACTCGGTGCCGGCGCGCGAGGACATGGCACGGCCCGCACTTGAAACGGCGCGGCCCGCACTTGAAGCCGAAGAAGGCGCTGGCGATCACACACTTTCTCTTGCGGAGAGGCGGGCACGGGCGCGCCGGGCGGCAAAGGCGCAGGAGACAGACTCCGGAACGTCTGATGGAGAGGAGGCCCGCTGATGTCCATGTACAGTTTTGGCAACGACCTCTACACAGGGCGCAAGTCGTTCGATTTCGTTGGGAAACGGAAGATTTGGTTTAGCATCGCAATCGTTGCGATTATCGCTTCGGTGTGCCTGGTGATCTTCAAGGGCCTCAATCTGGGCATCGAATTCACTGGTGGTTCGCAATTCACGATCTCCAGCACGCAGACAACTGATCAGAGCCTGGCTTCCGACATCATGAGTAAGGATCTCGGTGATTCTGCGGCTCGCGTCACCCAAGTTGGCAGCTCAACCATTCGCGTGCAGACCTCAGCTCAGGGAATCTCGAATGAGGATACGGAGAAGGTCCGCCAGGCGTTGGCGGATGCCTACGACGTGGATGTTGCGAAGGTGACGTCCACGTTCATTGGGCCTTCCTGGGGTGCAGACATATTCAGCAAGGCGATTCGCGGCTTCATTGTGTTCCTGGTGTTGGTGGCAGTTGGGCTCTCGCTCTACTTCCGCAGCTGGCGCAATGCTGCGGGCGCAATTCTGGCGCTCTTCCACGATTTGATCGTCACAGTGGGCATCTACTGTTTGTTCGGCTTTGAAGTCACGCCATCCACCGTGATCGGATTGCTGACGATCCTGGGATACTCCCTGTATGACACGATTGTGGTGTTCGATAAGGTCCGCGAGAACACCACGAAGCTTTTGGCGCAACGCAGCTACACCTTCGCCGAATCCACAAATTTGGCCGTCAACCAGACGTTGATTCGCTCCATCAATACGTCCGTTACATCGATACTTCCGGTTGCA
This sequence comes from Ancrocorticia sp., assembly GCA_022648165.1. Lineage (GTDB taxonomy): Bacteria > Actinomycetota > Actinomycetes > Actinomycetales > Actinomycetaceae > Changpingibacter. The sequence continues at coordinate 102,007 of JALCLX010000003.1, forward strand.
TCAATTCTCTTTATCGGCGTGCTTGTGCTGGGCGCTGGGACGCTACGGGATCTCGCACTGGTCATGTTTGTGGGCCTCCTGCTATCGACGATGTCGTCCCTGTTTATCGCTACACCGTTGGCGGTGCAACTGGCTGAGCTAGATCCCGCGCTCAAGAAGCACACCGCTTTGGTGCTTGAGCTTCGGGCGCAGCGAAAAGCTGCGCGGGAAGCGCGGATTGCTGCTGGTGAGACAGACCTAGGTGCAGACGATGAAGCGGATAACCTTGAAGCTGCACACGGCGTGATCCGGGAGGTTGGCCATCACCAAGGAATCGCCGCTCAGCCCAAGCGCAAGAATAGGAGAAAGCGATGAGCGAGGAAACACCATTTCCTGCGGAAACAGTGGCACTAGTGCAAAGCCATCTGCGCGAGGTACAGGATTTTCCGGCTCCCGGAGTATTGTTTCGCGACATCACACCATTGATCGCGGATCCACAGGGATTCGGAGCGTTGATCAATATCCTGGCCGATCGGTATCGCGGGAAAGTGGACGCCGTGGCAGGGCTGGAATCACGCGGGTTTATTTTGGCGGCCCCATTGGCCTTAGAGCTGGGTGTGGGCATGTTGACTGTTCGTAAAGCAGGCAGGCTTCCCGGACCAGTGGTAGGAGTCGATTACGATCTGGAGTACGGTTCGGCCCGTATGGAGTTGCAGCCTTTCACGGTACAAGATGGCCAGCGTGTACTTGTGATCGACGACGTCCTCGCTACCGGTGGAACCGCCAACGCTGCGTTTGAGTTGATCGAACGCGCTGGTGGTGTGCCAACGGGTCTGTGTGTTCTCATTGAGCTGACAGATTTGGGAGGCCGTGAGCGTTTGGCCGGTCGCCAGGTAGAATCAGTTTTGAAATATTAAAGGTAGCTTGCACGTTTCAGATTGATGCGCATGCCGCACGATTCTCCGTGCGGCATGCCTGTATCCGAGGGAGGCGCACTCATGACCGAATCATCGTCACGGGGGCGCACGCGGTTGCCCTGGCTTCCGGGCCGTTCGAATCAAAATATCTCTCCCACGCTTGAACCACTCATGCGTGCACTCGGCACGAAGAACGTGAACAAGGCACGCATTATCCATGCATTCGAAGTGGCTAACGAATGCCATGCCGGACAGTTGCGCAAATCGGGAGAGCCTTACATTATTCATCCCGTCGCTGTGGCCACAATCCTGGCTGAACTTGGGATGGATGAGGACACGATCGTTGGCGCTCTGCTCCATGACACGGTTGAGGACACGGGTTACACGCTCGGTGCTCTTCGCAAAGAGTTCGGCCCCACGGTTGCTTTGCTCGTCGACGGCGTGACGAAGCTAGACAAGGTGGAGTACGGGGAGGCCGCGCAGGCAGAGACCGTGCGGAAGATGGTCATCGCGATGTCGAAAGACATACGCGTATTGTTGATCAAACTCGCGGATCGGCTGCACAACGCCCGCACGTGGAAGTACGTGGCTCCGGACCGTGCAGCGGCAAAAGCACGGGAAACGCTGGAGATCTACGCACCGCTGGCGCACCGCTTGGGGATGAATTCGATTAAGTGGGAGTTAGAGGATCTTTCTTTCCGCACGCTTTATCCCACGGTGTACCTTGAAATCGAACGTCTGGTGGCTGAACGGACACCCGAACGTGAGGCATACATTGCTCGCATCAAGGCAATGTTGGAACGCGAGCTCAAGAATGCGCACATCAAGTGCACCATCACAGGCCGGCCCAAGCACTACTATTCGATCTATCAGAAGATGATCCTGCGCGGTAAGGATTTCGAAGACATCTACGATCTGGTGGGCGTGCGCGTTTTGGTAGAGACGGTGCCGGATTGCTATGCCGCCCTCGGCGTGACAAATACTCTTTTTAAGCCGATCCAGGGCCGCATCAAGGACTACATTACGGCGCCGAAATTCAACCTGTACCAATCCATCCACACCACCGTGATCGGCCCCGAAGGCCGCAATGTTGAAATCCAGATCCGCACATATGACATGCACCGGCGCGCCGAATACGGCGTCGCAGCCCATTGGCGCTACAAGGAGAACCCCAACGCCACCTCTGGCCCGGTGAAGCTCACTCCGGAGGATACACAGCTCAACTGGCTGCGCCAACTAGTCGATTGGCAACGCGAGACAGCCGATCCGGCGGAGTTCTTGGACTCGCTGCGTTACGAGATCTCCGGCAATCAGGTGTACGTGTTCACACCCAAAGGCTCAGTGATCGAACTGCCCGCAGGATCTACTCCGGTAGATTTCGCGTATGCAGTGCACACTGAAGTGGGCCACCACACCGTGGGCGCGCGTGTCAACGATCGCTTAGTCACCTTGGACCACAAACTGGAATCCGGAGACATCGTCGAGATCATCACGTCCAAGAGCACCGACGCGGGGCCGTCTGAAGGATGGCTCGAATTCGTGGCCTCGCCGCGGGCGCGCGCCAAGATTAAATCCTGGTTCCGGCACTCCCGGCGCGACGAAACGATCGAGCTGGGCAAGGATAAGCTCGCAAAGGCGATCCGCCGCAAGAATCAGCCGGTGCAACGCCTGATGTCGCACGATACCCTGCGCGGTGTGGCCCAAGATATTGGCCGCGACGACGTCACGGAGCTGTATGCGGCAATAGGGGAGGGCGCAGTCTCTGCGGAGAGTGTGGTCCGCCAGCTCATCTCCTCTCAAGGTGGCGAGGCCGGAGTTGAGGAGACCCTGGCGGAGGCCGTCACGCCCACTCGTATTCAACATCGGCGCACCGCAGCAGGCGATTCGGCCGTGGTGGTGCAATCGATGGATTCGTCGGACGTTCTGGTGCATCTGGCAAAGTGTTGTACGCCGGTTCCACCAGATAAGATCGTTGGATTTGTTACGCGCGGCAATGGGCTGTCCGTACATCGCGCTGACTGTGCGAATGTGGCGTCGCTGCGCCGCGAACCGGAAAGATTCATCGATGTCGAATGGGCCGAAGGCGCAGACGCCGTGTATCTTGTCCAGGTCCGGATCGAAGCGCTAGACCGCCAAGGCCTTCTTTCTGATATTTCTCGCGTGCTTTCCGAACACGGTGTTAACTTGCTCCAAGGAACCATGACGACGTCGAAGGAGCGAGTGGCAAAATCCAGCTTCGTCTTTGAAATGGCAGACCCGCGGCATCTTGAGAAGGTACTGCGCGAATTGCGCAAGATTGAGGGAGTATTTGACGCGTATCGGGTTACGGGTTCGAAACGAAACCGTGAGAAGCGCGTTGTTCCACGTACTCCCGCAGCCCAAGAAATAGGGTCCGCGACCTCCTGATCCGGCGGCGGCGGTGCGCCTGCGCAAGTTTCTCCTCAACGCGTTCCATGCTCAGCCCTGCACCCAGAAGCGCAAAGATTGCCCGGAATGCGATATCCGCATCTTCAAGGGTTAAGAGATCCACTGCGGTGCGTTCTGGCGTTGTTACTCGTTGCCCTCCCACGCTCCGCGCGTCATCGTCCGGTATGGGCGTTCGATATGAGATGGGCGGCCCCACCCGCGTTGGATGCGCCGCATAGAGCCGCGCCAGCCGATTCTCCGGAAGCCACCCGGTGTGAATCCAGGTGGCCGTAACCGTAATGGCTGTCGCATCTTTCAAATGATCTACCAGAAGCGCGCCGCGCAGGGCCGGCTGTGCCACGAAATCGATGGGAGCGATGACACCGGGCGCATATTCCACGGCGAGGCCCTGGCGTACCAAGATCTTGTCCTGTGGTGAGAGCGCGGGCGCGCCTGACGTGTAAGTGACCATAAGGCAATGATGAGTGCGGCGCATAAAAGTGGCTCGGCCGATCCACATGTGTGGATGAGCCGAGCCACAACTCTACAGGTCTTTTTGGACTTGAGCCAGCCAGGCCTTCCGCGCTTCAAGCGCCTCGTTCAGTTCGGCAACTTTCGCCTCGTCACCGGCTGCTGTGGCTTCCTCGATCTGGCCATTGAGCTCAGCAATAAGTTGCTCAAGCTGTGCGGCCATACCGGAAGAACGCTGCTTCTTTTGCGGATCGGACTTGCGCCACTTCTCCGCTTCCGCCTCTCTCACGGCATCTTCGACACGGCGTAGCCGCCCCTCGACATGAGAGACTTCTGCACGCGGCACCATCCCAATTTCTTCCCACCGATCCTGAATCGAATGCAACGCATTGCGCGCAGCCTCGAGATCCCGAACCGGAAGAATCTGTTCGGCCTCTTTCAGTAACTCAAGTTTGGCCTTCAAGTTTTCTTCAAACTCTGCATCGCGCTGCGCGAAATGCGCAGCACGTGCGTCAAAGAACGTCTGTTGCGCAGCCCTGAAACGGGCCCACAGTTTGTCGTCGTCTTTCCGGGACGCCCGGCCCGCTGCGCGCCATTCGCCCATGAGTTCGCGGTACTCACGCGCAGTGGCAGACCAATCTGTGGAGTGCATCAGTGCCTCGGCTCGCGCAATCAGTGCACTCTTGCGCGCAATCACGTCTGAGCGTTCTGCTTCAAGCGCCGCAAAATGTTGCCTGCGCATCTTGTCGAATTGGCTACGCGCCTTCGAATAACGCTGCCACAGCGCCTCTTCGGTGGGACGGTCAATTCTGACGCCGTTGCGCTGGGCGGCCTTCCAACTTTCGAAGATTTGGGCCAGCTCTTCACGCGAATTGCGCCAGTGAATCGTAGCGGGGTCCCCACCAGCAATGGCCTCGGCCCGTTCGATCAACGCGGTGCGCTCAGCGATGGCGGCTTGCCGGGCCGCTTCGCGTTCCCGCATTACCTCTTTGCGCCGCTGCGCGATGCGCTCCTTGAGTACAGCGGTGCGTGTGCGAAGCTCCTGGATGTCTCCAACGGCCGCGGGCTCCACGAGTTGTTCTTCGAGTTTGGTGAGTGATTGTGCGGCCTCATCCGGGCTAATGTGCTCGATGCGCGATTCGAGTAGCGCTACTTGCGCTGCCAGTTCGAGGTACCGACGAACGTAGAATGCCAGCGCGTCCTCCTTCGAACCTCCAGCGGTGTATTGGCCAACGCAGCGTTCTCCTTCGTCGGAGCGCAGCCACACGTTCCCTTCACTATCGACTCGGCCCCACGCTGCGGCACGTGCGGCGGCGGATTCATCGATTGGTGCCTGAACTGGCTGGGTGGCCGGTGTAGCGGGACGGGGAATCGGCCGAGGCATGGGCTTCGGCGTGGGAGTGGGCTCACTCATTGGAACTCCTTGGTGGAGGTGTGTTGCAATCGTCGAAAAACAGTCTACGATGAATTTCCTTCGATCTTTGCCATGCGGGGACTTTTGGCCTGAAAACAGGCATCAGCTCTCAATGCGTATAGCCTAGATCTATGATTCTTCTGCGATATTCAAAAACCTTGATTCAAGCGAATTGCTACATCGCCGCCGTAGCTGGTTCACCTCGTGTTCTGATCGTTGACCCAGGTGCCGGGAGTGCAGCGTGGGTGCACCACACGATGGAAGAGCGGGGTTGGAGCCCAGCGGCGGTGCTGCTGACTCACGGGCACGCTGATCACGTGTGGGATAGTGCGCTGGTGGCGCAGAACGCTCCCGTATACGTGCCGCGCCCCGATCTGTACCGGCTGGATGACCCAGCCACAACAACCGCTGCATTCGCGGGCGCATTCGTGGAGGCTTCGGGACACGAGTGGATCCGCCCAGATACTGCGCGCGAACTGCCAGCAGGTTTTTTCCAAGGAGGTGGTAGCGAGATCGTTCCGGGTATCTGGTTGCGCGCGGTTCCGGCGCCCGGGCATACTGAGGGTTCCACCGTGTTTTTGTTTTCTGGGCCGATTGAGAACGACGACGCCCCTGAGCACGATCCGGAAAGCTCGCTGATGTTTACGGGCGACGTTCTGTTCCGCGACGGCGTGGGGCGTACGGACCTTCCCGGTGGCAGCTCCGAAGCGATGCGAGAATCCCTGCGCACGCTGGCACAGGTGATTGCGCCTTCGACGGTGTTCTTCCCCGGTCATGGCGAATCCTCGTCCTTCGGGCGCGAACTGGAGCACTCGCCCATTCTGCGGCAGATGCTGTATCGGTGGTAGTTTTCACGGTTGTGCAGGCGCTCCGCGGCACGAAATCGCGGTATCCTATGATTCGGCCCTTAAAAGGTGATTGATAACGATAGAAACGAGTAATCCACGTGGCAACCACAAATGATCTGAAGAACGGCATGGTTTTGCGCATCGACAACCAACTGTGGAGCATTGTCGAATTCCAGCACGTCAAGCCTGGTAAAGGCCCCGCATTCGTGCGTACCAAGATGAAGAATGTGCTGTCCGGTAAGATCGTCGATCGCACCCTCAATGCGGGAGTCAAGGTTGAAACCGCCACGGTGGATCGCCGCGATATGCAGTACCTGTATAACGATGGCACCGATTACATCTTTATGGATCTTGAAACGTACGATCAGATCCCGGTGAGCCCCGAAGTGATGGGCGATGCGAAGAACTTCCTGTTAGAAAACCAGCAGGCGATAGTCGCGTCAAATGAGGGTACCGTGCTGTTCGTCGAACTTCCGGCGTCTGTAGTTCTGGAAATCACCTACACGGAGCCCGGATTGCAGGGAGACCGGTCCAGTGCAGGAACCAAGCCGGCAACGTTGGAAACCGGATATGAGATTCAGGTTCCACTGTTCCTCAACCAGGGGGACAAGGTGAAGGTGGATACTCGTACCGGCGAATACATCTCGCGTGTCACTGACTGATGGCGAAACACCAACATAGGAAGACTGCGCGCACTACCCAGCGCCACCGCGCCCTCGACGTAGTTTTCGAGGCCGACGAGAAGGGCATGATCGCACAGGATGCTCTTCTGGATCTGCTGAAAGAAAGGCAAAAAGTTTCCACTGCCCAGGTGCCGATCGGAGAGTTTGGCTCCTCGATCGTGGAAGCCTTCGCCCGAAATATCGTCGACGTGGACACCCTGGTGGAGGCCGCGAGCGAAGATTGGGCGCTCGCTCGGATGAACACGGTGGATCGCACTATTCTTCGCTTAGGCGCAACAGAAATCCTGTACTTGGATACGCAGCGCGCAATGATCGTCACCGAATGGGCAGCGCTGGCGCGTGAACTTTCAACGGAACGTTCCGTGGGCTTTGTGATGGGCGTATTGAACCGTGCAGCGGACATCCGCGCGCGCGAGTTAGCCCAGGCACCGGCTGCACTGAATGCCCCAGAAGAATCATCTGGTGAGACGGCCCCTGCGGAAGCTGACGATCAAGGCTAGGCTCAGTACCGAACACAGGCACAACTGAATACGCTCAATCGATCCTTTAATCCCCGTCCTGTGAGGCGGGAAAGGAGGCCGCAATGGCACCGATATCACGAGCGGTGATGGATAGCGGGGATATTTCCCGCTCACTTCGCCGCATTGCACACGAGGTTCTGGAACGCAACCGTGGCTTGGACGGCGTCGTCGTCATGGGCATACCCACACGCGGCGTACCACTTGCACAAAGACTGCGGGACGCGCTCCACACCGCAGCTGGGCAATGGGTTCCCTACGGAATTTTGGACATCACGATGTATCGTGACGATCTTTCCGCCCAACCCACCCGCACACCGCATCCCACCACGGTTCCGCCGGGCGGTATTGACGAGGCAACGGTGGTGCTGGTGGACGACGTGCTCTTCTCCGGCCGTACGATACGCGCGGCGCTGGAGGCGCTTTCGGATCTAGGAAGACCACGCGCCGTACAACTGGCTGTTCTTGTAGACCGCGGGCACCGCGAACTTCCGATCCGCGCTGACTACGTTGGAAAGAACCTTCCAACATCGCGCAGGGAACGCGTTATGGTCACTTTAGAGGAGACCGACGGCGTGGCCGATTCCGTTCGCATAGAGGAGCCGGCCGAATGAAACACCTGATTTCGATTGACGATCTCACGCGAACAGACGCTATGACGCTGCTTGATACCGCGGAGGCGATGGCGCAGACCCAATCCCGGCGCATCAAGAAGCTTCCGGTGCTGCGTGGAAGAACGGTTGCCACACTGTTTTTTGAAGATTCCACCCGTACCCGCCTCTCCTTCGAGACTGCGGCTAAGCGGCTCTCCATGGACGTCATCTCGTTTTCCGCACGAGGTTCCTCCGTGTCGAAGGGCGAATCGTTGAAAGACACTGCTCAGACGATCGTTGCGATGGGAGCAGAGGCGCTGATCGTACGGCACAGCGCCTCGGGCGCGCCGCACCGCCTTGCGCATGCGGGATGGGTGGACGTGCCGATCCTGAATGCAGGCGATGGAAAGCACCAGCACCCTACTCAGGCGTTACTGGACGCGTTCACCATCCGCAGGCACCTGTACACCGGAGCGAACCAGCCTGCGCCCACGGGATCAGATCTGGACGGTATCACCGTGGCGATCACGGGCGACGTGCTCCATTCGCGCGTTGTGCGTTCGAACGTCCAGCTGCTGACACTACTGGGTGCCCATGTTATTTTGGTCGCGCCACCCACGCTGCTGCCAAGCGATACCGAGGATTGGCCGTGCGAAATCTCCTACGATCTGGATGAGGTAATAGCGCGCCATCCCTTTGCACTGATGATGTTGCGCGTGCAGCGCGAACGAATGACGGGCGGTGGCGGCGGGTTTTTCCCGTCTCCCTCCGAATACCAGCGTTGCTACGGCTTGGACTCATCACGGCTTGCGGCTTTAGGGCCTCAGGCGATCATCATGCACCCAGGTCCTATGAACCGCGGCCTAGAGATCACCGCAGAAGCAGCCGATTCCTCGCAATCAGTTGTCACAGAACAAGTTTCCAATGGCGTCTCCGTGCGCATGGCGGCGCTTTACCTTTTACTCGCTCACGGTGAGGAGATAAGCCAATGACCGACTATGTAATTCGTAACGCCACGCTACTGGGTGAGCGCGTCGTGGACATCCTCATGTGCGACGGCGTCATAGTGGCCGTAGGGCCCAAACTGGAAGGCAAGGGAGCACGCGAGGTGGACGCCACTGGTCTGATTGCCCTGCCCGGATTAGTGGATCCGCACACCCACTTGCGCGAGCCCGGTAGAGAGCACGCGGAGACGGTACTGACCGGATCGCGTGCCGCAGCTGCAGGCGGATACACATGCGTGAATGCAATGGCGAACACTACCCCCACGCAAGACAGTGCAGGGGTAGTTGAACAAGTGCTCCACCTTGGCAAACAGGCCGGTTACGTGGATGTCAAACCAGTTGGAGCGGTGTCCGTTGGGTTGAAGGGTGAGCATCTCGCAGAAATCCAGGCGATGGCAAATTCGGCCGCGCATGTGACGTATTTCTCCGACGACGGCATGTGCGTTTCCGATCCCGTACTTATGCGCCGCGCCCTCGAATATGTGAGATCGTTTGGCGGCGTTGTGGCACAACACGCGCAAGACCCAAGGCTCACCGCAGGATCCCAGATGCACGAAGGAGATGTCTCCGCGGAACTCGGGCTCACTGGATGGCCGGCAGTAGCGGAAGAAGCGATCGTGGCACGCGATTGTCTGCTGGCCAAACACGTGCAAAGCCGCGTCCACATCCTGCACCTATCCACCCAGGGTTCGGTTGAGATCGTCCGGTGGGCAAAAGCGAACGGGATGCCGGTAACAGCAGAAGCTACGCCCCACCACCTGTCTTTGGACCACACCGAGGCCCGTTCGTATGACCCGCGGTTCAAAGTGAATCCACCGCTGCGAACCAGAGAAGATATAGACGCTCTGCGGCGTGGGGTAGCCGATGGCACGATCGATGTGATCGGCACCGATCACGCGCCACATCCCGCCGAAGACAAAGATTGCGAATGGGACGCCGGAGCCAATGGCATGATCGGCCTGGAAACCGCGCTGCCCGTAGTACAGCAATCGCTTGTCGATCCAGGCCTGATCACCTGGGCAGACGTTGCGCGGCTGATGAGCTATACCCCGGCAAAGCTCTGCGGAAACGCCGGCCAGGGGCGCCCCGTGGCACCCGGAGAGCCAGCGAACCTATGCCTGTACGATCCGGCCGCGGCACGGACCGTCCACGCTGCGGAACAGTACTCCAAGTCCAGCAATACGCCGTGGGAAGGCCGCGGAGTGCCCGGACGCGTGATGTACACATTCTTCCGCGGCGTACCTACGGTGTGGGATGGAGCAGTGCGCTCACGTGAGGAAATCCGGAAGGAATCACATGTTTGATCATGAACCAGCCGTTGTGGTGTTGGAAGACGGCACGGTGTTCGTTGGACGGGCCTATGGGGCGCGCGGGAGGACACTGGGCGAGATCGTTTTTGCCACAGGCATGACGGGTTACCAGGAGACTTTCACCGATCCTTCCTACCACCGCCAGATTATCGTGATGACGGCGCCACACATTGGAAACACGGGCGTGAACAATGAGGATCCGGAATCGCAACGCTATTGGGCCGCAGGAGTGGTGATCCGCGATCCCGCGCGCCGAGCATCGAACTGGCGCGCCACAGGAAAGCTGGAAGCGGCGCTGGCCCAGGCCGGTGTTGTGGGCATCGCCGGGGTTGATACCCGCGCGCTCACCCGCCATCTGAGGGAGCGCGGCGTTATGCGCGCCGGCATCTTTTCCGGTTCTGCGCTCCCATCGGGCGCAGAGCACAAGGATCCACGCGCCATCGAAGTGCTGGTGGGGATCGTTCGCGAACAGCCCACGATGGCTGGCGCGAACCTGGCCGGCGAGGTCTCCACACCCGAAGCCTACGTAGTTGAGCCCGAAGGGACCCCACGCGCAACTGTGGTTGCGGTGGATCTTGGGATCAAGGCACGTACCCCGCAACAGCTCGCAGCGCGCGGCGCCCGCGTGGTCGTCGTACCCCAGAACGTGACCCTACAACAGATCGAGGCGTATCATCCCGATGGCGTTTTCTTCTCCAATGGACCGGGTGATCCGGAGACAGCCACGGCAGAAGTAGATCTGTTACGCGACGTGCTGGATGCCGGCTACCCGTTCTTCGGGATCTGTTTTGGAAATCAAATCTTGGGCCGCGCCCTGGGCTACGGGACATACAAACTGGAATATGGCCATCGCGGAGTGAATCAGCCAGTGCTGGACCGGGAGACAGGCAGGGTGGAAATCACGGCCCACAATCACGGCTTCGCAGTGGACGCACCGGTAGAAAACGCGTCCGTTTCTCCGTACAAAGGTGGGCATTTTGGCCGCGTAGAAGTATCGCATATTGATCTGAACGACGGCGTGGTAGAGGGCCTGAAATGCCTGGATATCCCCGCGTTTTCCGTGCAGTACCACCCGGAGGCCGCCGCTGGTCCCCACGACGCAAACTACTTGTTCGATAGGTTCATCAACCTCATGGAGGCGCAGCGCGAATCCCGCGCAGCAAACGCCCACGGAAAGGACGCCTAGATGCCACGGCGCACAGATATCTCGTCCGTACTTGTGATTGGTTCTGGCCCGATCGTCATCGGCCAGGCGTGCGAATTCGATTATTCGGGTACTCAGGCATGCCGTGTGCTGAAGGAAGAAGGCCTGCGGGTGATCCTGGTGAACTCGAATCCTGCAACCATCATGACTGATCCGGAGATGGCCGATGCCACCTATATCGAGCCGATCACGCCAGAAGTGGTGGAGCAGGTGATCGCGAAGGAGAGACCAGACGCGCTGCTGCCCACCCTGGGTGGCCAGACCGCACTGAATACAGCCATGGCTCTGGTTCGCAACGGAGTCCTGGAACGCTACAGGGTAGAGCTAATCGGAGCGCGCGCAGACGCTATCGTGAAGGGCGAGGACCGGGAGGAATTCAAGAAGGTCGTGGAGAAGTGCGGCGCGGAATCGGCCCGCTCCACGATTTGCCACACGATGGAGGAATGCATCGCCGCAGCTGACGAGCTGGGTTATCCCGTGGTGGTGCGCCCATCCTTCACGATGGGCGGCTTAGGTTCCGGATTCGCGTACGACCAAGACGATCTGCGGCGAATCGCAGGCCAAGGCTTGCACTATTCGGCCACCACAGAGGTTTTGCTCGAAGAGTCCATTCTTGGCTGGAAAGAATACGAACTGGAGATCATGCGCGACAAAGTGGATAACGTCGTCGTCGTATGCTCCATTGAAAACGTGGATCCTGTGGGCGTCCACACCGGCGATTCGATCACGGTAGCCCCCGCGCTGACCCTCACGGATCGCGAATACCAACGGCTGCGCGATATCGGAATTGCGATCATCCGGGAAGTTGGCGTTGATACCGGTGGATGCAACATACAATTCGCGGTGAATCCGCACAACGGGCGCGTGATCGTGATCGAAATGAATCCGCGCGTTTCGCGTTCCTCCGCACTGGCATCGAAGGCAACTGGCTTTCCGATCGCGAAGATTGCCGCGCGTTTGGCCGTGGGTTACACCTTAGATGAGATCCCGAATGACATCACGACGTCGACGCCGGCTTCCTTCGAACCCACGCTGGACTACGTGGTTGTGAAAGTTCCACGCTTTGCCTTCGAAAAATTCCCCGATGCAGACGCCACATTGACCACAACGATGAAGTCTGTAGGTGAGGCGATGGCCTTGGGGCGCAACTTTACAGAAGCGCTCCAGAAGGCGATGCGCTCCATCGACAAGAAGGGGGCTGTGTTCCACTGGCAGGGCGAAGCACCCCGCGGCGACGAGCTTGACGAGCTTGTACGGCGCGCCGCCACCCCAACCGAAGGGCGCCTGATTCAGGTGCAGCAAGCGTTGCGAGGTGGGGCAACAGTAGAGCAGGTCTACGATGCCACGAAGATCGATCCGTGGTTCCTGGATCAGATTGCACTCATCAACGAAGTGGCCGCGTATGTGAAACAAGGCGAGGCGATCACGCCAGACGCGATGCGCCTGGCGAAACGCCACGGGTTCTCCGACGCCCAAATCGCACAGATTCGGGGGATCTCCGAGGACGCTGTACGGCAGATCCGCTGGGCCTTCGGAATCCATCCCGTGTACAAGACGGTTGACACCTGCGCCGCGGAATTCGCCGCATCGACGCCGTATCACTATTCGACCTTTGAAGAGGAAACCGAGGTAGCGCCCCGCGAAAGGCCTGCGATCATCATCTTGGGATCCGGGCCAAACCGCATCGGCCAGGGCATCGAGTTCGATTACTCGTGCGTCCATGCCAGCCAGACGCTGGCCAGCGAATACGAAACCGTGATGGTGAACTGCAATCCGGAGACGGTTTCTACTGATTACGACATCTCCGATCGCCTGTACTTTGAGCCGCTGACGCTGGAGGACGTGTTGGAGGTATATCACGCTGAGGCCGCAGCAGGGCCAGTTGCAGGCATGATCGTGCAGCTGGGTGGGCAGACTCCGCTTTCGCTTGCCAAGTCTCTCGAAGCCGCAGGTGTGCCGATTATAGGCACACCGCCTGCGGCCATCGATGCAGCTGAGGACCGCGCATTGTTTGGCGGTGTGCTCTCTGAGGCCGGCTTGCACGCACCCGAATATGGGACGGCCACAACCGACGCACAGACAATTGCGATCGCGAACAAGATCGGATACCCCGTTTTGGTACGGCCATCCTATGTGTTGGGCGGCCGGGGCATGGAAATCGTGTATTCGGAAGCGCAATTGCGTGAATACCTGGCACGCCATGAAACGGCACATACTGACGCTTCGCGCCGCGCGGCGCCACTGTTGATCGATCGATTCCTGGACGACGCCACTGAGATCGACGTGGACGCCTTGTACGACGGGCGCGAGCTTTTCCTGGGCGGCGTGATGGAGCACATCGAAGAATGTGGCATCCATTCGGGCGATTCGGCATGCGTTCTGCCTCCGTTGACACTCTCGCAGCAAGTGATCAATCGCATCAGGGAGGCCATGGTTGCGATCGCACGCGGAGTGGGCGTGCGCGGCTTGTTGAATGTCCAATTCGGACTGATGAACGATGTTCTGTACGTCATTGAGGCAAATCCGCGCGCATCGCGCACCGTGCCGTTCGTGTCAAAAGCGACAGGCGTGTCTCTGGCGCGGGCGGCCGCCTGGGTGATGGCCGGCCGCTCCATCGAGGAACTGCGGCGCAATGGGCTGTTACCCGAACACGATGCAACTGTGCTGGACGTGGAAGACGCAATGGCCGTAAAGGAAGTAGTACTGCCTTTCAAACGTTTTCAGACGCGTGGAGCACGCGTGGTGGATTCCATCTTGGGCCCCGAAATGCGATCCACGGGTGAAGTGATGGGTATTGCACGGACCTTCCCTGTGGCATTTGCGAAGTCCCAGGACGCGGCATACGGCGGCTTGCCTGAGAAGGGGAACCTGTTCGTATCGGTTGCTGATTCAGATAAGGGTGCGATCATCTTCCCGATTCTTCAAATGGTGGAGTTGGGCTTCACGATCTACGCCACGGCGGGTACGGCGTCCGTACTGACCCGTTACGGCGTGCCCTCGATCGTGGTGCGCAAGGAATCTGAGAGGGACGAACCCGGTGGGGGAGAGACCATCGTGGATCTGATTTCCTCCGGAAAAATCGACATGGTGGTCAACACGCCCGGCTCTCGCGCCTCACGCAAGGACGGCTACGCCATTCGCGCCGCGACCACCGCTGCCGACAAGCCGATCATGACAACCGTTTCGGAGTTCGGTGCGGCCGTCCAGGCCATCGCGGCGCTGCGCACCGGCGAGTTCACGGTGGAAAGCCTTCAGGACCACAACGCGGAGCGGGTGTTCCGATGAAGGGATTCGGTGATCGCCTAGCCGAGCGAATGGCGGATCGTGGCCCGGTGTGCACGGGCATCGATCCGCACGCCGGCTTGCTGGACACATGGGGACTTGAGGATTCGGCTGCGGGTGTTCGCGAATTCGGACTGCGGACCGTTGACGCACTGTGGGAGCAAACAGCCGCATTCAAGCCGCAGTCCGCCTTTTTCGAGCGGCACGGTTCGCGCGGCATTGCCGCGCTCGAGGACGTGCTTGAGGCGTGCCGCCAGGCTGAAGTCCCCGTGATTGCCGATGTCAAGCGCGGCGATATCGGCTCCACGATGGATGGTTATGCAGATGCGTACCTTTCCGGCCCTTTGCGCTCTGACGCATTCACGGTTTCGCCCTACATGGGGACTGCCAGCCTCCAGGCGGCGGCGCAGCGAGCCGTGGAAGGCGGCCAGGGCCTTTTTGTTTTGGCGTTGACGTCAAACGCCGAAGGCCCCTCAATTCAGCACGTGGGTGGGCCGGGAAAAAGCGTTGCGGGCCGCGTGATGGAGGAAGTGACTCGCTGGAACCGGACATTCGCGCCGCAGGCCGCGGTGGGACCATTCGGGGTGGTTGTCGGTGCCACGATAGGAGCTGCCGCCACAGAGCTGGGCATCGACCTCGCGGCATTTCCAGGGCTATTCCTCGCTCCGGGTATCGGTGCACAGGGCGCCGGTTCTCAGGAGTTGCGTGAAGTGTTCGGGCAAGCGCGCAGCCGTGTCCTTGCATCGGCATCTCGCTCCATTCTACGGGGCGGCCCCACTCCAGCTGGCCTAGAAGAAAGCTTCGCGCGCACTCGGGATATGGTGCTTGCCGCAGTCAATTGATGGCTCTGGCCTGCGACTGCGCGAATCGTAGGACTTACGTCCCACATATCAGGAACGTGTGGTTAGTTTTCTGGACGCATTACGATTTACGCGCGCAAACTGCCCCACCGTTCCGGCGGAATCGGCTATAACAACTGTGAGAGCACCGTTTCTACCACTGAGGAGACACCATGGCCCTTCCTACCCTTACCCCCGAGCAGCGCTCAGCCGCTCTCGAAAAGGCCGCAGTTGCCCGTGCCCGCCGCGCAGATCTGAAACGTGACCTGAAATCGGGCAAGATCACTGTTTCCGAAGTTCTCGGCAAGGCAAAAGATGATGAAGTAATCGGTAAGCTTCGCGTATCCGCACTCTTGTCATCTCTGCCGGGAATTGGCGCTGCGAAGTCAAAGCAAATCATGGAGGAAGTTGGCATTTCCGAATCCCGCCGCGTCGCCGGGCTCGGACAACACCAGCGCGCCGAACTGATCAAACGCTTCAGCTGACGCTGACGATTGTATGCGCCGCAGTGTTTCATGGCACGATAACGGCATGAGTATCGTGACGAACACTGTGGCGCATCCTTTTGTTATTTCCGGCCCATCTGGAGTAGGGAAAGGCACTGTGGTCAAGCCTCTCATGGAACGGGCCAAAGGATGCTGGCTTTCCGTTTCCGCTACCACACGCCCGCCACGCCCCGGCGAGATCGACGGCGTGCACTATCATTTCGTCACCGATAAGCAGTTTGACGATCTGGTCCGCAGTGGCCAGATGCTCGAGTGGGCCGTAGTGCACGGCAAGCACCGTTATGGCACGCCGCGTCGGCCCGTCATGGATGCACTGAAGCGGGGCCTCATTCCTGTACTTGAACTCGATCTAGCCGGAGCCCGCCAGATTCGCGCCAGCATGCCGAGTGCAGTTCAGATTTTCCTGGCGCCTCCCTCCTGGGAAGAACTCGAACATCGGCTGCGGGGGCGGGGCACTGAAACAGAGGAACAGATCCAGCGCCGCCTAGAGACTGCGCGAACGGAACTCGCCGCCGAATCGGAATTCGACTACGTCGTCGTCAACGATGAAGTGGCCCGTGCCACGGCCCAGATACTGCACATCATGGGAATCGACAAGTAGACTAGGTGTTTGCATATCAGGAACGAGAGGTAGCACATGTTTGGAACTGTCCCGGAACCCGAGGGCATCACAAATCCTCCTATCGATGATCTTTTGAAGAAAGTCGATTCGAAGTATGCCCTAGCAGTCTATGCGGCTCAGCGGGCGCGGCAGATCAATTCGTACCGCCAGGAAATGCGCCGCGGGGACGGTAACATCACCCACTTTGGACCGCTCGTTGATGCCGGCCCCGAAGATAAACCGCTTTCCATTGCCCTCAAAGAGATCGCGGCTGGAAAGATCGAATGGGGAACGGAAACCAAGTGAGCTCGCACTGGGCTTCCTCCACAGGAGGCCCAGTTCACGTCACTGTTGGAGTAACTGGCGGGATTGCCGCGTACAAAGCATGTACGCTGGTGCGCCTGCTAGTGAAAGCTGGGGCTGATGTCACCGTTGTTCCCACACGCGCTGCACTGTCCATGGTTGGCCGCACCACTTGGGAGGCACTGAGCGGGCATCCGGTCTGTACGGACACTGACCAGGATGCGGCACACGTGAATCATGTGCGGCTGGGGCATGTGTCCGATGTGATCGTCGTGGCTCCAACTACCGCTCATACGCTGGCACGGATTGCCGCCGGCATGGCGGACGACCTGCTCACCTCCACCGTCCTCGCCGCCCGCTGCCCGGTTGTGCTAGTGCCGGCGATGCACACGGAAATGTGGTTGAATCCGGCAACCCAGCACAACGTGGGTACTGTGCGCGGCCGTGGAATCACAGTTATTGAACCCGCATCCGGGCGCCTGACAGGGGCTGATAGCGGGCCGGGCAGAATGCCCGAACCTGAAGAGATCTTTTCGTCACTGCGGTCCCTTCTAGCGGACCACCAACGCAACGATTTCGCTGGGGTTCGTTTCGCTATTTCGGCGGGAGGAACCCGCGAACCGATCGATCCCGTGCGCTTCATAGGTAATCGTTCCTCGGGGGCTTTCGGTGCCGCGATCGCGCGCCATGCCGTGGCACGCGGCGCGAATGTCACATTTGTCGCGGCGCACGTACTGCCGGAATTGCTGCGAGGCCTCACCGGTGCCGCGATCGTTCAGGCCGGAACCGCGGCCGAGTTAAAGAAACAGATGGAAACGGCCGCCGCCACGGCGGACGTGGTCATCATGGCTGCAGCTGTCGCCGATTACCGGCCAGAACATGTCTCTGATGCGAAAGTAAAGAAGCGCGACGGTTCGCCGATAACTCTGACACTGGTAGAAAATCCAGATATTCTTGCCGGGTTAGCATGCAATCGCAGTGATCCACGCCAAACGATTGTGGGTTTCGCCGCAGAGACAGGCGATGCAGGATCCTCCGTACTCGAATATGGGCGCCGAAAAGCCGCCGCCAAACAGGTAGACCTGATGGTCATCAACGAGGTGGGGGAGGATCGCGGTTTTGGCGATCGTGAAACAGCAATTACGATCGTGGATGTCTCCGGAGCCGTTCGTGCAGCCGCCACAGGTACCAAAGACGAGCTCGCAGAGACGATACTGGACACTATCTCCGCCCAGCGCGGCGGAACACTCTGATCGGATGCACTTATGACCTATCGCCAGCCTTTCACGTCCGAATCCGTCACGGAGGGCCATCCGGACAAAGTGTGTGACAAGATCTCAGACACGATTCTGGATGCCATGCTGGAAGCTGATCCTCACGCCCGTGTTGCCGTTGAAACCATGGCCACAACCGGGCTGATCCACGTGGCCGGTGAAATCACCACAGAGGCCTATGTGGAGATTCCGCAACTCGTACGCGATACGATCACGGAAATTGGCTACACCTCGTCACGCGTGGGATTTGACGGTAATTCGTGCGGAGTGACGCTTTCGATTGGGCAGCAGTCGCCCGATATCGCGGACGGGGTGGATCGTTCAATCGAGGCCAGGGAATCCGCATTGACGGACAGATACGATGTACAGGGAGCCGGGGATCAGGGGCTGATGTTCGGCTACGCCACCAACGAGACCCGCACGCTGATGCCGACCCCCATTCAGCTGGCTCACCGTTTGGCTGAAAGGCTTGCGCATGTGCGCCGCAGCGGAGCCGTGCCAGGCCTGCGCCCGGATGGCAAGACGCAAGTGACCGTTCTCTACGAGGACGACAAGCCTGTGGCTCTCGATACTGTGGTGATCTCCACCCAGCACGATCCTGAAGTTGACCAAACGTGGCTGCGCCGCGCACTGTCTGAGAACGTTTTGGAACCTGTGCTCGAAGTGGAGAACCTGCCGCTTGACCTCGGCGGAATGAAGCTCTTTGTAAACCCCTCCGGAAAATTCGTGATCGGTGGCCCTATGGGTGATGCCGGGCTCACCGGACGAAAGATTATTGTGGATACCTACGGCGGAATGGCGCGCCACGGAGGTGGCGCATTCTCCGGCAAGGATCCTTCGAAAGTGGACCGTTCCGGCGCATACGCTGCGCGCTGGGTGGCTAAGAACGTCGTGGCTGCGGGACTAGCCGATCGCTGCGAAATCCAGGTTGCCTACGCGATCGGCCGCGCTCACCCTATTTCTGTGCGCGTGGAGACTTTCGGAACGGAATCCATCCCGGTGGAACGTATCCACAACGCAGTGATAAAGGTATTCGATCTGCGGCCCGCGGCAATTATCGAGGAACTTGATCTTCTGCGTCCGATCTACGCCAAAACGGCAGTCTATGGCCATTTTGGGCGTGAACTGCCGGAGTTCACCTGGGAAAAAACAGACAGGGTGGAGGAACTACTTCGGGCGTGCTGAGCGTTCGAACGGAGAAACTCCGTCCCTGCCATGGTCTACCCTGATGCCATGGACCAACTGGAACTGGGTGAACTGCCGGAGGCCACCACACAGGATGCGCTCTTCGCACCGGTTCGTTTGGCGCATGCCGTGCGAGCCGATGTCGCTCGCCCTGTGGCCCACGTCTGCTTGGAGAATGTTGGGCCGCAGCTGGATCGCGTATTTGATTATCTGGTACCGCCTGCGCTCGATGCTCAGGCATCCGTGGGTTCGCGGGTGGCCGTACCCATAAGTGGCCGCAAAGCTACGGGATTCGTCGTCGCCCGCGACGACCAAACAACCACCGGCAGCCGCTTGCGGCCGATTTTGCGCGTGATCTCTCCGCTGCCCGTACTGGCGGCAGAAATCTACCAAATCGCGGCGCGCATCGCCGAAAGAAATTGTTCGTCCGTTGCAGATATCCTCCGCTTGGCAATCCCTCCGCGCCATGCGCGCGCTGAACGCGAATACGTGTCCCATTATGGGCCGTTTATGGCCGGGCCGGAACCGTTAGATGCGCCGCTAGAGCAGAGCGTACGTGCCGATTCCGGTGGCGAGCCGGCATTGGAGTTTCCGGAAGGACAGGCGGCCGCCACCTGGATGCCCTACACAGGCGGAGCGGCATTCCTTGCCCGGCTGGCGCGCGGCGAGTCACCTCATGCAGTGTGTCACGCCTTGCCAGGCTCTGTAGTGGAACTCGCGCTTGCCGCATGTGCTGCAACACGTGCGTCCGGACGCGGCGTCCTAATCGTGGTGCCGACCTCACGCATTGCCCGGTCCATGGCTGAAATCTTCGCCCAACGCTTCGGCGATTCGATAGAGATCCTGGTGGGGGAGGCCGCTCCAGAGTCACGCTACCGTTCATTCCTGCGGGTGCGCGGCGGGCAGGCGCCCATCGTCATCGGAACCCGCGCGGCCGCGTGGGCTCCCGTCTCCCGGCTCGGACTGGTCATCGTGATAGACGACGCCGCGCCCACACTCCGCGAGATTCGCTCACCGTATGCGGAGGCGCGTGACGTACTCGCCGCCCGCGCAGCACTGCAAAAGAGCGGCCTGCTTGTGTTGTCCCACTATGTGAGCGTGCCGGCAGCCGCACTCATCGCATCCGGCTGGGCGCCGCTCCTAGAAGCCACCCCATCGGTGCGTGCAGTCAAGGCTGCGCGGGTCACGTCGCCTGAGCAATGGGTGCGGGAAGGCACCCCGTGGAGCCGCATCCCAGACTCGGCCTTCACGATGGTACGGGACAGCCTCACGCGTGGGCCAGTGCTCTTGGTCGTGCCGCGTGCGGGCTATATACCAGTGGTCGCGTGCGCGCAGTGCCAGCGCCCTGCCGTCTGCGCCGATTGTGGAGGCGAGATGCAGATCAGTGCGCCAGGGGCTACGCCTGCGTGTAGTCGTTGCGGCAGCTTACGGCCCTGGAGGTGCAGTCATTGCCACGGCACACAGATGAAGGCATTGCGGATCGGCTCACACCGCACAGCAGAGGAGATCGGGCGCGCATTCCCCGGAGTGGGCGTGGTGATCTCGGGATCCCAAGCGGCAGAAGGAATTTCCGTAACCGTTTCCTCACGGCCGCGCATCATCGTGGCTACCCCGGGTGCGGAACCGTGGGCAGACGGTGGCTTCGCCGGCGCACTAGTGCTGGATTCCCGCTATTTGCGCGGACAGGGCATGGATGCGGATATCGCGTTCGTGCGGCACGCCAGCGCCGTCGTCGCGCGCGTGCGCCCCGCGGAACATGGCGGACACGTGATGTTTGCTGGCGGAATAGATCCGGAAGCCCTGCACGCATTGGCACACTGGGATCTTGCCCATTACGCTGCCACGATCCTGCGCGAGCGGACGGCACTGGCGCTCCCTCCGGCCGCGCGATGGCTCGCCGTTACCGGATCGCAAGGGGACATGCACAGATATCTCAGGATCCTGCGTGGTGAACTTCTCCGCTCCTTTAACGAAGCTCCCGAAGTTCCGATACCACACGAAGAAACACTCTTCGCTACAGGGGTGCGTCCGTTCGCACCGGGTATCGACCTATTGGGGCCCGTGCCTGCACCCCGCGAAGAAATTACGCTGTTCTTTCGCACTGCAATCACGCACGGGCGCGCGCTCACCCGCATCGCACGCAACGTCTATCGGCTGTATACGGCGGAGAATCTGGGAGCTACCTTGCGCCTCGAAGTAGATCCGCGCATGTGATGCGATCGGAGCACCGTCCATTACCACGTAGAATGGCTCTGTGCGCATACTCTTTGCTGGAACCCCTGACGTAGCCGTACCATCCCTTGAACGGCTCCTCTCCGCTGGACACGAGGTGCTCGCTGTCCTGACCCGCGCCCCCGCGCGCGCTGGACGCTCACACGCCATGCACCGTTCAGCAGTCCACGACGCCGCGGAGCATTACGGTATTCCAGTTCTCACGCCCCGCACCTTGCGCGATCCGCAGTTCACGGAGAACATTGCAACACTCGCGCCCGATGCGGCTGCAGTGGTTGCCTATGGCAAGATTGTTCCTCCCGCTTTGTTGAGCGTGCCTCGCTTGGGCTGGATCAATCTCCATTTCTCGCTATTGCCTGCCTGGCGAGGTGCCGCACCAGTGCAACACGCACTTGCGGCAGGAGACGATATCACCGGCGCGTCAACATTCCTGCTGGAGGAAGGGCTGGATACCGGCCCGGTCTTTGGCAGCACCACTGAGCGCATCAATCCCACAGACACGGCCGGGGACCTCTTAGAGAGGCTCTCGCACAGCGGAGCCGAATTGCTGGTACGAACATTTGCGCTGCTCGAATCGGGCCTGGCAGTGCCACATCCACAACATGGCGACGTGACATATGCACCCTCAATCAGCGTGGCAGACGCGCAGGTGGATTGGACCCATCCAGCCATAGCGATCGACCGCCAGATTCGCGCGCACACACCTGCGCCAGGGGCATGGACGATGCTCAGAGGTCACCGCATCAAGCTGGGGCCTATCTCTCCGGTGCCGGACGTAACCGACTTGGCTCCGGGGGAGCTCCGCGGCGAGCTTGTGGGAACTGGCAGCCATGCAGTTCGGCTTGGTACGGTTGCGCCTGCCGGCAAACGCGTTATGGAAGCGCGTGACTGGCTCCGGGGCGCACGCTTGAGCCCTGGCGAACAGTTCACGGCGAAGGAGCGCACCGATGATTGAGCATACGGCAGGGTGGCACCCGCGCCACCAGAACTCCGATCCTGCGCGATTGGTTGCGTTCGATGCGTTGCGTGCCGTGAACGACGACGGCGCCTACGCGAATTTGGTACTGCCCGATCTGATTTCTCGAGCCAGACTGCGAAAACTGGATGCCTCCTTTGCAACGAATCTGGCATATGGCACATTGCGTATGCGTGGCCGGTGGGATGCCATCATCGCTCGCTGTACTCACGGCCGGATGGTATCCGAGATCGATCCTCCGGTTTTGGACTTGCTTCGCCTAGGCTGCCACCAATTACTCGATTTTCGGACACCGCCGCATGCCGCGATCAACGAAACTGTGGTGATTGCACGCAACGAGCTAGGCCAGGGCACCGCCGGATTTGTCAACGCGGTGTTACGAAGAGTCAATGAGCGCAAGGATCAATGGGAAGCGATCATTCGTGAAACAACGGCCTCAAACACGGAATTCCTCGCGGTGTGGTATTCACATCCGCGGTGGGTCGTGGAGGCGCTCGAACGCTCACTCGTTGCGAATGGCCGCGACGAACACGATATCGAGGCAGTGCTTCAGGCGGACAACACGCCAGCAAAAGTTGCACTCGTGGCGCGCGATATCTCTTCTTCGCAATTGCAGGAACGGATCGCAGCTGCGCACATGGAGGCAGCGGAACCCTACCTTATGCCGAATGCTGTCCTCCTCGAATCAGGGGACCCTGGCCGTTTATGGCCAGTCCAAGACGGTTCGGCGGGAGTCCAGGACGAAGGTAGCCAGTTGGTGGCGGCAATTGCGGCCACGGCACCGCTGAGCGGATCGGATGAGCTGTGGCTTGACATGTGTGCAGGACCTGGGGGAAAGGCCGCAACCATGGCCGCGATCGGGGCGAATCGGGGGGCGCGGATTCACGCGAACGAACTGCATGGGCATAGGCTCGATTTGGTTGCTCAGGCGGTGCGCCCCTGGGATGACATCGTGGCTCTCAGAGAGGGCGACGGGCGCGATCTTGGCGCGGAAGAACCGAACACCTACGATCGAATTCTTGTTGACGCTCCTTGTTCTGGCATCGGTGCGCTGCGGCGGCGCCCAGAATCCCGCTGGAACAAACAGCGCACGGACATCCCAGAGCTTGTGACACTGCAGAATGAACTTCTGGAGTCTGCATTCCGCGCATTGCGTCCCGGCGGAATCCTCACCTATTCGACATGCTCTCCAATCGTGGAGGAGACGAGATCGGTAGTGGAAACGCTCCTCGCAGCGCATCCCGACGCACAGGTGCGTGACGCGCAAGCGGTGGCACATTCTGTTGCGCTCCACGCCGTTGGGGCACAAGATGGCATGGTGCAACTGTGGCCCGATACGGATCAGACAGACGGCATGTTCATCGCGCTCATAACAAAGGAAGGGAAATGAACGTTCCGACAATTGTTTCACCGTCCATTCTGAACTGCGACTTCGCGGATCTCAAAGGTGAATTGGCGAAGATCCGTTCCGCCGATTTCGCACACGTGGACATCATGGATAACCACTTTGTCCCCAATTTGACGCTCGGCGTGCCCGTGGCGGAGGCAGCCGTGCGCGTGAGCCCCATTCCTGTGGACGCCCACCTGATGATTGAGGATCCAGACCGTTGGGCGCCACTTTACGCTCAGATGGGCTGCGCCTCCGTGAGCTTCCACGTGGAGGCAGCACATGCGCCTATTCGCTTGGCACGTGAACTCCACCGCCTCGGTGCGCGGGCCAGCCTCGCGCTCAAACCTGGCACCGCAATTGAACCGTACTTCGACATTTTGCCGGAATTTGACCAGATTCTGATCATGACTGTAGAGCCAGGATTCGGAGGCCAGCCATTCCTCGACTCTATGCTGCCAAAGATACGCAGGACCCGCGAAGCCATCAGTGCACGTAATCTGGATATCTGGATCCAGATCGATGGGGGAGTATCGCGGAAAACCATTACCCGCGCAGCAGAAGCGGGGGCTAACAATTTCGTCGCGGGCTCCGCCGTATTCGGCGCGGAGGACGCGTATGCAGAGGTCGGCGCGTTGCGCACACTCGCCGATTCGCATACACACTGACCATGGCGGGAGGCCAGCCTATGTCCGATGAGTTCTTCATGTACCTCGCACTCGGAGTGTACTTTGCTGGCATGCTCCTGCTGGGATTTGCAGCATTTCGGAGAACGGAAGACCACGAAGACTACATGCTGGGAGGGCGCAATCTGCCATCCTGGGTGGCCGCAATCTCCGCGGGAGCCGCAGATATGTCCGGTTGGCTCATTATGGGCCTACCTGGCGCTATTTATGCCACGGGCTTGATCGAATCGTGGATCGCCATCGGGCTTACTATCGGGCAATCCTGTAACTGGCTCTTTATAGCACCACGGCTGCGCGCATATACGGAGGTCGCGGGCAATTCGATCACCGTGCCCACCTTCTTCGAAAACCGGCTCAAAGACAGCTCGCATGTACTTCGTATTACTGCAAGTGTGGTTATCCTGGTGTTTTTCACACTCTACGTCTCATCCGGGATGGTTGCTGCAGGCGTCTTTTTCGAATCGTCCTTTGGCCTTGATGCCACGGCGGGAATGCTCATCGTCGTGGCAGTGACCCTGGCCTATACCATGTTCGGCGGATTTCTTGGAGTATCCCTCACGGACGTTGCACAGGGCATCATGATGTGTGTTGCGCTCGTTGTGATGCCTCTGGTGGGTATAGCTGCCATCGGTGGATTCGGAGAAACCGTCACCACCGTGGAGGGCGTGGCCGCCAGCAACCTCTCCTTCTTCGGTACGGGCTTCGCAAAAGCCGCAACACAGGTGACGATCATCTCGGGGCTTGCGTGGGGTTTAGGATACGTTGGCCAGCCACACATCGTGGTGCGTTTTATGGCGCTGCGCTCTCCGGGAGAGGCCACACGTGCCAGGCGCATTGGAATGAGTTGGATGGTTATTTCCCTTGCGGGTGCCGTCATTTCCGGGTTAGTGGGCATCGCGTACTTCGCAAAGAACGGCATCGAGCTGGACAATCCAGAAACGGTAGTACTGCGTATGTCTCAGATTCTGCTCCACCCGTTCATCGCTGGCCTGGTACTTGCCTCCGTCCTAGCAGCTATCATGTCCACGTTTTCCAGTCAGCTCATCGTCACATCGTCAGCGCTTGTAGAAGACGTATATCGTGCCATAACGAAGAAACAGGTGAGCCAACATCGGCTCGTCTGGATGGGCCGATTCGCCGTGCTTCTTGTCGCGCTGGTAGCGCTATATTTGGCGCTCGGAAACAACAACTCGATTCTCTCGCTCGTCGGATTCGCCTGGGCCGGTTTCGGTGCTGCGTTCGGACCCGTGACCGTGCTGTCCCTCTACTGGCGCAAGCTCACGCGATGGGGCGCCTTCGCGGGAATGGTTGCCGGTGCCGTTTCCGTATTTGTCTGGGATTGGCTCGATAGGATCACAGGGGATGTGTGGCTGTTCGACATCTATGAGCTCGCATTCGCATTTCTGATCTCACTTCTCGTGGCCGCTTTGGTTTCACTTGCCACATACCGTCACGATTCCACAATCGAAGAAGAGTTCACCCGCTCGCTAGACTACGTAAAGAACAGTAGATAGGCGGGAATCAAGTGTTTACTCGTCTTGGGCGCGGTGTGACGCGTACACCTTGGATCGTCATAGCGGCGTGGGCAATCCTGCTTGCCCTCTTCGGAGGTGGCGCGGCATGGGGCTTCGGCCACGGCGGGATCTTCGAACGGACGTCCACATCAGAATTCGTTGTTCCCAATTCTCAGTCACAGGCGGTCGCGGATATGACCGCATCATCAGACGATACGGAAACCGCTATTGTGGTGGTGACCGGAATTGACGTAGCAGCGGAAAATGCGGCACTCGCCACCTTCGCCGCGAACAATCGCGGCATCTTAAATAGCTCTGGTGTGACAGCCGTCAACGATCCCTTCGAGCCTGGGGCGTATCCTGCGCAGGCACTTCTCTCCGCCGATGGGCAAGGTTACGCTGTTGCGGTGACGCGCACGCTATCGTCGGGCGACGAGGCCCAAGAGGATTTCGATGCGGCCGTGTCCGCATATCGCAGTGCGGTAGTGGCAGCCTTTCCAGATGCGAAGGTCACGGACGTTTCCTCCCAAGCCATGTCGTCCCTGATCTTGGGACAAGTCCAATCCGATTTGGTGCGTGGTGAATCAATCGGCCTGCCCGTCGCGGCCCTCCTCATGCTTATCGTCTTCGGTGGTTTCATCGCGGCCACCATGCCGCTCATTGGCGCTATCTCTGCGATCGGCGTCGGCATGGGCATGATCTGGGCGGCCACGTTCTCCACCACCATCGATTCGTTCATTCTGAACGTGGTTTCCATTATCGGAGTCGCCCTATCGATCGACTACGGCCTTTTGGTGGTTTCCCGCTTTCGCGAAGAGGCGGCCGAACTCTACAGCAGTCCTTCGGATCTCACGCGCAGCGATGCACGGACATCAATCGTTATACCGGCCGTGCAGCGCGCAATCGCCACCGCCGGGCGCACGGTCACATTCTCTGCGGTCACCATTGCATGTGCCATGCTCGGCCTGCTTTTGATGAGCATGCATGTCCTCAAAACGATCAGTCTGGGCGGCATCGCCGTGACTCTTTTGGCCGTCTTGGCCGCTATCACACTGGTACCTGCTCTCCTGACGGTGCTGGGCCGGCACATGCTGGCTCCGTCGCCCCTGCGGAAAATCCCCGGACTCGGCACAATGATGCGAGCGATGCGCGATTCGGCAGCTGATGAGGGTGCCTTCTCACACCTGGCGCGCCGCGTACAACGCCATCCCTGGTTCGTGATGTTTGCAACCTTCGCTGTGCTCGTGTTGCTTGCGCTGCCTGTGCGCGCGCTCGAACTGCGGAACAATTTCACCGATTTCTTGCCCAAGGATTCGCAACTGTACAGCGGTTACATGGAGCTCCAAGACAATTACCCCGCATTGGCTACGCCGTCGGTACAAGTGGTGCTTGATACCCCATACGCGGACGCTACCAATGCCGTGGCATTGATCGAAGGCACAACGGGTGTAGATTCTGTGATCGCACAGCCTTTGGCATCCGATTCGGATAGGACCCTAGTGAACGTGCGGGTCGTCGCGCAAGACCAGGCCGGATCGGAAGTCACGAACGTGATGAAAGCACTGCGCGCAGAAAACTTTGGCGCGCAGGCGTGGGTTGGCGGCGCTGCAGCGCTACAGTACGACATGGTCCATTCGATTGCCCACGACGCGCCGTTCTCCCTCGCCGTCGTCATACTCGCCGTGATGGTCCTGTTGTTCCTCATGACCGGATCGGTGCTTGTGCCCCTCAAGGCGCTCATTATCAACTCGCTATCCGTGCTTGCAGCATTGGGTGCCACGACTTTCATCTTTGAGCACGGCTGGTTTGGCGTTCCGGAATCCCCCGGATTGGTACTTTTCACGGTTGCGTGCATGGTGGCCTTCGGTTTCGGGCTGGCTATGGATTACGAAGTGTTTCTTCTTTCGCGCATCAAAGAGTATTGGGATGCTGGCGATTCGAACGACGACGCCGTCGCAAAAGGCATGCAGCGTTCCGGCCGAATCATCACCTCTGCTGCGGCCATCATTATTGCGGTCTTTATCGGTTTCGCGATGGGGGATCTGATCGCCGTCAAGCAGATCGGCGTGGCCTTGGCGATCATGGTTGGCACGGATGCCACTGTGACACGCATGCTACTTGTACCCGCTACCATGACAGTGCTCGGCAAATGGAACTGGTGGGCCCCGCGCCCCTTGCAGCGCCTTGCCCAACGCGTGGGATTGCACGACTGATCGCTCTGTCACCCTTGTCAGTCTCGGCTTGCTCCGCAGGTGCTGTATGAGCATAATGGCTGAAGAACACAAAATGCTCCGGGGTCAGTGAAAGTCTGAACCGGCGGTGATAGTCCGCGACCCGCGCAAGCGGTTGACAAGGTGAAATTCCTTGACCGACGGTCAAAGTCCGGATGGGAGGCGCACGTGTATCGCGCATTTGTGCGCGGGTTCTGCCCGCGCGCGATAGCGTTTCTTATCTTCCCCGGTCTGACAGGGGAGGGTAAATGCGAAGCCGATGGGTGCCAGCCGTTATCTTCGGAGTGGTTTTGCTGGCCCTGTGGTGGATACTCACCGCATCCGGCATTATCAGCGCAGCATTTCTTCCCTCGCCGTACGACGCCGTGGCACGCATGGTCTCAGGGCTGAGAGCCGGTTACCTGGCCGACGCCACGCGCATCACGCTCGTCGAGGCACTTGCGGGCTGCGTTTTCGCCGCAGTCATCGGTGTACCATTCGGATACGCCATTGCCAAATGGCGGCTGTTTGGGCGCACGGTGCAGCCGTATCTCGCCGCAGCTCAAGCGGTACCTGCCGTGGCAATCGCACCGCTGCTCACAATTTGGGTGGGCTATGGCAAAACGGCCATCATTGTGCTGTGCACCATCATGGTGGTTTTCCCTGTGATCATCTCCACCGCTGTGGGGGTGCGGCACATCAACCACGATATCCTGGGCGCCGCACGCCTTGACGGTGCCAGTGGCTTTACCTTGGTGCGTTATATGGAGTTGCCGCTCGCCGCACCCTCCATCTTGGCCGGGTTACGTACCGGATTCACGCTGTCTATCACCGGAGCAGTTGTAGGAGAGATGGTTATCGGCGGTAACGGGCTGGGCATGCAGCTGATGAGCGCTCAGGGTGCCGGTGACGTGAAGGGGATGTTCGCCACCATCATCCTTCTGGCGTTGTGTGCGATGGTCATCTATCTGGCACTCCTTCTGATCGAAAATCACGCGAATTACCTGATCCGCGATGCGCGTCCGTAAATATCCACAGAAAGGGATCCTGATGAAGAAACTCCTTGGCATTAGCCTTATCACATCGCTGGCGCTGGCCGGGTGTGCGGCGTCTCCGAGCGCCAGTTCATCGAGCAATCTGGCCCAGTCATCAAGCGCTTCGGGAAACGCCATCACGGTTGGGCTCACTTACATTCCGGATATCCAGTTTGCTCCGTTCTATGTGGCGGAAGACCAAGGTTATTTCACTGATGAAGGACTGGACGTGACGCTGCGCCATCACGGTTCCCAGGAATCTCTTCTTGGGGCGCTCCAGGCCGGCCAAGAAGACGTGGTTTTCGCCGGCGGCGACGAGATGATGCAGGCGCGTTCGCAGGGCACCGACGTCGTCGACTGGGCGACGATGTACCAGAAGTACCCGATAAAACTCATCTCACTTGCGAGCGCTACGGAACCGGGCCTTCAGGCAAGCGACATTCGCGGCACGACGATCGGACTTCCCGGGCCGTATGGAGCGAATTATTTCGCGCTACTTGCGATGCTTGACGCTCAGGGGCTCACAGAAAAGGACGTTTCGGTGCAGTACATTGGGTACACGCAGACGGCAGCGCTGCTTGGAGGAGACGTCGATGCGGTTATCGGTTACACGAATTCCGACGCCGTCGCTATCCAGGCGGCGCTCACAGACGCAGGCCGCACCGAAACGGTTGTGGAAGCCGATATGGTCTCCGGAGGGTTGCCGCTGGTCGGAGTGGGCCTTGGCTCGCTCGCCTCTAATCTCGATGCGAATAAGGCCTCCTATACAAAGATGCTGCGCGCATTGAGCAAAGCCGTGGACTTTGCGGAGAAGAATCCGGAAAAGACCGTAGAGATCGCAGCACAATACGTTCCCAGCCTCGCGGAGAAGGACGCCCAAACGCAGGCGAAAGCCGTGCTCAAAGCCACGCTAGCGCTATACCAGGGCAGTGCCACGTTCGGCGAACAAGATGCGCAATTATGGGAGAACATGTCCAGTTTTATGGAGCAGAACAACTTGCTGGCCAAGCCCGTGGACGCTTCGAGTGCCTTCGTCGATCTGACAAAGTAACTCGCTGGCGCCGTACGATGTAACTCGCTCGCGCCGTACGATAGCGTGCGGACGTGCACGCGGCAGGATCGCTTCACGTTATAGAGTGGGAACGTGAAGAATTTTGAGCAGCTGTTTGCCGAACTGACCGTCAAAGCACACGAGCGCCCCGAAGGATCGGGCACAGTGGCAGAACTTGATCGCGGGATCCATGCGATCGGTAAAAAGATCGTGGAGGAAGCGGGCGAAGTGTGGCTCGCGGCCGAACACGAAAGCGACGAGGCGCTGGCTGAAGAGACCTCGCAGCTGCTGTACCATCTGCAGGTGATGCTGCTCGCGCGCGGTTTGACGCTCGATGACGTGTATCGCTACCTGTAAATTCGCCGCGAGTCCTGAGAACACACCAACCAAATCG
Source organism: Ancrocorticia sp. (assembly GCA_022648165.1). GTDB lineage: Bacteria > Actinomycetota > Actinomycetes > Actinomycetales > Actinomycetaceae > Changpingibacter. Next base: position 132,828 of record JALCLX010000003.1, read on the forward strand.
CACTTGAAGAAAGATCATTATGCTCCGTGTGGCTGTTCCCAACAAGGGATCTTTGTCTGAACCCGCATCCCAAATACTCCGCGAGGCCGGTTATCGCCAGCGCCGCGATCCACGTGAATTAGTACTCACTGATCCCGCCAATGACGTGGAGTTCTTCTTTATCCGCCCGCGCGACGTGGCGGTCTATGTGGGCGCTGGAACCGTAGACGTTGGCATTACGGGCCGGGACCTGTTGCTCGATTCCGGCGCGGACGCGATTGAACATCGCCCGCTCGGATTCGCCCGCTCCGTTTTCCGCTTTGCCGCGCCCAAAGGCACGTACCACACGATTGACGATATCCGCGGCAAGCGGATCGCCACGGCCTACGACGGACTTGTGCGCCAGTACCTCGGCGAGCACCAGATTCAGGCATCAGTGGTACATCTGGATGGCGCAGTTGAATCCTCTGTTCAGCTTGGCGTAGCCGACCTGATCGCCGATGTTGTAGAAACCGGCACAACGCTTCGCACGGCTGGGCTCGAAGTTTTCGCAGATCCGATTCTTTCCTCTGAAGCGGTTTTGATCCGCGGCAATCGCGAAATGCCCGAGGGCCTCGCAACGCTCGACAGGCGCCTCGAAGGTGTATTGGTGGCCCGCCGCTACGTGATCTTCGATTACGATTGCCCTGCCGACCTGCTGGAAACTGCGGCACAGCTGACTCCTGGCTTGCAGTCTCCTACCGTCTCACCGCTTCATGAAGAGGGTTGGTTTGCGGTGCGCGCCATGGTGTTGCTGGATCAGATGAACGCCGTTATGGACGCACTGTACGATGCAGGGGCGCGCGGCATCATCGTGACGCCAGTGTTGGCGTGCCGCATCTGAACTGAGCGCAGGATTAGCTCTGCGCCACCATATCTGCAGCAGCATATCCCGCTACGCCAGCGGCGAGGAAGGCCAGCGGATCCTCTTCGAATCCGCGGCCCATCGTTTGCAATGTCACAGGGGAGTCCGCGAAGGCCTCGCGCAGCCCGTGTGTGCACACGTCTAAACGGGTCAGATGATCGCACGCAAACAATGCCGCAAGTTGCCCTGCCAGCAACTCTCGCACATCGCCAGGTACAAGGCGATCTAGTGTGCCTTCGCCGTCGTCACAAAAAACTGGCACCGGGCACACCGCAGGCGAGAGCGCCACTCGCGTCAATGCGGTGACCGAATGGTGCGACAGGCCGAAGTGGCGGCTTCGCGCATCGGCGTTCGACATTCGGAGTAATCCAATTGCGCGGCCGCCTAACACATTCACTGCGTTGATTGCCTCGCCCACAGAGGTGCCAGAGAATCCCCACGTGGTTCCGGTGCCCAGGTTTCCAGGGCCTTGGGACACCACCGCGATATCCGCATGCCACACCTGTTTGGCGGCAAGCAACGCGGTGTGCATGTTGACGGTCTCAAGTTCACCGCCGAATGCCTGGCGCGCGGTAATAGTGCCCAAGATGTGGCCAGCATCCGTGAGGCTGGAACAAATACGAGAAAACCACACAGGCAAGGCGCCGCCATCGTCCATGATGTACGCGATCCGCGCTTTCGGATTGCGCGCGCGGATGGCCGCCACGACGGCGGGAAGTGCGGAGTGCAGATCCGCAACCACCACCGGCATTCCATCGATGGAATCGGCCTCCGCAAGTGTCAAATGCCACGGCGATTCCTGTTCGTCTGCCCCCATCGTCATGTATTGCAAAGGCGTGTAGCGTGCTTTCACAATGTGCCCTGGCCCTGGTACCGGATCAGGTGGCAAACGGTCCGGAATCGCAACCACCATCAGGTATCCGCCGGTGCCGAGCCCACGCGCCACAGTCGCGCCGGTGAGAAGCACCGTATCCCCAACCTGTGGCAAACCGACGAGCGGAACGTAGGCAAGTGCACGCAGTATGTTCCGGTCCTCAAGTTCAACATCACATACCTGAGCCTGCCCCCACGCCTGGGGCAAGCCAATTACCGTTCCTTTTCGCCACATCATCACGCCTCACAGCCTAATCGAGCAGCGCCTCTGATGGCGGAACATGACACGGGCCGGGCAAGATGGAGCGAAGGTGCACTCGCATGTGCTATGAGCACACACGTGTTCATTTCCTCTAGGCTGGGAGCGTGACAATAACAGAACGCCATTTGGCCTTGTTGGAAGCAATCCGGCGCGGATCGGGGCTGACGCGCAGTCAGATCCGCGAGCAACTGCCGTATTACGAAGGACTTTCTGATGCGGCCTTTCACAAGGCATTTGATCGCGACATTGCAACCCTGCGGCAATCCGGGTATCCGATCGTCGTCGATCGCGCTTATCGGTATTCCTACGACGCGGCCGCGCCGCTCATCGCGCCCGTCTCCTCGGCTGACTTAGGCCTGTTGCGCTCCGCGATTTCCGGGATTGGGCGGACCGGGCGTGAAGCGCTGGTAGCACACAACGGGCTGCAGAAACTCCTGGCCGCATCTGAGGCGCACACGGATGCGCGCTACGTGCGCGCCACGATTCCCGAGGGGAGTGATGCTCCGGCTATCGCCCGTGCCCTCCAATATGGCCGCTGCGTCGAATTTGACTATGTAGGGACGTCGTCGGCCGCCACGCATCACTACGTGCTGTGTCCACGCGAAATCGACGTGCATTTCGATGCGTTTTATGTGAAGGGACCAGCGCAGCGTGATGGCAAGCCGTGGGCCACGCGCTCCTTCAAAGTAGCCCGGATTGTCCCGGGAACGCTCACGGTTGGAGAAGCACTGCAGCCGGACGAGGACCACACGGAGCACACGCAGACGCATGATGCCTTTGTGGAAGATGAGGCAATTCTTGCTATACGCCCCGGTACGGCCGTGCCGCTTGCGCAACGAGGGGAGCGTATCAACGATGGCGAGTGGCCGCAGTACCGCTTCCGCAAAGTCAACCGGCAGCGGATGTTCGACGAACTGGTTACCTATGGTGTGGACGTGCACGTGGTAGGAAGCCCCAGTTTCCTCGCCCAATGGCGCGAGCGCGTGGAACACGTGGCGAGATTAGCACGCCAATCCCCGTCCGATACTCCGGTCAATCAGGCAGCTGGTGGTGAGCCATGCTGAGCGGGAACGACATCGTATTGACCCATTCGATTTTGACGTACCTTGCCGCGCACGGCGGCACCGCGCCACTTCGCGAAATCGCTGCGCACTTCGGCGTGCCCTGGCGCAAGGCGCTCGACGTGTTATGGGCCGCAAATTTGGTGGACATACCGGGGTTCCCGGAGCCTTTTGACCTGGATCTGCCATTGGCCGACGACGAAGACAGCCCGGCCACACCCGATTCCTGGGTTTCGCTTGGCCCGGGCGGCACCGTTGATATACCGCCGTTAGCGCTGACGCTGGACGAGGTGATGATGCTCGTCGCAGTACTCGATTGTGCAGCAGAAGTGACGCCCCCAGGCGCAACAGCCGTGGCACTTGGGCAGCTGCGTGAACGCTTGGTTGATGCGGCGCGGGTTCGGGGCTTTGAGGGGGCTCTCTGGGACCCACCGGAAGCGCTAATCGGCGAGGAGCCGCTGGCCCGCATTGTTCAGGCTATCGAGGAACACCGTTTCGTGACGCTGACGTACCATCGCCCCGGCCCGGACCTTCACGAGCGCGTCACCACAGAGAATGTGATCCCACTGGCGTTCCTTTCCGATACAAATCCGGCGTTGCGTGCCGTCAAAGATGGGCAACTGCGGCGATATCGGCTGGATCGCATCGGGCACGTGACGGTTGGGCAAGCCGTGCCGCGCTCTGCCGCGCGGGATGCCCGCGCGCTGCAGGACAGTGGCGATCGGGCCCGCAAGCGCGGAGATAACTGGAACCCGCAGGGATACGACGTGCGTGTGACGGTCACCAGAGCGGGCCTGTGGGCGGCGGAGACACTTCCAGGTATCGCTGTGACCGACCAAGGCGATAAGCTAGTACTCGCTTTGCGCGCCACATCGGACCAATGGCTCATGTCGCTGCTGATTCAGTTGGGCGACGCCGTGGTCTGCCTGGAACCCGCGGACGCCGCTTCGCGTATGGCGCGCCAGGCAACTCAGCTTCTCAAGGAGACGTAGTGAAGGCACTCGTTATCATCGCCATCGTGGCGCTATTGGGCGCGTACCTGTTCTTCTCGTTGCGGGGCTTGTGGCGATCTGCCAAAAGGCTTGGCAGCACGGCAGAATCCTTCGCGACAGCGGCGGGTGCGGCTTTTGATGCGGTGGAGCCGCGCACACCAGATAGCCCGTTGCCTCCTGCACGTGCGCGCCGCTCCCAGGCGCGCGCAGCCCTGCGCCGAATATCCAACGAACGGCGCTTTGCGCGTGCGCGCCGCTTGCAGGCAGCGCGCACGCGGTGGGCTACTGTGACGTCACACAGTTTTCCACGAATGGACCGGCACGCCGCGCGGAGGAATTGGGACGAACGGCGGGCCGCGCGGGCAGATGAGGCCATCGTTTCGTGAATACCAGCGATTTTGTTCGGATCGGCGTGGCAATCAATCCCTCCAGTGGGCGCGGCCGCGGATCCAGCTATGGCGAGCAAACTCGCGATGTCCTTTCACGCTACCCGGTGGACATTGTGGAGCTTTCCGGAGCCAGCGCTGCCGAAAGCTTGCATAAGGCACGCCAGGCCGTATCCGAGGGCGCGATCGACGCGTTGCTCACCGTAGGCGGGGACGGCATGGTGCACGTAGGGGCCAATGCCGTTGCTGACACCCACGTGCCACTGGGCATCATTGCCGTGGGCTCTGGGAATGATATCGCGCGGGAATTTCGGCTCCCCATCAGGAATGTTCACAATTCAGTACACCAGGTGATATCCTGCCTTTTTGGCGGCAGGGCGCGGCCTACCGACGTCATCGCAATCGACAGCGCTGTGGGGCGCTCATATGCATTGGCGGTCCTTTCCGCTGGTATCGACGCGGCCATCAATCTGCGCACCAACAACCTGACGTGGCCGAAGAGCAACATGCGCTATGTGCGCGCTGCGCTGGAATCGCTCAGCGCTTTTCCGACATACGGAATGCGCATCCGCGTAGACGGGATGGAGGCGCGCGGTCCTATCACACTGGCAGCGATAGCAAACACGCGATACATTGGCGGTGGGATGAATATCGCTCCACAAGCCAAAACCGATGACGGCATCTTGAACGTCATGGTGGGCTATGCACCCCACGCCGTCACGTTACTCCGGCTGCTCCCGCTACTCTATTCGGGCAAATACGCTTCGAGCCGGATCATCCACACGATCGCTGGGCGCCATATTCACATCGAGGAAGATCCCGCTTTCGGGTCTCCCGCTCCGATCGCTATGGCCGATGGCGAGATCATTGATAAGCTCCCCCTCGATATCACGTGTCTGCCTGGCGGGCTCGATCTGCTGATTTAGGGGAGTGTTTGTGGCTCACGAAGAGGTGCTCGCGCACTATATCGACGCGTTCCAGGCACGCGGAATACGGCTTGACCCGTTTCAGATTGAAGCGTGCGAAGCTTTGAACCATGGCCGCGATGTCCTGGTTTCCGCCCCAACCGGAGCCGGCAAAACGGTAGTTGCGCATTATGCGGTAGAGCTGGCGCTCGCCACGTCTACGCGCTGCATCTACACGGCGCCTATCAAAGCACTCTCAAATCAGAAGTTCCACGAACTCACTGCCCGTCTGGGGCAGGCAATTGTGGGTCTACTGACCGGTGACACGACGATCAACCGGGACGCCCAAATTCTTATCGTCACTACCGAGGTTTTGCGGAACATTTTGTTCCAGGACGCGGATTATATGGCCGATGTGGGCTATGTGGTGCTCGACGAAATCCATTATCTTGCCGACAAGGACCGCGGGCCTGTATGGGAGGAAGTGATTCTTTCTCTGCCAGAACACGTGCGCCTCGTATCGTTGTCCGCCACGATCGCAAACACGCACGAGCTCGTCTCCTGGCTGGAATCGGTGCGAGGAGCAACATCACTGATCGAATCAACTACCCGGCCCGTGCCATTGGAACAGTATGTGGCGGTTGGCAAAAAGATAATCCCGTTGTACGGCTCCGATGGGCGGGCGAGCAAAGCCCTTCGGGCCGCGCTGCGCCAACACGCGCAGGCGCAGCCACGTGAAGAGAGGCGTATGAGCGACGGCGCCCGCAGGCGGCTCATCTTCGAGCTCGATTCACGCACGATGCTGCCCGCGATCCACTTCATCTTTTCCAGAAAAGGTTGCGATCTGGCCGCACAGGCACTGCTGCGCGCAAACGTCACACTCACGTCGCCTCACGAACAGCGCCTGATTCGCGCACAGATCGCCACACTGCGCGATTCGCTTTCTGAATCCGATCGCCGTGCGGTGCACCTGGAATCCGCCGCGGCTTCGCTTATCCGGGGCTTTGGCGTGCACCACGCGGGAATTCTTCCCGCGCTCAAAACTCTCACCGAAAACTTGATGGAGCAGGGCTTACTGCGGATCGTCTATGCTACGGGCACCCTGGCGCTGGGCATCGACATGCCTGTGCGCACGGTGGTTCTGGAGGATCTGCGGCGTTTCAACGGGCAAGGCTTCGTGGACCTCACGGCCACCGAATATACGCAGCTTATCGGACGAGCAGGAAGGCGCGGTAAGGACAGCGTGGGCAACGCCGTCGTCGTCGCACAATCCGAATTGGATCCGGATGCACTTGCCGAACTCGGCTCCGGGCGCGTGGAACCGCTTCTTTCTGCCTTCCACACCTCATACAACACGGTGGTCAATCTGCTCGCGGAACATACCCAGGCTGAGGCGCGCGGCCTTCTTTCCCGCAGCTTCGCCCAGTTTCAAAAGAATGCCGACATTGGGCAGATCGCTGGGCGCGCTGAACGCATTCGCCGCCGCATAGAGAAAGAAGAAAAGGCGCTGACATGTTCCCACGGCGACATCGTGGGCTATGTCCGCACACGCGCTGCGTTGGGGCGCGCGTCAAAGGCGGCCCGGCGTGCCGCCAAACGCGAGTATCGGGAACGTATTGCAGATTCCTTCGCTGACGCAGTCACCGGGCACTTATATGCGTATGCGCGCGATGACGACGTCGACTACGCGGTCGCATTGTCCGTAGAGCCCGAACGGATTCGGGTGCTCACGTGGCTGGGAGAGCTGGTCTGGTTGCGTGAAAAGAATCTGCGCTCGGAACTGCGAGACCTGGGCACCATCGAATTGCCGACGGGGCTGTCATTTAAGCATCGCAGCACTCGGGCCACCGTTGCTGATCGAATTATTGATGCGGTTGAAGAACGGTCCGATCTTGGACTCGATCGCGATCTTCTGGGATCGTGGTCGCGCTTCGCTGTGCCGGCGTCCGAGGAACTCAATCACCACCCGTGTGCGGCGTGCCCGCACCTGGACGCGCACCTGCGCAAGGCAGAAACCTTGCTTTCGCTCGATGCTCGCCTGAGCGAATTGGACGAATTGACGCGCAGCTTCACGGATTCTGTTGGCCGCGATTTCGACAAGACAGTGCAGGTTCTCCTCACGTTGGGCATACTTCAGCGCGACGGCGCCACCGTGCGCCTGGGCCTTGGAGCGCACACGCTCCGCCATCTTCACGTGGAATCCGATCTTCTGCTGTACCAGTGTTTGGCCGCGCTTCCGAACGATGCGCTCGATCCGGCAGAGATGGCCGGCTGGGCTTCCATGTTCTTGGAGGACGACCGCCTGGGCAGCCACATCCCACGTGACGAAACGCTCGGCCCACTTGCCTGGAACGCCAAGGATGAGGCCGAATTCCTGCAGCAGATCGAACACGAAGCCGGCATTGAGCGCACTGGCGAACCCACACCCGGATGTGCAGAGGTCTTCACCAATTGGGCACGCGGCGCAACGCTCGAATCCTGCCTGAAAAGCTCACGCATGGAAGCAGGCGATTTCCTCAGCGGGGTGCGCCGGCTGGCTGATCTGTTAGGCCAGATTGCTGCAACGGGCGATTATTGGTTTGCGCAGGCCGCCCGCCGTGGGCGCGATGCGATACGCCACTCTGAGTTACTGTAGAAAACAGCAGCTACGCGCTACCCTCAAAGGGTGAAACGTGCCCTCCGGATCGTGCTCGCTGCCGCAGCGGGACTCTGCTTTTATGGTTCCTTCCCTCCGCTGGGATGGTGGCCTTTGGCGATCGTGGGAGTAGCACTCCTTGTTGGGGTTATCGAAGGGCGCGGTTTATGGAGTGCATTCGGCTTGGGTTTCCTGGCTGGCATGGCGTTCTTCGTCCCGCTTTTCGATTGGGTCACAATCGCATCAGGCACCTGGGTGGCCCAGGCAGGATTGGCTGTACCCGAGGCACTGTTTCTTGCTGTCACAGCTGCGATATGGAGCGGCCTCATGCGCGGCCGGTACACAGGGAATACGGGTTACGGCCGTGCGATCTCCTTTGCCGTCACTTTCGCCGCACTGGAGCAGCTGCGCGCAGCGTGGCCTTTCGGCGGAATGCCATGGGGGCTGCTGGGATTCTCGCAGGTTGACAGCCCACTACTGCGGCTTGCTCCGTGGGGCTCCGTCTCGCTGGTAACGGCCACCGCCGTTGCGATCGGCGTCTTGCTCGAATGGGCGCTGCGCCACGGCGTGCGCGTCCGCCTCATCCGCGGTTTTATCTCGCTGGGATCAGCACTTGCGGTGCTGGTTGCCACGATGTTTATTCCCCTGTCCACAGCTTCGGACAGCTACATTACCGTGGGCTACGCTCAGGGGATCGTGCCACGTGAGGGGCTTTCTTGGGCCGATCAAGCATACGCGGTCACGCGCAATCTCGCCGCGGCAAGTGACACGATTACCCCAGGCAGCATCGACGTTCTGCTGTGGCCCGAATCAGCCGCGGATCGTGATCCACGTACGGATGCGGACGTCGCCACCGTGGTAAACGGCGTCGTCGCGCGCCTGAAAGCGCCTGTCCTGTTCGGAACTCAACGTTTCTATTCGGATTACCGGTACAACGACTATGTGGTCTGGCAATCGGGAGGCGTTATTGAGGGCGTGTACTCCAAGCAACACCCTGTGCCATTCGGCGAATACATGCCGATGCGGGCGTTTTTGCGCACCATTACCTCAGCTGTAGATCAAGTGACTACCGATATGCGAGCAGGAACCCGGCCTGCCACGTTGAGTGTCACCACCGCCAGCGGGCCTGTTGTTTTTGCAACCCCAATCTGCTTCGAAGTTGCCATCACCGGCATCGTGTCCGAAGCGGTGCGCGATGGCGCCCAGATTATCGTGGTTCCCACGAACAATGCGTCCTTTGGTACATCATCCGAATCGGCGCAACAGTTCAATATGACGCGTTTCCGTGCGGTGGAACAGGGGAGAACCGCCATTCAAGTCTCTACCGTGGGGATCTCCGGAATCGTGGAACCAAACGGGGTTGTCACCCATCGTACAGAAGCGTGGACGGAGGCAGCCGGTACCGCACGCGTGGGTCTGCGCAGCGGGTTGACGTTCGCCACCCGTTACTCCCAGCAAATCCAGATATTCTTCTATGCGGTAGGTGGCATGTGTGCTGCCGCTGCTCTGGTGCTGGCCGCGCGTCACCGTGTGGCCACACAATCGAAAAAGAAACGCTCAGCTGCGCCGCGGCGGAGGGCACGTACGAAAGGCACGCGATGAAGGTACTGGTCATCATTCCCACCTACAACGAGTATGAGAACCTGCGGCCCATTACCAGCCGTGTGCGCACGGCGGTACCGGAGGCGGACATCCTTGTGGTTGATGACAACTCGCCTGACGGCACCGGGGAACTCGCGGACACCATAGCGCAATCCGATTCCCATATTCATGTTCTCCATCGCCCGGGAAAAGAAGGATTGGGCCGCGCCTACCTCGATGCGTTCGAATGGGCGCTGCAGCGCAGCTATACGCACGTGGTGGAGATGGACGCGGATGGTTCCCACAAGCCCGAACAGCTGCCGCTTTTACTTGAACGAGCCGCGATGTCCGACCATCCCGATCTAGTGATTGGCTCGCGATATGTGCCTGGGGGAGAGCTGCAAGGCTGGCCGAAATCGCGGGAGTTACTCTCCCGCGCAGGCAATTTCTATATCAAGGCGTGGTTGGATCTGCCAGCCAGTGACGTTACCGCAGGTTATCGCGTGTATCGGACGGATATGTTGCGTAAACTTGATTTCGCCACCATTGAAGCACGCGGCTATTATTTCCAGACTGATATGACGGATAAGGTTGTCAGAGCCGGGGGACACGTGGCGGAGATGCCCATCACATTCGCGCAAAGAACTGCCGGAGAATCGAAACTCTCCGGCAGCATCTTCACAGAATCCTTCGAACACGTGACGCGGCTGGGCCTGCAGCGCCGCGGCGCACAGCTTGTGGATGGACTCCAGCATTTGAAGGAAAAATTCTCCTAGCGGTGGCGGCGCATCCGCAGTTTGCCCGTGCGCAGGAGCTCCAGGCGCTCTTCCAGCAACACTTTCAGTTCGTCTTCCGTCCGGCGCTCCATGAGCATATCCCAATGCGTCCGCGGCGGCTTCTGCGGTTTGGTTTCCGCAACAGGCGCAGCGTCCCGCAGCTTGCCATCGCGCCCGCAGCGGCATTCCCACGTGAGCGGGGGCTCCGCATCCATCGCCATGGCTACGCTGAACTCGTGTCCTTCCGGGCAATCGTAAATCACGCGTTTGCGGTCTACGAACGCCACGCCTTCATCTGACTCCAGCGAATTTGCGCCGATCTTCATTCCACGCAACGATCGTTCTGCCATGTAATGGCTCCTCTCAGTTGATCCTCACGTAGTTTAGGTTCCAGAGTGCAATGTGTGAAGAGAGCTTCGCAGAAGGGTGAATTGGCGCCATTTTCCGCTGCCGCGCACATTAGAGGCACTTTCGGCTAATACCGATAATGTACATTATGTCAGATTTGCGGTGGGTTTCGTTTTCTCCCAGAAGCGAGAAATATTGCAGTTCTGTCTCAACACTCCGCACTACCGCTCCCTCACCGCCGCGCCGCGATAACCTCTTCCCATGAGACTCGGAATTGATTTCGGAACTACACGCACAACGGTGGCTGTGGCGGACCGTGGCAACTATCCGCTGATCGCATTTCTGAACCATGACGGCGACACGTTTGAATATATTCCGTCCGTGGCCGCAGTGGCCGATCGCGGAATCGTCTACGGCTTTGAGGCCCAACGGCTCGCAGAATCCGGCGCGCCCCACATTCGTTCCTTTAAGCGTTTGCTCGCATACCCGGACGTCACCGCAGAAACCACCACATCGATCGGTGATCGGCGCATTAAGGTACTGGATCTGATCACTGGTTTCTTGTTCCACGTGGCTGCGGCGATACGCGGCGCCACCGATGAGCCCACGCAAACCCTGGAGGCCGTGGTGGGTATTCCAGCTCACGCCCACTCCGCGCAGCGGTTTTTGACGCTGGAGGCGTTCCGCCGGGCCGGTTTTGCAGTGCTGTCTATGATCAACGAACCTTCGGCTGCCGGATTTGAATACACGCACAGGCACTCCTCCATGATCAATTCGAAACGCACTAAGGTGTTGGTCTACGATTTGGGTGGCGGTACATTTGACGCCTCCCTTGTGGCTGCCAATGGCAAACGGCACGAGGTGCTCGCTTCCCACGGCAACAACCTGTTGGGCGGTGACGATTTCGATAGTGCCCTGGCTGAACTTGCACTGCGCAAGGCGGGCACCACCCGCGCAGACATCGGGCCGCTCTGGGACGACGTCGTCGAATCCGCGCGGTGTGCCAAGGAGAGCCTCCATCCCCAATCCCGCTTCCTCACCGTGGCCGTAGGCGACGATTCTGTGACACTTCCGGTTGGGGAGTTTTACAGTGCCGTGGAACCATTGATTGACCAGACCATACGCGCCATGCACCCGTTGTTCCAACGTAACGCGGATGGCACCTTGGCCCCAGGCGACGACGTCGCCAGCATTTACGTTGTGGGCGGAGGTTCCGAACTGCCCGCGATAATGCGCCAGCTGCGCGACCGCTTTGGGCGCCGCGTGCGCCGCTCCCCCTATTCGGCGGGCTCTACGGCTATCGGGCTTGCCATCGCAGCAGACCCGGAGGCCGGATATTCGCTGGTAGAGACCCTATCTCGTGGGCTTGGGGTGTTCCGCGAGATGGATGGCGGCAAACGGGTCTCCTTCGATCCAATTCTCACGCCCGAGGTGCGTTACTCCCCCGGCCAGGCCTCCACTACCACGCGGCGCTACCTGCCCACGCATAACATCGGCTCGTATCGCTACGCCGAATACACCGAGCTGGATCCCGATGGCGTGCCGCGCGGTGAAGTGATGCCGCTGGACGAGATTCTGTTTCCCTTCGATCCTGCCTTGCGTGGCAGGGGCAACCTCCACGATGTACCAGTGCGCCGTGAGCCGGCGGACGGCACACATCTGATCGAGGAATCGTATTCGGTTGATGGCAACGGCATCGTGACCGTGACGATTCGCGATCTCGCCGATGGCTACGCGATCACCCATTCACTGGGAAAAACAGCACCGCAGGCGGTATAGGCCTGCCGGGCCCTACCGCGCGTGTGCGCGCTGTTCGCGTTGCCTTTGGGCGCGCCGCAACGCCAGTTCGTCTTTGACGGGAGCCACTTCGGATTCGTCCACGTGTTCGATGGGGAGCTCGGAAAGCGTTCCTTCCACTTCACGCCACACCCTACCTACGGCGATACCGAATACACCCTGCCCGCCCTTGACCAGGTCTATCACTTCGTCGTCCGAAGTGCACTCATAGACGGAGGCGCCGTCGGACATCAGTGTGATTTCCGAAAGATCTTCTACGCCATAGGATTCCAGTTGCTTGACGGCTATCCGGATCTGCTGCAGTGATACGCCGGTATCGAGTAAGCGCTTTACTACCTTGAGGACCAAAATATCGCGGAACGAGTACAGCCGTTGGGTACCGGAGCCGGAGGCATTGCGGATCGTTGGGGATACCAGGCCGGTGCGATCCCAGTAATCGAGCTGCCGGTACGTGATTCCCGCCGCCTTGCATGCGGTAGGACCGCGATATCCCGTCTCCGTATCGAGATCCGGGAGCGGATCGCCAAAGAGCATCTGCTGCGCGCGTTGCTTCGCTGCTTCGGGCGCCTTGCTCATGTTGCCTCCAGTTGCACTTCGTGGATACGCACTAACCGTAATCCTGGTTCGCAAGATGTTTCAACGATATAACTCAGCTGGCACTCGAACACCAGGTATCCACGGCGTGTCTAAAGTTCAAGTTGTACTTGAGATTTATCGCACGATTTAGCGAAGTTCCACTTCTATATTCTCTGCCAAGAGTGCGCGATAGAGATTCGCCGTTACGCTGCCGTTTTCCGCTGCCTGAGTGAGGGCCCTCTCCCCTGCCACCGTGGATTTCTTCGCACGCTCGGCGGCTACCGCCGACGTAATCATCACCGCGTGGGCATGCGCGGACGTGCGGATAGTGCGAATCTGGCGCATGTCGAATCCGCTTTGGCGCAACATGTCCGCATAACGCACGATTTCAGGTGCCTGCGCTGTGAGCCGCCCGCGGGGATCGGCGCTCAGGATTCCCGCCTTGATCATCTCTTCAATCACTGAAACAGGAACGCCGGTGAGGTCTGATACCTCGGCCATCTTCAAACGCGTTCCCGGCTGCGGCCTGCGCACCTCGTCGTCTGAAATTGCGCGGAGCCGGCCTGGGTGCACGCCTTCGGGCTGCTCGCCCGAATCGAGAAGCCGCAACAGCTCCGAGATTTGCGAAAGCGGCAAGAAACGATCGCGTTGTTCCTGCAAGATGAAGCGTAGGCGCTCCACGTCCGCAATCGAATACAAGCGCTGATTGGACGCCGTCCGATGCGGTTCCACCAATCCCAGTGTTTCCCAGTGCCTGATCTTAGAAACCGTGGTCAGTGGAAACTCTGCAGAGAGCATCGTGCGCACTTCCCCGATTTTTAATGTCGGTTCGTGAGAAAGTTCCTGCGGCCAGGTTAAATTCTCCTGCGCAGGTATAACACGGGCTACTTCATTCATCGATCGTTATCACTTGTCAGAAGTTTCCGGTTGCGCTGACGTTGCCTGAGACGGGTAGAACGTCAAGCGGAACTTGCCGATCTGCACCTCATCGCCCGTGTGAAGTACGCATTCGTCGATGCGTTCGCGATTGACGTAGGTGCCGTTCAGCGAACCCGAATCGCGCACCCAAAACGTGTTGCCGTCTCGCAGGAACTGCGCATGTTTGCGCGACACTGTGAAATCATCCAAAAAGATATCGGTGCGCGGATGGCGCCCTGCGTTTGTTTCATCCGAGTTCAACAAGAAACGCGCACCCGAATTCGGACCTGCCAACGCAATCAATAGCGCCGAGCCATAGGGCAGTGATTCGATTGCCTCGCGCTCCTCATTATTGAGCGTGCGCCGATCAGTCACTTGCTCCGAACTCGGAGCGTCCAGTGCAGAGAATGCGGTAGTCGTGGGATTGGCGCCGCCAATATGCGTGTCATTGAGCTCCTCGGACATCCTGCGCCTCCTTGATTCGGCCACGTCTGCTTGAGATAACAAGTCTATAACGGAAAACGAAAGTGAACCACAAAAATCCCGTTCTGGGGGAATACGACACACTAGGGAATGCGATGCACCCATTCCGGCGTTGAGAACTTCTTTTCCGCGCGATCGCGCGCCACTTCCAGATCCTGCTCCGTGATTTCCCCTGGCGTGGCACCGTACTTCTGTGCGAAGTGCTTCAGAAACACGTCAATAATCGCTTCGCGCTCCATCCCCGTCTGCGAACGCATCGGATCCACGCGCTTGACAGCCGAACGCAAACCCTTGTCTCGGATCTTCTCCCTGCCTATGCGCAGGCATTCGTTCATTTTTTCCGCGTCAATGTCGTACGCCATGGTCACGTGGTGCATCATGATGCCGCTTGCGAAGCGCTTCTGCGCCGCTCCCCCGATCTTGCCCTTGTCGGACGCGATGTCATTCAAGGGAACAAAATGGGCATTCACTCCCACTTTCGCCAAAGCTTCAATGACCCACGAATCGAGGAAAGAATACGAATCTTCGAAGCTGAGCCCATCCACCAACGCGGTGGGCACAACCAGCGTGTAGGTGATGCAGTTACCCGGCTCCATAAACATGGCACCACCCCCAGAAACCCTGCGGGAGACGGTAATACCGTGTTTTTCTATGCCTTTCTGGTTGATTTCATTCTCATACGATTGGAAGGAACCAATCACGATCTGCGGCGAGTTCCACTCCCAGATCCGCATGAATGGGCGCCGCCTGCCTGCGGCCACTTCTTCCGGCAGCGTTTCATCCATGGCCACGTTGATAACCGGCGCCACGGAGGGCCCATGAATCACGTCAAATTCAATGTCATCCCAGGACAGTGCCTTGCCAAGTGCCCGGCGAATCGCGATACCAATCGATTCCGGGGTCAAACCGAACAGCACGTCATGTGGGTCAAGCGCAGCGCGCATCCGGGCACCTAGCTCTGCACCACTCATCGTAACCGGGGATCCCAACGCGGCCGTGCGCATCCGAAACAGCGCCTCATCGGGCTCTGCGAAGAAGTCACCACTGATAGTGAGGTCGGTTATTGCGTCATCGTGGGTTTCCAGGTCTACGCGAACAAGCTTCTCGCCTGGAGCTTTGTATTCACCGTGCATGATTCGATTATGGCACTACCGCGTGTCCTGCCGCGAAGCCGGCCACGCGTTCAGCCTGCCCGGCCACGTCATTCGGGCCGCGCCGCCTGAATCGTATCGCCCAAGCCCGCCCACAGCGGCCCGCCAAGCTTCCCAAGCACATCAATGGCCTGCGGGGGCACCAAGCCCTTGTCGTTGATAACGCCGTTGTTAGTCACAATGCCCAGAACGTTACCCAGCACCATGAAACCGTTTCCGATCTGCTGGATTTCGCGCGTTTTGCATTCGATCGCCACCACCGACTGGGCTACGCGCGGGCAAGAGACCAATGTGCCTGGTTCCATCGCCACGCCTGCCAATTTCGCCTCATCCACATCTGCGGGCACCGAAGCGGACGTGGCATTCACCTGGGCCAGTTGAGTCACGCTAGTGACGTTGATTGTGAATTCGCCGGTGGCCCGGGCATTGCGCGCCGAATCCTTCTCACGCTGCAGTGAGGAAAACATCACAACGGGTGGAGCAGAAGATACCACCATGAACAAGGAATACGGTGCCAGGTTCACTATTCCCTGCTCATCGAGCGTCGAAACCCATGCGATGGGCCGAGGAACAACGCACGAATTCAAAAGCTTGTAGAAATCGACGGGCGCTAAATCTTCCGGACGCACAAGGGTCCTTTGCGAGCTGTTTTCTGTCATAGGGGTATTCTGTCAGTTTTTTGCCATACCCGCGCCAGTATCTCAGCCTTGCCGTCCCCTCCCGCGCGCCTGGTTCCTCGACGTCCCCCGCTCCATTGCCTGCGCGCGGATCACAGCAAGCCAATGGCCAGTACAATCGTTCCCACCAGCGGCAGTATGCCTTGTTTGAGCGCAGCTGAGGCCTTCTGCGGACTTGAGAGAAGCAACACTGTGGCCGCGCCCGTCATCGAAACTGTTCCTGCCAGGATAAGCGCTGCTCCTCCGCCCACGTTTCCTGCCAGGACTACAACGATGCCAACAAATACCATTACTGCCAAAAACAGATTGTAGAAGCCTTGGTTGAACGCCATTTCCTTGGTTGATTCGGCTTCCTCTTCCGTCATTCCAAACGTAGAGCGCACGGAGGCACGAGTCCACCATGCGCTTTCCATCAAGAAGATGTAAATGTGCAGCGCACCCGCCAATCCGGCGAGTATCAAGCCAACGGTGAACATGTTTCTCCTTTGCACTGCTATCGGGGCCATCCTTGGGACGGCCTATTATTCCGCTTCACGCGGGCGTTGTACTATCCACGGGAGCTATGTCACTCGATTACGCTGAATGCGGAGGTACATCATGACGAGCGAACCGATACCCAGCACCGAAGGCGCTGCACCTGACAGCGGCCAAACCTTTGTCCCATCGGCCGAAGTGACACAGCATCTGGCCAATGTGGCCGCCGATCGCGCCGCGGGCTGGCGCCTGTGCGCGCAGCTCGTATCCCCTCCAACTTCCGCACTCGTGAACCGCTTGCGTGATGGCGCCATCCCGGCGGAATTGATGGAGAACGTTGCGTGGATTGGGAAGGAGACTGAGCGGTTTCTCGCACCCCGCATGAATTTCGAGGCCTTCGCACGCTCCGCGCGCCACCGTTCCTTCGACGACGACGTCGCCGCCCTTACTGCGGAATACGCGCGCTTGTGGCCGCAGGGTCTTCCGTGGTTAGAAGCCATCCACTCCCTGATCGATCTGATCGATCGCGAAGCGGACGCCTGGCGTTCCGGCGATGACGCCGCGGCAAAGAATGCCCGCGTGGCTGAACAACGCCACATGGAATCCCAGCTCATCGATACGCTCCCGGCATGGGCGGCGGCAACAGACGTCCCACGCACGTCGATTCTGTACCGAACTGTGGCGCGCACTGTGGTGCTCTATCTTTCCTTCGAATCCGGCCGAGATTTCGACGGCGCGATCTTCCGGCGGCACTTCCCCAGCGCACCGCGTAATTGACACCTGTCGCCAATTTCGCAAGACTTTGTGCGCTCAAATACCCTTTCCGCGATTATTACTACGTTACTTAGTAACATAGTTGCATTACAGCCAAGCGGCGAGTGCATGAAGGGGTGAGGCGCGCATATGGCAACCACAAGCGCGACACAAGGCAAGAAGCAGCCGCGATGGGGAATGGTCATTGATCTGCAAAAATGCGTCGGCTGCGATTCCTGTACCGTGGCGTGCAAAGCAGAGAACCGAACTCCACCGGGAGTCAGCTATAACGTCGTTCTAGAAGAAGAAACGGGGACATTCCCCAATGTCCGCCACGTCAACATTCCCCGGCCCTGTATGCAGTGCGATAACCCGCCGTGCGTGGCCGTGTGCCCCGTCAGCGCCACGTACAAGGCCGACGACGGCACAGTTGTGATTGACCACGACCGCTGCATCGGGTGCCGTTACTGTGTTACCGCGTGCCCCTACGGTGCGCGATCCTTCGATTTCGGAGAATCCTATAGCAGCGAAATGCAGTGCGCCGACGACGTGATGGTTCCGGAATGGGGTGTCGCATCCGGGAAGCGCTCCGGCCTGAAAATCCCCGTGGGGACTGTCCGCAAATGCACCTTCTGCGTGCATCGCACGGCCCGCGGCGAAGAACCCGCGTGCTGCGAAACCTGTATTGGCGACGCGCGGTATTTCGGTGATCTCGACGATCCGGAAAGCCTGGTGTCCATGCTTGCGGCGTCCGCCAGAGCGTTCCGCCTGCGCGAAGACATGGGCACTGAACCCCGCGTCTACTACCTGAAGTGAGGAAGCCGATGAGTACTCTCGTTGAAAGCCCTGGCGCAACGGCGCCGGCAACCCAAGGGTTTTGGTCCAGGCTGATTCACGGCAACAGGCGCGGTGAGCCTTTTCTTCGCCAACCGCAGCGCGCGATCTGGTACGCAATCCTTGTGGTCGCCATCGTGATCGGCGCAGTGGCATTTGTGCAACGCATGCTGCACGGCATGGCAGTCACGGATCTGAGCAGTCAGGTGCCCTGGGGAATCTGGGTGGCGTTCTACATCTACTTCGTTGGAGTTTCCTCTGGCGCATTCCTGCTCTCTACTCTTCCGTACGTGTTTCGTCTCAGGCAATTTGACCGGGTGGGAAGAATCGCGTTGTGGGCGGCGCTCGTCTCCATCGGGCTCGCATTAGGCTTTATCGGCACTGATTTGGGCCGAATTGAACGTTCCACCTTTGTGATCGCGCACTTCCATTGGACCAGCCCGCTTTCGTGGGAAGTGCGCTTCTTCATGTTCTACATCGCCATGCTGATTGCCTCGCTGTGGATTGCGGTGCGCATGCAGTTAGGGAAAACACCAGAAGCGAAAGCGCGCCACTGGCTGCGGATTTTGGGGATCGTAGGTATTCCACTGACAATTCTTGGAGTGCCCGGCGCCTCCGGGACCTTGTTCGCCGTGGTAAAAGCCCGTGGGATGTGGGCCGGTGGCCTCTTCCCGGTTATCTTCATCGTCTCCGGAATGGTTGCCGGCACGGCGCTCGTCACTCTGATCTACATCCTCCAACGCAGGGGCATTGGCCTTCATCCGAACGACTCCACGGTGCGCCCTCTGGGCTGGTTGCTCTTGGCGCTGGTCAGCATCGATCTGCTCCTCACTTTCTACGAGTTCTTCGTGCCCCTGATCTCATTCCAAGATGCAGAAACCACCATCATCGACATCATGATGACGGGGCCCTTCTGGTGGTCTTTCTGGTTTGTGCAGATCGGTTGCGGATTGTTGATTCCGTTCGCAATTCTGGTCTCGCCGTTGCGCAAAAGGGCCGGATGGCTGGCCGTAGCCACAATTTCCCTGCTCATTGGAATAGTGGGGGTGCGTTTCAACATCGTAGTGCCACCACTAATCGCACCGGTGATCAAAGGATATCCCACGAACAATTACTTACCCACGTTGGTCGAATGGGGAGTCTCCATGTTTTTCATCGCGGGAGGGGCCTTTGTGTACAGCCTGCTCTCGGAAGTCCTGCCGATCCACGAACCGGCCGCAACGGACATGAAGGAAGTATAAGAATGGACACAAAAGAAACAGCCGTGGATCCGCAATCAATTCCTCACGGCGATACTGCGCCACACGGCCCGAAACGGCGTACCTTCATCGCCGGCGCAGCAGCAACGGCTGCTGGAATTGCCGCTGCAGGGTACATGTGGCACGAGGGTTTCGGAAATCCATATACGCAGAAAACCGAACACGGCAAAGGCGATGCGGACGATTCCTACACTGCCAGCGACGTTTTGTACTCGATGTGCATGCAATGCAATACGTTCTGCACCATCAAAGTGCGCTTGACGGACGCTCCCGAAGGCTCCGAAGCCACCGCACTCGTACGCAAAATCGCCGGCAATCCTTATAGTCCTCTGACCACCCAACCACTCGGACCAATCCCGTACGATACGGACCCGGAGGACGCCGTCGCCGGAATTGGAGATATGGCCCGCGATTCGAAGTCGCGCAGCGGAGGAATGGCGTGTTTGAAAGGCCAAGCCGGGATTCAAATCGTGCACGATGCCAAGCGCATTACTTCGCCGCTCAAGCGCGTGGGCAAGCGCGGCAGCGGAAAATGGAAGTCCATCTCCTGGGATGAAGCGATCAAAGAAATACTGGACGGATCGGATCTAGGAACGCCCGGCCTGCGCTCGTGGTGGGCCTTCGCACCCCAGAAACCCGTAATGGCCGATTGGGACAAGGTAAAAGACGGCACGATGACGCAAAGCGATTTCGCTGCCAAATGGGGCGACAAGCTGATCGATGCCGCGCACCCCGACCTCGGCCCAAAGGCGAATCTGCTCACGGTACTCGGCGGCGATCGAATGGAATTCATCGGATCGCGCTTCGCCAATCAGGTTTTCGGAACGATCAACCAGTTCAATCACGGCGGCACGTGTGGTATGTCCGGCGTCATGGGCAATGTACAAACCCACCCCACGTCCAAGCACAAGCGCATGTATGCGGACATCGATTACTGCCGCTACCTCATTGTGTGGGGTACCGAGCCACTCACCGCGCAAAAAGGTCCTACCTGGCTTGCGCCGCGTATCGGGAAAGCCCGCGAAAACGGAATGAAACTGGTGGTGGTGGATCCGCGGCTCTCCAACACTGCGCAGAAGGCGGACGTCTGGCTTCCCGTCAAACCGGGCCATGATACCGAATTGGCATTTGCGATCGCACGGTGGATTATCGATCACAAGCGCTACGGCGAAACGTATCTGCGCGCTCCGGGCCAGCAGGCCGCCACCGCGATCGGTGAGCCCACCTGGTCCGATGCGACGCATTTGGTAAAGGTGGACGATCCAACGCGCCAAGTGCTGAACATGGTGGATTTGGGACGGGCAGAAGAACCCGCGCCGTTGGACGATGGCACCGTGCCGGAACCCGAACGCGCGGTACTCGTGGATGGATCTCTGACCGGCGCCGATTCCACAGCTGATCTCGCAGATCTGGATGTGGACACCACAGTGGAAACCCCCAGCGGACCGGTGCACGTGCGTTCCGTATTCAACCTGGTCAAAGAGCGCCTTCACGAACACGAGATTGCCGATTTGGCACAAGCCTGCGGAATTGAACAGGACACTATCGAGCAGGTAGCGCACGATTTCACAAACTACGGCAAACAAGCGGCAATCATGAGTTACCGTGGCGCGGCCATGCATACCAATGGATTCCACGCCGTCCAAGCGATCAACTACATTAACTTCCTGATCGGAAATGAGGACTGGAAGGGCGGAAAAACCGCTGCCGTCAAAACGTATTCGCCGTACCAGGGCCGCTACAACCTGGAAGACGTGGATGGCGCGAACACCGCATGGGGCATTCCGATCACTCGGGAAAAATCGAAGTACGAAAAGTCCAGCTTCTTCGAGGAAGAGGGCTACCCTGCCAAGCGACGTTGGTATCCGTACCCGGGAAACCTGTGCCATGAAGTGTTGCCCAGTATCGCGGAGGGCTATCCCTACACTGCGAACGCGCTGTTCATCCACCGGCACAACCCGCTGAACTCCTCCCCTGGTGCCCACCGGCAGGCTGCGATTCTGCAGGACACGGAGAAGATAAAACTGCTCGTATGCTTTGACATCACCGTGGGTGATACAGCGATGTTCGCAGACTTCATCCTGCCCGATCAGACGTATTTGGAGCGTTTCACACAAGAACCGATCTATCCGAACCAGCAGTTCGCGGTGACGCAGCTGGGACAGCCCACTCTGCGCGCCTTCAAAGGCCCACGCCCCGTGGAGGAAACCTACCGGGAACTTGCAGTAGCAATGGGTCTTCCCGGTGTTGGTGAAAACGCGTTCGGCCCCGGCGCACACTACAACACCTATGAGGATTATTGGCTCAAGATGGCGGCCAATGTGGCGTATGCCGGCCAGAAGCCTGTTCCAGACGCCAACCAGAAGGAGATTGAGCTCTTCACCCGCGCGCACACGCGCGCGCTGGGAGAGGCATATGACGAATCCCGCTGGCGCGCGGCAGTCACCGAGGAGGAATGGCCCAAAGTGGTCTACGTGCTCAACCGTGGCGGACGTTTTGAAGGTGACGGCGGATTGGATGAAGGCTACGAGGGAGATTGGCTCAAGTACCGATACGGTGGCTTGTGCGCGTTCTACGCGAACAAAGTTGCTGCGGGCAAGGATTCCTACACTGGGGAATTCTTCGATGGGTTTGCGCAGATCGATGCAGCCCATCGCTATGACGGCTCCGACTTGCCGAAGGCCGGTCCGCTGGTATTCACCAATTGGAAATCACGGAATCAGGGCACCTATCGCACGGTGAATTCAGCGTGGCTGCGGGAGATCCGCCCTTCTAACTACGTGTGGGTGAATCCTACAGACGCGGATCCGCGTGGAATCAAGAATGGAGACCACGTCAAGGTCACATCCTCTTCGGCGCAGGTAGAGGGCATCGCTATGGTGACCGAAGGTATCCGGCCCGGCGTGATCGGTGCGGATTCCGCATACGGCCAAAAAGGATACTTCGCCACGCCGGTAGAGATTGACGGCACGGTGATCGAGCCTCCCCAGAAGTACGGCCATAACCGCTCCTACACCGTCACTCCCATGCACGAAGAAATCGGAATCGCAGGAACCCGCGGCGAGGGCTTTGCTGTCAATACACTTCTGGATGACGATACAACTGCCGCAGGGGGGATTTCCGATCCGATAGGTGGTGGAGCAGCGCAGCTTTTCACATGGGTAGAGCTGACGAAGGCGTAAGCATGCGGCTCCTGGATGTGGCTGCGCAGGCGGCGCAGAGTGTGGGTGCTTCCGTGGGCATCGTGCCGAGTGCGTGTTCCCGGAGCCATGGTTCCGGGTGCACTCTGTGCCTGGAGGCGTGCCCGCACGATGCGATCACCGTGGGCGGCATCTATGAGGCGCCGGCAGTGGATCCCCACGCGTGTATCGCATGCGGTGCCTGCGCAGTGGCCTGCCCGTGCAACGCCTTCGCCAACATGGGTGCCTCGCCGCGCCAACTCGTCGCGGCCGCATCCCAGACGTCAGGCGATATGCGGATACGGTGCAGCCAGGTACCGGGTAGCGACTCGTGCGAAATAGGTGTGACATGCCTGGCTGGGCTGCATCCGGAGACGCTGATCGCGGCCGCATACCAGCTGCGAGGCGGCGAGCTCATCCTCAGCCGTAGCGACTGCGCACGCTGCCCATTAGCGGCCGGGGCTCGCGTGGAGCACGTGGTTCACGCAACTGCCGAGCTCGCTGCTGCTCTTCCAACGCAACCAGCGATTCACTGCAATATCGCAACAGAGCGCGAAGGGCACACTAGAGCGGGCAGTGAATCACGCCAACGTCACCGCTCCGGCCCCACTGAACCGGTGACTTCCGCAAAGATTTCCCGCAGAGAACTGCTCTTTGGATTATTGTCCGCCGGTTCCGGCGGCGCCTCCGCGCACCAATACGTTTCCGGCGCAGCGAGTGCGCCACGAGCCGTATATCTGGCCGCGCTAGCGCATCCGTTGCTTCCTGCACCCGTGGCGCAGGAAGGCTGTACCGGGTGCGCGGCCTGCAGCGCAGTGTGCCCAACTGATGCACTCGCATGGGCCGCTGGTTCCTCACAGCGAATATTGTTTGCCAATGCCGCGGCCTGCCTGGCGTGCGGCGAGTGCGTGCGGGTATGCCCGGAGCATGTACTCACGCTTCCCGCGAGATGGGTGGCGGGCCAGAAGTGCTCCACTGTAGCAGTTCGTCAGATCACGGCGGCGCCTGTTGGAAGGTGCGAAGAATGTGGTGACCAACTAGAACCGGGGTGCCAGGGCGTGTGCCACCGCTGCGCAGTGCGCCACGATCTGGGTGCAGACATCTGGGCGCACCTCGGTAGATAATGGAGACGCATGCAGGCGAGGAGCATAAAGCGATGACGTACAACGATGACCCAATCACACATTTAGGTGCGCTGGAACAACGGGTGATGGATGCGCTCTGGGAAGGCGGCCCAACCAATATCAAGGACATCATTGCGCGCCTCGATAACAATCCCGCGTACACAACTATTTCCACAATCGTCACCAATCTTGAACGCAAAGGCCTTGTTACCTCGCAACGCTCCGGCCGTACAGTTATCTACAGCCCGGTTCACTCCCGCGAAGTTCACGCGGCCACACTCATGGAGCAGGCTCTCTCCACCAGCAACGACCGGGTTGCATCCATTCTGCATTTCGTGGACAACATCGAACCAGCGGAAGTTCAGCTGCTGCGCACCTATCTCCAACAGCACGCCCCGGAATCACAAGGTGACGGATCGTGATGGATGCGGCACTTCCACTTGCGCTTGCAGCAACGCTGATAGCCCTTGGCTTGAGCGGCGATTTCTTGGTGCGTGCGGCCGCCCCTGTATTGATGCGCATACCCCGTGCGGCGCCCATTATTCTCACGTTCAGCATGGTTGCCTGGCTCCTGGCCGTCGCCTCCTATAGCCTGATGCTCACCTGGATTTTCACCGGCCCAACGATTCTCAGTGAGTATCTCACTGGTATCTGCCAACGGTGTGTCGCCGCAGCCAGCCCGTTTCACACAATAGGTGGAATTCGCACTGGGATTCCCGCGGTGCTTTTGATGCTCCTCCCGCTTGCTGCCATGCTCGTAGCGGTGTCCCTGGGTGTCATCAAAATGATGCGCGATCGGCGTGTTACCCGCGATCTGGCCGAACAGATAATTCAGACGGCTACACCCACCGCGATCGGCGGGCATCGCGTCATGCTTATTAATACTGCCGAAATTGTGGCATATTCATTGCCACGCGCCTATGGCGGAATCGTCCTTTCCACTGGCGTGATACAACTGTTAAACAGCGAAGAGCTGACGGCTGTTGTGGAACACGAAAACGCCCATGTGCAGCAGCGTCACCACCTATTCATAGCAGTGTTGAGTATCCTGGGTTGGCCACTTCAATGGATACCGTTGGTCCGCGCGTGTGTCACTGCCGCGCCCATCTACTTGGAAATCGCATCCGATCACGCAGCGTGCCGCTGCACCAGCACGCCCGCTCTTGCCAGTGCCCTATTAAAACTGGGGCCCCTTTCTTCCGAACAGAAACGCCAGGAAAGGGCACCCCACCACACACGCCAGTTGATTCCGGCGTATGCCACGGCGCTCCATGCGGCCGGTCCAGCCCGGATCGAACAACTGGTGTGCCCGGCGCGCGTACGCCCAGCATTACTCCCCTTTGCCGTGTTGGGAATCGTTGTTGGCACGCTCGCCGTGGCCGCGGCATTGGTTCAGATACCCTACCTCTTGGCGGTATTCTCTGGTTGCCCGGTGCCCGTGCACTGACACTCGCGCCCTTCTGACTTGCCGAAGTTGTCCGTAGTCCGTAAAGTAATTAGCGCGCGCTAGTAACGCGCTGCCTTTAGCATCACAGTGACGATGGAGTCAAGCCATGGACACACCCGATAAGCCGTTACCGCATTGCCGTATAACGGCTGGCCAGCTCACGCAGGAGGAGAAGATTAGCCTGACGGAGGGCTACCATTCGTGGCAAACTGCGCCCATAGAACGCCTGGGAATCCGATCGCTCTACTTGACGGATGGACCCCATGGCATTCGAAAAGTTGTCCAAGCGGGCGCGAGCTTCGACATCGGGAAGAACGAGGTAGCAACAGCTTTCCCCACGGCGTCTGCCATCGCGTGTTCGTGGAATCCGGCCAACGCCTACGCCATTGGCGCCGCCATCGCCCACGAGGCCCGGAATCACGGTGTGGACGTGGTGCTTGCCCCTGGTGTCAATATCGTGCGCGATCCGCGTTGCGGCAGAGCTTTTGAATACTATTCGGAAGATCCGCTGGTGAGCGCGGAATGTGGCAGCGCATTCGTGCAGGGGATGCAAAACGAAGGCATCTGCGCATGTGTGAAGCATTTTGCCCTTAACTCCAACGAAAGCTACAGATTTGTTGGCGATTCGCGGGTCGATGAGCGAGCGTTGCGTGAAATATACCTTCGCGCATTCGAACGGATTGTAAAAACAGCCCATCCGCACGCCGTCATGAGCGCGTACAACAAAGTGAATGGCACGTATTGTTCAGAAAACGCTCTCCTGCTGCACCGCATCCTGCGCGACGAGTGGGGTTTTGACGGACTAGTAGTCACCGATTGGGGCGCAACCAACGATCGGGTTGCGGGGCTCAAGGCGGGATGCGATCTGGACATGCCTGGAAACGTAGCATATAACCGCGCCATGATTCGCTCCGCACTGCGCAATAAAGAACTCTCGCAGGCGCAACTGGACGAATCGGCTGATCGGATCCTGCAATTGGTTGCGCGCCACGAACAGCCCACTGACACTTCAGAAGAAATTGATCACGCCGAACTAGCGTGCCAGGTAGCAACCGAATCCGCAGTGCTTTTGAAGAACGACGGCGCCCTCCCACTAGACCCCAATGCCACGGTTGCAGTAGTCGGCGACATGTTTGAAAACCTGCGATTCCAAGGCGCTGGATCCTCCCTCGTGACTCCGCCACACACCACCAGCGCACGGCAGGCCTTCGATGCGCGCCATATTCGCTACACCTTTGCACGCGGGTACCGCGGGCTGGACACCCACCCAGATGCCGCGCTTGAATCCGAGGCTGTTGCGGCCGCCGCGGCAGCCGAAACCGTGCTGTTCTTCGCAGGTCTGACCGACTTTGAGGAAAGCGAGGGCTTCGATCGCGCCAACCTGGACCTGCCCACCGTACAGGTTTCTCTGCTCCACAAGCTGGTCGCAACCGGAACGCCGGTTGTAGTTATCCTGCATACCGGATGCCCGGTCACCATCCCATCACTCGCGAGCGTGGCGGCCGTGCTCGACATGCACCTCGGTGGAATGGAAAGCGGCGAAGCCGCCGCGCGCCTCATCTTTGGCGAATGCTCCCCTTCGGGCAAGCTCGCGGTCAGTTGGCCGCTGCGTGCAGAGGACTGCAGTGCGTACGCCGATTTTTCGCGGGCACCCACGGCACGGTATTACGAATCCATATATGTCGGCTACCGCTTCTATGACAAGGCGAAAACGCCGCTCCAGTTCCCGTTTGGCTATGGGCTGAGCTACACCACCTTCGAGTATTCTGCGCTCCGGGTGAGCCGTGAGGGCTCAACAGTGAGAGCCGACGTTACTGTGACGAATACCGGCTCCACATCCGGAACGGAAATCGTACAGCTGTACACGCACCAAAACGATTCAGCAGTGTTCAAGCCTCTCAAAGAACTGCGCGCCTTCGCGCACGTCGAATTAGCACCCGGCCAGCACCGCACGGTCACACTCCGGTTCCCCCTTTCGGATCTGGCATATTGGGATATTGCGGACCACGGGTGGCGCATCGAAAACGGCACCTACCAGGTGATGGTGGGCGCATCGAGCGCCGATATACGGCTTTCCGATACGATGCACGTTTCTGACGGTTCCGTGAGCCGTTCGCCGTACCCAGCGGCAGTGGACCACGCATATGCCATGCCACCGCGAATCGAACCAGACGAATTCTGCCTACTCGCTGATGTTGCGCCTCCCGCCGCGCAGCAAAAGGGCTTCACTTTCGATACGCGCCTGGCAGACGGCAGGCACACCGCCATGGGCGCTGTGCTCTATCACGCCATCGTCGGCGCAGCCCAACGCAAATACCGCAAAGCACGTGCGCTTCCACCCAGCCCCGAGCGCGACGCCCTGGTGAAAAACTCCTACTTCACAGCCGCGATGATGCCCACCGTTTCGCTGCGAAGTATGGCTATGGCCTCCTCGGGCCGTTTCCCGTTAAACATTGCCCACGCGCTCGCGGAGGTCTCCGCGGGCCATGTGCGCCGTGCGCTCGCCTACCTCAAACCGTCACCGGATCCGCGCCCTTCATTCCGTCCCAATGAGGCGATGCACCAATGAAGATTTCGTCAATCTCAATCAACGGGCTCAACCAGGGGCTCATCACAGATGAAGCTCCAACCCTCAGTTTTGCGCTCGAATCCGATACCCCTGGCACTGCGCTCGGCCACGCCGTCGTGCGCGTCGGGACATGGGAGAAAACTGTCTCGGGCCAAACCGGCATCGTCTACAACGGTCCGATGGAGCCCTGGACCACCTATCCTGTCCACATCACGGCCACGTCCACAACTGGCGACGTCGCCACCGCCTCCACGGCCTTTCGGACGGGACGGCTGAACCAGCCGTGGGCCGCGGACTGGATCACAGATGGCGACTACGTCACGCCCCGCAAGCTTTCCCCCATTCCGTTCGTCTTTCGGCATCGTTTCGCCGCGGGCACCGCAGTGCGCCGCGCGTGGATCGAGGCCACCGCGTTGGGAATCTACGAATTTGAGCTCAATGGCCAGCGGCTCGGGGACAGATACTTTGCCCCGGGCTTCACATCGTACGAACATCAGATCCAATACCAGACCTTCGATGTAACGAACGCGCTGCGCCAGGACAATCTGATCGTCGCCACAGTGGCCGGCGGCTGGGCAGTTGGTTCCTACACCTATACACGCAAAAACAAGATCTACGCCGATCGGCAGGCATTCCTGTGCGAGATTCACATCGAATACGAAGACGGTTCCGTACACGTAGAACCCTCGTCGCCGCTGTGGGAAGTGACCACTGATGGCCCTGTCCGGATGGCAGAGTGGTACGACGGCGAAACGTATGACGCCACCGTAACACGTGACGATGCCAGATGGCGCAGCTGCACCGCTACACAACCGCGCAAGAATCCTCGCCTGCTCGCGGAATATGGAGCACCCGTCCGCGTGGTCACAGAACTCACACCAATCGCCGTTACAACGGCACCTTCCGGCGAAACGATCTACGATTTCGGCCAGAACTTTGCGGGCGTTATCCACGCCCGCATGCGCACCCATCGTGGCCAAGTGGTCACATTCCGCCATGCAGAAATATTGGTGGATGGTGAGCTCTTCGTAGAGAGCCTCAGAACTGCCAAAGCTACCGCCACGTACATCGGACCGGACGGAGAAAGCGATTATTCACCCCGCTTCACCTATATGGGATTTCGATACGTGGGCGTGCGCGGCATCGAGCCAAACGATCTTGAATTGAGCGCACGCGTCCTCTCATCAGACGTCCCGCATATCGGAAGTTTTGCGTGTTCTGATCCACGCATTAACCGCTTGCACAACGCAATCGTGTGGAGTGGGCGTTCGAATTTCGTGGACATTCCAACAGATTGTCCACAGCGCGACGAAAGAGAAGGCGAACGGATTCCCTCCGATGGCCACATCGTGCTGGGGCGACGTATGTATCCTTGGCCCGTGGGCCGAATACGAAGCAACCGGAGATCTGGGCGTGTTGGCACGCCACTACCCCACGATGAAGCAATTCCTGCACGCGGCACAGTGGTGGTCACATCTGTTTTCAATCCGGAAAGACCGGCGCATGATCTGGAAGTATCCGTTCCACTTTGGCGACTGGACTGCGCCGGACACCACCACCCGCGGCTGGTTGAACCGCGGGCCGTGGATTGCTACCGCCTACTTCTCCCGTTCGTGCGACGTGGTTGCCCAGATAGCCGACCTGCTTGGCTATCTGCCAGAGGGCGCTCATTACCGCGCGTTGCGTGACCGCGCCCGCAGCGCCTATCGCAATGTCTTCACGGACGGTTCCGGCACGCTCGCAAAGCCTTTCCAAAGCGCCTACGTGCTTCCGCTCGCCTTCCACATGACGGAGGGCGAGGAAACGGCGGCGATGGCGCGCAATCTTGTGTCGTTGATTGACGAAGCCGATGGGCACCTCGCTACCGGTTTCCCCGCCACGCCGTACATCCTGTTGTCCTTATCAGATAACGGCCACCTGGAGGATGCGTATCGCTTGCTGCTGCAACAATCTGCGCCTTCGTGGCTGTACATGACAGAAAACGGTGGTACGACGACGTGGGAACGTTGGGATGCGCTACGCCCCGACGGAACGGTGAATACGGTAGATCTGGCCACCGGGAAAGACAATGGCAAAGGCGGAATGGTCTCATTCAATCACTATGCTGCCGGCGCTGTAGGAATGTGGCTCTATCGGCGCATGGTGGGGATTGAGCCCGTTGAAGGCGGGTACAAGCGATTCCGAGTAGCGCCCATGCCAGGCGGTGGCGTCACCGAGGCGCGTGCCGCAACGCGAACGCGATATGGGCGTGTTTCGGCCGCATGGCGCATCACGGCGGACAACACTTTTCACCTTGACATCGAGGTACCTGTTTCCACCCAAGCCGACGTGGTATTGCCGGATGGCACCGCGTACCAGGCCGCCAGCGGCACCCACACCTACGCCTGCGCCCTGCCGAAAGGTGGTGAGCAACGATAATACCCCACACGCTGCCCAATTTCATTTTCCATCCCACTGCTCATCACTACTAGCCACTGCTTACAACTACTAGCGCGCGCCAGTAGTTGCGCGTTATACTCTACTTGCGCGCGCAAATTACGTGCATCGCCAACGGATGGCGAGCGCCTCAGATGACAACGGAGTCTGACATGTCTTTGACGGAAGACCTTGCGCCACATTCGTGGCACGCGAACTTCATTACTGCACCTTTCGCTTGCGGAGCTGCCACCGATCCCGCGCTATATGTGAGGCGCACTTTTTCGGTAGAGCCTGGCCTGAAACGCGCCACACTGTATGCCAGCGCGCTGGGGCTGATTGATCCGCATATCAACGGCAACCGCATCGGGGACGAAGTGTTGCTCCCCGGCTGGACATCGTACAAATATCGGACGCTGGTCAGTCAGTTCGATGTCACCGCGCAGCTAGCTGTTGGCAGCAATGCCATCGGTGCCATCGTGGGGCAAGGCTGGGCCGTGGGCAGGATCGGCTGGGAAGGCAAGAGCCACTTATGGTCTGATAAACCTGCGGCATTTCTGGAACTTCGGCTGGATTATGGCGATCACGAAACCGTTATATCTAGCGATGAATCGTTTCATGTAGGTACGGGTGCCCTCAGGGAGAACGGAATATACGACGGCGAAACCTACGATGCGACCGCCCGATGCCCCGGTTGGGATCTGCCTGAATTCGATGATTCCTCCTGGGTTTACGCAACCGTTGTGCCGTGGGATATGGCAGCCGTGCAGCTTCGTTCCTGCGCTCCGATCCGCCGCATTGAGGAGCTAGCTCCCGTGGCAATCACGCAGCGCTCGGGGGCAGCAATCGTAGATTTTGGCCAGAACATCTCCGGCTGGGTTCGCATTGGCGTTCACAATGCACCGGCTGGGACCCGTATTCAGTTGCGGCATGCAGAATTGCTGAACGCGGACGGCACTGTGAACACCAGTAACCTGCGTTCCGCGAAAGCCACCGACACGTGGATCCCGGGAGGCCAGGAACACGAAGAATATGAGCCGCGCTTCACATTCCACGGCTTTCGCTATGTGGAAGTCACTGGATATCGGGCTCTTCGTAATCAAGGGTGTAGGTGGGGTCTGAAGCCGCCGGCTTCGAGCAGACTCCGTGAGATGTAGTTCGTCAGGTTCCGGAAGCCCAGGGCGGAGCCGCGGAGGTGTTCGAGGCGCCCGTTGATCGCCTCCGTGGGACCGTTGCTGGTGCCGGGCCGGTCGAAGAACGCGAGCACGTCGATGGCGCGTTGCTTCAGTGTCCGGCCGAGCTTGCGCAGTTCGACAAGTCCGGCCGGGATGCCGCTTGTGAGGGAGTCGATGAGTTGCTGCATGACGAACTTCCCGAGTCCCCGGTCAGGTTCCCGGTAGGCGGTGACCATCCGCTGATAGATGCCCCAGGTCGCCTCGACCTCGACATGCTGCTCGTCGGCGAACAGCTCCTCGAGGCGGGTCTGCTGCTTCTCGGTGAGCAGCCCGGCTCCGGTGTGGAGGATGCGCACGCACGAGTAGACGGCCGTCATCTGCATCGCGCTGCGCTCCGTCACCGGACGGCCCGACGTGGTGCCGCCGAAGAAGAAGCTATAGCCCGAGCTGATCGCATGATCCTCCACAGGCCTGGTGTTGCTGCCGCGTAGCCAGTCAAGAAAACCCATAGGGACACCTCCTGCGAGTGAACGACGATGAGGATGGTTCGTTGCTTTGCACTTGCTCCCCGCTAGGCGTACGCTTCAAACCGTATTGGTTCAATATTCACTGAAGTGAGCGTGAGATTGTGAACGACGCAGAACAACTTGGGGAGGCTGCTGCACTGCTCAGCGCAGCAGCTGATCCGATCCGGCTAGCCCTGCTGCAACAACTTGCTGACAAGGGCAGTTCGTGTGTCTGCGATCTTCAAACCCAGCCACCGATCCCTGACAACCTGTTGAGCTACCACTTGAAGGTTCTGCGTGATTGCGGGTTGGTCATCGGTGAACGACGGGGCCGGTGGGTGGACTACTCGCTCACGCCTGACGCGATTGAGCGGCTGCACCAGGCACTGCCAAACCCTCAGACTCAAGGGAGAGAAGATAAATGAGCGAGCAATGTTGCAACGCAGGCGAGAGCAACTCTCAGCAGAAAAACATCGCAATCTCGTGCTGTTCACAACCATCCAATCGAGATGCGGCGTCGACAGACTCCGAGCAGCCTCGCGAAGACGCAGCGACTCTCACCCCGCTGGGTAGACGTCAGCCGAATGCGCTACTGTGGGGCAAGCTTCTCGTTGCCGCACTTGTGTGGGTTGGCCTGTACTTTGCTAATGAGCCGTGGTGGAACTGGTTCTTCGGTTCACTCCTGGGAATGAACCTCGAGGAGCGCCTAGCGGGATCATTGCACTTCTTCTTCTATGACACGGTCAAGATCCTGCTGCTGCTGACCGGATTGATGTTTGTCATCGGAATGCTGCGCGCCAGTTTCAATATGGACAAGGCGCGCGACTTCCTCGAAGGCAAGGGCCTATTCTTTGGCTTGGTGATGGCTGTCGCCTTAGGAGTCATCACCCCATTTTGCTCCTGCTCTTCAATTCCACTGTTCATCGGGTTCGTAGCAGCCGGGATTCCGCTATCCATCACACTGACCTTCCTGATCGCATCACCACTGGTGAGCGAAACCGCTGCGATTCTTATCGGAGATCAATTCGGATGGGACATCGCTGTTGCCTATCTCATCGCAGGCTCCCTCATCGCGATCGCCATTGGCTGGGTATTGAGCCGTTTCAAGCTTGATAAATGGGTCGAACAGTCAGTATTCGACACCAAAGTCGCCAAGCTCCGAGCTGGCGGCCACGTCCCAACACTGCAAGAACGTGTCAACGCGGCTATGGGAGAAGCCAAAGACATATTCAGCAAAGTGTGGATCTGGGTCATCGTTGGCGTAGGAATCGGTGCCGCGATCCACGGCTGGATTCCCGCCGACTTCTTCGCCACATATGTGGGACCAGATAATCCACTCGGCGTGCCATTGGCAACCATATTGGGAGTCCCGCTCTACGCCAACGGCGGTGGAGTTGTTCCCATCGGAGAGGCACTCTGGGCGAAAGGCATGCCGATCGGTACCGTCATGTCACTCATGATGGGAGCAATCGCACTGTCTATCCCCGAGGCAATCATGCTACGTCGCGTCATGAAGCCCCAGCTGCTGGCACTCTTTTTCGGAAGTGTCACTGTCGGCATCATCATCGTCGGCTACCTCTTCAACATCATCTATGCCTAAAGGAAGTCTCATGAAACCCGTAACAATAATGTTCGCCTGCCGGAAAAACGCGGGACGCTCACAACTAGCAGCCGCGATCACCCGCGCCAAGGCCGACCCAAACATCACGGTATTGTCCGCCGGAACAGAGCCCGCTGACAAACTCCATACGGAAGTACTCACGGTTCTAAGCGAAATGGGTTTAGAACCCGACGGGAAACCGAAACGTCTAGAACCTCACGACGTGCAAGCATCTGACTGGGTGATCACCATGGGATGTGGTGAAACTTGCGCCATCTTCCCCGGAAAACACTATGAGGACTGGCCAGTTGACGACCCTTCTGGTCAACCTCTTGACGTGGTGCGTCGGATTCGCGATGACATCCAACAGCGTGTCGACGATTTACTCAAACGCATTCATTCATAGACAACGAAAGGTGAAACAATGAACATCAAAATCCTCGGCCCCGGATGCAGGAACTGCGTCAACCTCGAGAAGCAAACCCGTAAAGCAATCGCTGATCTGAACCTCGATGCCGATATCGAGCACGTCACCGACTATGCAGACATCATGGCCTACGGCATCATGTCAACACCAGGACTGGTCATCAACGGCGAGGTCGTCGTCTCCGGACGAGTCCCTAAAGCAAACGAAATTGCCCAACTACTCACGAACCGCTAAACAGATCAGAGCACGAGTAGCCCGCGCTCGTCGTAGACGCTGCCGCTGGTGTGGTCGCCTGCGCGTCGGATGGAGCGGTCGAGTGCCATGATCGTGGCGACCACGCCGTCGATCTTCTCCGTGGACTTCTGCTTGTCGGGTTTGATGTTGCCGGCCGGGTCGGTGCGCACATGGATGTTGTCGACCATCCAGGCGAGCACCGGATGCCCGCCATGCGCCAACCTGCCCTCCAACGCCAGCTTCATCAGCTCCTTGCTTGGTGGGGACATGTCTTTGAAGCCCTGCCCGAACGGCACGACCGTGAATCCGGCATCCTCCAGGTTCTGTGACATTTGCACGGCACCCCATCGGTCGAACGCGATCTCCCGGATATCGGGCTCTTCGTAATCAAGGGTGTAGGTGGGGTCTGAAGCCGCCTGCTTCGAGCAGACTCCGTGAGATGTAGTTCGTCAGGTTCCGGAAGCCCAGGGCGGAGCCGCGGAGGTGTTCGAGGCGCCCGTTGATCGCCTCCGTGGGACCGTTGCTGGTGCCGGGCCGGTCGAAGAACGCGAGCACGTCGATGGCGCGTTGCTTCAGTGTCCGGCCGAGCTTGCGCAGTTCGACAAGTCCGGCCGGGATGCCGCTTGTGAGGGAGTCGATGAGTTGCTGCATGACGAACTTCCCGAGTCCCCGGTCAGGTTCCCGGTAGGCGGTGACCATCCGCTGATAGATGCCCCAGGTCGCCTCGACCTCGACATGCTGCTCGTCGGCGAACAGCTCCTCGAGGCGGGTCTGCTGCTTCTCGGTGAGCAGCCCGGCTCCGGTGTGGAGGGTGCGGCGGGCCTTGTAGAGCGGATCCTCCTTCCTTCCGCGGCGCCCGAATGCGTCACGCTGGACGCGGCGGCGGCACTCGTCGAGCGCGTCGCCAGCCAATCTCACGACGTGGAACGGGTCCATCACCGCGACCGCGTCGGGGAGTTCCTCGACGGCAGCGGTCTTGAACCCGGTGAACCCGTCCATCGCGACAACCTCGACACCATCGCGCCAGGCCTGGGGACGGGCGGCGAGCCAGGTCTTGAACACGCTCTTGGAACGCCCCTCGACCATGTCCAGCAACCGTGACGGTCCGGTCTTGTCCCGCACCGGGGTGAGGTCGATGATCACGGTCACGTACTTGTCGCCGCGGCGGGTGTGGCGCCAGACGTGCTCGTCGACGCCGATCACCGCGACGCCGTCGAACCGGGCTGGGTCATCGATCAGTGCCCGCTTGCCCTCGGCGAGGACCGCGGTGTTCGCCGTGTGCCAGGACACCCCCAAGCCCGCGGCTACACGCGAGACCGTGAGATGGTCGACCACGATGCCCTCCAGCGCCCACCGCATCCCGCGACGAGACAGCTTCGCTCGCGCGGGCGCCGCCGCGGTGAGGTCTTCCCGCCAGGAACGCCCGCAGCCGGAACACTTGTATCGGCGGATCCGGACCAGCAGCGTCGTCGGGCGGTGTCCGAACGGCTCGTGCGCGAGCAACCGCGTATCAGTCCCGAGAGAAAGCCCCTGGCTGCCACAACCCCGACACCACGGATCCGGCTCCGCAACCCGGCACTCGATCACCGCCCGGTCCGACTCAAGACACTGCCCCACCGCGACGAGACCGAGCTCGTCCAGTCGGCAGAACACGGTCAGATCAGGGGTCGCAAAGGTAGCGTGGAGCACGTCGAGGTCTTCCGGCAGATGGTCAGTGTGAGAACTTCCATCATCGGGAGACCTCGACCCTCACCCCCGCAACGACGCGCTCAACCACCTACCCCCTCAACTGCGAAGAGCCGGATATCCCGGCACGCTGTCACAGGACACCATCCGTGCGGTGGTGGTGCACACTCCGCTGCGCAGAACCGGCTGGTTCACCTCCTCACATGATCTACTGAATCAGCTCCATGAAAACACTGTGTGGTCTATGCGCGATAACTTCGTTGGCGTGCCTTCCGATTGCCCACAACGCGATGAACGCTTGGGCTGGGCTGGAGACATCAACGCCTTCGCGCCCACGGCGGTTCTATTGCACGATTCTCAAGAATTCCTACGGAATTGGCTCACTGATCTGCGATTGGAACAGGCCGCCGCAGGCTCCGTGCCCTGGATTGTCCCCAACGTGATGGAATTTCCCTCATCTCCCACCGCGTTGTGGAGCGATGTGGCTGTCTCATTGCCATGGACGCTCTATCAGGAATACGGCGATGTTGCGATTCTTCACGAATCGTATAGCTCGATGGCCGCTTTCACCCGGCAGGTTGAGGAGTTGTTGGATCAGGACGGCCTGTGGAGCACTGGTTTTCAATACGGGGACTGGTTGGATCCGGATGCGCCGGCAGACAATCCCTCCGGCGGCAAGACCGATCGCCATCTGGTGGCAACCGGGTATTTTTACCGTGTGGCTTGGCAAATGGCTGAGACGGCACGGATTGTTGGGGAGGCCGACGACGCGGCGCATTTTGCGCGGTTGGCCCAGCGGGTCCGCTCCGTATTCCTGCGCGAATACGTCACTGGATCTGGCCGCATGGCGGACGAATCGGCAACCGCCTACGCGCTGGCAATCTGTTTTGGGATTCTGCAGGCCGATCAAGTACCGCATGCAGGCGAACGCCTCGCTGATCTGGTAGCACACAGCGGATATACCATTTCTACTGGATTCGCCGGCACACCGTACGTGTGCCCCGCTTTGGCCCAGGCGGGCCAATGGCATGCCGCCTACCAGTTGCTGCTGCAGACCCATTGCCCTTCATTCCTCTTCCCCATCACCAAGGGCGCAACAACCATCTGGGAACGGTGGGATGCGATCGATCCGGAAGGCAAGCTCAACGAGGACGGAATGACGTCGCTGAATCATTACGCCTTGGGAGCAATAACCTCATGGCTTTATACCGGTGTTGCGGGCCTGGAACGGCTCACCCCGGGATGGGGAGCAGTTCGCTTCGCACCCCATCCCGGCGGGAAACTCACAATGGCATCCGCACGCCACATCACTAGCCATGGCGAAGTGGCGTGTTCGTGGGCGCTGGAGGCCAGCCGCCTGGAGGTCACCGTGACCGTTCCGCATGGGGTTCACGCCACCCTGGTTAACCCCTTCGATCCGGAGGCTCCGGAGACTGTGGTGCCCGAGGGAACGCACCACTATTCTTTCGCATTGCCTGAAAAACTCACGCAGCAGCCCGAACGCACGATGGACACGCCGCTGTCCGTGCTTGCTAACGATCCGGAAATCTGGACCGCCGTGACCAAGGTAATCGCTTATCATCTGCCAGGTATACCCATCGACGGATCGGACCCACAGGCCGCAGCATTCACGCTCAACACGGTGTTGCAGTACATTCCGGGTGCCAAGCCAGAATTGCGCCATGACCTCGAAGAAGCGCTCGCTGATCCGGGCTATGCCGAAACACTGCACGATCACCAGCCTGCCGGCCCCGAAGTCGAAGAAGCTGCCCTGCTGAGCGGCACGGGATTTTGGACATCTGGCATCCCTGAAACAGGCGGCATCATCACTTTCTCGGATGGCCCCCACGGAGTGAGGCGCCAAGAAGGAAATGCGGATCATCTTGGCATTACGGATTCCCTGCCTGCGACGTGCTTCCCCGCGGCATCGGTCACCGCGTGCAGCTTTGATCCCGAATTGCTGTATCAGGTGGGCCGCGCGTTGGGAGAGGAAGCGGATTCGCTGGGGGTTGACGTGCTCTTGGGGCCGGCGATCAACATCAAGCGTTCTCCGTTGTGCGGGCGAAATTTCGAATACTTCTCCGAAGATCCCCTGCTCACGGGCGTTCTTGCTACCGCCTGGACGCAGGGGTTGCAGAGCACCGGAGTTGGCGCGTCCGTCAAGCACTTCGCCGCGAATAATCAAGAAACTGACCGTATGCAGGTGAGTGTGGAAGTGGACGAACGCACGCTCCGCGAGATCTACCTTCCCGCCTTCGAACGTGTGATCCGCCAGGCCCAGCCCGCTACAGTGATGGCGTCCTACAACGCGATCAACGGTACACATGCGTGCGAAAACCGCTGGCTGCTCACCGACGTTTTGCGTGGCGAATGGGGTTTCGACGGCGCCGTCGTCTCCGATTGGGGCGCGGTCAAGGACAGGGTGGCCGCGCTCAAAGCCGGACTGGACTTGGAAATGCCTGGGCCTGCAACCGAAAACACGGCGCGGATCGTCCAAGCGCTACAAAAGGGCGATGTGAGCCGATCGGAGCTCGAAACGGCGGTGGAACGCCTCACCGCACTCGGCAAGCGCGTGACCGCCCGCACCCACCATTACGCGAATGACTTTCAACGCCACCACTCCTTGGCGCGGAAAGCAGCCGCCGAATCCATAGTTCTGCTGCGAAATCAGGGCCAAATCTTGCCACTCAAGCCGGATGCGCGCCTGGCCGTCATCGGAGAGTTCGCCGTGGATCCGCAATTCCAAGGCGGCGGAAGTTCGCATACGAATCCCACTCGCGTGGACAAACCGCTAGATGCGCTGCGCGAGTCATTCACCGATGTGCATTTTGCCCCGGGATATTCCGCCCACGGATCGGCCGAAGAACGGAATACTTTGCTCCAGGAGGCGCGCGAGGCCGCGAGAAGTGCGGATGTAGCGATCGTGTTCGCAGGTGTGGATGAAGACGAACAATCCGAAGGATTCGATAGGAGCGATCTGAATATCAATCCCGATCACGTGGCCGTTATTGAGGCGGTTGCACAGGAGATCCCAACTGTGGTTGTGCTCTTCTCCGGCGGCATCGTTACTCTGGAGCCGTGGCATGATGCAGCCACTGCGATTCTGTTCGCGGGCGCATCGGGGCAAGCGTGCGGCACCGCAATCGCGGACGTTCTGACGGGCCGGATCAATCCTTCCGGGCACCTGGCGGAAACGATCCCCTACGCACTGCAACACACGCCCAGCTTCCTGAACTTCCCTGGTGACAACCACCAGGTTCGCTACGGTGAAGGCGTCTTTGTTGGCTACCGCTACTTTACGTCCGCAGACCGAAGCGTGCGCTATCCCTTTGGCTACGGGCTCAGCTTTACCACCTTCGCCTGGAGCGATTTCACCGTAGATCCTTGTGCAGATGGCTTCACCGCATCAGTGACCGTAACCAACACCGGAAACCGCAGTGGCGCCGACGTCGTCCAAATGTATGTGCGTCCCCCAGCGTGCGACGTCCATCGGCCACTGCGCGAACTGGCAGGGTTCAAGAAAGTCTTCCTGGAACCCGGAGAACACCAGCGAATCTCCATCGTGCTTCCACGGCGCGCCTTCAGCTACTGGTCGCCATCACGGCACACCTGGTGGCTCCACGGCGGTGACTACGGCGTCGAATGGGGCCGATCGGCAACCGATATCGTACACACCATCACAGTGGACGTAGCAGGAGATAAAGATCCGATACGGCCCCTGACTGTGGATTCCTCCGTCAAAGAATGGTTCACACACCCCATTGTTGGACCAGTGCTTCAACAAGCCCTTATGGCGAACGCAACAGCCGAACAAACAGCTGCAGCTCACGATAACGCCAATGCGCTCGCCATGGTGGAGTCCATGTCAATGAGTCAATTCGCCCATTTCCCCGGCGTAGATCTTCCCACCGAATACCTCGATGAGCTAGTAACGCTCAGCCACCAGCAGTGACGCTGCTAAAAATCGCGGCGGCAAAGCATCGGGGCCTTGCCGCATCCCCTCAAATCACCATCCCAGCTCGACCTTGGAGGAAAGCACATGTCAAAGAAACCACTCGGAACGGACAGCCAGGGCATTCAAGAGGTCATGCGCCTGCCCAACTATCTCGGCGATGGCGCCGCACAGTTTTCCCTCAACGCCATCTCCGGAATGGTAGGCATCATTGTCTACTTCTACACGGACAAAGTTGGCATCGCTGCTGCCACCGCTGGATCCATACTGTTCATTGCAAAGCTCTTCGATGCCGTGACGGATCTGGTACTCGGGTGGCTTGTGGACCACACGCACACTCGCTGGGGTAAGGCGCGCCCCTGGCTGCTATGGATGGCGCTGCCCACATTCATTTCGATCGTGGCACTTTTCCTTGTACCGCCCCACGCCAGTTAGGGAGCAAAATTCGCCTACGCACTGGTGACAAACACGATGGCCACGGCGTTCATCTATACCGCGGTTGCCATCCCATTCGGATCCATGCTGTATTTCACAACGAAGAGTACCGAAGAGCGCTCAAAGATGGGCGTAGTACGCGCGATCTTCGGATACGTGGTTGGCATGGTTATCTCTATCGGATATATTCCGATCACCAACGCGCTCGGTGGAGACCAACGCGCATGGGTTATCTTCGCCATCGTCATTGGCTTCCTGGCAGGGATGGGCCTGATCTGGTCATTCTTCGCCAATGTGGAACGCACTGAGGACCCAGGTGAAGAAGACCCTGACAAGGACGTTCCGTTCTGGACCAGCATTAACCTGCTCTTCCACAACAAATATTGGGTGATCATGCTGGCCGTGATGGCGGTAGTGAACGTGCTGTATGGCATCACATCGGCATCAGGAATCTATTACGTCAAATGGGTGATCGGCGACGAGAATTTGATGGCGGTTCTGGGAGCTATCGGCCTGATCCCTGTGGTGGTTGGTTTTGCAGCGGTCACGCCGCTAGTGAAGCGCTTTGGACCAACAAAAACGGTGAAAATGGCGTTGCTTGTTGGAATAGCCGACACTATCGTCCGCGTCATTTTCCCATACGACCTGTGGGCGCTATTCATCTTCGGTCCTATCGTGACGCTTGCAACGATTCCCATTATGGCTGTGGGCGGTGTACTGGTGACCAACACAATCTCCTACGGTGAATGGAAATACGGGCGCCGGCTTGTAGGCATGGCAAATGCTGCCTCCGGATTTGGTGGCAAGATCGGGACCGGACTGGGCTCCGCACTCATCGGTTGGGTGCTAGCGTGGGGAATGTACAACGGCACCGCCTCAGTACAACCACACAGTGCGATCATCTCTATACTCGCCATCACGATCTGGATCCCGGGAATACTGCTGGTACTGCTCTACGTACTGTTGCACTTCTACGATCTGGACAAGCGTTATCCGGCTATTGTCAAGGAGCTGGAGGAACGCAAGGCAAAGCGGCAAGCCGCACGCAAAAGCGGCGCCGAGGCGGAAGCACAGGCCATCGTCGAAACCGCGTCGGAAGCCGTAGCATCAGGCAGTGCTGATGCGGCAGGCGCAACCATCGTGGCGGCCACTGTTGCCGAAAAGCAGACCGACCTAGACGATAACCCAAAGGAATAGCAGAAGTGGCGGGATAGGGGTGGCGCGGTGCTCACAACCCGGGCACTGCGCCACACCAGCTTTCAGTACTTCCCCGGCTTCTAGAACTTCCGTTAACTACGGACTGACGGGCAGTTCCCTCAGTTTTCCACGCAGCTCCCTCATTCGCGAACCGAATGCGCAACCTGTTTGATCCACGCAGCCATGGCGGCGATCCCAGCCGTAAATTCTGGATGGCCGGGCCTATCCAGAAAGCCGTGAACACTGTTGCTCACCACCGTATGAGTGACATCAGTGCCTCCCTGGCTCAGGCTTAGCGCATACTGCGTGCTGGACGCACGCAACGAATCCACATCCGCATCCAAGAACAGAGTGGGTGGCATCTGCTCCGGTTCTGCCAGCCCCGGGAAAGCCATCGGATCGTGCATCGCAGCCTCGCTACCCGCATAGTTGCGGCTGAAACGATCCACCTGATCCTGTTTAAAAGCGAAGACCCCACGCAGGGAGCGAAGGCGCTGGCGCAACTCAGGATCAGGCTTCACGAGATACGGATGGAACACGCCATACGCGAAGATCGCAGCTGCGGGCAGCTGCGCGCCGTCCTTCTTCAGAACCCGCAACGCGCTAGCACACAGGCACGCCCCCGCGCTGGCGCCTCCCAGTAGAACTGGGCGCGCTTCACCTAAAACAGCGCGAAACGCATCCACTACGTCGTCAACCGGAATTGGAAATCGCGTGCCACTCAGCGGGAATTTCTGCTGAGGGCCATACCATTTCATCGCAGGGACTAGATGGTAATCCACTGCAATGACACGGATATTCGCCTGGGCAATCGCAGCACCGACGGCATGGGATTCCAGTTGATCTAAGCCACCAAAGGCAAAAGCGCCTCCATGGGCCCACACAAGCGTGGCGATAGGTTCCACATTCTTGGCCTGGTAGGTGCGGATCGGTATCGCGCCGTGGCGCCCGGCCAGTTCGCCATCGTCGATCGAAAGCCCACGAGTCAACCGATCCATGGCTCCAGATGCAGCGCTTTCCACATTTCCTCCCGCGGAAGTAAGCCACTAACGTGACCCATTCTATCTGCGTGCCCTGCTGCGGATATACACTCAGAGCAGGGTGTCAGCGGAAAAACCGGCCGCTCTGCGCTGCCTGGCGCACAACCGCTGCTGCCCGATCGCGCTCAACACCACGCTTGTTCGCAGAAAGGACGGCTGATCTGTATGGCTGGTCTGCTACTTCACGTATACGGTGCAGAAAAAGAGGGAATAAGCAGCGCACTGCGCGTGGCTCACAACGCGCGCAAGGATCTCTCCCCTGCTCCCTCGATTGAGATCGTCGTTCAGGGAGCAGCCGTGCGTTTCCTCACCGAATCACCCAGCATCCTTCCCGCAGCTCTCAACGGTGTTCGCGTACTCGCGTGTTCAAACAGCCTTGCATCTGCCGGTTTGGCGCCCAGC
The DNA here is from genome assembly GCA_022648165.1 of Ancrocorticia sp. Lineage (GTDB taxonomy): Bacteria > Actinomycetota > Actinomycetes > Actinomycetales > Actinomycetaceae > Changpingibacter. Next base: position 175,840 of record JALCLX010000003.1, read on the forward strand.
GATGTGGTGGCACCAGCAGAGCCGATATCGTCCGCAGTTGGCCATCTCACCCGGCGGCAAATGGCAGGCTGGGCGTACGTGCGGCTGTAAGGCCACCGCACCTAAGATGAAACCATGATTCGAATCGTTCCAGTGAAGGGTGACATCACGCGCCAGCACGTGGATGCCGTGGTCAACGCCGCAAATAATCGGATGCGTGGCGGCGGCGGCGTCGACGGCGCAATCCACCGCGCCGGTGGGCCTGCGGTGTTGCAGGACTGCATTGCGCGCTTTCCACACGGCCTTGCCACGGGCGATGCAGGGTGGACCACAGCCGGTGACATGCCAGCGCGCTGGGTTATACATACGGTGGGGCCTAACTGGAACGCTGGGCAACGTGACCGGGCGCTCCTCACATCGTGCTACCGGCGCAGCCTCGAAGTGGCCGACGAAATCGGCGCCACCACCATTGCCTTCCCGTTGATCAGCGCGGGCGTGTACGGCTGGCCCCGCATGGACGATATCGCTGCGGCTATCGATACGATCCGAGAAACGCCCACCAGAGTGCGCGAGGCGCGTATCGTGGCGTTCGACGAGCGCGCCTACCTGGAAGTATGCGACGCACTCAAAGGCCGCGGCCTACTGGAGCCGCCTGCGAACGAAAGACTCCAGCCCCGTGTTTCCACCGGTAATACATCAGGCACAACACGGTAAAGGGAATACCAAACCGCAACGCTGCATTCTGTGCAGGATCGAAAGCCACCCCAATCAGAGAAGCCACCAAAAGCACAAGCGCGGCCACAGGAACGATCGGGTAAAGCGGAGCATGGTAAGCAACGTCTGCGGCATCGCCCCCTGCTTTTCGCAAGCGGATCCGGAACGCGATGTGCGAAGCGACGATCGAAATCCACACGGTAACCACCGCAAAACCGGAAATCGAAACTAAGGCGAGGAAGAGGCTATCGGGAGCGATCACGCTGGACAGGAGTGAGGCGAGGCCAAAGCCGAGCGATATGGTCAACGAAACCAACGGAATGCCCCGCGAGGTGGTCCGAGCCAGGACCGCCGGCGCCTGGCCTTCTTCCGCAAGCGAATAAAGCATCCGTGCGCAGGAGAACAGCCCCGAGTTTCCAGCCGAATGCAGCGCAGTGATGATCACGAAGTTCATGACATCCGCTGCGGCGGGAAGCCCAACCATGTCAAAAACTGTCACAAAGGGACTTTCATTCACGCTGGCATCAGAGTATGGCACGATCGCGGCGATCACAAAGATGGAACCGATGAAGAATACTGTGAGGCGGAAAACCGCCGTGTGCACAGCCCGTGGAATCGCCGTGTGCGGATCCTTCACTTCTCCTGCAGTCACTCCAATCAGCTCCGTGCCGCTAAATGCATAAAACCCTGCGAGGATTGTGATGAGCACTCCCCCGATTCCTGTGGGAAAGAGTCCATCCGAGGTAACGAAGTTTCCCAGCCCGACGGCGCCGTCGACAGCAGGATTGATACCGATGATCGCAGTGGCTCCCACGATAATAAGCGCGACCACGGCGATCACCTTGATCAGCGAGAGCCATAACTCCGCTTCTCCGAATACGCGGGAAGAAATCGCATTGAGCACATAGAGCAGGGCAGCGAAGATCAGGCACCATATCCACACAGCCACCTGCGGGAACCACCGTTGCATCAGTATCCCGGCCGCCGTGAACTCACTTCCGAGCGCCACCGCCCAGCACAGCCAATACAGCCAAGCCCTAACGAAGCCCCACGCTGGTCCGAGGTTTCGAGTTGCATACACGTGAAATCCACCCGAAACGGGGTAGGCCACGGCAAGTTCTCCCAAGCACACCATCACGAGGTAGGTGACAAGTGCACCGACGCCGTACGCGATCACCGCACCCAAAGGGCCGGCCTGGGCGATGGTATAGCCTGAAGAAACGAATAGGCCCGAACCGATCACTCCTCCGAGGGCGATCATGACCAAGTGACGTGACTCCATAGTGCGCCGCAAGGAAGTATGGCCCTTACGGTGCGGGGCCGGGCGCTGGCACGGAGTACGACGGCGCCTACGGGCTCACCACGGCTGAACTAGCCCGGTGGCATCGCCCTCGCCTTGAGATCCTTGCTGACTCGGGCGCGGATGTGCTTCTTGCGGAGACGATCCCCAGTATGCGTGAAGTAGATGCTTTGATCACGGAACTGGATAGAATCGGGGCTGCCGCAATTCTGAGCGTCACCGCAACCGGAAATCGCTTGCCGGATGGAACTGATATCCGCGAAGTAGCCACCCGCGTTGCCGGCTCACCGGTAATCGTCTCTATTGGTGTGAATTGCTGCAGTGGAGATACGGCACTTGCAGCGATCCGAGCTTTACGTTCGGTGACCACGCTTCCTCTCATCGCATATCCGAACAGCGGTGAATCCTGGGACCGTGTGGCACGCCAGTGGCATGCGGCAGATTCTGTAACGAATCCCGTTGCAGCGGCGCCGAAGCTTCTTCAGGCGGGTGCCCAGCTTATTGGCGGATGCTGCCGGGTATCTCCATCTGACATCCAGCAGATCGCCGCACTACTCCGGCCTGCTGCGAAGCCCCTCTCCTGAGGTGAAGGCACGCCGGTTCACTGCGGCTCCTGCGTTACGCGCCGGATGCGTGCAGCAGAGGAAGAAGATCGTTCACAGCAACGTGCACGCGCGTGTATACGGCCGCGTCCAAAATGTCCGCGCCATCGAATGACGCAGCCGGCACGTAGACTCCCGTGGGCGCCACCCACGCTTGAAAGAAACCGAACAGGGGGCGCAACTCCTGATCGATCACCAGGGAATGCCGTTCGGAACCGCCGGTTGCCATCAGGAGCACCGGTTTGGCAGCAAGCGCGTACTGGTCAATCAGGTCGAAGAAATGCTTGACCATACCCGGATAGGACCCGCGGTACACCGGGATCGCCACAATCAGAAGGTCGGCGTTTTCCACTGCGCGCAGGGCATCCTGCGTGGCCTCGTCGGCATCCTCGCGCGAAATCGCGCCGGTGAATCCTGGCCCAAGCCGATACGGGGCAACTTCCCGGGCGTCAACTGGGAAATGCTCACGCAGTTCAGCAAGAGCCAGTTCGCCCAGGGTTGCAGAACGGGAAGGAACCTGTGGGCTTCCATTGACGACGGCGACGCTCAGTTCCGTCATCGGATAGCCTCCGGGTTTCCCTGCTCCGAGGCATTCTCCGGAATTTGGCTCGAAGGCGATTCGGCGGTGCCGTCGTCCGTTTCCCTGCGAAGTACTGGCGCAACTTCGGTACCCAGCAACTCTATGGCACGCAGATGGTCCTTTTGTGGGACTCCTCCGAATCCCATCTGCATCATGATGCGATCAATCCCGTAGATTTCGCGGTACGCCATGATTTTGTCGATCACCTCTTGCGGGCTGCCCACCACGGGCATTCCTGCGGGGCCGGCCTGTGCGTCGAAAGCCCGGCGCGGCACGTCAAATCCCACTCCACGCTGGTGATTGTTCTCGCGCATGCCGCGAGAGAAGTAGGGAAACATCGTGTCACGGGCATCCTGGCTGGTCTTCCCCACAAAGCCGTGCACACTGGCTCCGATGCGCAGATGTTCAGGTGAAACGCCCGCTTGTTCCGCGCCCATGTGGTAGTAATCCACCATACGGGCATGTGCGCCGATTGGGCCCACCAGGAACGCGATCATCATCGGGATACCCCTGGCGCCCGCGTGGTATGCCGAAGCGGGCGTGCCGCCAACTGCTTGCCAGATTGGCAACGGATCCTGCAGGGCGCGCGGCGCAATGTCCGCTGCTTCCAGCGGTGGGCGGAACACCCCCTGCCACGTCACTGGATTCTGGGAGCGAATGGTGAGGAGCAGATCCAGCTTCTCGTCGAACAGCTCATTGTAATCCTGCAGGTCATAGCCGAAAAGCGGGAAGGATTCCGTGTAGGAACCGCGGCCCGCCATGATTTCTGCTCTGCCACCGGAGAGCAGATCGAGTGTAGCGTACTGTTCATAGACGCGCACCGGATCCTCGCTGGACAATACCGTGACGGCGCTGGCCAAGCGAACGCGCTCTGTGACCGTGGCGCCACCTGCCAACAGCACAGACGTAGCCGAGGCGATGAAATCCCCGCGATGATGTTCTCCCACACCATATACATCCAAGCCCACCTGATCGGCCACCCGCATTTGTTCAATCGTATCTGCCACGCGCTGGCGCGGGCTGGGAGTGCGGCCAGTGCGCGGATCCGTTGTCACTTCACCAAAGGTCAAAACGCCTATGTCCATCACTGTTCGTCCTCCTGTGTATCGCCGGTGAGCTGAGGTTCGTCCGTGAGGTATTGCTGGCCCCACGCGGTTAATTCGTCAAGTATGGGTGCGAGCGCCTGGCCCGCCGGAGTGAGTGCGTAGCGGACCGACGGCGGATGCGTGGCCACCACCGTCCGGGAAATCACGCCGTCCGCTTCCAGTTCGCGCAGGCGGCGGGCGAGCACGGCATCCGAAAGGTCTGCTGCATACCGGGAAATTTCGCTGAAAGTTTCGCAGCCGTGGGCCATGGCGCCCACGATCAGGCCGCTCCAGCGTTTTCCAACGATATTCATCGCAGAGACGAAGGATGGGCATGCGGCTATGGCCTCGGCCGAGGCGAGTGCACGCCCCGCCCGGCTCTCATTTTCATAGCTACTCATAAATAGTGAGTATGGACCACTGGAAGGCAGTTGGCAAGCGAGGCCCGTCACACTGCGGCACTGCTTAACAGCACACTAGATACGGACTGTACTTAGATACATGAGGGACACAGTCGAGGCCCGATGGCCCGCCAGATGGATCCGCGCCGCCCTACGCACAGCCTTGCAACCAGCCACTTCCCCTTCCTCACTCGCTCACTATCCGAAGGAATCACGATGGCATCACATCGCACACTTGCCCAGGTGATCAAAGAATTCAGCGCGATCAGCGGCTCCCAAGCAGATACGAACTGGGCGGGCCGAGCGGCGTTCCAGCTCCTGGATACCCACCACATCAAGGAATCGGCGGCGCGCGACGCCCTCGAAGAAGCGCTCACCACTTTCACAGCCGCATCCACGGATACCTCCACGCCACTCGCAACAAACGACGAACAGCGGCTGCGCGAATTGGGTGAAACGTTGCGGGCGCGCGGAGATATGAGCGATCGCAAGGTCAGGCGCATTGAGGCGGACGCGAGGACGTTCGTGGCAGATTCCGGCAACACGCGCATGAGGAATTTGGTACGCCTACCGCATACGCACACCGCTTCGGGAGCTCGGCAACAAGGCATGCACGCACCGTGGCATACAACATTGGCATGGTGGCGTTGGTGGGCGTGCTCTCGCTGCTCACCCACACACCGATCGGCACGAGCTCAACGTTTTCCACCGTTCTTATGGGTATGGCCATTATCGCCGTGATCCAGCTGGGCGTGTCCATCGTGCGGTGGTGGAAAGCACGCCACCACTTATAAGATCGCTCCTCAGTTAGCTGAGCGCGAGCAGCGATTAGTTATCAGAACGCGAGAAGTGGTTCTGCATCAAATTGGAGGAGATAAACAACACGCGGCCCAAGACTTGGTCGGTTTCCTCCTTGATCAACCCCGCGAGTTGTTCGTTCGCATTTGCCAGAGCCGCACGGATTTCCGCTGCCTCCTGTTCTTCCGTGATGCCAGCTTGCTGGGATACGCCAGCGGCCAGTTGAGCATCAGTGACTCGCAGGTTTTCGTGCCCGGCGGCGATCGTCTTTTCTTGGTAACGCTCCACGTCCGGGATGGTCTCGGAGAAGTGCGCATCGCTCAGCGCAGCCAGCAGACGGCTTGCCCAGTAGAAGTTCTCCGAGGTTACGCGCGCTGTGGTGTTCGCGAAGTACGACGGCGTCGTCTCCACATTCGTATAAAGCGGAACCAACGTATTAAACGGGTTCGAGGCAAAAGCAATCCACTGCACGGAACGCCACTGTTCCGGAACATAGGGGCGCACCTGCAAAATAGAGAGCTGGCTGTGCCGATTGATACCAATGGGGCGCAGGAGGTGCTTTTGGGCAGGTGTGCCGAGTTCAGCGTAGGGATCGTACGGCGTGCCCTGATAGTGAGAGCTGAGCACGTATTTGACGTCTTCAATGGTGAGCTTGCGCTCCGGTTTGCGCGCCCAGGGTAAATCGTCAGAAAACGGCGTGTAACGGGGAGCCGGGCCATCCCATTCACCGCTGTGCGGATTGAGCGTACGCTGCATGTACCAGGCACGCGGCGTGTTGTACACATGGTCAGCATCAGAGTGCGAACCGAACGCATCGCGCGGGTTGAGCATGCCGTCAAAGGAAAGATCCAGGAAATTGTCTGCAATGAACTCCCGCAGATCGGAACTGGCCATATGGTTGCGCTGTTCCCCAAGGGCGTCGTCGACATCAAAAGAATCAATACCCAGTTGGTTCGGCATAGTGACATAGCAGTCGTCCGGCACACGCTTGGCGATCCAATGGTGTCCGCCTACGGTTTCCAGCCACCAAATTTCATCCGAATCGGAAAACGCCACCCCGTTCATCTCATACGTACCGTACTGCTCCAGCAGCGATCCGAGGCGCTGCACTCCCTCGCGGGCAGAACGGATATACGGCAGTACGATCGTCAGGAAATCTTCCTCCCCGATACCACCAACCTGCTCCGGAACATAGCCTTCCTCCCCCGGGGTGCCTTTGGCGGGAGTAAATTCCACAAACGGGTCTGCGCCCAAAACGCGCTCGTTGGTGGTCAGCGTTTCCGTGGCGCTCATTGCAACATTTGCCGCGTTGATCCCAGCCTCACCCCAGATACCCTTATCAAGGATCGCATTCGGCGCCGCGGTGTAGCGCAACGGATTGTCCGGCAGATCGATACTGAGATGGGACAGCACAGATGTGTACGTGCGCGGCTGCTCTTCAGGCTGAACAACGATCACGCGCTTCGGATTAAACTCGCCATTCGATGAATCCTCGTTACGCGCGATGATCGGTGAACCATCGTAGCTAGCGTTCTTCCCAACCAGAATTGTTGTACAGCTCATGGCTACTCCTTCTTGCCGAACGCCCTTCACGTTCTTGCCGAACGCGCTTCATGCCCTCTCATTGAAGCAAGCGTTTACCTTTTAAATGGTAGACCCGGCTCATAGCTCTACCAACCGCAGGCACAAATTGTATAAACATGACTATAATGCAGAAAGAATCACCCGTCCCGCTGCGCAGGGCTTACCAGGAGCACCACATGTCCGCGATCATCGATAAAAACTCTGCAATCCCGCTCTACGTTCAGATTGAGGACTTCATTCGCCACACCATCGCGATCGGTGAGTGGAAACCCGGAGAACGTATTCCATCGGAGGCTGCGCTCAATGAGCGCCTGGGAGTATCGCGTATGACGGTGCGCGGAGTACTCAATGGCCTTGTTGACGACGGTCTGCTCTATCGCGTACCAGGCAAAGGCACGTTCGTCACCGAAGAGAAGATCTCCGCGCTCTCCCCTGCATACAAGGGCGTTCGCGAACAACTTGAGCAAATGGGATTTGCCACGGCCACCGAGCTCATCCGTTTCAAAAAGATTGTGCCGAATAAGCAGGTGCGCGCAAAACTCGGCCTCGATGCCACTGCACCTGTTTTTGAAATCCTGCGCCGCCGTCTGGTAGACGACGCCCCCGTTAGCTTGCACCGATCGTTCGTTCCAGTGGCGTTGGCTCCACATCTTGACGACGCCAATGTGGTTGACGAACAACTCTGCGTTATTCTTGAGCGCGATTATGAGCTGCATGCGGCGCACACTTTTGAGCAGCTTGAGGCAGTTGCCGCAACAGAATCAGAGGCAAACTCACTCGATTTGAAACCGGGTGCGCCGCTCTTGCTACTTGAAGATACCCTCTCTGACCGCTCAAAGAACGTGTTTGAGTATTCGCGGATCCTCTTCCGCGGTGATCGGATGAAGTTGCACTTCAACTACGAGTCATAGGCAGTTTCACTGCTCACTTGGGGAGCGAGAAACTACAACAATAAGTGTGGGTGGCGCAAATGCGCCACCCACACTTTCCTGGAATCTCGCCAAAACCCAGGCGAGATGAAGGCGGCACCTGCCCCGCATGTGCAGGCGCCGCCCACACTGTTTAGAACATCGTGGTATCGAGCCCTTCGTACACCTCCACGAACCGTTCGTAAGCGGCATCGTATGCTGAGGCATTCGCTGGATTCGGTTCGTAGCGATTCACAACCGCCACGGCGCGTTCGGCTGCGTCTGCGCATGATTCGTAGAGGCCTGCGCCAACACCTGCGTACATTGCTGCACCGAGGCATCCGGCTTCTGAGGTACGCAACACGTCGATGGGCTTTTGGAAGATATCCGCCAGCATTTGCGACCACATTGGCGATTTAGCAGCTCCGCCAACAAGGCGAATGTTTTCTACCGTGATGCCAGCTGCAGATTGCGCTTCAAGAATGTCGCGCATCTCAAAGCTCACGCCTTCTAGAACTGCACGCGCCACATCGCTCTTCGAGGTTGCGAGCGTCATGCCGTTGAGGTTGGCCCGGGCATCGGGCTTTTGCCGTGCACCTGACGCGCCACCCAGGTAGGGCAAGAAGGTGACACCATTCGCGCCGATCTGCGATTTGGCCGCTTGGCTTGTGATGATGTCGTACGGATCAACACCGGCCACTCGCCCTGCCACGCACTCGAAATCGCAGAATGTATCGCGATACCAGCGGAATGACGAGGCGGAGGTATTTGAAAATGCCTCGATAGTCCAGTTGCCCATGCCGTGGTTTGGTTTGACTACCAGCTTGCGCGCTGGGTCGCGGCGGGGTTCGTCCATCACCACGTAGCACGATCCGAACGTGCCCATCACCATCACGCAATCACCGCCATGGACGGCGCCGCCACCGAATGTTGAGCAGTTTTGGTCGTGTGCCCCCATGCACAAGAGCGTGCCTTCGGCCAGGCCTGTTTTGCTGGCGAGTTCCGGCCCAATTGCACCCACTACTTGGCCTGGCTTCACTGAGATCTTGGCTCGCGCCTCGATCGGAATACCAATCAGATCGTGCACAGGCTTCGACCATTCCATGGTGTCGACATTCAGCATGCCTTCGCGCGATGCCGAGGAAAGATCCGTCCAGTACTCGGCGGCTCCCCATTCTTTCAGGAGGAATTCTTGTTCGGAGAGGAACCACTTTGTTTTTGCCCAGTTCTCGGGCTCGTTATCTTTCAGCCACGCCCACTTGGGTGCAGCTGAATTGGTGCCCAGTGGGTCTCCTGTTTCCAAGTAGAACTTTTCTGCGCCGTACGCTTCTCGAAGTTGGGGGATGTAGGGCGCGCCACGCAGATCTTGCCAGGATACGAACGGGCGGATGAGCTTGCCGTCTTCGTCGATCATGGCTAGAAGTGGGGCTTGCGATGAAAACGCGACGGCGCGGATTTCTTGCGCAGGCACTCCAGATTTCTCAACTGCAGCCCGGCACGAATCAATCAAGGGCGGAATGATGTCCTCATACGTTTGCTCCACCAATCCTGGCGCCGGGTAGACGCAAGGGTATTCCCGGTAATCTTGGCCTAGAACTGCGCCTTCAAGGTTGAAGACGATCGATTTACAGCCTGTAGTGCCGGCATCAATTCCAACCAGGTAGTCAGCCATGGTGCCCTCACTTTTCCGATTCGGCCAGGTAGTTTGCGTACTGCTTCACGAGCTTTGCAGCTGAGCGCGTGCCGATGAGTGAAACACCCATCTTCTCGATCATCCACAGTGTTGCCGGCATTGTGAATGTGCGCGGAACACCCGAAACCTTGAGTTTCGTCTTTGGATTCGTGATGTTCTCGTGCATGATTTTCACTTGAGATTCTGTTGGGAAACCTTGCGAACCCGTCGCCGTCTTCACGTAGTCGATCCCAGCGTCACAGCAAATGTGAGTCAGTGTGGCTATTTCTTCGTCGCTCAAATAGCACACTTCGAAAATGAGCTTGGATATCGCCTTGCCTTCAGTGCGCTCAACAAGGCCTTCAACCTCGTTGCGGACGAATGCGATATCGCCGTCGCGAAGCTTGCCGATGTTGAGAACCATATCAACGGCTGTTGCTCCTAAATCTAGCCCTTCTTCGATTTCCGCGAACTTCATTGCGGTGGAAGTGCAACCGTAGGGGAACGAGATGGCCGTTCCAACCCGGACGTCACTCCCCTTCAATTCCTCTGCCACAACTGGGGTCCAAAACGAGTTTGTGTAGCACGCAGCTACACCGGCCTCACGCGCCATGCGCGCGTGCTCCCTGATAGTTTCCTCCGTGGAGCTCTGCAGGTGCAAAGCCATATCGAAGTGCTTTGCATATTCTGCGACCGTCATTGCCATGTTATCCTCCTGGCGCCTTTGCCTAGCGGTGGTAGCAGCTCTGCCCCGCCACTATTGTGTAAACCTGACTATACCAGTATGTCTATGAATGTAAACATACAATTTTCATCTCTTAATAATCTTCGCTACGCACGCGTCACCGCATCATATCGTAGCTTACGCTTGCCCATTCGCAGCATTCATGAAACGCCGCTGATAGCTCACTACTTGATTCGCTGAAGTGAAGCGCGCAAGATACTGCGGTTCGGCCGTCACAACGACCCTCCGTGCCATATCTGCAAACTCGTCTTCCAACAGCAAGCGGTCAAGATCTGGATAGTTGTACTCTCCTTCCATTGAACAAATGATGAGTCGTGTCTCTGGCAAGTTCGCTTGGCGCAATGCCCGCAGCGAATGCCGAACAGCATCAAGCCCATCGCCCAGATCCTCACCTGGAACGATTCCCCGCTGATGAAGCACTGCGCGCGCAAGGCTCTCTACAAGGAACAGATCCACACCTGTTTCGTTTTTCGAGAGGTAGTCCGTCGAGACCATGTATGTGCGAAGTTCCTTCAGGAAATCCTCGCTTCCACTTGCATCGTATGCAGCCAGCAGCCCAGCAATTCGTTCACTTTGCATCTTCCGATGGCGCACAAACGAATTGATGAAATATGGTTTGGCCTGCAGCGCCATCTGGGTTTGATACGGCTCAAACATCAGCGTGAAATTCACTCGATACCCGGCATCACTCAGCTTGAGAGCCAGGTTATGCCCCCGCAAGCGATCCTCCGTAGTTCCCGCAGAGTAGCGAGTATCCAGCCTCTTATCGCCCTCGAGCAGTTGCTCAACGTTGGCCGCGTTCACGGGCCCCGTATGCGGCACTTTGATGACTACGCGCCACGGCGAGAGAATGTCGCGGAAGCGCGCCGCCTCGTCCAATATCTTCGAAAAATCTGGCTCAAACGGATTATTCAGTTCCACCGAAATGTCGCATCCGGGCCCCAGCACGCGGCCCAGCTCGGTTATCACTTCATCGCGGTCTTTGAACTTTCCGCCAACGTTGGCCTGCGGATTGTTCAAGAAAAGGTCGTAAATAATCCCAGGATTGCACGTCAAATTCGAAAGAAATGGCGCAATCGGAGCCACCTCATACGGGTTCGCCGAATCGGCCGAGAACAGTACGTTCGTTGGGCGCTCGCGGCCGTCTTGATCGCAGCCGATATCGCGCACCAGGTCAACCGTCACCACGCCCGCGCTAAAGCCGAGCTCTTTGCGGAAACCGGCCGGAGTGTGCCCGGCGGGCGTTGCGAAATAGTCCACGACCTTTTTGAATTCGTCTGAGACGTCGATTGCGTTCGCGTGCCGGCTGAGAAACTCGTATGTCTCAGAGTCTATTGGCGTATTTTCTACGCGCTCAATGAGCTCCTCTTCGCCCGTCTTCGGAGCGAGGTTGAGATCACCCAACGTCAATCGCACATGGGCGAATCGCGGTTCTGTCTGCATGATTTCCTCTCTATTTCACTGGTGTGCGCTCATCGATTGACGAAACGCAAAATCCGGGCAGCCAGGCTTGCTGCGTCGAGGCCCACCGATGCAAGAAGTTCTTTGTAGGGCCCGGTATGCACAAAGTGGTGCGGCACACCGATCACGTCTACCGGTACCGGGAGTTTTTGCGCGAGGAGTTCACACACCGCTCCGCCCAGGCCGCCGGTTTCGTAATGCTCTTCGATGGTCACCACGCGGCCCGTTCTCGCCACAGATTCCAGAATTAGGCCGTCATCGAGCGGAAACACGGTACCCAAGCACAACAGATCGACGGATACACCGTGTTCGGCAAGCACTTCTGCGGCTGTGATGGCCTCCAGCGATTCGTACCCGGTTGTTATTACCGTGACGTCGTTGCCCACTCGGTGGTGGCGGCCCTTGCCAATCACAAAAGAATCCGGCTCGAACACTTTCGGAACAGGTGAGGCACCGATCCGCATATATACGGGGCCCTCGAATTCAAGCATGGCTCGAACCGCCCCTTGGATTTCGCCCGCATCTTGCGGTGCGAGCACGGTAACCCCCGGAATCATGCGCGTGAGTGCATAATCCTCAAGCGAATGATGTGTTGGCCCAAGGTCCGAGTACGTCATTCCGCCGTTTCGGCCCACAATTTTGACGTTTTGTGCCATGTAACCAACATCGTTGCGGAACTGTTCGTAGTTCCTGCAGGTAACAAATGGTGCGATCGCGCAGAACACCGGTGTGAACCCCGCCGTCGCTAAACCCGCCGCCAAGCCGGTTGCGCCCTGTTCCTCAATTCCTGCTTCTACGTACCTATCCGGATGAACCTTCATAAATGGCCCAAATCCAGATGACTTGCCTGAATCTGCTGAAACGACGACGACGCGCGGATCCGTTTCCGCCACAGCGGCCACTTCGGCGCCAAAGAGAACGCGGGGATCGAAAAGCTCTGGTGCTTCGCTCATGAGATTGCCTCCATCGCGCGGATATCCTGATCGGCATCCTCGAGTGCGCTTTGCAGCTGTTCTTTCGTTGGTTTCCAGTAATGGGATGCCACAGTTCCCGCAATTTCTCTGATGCCGCAGCCCTTAGTTGTTCGAGCCACGATCGCAGTGGGTTTCCCGGGTTCCAGCGGGCAGGCATCGAGGGCGTGAACGATGTGATCCATGTTGTTGCCGTCAATGTGCATGGCACTCCATCCGAAAGCCCTGAACTTTTCGGCGATCGGGTGCATATTCATGACGTCAAAGGTGCTGCCTGAAATCTGCAGCCCGTTTTCGTCGACGAAAACTACGAGGTTATCCAGATGGCGATGTGCAGCCATCGCCGCACCTTCCCAGTTGGAGCCTTCGGGAAGTTCGCCGTCGCCCATAAGTACAAAGACTCTGGCATCCGATGCCGACATTTTCTGGGCGCTCGCCATTCCGCACGCCAGAGGCAGGCCGTGGCCTAGAGCGCCTGTATTGGCCTCGATCCCACGTAGTAGATGCATATCCGGATGGCCTGGGATGTGAGAGTTCAGTTCCCCGTACGTATCGAGCACCTCCTCGGGAATCACTCCCGCCTCTGCCAGTACCGCATATTGTGCGAGAGCTTTATGGCCTGCCGAGAGGAGGAATCGATCACGTTGCGGAGCTTCAGGATTAATCGAGCGGAATCCGTAGAAGTAGATGGCGGTGACGATGTCGATTGCAGACATGGCGCCGCCCACGTGCCCTGCTGGATGGGCTTCAAGCATCCGAAGTACGTTTCGGCGCGCCCGAGCAGCATGGAGCCGGAGCTCGGCGCTTTCTTGCGTATTCGCGGGCATCTCAGCAACTTCCGTTTTCGTAGTCGGAGATTGCGAGCACTTTCGGCGACGACCTGGCGCCATCGATGTACGTGTGCGAGAGGTATTCCGTGAGAAGCTTTTGCGCCAGCTGTATTCCCGTCACCTGCGCTCCGAATGCCACGATGTTGGCATCGTTGGAGAGCTGAGCACGTTCAGTCTGATAAGCGTCCGTCAGACCAATGGCGTTCGGGTCGCACCCAAATGCAATCTTCATGAGTTGGTTCCTCTCCGTTGGTGCACGTTCCTTCGTGCCCGATCCTCACCTTTGAGCATGTTCCGCAGCCTCGTCCTGACTATAGCACTCTATACCGGTCTATGGAAGCGTATGGGGCGTGTTAATACTTCAGGATTGCGTCAGTTTCGATTCGCCCTACCGAGGGTCTGAATAACGCCAACATCGACGGCGGTTACACCCGCCATCACGCCGTTCGGATCTGCCACAATCGCCAGCGGCTCGTTCGGTTCTCCTAGATCACTCACCACCGCTGCGGCTCCGGCGAAGTCATCGCTACCTGTAAAACTCGAAACGGTCACAATGACAGGTATTTGTGCGCCAACTGCGGCCGCGCAGCCCTGGCCCGAATCTTCAACAGCTACTGCCAGATCCGCAGAAACACCTAACCCACGCAGCGCTTCAAGGTAAATATCCGGTGCCGGCTTCTTTTGTTTCACAATGTCGCCGGCGAAGATACGCACCCGCGCAGCAACGCCTTCGCCCACCGCCGATTCCAGCACCGCTCGCACTGATGCCTCGGCGGAGGTAGATGCCACTGCCACTTTCAATCCGGCTGCCAACGCCTCATTGATCAGCCTTGTAATACCAGGGCGTGCCGGAATCTTCCCAGCTTTCACTAGATTCTGAAAGTATCTCGACTTCACCTGGTGCCAGCGAGCCACCATATCGTCAGCTGATTCACCTGGCTCCGCATAGCGGGCTACAACGGCATCCGTCACCACACTTCTCAGGCGCTCCTTGCCTCCACCGATTCGAACGAGGCGCGCATATTCGGCGTCGTCCCAATGGAACGGAAGCCCAAGCTCCTGAAACATCAGGTTGAACGCAACTAAGTGCCCATCGCGTTCTGTATCGGCCAACACGCCGTCGCAATCGAAAATCAGCGCCTGCACATCAGACATCGCGTTACACCGCCTTTCCGGCGAAAACGCGCAGCAACGGTTCAACTGCGGCGCTCACGGCTTCGGCCACGGCGTCGAAAACCGGAAGTGGCTCCCATCGCTCTGCCTCGCGGGCTGATCCCAGATCAGCAAGTGCCGCGCTCATGTAGGAGCGCTTTATTTGGGTAGAGATGTTGATCTTGCTCACCCCTGCGCCGATAAATGCGCGAAACTCCGCGGCGCTCAGCCCAGTGCCGCCATGGAGAACAATAGGCATATCGGTGAGGGCGCGAATTTCGGTGACCCGTTCGGGGTGGAGTACCGGATCCGATGTGTACAAACCGTGAGCAGTCCCAAGCTGGGGCGCCAACAAGTCTGTGTGCGTGTAACGTGCCGTTTCCACCAATTGTTCAACGGAATAGGCATGGCGAGCTTCGTTACTCCCAACGCCATCTTCCACGCCCAAGATGTTTTCAATTTCAGATTCCACTGCCACGCCGCGCGGGTGGGCCTTCGCAACAACGGCGCGCGTCAATTGCCGTGCCTCATCAAAACCAAGATGCGAAGCGTCAAAGAGAACCGACTGCCAACCGGCATCGATCACATCGCTGATCAGCTGCACATCTGGGCAGTGGTCCAGATGCAGTGCCAGTGGAACATCCACCCGCGCTGCTAAGTCTGAGAACATCTGCGCTATCAAGACCGGGCCGATCGCCTTGGCCGTGCGCGCCGAGATCTGGATGATTGCCGGGCTATGGAGGCGCGCCGCCGCGGAGATCACAGCCTTCATGCTCACGTAATCGAACACGTTGAACGCGCCCACGGCATAGTGCCCATCGCGGGCCGCCGTGGTGATGTCAAGAGTCGCCGCTTTCATGCCAACCTCCGTGTTTTGCTTGCGCTACGTTTAATGAAGAGACTATACCGGTCTATACTAGCCGTCAAGGCTCAGCTCTCATTATTCCGAACGTCAACCAAATTTTGTATGTATTAAGTGCGTAATACTCACAGTGTGCAAAACTCGAAATCTGCCCACGAAGCTGCACAATCACCCTATGCTGCATGTATGACCAACGGCGCACTACCCCATCACGTACAGCAATACCAAGGCCGACTAGATACCGTGACTGCACTTTTGCAGCAGAATGCCGATCCTGCGAAGGCCGACGGCATGCGCGCGTACATGCGAAATCAGTTTCAGTTCCTCGGAGTTCCCACCCCTGCGCGCCGCAAACTGACCCGCCCAGCCATCAAAGAACTGCAAGCCACTGAATCGATCGATTGGGATTTTGTTGACGCGTGTTGGCAGAACCAATACCGCGAGTTTCAGTACGTTGCGGTGGATTATTTGGCCGCTGTACGTGAGCGCCTCAAGGCGGGTGATCTGCCGCGCATCAAGCGTTTCATCAAGTTGAAACCGTGGTAGGATACCGTCGACATGTTCGATAGCCTCGTTGGCGACGTCGCCTTGCGCCATCCTCAAGCTGATAAAACGATGCTCAAATGGAGTACCGACCGCAATATGTGGGTGCGCCGTGTAGCGATTGACCATCAGTTACTGCGCAAGAGCGCCACCAATACCGAGCTGCTTGCACAGGTGATCGAAAACAACCTGGGCCAAGACGAATTCTTTATCAACAAGGCCATTGGATGGGCTCTTCGCGATTACTCCAAAACGAATCCTGAGTGGGTACGCGATTTCATTGAACACCATCGCAGCGAACTTGCACCTCTCAGCATTCGGGAAGCCAGCAAGTATCTGTAGATCGTAGCCGTCGCCTTGTAATGGAGGTACGGCTGGCTCTAGCCCAGGTGCGGCTGAGGCAGGCAGAACGTGCGGCACCGCGGGCAGGCAGAACGTGCCGCGGCGCGGGCGATTCAGCGCACACTATGCGCAACGGACTAGCATGGGACTTATGAATTCGGTGGCCTTTGCGCTCATTGCACTTGTTCTGGTACTACTCATTTTTGCGGTTATACACGTTGCGGATTCCACGACGAAAGGCCAGATTGCTGCAAGAGAATCTCAAGGCAATATGGTGCCAGTCTATTTCCCGCCCACCACGCCAGGCGGGCAGCCAACCGTTGGCTATACGCCACGGCGCCCCACCACGAATATCTTCGCAGTTCTTGGGCTCGCATTTGGGCTAGGCGGCGGGATACTCGGTGTGATCTTCGGTTTCATTGCACTCTCGCAGATCCGCAGAACTGGCGACGAGGGAATTGGCATGGCGGTTGCCGGCATCATATGTGGCTCGCTGTGGATTGTCATTACCATTCTGGTGTTGTTCTTCTACGGGGCAGATTACTCGACGTCAATGTAGATACCCGACCTCCATGTAGGCCTCATGCTGCCGCCGCTGCGCTGCCAATCTCTTCAACGCTCTCCAGAACAACCGCGCGATATTTCGCACGAGAAAGCGCCACATACAGCAGATCGTTCCACACCAAATCGTGCGATTCAGCCCAGGCGCGCGCGCCGTCACTCACGTCCGTCACTATCACCGCGTCAGCCTCGATTCCTTTGAGCCCGGCGATAGAGCCGTAAGTAGACTGGCCTTTCCCTTTGCCCACATTGGCTTTGATCCACCGTAGATCCGCGCTGGCGCCTGGCGAGTCTATCTCTCCAGCAACAATTCGAGAAACCAACGATCTACTCCCCCACGGGCTCAACACGGCCACGCCGTCGCCACCATACTTCTCCATCAGCATACGGAGGCTTCCTGCCAATACCTCAACTTCCTGTTGTTCTGGTATGCGCAACACCTGCGCGGATCCTGGAGTATTTCCGGGCAGACGGTATCCGGTGAAGCCACATCGCGTGCCCAGGATGTCTTGATTCATTCGGGCAAGCTTTGGCGATTGTCTGCAGTTGCGGCGGATTCGTGCCAGCACGAGGTCCGGCATTCGCGATTTCATCACAGCGTATGGGTTTACGCGTTCGGCATTACGGCGCATCACTTGTTGCCGCGCATCCCCCGCAAAAACAAATGTGGCGTTCTGATCGGCTAACGCCTCGATGACATCCAGGATTCGAGCGCTGCCGGCCACGTCTTGAAACTCATCTACAACGATCGCTCGGTAACCGCTATATGCCGGATGATCACGCAAGCCAGCCAGCGCTAAACGCGGCAATTCTTCTTGATACCAGGTGTTATCTTCCCTATGAGCCTCGCCATCAAGCCCGGCCACATGAACCATCAATGAACCGAGATCGCGCACCACAATTGGCCCATGCACAACTGAGGCCGCAGCACGTAACCGCGATGCCATCTCTACGTTCCAGCACGTCAGAAGTGTGCGTGTACCGCGTTTCGCCGATTCGATGGCAGCTTGCACGGCCAAATAACTCTTGCCGGTTCCTGCCGGTCCGTCAAAGTACACGGCCCGATTGCCTTCTACGATCTCGAGCGCAAATCGCTGCTCGGCAAGAATCGCAACCTCGCGTTCTTGAGCTTCCCTCTTCGCATCCTGTTCATCCGCAAAGAAGGAAAAATCGCGAGTGAGCGCTTTAGTGATTGCCTCCACCCGTTCTGGAGTGAGAGCACTTGGCTCCACTTCCACTTCTGCGGCCCTGGAATACCACGCGCAAAACTCATCGAGTACGTGCAGGATCGTCTCCGTAGGACGCGCTATGTCGTCTGCCCATGCCAGTTCCCATTCGAAGAACGAAAGATCAGCTGGTGCGCGCCCATCAAAATGAAAACGCCCAAGCGATGTAAACCACACGAGCCTGGCGAACGGTTCCTTCCCAGTGATCGCACCCTCCCGCATCAGATAGCTGCGAATCGATCCCACGGCGCCGTCTACCTGCTTGAACGGGTTCTTCTGAGGATCGGGCACCCGTTCGAGGTACCACTCGCCGTCACGATACGTCACGCTCTGGGGCGCTTTGGCTTCAATGACGACGACGCCGCGGCCCGGCACTGCCACCACAAAATCGGCTTCACCCATCAATTTGCTCACATGCCGGCGGATAGGTAGCGAATGATAAACAACCCAATCGTCATGCCCCACGATTCCTGCAAACGCATCAAACAACTTCCGTTCAGATCCGTTGGCGCCAGCACGGGCTGTGCTAGGAATCATCCGTGGCATCGAGAGCTCCTCACTGAGTGGTGATGGCTTCATCTTAGTGATCGTTATCGCGAATAGGATGACGCAACTGCGGAAGTACCACTGGAGAACGAGATAATGCTGGCTGTTAGCGCCATAACGAACTATTACGACGGCTATATAAGGCATAAGGAGGTCTTCGTGGACGTCTCGCTTGAAGCGAAGCAACTAGGAAATTTGCTGCGCCAAAACCGCGTGATTCGCAACTACACGCAAGAAGATCTCGCGTTTTCCGTGGGGGTCTCACGCGATACCATCGCACGGCTGGAAAACAACCCAAGCTCCGTAAAAGTAGAGAACCTACTTGCCGTGCTCAAGAAATTCGGATTAGAGAAAGAGACCCTCTGGGCGATCAATCCTCTGAGCCGCAACATCCCGTCTAACTTCAAGTCGCTCGATCGCAAGCGAATTCAGAGACGAGCTGACCTATGGTAGAAGGCGAGTCTTTCGACGCGCTCTTGAGCATGCATACTGCATTTGGGGCGACTCTATACGAAGCCAAAGAGTCGTTTCGCGCTGTAGCCCACGCATTATCGCGTTGGCAGGAATTTGCCGCCACGCTGGGAATTGAGAACACCGATGATACTGTTTTCGTCGAGCGATTTGAGCATGCGAAATCGGAGCTGATGAAGCTCGCGTGATCGGCACGACGACGGCGCCGCGCAGATCCAGCCGCTGCACCTCGGCTTCCCGCCCTTCCGCAACATCCCGCCCAACGTCAACGAGACGTCCCGCCCAACGCCACCGATCCCCAGACCATCTGCACCTCAGCCCGCTATGGCTATGCACAGCCAGCCCTCACCGATTACTAACTGGCACTGGGCCGGCGGCGTTGTGCTTTGATAGTAGATCTGCGGATCTTTGCCTCGCGGCGGCGGCGGAGCGACGCGCGCGTGGGCCGGGTGGCTCGGCGCACCACCGGCGGCATCACGGCTTCGCGAATTATCGCGGAGAGTTTCTCTCGCGCTCTTTTCCGGTTACGGAATTGCGAACGGGTTTCCGCAGACGTGATGGTAAGCACGCCGTCGGACAAACGGGAAGAAAGCGCATGGAGGATCCGCGCACGCTGCACCTCGTCGAAAGCCTGCGAGCGCGTCACGTCGAAACTCAGTTGGACTCGCGAATCCGACGTATTCACGCCCTGCCCACCTGGGCCGCTGGCGTGAGAAAAGCGCTCAACGATCTCGGACGCGGGAATGACGATTCCGCGAGGCGCGTCTGGGCCACCTTCGATAAATACGTCTCCCATAAATCTTCTAGCTCTCTTCTGAATGCACACTGTACGGTTTGGAAGCAATCGGCCCGTCATACTGCGACTCTTGCGGACCAAGCCATCCAATAACGTCCCGTTGTAATTCCACCATTAATTCGGTGAGTACAGATGTCTAGGAACTGGCTCTATCTATATCAGAACCGCTGGACATCTCCATGAAGTTGTACTGCTCAATTTGAATCTGCCGCGGTGGGTTCCGAAGGACACTTGATGGCGATGACGAGACCAACGCCCCCATCAAGCCACGGGAACACTTTGACGGCGACTTCTACTATTCAATGAATCGTTCACTCCAGATTTCTCTGATGAAAACAAACTTCCCACGAGCAGGGCGTGTCGCCTTCAACCGTCAGGCCTTCGGCATTGGAAACGCTCTCTACGCAAAACCGACGAACAACCAAGGCTGCTGCCTATTCTTCAGCACCGCCGTTACCCTCGCTCCCCGCACTTTATGGAATGTCGCTCACCTCGCGTGCCAGACTTCATCTTGATCGACACGCCACTTAAGGGCTTTCATTGAAGCCTGGACTTCACCGACAAGACTTCAGCCATTGAGTTCCACGGCCAAGCTACATGGCCGCTACGGCTACCTGAGTTATGCGTATAACATCGCAGAACACGGACAATCATGACTACTCTTCGACCTTCAGGGTGAACTACAAGCTACTATGGAAACTGCTCATAGACAAAGAACTCCAGAAACAGAATCTGCGAAGTCGTCCCCACCGACCTGAAGGGAGAGACCAAGTAGATGACCGCTCAACGCCTGCAGCTCACCTGGTACAACAAGGACAAGGCTCTCATCCCCACTGAGACCGGCAAGTACGGCTACACGTGGGTTGACCCATCGGATCCGCGTTACTGTGAAACCCACACCCTCGTGCTGGACGACTATGTGCAAGGCAGCCAGACACCGAAGTCTGACGAGTTCGCCTACTCCGAGCGCGCAGACCTGGAGCCCCAGGACGACAACCTGCTCATCCTCGGCGAATCCGGCGACGTCCTCGAAGCGCTTACCCGCGTTCCCGAACTGGCCGAGAAATACGTGGGTCAGGTGAAGCTGATCTACATTGATCCGCCGTTTAACACCGCTCAAACATTCGCCAGTTACGAGGACAACCTAGAGCACTCCATCTGGCTGACGATGATGCGCGACCGGCTACTCCACATGAAGAAGCTGCTTGCCGATGACGGCTCCATCTGGGTACACCTTGACGACGTGGAGAGCCACAGAATGCGCCTTCTCCTAGACGAAGTATTCGGGCCGCAATGTTTTGTTGCTGATGTCTCGTGGCTTGCGTCAGATAGCTCCAGCAACAATGCGGGATCCTTTTCCAAGGACAAGAATCAAATTTGTGTCTACGGAAAAAGTCCGGGATGGAGGCCTCGCCACCTCCCTGATCCGGAGAAGCAGTCACATTATCGGAATCCAGACAAAGACCCTAGAGGCCCTTGGTATGACGGTCGCGACGTACAGAACCCCAAAGACCGTCCTGCCCTAAAGTATCCAATCGCAAAGCCCTCTGGCGGTTTATTAGAACCGCCAACAAATGGCTGGCGCTGGGATCAAACCACGATGGCCTCCAAAATGGCAACGGGAGAAGTCTATTTCAACGACGATGAGACGGCCTTGAAGAGGAAGACCTACCTGTGGGAGCAAGCAGGTCTTCCGCCGAGCGATTCGTGGCATTCTGTTGGAAAAACTGGAAGTACTCGAGGAGCTAAGAATCACCTCAAGGTTCTATTTCCCGGAATGCCAACCCCCGAGCTTTTCGATACGCCAAAGCCAGAAGAATTGCTGGGCTTCATCATGGCCTCATCTACTCACCCAGGTGACATTGTGCTGGATGTGTTTGCTGGGTCGGGGACGACTGCAGCGGTAGCCCAGAAGATGGGGCGGCGTTGGGTGACGTGTGAGTTGTTGGAGTCGACGTTCACGACGTTCACACGTCCGCGTCTGGAGAAGGTGCTCAACGATCAAGACCCGGGCGGGATCACTCGGACGAAGGGCGAACGAGTCGACGCGACGGAAGACGGGCTGCCTGATGGTGTCTCGCCGGAGGACGCCGCGAAATTCACGAGCGTGCTCAACAAGCTGATCAAGGACGACCCGGAATTAAAGAAGAGCGTCGAGGTGAAGACACTGAAGGCTGCCTCGAAGACCAGGCGCACGAAGGAAGTGCTGAACTGGCGTGGTGGCGGTGGCTTCCAGGTCGCCCATCTGTCGCCTGCGTGTTTCGACTACGACCCTGCCCTGGATCGGGTGATGCTGACAGCGGCTGCGACCGGCGAGACTTTGATCGCGTCGGTGGCTGCCAACCTCGGGTTCACACTGTTGCACCCGGATGATGACTATATTTTTGATGCCCGCCGTGGCAATGCCTTGTTGAAGGTGGTGGAGGGTGTCGCCACGACCGAGATCGTTGACTGGCTTGCTTCCCAAATCCAGCCCGGCGAGACAATCGTGCTGGCCGCCACCACGGTGATGGACGGCGTCCGCCAGCATCTACGCAGACTGGTGAAGGGGTCGCGGGTGGTCGCATTACCCGATGATGTGTTTCGGTACAGCGAAGGTGGTGACCAGTGATGGCGAACAGGCTCAACATCAGTTTTGACTCCGACATGCTGGAGTCGATCAGTGCCGAGTTCGACCTGCGTGCTCCGAACAAGGAAGCACTGCGCCAGCTGGTCTTCACTCTCGACGGTGACTATGACCCGACCGTGATGCAGGTGCTGAATCTCGCCACGGGCGTGGGCAAGACCTATCTGATGGCCGCCTTCGTGGAGTATCTGCGTCGCCAAGGAGTTGGCAACGTCGTCATCGTCACCCCAGGCAAAACGGTGCAGGCCAAAACGGTGCAGAACTTCACGCCCGGCTCGCCCCGTTACATCACCGGCGCGGCGGTGCCGCCCGAGGTGGTGACCCCACAGGACTACTCGGCGTGGGTTGCCCGGCAGAACGGCCCGGCCCGACTCGCGTTCGGCCGTGAAGTGCCAATGCTGGCGTTTATCTTCAACATCCAGCAGCTCATCGCGCCGAAGGACGCTGAGGGTGACACCCACGGGGCCACGCAGGATGCGATGCGCCGTAAGCCCCGCAGGTTCGATGAGAACGCCGGCGTGCTCTTCGACTACCTCAAGGGTCTCGATGATCTGGTTGTGATCGCCGACGAATCCCACCTCTACGGGGCCAGCGCGGTGGCGTTCAACGCCGCGTTGAAGGAACTCGACCCAGTAGCGGCGATTGGTTTGACCGCGTCGGTGGACAAGGCTACCGATCACGTCATTTTCGAGTACCCGCTCTACCGCGCCATCCAGGACAAGTATGTGAAGGCCCCCGTGTTGGCGTTCCGCAAGACTGGATATGGCACCGATGAAGCCTCCGAAGAGCAGCAGTTGCGTGACGCGCTGCAATTGCGTGCGCTCAAGCAGGCCTACTACGACTCCTATGCCTCCTCACAGGGCCGTGATCATGTGAACGCGGTCGCTTTCGTGGTCTGCTCCGATGTGGAGCACGCCACCCAGGTCGCCGAGCTGCTGCGCACCCCGGAGTACCTCGGCCGAGATGAGGCTGTGCTGCAGGTGGACTCCAAGCACGAGGATGAGTTGACCCAGCGTCGCCTCGACGAATTGGATCGGCCCGAATCGCCGGTGCTGGCGGTGGTGAGCGTGAACAAGCTCAAGGAAGGCTGGGATGTCAAGAACATTGCAGTCGTCGTGACACTACGGGCGATGGCCTCCGAAGTGCTTACCCAGCAGACGATGGGGCGCGGGCTGCGGCTGCCGTTCGGCCGGTATACGGGTGTGTGGCAGATCGACCAGCTCGACATCATCGCCCACCAATCCTTCACCGAGCTGCTCAACGACGAGAACGTGCTGCAGCAGTTCGGCCTGGACGAAGCCGTCCCCGAACCCGACAAAGCCAAGGTAGAAGAGGCGATCCGCAAAGCCGCCGAAGAGTCCGGCACGGATACAGGTACGCCCACGACCGGCGGTGACCAACCAACGACGACAACCGGTTCTGAACCGGGCACCGGTGTCAGTGGTGAGGTCGCCGGTGGTGTGGCTCCGCAGCCGGGCACCGTTCCCGTCGGCGGCAGTGATACCCCGGGTGCGGGTTTGCCCGGTGTCGGGGTTCGCACCATCACCGAGCAGGAGGATCAGCCCACCTGGGAGTTGGTGTCGATCGGACGGAACCCGAGCTTTGCTGACGTGTCCTACCGATTCCCGGTGACGACGATGACTGTGCAGCAGCCGCCCATTGACTTGTCAGAAATCAGTGACGCCGAGATTGAGCAAGCGGCGCGTCGGGTCACCTCTGCTGGGGACGTGCTGCTGCGCAAAGAGATCATCGCCGCCCTAGGCAAGAAACTCCGGGCAGAGGATCGAGAAAGCGCCGAAGTCGACTCCGTCCACGTCGACGACGCCGACGCCGAGGAGGCGCTAGTCAAACTAGTGATCAACATGTCGCTGGTGCCCAAAACCGAACAGACCGCCCGCTACGTCGCCACGTTCCTGGTGCCGAAGTTCATGCGCGCCGTGACGTTCACCGGCTGGACCGTCAAATCCCTCGACTCCGCCCGCACCGAACTCCTAGCGCTGATCAAGAACTACACAACCGAGACACTGCGAGCCACCCGCGAGGTGCCGACCATACACCCCAAGTCGATGCCAGGCACCGGCTACACGCTCCCGTTGGGTGAGAAGGTGCATGACCAGATCGAGAGTCGTGACCAGTTCGTGCGAGGCCGGGTTTACGGCGGCTGGTTCAAGTCGCTATTCGCCGAGGAGTCCTTCGACTCCTTCACCGGCGAATACCAGCTTGCTCGCCTGCTCAACACGTCGCCGGGGATCGTGTGGTGGCATCGCCTGCATCCGCAAGACCAGGCGTTCGTGTACTACAACGCGAAAGACCGCTACTTCCCCGACTTCGTAGCCTTGGACACCAACGGGGTGCATTGGATCATCGAGGGCAAGGACGAGCGCGGCCGCGATGACGCCAGGGTGCAGGCCAAGCGTAAGGCTGCCGAGGCGTTGGTGCGCCGGTTGGTGGCAGAGGATGCCTACGCCGGTCAGCACTGGGGATATCTGATCGCCTACGAGCAAGACACCGCCCGTGCCGACTCGTGGGAAGACCTGAAAGCCTTCGCCAGCCCGGTCAGCAACGCCCTGTAGCTGCGAGTTCGCCTGGGCGCATCACGGGGCTCCAGCGTTGCGGGAGGTCGAGGGTGACGGCCTCGCCGGTGATGAACACGAATCCGAGCCTGCCATCGGTGAGCATGCAGCCGCCCTCCAGCATGGCAAGGAAGTCCGGGATGTGGAGCGCAAGCTGGGTCGGCGATTCGGTCAGGAGCTTGTCGATCGCCGTGTGGAGTGTCGATGGGCGTCGCCGCGCACCCGTTGACTGCAGGCTGTCCACGGCCTGATCAACCGCCGTGCTGTTGCGCCCAGCGAGCACCTGCAACGCCTCGGCCATCTTCACCAGCAACACCTCCTGGTAGAGGTGGCTGGTGGTGCAGGTGCCGCGCTTGACGTAGTTCGTCGGACACTCCCACACGTCGACCCGGTTCGGGGTGCCCGAGTGCCAGGTCTTGTGACCGAACGCCCGTCCGCAGTCGCCGCAGACGATCTTGCGGGACAGGCGCTTGCCGAAGGACTTGTAGCCGCGTGGGTCGACACGGGTGGCGAGCCACGGCAACTCGCGGTCTGCGATGCCGAGAGCCTCGGCGGCGTGGCGTTGGGCGTGGAATGCGTCCATCCACTCGACGGTGTACCCGGCGGCGAGGTTTTCGAGGAGGAAGCTGGTCAGCCGGTAGGTCAGTCGGGCTTGTACTGTTGCGAGTTCGGGGTATTGCATGGTGGGGGCTCCTGTCTTTGCGTCACGTACATACACGCTCTGATCAGGTCTAATAGCAAGTCGTAAACGGCGATACCTTTTAGCGCTTGCCGAACTATTTGGCGCTCCGTTGTCAGCCTCGACGCACGTGGTTCACGCCGCCCCACAACGCCTCTCGGACAAGCCAGCCACCGGAGCCGATCCGTCCGAATATGCGGCTCGACGGTCAACACTAAGGCGCGTTTTACCTAGTGGGGAGCGGGTTTCGCCCCATCTGCGTCATCCGCGCACCACAAACCCCTGTATCCACTTCGATACGGTGTGCGAACCTGCGCTCGGATCAGGTGCATTCGCGATTGAAGCCACGCGGCAACTTGCGGAACAGTATTTGCAGCGCCGGCAAAAAGAACTGGGCCAGACGATTGATCCAGATCAATATCCGATCGAACTTCAGCGCGCAAAAACCTACATTGCACTGCACAACGTGTATGGCGTGGACCTGAATGCCACGGCTGTGGAGCTGGCGGAGATCACCCTGTGGCTGGATACGATGGCGCGCGGCCTTCATGCGCCCTGGTTTGGGCTTCATCTGCGGCGCGGTAACTCGCTGATTGGATGCCGCCGCGCGGTGTTCCGGCCCGATCAAGTCAAGGACGGATCGTGGCTTACTAATGTGCCCCGGGATGTTTCGCTCTATTCACCCGATGACGTGCTTCCTTCAATTGGGAACGGCATCCACTATTTCCTTCTCCCCGCAAAAGGTTGGGGCGCCTCTGCCGATGCGAAAGCCGCAAAAGAACTGGCGCCCGATGCCCTCAAACGGCTCAAATCGTGGCGTAAGAGCGTCACCCGAAAGCCGAACCACACCCAGTGCCAAGAACTCGCAGTGCTTGCCGAACGCGTGGAGAAACTATGGGGCTTCGCCGTTCAACGCCTCACCATTGCCGAAGCGCAAGTGCGCCGCACCGTCCCGGTGTGGGGCGCCGCGGGCCTCCCCGAAGGTGGCGCGGTGACGCGCGAGCAGATCGAAGCATCGCTTGCGGATCCGGCAGGTGCCTTCCAGCGTCTCAAAACCGTCATGGACGCGTGGAATGCGCTCTGGTTCTGGCCACTCACCGGTGCCGCGGCGAGCCGTACACGTCTTGTGAATGGCCAGGAGGAAGCGGAACGTATCGATCCTCCCAGCTTTGCCGAATGGATCGAAACCCTCAAGGATCTGCTAGGCCACAAACCGGAGGCTACCAGCACCGGGGGAAAACGGTGGAAAGGTGGAGATGCCACACTAGCTAGTGCCGCAGTGTGGAATGAGCTGGGTGCGGCGGAGAAACTGGATCTGGCAGGCGCAGGAGCCGCGAGCCCACAGCAAATTGCCGAACGCCACCCGTGGCTGGGCGTATGCCGCAGTATCGCTGAGCAGCAGGGCTTCTTCCACTGGGAGCTCATGTATGGCCACGTATTTCACGCCCATGGCGGCTTCGATATGCAGGTGGGAAATCCTCCGTGGGTTCGGCCACGCGACGACGATGCCGCCTTGCTTGCAGAATTTGATCCGTGGTGGCAGCTCACCACTAAGCCGCCAGTGCTAGAGGTCAGGCGCCGCCGCGAGCAACTCCTGGCACACGCTGCTACCCGGAGCTACTTCTTGAGTGCTTCCTGTGATTTAGCAGCCCAACGAGCGTCCGTCAGTTCGCCACAGGATTATTCCGTGCTTTTGGGGCTCCAGCCCGATTTGTATCGCTGTTTTATGGCCCAGACATGGCGGCATTCCTCCGCCCGTGGAACCATCGGATTGATCCATCCGGAGACGCATTTTACTGATGAGGCGGCCGGGTTGCTGCGCCAACATACGTACCGGCGCTTACGCCGCCATTGGCAGTTTGATAACGAACTCATGCTTTTCGACATTGACCATCACGTCTCTTACGGCGTCCACGTCTACGGATCTGCGCGCACGCCCGATTTTATTCAGGCGACCTCGCTTTATCATCCGGATACTGCCGTCCGCTCTCTGGATCATGATGGTTCTGGCCCCGAACCTGGGTTAAAAGACCTCAGTGGGAACTGGGACCTGCGGCCACACAAGAGCAGGATCATCCACGTCACACCGGCGGCGCTGACAGTTTGGCGAGGTGTTCTCGAAACGCCAGATGTTCCTCCCCAACGTACTCGAATGGTGTACACAGTGAACTCATCTGTGCTGGACGTGCTGGTCAAGGCATCGCAAGCCCAGCGTATCGGCGATTTGGACCCGCTATTCTCAGCAGGATGGCACGAAACAGCTGACTTCAACCGTGGCCGTTTTGTCAAAGAGTGGGGCCCGGTGAGCGCCTGGGATGACGCCATTCTTCAAGGCCCACATCTGCATGTCTCGTTGCCATTCTTCAAGTGGCCCAATAGAACAATGAAACATAATCAGGATTGGAACGGCATCGATCTAGAGGCCCTTGCCCCAGATGAATTGCCGATTACTTCCTATAAGCCAGCAGGCAGCCGCGAGGCATACGAATCGCAGTACACGCACTGGCAGGTGGGCGGCCGCGTGCTGGCGGCGCGGGACTTTTACCGTATCGCCTGGCGAAGGATGGCTGCCAATACCGGCGAGCGAACACTTATCTCAGCGATAATCCCACCCGGGTCGTCTCACATTCACCTGATGTGGGACATGGCACTGCCAACCTTGGGAAGCTCAAAGCTTCTCACTATCGCAGCTTCTATGAGTTCGCTCTTACTCGATCTTCTCATTCGAGTAGTACCGAAGAACGACATCGTATTTCCAACGATCCGAAGGCTGCCTTTAGTCAACAACAAGAGAATCTCAGCTCTTCTCATTATCCGAGCTCTTGAGCTCAACTGCCTCACCGAGGCCTACGCACCCTTGTGGCATGATGCGCTGGAAGAAATTGCGGCTGAGGATTCTCTCACCTCCACCATTACTGACGAGAGCTTCTATGGGTGGACGGGCGGAATCGACTATCCAGGCAGGCGCCCACTGTGCGCGATCGAGAACGAGTGGACACCCGAATCGCGCCTCACCCGCGCCTCGGATCGCCGGCAGGCTCTGGTGGAAATCGATGCATTGGCGGCATTGGGCCTGGGGATCTCCGCCGATGAGCTCTGTTCTGTGTATCGCACCCAGTTTGGAGTGCTCTATGGTTACGATCATGAGCGCGATTATTTTGATGCGAATGGCCGCCTGGTGCCAAAATCGGTGATCGACGTGTGGAAGAAAAAAGGCAACGCGATCTCAACGGAGGAACGTACGGCCGTCCACCCGCAAAGCGAGGCAGACTACGTTTATGAGCTCCCGTTCCGTTTGTTAGATAGAGAGGCGGATATGCGCCGCGCGTATAAGACCTTTGAGCAAAGGCTTGGGAGCGCACAATGACCGAGCTGCTCCCGGTTGATCAAGCGCACGCACTCACCGGCACTTTGCTGGAGTTCTTGGGAACCACATTCAGCTTGGACGCCCCAACGCGCGGCGCACTCAACGAGTTCCTCACTGATGAAGTCACCGGTATTTTTCGCGGACCATACGTGCGCGTGCGCTTGCCTTTTGCCCCGGCG
Organism: Ancrocorticia sp.; assembly: GCA_022648165.1. GTDB lineage: Bacteria > Actinomycetota > Actinomycetes > Actinomycetales > Actinomycetaceae > Changpingibacter. Next base: position 205,393 of record JALCLX010000003.1, read on the forward strand.
CAGAACAACTGGACAGAGCTGCTTCCCGCGCATAAAGAAGGTTTCACTCCGTACAGCCACCAAGTTCGTGCTTTCCAGCGATTGAGTTCTGCCCATGGGCATGCGCCCGAACCCACCATGATCACTACCGGAACGGGCTCTGGAAAAACGGAGTCATTCCTTTTCCCGATCCTGGATCATGTAGTTCGCGCCAAACAGCGCGGAATACGTGGGATGAAGGCCCTGATCCTCTACCCCATGAATGCGCTGGCACAAGATCAGGCGAGGCGCTTAGCCGGGCTGATCACCCAGGTGCCCGCCTTCGCAGGAATCACTGCTGCACTGTACACGGGCGAGAACCCACAGAACGGCCGCATCACCGTCTCTTCTAGTGGGTTGATAACGGATCGTGGCACAATCCGGCGGGAAGCTCCCGATATCCTGCTCACCAATTACAAGATGCTGGATCAGCTGCTACTTCGCCACGCAGATGCGGCGCTGTGGGAGCAGTCGGCCCAGAGCCTCACCTACCTGGTGATCGACGAGTTCCATAGTTACGACGGCGCGCAAGGTACGGACGTTGCGATGCTGTTGCGCCGCCTCACACTGGCAATCGAGGCTTACAGGGGCGATACCGAACACCTTCCACTCGCGGGAATCACTCCGGTGGCCACCTCCGCAACACTCGGGGACAGGCGAGATCCCGCGGCGATGCTGGGCTTCTTCGAAACTGTCACGGGGTACCACGTGAGCGGCGACGCCGTCGTGACTGAAACCCGGTTGAGCTATGCCGATTGGGCCCAGAGTGCACGCGAACACACCGCCGAAAGAAAACTGCATCCCTTGGAGCTTGACGATCTGGTAGCACAAGATGTCCGGGCAGTACTGGAATCCATCCAATCGCAAGCGCAAAGTGACGTGGGCACGGGGATCGCCACTGATCCTGGGCGAGCCGCGCGCCTGGTGCTGAGCCGGCTGTACCACACAGATGCCGAGGAGCATCCCGTCCTCACGAATTACAGCGATGAGGAACTGCTGGAGTTGGCCGCCGCACACCCGCTCACCGAGACGATTGCTGGCGCCACCCAGAAGGCTATACCGATCGCTGAACTCACGAAGATGATCTTTGGCTCCCATCTGCGCCGCGCTACTGACGCTGGCGTGGCAGACCTGTTTACTGGCATCTATCTTTCAGTTCTCTCTCACCTCCGCGCGGTCTGCGGCAGGAATGCGTTGACGATCGACGTAAACCTGTGGATCCGGGAGCTCACACGCATCGACCGGATCGTCTCCCCCGATACACCAGCGTTCCACTGGGCGGACGATGGGGCGATCGAACAGGCCGTGCTTCCCGCGATTTACTGCAGAAACTGTGGGCGCTCAGGCTGGGGAGTGTTGCTGGAGCCCACGGGGCTGGGGCTAGCGCGCAACGATCGTGCTATCCGGGGTGAACACGCACGCGGGTCCGAGCGCTTCCGGCCGCTGATCTTCGCCCCCGGAGAGGCGGAAATGCCCGGCGATGACGCACCGGCACCACTCTGGTTGGATATGGCAAGCCGGATGCTGCGCGCTGATACCGATACTGTGGAATCCAGCCTGCTGGTACCCGTACTCACGCACACGGGCGACGACGCAGGAAAGGACTCGAAGAATGACGTGTGCCCCGCCTGCGGCGCGCGAGATTCCATCCGTTTCCTGGGATCTGCGATTGCCACCCAGTTGAGCGTGGCACTGTCCTCACTACTTTCGACGCCTGGTATGAACGGCCGCGAGCGCAAGGCCTTGGTGTTCACTGATTCTGTGCAGGACGCAGCGCATCGCGCCGGATTCGTGCAGGCACGCTCCTATAGTTTGACGTTGCGTGCGCTTATGCGCCAGGCGCTCGATGAAGGCCCCGCCACACTCACCGAACTCACACAGCGGATGCTCACCGCTGCCGGTTCAGATTCTCACCGGCGTTACGCATTACTGCCGCCCGAACTTGCCGAGATTCCGAATTTCCGGCGGTTTTGGGAGCAACCAGGCCGGCATGACCGGCGGACTCTTGCGCGCGTCACTACACGGCTCAGCTTCGATGTACAGCTCGAATTCGGGCTGCGATCATCCACCGGGCGCACACTTGAGGCGTCCACCAGTGCAGTGGTGGGTTACGATATCGCCGATGCCATACTGATCGCTGCCGCGCGGGACGTATTGCAGCAGGCCAATCAGAGCACCCTGGACGGCAGGGCATTCTTTGGCGGAGCGGAACCCACGGAGTCCGAGCTGCTGCGCTGGGCCATTGGCTTTCTGCACCGCATGCGCATCCGCGGAGCAATTTCCCACAACTGGTGGAAGAAATTCCGTACCAAAGATGGAAACCGCTGGTGGATTACTGGTGGCAGAAAGCGCAACGACGGAATGCCGGGGTTTGGCCACGGGAATTCCGCGCCCGGATTTCCGGTGATCGGCGCACGTGAAAGGATCGGGGAAGATCTTGAGCCCGTGGGCTCACCGGCTGGTTGGTATGCAATGTGGACGGCGAAGGCACTCCACGTTTCGCGCCCGGAGGGGGCAAGCCTTGCCAACGCTTTGATGCGGCGGCTGGAGGCGCGCGAGGTAGTTGAGGTTCTACCATCAGAATCCCGGCATACAACATATGCACTGCCTCCCGATCTGCTTCTTGCCGAGCCCGTCACCGACGCGATGCTCACCGGCGAACCGATTGCTCTGCGTTGTACGGTGTGCGACGCCGTCGTCCACGGTTCCCCACGAACTATTCGGGCACTTTCTGGTGGTCCTTGCCTGATGGGGCGCTGTGCTGGAACCTTGGAACGCACGGTACCCGGCGACAATTTCTACCGGCGAATGTATGCCAGCCACGGAGCGCGCCGCGTGGTTGCCCGCGAACACACCAGCCTGTTGGAACCACAGCTGCGGCTGCAGTACGAACAGGCTTTTAAGGCATCTGATCCGCCAGCAGATGCTCCGAACGTGCTTGTTGCCACTCCAACCCTAGAAATGGGCATCGACATCGGCGATCTTTCCGCTGCCATGCTGGCATCACTCCCGAAATCCGTCGCCTCATATCTGCAGCGCGTGGGGCGCGCGGGGCGGCTGACTGGCAACTCCTTGGTGCTCTCATTTGTCACCGCCCGCGGCGATCAGCTCCGCCGTTTCGCGCACCCTGAAGAAACTATCAATGGCGCGGTGCGGCCACCGGCAACATATCTCAATGCCTTAGAGATTCTGAAGCGCCAGTATCTTGCGGCCGCTGCTGACGCCTTGAGCCGTGAATCATCCGCTTTTGATCCGCGGAAAGCTGGTGCAATCCTTGATCCTTCCTCTCATGCGCATCTCCTGGAGCAACTGATCGCAAAAACTGAAGAGCCTGCTACGCTCGCCTCTTTCCTCGAAGTGTTTTCTCGGGGCGCCACCGCCGCGCATCTGCGCCCCGATACTATCCACAGCCTCCAGGATTGGGCGATGCCACATAACTCAACAAGCGGCGTGGCGCAACGGTGTTACCAGGCCGCCGCGAAGTGGAAGGCACGGCTTCAATCGCTTACTCACGCAGAAGGAGAAATAACGAAGGCAATCCCCGAACTAGAGGTGCGGGCGAAATCCCCATCTGCGAGCAGCGAGGATAAGCAGGCGTCCCGATCTGCGGCCGCGAATCGGCGCCATGTGGTAAGCCAAATCGCCACACAACGAGACCAACACTGGATCTCCGCCATGGAAGAATACGGGTTGTTCCCCAATTACACGCTGATGGACGATTCCGTAACGCTTGATGCCCAGCTCTCATTCATGAATCCGGAAACGCAGGATTATGAAACAGAGGAATTGGAAGTCGGGCGCTCTTCTGCCATAGCACTCCAGGATTTCGCACCGGGGAACACGTTCTATACGCACGGCTACGGGATCGCGATCGATGCCGTTGATCTGGGCAGAGACAACGAGAATATCCATCAATGGGCCTGCTGCGCCCAGTGCGGTTATGTTGCGGATCTTGGCGTCCAGGGATCGGAACTACGGCCACCTGCCGTGTGCCCGCGCTGCGGTGCGGACGGACTTGACGGCGCAGCTCAACGAGTGGCTGTTGTGGAACTGGACCGCGTATCTGCGGTTTCGCGGCGCGACGACGCCCTTATTGACGATCGTGCAGAAGAACGCCAACACCGTGCCTTCACAACAGTCACACTGGCAGATATTGATCCCGCAACAAGTAACTCCTGGTTCGTTGACGGCACCGAATTTGGAGTGCGGTATTCACGCGAAGTCGTAATGCGATGGATCAACACCGGACCGTCCGCGAGCAGGGGCCCCTCCCTCAACGTGGCCAACCAATTGGTACCTGTGCCAGCCTTTCGGCTGTGCGCGCATTGCGGAAAACTTGATACGGATTCCGGGCAGAACACTCCACGGGAGCATCGCCCATGGTGCCCGCAGCGCACTGCGCTGAAGGAAGACAACGTTGCGATTACATTAGGCCGGCACCTCGCTACTGAAGGTCTGCTACTGCGCATCCCGCGTTCCATTACCGTGGGTGAAGATTTTGCCTTGCCATCCCTCACAGCCGCATTGTTTCTAGCCCTCCGTGAACACTTGGGCGGAGATCCAGACCACCTACGCGTTGTCGCTGCTCCGGATCCTTCACCAACATCCCCAAGCAATCCACCCGGCCTGCTGATTTACGACACGGTTCCAGGGGGAACAGGCTATCTTGCAGAACTCGCAGAGCCCGAAACTCTGTGGGACATCCTCAAGAAAGCCTATGACGTGCTGAGTGCCTGCAGCTGTCAAGATACCGGTGCCCTCGCATGCGAAAAGTGTTTACTTCCCTTCGCACCACCCAGCGACGTGAACCACGTCTCGCGCGCTGTTGCAGCCCGATCTCTGGCCAGAATTCTCACCATAGAACAGGACCACGATTCGCTTGGCACAAACGATCTTCCGTGGAGCCATATCACCAATGACGATCCTGGCGAAATGGGCATCGAATCATACCTCGAACAACAGTTTCGGGCGGTGTTGAAGGATCGCTTTACGCATGAAGGCGGAACCGTCCAAGAAAGGCCCGGGCCAGACGGCACGATCATCAACTTGACCACACCGCAGCACGAACCCATGCGCGTTGATCCGCAGGTCAACCTTGCCGGCTCTCGGCCCGATTTCGTTGTGACTTTCGCAGACGCCGCACGCGCGCCTGTTGCCATATTCACGGATGGACGCGCGTTCCACTTCTCCCCCGCCTGCAATCGGGTCAAAGACGATGCGGAAAAACGTGAAGCACTGCGTGCCAGGGGTTACGCTGTGATCTCACTAACTGCGGCCGATCTGGTGCCGCATCAAGAACGCTTTTCGCCACCCTGGTACAACCCCGCAGTCACGGATGCGATTATGGCGGACGCGACATCTGGGCTCTCCCGGACCACCTATGAATTATGCGAAGATTCGGAGCTGGACTTACTCCTTGAGTTCATCCGCAACCGCAACACTACCAGCGCCATCGAGAAACTTGGGCAGTGGCTTCCGCTTTATTTCTTCTCCGCGCAAAGCGAGCGCATCTCTGTTGGAGCGAATGTCGATTTGGCAGAAATCGCACGCGCGGCAATTGATGGTAAAGATCTTTCAAGTTACGCCGGGCCCATGCCAGCGGCTGTGTGGCTTCATGGCACGGTTGCGGTGGTGACACGCCAACACGAAGATGGCGTGCGGTTCGATTTTGCCGCTATGCTGGACGACCGCGATGAGGCCGTTTCTGAACAGAACGTCGATTCATGGCGCATATGGTTGCACCTCATGAATCTGCTTACCCTGCGAACTGACCCCACTGCCGTCACCACCTACACGTCCAGCGCTGGTCCCATCGATATCCCTGTTACTACACGTGAAACTCCACTCGCGGACCTCACATGGCAACCAGAAGGCGGATTGTCCATCGCATGGAAGGAAACGTTGGCGGAGGCACAGCCGGAAGAACGCCACATTCTTGAAGAGTTACTTCGGCAACGCGGCAGTGCCATCCCACTGCCAACACTCGGATGGGAAGTGGGCGACGGTATCCCGCTGAGCATCGCCTGGCCCGATTTCAAAATCTCCGTAGCCTGGCCCGGAATCACGTCCCAAGATGAAGAGGAGATCGCGGCCGCAGGGTGGACAACCATTCCCGCCGATACGGACGCCATCGTGCACGCACTTAAAGACGCAGGAGGAATCTGATGCCAACAGTCATACTGCAACGTGAGTTCTCCAAACAAAACGATCGGCTGGATGGCTCTGTAAGCGCAGCAGTTTTCCGATTCCTTGCGAAACTCCAAAAATCCGACACATCGACTGGACTGCATATCGAGCACATCGTTGGAGCTGCCGATCCACGAGTACGTACCGGCCGTATTACCGATTTCTACCGTGCTGTGCTGTATAAGGTGGATAATCCCGGCACTGAGCCTCTTTACATTTTCCTGGGAGCCCTTCCACACGATGACGCGATCGCGTACGCAAAAACCGTGTCCGTCAGCGTCAACCCCATCTCCGGCGTTGCCGAACTCAAAAGGATTAAAGCACCAGATAGCATCCCGCTCTCCAGGCACGAAACCCCACCCTATACCGGAGAAACGGATGCAGATTCGGCAACGCATTCAACTGCGCCGTCGCCGGCAAATCCACCCGAAGAGCACACAACCACACCGGTACGCCAAACAGGACCTGTTTACCCCATACTTGCGGCAACCGGATACACGATCCAGGACCTCGTTGGCCTTGGTATCGATCCCGAGTTCGCGCACAAGGCATTCGATGCGCGCGGGGAAGACGAGCTGCTCGATATAGCGGATCAGGCACCCGCAAAATGGCAAGGACTCGCCATCATCAGCATCGGTACCGGCGCCACCCTGGAAGAGGTGCGAGAAGAACTGCTCTCCGCCGACGACGGCACAGACCAATCGACTGCGGACGAACCGGAGCTTGTCAAGGCGTTGCACCACCCCGCATCACAATTGGACTTCGCATTCATTGAGGCAGACGAAGATCTACGTGCTGCGATTGAGGATTTGGATTTCGCGCAATGGCGAGTCTTCTTACACCCAGAACAACGCCGTTATGTTATGCGTGATCGCAATGGCGCATTCCGACTCTCCGGCGGCGCTGGAACAGGGAAAACCGTCGTATTGCTCCACCGCGCGCGGCATTTGCAACACAAAAACCCTGATGCCCGAATCGTGCTCACAACATTCAACCGAACACTGGCGCAATCGTTGGATGAGGGACTTGAAACACTCGATCCCGAGCTCACGCGCGCACGCGGCATCGCAAATCCAGGGATTCTCGTCGCTGGCGTTGATCAGCTTGTTATGCAGGTTCTTCGGGCTAACGCCAGCGACTTCGTAGGCGAATCAAGCATGGGCGCGCAGGCCGCGCAAAGAATACTGGGCGATGATCTCCCTACACGCGAGTTCATGGACGTGCTCAGCAGTTCTCAAGAAAGGGCCGTCTGGGAGGCTGCAATGGCCCAGGCGCCACACTTACCTGAGGCGCTTCACAACATTGCGTTTCTCGCTTCTGAATACTCCTTGGTAGTTTTGCCGAATCGGATCACACGTCAGGCAGAGTATCTGCGGGCACGCAGGCCCGGGCGCGGCAAACGCCTCGGCCGCGGCGAGCGCATTGGCGTGTGGGAAGCAATCTCTCAGTTCCGTATTCGCTGCGCAATCGAAGGGTTCTCAACCTGGGATGAGAAAGCACAGATTGCTGCGCAGTACCTTGACGAATGCGTGGGCGTGGGGCGTGGCCGCCCGGCCGATTCAGTACTTGTTGACGAAGCACAAGATTTGAGCCCGTCTCATCTTGTATTCTTGCGAGCGCTCGCCCGCAAAGGGAAAAATGATTTATTCCTTGCCGAAGATTCACAACAGCGCATCTATGGGCACAAAGTTGTGCTATCGCGCTACGGTATTGAAATTCGCGGGCGTTCGCGCCGGCTTTCATTGAATTACCGCACCACGGCAGAGAATCTGGCGTATTCACTGAGCCTTCTTGAGGGAGTCGCATATGAGGACATGGACGGTGAGGCAGTTGACAACCGTGGCTATCATTCCATCCGATCCGGGCCCGAACCGCGCATCGTTCACTGCCAGAGCGCAAGCGAGGAACTAGAAAAGCTCACAGCCACACTGCAATCGTGGATGGACCAGCACGTAGAGCCCGGTAGCATCGGCGTGCTATGTTACGCCAACAGGACCGCTGAAGGCCTGGCAAGGCATTTGACGGAGCTCGGCATTGCGGCAAAGGCCGTCTCCGGGGAAAGGCCGGCAACGCCGGCACGCAAAGGTACGCATACTGGCCACACGAAGCAGGGCGCAAACGAAGGCAGCTACCAACCGGATGCCGCGATCCAAGTGATGACGATGCACCGTGCAAAGGGCATGGAGTTTTCGCGCGTGGTGCTCTTCAACGCCCTGGACGATGTTGATCATGCTGCGAACAGCTACTACACCGGCGTACCGGATGAAGAGCGCGATGATTATATGCAGCAGCTGCGATCTTTGATCTATGTGGCAGCGTCTCGCGCGCGCGACGAGCTGGTGGTGGTGACGCAGAAGTGAGCACGGTTGGGTTCTTCACTCTCGCGATAGCTGCTGGACTGCTCACGGAAACAGTCTTCCGGTTGCTACGCCTTCGCCGTATCGAGGAGATTATCGGTGCAACGCCACTCTCCGTTTACCGAAACTCTCCGATGATGTACATGTCCGTTCAGGAGGCCTGTTATATGGGGCCGCGCATGATTCCCCGCTACGTTGTGTTTCGGTTCGTTCCACCGCTCATCGCTTTTCTTCTCGTTGCGGCCATATCAGATCGCAATGAGATCGATTCTCGTACCACTCTGCTCGGCTTGCTGGCTACAGCGATAGTTGCGGCGATTGCACGCGTCATCCCCAGTGGAGAGCCCACACCATTATCACTCAAAGTTCACCTGTTTCAAGGCATCGTATTATTGCTCGTCTTCGCTGAAGGAACTCTCGTCTGGGTAGCCTCTAATCTCTTAGATCTATCAGCACTCGCCCCGACCTCCCAGGGACTCGTAGACAGCTTGTGGTCTGCGATGCTCGTTGCAGCCGTCATATTCCTTTATCTTTCGTTGCTTCGAGTAAAACCACCAATAGATCCCCTCGAGCAATCCCTTACCAACGCCAAAACTGATGCAGTATTGGCACGGTTCGCGTCACTCCAGAGCCAGTTTCGGCACATCGTCGAAAGCGCATGCAGCACAAACCATTGCTCGAAGAACCTGCTGTGGGCGGTCTTGATCTACGAGGATATGAATAGGCCGGCGTTCGTTCGAATCATTGAAAACTGGCTGGTCCGCCTTCCGGGCGTCAGCATGACCGTCGGAATCGGGCAAGTCGCCTCGCTCACGCCGCTAACTGATGAACAGAGTATTGAACGGGCGGCTTCGTTACTTGCTAACTCGGAAGCCGTCATGACCCGTTACGATCTTGAACAAAACACAGACGCTAACCAGAAACTGGCAAAATACAACGATGATCCCAGATACACGGATGAAATCTGCCAGATACTTGACATCGTAAACATTGGTAGTCCGGGTGCATGATCTCCGCGCGAATACAGCAAGCTCAGTTGACCACTGCCTGCCAACTCCTTTTCTGTTTCTTGTGAGCCTCCTTTAGGAGGCGTTGTTTCTCAGCATCGAGATCATTAACGATAATTGATATGAGTTGTCCGAAGTCGTCATCTTTGACTTTATGCCCGAGATCCTTTCGCATCTCGATCAGAATCGACTCGAATGCCGCCATTTGGAGAAAAACCGCAGCATCTGATCCCGTACCCCCTTGTGGAGACGATGCCGCCGCACCAGCACTTCTAAAGGCAGACATTCCCTGATTCCACACTTTGATGAACTGGGGAGACGCATAGGTCAACATCTCCGCATAGACTTCGTGAAACATCTGTTTTTGGTCCTCCAATTGTGGACTCTGTGGCTCCTTCACATTCGCCATCATCCTTATAAAGAGCTGAACTACCTTGTTATAGAAGGCTGTTCGTTTATCTCTTATTGCTTCTTCCCTCGATTGTTTCTTCGCAACGTAAAGCTGCGTACCAAATGTAATAAGCGGCACTGATACCACCCCGAACAGTGTCAATATGCCAGTACGCGTGGCCGTATCGAGTTGACCGAACCATTGGATAGCTCCACGTGCGAAATACCAAGCACCAATTACGAATATTCCGAGTAGCGACAACGCCGCAATGACCTGTAAAGACTGCACGATCTTGCGCATGGTTTCCCTCTCATCTACTTCCCGGCCGCGACGAGGTCAGCATTCATTCTCCTAGTTGGTGGCACCGACGTGAGCTCTACACAGGCGAATGAGACACACCGAATCCATCTTGCCCAAGATAACGATCATTTACTATGTCTTGCCCCGAATCAGGGATCCCATGACGCCTAGTGTTATTACCATTAGACGTCATGAGATCACGCAGTGATGCAGGTATTCGGCAACAACGACACAGAACGCTTGTGACATCGCGAACGTTCACGGTTGTTGGACCCGAGGATTCAGCGAACCGCGTTACGAAAGCTACGCCACATTGACGCGGCCATGTCACTCAATGACCTGCGTATCCCGCCTGGCAACCGGTTAGAAACAGTCAAGGGTTCCAGGACCGTGTAGTACAGCATCAGAATCAATGATCAATGGCTAATCTGTTGTAGTTAGACAAATCGCGCAGCAGAGGAGGTAGAGATCGTTGACTACCACTGAGAAACTCACACCTATCCACCCTGGCGAAGCCCTCATGGAGGACTTCATTGAAGGCTTCGGCATCACCCAGCACAAACTTGCAGTCTCCATCGGGATCCCACCACGCACAATCAACGAGATCGTCCACGCCAATCGGGCCATCACAGCAGATACGGCACTGCGGCTCGCATGCAACTTCGGAACATCCACCCAATTCTGGCTCAACCTGCAAACTCAGTACGACCTAGACAACGCAGAAGACCAACTAGACGGAACCCTAGCCAAAATCACCCCACTCAACGCGTAAACCCAGGCCGACGGCACCAGTTTCCAACAGATTCACGCTCAAAACCTCATCCAGATTTCCCATTGACCGGTATCCTTTTACTGACTCGGATCTCAACAGCACAGGTAATTCCGGAGGTGTGGGAGTTGCGGCAATTCGATGGGCGCGAGCAGCGAGAATACGGCAGATACTGGTGTGTCAATAAAGCGACGAGTACTCGCGCTTGCGTCACACGACAAGACCGTGACTGGCTGTGGTCGCATACAGTAGACAAAGATGGCACGCCATTTCTACTCAAAGAATTAGAGCAATGCCGACAGTATCTTCCCGAAACTCAGTGGTACCTCCTAGCAGCAACTGTCAACAAATGCCTCGACGTTGCCGCCAAGGGCGAGTTCAAATTCAATCCAGGAAACGCCAGCGATGAAAAGTTGCGCGGCCCAACTGTGTCCGGCACAGGCCCGCGTGTCGGGCCTGTGAAGCGCATGCTGGGGACCAAAGCAGTATTCGAAATATCCCAAGATGTGCGAGATTGGGAAGGCAGAGGAGATAGTTACCGTTACTTCCGAATCTATTTTTCTGAACCGCCCCTTGATTCCGGCGCAGAACTTCTTTCTCTGCGAATCTCTAGCAAACCCATTGATGGCCATGATCTGCAGAACGATGACGCGCATATTTCACAAGATAGGTACGACGATTGGAGCGAGCGTCAGGCAGGATAGATCAGATTTCCACATTAGTTTGCGTCATACACCCCGGTTATACTAATCTCAAATATTGTCGTCAGCGACAAGTATCTCCAAGGAGTCTCTCATGGATTACCTCGACGAACTCGGCTTTGATACCGATGCAGCGCCGTATCGGTTGGCGAAAGAACTGGTTGATTCTGATTACGAGTTGATTGATGCCCTCGTAAGAATCCGGAAAGAATCCGGCATGACATTGAGCGACGTCGCGAAGAAGACCGGAAGCGATGCGGCTTCACTCTCTCGCTTCGAGCGGCACATGCGCGACCCTCATCTCTCGACAATCCGTGCCTATGCCCATGCCATTGGCGCTCAGATCACCCACACTGTGGCTCCATTTCATCTCAAAGAGGTTGAGGCAGACGCCGTCCAAATCGCACTCGAAAACCAGATTGCGGAACATGCGGTTTCGACCGTTCAAAGTCAAGCGGTATGGGATAGCGTGCTTCGCGGCTTATCAGAATCGGGCATCGGTACGTCCGATGCTGATATGGCGGCTCAGTGGGAGCCTGTCGATGCCTAAGAAAGATGACACTGAACACCCAGCGCATGTACTGGAAGTGATGAACGGCGAAGCGCGCCCAACATTAGAGGCACCGGAAAATTATCCGGGCGCCTGGCCAACGGCGCAGATCGAAGGTATCTACATTTCCCGGATCTCTTGCACGCGAAAACCCGCCTCTCTTTCACAAAAATTTCAATCGCTTACCTTTGATATATCGTGTATTCCACTGCCTCCCGATAGGCTACATTTTGTTGCGGATATCCTTGTACCTGGTGACAAGTTCATCGGTGCTGTAACCGTACATTGCACAGCACGTTTCAGGAGTTTATCCGGTGATCTAGATAGCGAAAAGACTGTGAACCGGTATGGGAGACGCTATGTCGAATGGGTAGCCCACTCCCTCTGGGATACAGGAGCGGCAGCGCTCAGGTCCACGATTGCTCTTCTGCCGATGGCCGACGTGACAGTCCCCATCAAGACGCCAGAACCAACTTTCAGATCAATTAGACGAATTCGCCACAATGGCACCGATAAGTCCACAAGCTCGAAGGCAAACGATCCCAACTCGTAAGGGAATTGCCGTATACCCCGCTACACCAACGCATTCTTTCCTGTAAGTCGTAGCACGTACGTGGTCCACATCTCGCACATCTTTTTTTGCCTCCAGATTCGCGGGCCGACGCTATACGGAAACAATTGAGAACTCTGATGCTGACAGCACGTCGGATCGTCGTTAGCCAATCATTCTCTGTACCGCGTGCCGAATGTCATCACTCAAGCTATAAATCGCCTGCAAAGAGTCAATGTCATGGCGAACGAGATCCTTGTTGTCATCGAAGATACCAACCCATTTCTTCTCTCTACTATTGAAGAAGAGCCGTGCGATGGGCTTGCGATTGTTGTTATCAAGCAGGATTGCACAATACGACTTGGCGTCGCGGTATGTAATTCGAGATGGATCAATATCTGCACATGCAATAGCCTTAATAATGCTATATGCGAACAGCTCTTCCTCGGTAGTCTCTATTCCCTTCTCTTTTTCGTCACCAGGTTCTTCAATGTCGGATTGCGCAGATTCAGGTTCTTCCACCGTGGCCTCAATAGTTGGCGCAGAGATATCGGACACCCCCAGCGCTGACTTCAACCGATCGTTGACCTTCTCCGTCAAGAACTGAGATAGAGCCTTTGCGACAAGCGGAGTGAATTTTTCTTGTGTACTTTGCGAAAAACGGCCTTCGTAGACGCGCGATGTCAACAGTTTGATGAAGTCATATGACGGTTCTCTGAATTCAGCAGAAACCTCACGCTTCATGGCACCCACGTATTTAAGTTCTTCAGCAGAAGAAACAACTGAGTCAACGTCAAAGTTATCTTTTGCTAGCTTCCGTAATTCCGGAAGCACCGTCTCGTCAACGTCTAGCAGATCGAGTACCAGAAACGGCTTGGAATCCATTCTGTTGGGTGAATCCAGATCTGTATAGAAGTTGTAGATCCGACCATTTGTCAGAATCGCGATTCTTGCCGCAGTAACAGAAAAGTATCGATAAAGCTGCGACGCATTCTCTAGCGACAACGGGACTGATGCTTTCTTACATTCGATGAGGATCTGGATGTCTCCACCCGTCCTAATCGCATAGTCGACCTTCTCGCCCTTCTTCACACCCACATCTGCAGTGAACTCAGGAATCACTTCCTGCGGATTAAAGACGTCGTAACCCAAGACAGTAGCGATGAATGGCATGATAAAAGCATTCTTGGTAGCTTCCTCAGTCTCTACTTGATTCCACTGTTTTGATACTTTTTCCGCAAGCAGTGTCAGAGCATCCCCGAATTCCATGGCATTCTCCTACCGAAGAAAACAACAATCGTCAAAGTGAATCGTCACAGTTTGTTCAGCAACGCCTTAGAGTCATGCTGAAATGTGAGTGCGATTACGCCAGAGTCTACGCTCACAAGCCAAATTGCTGCACATACTTCCAGCCTCGCTCGATCCACCACCACACCCCCACAATACCCCCACCCGTATTTTCAAAAAACCGCTTGATTTGAGCTATTCCAGTGCTAGCATGAATTCACTTCCAGATGGGACTTAATACCCACAAGCCTCATCTGGTGCACGCAAGGCAACGGCGCCTCTGCCGTACCGCACGTGGCATTCTGGTGACGCCCCTCGTACTTCGCATGGCACGCCACCCCTATAAGCAAATTCCTCGTTTGAGCCAGAACGAACCGATCGGAATTGACATGAAGCAAGTACCTCAGAATCAACCTGTTCAAGATCCAGTTAAGAAACTGCGAGTCCCCGAACCGAAGAAACCCCGCAAAGATCGCACCCATTGGCTGTACATCGCTGTGATCGTCGCCGTTATTGGCGGCATCACCGTGGGCGGCGTTGGCGGCAAGTCCGTAGCAGGGCTAGCCATACTTGGAACGCTTTTCGTATCCCTCATCAAGATGCTGATAGTGCCGGTGATCTTCTGCACCATCGTGCTGGGCATCGGATCCGTGCGCGCTGCAGCCACCGTTGGAAAAGCCGGCGGCATCGCCTTGGTGTACTTCATCACGATGTCCACCTTTGCCCTGTTTATCGGCCTCATCGTAGGCAACATGGTCCACGCCGGTGAAGGCCTGAACGTCGGAGACGTTACCTACACGCCCAGCTCCAGCAGCACCGAGGAAGCAAGCGGAGTGCTCGGATTCGTACAGAGCCTCATCCCTGATAGCCTCTTTGCACCTCTGGTTGGCGAGTCCGTGCTGCCCGCACTCGTTGTCGCGCTGCTCGTAGGCTTTGCAATCCAGTCACTCGGCAAACAAGGCGAACCGATCCTGAAGGCCGTGGGTTACATCCAGAAGCTTGTCTTCAAGATCTTGTCCTGGATCCTGTGGCTCGCCCCAATCGGCGCTTTCGGCGCGATGGCGGGCGTGGTTGGCAACACCGGATGGTCTGCAGTGCTGGAGCTCGCAAAGCTGATGCTCGCGTTCTATGCCACCTGCATCATCTTCATCTTCGGAGTACTTGCCTTCACGCTCTGGTCCTTCACCCGGTTCAACCCATACCAGCTCTTCAAGTACTTGGGCCGCGAATTCCTGCTGATTGTGGCCACGTCGTCGTCCGAATCCGCACTCCCCAACCTTATGCGGAAGATGGAGCACCTGGGTGTGGACGAAGCTACTGTGGGCATCGTGGTACCCACCGGCTACTCGTTCAATCTGGACGGCACCGCGATCTACCTGACCATGGCGTCTATCTTCATCTCCGATGCCATGGACATCCCCATGAGCATCGGCGAACAGCTGGGGCTGCTGGTATTCATGATCATCGCATCTAAGGGTGCAGCGGGCGTTTCCGGTGCCGGCATTGCCACTTTGGCCGCCGGCTTGCAGACGTACCGCCCAGACCTCCTCAATGGAGTAGGAATCATTGTGGGAATTGACCGCTTCATGTCTGAGGCGCGCGCTCTGACCAACTTCGCCGGCAACTCTGTGGCCACCCTGCTAGTTGGCCACTGGACCCACACCGTTGACGAACAACGCGTACGCGACGTCTTGAACGGCAAGATTCCGTTCGTCTACACCTCGGAAGATTCAGATGTGGACATGCGGATGCCCGACGTGGTCAATCCCGCCCAGGAGGAACTGCTGCCCACACCGCAGCTTGACCTCGACGAATACGAAAAGGCTGCCACAAAGTAACGCGATATAACACAGCGGTATGTACTACGACGGCGCCCCCCAGGTTGCGGGGACGCCGTCGTACTACTTCTTTGCGTCGATTACGTTTTCTGTGTTGCTCGGAACTCGCGTTTAGGCACGCAGGAGGAAACTGACATCGCCAGAAACCTCCCGGGGCTGCGCCCCTGGCTCAAACAGATGCGCCGGGATTCCCACTCACGCCGCACGCGGCGGGAGCAATTCGATCGGCGGATGCTCGGCCCGAAACTCGTTGACGCGCGCATCGGTAGCATACCCAAGCGCCAGTCCCGTGATGAGCTTGTAGCCTTGCGGGATCTGGAACTCTTTCTCAACCGGATTTCGCCATACAGCCAGCGTGCCCAGCGGGCAGGAGTCTACGCCGCGGGCCTTTGCCGCCAGCATGATGTTCTGCAACAGAATTCCGCCGTCTTGCGCAGAAAACGGCAGCATGCGTTTGTGAACAAACAACCACATCACTGCAGGCGCACCGAAGAACTGCACGTTGCGCCGCGCGGCTGCCTCCCGCGCTACGCGGTCTCCACGCGGCACGCCCATTGCGGTATAAAGCCCCTTTCCCACTTTCTGGCTGCGGGGCTTTAACTCCTTTGGATACTCACGCCATACCTTGAAATCGCCGTCAGGTAGCTTTCCTTGGAGCAGTGCTTTGAGAATCGCGCCGCGTTCTTTTCGTTGCAAGCCCAGCGATTCGTCAAATGCGGCCGTATAGGCATGGCGCAAACGCTCCAGCTGTTCTCCCTGTGCTAGCGCCACACAGTACGCGCGGGTATTGCTCCAGCTTGCGCAATATCGCGCGTCGTCCAAAATCCCATCCATAACTTCGGGCGGGATCGGATCGGAAGTGAAATCCCGGGCAGAATAGCGGGATCGGACCAACTTGGAGAAGTCTTCTACGTGCACAAACCCATACTACTGGCTACTGGTCTGTCCTGCGCGATCACGGCCTGGGCTTCGCCGCCTGGGCCCTCGATGCTTGCACTCGTGCCACTTGCGCGCGCTAGCTTCCTGCCGTATTTTCAAGATATAACGACAAAGGAGTCCCTATGCCAACCAAAACATCTCTGAACGCATCATGGGAGTTTCGCCGCGCTGCAGATACTGCCTGGACAGAAGTATCCCTGCCCCACGACGCAATGATCGAAGAGACACGGAGCGCTCAGGCAGACGCCGGGCCGAACACCGGATTCTATCCAGGAGGCTCATACATCTACCGCAAGAAGCTCCCTGCGGCCCGGGGCGCTCACAATTGGCTTGAGTTTGAAGGTTGTTACGGGCGCACGCGCGTTCTTCTGAACGGAAACCTTTTGGCCACACACGCTCATGGATACACTTCCTTCGTTATTCCACTCCCCTCAGAGTTCACGGCGCAAGAGAGCGCCCTGGAATCGGCACCGCGCGCGAGGCGCGCACCATATCGGTGGCACCCCACGCCGTCGCCGAAACCACAATAAGCTGCACTATCACACAACCCCGTCCGTGGAGTGCTACAGACCCGTACCTATACGACGTCGTCGTCACCGTTATGTGCGGCACCATGGACCCAGATGTCACCGCCCTGCGCTACGGCATCCGAACAGTGGCAACAAGTCCACGCGAAGGGCTGCTCATCAATGGAACGCCCGTTCTGCTGCGCGGTGCATGCATCCACCACGATAACGGCGTTCTGGGAGCTCGCGAATATCGCGAAGCCGCCGCCCGGCGCATTCGAATCCTGAAGGAAAACGGGTACAACGCGATCCGATCCTCACACAATCCCGCATCGTCAGCGATACTTGACGAGTGCGATAGGCAGGGCATGTACGTCATCAATGAGTTCACGGACATGTGGACACGGCACAAGCTGGCAGGCGACTACGCGTCAGATTTCGTTCACAACTGGAAACACGATCTGAAAGATATGGTGATGCACTCGTGCAACCATCCATCGATCGTCGCATGGTCAGTGGGCAACGAAATTGCCGAAACATCGCGGCCTGATGGGATCGCACTCAACCGCACGCTGGTCGAACACTGCCACCGGCTCGATCCATCGCGCCCAGTCACTAACGCGATCAATTTCCTCTTTAACGTTGTTGGCCCAGAAAGGGTATCTGCCGCAACGGGAGATGCCGCAGATCCCCAATCGAACACACAGGATCGAAAAACAAAGGAGCCATCGGGCGCCGGTGTAGCCGCACTCAACCACTTGATGAACGCAATGGAAAAACTCGTCCGTATCGCCACAAATGGGTTTCTTGGCGATCGTTCCACCCGCGACGTCTTCGCCGATCTTGACATCGCCGGTTATAACTATGGATCTGGCAGGTATCGCAAAGATGCCCGGCGCTACCCACGCAGGATCATCCTTGGGTCAGAAACCTACCCGGACGACATCGTCACCAACTGGAACATTGCCAAATCAATTCCCCAGGTCATTGGCGATTTTCAGTGGGCCGGATGGGATTACATCGGCGAGGCGGGCCTTGCGGTGACCGATCGCTCCAGCGAACATGGTGGCTTGCTCAGCTTCCCTGCCCGATTCGCTGGTTGCCCGTTGATCGATATCATTGGTTTCAGCCAGCCGTTAACCCATCTGAACGCCATCGCGTGGGGCTTCGAGCACGGCCCCTACCTGGCCGTCGTTCCACCCGCGAACCCACAGGGCACCACCAGATGGCGCAATCAAGAGCTCGTGCGCAGCTGGACGTGGCCCGTCCCCGAAGGAACACCTCTCACAGTCACGGCGTTTTCCCGCGGTAGTCGCATCGTGTTCCGTGCGAACGGAAAGATTGTCTGCGAGCGTGCGATCCGCCGCTCAGACCACCATCGCATCCAGGTTTCCATCCCCTACTCATTCGGCGAGCTAGTTGCAACGTCATATGGCGCAAATGGCAGAGAAATCGGCAGGGATACCCTTGTGCGCTGCGGTTCCCAAACCAAGCTCGTACTCAGGCAAGAAGATCGCCTCACGGAAGACAGCATCACCTTCGTCGCAATTCGCTTCGAGGACGAAAACGGGCGCGTGCGCACGGATGGTGATCAGCGCGTCACGCTCACGATTGACGGCCCAGGAAGGATTCTCGGTGCGGGCAGCGCCCAGCCAATCTCGCCTGAAGGATTCACCTCGAATGCCTTCACCACGTACCGCGGCCGCGGCATCGCCGTCGTCGAAATCCAAGAATCGCAGGAACCAACAACGTTGATCGCCGCTGCCGCAAACGGCGCATCTTTCTCGCTTGTTCTCCGGTAACTGCCTGCTACACGCCCTGCTGCGGCCAAACCCATTCCGGCCCATCTTCGTGCGCGCTGGGCCGATGCAGCATTCCGCTCTCCAGCGTGACGATCAGCCGGTCGCCGCGCACCTGCCCTGTACCATCCACGATCAAGGTCCATCCATGCCGAACCAGCGGCTGCCATACAAGCGTCACATGGGGATCGCGTGCCACATTCTCTCTGGTCGAGTTGTGGATACCTTCTACGACGACGGCGCCGCCTTCCACCCGCGGATCTACCGTCAGCAGCTTCACGTAGGGATCGGCCTTGGTGATCAAGGTGGCAGAAGCAAAGCGCGGCAACGCCTGAGGCAGTTGTTCGATTGAAACTGGAATCGTCATAACAGCCATCCTATGTCCGTACGGGATCGGGGTGCCTAACGGCTCGAATCGCTCGCCCAAGCGCCGGCGCACACTTCACTAAACCAGGCGCGCGGTGTAGCGCGTCAACGCAGGCTGCATCGCGTGGGTTCCTCGGCCTTCGCATCCCAGCTTCCAAGCCAGCTCGCTGTCTGTGACATAGCTGCCGGCAAGAAACCGAGCACTGCCACGAAACACTTCCGGCGCGAACGGTACCGAAGGCCCTACCAGGTACACGTCCGCTCCGCGCGCCAACTCGAGCAGGCGGGGAAGCGTTTTGTTCGCCAACGTCATACCCGTGATGAAAACGGCGTCTACACCTGGCAGCACGTATTCGCATGCGGAATCGGGAAGATCGCCGGGCTGCTGCTGCCTTTCGATAACGGTCACATGCGCCGCGTGCGCCAGCTCCTGCGCAGCGTGCGGGAAATGCCCAATCATCGCAGCTGAACGTCCCTGAAGCGTGGCGTCTGCTGCGGCAAAAACGCTTGCGCTCCCGTTATCCATTGTTATTGCGCCGCTCGTGCGCGCCTCCTTGATACGCGAGGCCGTGGTATACCAACTGTTCAAAGCTGCCGCACCTAAGCTCGCCTCCCGGAAGTCCCAGGACTTCACGAGCGCCGCAACGTCGCGCAACCCAACACCAACAACGTGCAGCCCAGCGCCACCAACACCGCGGAACCCAGCGCTACCAACACCGCGGAGCGCATCATTCGCATCACCGGGTCTGCGCGCTGCCCTGTCTTCGCCGTCCGTTGACGTATCCGTGGTGGCGATGCCGCAGCCGCCCTGCGAATTCCACACTACAGAAACCGCTCCGCTGAGGGCGCGCTCTACCGTCACACTGGCTGGGATACCATCAACCAGTGCGTTGTAGATTTCCCACGGATCTTCCATTATGAAAAATCTTTCGTTGTGAAGGCGCACCCCCGTGCAGACGCACGCTGCCTCATAACGCTATGCATAGTAGCGCAGGAATTCTTCGCCCAGCGGATGCCGCGCGGATTCTCCTTCCGCACCAGGCACGCCAGATTCGCGTCCCTCTGTTCTCAGTTTTTCACCAGCTGCATTGGCACGTTCGCACACAAATCCGAGCACCTTTTCCACGTCCTCGAACTGACTGAAATGGCAGGCTACGGCCTTCGTCTTGCGCTCCACATCGCATTGTGCAACGGGATTCACGAAATTTGGATGCTGATGGCCTTGCAGCCATACCTCCCCAACGCGCCACGGTTCCAATCCCTGTTCCATCAGCTCAGGATAAGCAAAGGGATTGCGCGCGGCGGGATAGATGGCCCGCACGGTAGCCTCACCGATCGCACGATGGTCCGGGTGGCTTGCCGCAACACTGTCCCAATTGTGTTCCGGATTCATTGTGAGAACCAGGTCCGGGCGATACGTGCGAATCTGCGCGACGACGTCGCGCACCAGATCCGCCGTCGGTTCCAAGAATCCATCACGGTATCCGTTCAAAAAGACGACGTGTGAGATTCCTAGAGCGGCGGCGGCATCCAGCTGTTCTTGCCTGCGGATTTCGGTGATGCGCTCGTGGTCTCTGGCGGAATAGCCGCCAGCGTCTCCTAGCGTGGCCACCACAATTGTTACCTCGGCACCCTGCGCTGCGAAACGGGCCAGGCTGGCGCCGGCGCCTACGTCAGCGTCGTCGGGATGTGCGTACACGCCAAGCACTCGTTGAAAAACCATATGGTTATTACTCCTTGCCCGCGGCGGCTCCGCCGAAATCTATTCGTCCTTGATAACTGCGTTGCCGGCCTTTTGAGCTGCGGCCACGCCTTCCTCCACGTCAGTGCGGCCCAAGAAGACTTCCTTCAGAACATCGTCCTGCGCCTCCATAGCTCCCTGGATCTTTGCGCCAAACGGAGCGCCGATCGTACCTTCGGAGAGCACGTCGACCAGCGGGCTTACATCAACTCCCTGGCCGGACCAGTACGTTGTCCATGTTTCCTGCACCTTCGTATTCGCGGGCAAGCCCACTCCGGTTTTCCCTAGCGCAGATGCACCTTCCGTGCCACCAATCCACTCCAGGAACTTCTTCTGCGCCGCAGCGTTCTGCGAATCCGCCGAACCAGCGGCCACCACAGAATTCGTTACGGAGATGCGCCCAGCCGGGCCTTTTGGCAGTTCCACGATTCCCCATTCGAAATCCGCACCGTCTTTGATGATCGCCAGGTTATAGGATCCCGTCTGGAACAAGGCCAGCTTGCCTTGGAGGAATTGGTCGCGGCTGAAATCGCCGTTATCGTTCGTATCAGCCGCGGACGGCGCCACGTGGTACTTGTTGATCAAGTCAACGATGTACTGGAAGGCCTGCACACCCTCGGTGGTATCAAAGTTGAGAAGCCCATCCTTATCCTGGTATTCCGCACCATTCGAACCCAGGAAGTTCAGGTAGATTGCCTGCGTATCCAGCGCGGCATTGTAGCCGTATTGCACCGTTTTATCCGCTTCGAATCCAGAATCTGCCGCGGTCTTTCCGTTGGAATCCACCGTCAGCTTCTCCGTGATCTCCCGTAGCGTGTCCGTATCGGCGTTGGGATCCCACGCGAGGTCCTTGAGCTCATCTACTGTCACGCCCGCCTTATCGAGCAGCTCCTTGTTGTAGAACACGCCGATTCCCGAATCTGTGAGAGCAGGCACGCCGTACAGCGTACCGTCAACCGTGAACTGGTCGATGGCTGCCTGGAGCCAGCCGTCACGCTGATCGGAGGGTATCGCCTCATCAATATTGAGCAGCTTGCCGGCCTTCGCATAATCGTCATAGTTGGAGCTGTTGGTCCAAAACACGTCGGGCGCACTCCCTGCGGCAATGTCATTGCGCAACGTAGTCCAGTAATCGGCCCACGGCACCGTCTCAATATTCACAGTGATGCCAGTTTCCTTTTCAAAGGCTGGGAGGGCTTCTTTGTAGGCTTTCGCTGCCTGCTCATCCCAGAGGCGGAACGTAATCGAACCCCCTGTTTCAGATCCGCTGGAACTGCTGGTTCCCGTGGCGGAACCACCTGACGAGCATGCGGACAACGCGAGCATCGCCACGGCGATGCCCGCAGCAGCAATTTTACGGGACATTGTCTCTCCTTTACCATGTGCTGTGATTGTGTGGAAAAGCTCTGCTGTGATTGTGTGGAAAAGCTCTGCTGAGGTTACTTCATTCCCGTGAGCGCGATTGAACCGACGATCTGTTTTTGGAACAGTAGGAACACGATGATTAACGGAACCAATGCCAGTGTGGTTGCCGCCATCACCAGTGTCCAGTTCGCGTTGTACTGGGTCTGCAACGTTGCTGTGGCCACCGTGATCATCTGCGGATGCTGGTTTGCAATGATGCGTGGCCACATGAAGGAATTCCACTGGCTCACCACCGTGATCAGAGTCAGTGTAGCAAGGATTGGCGTAGACATGGGTGCCACAATGCGCGTCAGAATCTTCACTGGCCCTGCGCCGTCAAGGCGCGCCGCGTCAATAATGTCCTGCGGGATGCCCCGGAAACTTTCCCGCAGCAGGAACACCGCATAAGGCGAAGCGAACATGAAAGGAATAACGATCCCCCAAAAAGTATTGTTCATACCCATTTTCGCCATCATCAAGTAAAGCGGAATCACCAATACGGTGGCTGGAATCATCATGGTGGAAAGGAACAACCAAAAGATGAGGTCACGCCCAGGAAACTGGAGGCGCGCAAATGCATATGCAGCAAATACTGACGAAGTGACCTGCCCTATCACCATCACGATCACCACAAGCAGCGTAGTGATGATTGCGGCGCCAAAGTTGTGCTCGCCTCCCAGAATCGTAGAGAAGTTTTCCAACGTCCAGGCCTCAGGCAGCGCAAATGGAGAATGTGTGGCGAAGTCTTTCGGAGTTTTGAAAGCCGTCATAAAACTGAACAGGAAGGGGAAAGCCATAATCGCGGCCGCCACGGTGAGCCCGGCATAGATCCCGATGCGCCCGATTATGCTAATGTGGCCCACGGCCGCCGATTCGCTAGTATCAGACGAACTCATACGTTGTCCGCCTCCTAAAATACAGATTCTGCGCAAACGTGAAAATCAGCAAGATCACCATCATTGCCAGTGCCATCACGGACGCCCGGCCAATGTTCCAATTGGTAAACGCCTCAGTGTAGATCCGATACGCTAAAACGTCGGTTGCGCCAGCCGGCCCACCCTTAGTGAGCGCATACACCTGATCGAAGATGTTGAACACGGCGATTACAGACGTCACAGACACGAAGAAGAACGTGGGCCGCAGCAGCGGCACCTTGATGTACCAGAATGCCTGCCGGCTACTCGCCCCGTCGATATAAGCCGCCTCCAACAGCTCCCGCGGAATGGAGAGCAAGCCCGCGATGAAGAACAGAGACGTATAACCCACGTTATTCCAGATGATCACGAAGGCAACGGCCACCAACGCCCAGTGCGGATCCACAAGTATTTCCAGGCGTCTGCCCGCGATTGCAGAGAGCAGGCCGCCGGTTGGCGCGAAGATCCACGACCACACCACGCCAAGCGCTAGCGGTGCCGAAATCCATGGAATCACGATGAGCGCGCGAAACACCGTGGTGCCTCGGAGCCCCTTCGTGAGCAGATTGGCAAGCAACAAGCCAAGCGCAATTTCGATGGGCACCACTAGTAGTACGAGTAGCAGCGTTACTTTCAACGAATTCAGGAACACCGGATCGCCCAACACGTCCGTAATTTGCTCGAAGCCCACGTACTTGGCCGGACTGATCATGTCCCATTTGTGCACAGTGAGCCACAGGATTATCAGTACGGGGATCAGCATGTAAAGTATCACGCCCAGGAAGCTGGGCGTCAAAAATGCGTACCCTGTCACCGCCTCCTGCACGCGTAAGCGTGAAAGCCTGCGCTCCGGCTTCGTTTTCACCGACGTCATCGCACGCACCTCACCTCTCAAAAACTGCCGCCACTTCCGGGATACGCTCGCAGTACTCATCCAGGATCTGCCGCGCCTGCACCACCGAATCAACCAACGGATGAAGAGCGATTGCCTGCCACGCCGCGGCGCGATCCTTCGCTATCACCGCCTGGATTACCGCGGATTCGCACGCTTTCACCTGCGCTATCAAACCTAGCTGCGCTCCTTCCACCGGTGCGATTGCACATGGCACGGGGCCACTGCTATCCACAGTGCACGGAATTTCGACGACGGCGTCGTCGGCCAGCGCCGGTATCACCCGGGCGCCGGCATGCGCGTTCGCCACATTCAGGATCATGCGCCGTGAAGGCCCACCGGAAAGCGCACTCATCACATTGAGTGCCACCTCCTGGTATCCGCCAGTTGTGTCCGCGGCACGCCGCGCACCGTCATGGGCCACATCACGAGCCTCCGCCATGTACGTCTCCTCACGCTGGGCATGCGCGGCCTGCCACAGTTCCCACGCGTGCGGCAGATCGGCTGCGGCCCGCGCATAGAAGGCCTCCTGCTGGCGCGCCAGAAACTGGCCGCGCGTGTTTTTCTGCGCTCTGATCTGTGCCACGGCCTCACGATTGCGGTAGTAATAGAACAGGTATTCATTCGGGATAACGCCAAGGGCGCGCACCCATTCGCGTCCGATTAGGCGCGTCTCTTCGATCTGATCCAGCAACGCATCGCTTTCCAACAGTGTAGGCAGAAGCTCCTTGCCTCCGTGCGATACACTGCGCAACCAGCCCAGATGGTTGAGCCCCACATAGTCGTAATCCAATTCCTCTTCAGGGATCTGAAGGGCCCGGGCCACGCGGGTCACTAACCCGATCGGCGTGTCACAGATCCCAATCACGCGCTGTCCAAACACCGTGCGCATCGCCTGCGTAATGATGCCTGCTGGGTTCGTGAAATTGACTACCCACGCGCCAGGGGCCTCACGTGCAACGGTACGTGCCAGTTCTAGCGCCACTGGAATCGTGCGCAACGCATACGAATAACCACCCGGGCCAACCGTCTCCTGGCCCAGAATGCCATGGCTCAACGGCACCAATTCGTCCGTCACACGCTCGCCGGTGCCACCCACGCGGATAGCGGAGAAAACGAAATCCGCTCCCCGCACGGCTTCGGCGATGCTCCCCGCCGCCGTGATCTGCGGTTCACGCGCCACCCGCATCTGCTTCAGCACAGCCATCATGACGCGCAAACGCTGCTCTGAGACGTCATATAGGCACAGTTCGGTCACGTCAATCTGCCCAGCAGGCCGCTGTGCGATCGCCTCCAAAAGCTGCGGGACTCGAAAACCGCCACCGCCAACCAGCGTCAATTTCATCTGGACAACCTTCCCTGCCCCATGATCCTCCCAGTGTAATGCCGGCCAGTTTCCATCTACTTAAATGGTGCCATCCGCATGTACTTAAATGGTGCCATCCGCATGCCTCTAAGCTGGCATTTTGCAACATTTCCCACTGTGATGTCCTCTCCGATACGTGATATATGCTGGCATTATCGATTCTGAGGAGGACACGTGGACAATCCCGCCACCGCCGTAGTGGTTGGCCCACTATTCCTAGACGTCACGTTCGGACCACTTCCGCATGTACCAGCTCCCGGTGAAGAGCTCTGGTGCTCAGGATGCACCGTCACGGCAGGCGGCGCCGCCAATCAGGCCCGGGCACTGGCGCGCCTAGGTGTGAATGTCAGGTTGCGTTCTTTTGTGGGCCAGGATCCTCCCGGCCACCTGGCGCGTGCATTATTGCGCCAGGACGGCGTTGGGCTGTCCGATTTAGAACCCACGGCATATCAAGCCATCACGGCTACACTCAGTACTCCGGAAGACCGTGCCATGGTTTCCTCCGGTCTCAATAGTGCGCCTGCACTGGTGGCACCGCGGCCGGACCTGCTTGTGGCAGATCTTCGCGCGATCGCCAAGAACCTGGCACTGGTACAACAATGGCGCGCGGCCGGCACGCGCGTGATTGGCGACGTGGGATGGGACGATTCAGGCAGGTGGGACAGCACGGATCTCGATCCGCTTAGTGCCGTTGACATATTCACTCCGAACGCGGCAGAAGCCTGCCACTACACGCGCACTGATTCCCCGCCTGAGGCAGCGAACATCCTTGCGCGCCGCGTTCCCACAGCGATCGTGACGTGTGGTGCAGCCGGTCTGGTTGCCGCTGGAGTTGGCGGCGGCTTTACCTTTCCTGCCTTCCCCGTGCATACACTGGACAGCACAGGGGCCGGAGATGCCTTCTCCGCAACATTGGGCGCAGCGCTGCTCCAGGGTGAGCCGCTGCGGCGCGCTGTCTACTATGCGAACGCGGCTGCTGCGATAAGTACAGAATCGCTTGGAGCGGCAGGCAGCCCCACGTGGCCAGAGATCATGGCACGCATCGGCGCCTCCCAGCGAAATGAGGAATGACATGAGCACAACTCAAGCAGGAACAGATCGCCAGCCAGCGCACGCACAGCGGATCGTGATAGCGGGAGCTTCCGGGACTATCGGCCGTGCGCTCGTTCGCTCCTTGCAAGCCGACGGCGTCACTGCCATACGCCTGGTTCGCCGTCCGGTAGCAGCCCCAGACGAGGCGGAGTGGCATCCAGAAAACGGAGAACTGGACCCTGGGGTACTTGCGGGCGCTAACGCCGTCGTCAATCTCTCCGGTGCCACAATCGGGCGGCTGCCGTGGACCAGTGCGTACCGCAATCAGCTCTTCAATTCCAGGCTGCTTCCTACGCGCACGATCGCGCAGGCCCTCGCCGCTCTCGGCTCCGCAGCCCCAGCGCTAGTTTCCGCCTCCGCGGTGGGCATCTACGGGAGCCAGCCGGGTGTCCCACTCACCGAATCAGGCGCTGTAGGCGAAACATTTCTTGCCCGGCTGGCCGATTCATGGGAACAAGAGGCACGTCCGGCTGCAGAAGTGACACGTGTGGCATTCTTGCGCACCGCACCTCTCATGGACTTTGGGGGCTTGCTGAAGCCACTACACATGCTCACCGCGTGCGGCATCTCCGGGCCACTAGGAACCGGAAACCAAGTTTGGCCTTGGATTTCCCTGATTGACGAGGTGCGCGCGATTCGTCACATCATTGATACGGGCATGTCCGGGCCGGTGAATCTGGCAGCTCCCGAACGCGTCACGGCCCGCCAGATCGGCCAGGAACTGGCCCACCAATTACACCGCCCCTATCTGCTCCCCGCTCCAGCACCTGCGCTTCGCGCAATTTTGGGAACGGATCCGGCGGAGTCTCTTCTGCTTTCGGACGCCTACGTTGTTCCAGACGCCCTGGTGAGCTCCGGCTTCAGCTACATTTACCCCACAATGCCGAACGCACTAAAAGCTGCACTGGCTCACCGGATGAATTACGCCTAAACCTGGGCCAAGCTCCAACAATCGGGCCCAGCTCCAACAAGAGAGACAGAATTCACCACACACGCATCATGGGTGCGCCAGGATTTCCGTGTGCGGAATCAGGAAGAATGCATCCTGGCTCTTTGCCCATTCGCGCCATCCTCTCGCAAGCCTCGCGACGTCGTCCTTATCCAAGCCGACGTCGCGTGCCTCACGCCGAAATGTTTCGCTTTCCACGCGCTGCGCCTGGCTCTCCCCCCACCAGGCGCACGATTCTGCATCCGCATAGCACCAGGTAGTTACAGTGATGCGTGCGTTGCGCAGCCCAGCTGCATTTGCCCACGCGCGCATGTGCCGGCCCGCATCAGGCTCTCCGCCGTTACCCATAGCGATAACCCGATACACGTCGCGCCACTCTGCAACCGCTGGAATATCCGGATACCAACTCATAGCACCATAATCAGCATCCCGCGCAGCAACCCACCCGCCAGGCCGGCACACCCGCGCCATCTCGCGCAATGCGCGCACCGGATCTGATACGTGTTGTAGCACTTGGTGGGCATGCACCACATCAAATGAGTCCTCAGGATAAGGGAGATCTAGAACGTCCGCAAATTCAAAGCGCGTTGTGACGTTTCCACGTTTTGCCGCATTCGCACGCGCGGTGGCAAATGGCGCCTGTGAATTTTCAATACCAACAACGGTGCCCGGCGCAACTTTCTCCGCCAAATCCAACGTCAGCGTGCCTGGGCCGAATCCCACATCAAGGAGGTTCATGCCTGGGTAGAGATGATCAAGAAGGTAGGCAGCCGAATTCGTTGCCGTCCGGCGCGAGTGCGCAGCCAACACTGGCGCTTCATGGCCGTGGGTGTAGTGTCCCCGGCCGTGTCCCGGCTCGTTCTGGCCGAATGTGAGCCGCCCGTGGGCGACGTCGTCGTCGAAAGTCATGTCGCAATCATAGAACGACCATTGTTTCTAGTGGATAACAGAAACAGAATTACATGCGTGAATGTTAGTGTAGAGAGCCTGAAAGGAAGAAAAGGAGTACCAATGGAGGATTTTGACCCGATCGCACTGCGTCACCAGCTTCACCGGTTCCCAGAACTTTCTCATCAGGAGCATCGAACCACTCGCGTCATCACTGAAACGTTAGAGGCATTCGGTGCGCGCATCGTCGAATGCGGACTCACAACAGGGGTGGTTGCGGATATTGGGCATGGTGAGCCGATCGTAGCTTTGCGAGCAGACATCGATGGACTTCCCGTAGAAGAAAACGCGTCCCACGCGCTGCGATCAGAAAATGCGGGCGTCATGCACGCCTGTGGCCACGACCTCCACATGGCGGCCCTCCTCAGCGCCGCGTGGCGCTTCGCCCAGGATGCCACGCTTCCCGGCACAATACGCCTCCTCTTCCAGCCGGCAGAGGAGACCGGCAATGGCTCCGCCGAGCTCATCGATGCGGGCGTGCTCGATGGAGTCTCCGCGGTTATTGGTTTCCACAACAATCCAAATTACGCCCCCGGCCACATAGCCTTGGGACGCGCTATGATGGCCGGCTGCGTTCGCTTCGCTGTGGAACTGCACGCCACCGGGAGCCACGGCGCATATCCTCACAAGGGCACAAGCCCTATCGAACCGCTCGCCGCAATGGTCACACAGTTGCAAACAGTTGTCAGCCGCTCCGTCGGTGCCACCGACCCTGCAGTTCTGAGCGTCACCGAAATCCATGGCGGAGACGTCTGGAATGTCATACCCACCCATGCGGGTTTCTCCGGAACAGTCCGAACCTTCTCCGAGCAGGTGGAATCAACTATCGAGCAGCGTTTCCGCACTATTGTTACCTCGATTGCCCGCGCCTTTGGCATCACAGCTCACATCGAGTGGGAACGCCTAGCGCGGCCGCTGCGCAATGATCCGGCACTCCTGGCCATCGCGGAGAAGAGCGTACCCCAGTATGCCACACTCGATCCGCTCTATCCCTCCATGGCCGGCGAAGACTTTGCAGAATACGGAGCGAAGGCACCGCTGCTTTTCGCATTTGTCGGCTCCAATGGCACGCCCGGTGCGGCCGATTGGCACAGCCCGGATTTCATCGGCGACGATGCCACGGTAGCCACAGCAGCTGATTTCTATACAGTCACCGCCACTGCACTCATCACGCAGATGGTGTGAACTCCTCGGGTGAACGGGCGTCGATGGCCGCATGCGCGGCCGCCAGCTCGGCCGCCGTGGGCGTGAAATCGTAGCTTGTGAAAAACTGCTCCACGGCTTCAACCATGTCTGTTCCCGCAGGGCTCGCTCCTTCGCCAAGAATCCACTGCAGCTGCATGCCGTCCATCAAGGCGATCAGGCGTTCCCCGGCGATACGTGCCTGAGATACTGGCCGCCCGACGTGCTCAAACCACACCGCGAAAGCCTGCCCAAACACGTCACGCAGCTTGATGTAGCGGCGCCGAAAGTAGGTGTGCGCCGGATGCTCAACATCTGACGCCTCCGCGGATATCTTCACGTACATGGAGACGAGTGCACGTTCCGCCAGATTCCGTTCCACCGTGACGATCACATCGGCAAACAGCCGGCGCACCGCGGCCACGCTTCTCACGCCTTCTCCATCCGAAAGCTGCGTGCCTTGAATTTGGTCGCGGCGTTCAAGGGCTGTTAGCAGCAATTCGTCTTTACTGGAAAAATGATGGAGCAGCCCAGCGTGGGTCATGTGCGCTCTAGCCGCAATATCCCGCAAGGAAACGGAGCTGAAGCCAGATTCGGAGAACAACTCCATGGCACACGCAAGGATTCGCTCCCGGGTGCGTTCGCCCTTGGTCATTCGCCGTGCTGGCGCTCCGGTATCAACTGGCTCGGTCATCGGGCACTCCACTGCGCATCCGGTATTACCCGCGTACGCGCAATGGATCCCAACCATGCGAGGCTGGGTTTCGCAGTGCGCTCAAAGGTCTGGTGATCCCACGCAATCAGCCCAAATGTGGGATCGAATGAACCGAACTCCCAATTGTCTATCAATGACCAGTGCAGGTAGCCGCGGATATTGATGCCCTCGCGCATTGCCGCACCCATCCCAGCCAAAGCGCCGCTTGTGTATTCCACGCGTTCCGCGTCGTCGTCCGTTGCGATGCCGTTCTCCGTCACCAAGATAGGCACATCCGGTGCCTCTATGTGTGCATCGTGGATGGCTTCACCCAAGGCGGGCGGATAGAATTCCCAACCATTCTTCGTTCTGCGCACCTCGTCACCCCCTGGCACGTACCCGTCCTTCGAAAATAGCGCCCGCGAATATGATTGCACTCCAAGGAAATCATCGCCGTTAGCGGCGCGTAGAAATGGTGCCTCGATACTCTCGTAATACGCTAAGGCAGCCGCTTCACCGCCCGGCAAGGCGCGAACTACTTGTGAGGCCACAGTCCACCCCACTTTGAGCTGTGGGTATCGTGCACGCAGATGGTCCCGGGCGACATCGTGGATCCGCAGCAGCGCGGCGGACATTGCTGGATCCGCGGGCGGGAGGCCATAGTGCGGCGCTACCTCGCTGTGGGCTTCCGCGGCGCGCGATTCCATGTTCTTGCGAATCGTGGCGAAGGACGCCATCATGTTTGGTTCGTTCATGATCACTGCCCAGGTCACGCCAGCATTTATCACAGGTTCAACCGCATCGACGTAACGGCAGAAGGATTCTCCGGCACCCTCCGCCGTCCACCCTCCCTTAGCTGCAAACCATGCCGGTGAGGAGAAATGATGCAGCGTGACTACAGGTTCCATGCCACGTTCGCGGCAGTACCGCACCATCTGCGCGTAATGGAGCACCATGGCACGCGAGACATAGCCTTCTGCGGGTTCTATGCGCGCCCACTCCACCCCGAAACGGTAAGCGGTGAGCCCCGCATTCGCAGCGAGTTCCATGTCTGTGCGCCACAGTTCGAAACTGTTGCAGGCGTCCCCACTGGGCACACCGATCGGCGAACCTGGCAGATGCTCCCCAACCCACATATCACTTGCGACGTTATTACCTTCTGTTTGGTGCGCCGACGTCGCCGCGCCCACAAGAAAACCTTCCGGCAGTTTCATCTGTGTCCTTCTTTCGAAAGCCTGCATCACTTCAATCCAGCTGTTGCCATCCCCTGTACAAAGTACTTCTGCAGGAAAGCGAACAAGACAAGCACAGGCGCGATGATCAACACTGCCCCGGCCATGACAGTACCGTATTCGGGTCCCAGCTTACCCACCGAGAAGAGCGAAAGTGCCACCGGAAGTGTGTACATGTGCGAATCTTGTGCCACCACCAACGGCCACAAAAAGCTGTTCCAGGAGCCCAAGAATGTGAAGACTCCAAGTGTGGCAAGCGGAGGGCCGCTCATCGGCATCACAATCTGTGCAAAAATCCGCAGTTCAGAGGCGCCGTCCACACGCGCTGCCTCGATAAGCGATTCGGGAATCGACTGCATGAACTGCCTCATCAAAAATACGCCGAAGGGAGTTGCAAGCGACGGCAATATCAAGCCCCAGTATGTGTTCACCATTCCCATGTTCGCAACGAGTACGAACAAAGGGATCATTGTGACTACCGCTGGGACCATCAGCATCACCATGACGATCCCGAAAATCAACTTCTTTCCGGGAAACTCCATCTTGGCCAAGGCATATCCCATCATGGAGCAAAACACCAGGTTGCCGAGTACTACCACAACGGACACCACTACAGAGTTCGTCAGGTAGCGCGGGAAATCGAGTTCTGTAAACCATTCGACGAAGTTCTGAAGCGTAGGATGCTGCGGCCACCACGTGATCGGCCGCTGCATTAACTCCGCCTGGGTTTTCACTGATCCCAAAACCATCCAAACGAATGGAAGCAAAGTGAGTATCAACGAAATCGTCAGGACCACGTACAGAACCGTGTGTTGCACTATCCGGCGGCGCCGTTTTGTTTTCCACCGTGCCGCGCGCCCCGGGGAAACTTCGGGTGCAGTAGATATCATCACAGCACTCATCTCACGCATCCTTCTCACGGAACATGCGGAACTGAAAAACAGACAGTGCCGCGATGATGACGAATAGGACATAGGCGGCCGCCGTCCCATATGCGTACTTGCCATAACCGAATTGGTTGTACACAAACATGCTTACGGACGTCGTGCTACCTAACGGGCCGCCGCGGGTCATGTTGAACGGCTCCTCGAAGAACTGGAGGAAACTGATTGTCAGTATCACTGTTGCCAGCAACACTGTGGCACGCAGCTGGGGGAAAGTGACGCTCCAGAATGTTCGCCAGGCACCCGCACCATCCACGTGGGCCGCCTCCTGTGTCTCTACAGGCACAGATTGCAATCCCGCCAAAATAATCACCATCATGTTGCCGGCATTACGCCACACGCCCATGGCAATCAGGGATGGCAACGCCCACGTGGTGGAGTTCAGCCAGTCCGGCCCTTGAATACCGAACCAGGAAAGAACCTCGTTGAGCAGGCCGCCATCCGGTTGCAGGATGAAGCGCCACACAACGGCCACCGCCACTATAGAGGTGACAACAGGTGTATAGAAACCTACCCGGAACACTGACCGAAACTTGTCAATACCCTTGTCCAGTGCCACTGCCAGCGCCAAACCCAAGGACAAGGTCAGCGGAACTCCGACCCGCCTTCCCCATCGATGACATCGCTGTGTCGCGTATGCGACGCTTGAATAGTCACTATCGCTCGCTTTTTACCAGCCGAGGCCGATCGATTCTGCCTGGCTCTGGATAGCCTCCGCCGTTTCCTCTGGCGTCTGGCTGCCGCTGAGCATCTTCTCTGATTCAGAATCAATCACGGCGTAAACCTGCGTCCACGTGGGCACGGCGGGGTCCGTAACAGTGTGCTCCAGCTGCTCTTTGGCCACCTTAACCCATTGGTCATCCGCTATAACCGAATCGTCCCACGCCTTCAAGTTTGACGGAAGATTGTAAGTGGCCTTGTAAATCGAAACTTCCTGCTCAGGCTGGGTGAGCCACCGCGCCAACTTCCACGCACCTTCGGAATTTTCCGCGTCCGTTGGCACCACCCACGTGGCACCACCCAGATACGAGGAGTTGTCCACAGCGCCAGACGGCACAACCGCCACATCCAGGTTGTTGGCAGACCAGTTTTCCACGCCATTCTGGGCCAGGTAGTTGTCCAGTGTAGGAACCAGATAGGTGCCTTGCAGTGTGGCCGCTACCGTTCCCTAAACAAAGTTAGTGACGGCGTCGTCGCCAATACCCGCCGGATCAGACAGCCCCTCATCGAAGAACTTCTTGTAGTACGTCAACGCGGAAACCATTTCGTCCGTATCGAAGTTCCAGGCCGAACCGTCCTCGGTGAGCGCCGATCCACCCGCTTGCGCCAGGAACGGCAGAATGTACTGGTATGCCTTCGATTCGTCACCCACGCCCATGCCGATCGCATACTTGACGCCGTCAACAGACTTGAGCTTTGCGTAGAAATCAAGCGCATCATCCCACGTCGTAGGTGCGGATGTCACGCCGGCCTTCGCAGCCACGTTCTTGTTGTAGAACAGCACACGCGTCTCGATGTAAGCAGGAATGCCATATTGGTTCCCGTTGTTATCCTTTGAACGGTCAAGTGCTGTCTGGACCATGTCATCTGACGTCATCACGCCGTTCGGTACCTGCTGCAGGCCACCGGTGGTAATCAGAGGTGCTACGTCACCAATCATCACCAAGTCCGGCACCGAATTCCCGGCAATAGCATTCTTCATTTTGGAATCCAGCTCGCTCCACGGAACGTCTGTCACATTGACCGTGGCGTCAGGATTGTCCTTGCGGAACTGATCAAAAATATCCTTCATCTGGCTGCCTACGTCACCAGCTGTCCACACATTGATAGTTCCCGTTGCCGCTGAATCGTCAATCGTAACGGCACTTACACTTGCGCTTGCGGACGCTGATCCGCCGCTATCGCGCCCGCAGGCAGCTAAACCGCCCACCATCATGAGTGCTGCGGCACTCAACGCAACCGTGCGCTGAGCTTTCCTGTGTCCCATCACTTCTTTGTCCTTTCCACATTCCGCCTTCGTTGGCGGTATCACTGGGATCATCCAGCAGGGACATTAGCCTCCCGGCACCTTTAGAGATCGTGGGAGACGGTCAACTGCCTATGCTGACCAAGAACTCCACGATCGCAGAATGGCTGAGCCATCCAGCCGGTAAGAAATTGCTCACCGATGCGCTACCTTTCTTGAGGAAGGTGGAGGAACTCCCCCAGGAACTTGCGCCAATGCTCTACCAAACGCCGTTGGTCAAAATGACCGCCTGGCAGCAGGGTATCTCCGAAGAGACAATCAAACAGTGGGTGAGGGCCGTCAATTCTTGATCGTGCCGGATCGCAGTTTACCAGCCCGGAAACGTTGCTAGCGCAAAGGGACATTGATCACACAAGGGAACGTTGCTAGCGCAAAGGAACGTTGTTCGCTCAAAAATTGGCCGCCGGCGGCGTTGGGCTATGCTCAGCGCCGCCCCACTTTAATATCCACGATGTCAGTAGCGTCCGGCACACCCAACGCATTCTTCTGCGCTTTCCGGGGCGAACTTGCGAAGTACTGATTCGGGCACTTTCCCGTAATCGCCGCTATGGCCATCACAAGTGCGAACAGACCAATTGGGATAGCCATCCAGTTGGTCGGCGCAGATATGACCACCGCGATCAGGACTAGAGCAATTACGCCGCGAATGATGCGTTCTGCGGGGCTTGTGGCGCATGCCGCCGAGCTTTTCGCCATGTCCTATGCTTCTGCCGCTGCCGCGCGGAACTTCTTGCCGGATACCGGCTTGCCCCACAGCGCTGAGAGCGGGCATGCGTCAAATATCGCCGTAACTAGCAATACCGCACCAACGCCCGTGAGCACCCAACCCCAGCTGCCTAACGCTGCACCGCCGGCTACGCCAGCCGCTCCGACAACACCTTTTGTGATCCTGCCTGCTGGTGAGTTCATAAAGTTCAAAAGTTGCATGGTCTTCTCCTTGTCGAACTACACCTAGCTTATACTCCCCCCTGTATATTGGGAAGGGGTGCAGCACACCCGGGATAGATTCCTCCGCAGGCTGAAACCGCGGGGCTGCTCGATTCTTCGCTCCGATTATCCCTTGACGGAACCGGACATCAGGCCTTTGACGAAGTACTTTCCGAGGAAGATGTAAACCAACAGAGTTGGGATCGACGCAATGAGGGCTCCAGCCATGGACATGCCGTAATCTGTGAGGATTGCGCCATTTGCCAAATTGTTTAGCGCCAACGTAACGGGGCCGCGCTGCGCTCCACCGCCAAAGAACAATGCAAACAAGAAATCGTTCCACGCGGATGTGAATTGCCAAATTAGCACAACCACGAACGAAGGAATGGAAATCGGAAGCACTACCTGGAAGTATGTACGCAACATTCCTGCGCCATCCACCTTAGATGCCTCAATCAATTCCTCTGGAACGGATTCGTAATAATTCCTGAAGATCAACGTGGTAATAGGAATGCCATACACCACGTGCAAGAAGATCAGCGTTGGAATGCCCTGCGGCAAATTCATCGCCAGAACAACCTTCATCAGCGGGATCATCACCGCTTGATATGGTAAGAACATTCCAAACAGTATTAACGTGAACACCACGTTCGATCCCGGAAAACGCCACCGTGAGAGCACGAATCCGTTCGCGGAACCCAGTAGCGCCGAGATGATTGACGAAGGAATGACCAGAGCAAACGTTCGGAGGATGGCGGGCCACAAGGCAGTCCATGCGCCCGACCAGTTCCGCATGGACCATTCCTCCGGCAACGCCCACGTCCGCGCAGGATCCGCGTCGCCAATCCCTTTGAAAGATGTCACTATCAGCACGTATACGGGGATCAACACGATGGCAAGCGAAAGAATCAGCAGCACATAGCGGATACCCTTCGCAGGAATTGATTCGGTTTTCACTGCACTGTTTGTGGCCTTCATCGTCCGCGCTCCTTCGTGTCGTGGATCAGATACGGCACAACCAGAATCGCCACCAGGACCAGCAAAATTGTGCCGACCGCCGCAGAGTTGGCATAGTCACCGTCCGTCATGAAGTTGAACATATCGATTGCTGGGACCTTCGTGGAATACGTGCGCTGGTCCGTAATACTCATAATCAGATCGAAAGACTTGAGTGACATATGCCCAATGATCACCACTGCAGAAAGTGCAACCGCAGTCAGCTGCGGGAAAATAATGTCCTTATAGATGCGCCATTCAGATGCGCCGTCCACGCGCGCCGCTTCGCGTAGATCGTCCGAAACACCACGGAAACCCGCTAAGAATAGGGCCATCACATAGCCGGACAATTGCCAAATAGCGGGCAACGCGATAGCCAGAATCCCAAACGTGATGTTTTGCGTCCACGAGTTCTGTAGAAATCCCAAGCCGATCATTTGGAATAGGCGATTCAATCCCGTTGCTTGGTCGTCCTTCGCAGAGTTCAACAGCCAGCGCCACACAACACCGGATGCCACGAACGATATCGCCATCGGAAACAAAAATACCGATCGGAAGATTCCTTCGCCCTTCGTGGGCTTATCCAATAGCCACGCCCAGATGAAGCCAATCACTAATGTTCCCACCAGGAACAACACCGAATACAAAATCAAGTTGATCAACGAGTGCTGGAAGTCCGGATCCTTCAAGAGCTCCACATAGTTATCGAGCCCGACGAACTGCGTGGGTGCGGCGCCCGTGGACTGTGCGAAAGAATGCGAGTCCGTCATGGATTCGCGAATATTCGCGCCGATCAGGCCATAAACGAACACGCCAATTAGAACGAGCGATGGTGATATGAGCAGGAGTGGCGGGCCGAATTTCTTAACTCGTGCCCATAGAGGGCGTTTTCTACGTGGCGTTGTGTGTGAGGACATCGTTGTGCTCTTTTCTCGTGGTGGTGGCCGCTACGCGCCACCACCACGCTTGCCGCGGCCGCACAAATGCTGCGGCGCTGGCATGATTATGTGCGGCCGTCACTCGTGGTGACGGCCGCAGTTACTAATTGGAACCCAGATCCGCTGTGGCTTTGACCAGGGCATCTTGCAAGCCCGCTTTGTCGCTCGCGCCTTGCGCGAACTTCATCACGGCATCGTTGATGGCATTCGAAACTTCAGCAGGTACTGCTGCGCCGTGAGCGATCGAGGAGACGATCGTATTCTCCTTGAACGCCGTCATTTGGTCTTTCTGGTAATCGGAGAACTTCGCCAAATCGGACTCCGAAAGGTCAGATCGCGCCGGAATTGACCCCTTGATTGAGTTGAACGCAACCTGCCCTTCCTTCGAAGAGATCGTCTCCAGCCACGCCTTCGCGCCTCCAGGATGTTTTGCCCCAACTGGCAGCGTGAAGGAATCAGCCAAGAAATCGTACACGTCTTCATTGCCAGGAACTGGGAAAACCACGTAGTCCTTGTCGATCTCCTTGTTTTGGCTGGTCAAGCCCAGATAGGCCCAGTCGCCCATCACGTTGTATGCGGCTTTACCGTCCACAACCGGCTGCATGGCAGGCTCCCAATCTTCCGAATACAAGGAAGAATCCGTGTAGGCCATGATTTGAGCGAAATGGTCAATGGCCTGTGTCACTCCGTCAGAATCCCACGCCGTTGTCCCATCGAACAGCCCGTTGTAGCCATCGGCACCAAGATCCGCAATAAGGATCGTCTCTAGCAACTCGGTCTGCGTCCACGCCATGCCTACCGTGATGGGAGTATACCCAGCATCTTTGATCTTCGCCATGTCGGAGATCCATTCATCAATGGATGTGGGTGGTGTATTCGGATCTAGGCCAGCGGCTTCTAGCACCGTAGGATTGGCCCACACCATGTTGGCGCGGTGAATATTGGATGGGATTGAATAGATCTTGCCATCCATGGTGAGCCGGTCGATTAAAGAATCCGGGAACGCATCACGCAGTCCCAGTTCGTCATAGAGCCCTGAAATATCCTCAATCTGCCCCGCTTCTATGTAATCGGTCAGCTCGGCACCTGCATGCGCCTGGAATGTGTCCGGCGGATTATTCGTAGCCAAATCAGCAGCTAGCTTTTGCTTCGCCTGCGACCCGCCACCACCGGCAATAGCCGCATTGACGAATTTTGTATGTGGGTGCTGCTCTTCGAAGACCTTCTCAAGCGCCTGGAGGCCCTCCTTTTCGGAGCCTGCCTCCCACCACGTGACAACGTCAACCTCTGATGCGTCACCATCCCAAGGAGCCGCACTTGATGTCCCTGAATCGCTCGACCCATCGTTAGCGCTATTGTCCCCTGAGCCACCTGAAGAGCAGGCCGCCAGTGACATCGCTACCGCGATGGCAATGGCTCCAGTGCCAGCAATCACCTTACGCATATTAATTTCCTCCCTTTTATGGAACCGCATCGTTCCGGCAATCGGTCCTGTGGCTGCCGATGCCCATGGCAACCGTGCCATGTAGGAATGATTATATGGGTCTGGATGATAATACGTGTCAGTTTTTTGAAAGATTGAAATCTATACAGCGGAGAACCCACAAATCGCAGGTCACGTGTAGCCTCCAATCATGCCCTTGCCGCCTTTACGCGCCGTAGAAAGGGTCAATCAATTCGATGGGGGCATCCAACGCATCGTTAAAAACGGTAATATTTACGCTTCCTAAAGGCTTGGGCCGCGTCAGCTGAATATTGAGCGAGCATTCCATCGCCTGAAGATGCAAGATCCGCCCGTCTTGGTGAACCCCATCAGGATCGTCATAAATAGCGCGCTTGCCTAGGTCATCGATGCTGAGTTCCCGGACTCTCTTCGTGCTCACGGCTCCAGCCTTTCATTGGCTTACCGCGGATCATCCGCGATTTCTTTCAGTGTAGAACCGGTATGTTGCGGCAATGTTTCAGGCGCTTGCTGTGGGCTGTGAGTACACACACTCTTTACCGAGCCCGCCGCAATGCCCACCTCACCCCATCGCACGTGCCCACCTCACCCCATCGCACGTGCCCACCTCACCCCATCGCATCGGTGCAGGTTGCTTAGAGGCTCCGCTTGAGCATCCCATCACTCAGAGCATCAGCAGCCTCTCCCATCCGCAGCCCCACTACATCCAATCTTCGCAACAGTTCGCGCCGTTTGAGAACGTCGTTGTTCACCGGTTCGGCAAACAGCTCGGCGAGTTGATGCTCATAAAGATTGCGGATGTTATTACACGATTTCCGCGCAGCCATCGTATACGTCATGACCGCGCGTGGGTTAGGGATCACGTTGTCCACTGCGGCCAGTAGGCTCCGCATGCCCTCTTCCACCGCAGCAAGGATCCCATCGGCTCCCGGTTGTTTGCTGGGTTGGTACAGATCGCTCTCACGGACGTAGTCGCGTAAGTTATCGACGACGTCGTCCACAGATCGCGAAAGGCGATAAAGGTCTTCGCGGTCTACGGGCGTGGAGAGCGCGGCACCAAGGGCGCGCACCAATTCGGCGCGGTGATCGTCTCCAGCATGTTCGATCTCTACCATGTTTTCACGGGCAGTCCGCGTCTGGACCGATCGATCTGCCATGGCAGCCGCCAAAACCGCCGCGTCGATCGCCACGCGAATCTGATCCGCGATTGCCTCAACTCCATTTCGTGCAGAGCGTCCCCCTACCTCGTTCAATGCGCGGCGGGCACGCTTCCACCATGGCCTGCGCGAATGCGTCACATGTGCGTGTACAGCGCGCTGATGCCCGCGGCCCCCACCACGCTGACCGGAAGTGTTGCTATCCATGCCACTACTATCGTTCCCGCGTTCCGCCATCTCACTCTCCTCGTCCCCTTGCTCCCACTCAGCCCAATCACCGCTCCAGTCAATGCCTGGCTCATGCTCACCGGCACACCGAGCGCGGAGCTTCCAATCACCGTGATGCCACTGAGTAATTCAGCGCTAACTTCATCGAAGGGCCGCAATTGCGCAATATCGTAGCCCACCCGCCGTGTGACGGGCCGCAGTGTCAGCAATGTGCCAATCAAAAAAAAGATAACCAACACCATCAGCACAACAAGACGGCACCACACCCCTGAAGCGCTCAGCGGAGACGCCAGGTTGGGAAATAGCACGCCTAAAGCCACCGCACCTACCGCCAGCATTTTTTGGCCGTCGTTGAGCGCATACGCTGCGCACTGCACGAAGAAGGACACCCGGTGAAGTCCCCGCATCGCCCACTCAGCGTGGTGAACATTGCCTGCTAACCGTGCGATGCGATCGACAACAAAACCCAATACTCCCGCCACCAGTGGCGCAGCCGCCGCTACGAGCAAAACTCGAATCACCAAAGCGCTGCGAATTCCCTGGCCTGATCCTAAAGCCACACCGGTCAAGCCACCAACGAGGGCCAGGCTCAGGCTGGTTGGAATGCCTACTCGATTGAACGCAAAAGTGACAACAAGCGGCCATGCCGCTCCAATCACAAAGAGCCATGTACCGTGCGACGGGTCGAATAGCCCTTCCGCAAGCGTGTGGGCCACGTTGACGCCACCGACCACAGGCATCACCACAAGCATCGCTGCCAAAAAAACAATCTGCCGCGGCAAAGTCAGCCCGGAGTAGCGCGTCCCCATTGCAAGCAAAACGCCCCCATCGTTTGCCCCCGATGCGAACGCAAACGCCACAGCTAATACACCCAAAGCGATGTGTGGAAAGTACTCCATTCATTCCTCTCCGATACCTGCGCAAGTCCAGCTCCGCCTTTTATCCTTTCAATAGCCACATGAAATCTCTCAATGTCCAAATGCAATTTCCGCAATAGTGTCGAATGTGTACACACCGGCACCAGGATGCACGTGAACAGAAACCAGATCCACAGAGTCGATGCGGACCCGTGCTAGCGCAGCGCTCCCCTGCGCTCTATCGAGATGCGGCACGGCCTCGGCTCCACGCGTCGTCGCCGTACGGACAGAATTGAGCCGCCTCGCAATCTCCGTATCGTCACTCGGTCCCACGCCATATGCCACAGTCAGGTGTGGCCCAAGCGTGGGAGGAGCATAATGCAAACCCGCGTCCCCCAGAACGGTTTGAATAGCTCGGCGTAGTTGCCTCGTCAGTTTCCTCCATTCCTCAGAATCACCACCGCGTACTATCACTGAATCGTCGGTGATCACCGGGTACCCGATGTCCAAGATGAAGGGCTTTAGCGCCCGTAATTGCTGCCGCATCGATCCCACAAGATGGGGCGTTACGGCTCGCACCTCATCCAACATAAAGGGCAGCCGC
Organism: Ancrocorticia sp.; assembly: GCA_022648165.1. Taxonomy (GTDB): domain Bacteria; phylum Actinomycetota; class Actinomycetes; order Actinomycetales; family Actinomycetaceae; genus Changpingibacter. The sequence goes on from JALCLX010000003.1 coordinate 247,510, forward strand.
TGCACCGTGAAATGGAAAAACTCGAGCGGTTGGACTGCCACACCTGATAAGCCACCAAGCGCTGCCGCGTAAGGCGTTAGCGTGCGATTTAGCTCCGCATTCGGAAGCGCATAGATATGAAGCTGACCAGACGATTCAGTCCACGTCTCCGCCTTTTCCGTAAAAAAATTTCTCACGTGTTCATTCCTTTCGCTGGCCGCTCATGCCCCTGTGGGGCTCGTGCCAGCTCCTTCTGCCGGAGCAACGCCGGCCGAAGAGTCAAGATTGGCTGGATCGGGGGTGCCCCACGATGCGAGAGTCTTTCGATCCATACCCAGGGTGCCAGCACAACCGCACGACTTACCGATCACCAGATCGCCGCGAAATTCCGCCTTTCTGGGCTCATCCGCCGGCGTATCCAGAAGGCGGAACACTTCTCTGGCCATCTCGGAGAAAGGCTGACGAATTGAAGTCAAGGACGGAATTGTATACCCGGAATCCGCAGTGCCATTCAACGCGCACACGGCTACGTCGTCGGGAACGTGCAAACCGCAATCATTCAACGCAGCTAGTACGCCTACCGCCTGCCTTTCATTTCCTGTAACAAGCGCCCGTGGCATGCGGTGCCGCTTTACCTGCTCCAGAGTCCAGTCGTAAGCCGCACCACGTGAATACGCCGCGTGCCCCACAACTTGAGATTCCGGATCGATATTCGCCTCCCCCAATGCCTGGATCCAGCCATCTGCACGCCATGTCGAGTTGCTCATATTGACTGGACCCGTCAGCATGCCCACATCGCGGTAGCCGTGCCACAGCATATGCCGCGTCAAAGCGAACACTTCTCTCGTCTCATCAATCCGCACAGTGTCCAAAACACCGTCCGAATCCGCGCGAGTAAAAATGACGGCCGGCACACCAGCTTCGCGCAGGAAATCGCTGTGCAGCCGTTCAGTAACTCCCATGTAAATAATGCCGTCCACATGTTCCGCTACCAGGCTCTTCAGCAACTTCAACTCCCGTTCGTGAGAATCTGCCGAATCCCCCACGATAATCACTTTCTCGGAGCCGAACGCCTCCAATTCGATTGCGTGCGCAATTTCGGAAATAAAAGCATTTGTGATGTTAGGAAGCACTAAGCCATACGTTCCGGTGCGCCCATTTGCAAGGGCCTGCGCGGCGCGGTTAGGGCGATACCCTAACTTGGCAACGGCATCCACCACTTTCTTTCGCGTAGCCGCTGCCACGGGCCGTGGGCCATCATTGAGCACATAGGACACCACCGCTTCAGATGTCCCTGCCTCCCTCGCTACATCGGCACGAGTAGGACGACGTGCAGGCATCACCGAATCTCCTCTTCTGCTGTGTACCTCAACCGGCGATTCGCGGCCACCATGCCGCCACCGTTTGAGTGTCGGCGCCAGCTGCCGGCGCCGACACGTGCTTCAGTTATGGCTTACCACTGCCTCCAAGCCGCCGCGCGGCCAACCTGCGTTTGCCAGGGCTTCAAGTTCATCCAAAGACTTCCCCTTTGTTTCTGGAGCAAGGAAGAATGAGACGATCATGCCAAACGCCGCAACGCCCGCGAAGAGCCATGTGGAGTGAGCCATGCCCCAAGTCTGCACCATTTCTGGAAAAACTGTGACGCCAAGGATGGCACCAATCCGGCTAATTGAACCAGCGAATCCCACACCCGATCCACGCAGACGCGTGGGGAACATCTCGTTGGGATACACCATATCCAGAACGCCCGGTCCCAAATTGGCCAGAAGAATAGCCACGGCCAAGAGCGCAACAAGCATCCCGAACTGTTCGCCGGCGCCCAGAGCAAGCGCACTGAGAACTATTACCATGCCGAGGAAAGCCCATAGCATCTGCTTGCGCCGGCCAATCTTCTCCACGGAGATCATGCCGATGGCTGCCCCCGCCACACCCAAGAGCGCAATCACAGCAGATCCAGCATATGAAAGAACTTTGGAACCGGAAGTAAATGGAGCCAGGATCGTGGGCGTATACATCTGAATCCCGTAGAACGAAACCGCAAAAGCGAACCAGAACACCGAGCAAAACACCGTAGCTTTGATCATGCGCCGCGAGAACAATTCAACCCACCGTGTTTTTTGAACCGGAGCGGCCGATGCACCAGCATCCAAACCCGCTGCGTGCAACGCAGCATCGTTTCCGGCAATGTGGCGGATGTACACCATAACCTCTTCAGCTTCTTCATTCCGGCCGTGAGCGCGCAACCAGCGCGGTGATTCGGGCACTTCAGCACGCATGAACAACACGATCACAGCGATAACCGCACCAAGCATCAGCATCCAGCGCCATGCGTTATCACCTATTCCGAACATGGCCATACCTGCCAAATAGGCGAAGAACGCACCCGCCTGCCACATCAACGACATGAAAATGATGTACCGCCCACGGGTAGCAGGAGGCGTGAACTCTGCTGTAATTGAAGAAGAAATCGGATAATCTGCACCGATAAACAGCCCCAGTAACAATCGAGTCAAAATGAGTTCCACGGGGTTCTGGGTCATTGCTGCAAGCAACGCGAAACAGATAAATCCGGTTAGATCAATCAGATACATGCGGCGGCGCCCAAAACGGTCGGCTAACCTACCGCCAAAGAGCATCCCAAAGAACATACCGACTATGGCTGCCGAAGCAACCAGGCCCTCAACAATTCCTGTTATCCCCCAGCTCTCTTTCAATCCTGGGAGTGCGACTGCTATGACTGACACGTCAAAGCCGTCAATGAACATCCCTGCACCCGAAAGTACCGCTACCTTCCTCTGGAAGGCCTGAAGCGAGTGCGCAGGCAAATGCTCGTGTTGGGTCATCTTTGACACCTTTCCTCAACGTTTTGCGACGCTAACGCGGCCACTCTACGCGCGTAGTCTACGCGCGTCAATACATTATCTACGCGCGTTGCGGATTGAGGGGCAGCAGCGCTTATATCTCTTCCTCACCAGCAACAAACTACTTCCCACGGCCTTCCATGCACGTCACAATGCCCTCTCCTACCCCATAATGGAGGTATGACTCAATACAGACCAGCTATCACCCGTACAACGTCCGCTATCGAAACGATGCTCCAGCATCACTCCGTTCGCGCATTCACTAACGAACCCGTACCAGAGGATGCACTGCAGGCGATCTTGGTGTCTGCCCTCAGCGCGGCGACGTCGTCGAACCAAAATTCCTGGTCCGTGGTGACGGTGCGCGATCCAGAGCGGAAAAAACGCCTCATGGAATCCACCGGTTCCAACCCGTTCATCGCCCAAGCACCGGTGTTTTTCGTGTGGGTGGCCGATTTGAGCCGAGCGCACCGCCTGGCAGAGGCGCAGGGCGTAGACCCAGTGGTGCTGCACTATCAGGAGGCTCTACTCATCGCAACCGTCGATGCCGCGCTCGCTGCACAGAACGCTGTTGTTGCCGCGGAATCACTGGGCTTAGGTACCTGCTATGTGGGCGGGATCCGCACCCAGATCGATACAGTGAGCGAGCTACTCAATCTGCCGGAGTATTCCTATCCCGTGCTCGGTTTGAGCGTCGGATGCCCCTCCCCCGATGACAGTGCTGGCGTGAAACCCCGGCTGCCTCTCAGCGCCGTCGCGTTCGATGAGCAGTATGACGCCACCGCGGCAGACGCCGGCATCCCCGTGCTCGAACGCGAAACGTCAGAGTATTTTGCCTCACAAGGTGTTGCACACCACAGCTGGTCCGAAAAGTCCTTAATCCGCTGGTCAAGCATGCGCGCACTGCGTGGCAGGGAAAATAATCGGGGCGTCATCGCGGCGCGTGGCTTGCTCGACGAATAGGGCACGCTCAATTGATGAAACGGGCACAGGAAGGCCTGCGGCGGCGTGCACGCTGAAGTAAAAGGCACCACACGTGGCCTTTGCGACGAATAAGATAATCGTGGCAGCGCGCGATACAATAAGAGAACCGCTCAAGCCTCACGGCCATCGCTCACCGCTGGCTCCTCGCAGAAAGGACACCGGTCTTGGAGGACGTTCCACTCCACACACAGATCCTAGAAGACCTCGGCTCCAAGATCGTTCACGGAGTTTATCCGGAAGGAACAGTTTTCCGCGCGGAGGACCTAGTTGAGAAGTATGGAGCTTCGCGCACCGTGGTTCTTCACGCCGTACGTGGCCTAGAGCTGATGGGCTTGCTATCTACACGGCGCCGAGTCGGACTAACAGTTAAACCTGAATCCAAATGGATGGTTTACGATCCGCGGATCGTGAAATGGCGGCTTTCCGGCCCACATCAGATCGAACAGCTCATGAACTTCGTGGAGCTGCGCACGTGTTATGAGCCTTTCGCTGCGCGGCTGTGCGCCGAACGCTCGTCGCGGGAAGTTGGCTTCAAACTGAGGAATCTTGCGCAGGAGCTTTCCAACGCTGCATTCGCTGGGGAGAAACCCGATTACAGCTCGATCAACCGGATCGACGCGGACTATCACTGCACGATCTTGGACGGCACAGACAACTACATGATCGCAGCGCTCGCTGGTACCACGCGCGCGGTCATCGAGGGGCGCATGCAGTACACCACGCTTCCCGAACGCGCCAACGAAAACACCGTTCGTGCCCACATGGAGCTTGCCCAGGCCATTCTTGATCGAGATGCAGACACAGCAGAGCGGGTCATGACTCAGATCATCAACGCAATTCCAGACGAGCTCAAGATCGGAATGTAACAGGTTCCCTTGGTCCCTTGTATGTGGCGGGTTTCTCCGTCAGGGGCCCATTGGCGCCAATTTTGGCAACTCGGCCCCTTGTATGTGGCGAGTTTCCCCAGGCTCGACCCGCATGTGGCGAGTTTCCCCAGGCCTGACCCGCATGTGGCAAGCAGTCGCGTAAATCCCCCATATGTGGAGAGTTTCTCCGCGAGGCTGCGGCGCCGTCGGGCTGTCGTTGCGCTGTCATCGTCCCCCCTCCAGCTGAAGCCGCATCGCTTTTTCTAGCTGAAACGGGTAAAACCCCAGGAACGGGTGCCACCTACACCCAGCCCCAGCAAGAAAAAGCACCACCCGCCGCAAAAAAGCACCACCCGCCGCAAGAGAACCCGCCAGCCCTGTCCCGGCCGCAGCACAACCCGATCCCCGCACAACCCTGCCGCGGCGCTGCACCGCCATCCTTAGCCTTCTCTGAACGCAACGCCGAATCCGCCGCGCGGATAATGCCAGCTCAGCACGCCCACCGGCGCTACGGCCAGGCACGTGCCGCACTCGAGGCACGCGGCGTACTCTACGCTGATCGTGCCATCGGCATTGCGTGCGTATACGTGTGCGGGGCACACGCGCTCCAGTAACTCGCCGGCATTGGTTTGCTTGGCTAGCTCCTGGTTGACCGCGATATGCGATTCTTCCTCATCAAGTTCGAAGTGGTTTCCCGCAAGCCGTTCCGGAACACTACCTAAAGCAAATGTCACAGTGCCCTCACTCCCGCTAATCCGTCCTTCATTAACTGCGTCAGTTTGATTCCGGAACCCTTCAGCGCCTGCCGCGCAACCATCACCAGATGCCGGCGCGGCCGCAAATCGTGGTTGTACACGCCGAATAGGATATCCGCAGCGAGTTCACCATAGGCGCCATACATTCGCGGATTCTCAAGAAACGCAGGAGCATTTGCGTAAGTCGCCATGTCCTGCCCAACGAAAGAACGATCGAGCTGCGCGTAATAACGCTGTAGAAATTCTTCCGAATAATCCTGCGCCTCCAGCGCCTGCGCCGCCACCGTTGCAGCGGCAACGGCTGACCCTGCAGCCAGATCCATGCCGCGCACGGTAAATCCTGTATTCAGCGTGAAGCCAGCGGCATCCCCAACCACTATCATGCCGGATCGGACCAGATCGTGATTCATCTCCTTGCCGCCTTCGGCAACCAAATGGCATCCGTATTCGCGCAATTCGCCGCCTTCTAGGTAGGGAGCTACTGCGGGGTGCTGAAGGAAGTGGTCATGAATGTCGCTGGAAGATTTCCCGGATCGTGCCAAGTCGTCAAGCCGCAGTACCACGCCGATCGAAAGAGAATCTCTATTCGTATAGAGGAACCCTCCGCCAGCCACGCCTTCCGTGCAATCGCCGACGACGGCGTAGGCCGTGCCCGTATCTCCTGCCAGCTGGAAGCGCTCCGCGATGGTTGGCGCGGGTAGGCCGATAACCGATTTGACACCAACGGCTAGGTTCTTCGTGGGCTCCTTGCGGCGGAACCCTGCTTCGCGGCTGAGGAAAGAATTCACGCCATCGGCAACTATCACGATGTGCGCGCGCAATTCGTCCTCACCAGCGCGCACGCCCACTACCCGATTTCCCTCGCGGATCACGGCATCTACTTTCACGCCCGGCATCACCATTACTCCGACTTCTTCGCACTGCTGCGCAAGCCATGCGTCCAGCGTGCTGCGCAGCACGCTCACGGCAACGGCTGGCGTGTCCAGGCGCTGATCCCAGTAGTCTACGGTAACGGCGGATGTACGGTTCAAAAACATCAGGCAGTTGCGGGTGATGTGGCGTTCTACGGGTGCTTCCTCCACGAAGTGGGGAAACACCTGTTCCATCACGCGGCAATAAAACACACCACCGGACAGGTTCTTCGAACCAGGTTCGCTGCCACGTTCTATTTGAACTACCTGATATCCGGCCTTGGCCAGCTGATACGCGCAAACGCTGCCCGCGATGCCCCCGCCTACCACGATGGCATCAAAAATATCCTCGTCCATTGCTATCCTTGCTGAATCGCTGCGGTAAGCTGCGGAAGAACCGTGTAGAGGTCTCCCACGATGCCCAGGTCGCACTGCTTCATAATCGGCGCCTTCGGATCCGAATTAATCGCGACGATCGTCTTCGCGCCGCGTACGCCGGCCATGTGCTGAAGTTCGCCCGATATGCCGACGGCGATGTACACGTCTGGGCTGACCTTCTGCCCAGACACGCCGATGTAACGGTCGCGCGGCAGCCAGTTCTGGCCTTCAGCAAGCGGCCGCGAACACGCGATATCCGCCCCCAGCGCCTGTGCAAATTCTTCCGCCACATGCAGGTCCTCTTGCTCCTTGAAGCCGCGGCCCACACCTACGATTTTCTTTGCTTGGTCCAGGTTAACCGAACCGCCAACGGGCGCATCATAGCGCGTCACCCGCGCGGCATACCCAGTGGCATCAACAGTTTCGATGAGGGCGGTTCCATTTGTTCCATCGCTTACCCCGTCAACCAACAGGACGACGGCGCCGCCGGTGGCGTACGTTTCCGTCACCAAACCGCCGTAGCGCGCAAGCTGCACGTTGCGTTCCGCTACGGACTGCACCGAGTGAAGTACCGGCGCATGCAAGGCAATGGCCAGCGCCCCGGCAAATACTCTTCCGGCCTGGGTGGATTCGACGATCACACAATCGTCATCCTGGGCCGCCACATGAGCTACCACCGCCGGTGCGAGCGCTTCAAGCGGCACTTCATCCGCGCCTTGGATTCGTATCACGCGATCGCAGCCGGCGTTCGCGCCGCCATTCCACCCGACGGCCACCAAGGTTATCTGCTCGCAACCGTCCGCAGCCTGCACTAATTCACCGATATGTGCATCTGTTGCAACAATCCATGCTTTCATTGTTTCCTCCATGCTCATGCCAAAAGCAGCTATACAAGGCCTTGTTCACGCAGTACCGCAACGACGTGAGATACGGCATCGTCACCCTCAAAAATCTGTGCGCTGCGCACCGCTTGCTGCGGCTTTTCCCTCCCCAGCAGGTTTGCTGCACCCGCTTCGGCTCCTGTGCCTGCCAGTTGAACGATTTCGAGCGGTTTCTTTCCCGCCTGCAGAATATCTTTCATGCCCGGAACTTTTACTGCCATTGCATCGGGCGTAACGGAAACAACCAGCGGGCCTGTCACTGTAATTGTGCGCGAGGACTGCCGCAGCGTGGTGTGCTCCCCCTCCACGCTGATTGCACTCACATCTTCAAAGCACGGCCACCCCAAGGCGCCCGCGATGAGCGCCGGCATGAGTTTGGCTCCTTCGTCCACCGAGGAATCGCCCGTAATCACCAGCCGCGCATCTGCGACATGCTTCACCAATTCGCCAAGCGCCGCTCCCACTTCGGTGGGGTTCCACGCTGCTGTGGCATCGTCCGCCACCACAACGGCTTTGTCCAGGCCGCGCGACAGCACTGATTTCTTTGCTAGTGACGTTCCGACGGCGGCGGTACCTACGCTGACTCCCACGGCGCTTCCTCCGCATGCCTGCGCGAGCGACACTGCATAAGCAATAGCAACGCCGTCGTAATCACTCAGTGCCGGCTTAGCGCGGCTCCAATCGATGGAGCCGTCTGGCCCCACGACGGCGTCGTGAGGGTTGAAAGTCCATTTGAAGGCGACGACACAGCTCATTTTTCTTTCCTTTTCTCAGCTTTTTCAGCAGACTTCAGCATCTTTGTAGAGATGGCAACCAATGCGGCAATCAACGCGTAGAAACCGATGCAGCTAGCCCATGCCAACACGAAGTTTCCGGTTTGATCGGATATCCAGGAGTAGAACACAGGGCCGATCGCGGAGAACGCCCCAAGCGCAAAAGTCACATAAGAGTAGATCCGGCCATATCCTTCGGTTCCGAAGAAGTACCGGACGGTCAGTGGTGGTATCACAACCAGCCCCGCATAACCACCACCGAAAAGCACGCAACCTGCCAGGAATCCCGCCGCATTGTCTCCGGCGAGTACCACGAGCAACGCGCCGCAGGCTCCTAGGCCTGCCGATGCCACTGCTGCCACAATCGTGTTGGTTTTGTCGTTCAGTATGCCCAGCAGCAGTTTAAATGCGATCCCACCGATCATGATTGCAGATACGCCTATGGCCCCCACCGCTGGATCCAGTCCAATTCGTGCGGCGTGGCTCGGCGCCTGCTGCAACATGGTGGCCGAAAGTGCAAACAGGCCTCCGGCCAACCATATGAACCAGAAAACTGGGTTGCGTGCAGAGAATTCGAAGTGGAATCGCTCAGCTACGGGGGCAGTTTCCGTATCTTTCGTGGCACTGTCCGCCCTAGCCGCGCTTTCACCATACGGCCGTGCGCCAACGTCGGACGGATTGAGGCGCAGGAAGAACGCGACAGCCGGGACGATGAAACACAGTGCAAGTATCGCGACGATGACGCGCGCCTCTCGCCAGCCTAGGTTCTCGATGAGTTCGGATCCGATGGGATTGACGAACGCTGCGATCAGTGATGCGAACGCCGCCGAAAGGCCTAATGCCAGGCCGTTGCGGCGAATGAACCAGTTGTTGACGATCAGTGGAATCGGGATGTACATCAAAAAGCCATAGCACACGCCCAGCACAACGCCAGCCACATACCATTGCCACAACGCGTTAAAGCTGCCCGCCAAACCGTATGTTACGGAGGCAATACCGCCAAATATCAGCAGTTGCGCCCGGAAAGGATACTGGGGCAAGATTCTCCCCGCGATCGGAAGAGTAACCGTCATTACCAGCGCTAGGATCGTCAAATAGAGGTTGTAGGAGGCGAGAGTCCAACCCATTTCGTCGGTCACGGCAACCATGTAAATACCTGCGGAGTTGCCAATCACACCCACAACTCCGCCATACAGCAGACAACATCCGATCAAGACTTTCAGCGCCGGATGGTGCAGCAGGTCGCGCAGGCTATCGCCTCGCGCGCCGCTATTTTCTATTGCCACAGTTGTACCCTTTCCCGGGAATTATCGCGGATTGTGCGCCGGTGGGCAGGCTGCTGCCTCGCCAGCGAATGCTTGGACGATAGATGCGTACCGGCGAGCTTCTGCGCCGTGTACCTCGAGGGATGTGTCCATCCAGTTCCGGCGCCGTACAGCCACCTGCGCCCATTGCTTTGCGCTGCCGGTGATTCTGTTCTCTGCGTTCGGATCGCCTTTTGCCCATACAGTGCCTGAAGGAAGTGTGACTTCCAGGTAGATGGGAGTTTCCGGCATATCGAAGCCGTTGATGTGATAAGCGTTCGGGCGCGCCTGCCACGAGAGGAAAAGTGTTGCCGAAATCCTGTCATACACTGGCGGATCGATGCCGAGCGCGTCGGTGATGTCAAGCGAATGCGCCCACAGTTCCATCAAACGGGCGGACGCGAGTGAACGCGCTGCCATCGGCAATCCGGGAGCCCACGGAACCCGGTCTTTCGGATTCTTGTCCAGCATCATCACGTCCATGCGGCTACGGATCCTGCGCCACCGATTCAGAACCTCCGCACCAGGCAAATCTCGGAAACGCATCACCTGATGGATCTCATTGTGGTGGAAAAATGGATCCGCGAATACCTGAACGTTCTCCGCCGTACCCAGCATCATTTGTATGGCCGCATAATCAAATGCGGCAATGTGCAGCAACGTGTCTTTGAAGGTCCACTGTGTGTGTGCGGCGGGGCGATCCCAATCTTTGGGCGTAAAGTCCGCGACCAGCGTATCAACGCACGCTTGTTCCGCTATCAGGTCAGTGACTATAGCTTTCACGATGGCTCCCTAGTCCTTGTACTGCTTCAGAATGTTGCGGCCGGCGATGTGAATCATCACTTCGTCGGTGCCACCCCCGATCCGCATAACGCGCGAATCCACCCATAAACGAGACACGCGGCAATCTGTGGTGTAACCGATTCCGCCGAATATCTGCATGGCATCGTCGATCACTTCGCCGGCGCTGCGCGCACAGTACAGCTTTGCTAGCGCCGAATCGATTTGCACTGGGATACCGTTATCGATTTCCCACGCTGTTTTGAAGACCATGTTGCGCATGTTCTCGATCTTGATCTTCATAAAAGTGATCTTCTCCTGGATCAATTGGAAGGAGGAGATCGGGCGCCCAAATTGCACCCGTTGTGTGGCGTACTTGGCGGCATCCTCGAAGGCGCATTCTGCCATGCCCAACAGCGAGGCCGCCATGAGAAGTCGCTCCACTTCGAAGTTCTCCATAGCCTGCATGAAGCCATTGCCTTCCACGCCTACCAGGTCGGATTCCTCGAGCTCCACGTTGTCTAGATACACCTCGCAGGTGTCTAGCATGTGCCATCCGATTTTCTGCAAGGGCTCCACCGTTACCCCCGGCGCTTTCATCGGCATCCACCACATGGTGAAGGCATTCTTTTTGGAGACGTCGCCAGCCTCATCGGCGTTGCGGGCCAGGCACAGCATGTACTTGGCGCGTGTCGCGTGACTCATGAAAGTCTTGTGCCCGTTCAAATACACTTTTCCGTCGCGGCGTGTGAAGGTGGTTTGAATCGCTGAAGAATCTGATCCCGCTTGCGGTTCTGTGAAGCCCAGAACGAATCCCACATTGCCCTTCTGGATTTCTTCCAGGCACTGTGCCTTCTGTTCGTCGTTTCCGAAGTGCAACATGTCAGCAATGGATAGGGCCTGGCCGAATGCAAAATGGGGTCCGCCGTTCTTCGTGATCTCTTCGGCTACCAGCATCAACGTGGTGGTATCCACTTCGGTGCCGCCATATTCCTCTGGAATCCCAAGCGAGGAAAATCCGGATTCCACCAGAGCATCAATGAACTCTTGAGGGTACTTATGTTGCTCGTTGCACTCCTTCATATATGTCTCAGTGCACGATTGCGCCATGAGTTCGCGCAAACTTTCCAACAGGAGCTGCTGGTCTTCGTTGATTGTGAAATCCATGTGTTTCCTTATCCCTCGAGTTTCTTGCTATACGTGAATGTGGCATCCTCACCCACCGTGCGTGCGACGGTGCCGCGTTCGGTGAGGTAATCCAGGTATTCGAATGTTTCCGACGCCGTGAGCCAACGCATGTCCGCCGAAAGCTCAGTCCATGGCCTGTCGATGTTCCAGTTGATCTGCGCGGTAATATGCGCCCCCGGGCATGGGGTTGCGGCCACGATGCCTTCGATTTCGCGAAGGCGAAGCCGATGGTGTTCCGCGATCTGCCCGATCCTGTCGGCTGGCTGCGCGATCACTCCCCCGTGTCCAGGCATGATGCGCCGTACACCGCGTGGCACGAGCCCACCGACCATCGCGAGGTAATGCCCCAGCGATGCGGCAGCGCCGTCGTACAACAACGGCGGCGTGACGTCCGCCAACACTTCGTCTCCCGAAAACAGCATTCCGCTAGCCCGGTGGAATAATGCAGCCTGGCCCGCGGTGTGGCCGCCGGTGATCCAGACTTCAAACAGCTCGCTACCTACCTCGATCAGATCCCCCTGGTGCAACCGAGTCACCGGCATGCTGTACGCCTGCCGCGGCCGGTCGATAACCGCGCAAACCGGATCGTCATCGCCAAAACCTTCTTGGCGTAGCCGTCCGTGCATTCGCCGCCGACCCAACGGCTCTGTGGCTGCGATTGCCTGGGCGCACGCCTCGGACGCGAAAACTCCCGCAAGCGAACTGAAACTGGCCAACGCGCCCCAATGGTCGTCGTGTTCGTGCGTTATGAAAACTCGCAGCCTCGTTTCATTCACGCCCAACGCATTCCACGCTTGATGCAGTGCTTGTAACGCCACCGCCGAGTTTTCTCCCAGGTCTACGGCAAGGTCACCATGGGTGGCGTCTCCGCGTATGAGGTACGACGACGTCGCCCGCTCTACGCTGTTCACCAGCGGCACTGAGATTCGCCACACTTCTGGCTGCTCGCTGACGCGCTCCAGCTGGTATTCGCGTTCCTCTCCGACGAAGGAAGAAGGGAGCGCTACATTCCCCCGGCATTGTTCGATGATGGCAGCGCGATTCACTTTGCCGGAAAAGTCTCTATTGAGACTGTTCAGTACCGTCATATGCCGGGGCTTCTTAAAGCTCGCGATGAAACGCGTGCAATAATCCTGCAACTCCGCCAAGGTGAGCGTGCACCCCGGTTTCAACTCCACAGCACACGCCACGGCCTCGCCAAAGCGCGCATCGGCCATGCCGAAAACGATGCAATCGCGCACGGCCGGATGGGAGCGAATCACGCCCTCTACCTCGCCGGCAAAGACATTTTCACCGCCCGATTTGATCATTTCCTTCTTGCGTGAATGCAGGTAGTAAAAGCCTTGGGCGTCTCGCGACATGATGTCACCAGTGCGCAACCAGCCATCGTCTGTGAATGCGGTTTTCGTGAAGTCCGGCCGGCCGTAGTATCCGCTCATCACGGCCTCCGACTGCACTATGCATTCTCCCGGTATCCCGTCCGGTACCTCGTTACCGGATTCGTCAACCACGCGCATCTTTATAAAGGGCATCGGTGTGCCCACGGAGAAAACGTGCGGATCGTTATCTTCTAGCATCCGGGGCGTCAAGGCAAAGCTGGAACCGAGCCCGCTTTCCGTCTGCCCCCATCCGAAGCAGATGTGGGCATTCGGGAAGTGACTGAAAATGCTCGATACGATGTCGCGTGTCAAACCGCCTGCCGAACTCTGCGCAACCTTCACCGAGCTGAGGTCAAACTGCCCAGCTTCCGGAGCGTCGAGCAACCGTGCATACGTTGTGGGAGGCAACAGGATCATATAGCTGACGCCATAACTCTCGATGTCCTTGAGGATCCGCACCGCAGAAAACCCGCGCTCCAGGACCACCGTTGCACCCACTGCCAGAGACATGCACAACCAATCGTGCCCACCGTGATGATCGATAGGGCACTGAATCAGCACCACTTTGTCCCGGTCGTCCATCAAGCCGTTGGAACGGTAAGTGCCCTCTATCTCCACTAGATCCGCATGGTGTGTTCGCACGGCCGCCTTGGGCCGTCCCGTGCTCCCACCAGTGAATTGGATGCGCGAAGGCGCCTCGGCGTGAAAGCGTTGCGCCCACCAGTGGCCCTTGTCCGCGCCGCGGCGTGCCTCCTCAATCAGATCGTGGCACTGCCATAGCGCCACATGGGGGCTAATCTCCCGCCGGGCTTCGCTCATCACAGCTTTCGCTGAATCGGCGAAGACAATGGCAACCACGTCCGCCGATTCGCAGAAAACCGGTATCTCTTCAGCCACGGATCGGCAGTTGAGTGGCACAGCAACGGCACCTAGTGCCTGCAGTGCGAAGTAGAGCACTGCCTCTTCCCAGCTGTTTGGGAACAGGTAGGCCACCCGGTCAGCTGGCCTAATCCCACGATCGTGCAGCACGCGTGCCATGTGGCTAATCCGATCAACCAGCTCGCTATAGGTCAGTTCGTCGTCGTCCGTCACTAAAGCCAACCGTTGTGGAGCGCGCCGCGCACTCTGCAACAAAGGCTCGATCATGTTGCTCATGGCCGATGGAGCCACCCATGGCGGCTCCATCGGTTTAGCAAGAGCACTCATCGCTTCGCACTTTCTTCGGTTTCCCGGATGATGCCAGCGCACAACGGTGAAGCAGACGTTTCCGCAGCCATCACCATATCCAGTTGCGATGTCACTGCCTGATTCATAATTACCTTTGTGGCCGCAACCGATTGGCGTGGAACCTGAGCCAGTTTCCTGGCCAATTCGCCGGTAGATTCCTCCAGATCTTCGGGCAAGAACACGCGATTCGCGATACCCAGCTCGAGCAGACGAGCCGCGCCCAGTTCCTCGTTGAAGAACAGGATTTCCTTTGCGCGATGCTCCCCCACCGCAGCAGGCAGAAGCAATGACATGCCCATCTCCGGCGCTATACCGATCGCGCAAAATGCAGGTATGGCCCGCACGGACTCCGCCACGCACACAAGGTCAGCAGCGAGAAGAAGGCTGAAGGCACCGCCAATCACGTAGCCATCAGCCATAGCGATCACCGGGGTCGTGATCGAACGCATCATCCGTATTGCCCGCACATAGTGGCCAAGCATTGCTCGCCCGTCAGCCAGAGGCGTAGTGGAGCCACTTCCTTGAGACATGTCACCCCCGCTAGAAAAGGTGCGCCCCTCGCCGCGCACCACAATGGCGCGCACATCCGCGCTATCGTCTAGCTCTTGCAGCACGGTGCTCAGCTGATCCATCATCTCAGCTGTCAATGCGTTCTTCTTGCGCGGTTGCGACAGCACCACCCATGCCACGCCATCATCACCGCGAATACTCGTTACTGAGCCCATCGATTTTGCCTCACACTCTGCACGCGGCCTGGTAGCCGGCCTTGGTAGCATCGGCGATGCGGCCGGGTTCAATACAATCTCCCACCGGGTACACAGGGATTCCCGTGCTCTGGAGTTCGTCCAATAACGCCGTGTTGGGCTGGAAACCTAGCGCCACCACAACTGTCTTCGCATTCACCTCAATGGGCTTTTCTCCTTCTGGAGTCTGCTGAATCGCACGGACTGTCTTCGGCGTAATCTCCGTCACCTGGGCGTTTTCATACGTATTGACATTCGGCGCCTTCTTGAAGGCAGAGCGCATGTGGAAGCGGTCTGAGGACCCAACATCCCAGCCGACCTTCTTCCCGGCCTCAAAGATCTCCGTCTGACGCCCCGAATGCATGGTCAACTCGCCAAGCTCGCAGCCAGGCAGCCCGCCGCCGATAATCGCGATCGGGTTGCCGAGCGGCCATGGGCTCTTGTTCGTGAGGATGCGCGCGAATGTGGGGGTGTAGTAGAACTTGAGGAATTCCGCCCCACAGTTCCACATCACCTTGTTGACGATTCCAGGTTTGACTGGCGGATGTCCGTTCAGCATGTCCAGGAAATCGTGCGACGTCACGACGTTCTTACCGTCCACACCTGGCACATCAATGCCGCGCGGAACGCCGCCGATAGCCAGGATCACCGCGTCCGGACGCAGCTTCTCCACCAGTTCCCTTGTCACGGGAGTCTTCAACACCACCTTGATTTCCGGGTGTGCCGCAAGTTGGTGCTTGTAATAGGTCAACAACCGCTCGTGCATCGGGGAGAATATGGAGCTCATCTTCGTAGAACCACCGATGCGCGGCCCGGCCTCGTAGATCGTCACGTCCAACCCACGTTGGGCTGCCGTCAGCGCCGCTGAAAGACCTCCCGGGCCCGAGCCCGCGATGAGTACCTTCTTTCGTGTGGGCGATGGGGGCGGAGCCATCAGTTTCAGTTCCGCGCCCAGACGGGCGTTGACCCCGCACTTTGTCAACGCAAGTCCGCGCCCGACGACGTCGTCCAAACACCGGTTGCAGCAAATGCACAACCTCAGATCTTCCGGGCGATCCTCCACCACTTTCTTCGGAAAATCCGGATCGGCAATCGAATACCGCAGCCCGCCGATAATGTCTGCCTTACCCTCTTCAAGGACCGTCTCCATAACGTACGGATCGGTTTCCCGATAGGCTGTCACAACAGGCTTTGTAGCAACGCCCTTGATGCGTTCGGAGATCCATGACCACTGGCCGTCTTTCACGTCCTTCGTAGTCAACGGAATGCTAGTTTCGTGCCATCCAACCGCAAGGTTGTGAAGGTCTATTCCTGCGTCCTCGAGGTAGGGAACTACCTTGAGAGCATCCTCAATCGTGTGGCCCTTCCCCAAGGAACTTTCAACGTATTCCACCGGGGACCATCTGACCAGAATTGGAAAGTCCGGGCCGACGGCCTCTCGAATCTCCCTAATCACTTCCACTGTGAGCCGCACGCGGTTCTCCAGCGGTCCGCCGTACTGATCCGTGCGGTCGTTGGTGGCTGGGGAGAGGAACCGGTTCAAGATTCCTCCCACCCCAGCCATCACTTCTACACCGTCAAATCCCGCGTCTTGCAACACTTTGGCGCACGTCACAAACTGCTTCTTAAAGATTGCGATGTGCTCCAGTTTCATCGGTTCGAATGGGCGCATTCCCTTGAGGATGAGCACCGAGGAAGGCCCCCACGGCTTCTCATCCTCATCCGCGCTCGGTTTCCAATCGTGGACAAACCACGGCTGGCCCACCAGCAAACCACCGTGCCGGTGGACAACCTCCGCCATCGGCTGCAAACCTGCTACGCATGATTCGTCGAACGCCGCCGGTAGCGGATGGCCTCCTGGATGCTCAGGCGTGCGCTCAAATGGGCACACGGTCTGGCAGATCAAGGCAGTCTCCCCCGCAGCACGCTCCTCCAGGTAGTTCAGGAACTGCTGCGTGGGCTTATTATCCTCCACATAGCCTTCGCCTGGTGACATTGATGTTGTCATCATGCGGTTTTTGAGGGTGACAGATCCAACCTTGATAGGGGTTGAGAGCTTGGGAAAAATGCGTCCCATTCCGATTAATCTCCTTTGATGGCTGCTAAAAGGTGCCGGTTACGCGAGCTCTTTGTGCCAGGACTTGCGTGCGAGCTTCACGATGATAGGAGAAAGCACAGCAGCAATCGCGTAGATTACGATGACGAAAATGAACGCCATGGTGAATGACTGAGTAGCGTCGTAAATCCGCGCATAGAGCAGTGGCGCGATACCCGAAAACACGAAGATGCCAGAGGAAACCCACGAGTAGATTTCCGAGTAGTGAGCCGTACCGAAACCCTGACGTGCGAGCATCGGAGAGACAACGGTGAGCGCCGCGAATGCGATGCCGAAGATTCCTACACCCACGTAGAACAGGCCAACATTCGAACCGGACATGAACGCCAATAGCACGCCTGCCACGCCACACAATGACGCGAAGACACCAGTTATCGCGGCGCCAAAATGATCTGTCATCCAGCCCAGCAGGAACTTGCCCACTACGCCACCCACCATCACGATTGAGACCGCAACCGCACCGGCTTCAGCTCCCAGCTTGCCTGTTGACGCGAAGGATGGAATCTGCTGGAAGAACGAAGCTCCCAGGCAGAAGATTCCGGCCACCAAGATGATGAGGTAGAGCGCCACAGACGAACGCGCTTGGGTTACTGTTGCGCCCTCTTCAGTAACTGCTGGAGTGGTAACGTCGTCAGAAGGTTCGTCAGTTGCACCGTACGGAAGTGCCCCGATGGATTCAGGATCCTTGCGAACCAAAAGAGCCGTGATAAGCACGGAGAAGATGGTGACAACTACACCCAGCACGGCGCGGGAGTACTGCCAGCCATGGCTCGTAATCATTGCTTGGCCGATTGGGGACACGATGGCGGCCGTGATGCTCAGCGCCGCACCGGCAATTCCCAGTGCCAAGCCAGCAGACTTCTTGAACCACGCGTTAATCAGCGTAGGAGCAGCCAGGTACATGAAGAACGCCGACGTCACGCCGTAAATCACACCATAGAGGTGCCACTGCCACGCGTGCGTAGCGAAAGCCGTTGCGATAGTAGCGAGGCCGTAGATCAACGACGTTGCCGTGAGGATCCAGCGCGGATTCCCCTTTGCCATAATCTTGCCGGCAAATGGTGTACATACTGCCGCCACCCACGGTGCAATCGTCATGTACAACGACGCCGTCGTACGGCTCCACCCGAATTCGTCCATTACGGGCTGTAGGAAGATTCCTGAGGTATTGCCGATCATTCCCACAGGTATCGCGTAAAAACCAATACACGCTACCAGGATCAACCACGCATACCCTGAGCCCTTGGAGGTCTTGGATTGCATTGCCTTTTCTTTCTCTTAGTTCCCTTGAATCTGGGTTGCACTCACGAGCGCGCCCGCAAAATTCCCTTGTTGTACAAGCTGTTGATTTCTTCAGGCGTAAAGCCCACTTCGCCCAGCACGTCCTTCGTGTCGTAGTCATACGGCGCTCCGCTACGGACGATCTTGCTGGGATTTCTGATGAAACGCGGGACGGGCCGCACGCCCCGTACCGTCTTTCCGCTCGAGAGATCCTGCCACTCCTGGAACATGTGGCGTGCCTGGTAGTGAGAATTGGCGAGCAGGTCTTTGTACGTCATAATGGGGCTCAGCGCCACGCCCAGCGCCCCAAGCACTTTCTCCACTTCAGCGACAGTGCGCGTGGCGCAGTAGCCCTCCAGTTTCTCGTTGAACTTGCGGGCGCGATCCGGCTTATCGCGCGTAATCGATTGAATCGGCCCCTCGAAATCCGGATCATCCTGTAGCCCGAAGAATTCCACCATCTTTGCGATCGGCTTTGCCCCGCCCACAGCGATAAAGATCCAACCATCCGCGCATCGCTGCGTTCCCTTACAGGCGCCCACCGTGTCCAGGTTGCCCATTCTTTCTGCTTGCTTGCCAAAGTTGATGCCGTCCGACATGTAGGCGCCCTGGATGCGAGCTAGGGCTTCAAACTGAGCCATGTCGATGGATTCTCCCTTGCCCGTCTCCTTGGCGTGGATGTATCCGGCGAGCGCCGCCCACGCTCCAAACAGACCCGTGACGAAATCGCCCATAAACGGCTTGGTAACGTATGGCGGCAAAGGATCCGGGAACCCATTGATCGCCATATAACCGCTAAACGCCTGGCCGATCGAATCAAACGAGGCCCGCTTAAGGTAGCTAAGATCGCCATCCTGTCCGAAACCGGAAATGTGCACAATCACAAGCGCCGGGTTGAAGGCCCACAGGACGTCGTCGTCCAATCCCCAGTCCGTCCAGGTTCCGCCACGGGAAGACTCCACCAGGATGTCCGCGTTCCTGAGTAGTCTGCCGAGCACCTCTTTTCCTTCTGGAGTGGGGATGTTCAGCGAAATCGAACGCTGGTTCGCGCGCTCCTGCGACCACGATTCCGGGTACATGCGATACATGTCTGCCACCCGGGTCGACTCAATTTGGATGACGTCTGCGCCCTGCTCAGCGAGGAGCTCACAGAGGAACGGGCCGGCCACCACCGACGATGCGTTGATAACTCGCAGGCCGTGCAGGTTGCCGAATTCCACTCGATCATTTGTCTTCATGATGCTCACATTTCTGTCGATTCATTTGATGGTTTCCGTAGCGACGGGCTTTGCACGTGCTGGTGGTTGTGGCACTTCGTACGTGCTGGTGGGGCGTGCCGCGGCGCCGTCGGCTACTCCGTGGTCTCAAAGTACGGGCGGGCCACCAGCTTCCCCTGGTCATAGAGGGCTTCAATTTCTTCTTGGCTCACGCCCGCCTCGCGGAGTATCTGGTTGTTGTCCATGCCAATACTGGGAGCTCCACGCCACACCCTTCCGGGATGATTGCGCACCTCGGGCACAACTTTGACGCCCGGTATCTGAGTGTGACCATCCGCAGCGGTCCACTCCGCAAAGACCTTGCGCGCCTCATATTGCGGATTAGTGCGTGCCGCTTCGTAATCCATCAGGCGCGAGCACGGGATGCCGGCTTCTGCGAGCTCATCTTCTACCGTCTGAGCCGAGCGTTTTCCGATGTACTCACGAAATGCCGCTTCGAAGGTATCCGCAGCCGGCGTATCCACGGGAACATAAGAGAGCCCATCGGGAAATAGCTCTGAGCCGTATTCCAAGCCGAGCATTGGGAGAATACGTTGCATCACCCCGTTACCCAGTGCAAGAACGTATATTTCCTCGCCATCGGCACATTCATACGTGCCATACACCGCACAGATCCGCGAATGGTTTCCCTCTTTCACGTAGTCCAGGCCGTAGCGCAGGTAATCCGTAGGATAATTCGCCTGAATCCGCATCATTGCCTCAAACTGCGCAATATCCAGGCTTTCGCCCACGCCCGTCTCCTCACGTTTGAGCAGTGCTGCGTTTGCCATTCCGAAAGCGAAAAATGCAGCCGTGTAATCAGCGGGGAATGGCATTGCCGGCGCCGAAGGCTGGCCTATCATGCCGTTCATTCGCATTGCACAGCCGAAAGCCTGAGCAATCGGATCGTAACTGGCGCGGCGGATGTAGCGTTCGTCGCCGGTCTGGCCGAATCCGGAGATGTGGGCTATTACTAGCCCGGGATTTACCTTCCACAGCGCCTTATCAGAAAGACCCAACTTGTTCATGCGCCCTCCCACGGAAGCCTCAATCAGCACATCCGTTGTGGCTATGAGCTTCATGAAGGCACCACGCCCCACGGGACTCACATAGTCCAGAGCCAGAGAACGCATGTTGCGCCTATCTTGCTGCCATGCGCCCGATCGACGCGCCACCCGGGCCGAATCCACCGCGTGTGGGTTTTCAAGCCAGATCACGTCCGCGCCGTGTTCTGCGTAAAGCTCACCAGCAAATGGCGCAGCGACCGATTGCCCCATCATCACCACGCGATACCTCGATAGCAGACCGAAATCTGGTTTCACTTCTGGCTGCCCCATTGCGCCCGTCTCTCCTTTGCACACGTCTTCGTATGGTGCGTGATCCATTCGGGCGATTGAGCGTCCGGTCCACGCGTTATACGTGCATCCGTAATTCCTGTGTCCCATCCACGCGCTGTGCAGGCCTCACTCCGCCGCGCTATGGAGTTCTCTTTGCTTCGCTTAGGTAGCCTCAATAGTATAAATACGTATGCTTTATTTATCGGGACCTTTGACCCGCACACCAGAATTGGTATGCGCGGACCAGAGATTAAGGCTGTGCGCGGGCGGAAATCGGGGTTGGTAGGCATGTGACGCGCACTCGGGCTGTCGTTGCGCCGTCATCGTCCCCCCTCCAGCTGAAGCCGCGTCGCTTTTTCTAGCTGAAGCGGGTAAAACCCCAGAAGCGGGTGCCACCTACACCCAGTCCCAGCAAGAAAAAGTCCCGACGACGCCGTCGGGACCTCGTTGCGCCATCGTCGGGCCGTGCGCAGCCGCAAATCGGCACAATTGCTCCCAACTTCCACGTTTACTGCGTGCGCCGTCGCCCCGTGATACTTTCGCCCCGTGATACTTTTTCTAGCTGAAGCGGGTAAAACCCCAGAAGCGGGTGCCACCTACACCCAGTCCCAGCAAGAAAAAGTCCCGACGACGACGTCGCCCGCAGCATCGACAGCCCAGTGCACATGTTTCCCCCAGGCGCACTTGTTACACCCCAGCCAACGTGTTACACGAAAGCGACTCTCA
>JALCLX010000004.1 GCA_022648165.1 Ancrocorticia sp.
ACAACAAACACACCCACACCTTAGCGGGGCTGTCCCCTAGGCACAGCAAACCCGGCAGACCAATACGCCCCGCCACACTTGCAGCACCCCGGAATACTTTTTCTAGCTGAAGCGGGTAAAACCCCAATAGCGGATGCCACCTACACCCAGCCCCAACAAGAAAAAGCACGCTCGCAAGAAAAAGCACCACCCGCCGCAAAAAAGTCCCAACGACGACGCCGGGCTATTATTGCGCCGCCGCCCCCTCCGCACCAAAACCGGCATCAACCCCGCAGGGGGAAGCACCCCCCGCAAGAGAACGGATGCTAATCGTCGGTCGGAGATGCGGAGGCTGACGGCGCTTCAGTGGAGATTGCGAGCACGTCAACAACTACAGCCATTGCTGGCGTCGATGTGGTGGTATCGTCGCTGGCCTCTTGTGCTGGTACCAGAACGAGGACTCGAGATCCAACCGGAACACCGGCCAAACCGTCAAAGATGGTGCTATTTGCGCCCATCTCTAAGGCCTGAGGCCCGGCGAAGTCGGTGTATTCTTCGGGAGTTCCTAACCACGAATTCTCTTCGTAATCGCCGTCCCATGACACGGCTGCGTAATTCAGGTAGACGATAGCATTCTTGGATGGCACTTCGGCGCCGGTTCCCTTGGCAATGAGCTTTGTCGTCACTTCTTTCGGCTCGGCTTCGCCATCCTTAACGGCGAGTTTCGTAACCGGAGAACCAATATCGCCAGTGATCGTCACTGGAAGGTCGCTTGACTGAATTTCAACCGACGCATCATCCTGCCCTGAGCTGTCTTGCGACAATGCATCGTGCACCTCTATGTAGAAGGCAATCGTGTCTGTACCTGATATGCCGGCAGAATCATTGCCACTGGATCCGTACCCGTATTCGGGAGGCAAGGAGATAATCACCTTCGACCCTACGTGGTGGCCCTCAAGTGTGTACTTCCATCCGGAAACTAGATTCTTCAGCCAAAATCCCGCGGCTGCACCGCGTGTGAAGGAGGAATCGAATGGCGTGCTGTCGCCCCATACCTGACCCACATAATCAACGATCACGCAATCGTCGCCCGATATGACGCGGCCATCTCCTTCGCTCACTACTGAGACCTGGAGCCCGTCGGGTGCGGCGGTGTCCGGAAACTTCAACACCGGATTGTCCTCGTCGCTTGTATCCAGTGTGGGCATACCGTCGCTTGAGACGACGACGTCCGGATCACTGGACGCTGTCGCACTCGGCGTCGCGCCGGCGCTTACTGTTGACGTGGCGGCCGCTGATGAAGCAGCTGGCGTAGCATCGTCATCCGAACACGCGGACAAGGCAAAGGCGAGGCTTGCGGCGAGAGCCGCGCTCAGCAGTTTTCGCATAGATGTGGTACCGATCAGTGGAAGGATTCTCCGCACGCGCACGTGCCAACGGCGTTCGGGTTATCGATCGTGAAACCTTGTTTTGAGATCGTGTCTGCGAAGCCGATTGTCGCACCGTCAAGATACGGACGGGACATTTTGTCAACTATCACTTGGACGCCATCGAAATCGCGAACGGCGTCTCCATCGAGAAAGCGCTCATCGAAGTACAACTGGTACATCAGGCCCGAGCAGCCTCCTGGCTGGACGGCGATACGCAAACGGAGATCGTCGCGTCCTTCTTGCTCCAGCAAGGCTTTGACTTTTGCTGCCGCTTCGGGTGTCAACGTCACGTTGTGTGTCTCTTGTGCCGTCTCCGTCATGATTACCTCCATCGTGTGGCTAATAACTCGTCCAGCCTAATGCGCAAAGCTGGAAGGTTCCAACGAACGTGGCATTTCTCAACTCCGATTCTGCGCACTTTCTCAGTCCCAGCCCCATGTGGTGGCAACACGCCCGGCCACATCGGAAAGCAACGCCTGCACATTCGGCGTGTCTGCGGAGTCGAAGCCCGGAAACAATTCGTACGCGCCATGGATACCAAGGCGCGGCAATTCGCCTTTTCGAAGTGCGCCAGTTTCATAGATTACGACGACGGCGGCGCCGGCCCGGGCTGCTTCTTCGGCCGCCACTGCCAGTCCTGAAGGCAGGTTCTCTCCGATGGCACCGCACACGTAAACGATGAGGTCTGCTGTGTCCACGAGCGGCGCGAGACGCGAACGAAGCGCTACCTCTCCGGCAAGATACACGTGCCCACCGAGTGCTGTTAACGCGAGGCCCATACCTCCAACCCCGCTAAAAGCGTCGTGCGAACTGGGGCGCGCACCGATGAAGGTTATCGCACGCGCCGCACCGGGAGTGCGCTCGATCATTTCGGCGATAGCTCCCAGTTCGTTGCCGTGTTGTTGGGCAACGTCGGGAGGCATTCCGCTCATCATCCAGGTGTGCGCGATGCCGGCGAGCCCCGCAAGCCGTTGTTCTTCGGGAGCTAGCACGGTTATGTCTACGTTTCGCACGCGGCTGGCTGCGCGCGCGAACCAATCAGACACCTCGCGTTGCGCCACCGGGCGCCTTGGCTCGCCGCGCACACCATAAACACTCTCTGTAGCTCCCGGATACGCTAAGGCCTCGGCCAGCGCTAATCCTCCGTCACTCACACAGCCGGTAGCCGGAAGCGCCACGTAGATGCGAGAAACGCCCGCGCGGCCCACCGCCCACGCCAGATCGCTTCCCACCATTCGGCTGGTCAACGAATGCGGACCTGGGATGCCGTCCAGTACATCTGTGTAGTCCAGGAGGATCTCGCCCGCATCGCAATGGGCAAATCGCGATTCTCCGGGGCCTCCCAACCGGCATTGCCGTGCCAGGGGCATCAGTGCGTCGTCAAGACCGGAGCCCACATAAGATTCGGCCACTCCATCAGATGTTGGAATCACCGTGATCTCATCATTGGGGCGCACGCGCCGCCACGCGGTGGAAACGGTGTCCGTCACCTCCGTTGCCCGCAACGTGGGCAACGGAGCACCTGCAACGATCAGCTTCACAGCTTTCCATCCAGGCGAGCAAGCAGAGCTGCTTCGGCGAGGATGCCATTGCGGAACTCGCGCAAGTCTAATGACTCGTTTTGCGAATGCGCACGCGTATCGGGATCTTCCATGCCCGTCACCAAGATCTCTGCATCCGGGAACTTCTCCGCCAGATCAGAAATGAAGGGGATTGAGCCGCCACCGCCGATATCCACTGAAGGTGCGTTCCATGCCTTTTCGAGTGCCCAGCGTGCGATTCTGCTGGTGTCAGATTCTCCAGCAGCTTTAAAGGAAGGACCGGCCTCCAGAACTCGCGCAGTCGCACAGGCGCCAAAAGGCGCGTGCTTTACGCAATGGTCAATAAGAGCCTGCGCTGCTTCCATCGGATCCTGGCCGGGTGCCACCCGCAAAGAGAGCCGGGCGGTGCAGGATGGGATGATCGTATTCGACGACGCCGCACAACTTGTGACGTCCATGCCAATTACTGCGATCGCCGGTTTTGTCCACAACCGTGAGGTAATCGAGCCCGTTCCAGCCAGCTCAACGCCGGGAAGAATTCCCGCGTCCTTTCTCAAATCTGCTTCTGGATAATCCACAGCCGCATCGTCGTACGCGGTCAAACCTGCCACCGCCACGGAACCGTCGGCATTGTGAAGTGTCGCGATGAGGCGAGACATGAGCGTCACCGCGTCAAGCACGGGGCCGCCAAACGAACCAGAATGCACCGCATGATCTAATACATCCACCGTGACGCTGACGGAGCACACACCGCGCAGCGACGTAGTGAGCGAAGGAGTACCGACCTTCCAGTTGGTGGAGTCCGCCACAACAATCACGTCAGACGCAAGTTCGTCACTGTAAGCGTTCAGAAAATCGCGGAAGGTGGGGGAACCGACTTCTTCCTCGCCTTCGATGAACAGCGTGACGCCCAGGTCTAGATCATCTCCAAGTGCCCTGAGAGCCGCCATGTGCGTGATCACACCAGCGCGATCGTCTCCCGTGCCGCGGCCATAAAGGCGCCCGTTGCGCTCTTCGGGTTCAAACGGATCGGACAACCAACCGGATCTGTCGCCTTCTGGCTGGACATCGTGATGGGCGTACAACAGTACCGATGGTTTGCCGGGTTTGCCTTGGCGGTGTGCCAAAACCGCAGGGCGGCCAACAGTGCCGTTATCTGCCTTCACTTGTTTCACGTCGACTGTGAAGCCACGATCGCGCGCGTATTCGGCCACCAACTCTGCGCTCCTGCGCACTTGTGACTGGTCAAATGCATCGGCAGAAATCGATGGGATGCGCACCAGCGCTTCCAATTCCGAACGGGTCTGTTTAAACTGTGCGTCTACGCGCGACGCAAGATCCTCAAACTTCATGGATTCAAGCCTAACCGCATCTGCGTAGGCCCGCGAATATCCTAATTTCGTGGGCCCGCGAAAATCCTGCGATTCAGGACGCCCGCCTGCGGTCCTCAATGGAGTGCGTTGCAAAAAACACTTATTATGGACAAAGCGAGAAACCGGTGTGAGGAGACGTATGTTCGGCAAGAAGAAGACAACCGACCCTGAAGAGGTTGCAACTCCATCCGAGGAGCAGCTCCCCAAGGGCTACACTCCGACCAAAGGTGTCCCCACACCCAAGCGCAAGTATGCCGAAGCTCGGCGGCAGCACCCTATCGTTGCAGATCGCTCCAAGATGACGAGGGAGGAAAGGAAGGCGCTCAAGGCCGAACAGCGCGCCCGTTCAGATGAAGAATGGCGCAAAGCGCAGGAGGCGATGAAGACGGGCGACGAGCGCCATATGCCCCCGCAGCATGCTGGTCCTGTTCGCCGCTTTGCTCGTGACTACTTGGACGCCCGCACGTCTCTTGCGGAAGGCTTCATGCCGCTGGCAATCGTCTTGTTATTCTCCATGTTTGTTCAGACGGCCAGCGCCACTTTATTCGTGTACTTGGTTCTTGCCATCTACGCGTTCCTGATTCTTATGGGAATCGATGCGTGGTGGGCATGGCGCAATACCAAGCTGCTCATTGAGCACAAATTTGGCCCTGGCAAGGTTCCACCGCGATCCACATGGCAGATGGTCTCGCGCATCTTCTATATTCGCCGGTGGCGCATGCCACGTCCTATGGTCAAGCGCGGGCAGTGGCCGGAAGGCGGTACGCCAGAGGACCTCAAGCAAGCGCGGATCGAGCACCGTGAGGCCCGCAAAGCGGAGCGTGCTGCAAAGAATGCGTGAACGTACTGCAAAGAAGGCGTGATCGCGCCAAATAGCCAAATAGCAGCCGATCTCAGATTCTCGCAGCCGCGACCCGCTCGCAGCCGCTACCCGGCCGGCGATAGCGAGGGCCGAGAAGGCGCTGTGTGCGCTAAAGCCCGATTCAGGCGTGCCGGAAACAGCGGCCCGTTGTAAACAAAGCTCGTAAGGATCTCCAACAGATCGGCTCCTGCATTGATCATGCGCATGGCGTCTGCAACGGAGAAGATGCCACCTACGCCAATGATGATGTACTCGCGTCCCAGTATTACACGCAGCTGCCTGACGACATCGACTGCGCGGTCCAACAATGGAGCTCCCGAAACTCCACCATCGCCGTACGAGTGGTGGATCGTGCTGTTTGTTGCTACTACCCCATCCAAACCTTCGTCCATGACAAGGTGGGCTACAGCCGCGATATCGTCATCGGCCAGATCGGGGGCGATCTTGACCAAAATGGGCACATGCCGGCCCGCGGCGCTGTCCGCCGCCGCCCGTGTGGCCCGAACGATGGGCCGAAGCGCGCCGATCGCCTGCAGATCGCGCAGCCTTGGAGTATTCGGAGACGATACGTTGATAACCAAATAATCGGCCCACGGCGCGAGCTGACGTGCGCACTCTGCATAGTCAGCCGGTGCATCGGCTGCACTCACCCACTTGTTCTTGCCGATATTAACTCCGACCACGGCGGCACGCCCACGCCGCGTGGACCGTAGCTTGCGCAGACGATCCGCAACGACGGCGGCGCCGTCGTTGTTGAAACCCATCCGATTGCGAAACGCCTTCTGCTCCGGCAAGCGCCATAGGCGGGGCCGATCATTCCCCGGCTGCGGCAGTGGCGTGACGGTGCCGATTTCTGTAAATCCGAAACCGAGGGCGATGGTTCCCAGAATCGCCGTCGCGCGTTTATCCTGCCCAGCAGCTAGCCCTACCCGGCCAGGAACAGGACGCGCAAAAATGCCGGGGAAGCTACCCCGGCCAGGTGAGCAGAGCGTCGCCTGCACCAAAGGAGCAAAAGGGGTTCTTCCAAAAGCTCCTATTGCCTCCATCGCATGGTGATGTGCCTCTTCGGGGTCGGTGTGGACAAGCAGTGTGTCATACACAAACCGGTACACGCTAGCCTCCATTTCTCGCTGCAATACGCGATGGGGATGACCACGCCAAAAGCGCTATCGCCACAATCGCTCCGAGCGTGGGAAGATAAAAATAAGTGGATCCGCCATGAAACCACGGACTCACATGAGCCACAGCGTTTTCTCCCGTCCAGAGCAATGCTAACGGCATGATTGCGTTCACGATCCACGCCCCCCAGGCCACATATCGCATGCGCCTGCCGTTGTGTATCGTGCCTACCGCGCCGGCAAGCCACACTGCCGCAGAAACCAGAGTGAGAACAGCGCGCCCGTAATGCCCTGCAACCATGTCGTCTGTAGCCCACACGATTCCGCGCCACACGAACACCGCCGCAGCCGCCGCCAACACCCATGCGATGATCTGCGGCCAGCCGTGCGTCGACTGTCGATCGTCAACCTGGCTCACACTTATACCCTTCGACGTCCTGATGCGGTGCGCCTCCCATCATACGGGTACCACGATCCCGCTGTGCTGTGCCGCCACGCCATTGAGTTCAACGGCGGGCGGGATATCTCATTTCCTGCGTTGCCGCTCATTCCATTGGCGCATGGAATCCGGATATCCGGTCTTCACGACCTCGTAAAAAGGAATCCCGAGTTCCCGCGAAAGCTCCAGCCCTGCAGCGAGATCGGGTACGCGGCGGCGCGTCCACTCTCCGTCGCGCGCAACAAGCAGCAATGCTGACTGCTCGCGTGGCGTGTCAGGTTCAAAATACGCTTCAACACCAGCGCGTGTAGCCACAAACTCGTGGAAATGCGCAACTGTTGCCGCCTGTGCCTCTTTTTGGCCGCGTCGCGACACGTGCGTGCCGTCCTCTGATTTCTTTCCCCGCGAGAACAATCCCATAGAGAAAGCCTAGCGCACCCACAGAAAAGGCCTCATGCGCTACCACCTCGATCGAATGTTGGCAGTGGCACAATAATTCGGGTCCCTCTGCCACACAAAAGCCCGATAAAGTAGGACGTAGGTACTAGCTCACAAGGACTAGTGCGTTCCTAGCTCGAGGGAGAGGTTCGTGGCAGACACGCAAGATTTCGACATTGTTGTGCTCGGCGCCGGCAGCGGCGGATACGCTACCGCAATGCGCGCGGGGCAATTGGGTCTCAGCGTTGCACTCATTGAAGGGGACAAGGTCGG
Organism: Ancrocorticia sp.; assembly: GCA_022648165.1. Lineage (GTDB taxonomy): Bacteria > Actinomycetota > Actinomycetes > Actinomycetales > Actinomycetaceae > Changpingibacter. Next base: position 7,454 of record JALCLX010000004.1, read on the forward strand.
CGGAACCTGCCTCCACCGCGGTTGTATCCCCACGAAAGCGCTCCTGCACGCCGCAGAAGTAGCAGATGAAATGCGCGAGGGCCCTGCAATTGGCGTCCGCGGAGCATTCGAAGGCATCGACATGAGCGCCCTCAACTCCTACAAGAATAGTGTGATCGAACGCATGTACAAGGGCCTTACCGGTCTGATTGATTCACGCGGCGTCACAACGGTTCATGGCTGGGGCCGCCTGGTCTCCAAAAATACGGTGGACGTGGATGGGAAGCTGTACCGAGGCAAGCACGTAGTCCTGGCCTCGGGCTCGTTCTCAAAGACTATCGGATTGGATATCACCGGGCGCGTCATCACCTCAGACCAGGCGCTGAACATGGACCGGGTTCCTGGATCGGTCATCATTCTCGGCGGTGGAGTCATTGGCGTCGAATTCGCCTCCGTATGGCGTTCTTATGGAGCCGACGTGACGATCGTCGAAGGGCTGCCCCACCTTGTTCCCAACGAGGACGAGACTGTTTCAAAGATGCTGGAACGCGCCTTCCGTAAGCGTGGCATTAAGTTCAACACGAAGACCATGTTCGACCACGTCGTTCAGCACGACGATTCGGTTACCGTCTATACAAAGAACGGTAAGGAGTTCACCGCTGACTACCTGATGGTTGCGATCGGGCGTGGGCCTGCCACCGCGAACCTCGGATATGAGGAGGCGGGGATCACGATGGACAGAGGATTCGTACTCACAAATGATCGCCTCCAAACAAACGTGCCCGGCATCTACGCAGTGGGCGATATCGTTCCTGGTTTGCAGCTGGCGCATCGCGGATTCCTTCAAGGCATCTTCGTCGCCGAAGATATTGCCGGGCTTTCACCCAAACCGATCAACGAGAACTACATTCCACGCGTCACCTTCTGCAATCCGGAGATCGCGTCAGTGGGGCTCAATCAGGCGAAGGCAGAGGAACTCTACGGCAAGGACAACGTGGAGGCCGTGGAATTCAATCTTGCCGGTAACGGTAAGTCGCAGATGCTCGGCACACAAGGATTCGTAAAGCTCGTCCGTGAAAAGAATGGGCCGATTGTAGGATTCCACGCCATTGGAGCCCGTATGGGTGAACAAGTGGGCGAAGGCGAGCTCATGGTAGCGTGGGAGGCCGAACCAGCCGACTTCGATGGCCTGATCCACGCGCATCCTACCCAGAACGAATCAATCGGTGAGGCCATTCTTGCACTTGCCGGCAAGCCACTCCATACCCACAACTAAGAGGGGGAACTTAGAAATGTCTGAACCCATCACAATGCCAGCCCTCGGTGAGTCGGTGACCACCGGCACCGTCACCACCTGGCTCAAGAACGTTGGCGACGCCGTCGAAGTTGACGAACCAATCCTCGAAGTATCCACCGACAAGGTCGATACTGAAGTTCCCGCACCCGCTTCCGGTGTCCTTGACCAGATTCTCGTCGGTGAAGACGAAGAAGTCGATGTCGGCACCGTGCTCGGATACATCGGAGATGGCTCCGGTACAGCCAGCGCACCGGAAGCTGCGCCGGCGGAGCAAAACGCCCCGGCAGCGCCCGAACCGGCCGCACCAGCTCCCGTTGCTGCCGCCATGGTTGCTCCCGAACCAGCAGCAGCGCCAGCCGCTGACGGCACAGCGGTGACGATGCCAGCGCTCGGAGAATCGGTCACCGAAGGGACCGTCACTACCTGGCTCAAGGGCGTCGGGGACAGCGTAGAGGCCGATGAGCCGCTCCTCGAAGTTTCCACAGACAAAGTGGATACGGAGGTCCCGTCACCAGTTTCCGGCGTCGTGCAACAAATTCTTGTTGGTGAAGATGAGACTGTCGACGTCGGCACCGTTCTGGCATACGTTGGCAGCGGTGTTTCGGCACCAGCGCCCGCTCCCGCGCCAGCGCCCGCACCGAGAGCAACGCCCGCTCCCGCACCAGCGCCCGCACCGGCACCAGCGCCCGCTCCGGCAACAACGGCTTCTGCCCCTGCGCACATTGAAGCAGCTGGAGAAGCCTACGTCACTCCGATCGTCCGGAAGCTCGCGCGCGAAGCGGGAATCGACCTCGCTTCAGTGCATGGCACCGGCATCGGTGGTCGTATCCGCCGCCAGGACGTCGAAGACGCCATCGCTCAGAAAGCTGCGGCAGCTGCCGCACAGCCTGCACCGGTTGCAGCAAGTCCCAAGCCTGCCGTGGATCAAAGCGGACTGCGCGGAACCACCCAGAAGATGTCGCATCTTCGCCAGGTCATCGCAAAGCGCATGGTGGAATCGCTGGAGGTATCTGCACAACTCACCACGGTGATCGAAGCCGACGTCACGCGGATCGTCCAACTACGCACGGCGAAGAAGGCGGAGTTCCAGGCCAAGACGGGCACCAAGCTGACGTTCTTGCCGTTCTTTGTCAAGGCCGCCGTAGACACGTTGAAGTCCCACCCTAAGATCAATGCATCGATCAATGGGAAGCAGGTCCATTATTGGGATCACGAGCACGTGGGCATCGCCGTCGACAATCCGAAGGGCTTGATGGTCCCAGTAATTAAGAATGCTGGCGATATGAACATCGCGGGCATCGCGAAGGGAATTAACGATCTGGCAGCCCGCGTGCGCGACGGATCAATTTCTCCTGACGATCTGTCCGGATCCACCTTCACGATCACGAACACGGGATCGGCAGGCGCCCTCTTTGACACGCCTATCATCAATCAGCCGGAAGTTGCGATCCTTGGAATTGGCACGATCGTCAAGCGCCCGTCCGTGATTCACGATGCCGAGGGAAATGAGGCCATTGGAATCCGCTCCACCGTCTATCTCGCGCTGTCCTACGATCACCGCATCGTCGATGGCGCAGACGCCGGGCGTTATCTTTCCGATCTCAAGCGCCGGCTTGAAGCTGGCGATTTCCAGGCAGATCTCGGTATCTAGCGGCGTTCTTATTCGCTACTGATTCACGGATGTGGCCTCGCGGACAATATGTGATCCGCGAGGCCACTTCGCTGCTCAGCGCACCTGCGCGCACACGCCCCGAAGTTCAACTAGAATCAGACGGTGGCACTCGGATCACGCCTGAAAGGACCAGAATGGCAAAGGACAACAAGCCCGCGGCAAAGAAGAAGCACTGGTGGAATACCATTGCGGACGCTTACCGGATCACCAAACGATCATACGTGTGGCTCCCTTGGGGCATGCTCGGCAGCGCCGTACTCGGCCTTGGCATTGGATTCCTTCTTGCATTCCTCACCAAGCAGTGGCTTGGCTGGATCATTCTAGGCGGGGTTCTCGCAGGGACACTTCCCCTACTCCTCCTCGTACAGCTGGTCAAGAGTGCGTCTTACCGCCAACTCGACGGAATGACAGGGGCTGCATCCGCGGTTTTGGACAGCCTTGGCCGCGGTTGGGACGTCAAAGAAGAACCCGTCCGCTTCAATGCACGCACACAGGACATGGTGTTTCGTGCGATCGGACGTCCTGGCGTTGTTCTCGTCACCGAGGGTCCAAAGAACCGCGTGCGCAAACTGGCCGACGACGAACGGAAAGCTATACGCCGCGTGGCACCGCACGCCCCCGTACATGTGATTATGGTGGGCCATGATACCGGGCAGGTCACCCTCGCGAAGCTCGAAAAAACCATCCGGCATCTTCCCAAAGCCATCTCCAATCAAGAAGTTGCTGCACTGTCGCGGCGCCTGGAGGCTATCAATCCCAACAACCTTCCTATTCCGAAGGGAATTGACCCGTATAACGTTCGGCTCAATCGCCGAGCACTCCGCGGGAAGTAGTGCTGCGACGCGCGAATCTCACAGGGAATTTTGTCTATATCGCCACAGCATCGTTTCGCCGTTTTCAGGGCCACTGGCTCCTCCAATCCGCGATGTTTCGCGGTCCTTTCACTGCAAAGCGAGCCACATCACACGGTCTGTAACATGTTTGAAACAATTGGTTGACGCCGGCGAAATCGCATGCACTTAGGCTGAAACTATCAGCCGCGAGGATTCGGCCTAGCGGACAAACCCAAGGAGATTCGATGTTCTCGAACGCAGAAGAGGCGATTGCCTATACGAGGGAGCAGGGCGTCAAATTCATTGACGTGCGCTTCTGCGATCTTCCCGGAATCATGCAACATTTCACCATCCCGGTGACGGCCTTTGAAGATGATGTCTTCACCGAAGGACTGATGTTCGATGGTTCGTCAATTCGTGGCTTCCAGGCGATTCACGAATCGGATATGAAGCTGATTCCTGATGTAACCTCGGCATACATCGACCCGTTCCGGTCGGAGAAAACGCTGGTAGTCAACTTCTCCATTGTTGATCCATTCACTGACGAAACTTACGCCCGCGATCCGCGGAACATTGCACAGAAGGCCGAGGACTATTTGAAGTCCACCGGAATTGCCGACACGGTGTTCATCGGCGCAGAAGCCGAATTCTACATTTTCGACGACGTCCGCTTCGGTTCTGATGTTCGTTCTTCCTTCTACGCTGTGGATTCGGAAGAAGGCTGGTGGAACACTGGCCGCGAGGAAGAAGGCGGCAATCTGGGATATAAGACGCGCATCAAGGGTGGCTATTTCCCGGTTTCCCCTAATGACCACTACTGCGATCTGCGCAACGAGATGTGCCTGAACCTCGCGGAAGTAGGGCTCACTGTTGAACGCGCTCACCATGAAGTGGGCACCGGCGGACAGCAAGAGATCAACTACACCTTCAATACTCTGAAGGCTGCCGCGGACGACATGATGAAGTTCAAGTACGTCATCAAGAACACCGCTATCGCAGCAGGAAAGACCGCCACGTTCATGCCGAAGCCACTGTTTGGCGACAACGGTTCTGGCATGCACTGCCATCAGTCGTTGTGGAAGGATGGCAAACCCCTGTTTGCTGACGAGAAGGGCTACGGCGGCCTGTCCGACCTCGCCCGTTGGTACATCGGCGGCCTGCTGAAGCACGCTCCATCGCTGCTCGCCTTCACGAACCCGTCAGTCAACTCCTTCCACCGTCTCGTTCCTGGCTTTGAGGCCCCGGTAAATTTGGTGTATTCGGCCCGCAACCGCTCCGCTTGCATCCGGATTCCCGTGACCGGCTCTTCCCCGAAGGCGAAGCGCATTGAGTTCCGCGTACCCGATCCCTCAGCGAATCCTTACTTGGCGTTCTCGGCTCAGCTGATGGCCGGCCTGGACGGCATCCGCAACCGCATCGAGCCAGCTGACCCAATCGACAAGGATCTCTATGAATTGCCGCCTGAGGAGCACGCTCTGATCGCCCAGGTTCCAGAATCGTTTGAAGACACGCTTAAAGCTCTTGCAGCAGACCACGATTACCTGACCGAGGGCGACGTTTTCACAGAAGACCTGATCCAAACGTGGATCGATTACAAGATGGAGAACGAGATTGCGCCGCTGCGTCAGCGCCCGCATCCTCACGAATTTGCGATGTACTTCGACATCTAATCGCATCACAGACCGGTTCTCCCAACCCGGTGTGGCCCGACTGCGTTGTATGCGTAGCCGGGCCACATGTATTCCAGGCAGTCATACGCGAAAATTGGGGCCACATAACTGCGCCGAATATCGCCTATTGTCTTCCCCAACGCGCACCGTTAGTTTTCCCACACCCTCACTCAATACATTGGAATGCATATTTATGCAGATCTGTCTAGACTATAAGCGGAACATTTCTGCTCACACCCCCACGCGGGTTCGACAATTAAGGAGACTCAATGCGCCGGATCACTTCAATTGCTGCGCTCGGAGCCGCAGCGGCTCTCGCTCTGACAGCCTGCGGCGGAACCAGCAGCTCAGATTCTTCGGCTGATGCGCAGTCCACAACCGCAGCAACCACAACTGAGGGCTATGACACGTCAGGTATTCAGAAGGTAGACGATATTGCGTCTATGGTTCCCGAGTCGGTGGCGTCCACAGGGAAGCTCACAATCGGTACCAACATTTACTATGCACCTGCGGAGTTCTACGATACCGACGGAAAGACTCCACTTGGATACGATATCGATCTGATGCGCGCACTAGCTGCGGTCATGGGCCTCAAAGCCGATATCCAGCAGGCTGACTTCTCCGCCATTATGCCGGGTATCCCCGGAAAATACACGTTGGGTATTGCGAACATTTCTGTGACCACAGACCGCGAAGCGAACTTCGCCATGATCCCCTATTTCGCAACCGGTTCATCGTGGGCGGTCAGCTCCGGCAATCCTGAAAACTTTGATCCCGACGATCTGTGCGGGGCTTCGATTGGCGTGCAAACCGGCACCGTCCAAGACGACGAATTAAAGGCGATGGACTTTTCTTCGTGCGACGAGGCTCCCGATATCCAGCGCTATGCGGAACAGTCTGCCGTCACTACAGCTGTCGCTGGCGGAAAACTCGAGGCGATGTACGCGGACTCGTCTGTAGCGGATTACGCCGTCAAGCAGACATCGGGACAGCTTGAAACCGTTGGCGAACCAACGGGAGTGGTACCGATCGGCATCGTCGTCGCAAAGGATGACACTGCAATGCAGGACGTCACAGTAAAAGCCTTGCAGTACTTGATGGATGAAGACTACCTCAAGGACATCTTTGCGGCCTGGGGCATCACGGACAATGTGTTGACGACCGCTGAAATCAATCCGGTGAAGTAAATGGATCGGATGTCGAATTCATCCACTAGCGTGGATCAGAGCGATGGGCAGGACTCCCGCCAGATCGCTCTGATCCACGCTGTTCCCGTTCATCATTGGGGACGGTGGATCTCTGCTGCAATTGTTGCGGTTTTGGCCGCCATGTTGGTCCACGGATTAGTCACAAACAAGAACTTTCATTGGGACGTCGTCTTTGAGACTCTTTTCGAACCGCAGATCTTCGAGGCGATTGGCTGGACCCTCATTCTGACGGTTGCTGCTATGGCCATTGGTATCGTCCTCGCCGTCACGCTCGCCATCATGCGCCGCTCGGAGAATCCTGTGCTGCGCTGGGTTTCCATGGCCTACATATGGTTCTTCCGTGGCACCCCTATTTACACTCAGTTGATCTTCTGGGGCCTCATTGGCGTTCTGTATCCACGGCTCTCCCTGGGTATTCCTTTCGGTCCGGCGTTTTTCGAGTTTCGCACGTACGATCTGTTCACGGCGGCGGTATGCGCCATCTTGGGACTAGGGTTGAATGAAGCCGCCTACCTTTCTGAAATTGTCCGCTCCGGCCTGAATTCCGTTGATCCCGGTCAGGAGGAAGCGGCCCGCGCCCTCGGAATGAGCTCTCACAAAATCCTGAAACGCATCATTATTCCGCAAGCAATGCGCGTGATTGTTCCTCCCACCGGCAATGAGACGATCTCAATGTTGAAAACCACGTCACTCGTCACTGCCGTCCCATTTACGCTGGAACTCACTCAGGTCACCAACGACATGGGAAGCGCAACTCTGCTACCAATCCCCTATCTCGTCGTCGCCGCGATCTGGTATTTGGTTATCACATCGATCCTCATGGTGGGGCAATCGCATCTCGAACGCTACTATGGCAAGGGCAGCGCAGATCATACGGCGCGCATGTCTCGGCGCTCTGCTGCGCGCCAGCGCAAGAATCGGCAACAAGCAGTCAATTCCGCGGGCACCACACCCGGCACCACCACGGCTGAATGGACTCCATAATGGCTGAAAACATGATTGAGATTCGCAACGTCCACAAGTTTTACGGGGATCTGCATGTGCTGCGCGGGGTTTCGCTGGACGTCGAAGCCGGAGAAGTATGCGCAATCCTTGGACCCTCAGGCTCCGGCAAATCAACTCTGCTCCGCGCCGTCAATGTGTTGGAAGAGATTCAGGCTGGATCAATCACTGTAGGCGGCACGCTCATGGGCTATCGGCGCACAGCCGATGGACGGCTCCACGAACTCACCAACAAGGAGATAGCAGCACAACGCGCTTCAATCGGTATGGTGTTTCAGCGTTTCAATCTATTCCCCCACATGACGGCGATTGAGAACGTCATGGAGGCGCCTATTCAAGTCAAGGGGATTAAAGAACCTGAGGCTCGGGCACGGGCATCGCAGCTGCTTGCGCAGGTCGGCCTCGAGGACAGAATGAGTTACTACCCTGCGCAGCTCTCAGGCGGACAGCAGCAGCGCGTCGCCATCGCTCGGGCCCTCGCTATGGATCCTGAAGTTATGCTCTTCGATGAACCGACATCTGCGTTGGATCCCGAACTTGTCGGAGAGGTGCTTTCCGTCATGAAAGATCTTGCTAACTCTGGGATGACGATGCTGGTCGTCACTCACGAGATGGGTTTTGCGCGCGAAGTGGCGGATCAGGTCGTCTTCATGGACGGCGGCATCGTCGTCGAGCACGGGAAACCGGCCGAGGTATTCGCCAACCCGCGCAATCCGCGCACGCGTGACTTCTTGGCAAAAGTACTCTGAGGGGCGCCGAGTAGTTACGCCCAACCGCCTGGAGTTACGGGCAAACCTGCCCATGCGATCGGGCGATAACCCTGATCCAGGGTGCCGTAAAAGACGGCGTACTCGGTATTCTTGAGGTGGTGGGATCGGAAGCACTCCTCCGACAGCCCCTCGCCGCGCACTGCAGACCACAGCCCGAGCATCGCGCCATGGGAAACTATCGCAACCGCATCAGCACCACTTTTTTCTAGCTCGCGGATTGCACTGTCAAAACGGTCGAGCGTCTGAGCACCATTGACTCCCCCACCCAATCTCACGTCCACGCGGCCATCCACCCATGCGGACAGAGTCCCATAGTATTCGTCATAGGCCGCAGAGTCGGAACGCCCTTCTAACGCCCCGGCCTCGATTTCCCGGAACTCAGCGCGCTCATGCGGATCGAGCATCCGTGCGGCAGCCAGCGGGGCCGCAGTTTGATGCGTACGCGTGAGCGGTGAAACGTACAAAGCATCGATCGGTACGCCATCCAACCGCTGTGGCAGGCTCTCCGCCTGCTTGAGACCAGTTCGCGTAAGCAGAGCTCCGGGGATATCCGTATCAATAGTATGCGTCGCATTCATCTCTGTTTGTCCGTGCCGAATGAGGTAAATGCGCATGACGCTCCTTCTCGATATCTCCTGTAATCTTTCCTGCGGGCTCTTACTATTATGCCCTCCCAATTTTTGCCATTGCACCGTCAAGAGTGAGGCACTTCTTCCGGTTCTCTCCCAAACAGTATCCGTTCGACCACGGAGCGGGCCCGCCGTGCTGCCCGCAGATAACGTTCTTCCACATCGTGGCGTTCTGAAACGTCCCCCTCCAGGAGAAATGCGACGACGGCGAGTTCTTCCACATTGTGGGGAAGAACGTCAATTTTCAAGGACGACGAACGGCCCGTTCCCAAGAAATTCACATCCCGCAACTCTGATGCCATATTCCACGCCTCGGAGAGCTGATCGGCATCGCTGCGTGCGATCAGCCCTTCGTCTGCAGCCGCAGCAAGCGCACCCAACGTGGAAGTGACGCGCAGTTTGGCGTGCTGTCCCGCATACTGCATTTGAAGTAGCTGAGCAGTCCATTCGACATCCGCAAGCCCACCACGGCCCAACTTGAGATGCCGATGGGGCGAAACACCGCGTGGCATGCGCTCAGCTTCAACGCGTGCCTTGATGCGACGAACCTCGCGAAGATCTCTCTCGGAGATTCCTTCTACCGGATAACGGTATGGATCGATCAAGGCGATAAAGCGTTGAGCGAGCGCAGCGTCTCCCGCGATCGGACGAGCCCGCAGTAGGGATTGCCTCTCCCAGATCTCCGCCCAACGCTCGTAGTATTCCGCATAGGACGACAACGTGCGCGTCAAAACTCCCTGCCGGCCTTCCGGCCGCAAATCGAAATCGATCGGAAGTGGCAGCTCACTTCCGATTTCTTTAAGCAAATTCTTCAGATTCGCTGCAACATCCAGCGCGAATCGTGCGGCGCGCTCGTCGTCTTTTCCGGCGAATGGCTCGTGAACAAAAATGACGTCCGCATCCGAAGCGTAGCCCATTTCTCTGCCGCCCAGCCGTCCCATAGCGACGACAAGATATGAGGATAATGGTTCGCTGCCATATTTTTGCTTCGCAGCTTCAATCGCTCCTCGCAATCCTGCGGCAATTGCAATCTCAGCCGCACAGGAAACTGCTGCACGTGATTCTATTGGGCTCACGATGTGTAGGACCTGCCCCAAACCGGTGCGCAGCAATTCGCGGCGCCGCAAATATCGGCCCACCATTGCGATATCGGACGGATCTGACCTGCGCTCCAACATCGAATCCAGCTCTGCATCGAGCTCTTCACGGCTACGTGGTTCCAAGTCGCGTGTCTCTTGTAGCCAACTGATGGACTCTGGGAGCTCGGGAATCTGCTCCGCAAGATATCTCGAGGACGAAAGCACAATGCAGAGGCGCTCCGCTGCCGCCCCTCCATCGCGCAACGTGCGCATGTACCACGATGTCCGGCCCATCTTTTCGGAAAGTACGCGAAACGCGAGTAGGCCTGCGTCAGGTTCCGGTCCCGTTGCAAACCATCCGAGCATCACTGGTAACAGCTGCCGTTGAATCGCAGCCGTGCGCGATACACCCGTAGTGAGCGCCAGAATATTCGCCAGCGCGCCATTCGGATCGCGGTATCCGATTGCCTTGAGCCTCTCGATTGCCGCCGAACGCTCCAACGAAATGTCGTCAGCTGACAGCCTCGCGGCATACGGCAAAAGCGGACGATAGTAGATCTCCTGGTGCAATTGGCGTACCGAAAGCCGCGTCCGCTGCCACATTTGTTCCAGATCCTCAGCTGTGCGGATGTCATCCCTATGAAATGATCGGGCGATCCGGCGCAGCTCCGATGTGTTCGTGGGAACCAAGTGTGATCTGCGAAGGCGCTGTAGTTGAATCCTATGCTCCAGGCAACGCAGAAATCGGTAGTCCGAATCCAGCATGTCAGCATCTTTCCGGGCCACATAGCCGCCGTCACGCAAAGCGGCAAGCGCATCTAGGGTGGCGCGGACGCGAAGCGTTTTGTCGGCTCTTCCGTGTACAAGTTGCAGGAGTTGCACTGTGAACTCGACGTCGCGCAGCCCACCTTTTCCCAGCTTGAGCTGGCGGTTTTCCTCGCGGGGCGGAACGTTATCTTCCACTCGTTTGCGCATTGCCCGGGATTCCTCAACGAAGTTCTCTCTCTCGGCTGCCTTCCATACCAGCGGCCACAATTCGCGCAGGTACGCCTCCCCTAATGCCCGGTCTCCCGCAATTGGGCGTGCCTTCAACAGCGCCTGAAACTCCCATCCTTGTGCCCAGCGCCTGTAGTACGAAATATGAGACTCCAGCGTGCGTACAAGAGGTCCGTCCTTGCCTTCTGGACGCAGCGCAGCATCCAGTATCCACAATGCCGACTCTCCCGAAGGCGCAGAAACCGCTTTGCCCACCCACGTGGCCAGTTTTGTTGCGATTGACAGCATTTCCGATTCTGCGATGTCGTCGTTTAACGCCCGCGCTACGTACACCACATCCACATCCGAAATGTAGTTGAGCTCGCGTGCCCCCGTCTTGCCCATCGCTACTATCGTGAGCCCAACGTTCTCCGCGCCCTCGATCTGCGTGCGCGCCACCGCCAGCGCAGCCTCAAGTGCCCCGGCGACGACGTCGGACAACGCTCCGCCAACCGCGGGCATAAGGGCCAGCGGATCTGACGCCGTCAGATCCGCCTCCGCAATTGCACAAATACGTGTGAAGTAATTGGCGCGCAGCGCGTTGATCCCGCTTCCTCCCGAAAGGGTTGCAACGGGGAAATCTGAATCCGGATCCGCTCCCACTGCTCTGAGGGCCGCAGCGCGTTCTGCATCGATTGTGGTGCGGATGATCGTCTGGGAGAGGCCTTCAACTTCCCGCACGCGCTGCGGGTGTGTGATCAGAAAGTCTCCCAATGCTGACGACATACCAAGCAGGCTCAGCAAACGTTGGCGCGCAGTCGCTCCATTACCCGCACCAGCGCTGTTCATTATGGCCTCAAGCTGATCTTCCATCCCTTGCGCGCGGCACGATTCCGTGAGCCGCAGCAGGGCGAGCACACACGCATCGGGATCGGGTACCTTTGAGAAATCTTCGACGTGATCCGCCACATTCAGCAGCTGAAGCAGGCTGTCAGCAAGGAGTGATTCAGCCCGTATCGGATCAACAAATCCCACACGGCGCAGCACGCTGGTGAAAGAGACTTCTCGCATATCAGTAGGTCGATAGGAAACGGCGGCGTTCGGCAGGAGTCACCTGGCGGCGATATTGCTGCCATTCGTGTTGCTTATCCCGGATGAAATAGTCAAAGCAGTCTTCGCCCAGCGTCTCAGCAACGAGCTCTGACTGGCGCATCACTCCGATTGCCTCCACGAGCGAACCTGGAAGCGCCTCTATACCGGCAACTTTCCGTTCCATATCGCTCATCAGGAAAACGTCAGTATCCGCAGGCTCCGGCAGCTCGTAATCCCCTTCGATCCCAGCCAGCCCAGCCCGAAGCATCGCCGCAAACGCCAGATATGGATTCACGGCGCTATCCAGCGCGCGATATTCAAGCCGTGCCGATTGCACTTTTGCGGGCTTGTAGCCGGGTAGCCGTATGAGCGCTGAGCGGTTTCCGGGGCCCCAGCATACGTACGACGGCGCCTCATCTCCGCCCCAGAGCCGCTTGTACGAATTCACGTGCTGGTTGGTAATCGCCGTGATTTCACGAGCGTGCCGGAGCAGGCCCGCCATGAATTGCCGTCCCGTCTTAGAAAGACCATAGGGGCCCGTGGGATCAGCAAACGCATTGTGCTCACCTTCGAAGAGAGAAATATGCGTGTGCATACCACTGCCAGGTGCCTCAATGAGTGGCTTCGGCATAAACGACGCCTGCACGCCTTGTTGAATTGCTACTTCTTCGATGACGGCCCGGAATGTCATCAGGTTGTCCGCCATGGAGAGAGCATCCGAATACCTCAAGTCAATTTCGTTCTGGCCTGGCCCTGCCTCATGGTGAGAGAATTCAACCGAAATTCCCATCTCTTCAAGGTTCAAGATCGCTTCGCGGCGAAAATCGTGTGCGGTAGAGCGGGACACGTGATCGAAATAGGACGCGGAATCGATCGGCACGGGAACTTTCTCCGGATCGGTTTCCGGATAAAACAGGTAAAACTCCACTTCGGGGTGCACGTAACACGTGAAGCCCATGTCCGCCGCTTTCGCGAGCGCGCGTTTGAGGATCGTCCTCGGATCGGAACGGGCGGGTTCCCCATCTCTGGTGGTGATATCGCAGAACATGCGCGCCACCGGGTTGCTCTCACCACGCCACGGCAGGAGTTGGAATGTTGCCGCATCAGGGCGGGCGAGCATATCCGATTCATAGACGCGCGTGAGGCCTTGTATGGAGGATCCATCGAATCCTATGCCCTCTTCGAAAGCGTCTTCCAGCTCGGCAGGCGCAATCGCCACGGATTTCAGTGTCCCGACGACATCGGTAAACCAGAGGCGAACGAATCGTACACCGCGTTCTTCAATGCTGCGCAGCACATACTCTTGTTGGCGATCCATGGCACTCCTTGTTGTCTCTGCCTGCACTTCATTGTGCCATCTCGCCCCCGTTCATCGCAGTATATGCTCACATCTACCAACCAGTTGGCGGGGTGGTCAGAGGCATACGAGCATGCGTATCGTCCGCATCAGGATTCGCGGACATCCGATGCCATGTGAAGGCCACGAAATCCTCCACCTCGTGCCACTGCGAGAACGGCTCAGCAGTTCGGTTCGCCCAGTGTAGCGCCGACTCAACGTCCGTATGCGTACCCACGCTCAAGCGTTCAAGGCTTTGTGCCCATTCGTGAACGCAATCGAGCGCCACGGCCCACCCCGCATAATGTGCGAAATCTGCGGGCGTGGCCCCCGTGTCACGGGACCCGGTCACGATGTACTCGCGAAAGCCCACCACCTGATCTCGCGCCACTACTCCATCTGCGGTGCGCTCGGCAGCGCCCAGTATAGTCACTAAGCCCAGCAATGCCACGAGCACACAGACAATAATCCAGAACGGCCGCAGCGCCCCCGTGGCGGTGAGAATCCCCGCCACGATTGCACCCACGATGCCACCTATGACCTCCAGCGCACCGGCAGTGCCCAACTGTTGCCGGCCATAACGCAACCAACCGCGATCTACCTGAATTCGGTGAAACGTGGAATCCGCCAGATCTTCGGCAAGCGAGAGCCGGATTCCCGCCACCCTCGCCGTGGGCATACCCAGCGGTGGGATGCCACTCGATTCTAAAGTTGTACGGTATCTGCGCACATCGAATGGCCGTTCTGGAGCGTACAGCGGACTCTCCACAGCCCCGGGCACAGCAAGAAGTTCAAGAAGCTCGCGTTCTTCAGCCGAACAGCTTTCGTCAGGACCGCGTAAAAAAGTCACGACCACAGAACGCTCAGAAGTGGGGACGTTGCGGTATTCGACAAGGCGAAGGAATCCGCGCTGCGCCAAATCCAGAATCGTCGCTGTCAAAAGGTCTCGTCCTTCGGCCGTATGGTACACCAGCGCAGCCTCCGCCACGCTCATCTGGGGCAGCTCCGAGCGCACGGGCGGCGCACCACCATGTACCTGGCATGTCGGGTGCTGGCTGCCAGGTTCCGGGAAAACGCCGCGTGGTAGATCGGCGTATTCGCGTTCAGGGCGCAACGCGATCAAGAGGAGAAAAAATGCGAGGCAAATAGCGGCGATCCCAACCCAGAACTCAGAGTTCGTCACACCGAAGTATCCGATGAGCTGTTGCACACTACCTCCCTCGTTCTTCCGTCATGCTCTCATGGCACCCCATCGTAATGCACCAGCGTCTAGGATAGATCGCAAGCAAACGCTACGGTGAAGGAACATCATGACAGGTACCACTCCGACTCGTTTTCGCGTGCATCACTTTGCGGAGCTCAAAGCCCGCCAGGAACCCATCACAATGTTGACGTGCTATGACACGCTCCACGCGCGTCTCTTCGATACCGCTGGCATTGAGACGTTACTCGTCGGCGATTCGTACGGAAACACGATGCTCGGATATCCTTCTACCATTCCCGTCACACTCGAGGAAATGGTGATTGCCACCCGGGCAGTTGCGCGCGGTGCGCGGCGCGCATTCATTGTAGGAGACTTGCCTTTCGGATCTTACGAAGAATCTGAAGCCCAGGCAGTTCGCTCATCGATTGCGCTTATCAAGGCAGGGGCGCACGCGGTCAAGCTGGAAGGCGGAGAACGCCAGGCGCACACCATCAGGGCTATCACCGCTGCGGGTGTCTCCGTTGTTGGCCATATTGGCTTCACTCCCCAATCTGAGGCCAAACTGGGTGGGCCACGCGTCCAAGGGCGCGGCGAAGAAGGCGCAACGCGCTTGATTGACGACGCCGCCGCCGTCCAGGAAGCCGGTGCTATCGCCGTCGTCCTCGAAATGGTTCCTGCTAAGCTCGCAGCCAAAATCACAGAGATTCTGGAAATCCCCACCATCGGCATCGGCGCAGGCGCCGGTACGGATGGCCAAGTGCTCGTATGGACGGACATGGCGGGGATGACGGAGTGGACGCCGTCTTTCTCACAGCAGTTTGGGCAGATCGGGAAGGCGCTCACTCAAGCGGCAACAGATTACAAGAACGCCGTCAAAAGCGGGGAATTCCCCGCGGAGAAGCACAGTTTTTAACTCGTTCAGTCCCACTGTGCGGGGCCTTCCCATTCCTCTTGCCACGCACGATCTGCCGCATCTTCCGCGGCGTTCCTCTGCGCAGCACGTTGGAATGCGTGAGCGGCTTCCTCCGCTGTGTCATATGGCCCCATCCGGTGAAGCCATGACGACTTCTTTCCCTCTTCAACCTCACCCGTTTCTGTGTTGAAGTAGTATTGGCTACGCTCGGGCACGCCGCGTGATTGCTCAGTCACTTCATCGTTCCTTTCGTACCGGAAGGTGCGCCGGCCTAGAATTGAATGCATGACTAATTCTACTTTGGCGCAGCGCGCGCCACTCGGGACGCTTGTTGCAGGCAAGGTCTCCCCCCGCCTTCATGTCCCGCCACAGATTTCCCGGCCAGAATACATGTTCCACGATGGACCGGAAGTTGTCACAGCGTCAGACGTCAAAGATGCTGAAACCATCGAGCGCATTCGTGCGGCCGGCCAGATCGCTGCGGACGCCATGTATGAAACGGCGAAGGCCATCCGCCCTGGTGTCACAACTGATGCACTTGACAAGATCGCCCACGAATACATGTGTGATCACGGAGCCTACCCTTCCACCCTCGGGTACATGGGATACCCCAAATCAATCTGCACCTCGATCAACGAGGTTATCTGCCACGGCATTCCGGATTCTACGGTTCTCCAAGAGGGCGACATCATCAATTTGGATGTCACCGCGTACAAGGACGGCGTGCATGGTGATACCAACGCCACCTTCCCTGTTGGAGAGATTGACCAAGAATCTCGGCTCTTGATCGAACGGACTGCCACATCGATGCTGCGTGGAATAAAAGCCGTCAAACCCGGCCGAAAAATCAACGTGATCGGGCGCGTTATCGAATCATATGCCAAGCGCTTTGAATATGGCGTGGTCGAGGATTTCACAGGTCACGGGGTTGGTGAAGCTTTCCATTCTGGTCTCATCGTGCCCCACTATGATTCCGCGCCACAATATGACGACGTGATGCAGCCCGGCATGGTCTTCACTATTGAGCCGATGCTCACGCTGGGGGGCATTGAATGGGAGCAATGGGATAACGGTTGGACCGTCGTGACGAAAGATCGTGGACGCACGGCGCAGTGGGAACATACGATCGTCGTAACGGACGACGGCGCCGAAATTCTCACGTTGCCATCAGATCCGGATCTGGCACCCCATCTCTGAGCAAAGGAGCGAGGCATGGCGGATTACCCCAGCACAGTAGCGTTCGGTATTGATATCGGAGGTTCGGGTATTAAGGGAGCACCGGTAGACCTGATGACGGGCGAGTTTTACGCGCCCCGCTTCCGGATTGCCACGCCCCATCCCGCTACGCCTCGCGCCGTCTCTGAAACAGTGGCACGCCTGGTCGAGCATTTTGACATTGGGCCCGATGTTCCCATTGGGATCGACTTTCCCGCACCCATCATCCACGGCGTGGCCCCCATGATCGCTAATCTGGATAAGTCGTGGACTGGCCTCAATGTGCGTGACCTAATGGAAAAACAACTTGGCCGTCCCGTTACGGTGATCAATGATGCGGACGCGGCCGGCTACGCGGAAGTCCACTACGGCGCTGCAGAGGACAGAGATGGTCAAATCATTGTTGTCACCCTCGGTACTGGGATAGGTACCGCATTGATCATGAATGGTGTACTCGTACCCAATACGGAGCTGGGACATCTGGAAATCGATGGGCACGACGCAGAATCCCGCGCGGCGGCCTCAGTTTTCGAACGTAAGAATCTCTCCTACCGCAAGTGGGCCAAACGGCTGCAACGGTACTTTACGCACCTCGAAATGCTGCTGAATCCGGATCTGTTTGTCGTGGGCGGTGGAGTCTCGAAGCGGGCAGACAAATTCTTGCCCTTTATCACTACACGGGCACCAATAATTCCCGCTGAACTGCGCAATACGGCCGGTATCGTAGGATCTGCCTTGCGGGCCGCGCAAGAAGCGGGAACTTTCACGCTCACCCCACAGGTGAAGCAGCGCATTCGGACATACCGAGACGACGCACGGGCAAAGGGCGAATGAGCCAGCCGATACGCCGGGTTCTGTGCCTGTGCTAGACAGGCGGCGACCATCCATCTAGGACACGCGTTACCACGTGCCTCAAGCAGCCCACCCGCGCGCTCAGCGGGACGCCTCGAAGCGCGCTGTCTGGCCTTGCTCCCGATGGGGCTTGCCGTGCCGCCTCAGTCACCTGAAGCGCGGTGGTCTCTTACACCGCCTTTTCACCCTTACCGCATGCGGCGGTTTGTTTTCTGTGGCGCTTTCCCGCGGGTCACCCCGGGTGGGCGTTACCCACCATCGTTCCCTGTGGAGCCCGGACGTTCCTCGTAACACCTCAGTGCCACGCGGCCGCCTGGCCGACTCATTCGCCTGAGCTATGTTACTCCTCCAAACGCACGACTATCGCATCGTAGTCTTGTGACAGGCAGATCTCGTCCTCGGGCAGCGCGCGGATCTGCGCAACCTCCACGGGAGAAAGTTGAACCCCCGCCTCAGTGGCACCATTGCGGTACATCGCGATCACCGCGTATCCGCCGCTGGCACGCGAGTGTTCGTAGATTCGTTTGAGATCGTCGTTCAGCGGCGAGAACAGTGCCTGGCGCTCCCGCCGCAACTGCTCTGCCTGGCTTGTTATCTGCGCTACCACCTTTTCCAACTCTGCGGTGCCGGACTGTACACGCTCATCGAGCTCTGCAATACTCGCATCGATCTGCGCGATGCGCTGGGCAGCAGCCTCGCTAGTCTCAAGGGCAGCGAATTCGGAATCCGATGCCGCGTTGAGGTCTTTTCGCATCGCCTCGATCTCTCCTTGCAGCACCAAGAGATCGCGCGACGTCAAACCCACACCTGAATTCAGCTTCGCTTCTTTGGCCGCGATCGTTTCCCCCATCCGGGCGGTGTTCTGTTCCGCCTGTTTCAGCGCTTCCTGCGCACGCGCATAAGCGGACTGCGCGCTTTCCTTCTCCCGTGCTTTTGCGGCAATGGTGTTGAGGAGCGCCGCTAGTTCCTGGCGCAGCGGGTGCTTTGCGTTCTCACGTTCCAGCCGCGCAATACGCGAATCAAAATCCGCAATTTCGACGAGGGCCAATTGGTCTGCCCGGGATGCGTGCGTCATACCTCACCTCATTGTCTCGTAGGACGGCGCCGCCGCCAGCCGCGCAACCCACGGGTCTGTGGGCGTCGTCGATATTTCCGTGTCGACGTTGCTACCGTACGATTCGCGAACACCATCGCGGAACCATTGTTCCATCAGTCCTAAAAGCGGCCACTCCGTTGCCCAGTGCGTACCGCATACGAGCGCGCAGCCCCCATTCCACAGGTGGTCACTTGTGGGGTGATGGCGCAGATCCGCCGTCACGTACACGTCCGCCCCCGCAGCGTTCGCCGCGTCGAGGAACGAATCGCCGGATCCGGAGCACAGGGCCACAGTGGAGACCAGTGCGTCCAGATCGCCCCCCACCAGAATCCCCGCTGGCACGGCCGGAAGCGCATCAGCAACGCGGTGAGCAAATTCCCGGAGCGTCACCGGTGCCGCCAGCGTGCCCACTCCTCCGATGCCGGATTCGGATAGGGGCCGTTCTAGTCTCACTCCGAAGAGCTCCGCCAGTGCTCGCGTGGACGCAGCGACATCAGCATTCGTGTGGGCAGAGAACTGGGCAACGCCATGCCGTATTAGCTCTGCAGTCCATCGGCCCTTGGCCGACGTCGTCGCAACGGAATGGGTTCCGCGCAAATACAGCGGATGGTGTGTCACAAGAAGATCGGCGTGTCCATCTATCGCCTCCCGCACGGTTGCCTCACACGGGTCAACAGCGAAAAGCACTTTACGGCACGGCGCGTTCACGTCGCCGATCGCCAAACCGACATGGTCCCACGATTCCGCAGTTTCTGGAGGAAACAAACGATTGAGAACGGCGACGGCGTCGCCCACGGTTAGACTCATGCCACCAGACTACTGGTTAGGACAGCGACAAGAACATTTTCTCCAATTCTTCTGGGTTGTATTCGCCGTTCCCATCCGGATCAGATAGGCATTCCTTCATCGCGGTAGAGATCACCAGGAACCCAGCACGATCGATAGCCTTCGAGACAGCCGCAATCTGTTGTACGACATCCCGGCATTGCCCGCCACGTTCTACTGCTGTGATGACAGCTCCAAGCTGCCCGTGGGCCCTGCGCAAGCGATTGAGGATCTTTCGCTGCGCTTCTTCGTCGTTGCCGAGGGCACTTTCCGTGTCCAACATCTCTCCTCCTTATGCAAGGTCCTCCCGTATACCCCTAGGGGTATCGTGCTAGCATACTGCCAGCAGTCTATCGCGACAAGAGAAGGAGAACGTCATGTGCTACCCCGTGACATGCAAAGTGTGTGGAAAGACAACGTGGGCCGGGTGCGGCCAACACATTGCCCAGGTCAAGCGGACTGTACCCAAAGATCAGTGGTGCGATGGTAAGCACACGCAAGCGGAAATTGACGCCGCGCGCGGTGGAAGTTTCTTCAAGCGCATTTTCGGCAAGTAACACCTAACTCCTTGCACTATTTCGTCAAATTGGCCGTATCTTCCGAAAGGGCAGAATGAGAATCGTCGTCGTCGGTGGCGTTGCCGCCGGAATGAGCGCCGCAGCGCGCGCTCGCAGGCTCGATGAGAATGCAGAAATCATTATCCTCGAACGCGGAGAACACGTTTCCTTTGCGAACTGTGGACTCCCCTACTACGTAGGAGGTGAGATCACTTCGCAATCCAAACTGCTGGTTCAAACCCCGCAGTCGCTTCACAACAGTCTGAACCTTGACGTGCGCACGCACCATAACGTCATTGGCCTGGATGCCGCCGCAAAAGAAGTGACGGTGCAAACTCCTCAGGCGCAGGAAAAACTCAGCTACGATGCTCTCATCTTGGCACCCGGCGCAGTAGCTGCCCGTCCATCCATCGCAGATCTCACCAATCCCCGCGTCACCACGCTGCGCACGGTAGACGATGCGGTCAAGCTCCGCGATACCGTCACCTCGGGAATCACACGTGGGGTGGTTCTAGGCGCAGGATTCATTGGGCTCGAGGCCGCCGAGGCACTCGCCCACCGTGGCCTCGCTGTGGACCTCGTCGAATACGCACCCCATGTGCTTCCGCCGCTGGAAGATGAACTGGCCGTGCGCGTAGCTAGGGAGCTCACGCGCATCGGAGTCACTGTCCATTCTGGTGTGGCAGCAACAGCCATTGAAGAACATGCAGATGGCGCGGCGGCCGACGTAGTGCTGTCAGACGGCACGCGGATTCCAAGTGAAACGATCGTCCTTTCTGCAGGCGTGCGCCCTGATACCGCAGTTTTCGAAGCGGCAGGAGTGGCATGTGAGCGGGGCGCTATTATCGTAGACGAACACGGACGCACAAATCTGCCAGACGTGTACGCTGCGGGTGACGCGACGCTATCAACGGACGCAGTTACCGGGGTCAGGCGCCCAGTTGCCTTAGCCGGACCGGCTAACCGTGCCGGACGCCAGATCGCAGACTTCATCATTCGCCCAGAGCATGCACAACCAATCCCCAGCGCTCTCGGAACTGCGATCGTGCGCGTGGGCGAACTCACCGTTGCGATGACGGGGGCCAATCGACGTGCCCTCGACAGCGCGGGGATCGAATACCACACCCTGCACTTACACCCCGCACAGCATGCAGGTTATTTCCCCGGCGCAACCACCATGGCGCTCATCGTCCATATTCGTGCTAATGACGGCCTGATCCTTGGGGCACAAGCCGTGGGCAAGGAAGGCGTGGACAAGCGGATTGACGTCCTGGCCACCACGATCCGAGCCCACATGCGGGCAGCGGACCTGATCGATTTGGATTTGGCTTACGCACCACCGTATGGCAGCGCAAAAGATGCCATCAATATGGTTGGAATGGTCGGATCGAACGTGGTCGACGGCACCCTCAAACTCTGGTATGCGGAAGACCTTGCCGAGCTTCAAAAGTCCTGCTTCATCTTGGACGTGCGCACTCCACGCGAATACGCCACTGGGCACCTCCCCGGTGTGCCGAACATACCCCATGTTGAACTGAGGGAACGCCTCGACGAAGTCAAACGGCTCGCTGGCGGACGCCCGGTCCGCATCCTGTGCCAGTCTGGTGTGCGTTCCTACATTGCACATCGCATTCTGGTGAATGCAGGATTCGACTCCGCATCAATGAGCGGAGGCATGAACACTCTGGTGGACGTGCTTGGGACTAGTCTGCTGGAAAAGTAGGCACTTCCACGGTTGTAGAATAGTTCACGTAACTGATTGTGATGCCGGCGCACCAAGATGCGCCGGCATCACAGCATGTCTGGCACATAGCACGCCCGGCACGAATAGTTGCACCTATAACTAATTGGGAGGATTAGGTAGAATCGGACCATGGCAGATCCGTTGAGCTATTCCGAACGCGTGTCAATCGCGCGCTTGCATGCGCTGCTCGAGATTCTCCCCACAGCACTCGACCAGCACCTCGCTCCCGCCGGGATCACCTCGTTTGAATTCACTCTTCTGGAGGCTCTAGCAGAGAGCCCCGATCACTACATGCGCCTCACCCAACTGGCGCGAAAGACCAATGCTACGCTGCCGCGGCTTTCACGGGTCGTTTCATCTTTAGAAAAGAAGGGCCTCGTAGAGCGCCACACATGCCCAGTAGATCGGCGCGCGAACAATGCATTCCTCACTTCAGCGGGTGAGGCAAAGTACGAATCGAGCAAACCGCTTTACGCGGAAGCTACGCGAAAGCTAATACTCGATAGCCTTGAAGAACTGCCGTACGACGGCGTTGAACAACTCGCGCAATTGTGCCTGGCCATGCTCAGACACATTGATCCCCAGGGCCAGCTAGCGGTCACCCGCGGCGAGGCACCTGGTACGTCACCGTGCGCAGCGGATCCGGAACCCACCTGCCACGCAGACCCGGCGTAGTGCCCGCGTTTCGGGCGTACCCTCGTTCTGATCGTCGGGCGCGTTATTGCCTGGATTGCTGTGAAAGCAAGTCGCGGATCTCGGTGAGCAATTCGACATCCGAAGCCACGGGTTCAGGTGCGGGCACTTCCTTAGCCGCCTTATGCTCGGCCCATGCGTTCATGGGGGCGACGATCGCGAAGTAGATTGCGGCCGCAATCAGCAGGAAGTTGATAATCGCAGTCAGCAGGTAACCCGGCATCACTTGCCCGCCCCCCACGGTTATTGTCCAGATGTTGTCAAAGTTCGGCTTCCCGAACAAGCCTGCGATCAGCGGCATCAGGATTTTCTCGGTCAACGCGGTTACGATCGGTGTAAACGCTCCACCGATGATAATGCCGATTGCCATATCCAGCACGTTGCCGCGCATGATGAACTTCTTGAAACCTTCTAGCATTGTCTGGTCCGTTCGCTAGAAGCCGTAACAGAAATGAAGCACGAGCTCACAGTGCCGGCTTCGCAGTGTCAGCTGCCAGTGGAGAACCGCATTCGGTGAGCATGCCTTCGCGAACAAGTATAAGCTGGCCAGCGCACGGGTCGCGTCAACATTCCACGAAGGAAAGCAGAACATGTACATCTGGTTGCCACCGTCAGAAGGAAAATGCGCACCGCTTTCGGGGCCGCCGCTGAATATCGGTGATCTGTTTGCTCCCGAATTAACCCACGCACGTGCCGCGGTGATGAACGCGCTGCAACTGGTCAGTAGCGGCCCACGTGCGGCGCACATCCTAGGTTTAGGGCCCAAAAGTGCTGCTGCAGCCGCGGCTAACCTGCGTCTTACCACATCTGCGTGCACCCCAGCGATCGACCTATATACAGGTGTGCTGTATGAAAATCTCGACTATCGCAGCCTCACTACCGGGATTTCGCATCTAGATCGCGCGCTAATTCAGTCGGCATTGTTCGGTTTTCTCCGGCCAACGGATCTCATACCCATGCACCGGCTCTCCATCGGGGTCACGCTGCCGGAGCTGGGGCCCCTCACCCGCTACTGGCGCGCAGAGCTAGCGCGCCATCTACCACCGTTCACTGGCGAGCTGATTCTCGATTGCCGCCCCGCCTCATATCAATCTGCATTTCCTGCGAATCAGGCACACATCGTGGAAATTGCTGCGGTATCGGAACAAACAGGCCGCCCCATTTCGCATATGGCCAAGAAGTGGCGCGGCCGCGTAGCGCGGCGCGTCCTCTCGGAACCTGCATTTGACGAGTTACACGCGCCTTCCGACATTGTCGCGCTAATATCCCAGCTGCCCAGCGAATCCCAAAATGCAGTGGTCCGCGTTGCCGCAACACCCCCACGTGCAACACGAAGCGGTGGTTCGGTAACCCGTGTGGTGCTCACTGTCCGTGCGCCTGCAACTCCATCTGCCCGGCCGGATCTTTCGCACGGACGCGATTGCTAGAACTCTTCGTAAACGCGGGGATCCTGGTTTGCAAGGCGGCCATCGGGCCTGCCAAGCGCTGTTATCCGGGCGACATCGTCGCTATCCAATGCGATCTGTGCTGCAGCCAGGTTTTCGGCCTGGCGTTCCTTGTGTGCGGCCTTTGGAATCGGCACAACGCCTCTGGCGATATCCCACGCCAGTACCGCCTGGCCGGGCGTAATTCCGTGCTTTTTCGCAACATCCACTATAACCGGGTCGCTGAGCAGGTCCCCGCGCCGCAGCGGACTCCACGCCTCCGTGATAATGCCGTGCGCATCATCAAAGCTCACTAGGTCCTTTTGAGGAAAGTACGGATGCAGTTCTATCTGGTTTACCTCGGGGATAACGCCCGTCTCATCGGCCAGGACCTTCAAATACTCCGGCTCAAAGTTGCACACACCAATGTGGCGCACAAGCCCGTCAGTTTTCGCGTCGATAAGAGCGCGCCAGGCCTCAACATATTTACCGACGCGCGGATTGGGCCAATGAATCAGGTACAGATCGATGTATCCGATTCCCATCCGGAAAACAGATTCCTCGATTGCGGCACGTGCTTGCGCATACGCGTGGTGGCGCCCCGGAAGCTTGGATGTAACTGTCACATCCGCCCGATTAGCATGGGATCGGCGCACCCCTTCGCCCACTGCGCCCTCATTTTCATAGTTGAAAGCAGAATCGATGAGCGTATAACCGCCATCAATCGCATCCGCCACCGCCTCCGCGCCGGCGAGCCCATTCAGTTTGTATGTGCCGAACCCTATGACAGGAACACTCAATCCGTCATGTGCTGAAATGTGCCGCATACGTCCCCCTCTTCTCGATTTCTTCACCATATCCGCACACCGCCACGGCCCGTTCACCCGAAGCGATCGAAGCGCGCGGTTCTGTTACGATACCGGATCGCGCAGCGTAGGACACGACATGCAGCGGGGACCGCCGCGGCCTCGGCCAAGCTGCCCACCGGGTATCTCCAGCACGGTGATGCCGCTGGAACGCAGATATGCGTTCGCCAACAGATTGTGCCGATATGCCACCACAACGCCCGGCCTCAGGCACAAAACGTTGAACGCATCATGCCATTGTTCCCGTTCCGCCTCGGTCACGGAGCAATCGGGCGAAAGGACCCGAACGGACGGTACGCCCATTGCGTGCGCGACTACTTCCCACATGTCGCCTGAATTCGTCCGAACGCGCAGATTTCCGTGGCTCGCGGGCGTCACATTCATCGTCTCCAGATTGCCCATGCCCGGATACGCCACAAACGATTCGCGATCCACCTGGGTCATGAGCGTGTCCAGATGCATGTATGCCCGCTTTTTTGGCACTCTAACCGCGATCATCTGGCGAGCTTGACCTGCTGAAAATAGGTCAGCTGCTAACCGTTCGGCTCCTTGTGGGGTGGTGCGCTCAGAAAGCCCTACCATCACGAGGCCGTCGCCCAAAACAAATATGTCCCCTCCCTCCAGAGCTGCTGGAGCATCCTCAAGGCCTCGGCTCCAACGCCGTGACCCCGCAAACTCAGGATGCCAGCCGTAAATGATCGCCATGTTGAGCGTTTCACGCCGCCGCGCCCTCTTGTTCAAGGCATGCAGCGAAACGCCCCCATATATCCATGCGGAGGAGTCACGGGTAAAGAGGTGATTAGGAAGGCACTTGAAAGTCATGCTTTCGGGCTGTTGCGTGGCAAGGACTAAGGACGACGGCGCCTCACCTTGCGCAGCCTCCAATTCTTCTTTGGTCAGTCCCTCGATAAGAAGGTCGGCGAGCTCCACAGAGTCCAAGCTCTCCGAGTATTCCATCAGCGATGCCGCGAGCCCAACGCCGTAAATGCGCGGATCGAACGTGTGGATCGTGGCAAATTCCCTTGCCTCGGTGTTTTCCAGGGCCTGAGCCAAGAGATCGTGAAGATATAGCACCTCCACGTCTTCGGTGCGCAGCACGCGGACGAACTCGTCATGCTCCGTTTGCGCCTTCTCTACCCACGGGACGTCGTCGTACAGCAGAGCATCCATCGTGGTGGGTGTGACGCGCGCGAGTTCGTTACCAGGCCGGTGCACGATGACTTGACGCAAGCGGCCAATTTCGGAACCTACATAATGCGGTGTGCTCATCCCTTCATCATGCCACCTCCGGTGCCTGGCGCTCCTGCCAACGGTAGACCTCTTGCAGTTGTGCACCAAACTGCAGCAGCGTTACTTCATCTCCAGGGCGCCCTATCGCCTGGACAGCCACAGGAAGAGGCTCTCCCCCTCCAGGCGGAGTAGCCTGCCCTACCGGCAACGAAATCGCCGGGAGCCCGGAAACGTTGAGATAGCTGGTAAACGGCGTGAATTGGCATTGTTGTACAAAGTTGCGTTCGCCGTCCTCTTGGTCAAATGAGCCGCGAAGCGGTGCCACAGACGCCAACATGGGCGTGAGAACCACGTCGTATGGCGCATAATCCGCGATGATGCTCGCTTCAAATCTCGCGAGCGTGGCAAGTGCTCCCGCTAGTTCCCCGGCGCTGTGTGTTTTCCCGGTTCTGATCAGCCAAGCGGTGAGCGGCTCCAACCGATCCATCGCCGAGTCCAGCAACGTGAGCGCCGCGGCGCCGCCCATCCACACGGCCCGGAAGGCTTCCACGTATGCCGGGAATGGGCTCGGCTCCACGTGTTCCACGCGATGTCCGAGGGACTCCACTGTACGCAGCGCGCCGTCGAAAACTTGTTTCACGCCCGGATCGATCTCAATGGAGTATGCGCTTGTCCACGGAGACCACGTATTCCATCCCACGCGCAACTGACCCACATTCTCCCGCAATGCGGCGACAAAGGAACCCGCCGCTACGAGCGTAGCGTTGGCCGGGGCGCGCAGAGAGTATCTACCTGCACCGTGGCACATGCCATCGAGCAGCAATGCTGCGTCCTCCACCGTCCGCGCCACAGGGCCACCTACGACGAGCCCGGCAAGCGAGTCGATTCCGGACGCTCCGGGCACGCGGCCTCGCGATGGCTTCAGCCCCACCAGACCGCACGCGGCGGCAGGTATCCTCACGGAACCTCCTCCATCATTTCCCGGCGCGAATGGAAGCATGTGCGCAGCTACGGCCGCCGCTGCGCCGCCGGAACTACCCCCAGGATCACGCGTCACGTCCCACGGATTTCGAGCGCCACCGCCAGGCAGTTTATTTTCCGCGTACGCCGGAAAACCCAGCTCGGGGACATTCGTCTTCCCCAGCGAGATCCCGCCTGCAGCATCCATATCGCATACCAGCGGTGCCGATTCCTTCGGAGTGTAGTCCAGGAATGCCCGCGAACCAAAGGTAGTCGGCACACCAGCGCGATCCACGAGATCCTTGTCAGCAAAAGGCATACCCCACAGTGGCGCCGCGGCGAGCGAGGGCTTCGTACGTTGCGCGTCGAGTTCCCTCGCACGTGTAATCGCCGCTTCCGCAGTGACGGTGGTGAGTGCGTGGATGCGTGGATTCATGAATTCGATTCGCTGGAGAAAGTACCGCGTCACTTCTTCCGCACTCGCGTCACCGCGTGCGATCATCTGCCGTATCTGAAGTGCCGTCAAAATTTCACTCATAGGCTCCATCCTGCCACGTGGCGCCTTTACATTCTCCGCGGGCCTGAACGCCGGGCAAGTACACTTGCCTGCATGGAGAATGTGATCGCCTGGTACAACAATTACAAGAGGGACCTGCCGTGGCGCTCAGGCACAACGTCGCCGTGGGGAATCGTGGTGAGCGAAGTGATGCTGCAGCAGACTCCAGCCGCGCGAGTAGTATCCGTGTGGCAGGCGTGGATGAAACGTTGGCCAACGCCTGCCGATCTGGCCAACGCGCCGTCAGCTCACGTCCTTCAGGCGTGGGGCAGGCTGGGCTATCCACGCAGAGCGCTGCGGCTCCAGGAGGCCGCTCAATTCGTGCAAGAACGCTTCAACGGCCGCGTGCCACGCGATACGGAATCGCTTCGTGCGATTCCCGGTATCGGTGAGTACACCGCCGCGGCAGTTCAGGCCTTCGCATTCTCTTTACCGGCAATCGCGTTGGATGTGAACGTGCGCCGCGTGCTGACACGGGTGTATGAGGGCACAGATCTTGTACGGCGCTCGATTACGCGGCGCGAACGCGAACTCGGCGCGCGCGCACTGGCATCAGTTGACAACGATCCGCGCTGGAACGCCGCCGTCATGGAGCTCGGTGCGCTCGTATGCACGCAGCAGAAACCGCACTGCACACAATGTCCCATCGCCGATCGCTGCGCGTGGCGCGCGGCGGGTTATCCACAGCCCGCATCTCGGCCACCCGCACAGAAGTGGCAGGGAACAGACCGCCAGGCGCGCGGTGCGATCATGGCACGCCTGCGTGGCGCGCCGGACTTCACGGTGTCTGAAGGCGAGCTTCTTCTGATGTGGACTGATCGTACACAAGCGGAACGCGCTCTACACTCGCTTGCAGCCGACGGCCTGATTCACCGCGCCGGAACCGCCGCATACGCCCTAGGGAAAGGGACTTAGGCTCACATTGCTGCCGCGCTCCGCGAAGGCCGGTCCTCGTGGACGATACCTTCGTGTTCGCGTCCCTTATCAAAGCGAAGCAACCGCAAGGCGTTGAGTACCACTAATAGTGTGGAGCCCTCATGGATAACCACTACCGGCCCGATCTCCAAACCCAGAAACGCCGCGGGAACCAAGAATGCAACCACCACCAAGGCGATGACGAGATTCTGGCGAATCGTTGCGGTAGTAGCTCGCGACAGTCTGCACAGGAACGGCACCTTTCCCAGATCGTCGCCCATCAGTGCGATATCAGCAGTTTCCAGCGCCACCGCAGATCCCGCAGCTCCCATCGCGATCGACACGTGCGCGTTCGCCATCGCGGGTGCATCATTCACGCCATCGCCTACCACCGCAGTGACGGCGCGCCCAGAACCGAGCTCACGGACCTTGGCGACCTTCCCCTCCGGAAGCAGACCCCCGACGGCGTCGTCCACACCAACGAGCCTTCCAACGGAACCGGCTACCTTCTGGTTATCTCCCGAAAGCATCACCAGACGGCGGACACCACCGTGCCGCAACGCATTCAATGTTTCCTTGGATTCCTGGCGCGGCTGATCCATCAGGCCGATCACGCCTAGAAACTGCGAACCAAGGCACACCACCATCGTGGTTTTGCCGTCATCCTCAAGGCATTCCACGTCCGCCCGCAGGCCGGCGGGAACCGAAATTCCTGCGTCCTCCATCAATTGAAGCGTGCCGATGCGAACGGTTGCGCCATCGATCACGGCGGTGACTCCCCGGCCGGGCACGGCGCGCAAGGACGAAGCGTGGAGGTGCCGCGAATCAGGGATCTTTCCTTCAAGGCCCGCCACCACTGATTGCGCAAGGGGATGGTCACTGAGGCTTTCCACCGCGAGCGCCACAGCCTCCAAACGCTCAGCGGGTGTACCTTCCCAGGGGACGACGTCGGAAACAGTGGGCTGGCCCCACGTGAGTGTTCCCGTCTTGTCGAAAGCCATGACATCCACTTTCCCCAGGGTTTCCAGGGGCAAACCGCCTTTCACAAGGGCTCCAGCGCTCGCCGCACGTCCGATGGCGGCAAGCACCGCGGCCGGCGTTGCGATTGCCAAAGCGCACGGGCTGGCAGCTACGAGCACCAGCATCGAGCGATAGAAGGCCTCAGAGAACGGATCGTGCAGTGCCAACACGCCCACCGCCATGACGATCAGCACCGATAGGATCACCGCAGGAACATACCAGCGCTGGAACCGCTCAATGAACACCTGGCTGGGCGACTCCGCCACATTCGCTTCCTCCACAAGCTTGACCACGCGCTGCAACGTGGAATCCTCCGCCGCGGCGGTCACGCACATCGCGAACGCAGTTGCGCCGTTCACGGTGCCGGCAAAGACTTTGGCCGAATCTGGGATCGCCGGTTGATCGCCTCCGCGCTGGTGCCGGAGCGGCGTCTTTTCCACGGGAATGGATTCTCCCGTTACGGCGGACTGATCGATGCTCGGATTACCTTCGATGACGAAGCCATCCGAAGGTACGCGCGAATGGGGCCGAACCACCACCGTGTCGCCTACTCGCACCTCCGAGACCGGGACTTCTTCCGTGGAACCGTCGTCTCGGCGCACTGTTGCCGTACGGGGTGCCAGCTCAGCGAGCGCACTGATGGACCGCGTGGCCCGCGACAGCGCGTATTCCTCTAGCGCCTCACCCAAGCTAAAGAGGAATAACAGTACCGCACCCTCCGCATACTTCCTCACGGACGCAGCGCCTACCGCCGCCACGATCATCAGAAAATCCACTTCGAAACGGCCGTGGCGAACGGATTCGAAGGCCTCTTTGACAGTGAAGAATCCGCCAAAGAAGTACGTTGCTCCGAATAGCGCCAAGAAAATAGGCTGCGGGGCGTGAAGAAGGAACTGCGCTACTAGACCGCCAGAATACGTTACACCGGAGGCGATTGCGAAGTAGAGTTCCCACGGCCTGGGGCGCGTGTGTTCCGCAGTGCTCGTGTGATCGCGTGCATCAGTGCTCATGGCCTAAACATATCACTGTTTTCTGGTATCAGCTATAGCTGATTTCAGCGATGCGTGTTATATTTGAGAATTCTTTTCACATAGGGCGCTAGAATGAACGGCAGTGTCAGGATTCGGCGATGCGTGAAGGGCCGGTACCGGTCCGCCTTTACGGAAGAGCGCTTCAACTGGCGAGATGCATGAGGATCACGAGGAGAATTGCATGAGAATCACGCAAAAGGATGCCGAGCATGTGGCTGAAATGATGAGCGGCTTCTCCGCCCCCGCACGCGTGATCATCCTTGCCCGGCTTCTTGACGGGCCCGCGACGGTCAGCGAGCTCACGGCCGAACTGCACATGGGACAGACAGCCGTCTCTAACCACTTGAGAGTACTGCGAGAACTCGACCTGGCTGTGGGAGACCGCGAAGGCCGCAACGTCTATTACCGGCTCCCCGACGAGCACGTGCACACCATCGTGCAGCGCATTTTGGATCACATTCAGCACGGCTAATCGTCGCGCGATCTAGCCGCCTCACCTCTCCGACGCTCCTCTAGCCTAACCAAATGCCTTTCTAGCTTAACCAAATACTTTTTCTAGCTTAAAGTGGCGCCAGGTGGAACACGACCCTGGGCTTTTGCCTGTTGCAGCAAGAAAAAGTACGGGGGCATGGGACTGTGAGAAACGTGCGCTCACTTTAGCGCTCACTTTTGCCGTATGTACGACGACGCCCTGCCAGGAAGCTAACTCCCCTCCCCCAGCCTCACCAGAAATTCAGAAACCATCAGCGAATCTTCCGCGACAAACACCACGTGCCAAGCCCAGCAAAGACAACAAAGACGGTGAGCAGCACAAGTGCGGCGAGACCGGGAGTGATCTCCACACTGCCGACGGACGCCGTGATGCCGTAAAACTCCGAGACCGCGTCGCTGGCCTGCTTTTGCCCGCCGACCAGCGCATCGAGAGCGCGCGCAGTATAGGGCTGCCTGATCAGCATCGCGGATTGTGCGAACGGCAGTGCGTTCATGAAGTTGACGACGCCCGCCGGGAGGGCCCCAGCAGGAATATACGCTCCAGCAAGGAAACCGATAACAGTGCCAACAACGGTCGATAGGGCCGCAAAGGCCCCGGAACTGTTGAGAAACGTGACCGCGGAGCTGGCTAGAGCCGCGTAGGCGGCGCTCGACAATCCGATGTAGCCAATCACCTGTGCGAGTTCACTGAGCGACATAAGCTCGTCGCCCTGTGTCAGGAGGTAGAGCTGTCCGACCAGCAGGATGACGAGCGCCATGATCACCGAGACGATGAAGCTTGAGACGAGGTACCCGAGGATCAGCTGCCAGCGGCGGATCGGCGACACAATGAAGTCACTGAAGCGACCGGATGAGCGATCATCCACGAACACCGCGAGGGCTGCGAGCGCGGTGGTGAGTGTCGTGATCATGGTGATGCCCGCGAACACCCACGAGTTCACGAACCAGTTGATGTCGTGTGCGCTGGCGTACGGCAGCTGCTCGGCGAGGCTGTCGACTTACGCGTTGCCGAGGAAGAGCGCATACAGGGCGATCAGGATGAGCGCGGATAGGAGGGAGAAGAAAACTCCCGCTCGATCACGGAAGAAGACCCGCAGGTTACGGCCTGTGAGCAGCGTAATCGTCCTCACGCGACCTCACCTCCCGTGACAGCGAGGAAAACGTCGTCCATCGTGCCGTGCCGAAACTCAAAGTCGTCGATTGAGAGGACCGCGAGGAGCTCGCGTGCCTGCACCGACGACGTGACCGGTATTCGGATCCGATCACCCTCCAGTGTCGGTTCCAGCCCGCGACGTCGGCACTCTTCAAGC
Source organism: Ancrocorticia sp. (assembly GCA_022648165.1). Lineage (GTDB taxonomy): Bacteria > Actinomycetota > Actinomycetes > Actinomycetales > Actinomycetaceae > Changpingibacter. Next base: position 39,899 of record JALCLX010000004.1, read on the forward strand.
ACGCGCACAGCATCGACGGTACGCACGGTCAGGATGCTCGAGCTGTACGTGGCGCGCAGTTCGGCCGGGGTGCCTTCGGCGACGATCTCACCCCTCTCGATGATGCAGACACTGGTTGCGCGCTCGGTCTCCTCCATGTAATGGGTGGTGAGGAAGATCGTGGCGCCTCGATCGGTTCGCAGCTGCTCGATGGTGGCCCAAATGTGCTCACGCGACTGCGGATCGAGACCAGCAGTCGGCTCGTCGAGGAAGACCACGGAGGGATCGTGATCAGTGCCCGAGCAATATCGGCTCGGCGCTTCTGGCCCCGGACAGGCGACCGTATCGACGGTCACGGAAAGACTCGAGTCCGACGAGCCGCGCGAGGTCATCGATCCGAGCGTTCACCTCCCTTCGCGTCATGCCGTAGAATCCCGCTCGAACGCTCAGGTTCTCTCGAACGGTCAAGAGCGGATCGAGCAACGACGACTGGAAGACCGCTCCGATCGTGGCACGGACGGCGTGAGGTTCTGTGACCACGCCCCGCCCATCGACGCGGATCTCGCCGGAGGTCGGCATCAACGTCGTCGTGATGCACGCGATCGTCGTGCTCTTCCCCACGCCGTTCGAGCCGAGGAAAGCGAACAGCGAACCGGACGCCACAGAGAACGACAGATCCTTTACCGCTGTAAAGCTGCCGTAGTCCTTCCGCAGATGGTTGGCCTCAATGGACACGCGGTTTTCTCCACGGCGTGATCAGAGGGGCACGCCGCGTCGATGCGACCTCGGGAGCACGTATGTTCCCGCAGTTAGCGCCGGTGACGACGCGCCGGGCCGTTCTGTGTCGTGTTGTGCATCGTGCACTCTTGGCGATCGGGGTCATATGGTTCGTCTCCTGCACTCCGGGGGCGTTACTGATGCTCTGAGCGCAGCCTAGAAGCTCAGTTTGACCATTTCGTGAACGCCACGAGAATTAAAGCTCCCTGAGTTTATTGGAGGCTTCTGTCCTTGGAAACGAAGATGGGGTTATACCGAAGGAGCCGGCGCGGGCTCGGGCTACCGCAAATCGTCGACGTGCTCACGTAGAGATGCGACAATGCCCTGAAAGGAAGTGAAGAACTCACGGCAGAGACCTGACGGATTGGAGCGCTTTATGGTCGAGGACCGAGGCCCGTCACGCAGCGGCCCGTACCTAGAGGCACGCCTCCGACAAGGGCATGCATGCACTGGGCCACGGCCGAGCCAATACGGGTACCGGAATGCTGCATTCCAGAACCCGGCGCTCAACCTCATCCAGCTGCAGCAGACCAAGAACAAGAAGGAGAACGGAATGAGCACGAAAACGACCGATGGCGGCTTCAGCGCCGAAGAGCGCGCCGCGATGAAGCAGCGGGCCGAAGAGCTGCGTTCCACGAAGGGATTCAAGGGCGCAGCCAGAATCGCGAAGGAACTCGAGGCATGCGTCGCCGCGATCGACAAACTCTCCGGCACCGACAAGGAGATCGCAGCGCGCGTGCACACGATTGTGGGCGATGAGGCGCCGCAGCTCAACTCCAAGACCTACTACGGGTTCCCCGCGTACGCGAACGCCGACGGCAAGGTCATAGTGTTCTATCAGCCGGCCTCACGCTTCAACACCCGGTACGGAACCGTCACGTTCAACGAATCGGCAAACCTCGACGACGGTACGATGTGGCCCGTATCGTTCGCAGTGCTCGAGGTGACGGATGCCGTGGAGACCCACCTCCGTGAGCTGGTGCGCCGAGCAGTCGGGTAGCCAGACCGCACACAGGTCATCGACCGACACGGTCGTCGCGGTTGTCGCAGCTCAGGCCGAAAGCGCTCTCGCAGTGCTCGTCGGTATCCCCGGCGTCGAGACCTTGCACTGCAGGGCAGTGGCCTCGCCCCTGGTTGCGCAAGTTCCAGCCGTAGGACGTGTGCTCATCCGCTGGCGACGAATTCCAGACAGCCGGATGCGCCCTCCAGAACCTCGGAACCGGCCCCCACACCTCGGCACGGGGACCAGAGGGGGACCACCAAGAACCCACCGCTAAACATGACGAAGCCCCGATGAAAATCGCTTCTCATCAGGGCTTTTCCGTCGGGCTGGCGGGATTTGAACCCACGACCCCTTGGAAAACCCCTGGTCAGAGCGGGTTTTTCCAAAAATCTTGGATTGTCTCGGGTTCCCTAGTGTGGGCTGGGAAGTAGGCGTTTCGCCTCCTTCGAGTGTACCCGGTCATCGCCGGTCTCCCAGGAGTGATTGAGTTGGGTTTTTGGCGTGTTCGGCGCGAGACAAGTGCCCAGAAAACTGAGAGCCACCGGACTCGACTGAGCGTGCAGCGACGAGTGGGCGCTATGCACCTTCGGTTGATTGAGCCGCCCAAACCGGAGCGTTCCGCCGGGGAATCCGAGGTACCTCGGTCGAAAGTTAGCGCGAGGGTGAGCTGGTCTCCACGACATCACTGAGCTAGAATGATGTTGTGCACTGCAGTAGCGGTGTGAAGCGAGCTCGGCAGCCTTCCGGACGGTCGGTGAGCCGAGCTTCGCGCTTTCATGGCGACAGCTTGGTAATCCCCGCGATGAGCGGGTCGGCGCGTTTCTTCCATTCTCCGCCTTTGGTGTAGCTCCACGCGATCGCGTCGGCTACCCACAGCAGCGGCTCCTGATGCGGCACTTCGTGAGCGTAGCTAAGTATGTCGCCAAGCCCGTGACGCCTGACTTCACGGAACAGAATCTGACGATCAGCCTTCTCGATTGATTCGTCACGCTCAATCACGATCTTGGTGTGCGCGTGCTCCGCAGCATGAGCGACGATCCCTGTCAGACAGGCCTCACGGCCAAGGAGTTGGCTCTTCGTCGCACAGTGGAATACCTGCGCTTGAGCACCGAACGCGGTGAGTCGAGAGAGGATCAGCCGCTTACGCTCGGGCTGTTCCTTGGTGAAGTGGATCCGCCGCTGGCCTGGGAGCACCAGCGATCGCACGTCGCGACGCAGACTGGTCGCGTCGCCGGGCACGACCAGAGCCGCAACCATCGTGTATCCCTTGGCCTTCGATTCGTCCACGAACAGGATGCTCTGCCCGGGGAGATATGGCGAAAACCGGCACGAACGATGAGAACTTGGCGTCGCCCTGTTTGGCATGTCGATGCGCATCCACTTACTCATGCCGCGACCGAGTACTGATGATCTGCCCGTCGTTCGGGTGTACTCGGCCGCGGCAACAGGACCGTCGCTTAATCGCGCGCGGCCCGGGTTGATTCGATTCGTCTTCTGACTCAATGGGTCAGGGCGGATTCGCGTTTCGTCGGTTGGAGTGGTGCCAGCTTCTCTGGGTCCAGCTCATGACGACGGAGCAGTTGAGCGTTCAGAGCGACGATGATCGTGGAGAGCGACATCAGCACGGCGGCTGCGGCCGGTGGGAGTGTGAATCCGATCGGCGCGAGCACACCCGCGGCCAGCGGCACAGAGATCACGTTGTAGGCGGTTGCCCACACCAGGTTCTGCACCATCTTCCGGTAGGAGGCGTGTGAAAGCTCGATCGCACTCAACACGGCGCGCGGATCGCTCGATACCAGAACGATGCCTGCCGACTCGATCGCGACGTCGGTACCCGCACCGATCGCGACACCCACATCCGCGCGGGCAAGAGCAGGTGCGTCATTCACGCCGTCGCCAACCATCGCGACCTTGTAACCGCGGTCCTGCAACTCGGCAACTTTGTCCGACTTGTCACCGGGCAGAACCCCAGCGAAGACCTCATCGATGCCGAGGTCAGCTGCAACCGCATCCGCCACCTGCTGGGCGTCGCCGGTGATCATGCCCACGCGGATACCGCGTCGATGCAGTTCATCGATGGCAGCCCGAGACTCGGGACGAATCACATCTTGCAGGGCGAATGCACCTTCGATGCGACCGTCGATAACCGCGAAGAGGACGCTCGATCCAAGGGACTCCCATTCGGAGACCTTCGCTTGAATGCCCTCGGGGATGGACAGACCAAGTGAATCGAGCAGGCGCGGTCCACCGACCCGCACTTCGACGCCATCCACTGATGCTGTGACTCCTACGCCCGGCTCGGAACGGAACGCGTCCACCGATGGCATTGCCGATCCGGCAGCGTGTTCCTGCGCCCATGCGCCGATGGCGCGGGCGACCGGGTGCTCGCTGGGGGATTCTGCGGCGGCAGCCAGCAGGAACGCGCGCTCTGGGTCGGCGCCCGGGACGATGGTTGCCGCCGTTACCGCGTGGCGACCTTCGGTGAGGGTTCCGGTCTTGTCGAACATGACGACGTCGACGCTACGCATGCGCTCAAGCGCCAGACGGTCCTTGACGAGAACGCCAGCGCGAGCGGCGCGCTCGGTTGCGATGGAGATCACGAGCGGGATGGCAAGACCCAGAGCATGCGGGCACGCGATGATCAGCACCGTCACGGCGCGGGTGATGGCATCGGCGGGGCTACCGACAATGAGCCACACGATCACCGTGATGATGGCCGCGGTGACTGCGAAGTAGAACAGCAAGGCCGCTGCACGGTCGGCGAGTGCCTGCGCACGGGTGGACGATGCTTGCGCATCAGCAACCAGTCGACGAATGCCAGCCAGCGCGGTGTTCTCGCCAACGGCGGTCACACGAACCTGGATTGCGGAGTCAGTGGCGATGGTGCCCGCTGTGACCGCGTCTCCAGCGGTGCGGGTAACGGTCGTTGATTCACCGGTGACCATGGACTCATCCATGTCGGCGAACCCTGTTTCTACAGTGCCGTCGGCTGGCACGCGCCCTCCGGCTCGCACGAGGACGAGGTCACCCGTTGCGACATCGGTGCTCGGCACTTGCTCCACGGTTCCGTCTTCGCGGACCAGCTCGGCGGTATCGGGCAGCAATGCAGCAAGGGCATCAAGAGCGCTTGATGCCCCACCGAGCGCGCGCATTTCCAGCCAGTGCCCGAGGAGCATGATGACCACGAGCAAGGCGAGTTCCCACCAGAAGTCGAGGTCAAGCCCAGCGCCCAGCGACGTGGCCCAGGACGCGAGGAACGCGACGGTGATGGCCATCGCGATCAGCAGCATCATGCCTGGTTGCCGAAGCCGGATCTCCCGGAGCGCGCCCTTCAAGAACGGCATGCCGCCGTAGAAGAAGATAACCGTGCCAAGGACCGGGGCGATCCATGTCGTCCAGCCGGTTTCAGGTATGTGGTAGCCGAAAATCATCGCGACCATCGGACTAAAGATGACCACCGGAATCGACAGCACAAGCGTCACCCAGAACCGGTTGCGGAACATCGCGACGCTGTGTCCGGCATGCGCACCCGTGTCATGATCCGCGTGGGCGTCGTGGTTCGCTGCCCCGTGGGCATGGCCCGCATGAGCGTCGTGGGCGGCAGGCTGATCCAGACGCGCGTCGGTAGCGGTTTCAGCGTGCGCGTGGTGATCAGGATGCGCCTGTGCCTGATGATGGTTGTGGTGGCCGGATGCGTTGTCCCTAGTTAGCGCCTCCGGCGGGTGATCGCCGTGACCTCCCGAGTGGTCGTGGTGCTCATGGGCTGGATCTCGATGCATGGTGAAGTCCTTTCTATCGGCGGGTGCATCGGGCTCGATGCCCCGCTGTTGTCGGGTGGGAGTCGCCGTGTCTCATCGGGCGGCTCCCGAAAATCACGTGAGTTGGAGCGTGGTGATGCAGGTCGCCGCGTCGTTCGCGGTCGAGAACGGGGTTTCGCCGGTCTTCCCGTCGTACGTCACCTCGATCGTCCCGCTCAGGTTGCGGGGGAGCCAGAACCCAGCGAACCCGTTGTCGAACGTGGTCGTGGTTTCTTCGAGAATCACGTCACCGGTCGCATCGTCGATGAACCGCACCTCGATTTGCTGCGCAGAGAGTTCTCCTCGGCAGGTCGTGAGGCTGTGGTAAAAGCACTCGTGTGTTTGCGAAACGAAGGGGGCAACCGAGACATAGGTCACGTCATCCGGCATGTCCAAGGAGACTTCGGTGACGTTGTCGGTCAGGACGAGGGCATCGGGCTGTACGGATGCGATCAAGTCGGTAGGCCGGTCGCTCACGTTCATCCGGTCGAGCGTGTCGACGATCTCCCTCGCCGACATGTCGGTCAGGTTGTGAGAGGCGAGCAGGTCGGCACTGGGTGTGTTGGGCACCGTAGCATCCGGGGCGGAGCACCCAGCCAGCGTAAGGGAGAGGATTGCCGCAGCTGCCGCGGCAAGGGTTGTGAATCGCTTCATAGCGTCGTCGTCTTTCAGTCGAGGCCCGGCTGTGGCCCTGGGTAGCCAAGGGTGCGCAACCGGTGCTGTGTGTTGGTGCTGCTGGGGTCGGCGCGCAAGTAGTTTCGCGCCGACCCCAGGGGGGTGGGTGATTAGAGGCGCAGCAAGATGTCGCGCATGGTCTCGATCTCACTGTTCTGGGTGTCGATGATCGCCTGTGCCATCGCGACGGCATCCGGATTCACCCCGGAATCGACCTGAGCTTGCGCCATCTCCACGGCGCCCTCGTGATGCACGATCATCTGCTCCAGGAACAGTCGGCTCGCGTCGGGTCCAGTTGCGGCTTCGAGTGCCTGCATGTCTTCCTCGGTCATCATGCCGTCCATGTGGCTGCCGTGGCCCATGCTCATGCCATCGGTTGCGGCCTGTGGCATGCCCCAGGTTTCGAGCATGGTGTTGAGCGTGTCGATCTCAGGCTGTTGTGCGGCTTTGATTTCTTCGGCGAGGGTGACAACGCGAGGGTCGATGTCATCCTTCGCGAGAATCAGGTCGGACATCTCGACGGCTTGCACATGGTGAGGCACCATCATCTGCGCGAACATCACGTCAGCAGAGTTGAAGTCCTCCGCCACTGAGGATGGCGCTGTCGAAGTAGCAGGTGCGGGTTCCGCTGGGCCAGTCGTGCAACCGGCAAGGACCAGTCCGGCGGCGAGGATGCCCGGGACAATAAATAAGGCTCGGAGTTTCATGAGTTATTCCAATACGTCGAAGAATTTGGGATCGGCAAAGCGAGGCCATGCGCACGTGGCGCGGCCCCGGTAGACCGATCAAGTTCGACTGATGGAGAGTTCTTTCGGCGACGGCGTCATCGGACGAGGCGCACCGCGGACATGCACTGCGATCTTCAATGCGCGCGCACCGAACCAGTGATCGGTGGCCAATCGCCGGGCAAGAACGAAGAGGAAGAACACACCGGCGGTCAGGAACACGAGCATGCAGATGACCTGGACCATGTCATGTTCGCCGCAGCTCGCTCCGCAGGCGACACCGGAATCCGCAAGTCCATCTGCGTGCGCGGCCGTTGGGTGATCGCCATGCCCGGAGGTGACCGCCGTCGGGGCGCTTCCAGGCGCGGCTTCAGCGTGCATTACCGACGCCGTTGCAGGTGCGGCCTCGTGGCTCCCACCATGCCCGAAGGCGTGCATGAGTACGACGCACAGGAGGAGAGCACCGAGTGCGAATAGCGCAACGAGGAACCGGGGTGGGTGCGGGCGGACCGGACGCGAAGGGGCGGTATTCGTTATCGACATACCTCCACCTCCCGGGCCGGTAAGACTCAAATTGCCTCACCCATTCTATTCAATATCATTCCGCATGATACCTCCCCGGGGTATTCAACGGAAGCGTGGCTTCTGCGTGGCATGTGCCCAAGGACGGAGCGAGCAGCTGTCCGAGGTCGGCACCCACGGCGCTGACCCTGCGCACTGAACCAAGGTATGCCGTAGAGATTCCTGTCGCCTGGACTTGATCGATCACGCCGGTCGTAGGCATAGACCAGACCTTCGTCTGTAGCCCCACGCGTTTGGCAGATCATGGATGAGCGGTCCACAAAGAACTCGATGATTTACGATTTCCTCGATCTGCCAGAGGCGTGGCAGCGGAAAGGTCATGTGTGTATATATATCGGCGCTTGACTGGCACCTTGGGAGACGATGTGCACCTATTTTTATGTATGCACACTGGCGGGAGGAGACTGTCATGCCCAGGTCGAACTCTTGCGCGTTCGAAGTAGTTTTGAGCTGGAGGAGCAGGCATGCGGGTGTGACGCCCAACCTCAACCCCAACCGCCATCCCAAAATCCGCATGAAGCGCTACTTCGCGGGTTCAACGGTCCCGCCGAATCGGCGGGACCTGAAATTCTGCGGATCAGGTGACGGTGCCGCAAAATTTGCGGGGCCGTCACGCTACCTCTAGTCCGTTTCTGTCACGTCGCGAGTGGTTGACCCGAGGTCGGCGGACATGCTGCAACGGTACGCCGAGCATCCGCGAATGTCTACGCTTTCTTCCCGAAAGCGCGGTCGAGCATCTCGGCGGTCGCCGGGTTGACCATCTCGTTGCGGCGGATGTAGTGCTGCACCGTGATCGCCGGGTCCGTGTGCCCGAGCAGTTCGGCGGCGAGGTCGACGCCAGCCTCGTTGCTGATAGCGGTGGCAACCGTGCGACGAAACATGTGCGGCGTGACGCCCTCGATGCCCGCGAGATCGAGCACGTGCCGCAGCTGCCTGCGCACGTTGTTCGTCGTCAGCGGGCCACCGTCACGATTGCAGAACAATAGTGCATCAAGCGAGGCGTCACCACGGCGGGCGAGCCTGAGCCGCACCGCCTCAGCAGCGAACGCGGGGAGTGCAACCGTGCGCCTGGACTTCGCGGTCTTCGGGTGATCCTGCCGCTGGGTCGGTTCGCCGCGGTGCGCGACGATGGTGCCGCTGATGCGAATCGACGGCGGGGCGCTCACGATGTCGATATCGCGGCGCCGGATCGCGAGCACCTCACCAATGCGGGCCGACGTGCCGAGCATCACCTCGACGATCGCGCCGAGCTACCCATCCGGTTTCGGCCCGGAGGGTGAGAGCCCGGTCTCCCAGAACGCGATCGCGGTGCGGATGGCGTTCACCTCGGCGGGGGTGAGCGCGTTCGGTGTCGTCGGAGGTTTCCGGAGCCGTGAGACGTGATCCATCGGGTTGCGCGGCAACACCTCGTGGCGCACCGCGAGCCCAAGCGCAAGCCGCAATGCGACCCGGGCCTGCTTGGCACGGTTGTAGCTTTGCTTCGCCAGCTGTTTCAAGAAGTGGTCGCAGCGTGCAACACCGATCTCGCGCAGCGTGAGATCTTTGAACGCGGGCAACACGAGCGTGCGCATGTTGCGCTCATACAACTGCCGGGTAGTGGTCGAGAGCCGGTCTTCAAGATCGAGATCTTCCAGCCAGTACGCCACCAGGTCGGGGAACGGACTGTCGGCAGTCAGCCCGATGCCTGCGGGCTGGAAGAGCGTGCGCTCGGCAAGCTTCGCTTTCAACCGCCGTTCGGCGGCCCGCTTCGTCTCGCCGGTGGCTTGCACGAGCCGTGACTTTCCATCCCAGTCGCGATACCTCGCACGTGCGGTCACGCGACCGTTCGACGCGGTCTGAAACCCGATCGTGCCGAAGGTGCCGATCGTGAGGCGTGGGCGACTCATCGCGTCACCTCCCGTTGGGTGGGGACGTCTGAGCGCCGTCGCGCTGCTGCTCGACCCAGAGACGCACATCGGAGACGGCGAACTTCAGGTGCTTGCCGAAACGGTATGCGGGCGGGCCGAGACCGCGAGTGCGCCAGTCGTAGATCGTCGAGACGGGGATACCCAGATACGTGGCCAGCTCGCCGACATCGATCAGGAGCTCCAGACCCCACGGGGTGGGTTGTGCTTCGGTGTCCATGGGGAAGAGGTGTGTACGCGGAGTCACACGAATCGGCAACGACCGGAACGAACGCGTACGTACGCCTTGGTTTCGACTCGCTGCGCTTGCTCAACCAGCGGATAGCGATGTCAAAAAGATGGGTTTGTGATGACTGGATCAAATCTCACCTACGAAAAAATCGTGGAAACCCTTGAGTTTCCGCGATTCTTTGGTCGGGCTGGCGGGATTTGAACCCACGACCCCTTGACCCCCAGTCAAGTGCGCTACCAAACTGCGCCACAGCCCGTCGCTGCCAAACCGGCAACCACTTGAGATTACACCATTGGGACTTACAGTTTCCAATTCCAGGGCCACGGCCTATTCGTCTTCCAGGGCCACGGCTTATTCGTCGCACCGCTTGAGCACACCATCGCACAGCGCGAGCCCGCGGCGCTACTCACACCATCACAACCAGCTGTTATACGCCGTCTAGGACTTGCGGCCCCGCTATACCCCGGTGGGTATTGATAGTGTTGACCGCGTACACCCAGAAACGGACTGGGCGGAGTAGGCCGCACTGCAACGCCCGATGTCACGCAGAAACGAGGAGATCCAAAATGAAACTTGTGGTCGTAGGCGGCGTGGCCGCTGGCGCATCGGTTGCCGCGAGGGCCCGCAGACTTGACGAACACGCCGAGATCATCATGATTGAACGCGGCCACCATGTCTCTTTCGCAAACTGCGGCTTGCCCTACCATATTGGCGATGTCATTAAGGACAGGGAGCGCTTGCTCGTCCAGACGCCCGAATCTCTGAAATCGCTGCTCAATATAGACACGCGCGTCTCGCAAGAAGTCACGCAGATTGACCGCGAGAACCAGACTGTCACGGTCAAGAATTTGATCGATGGCACGCAGTACACGGAATCCTACGACGCCCTCGCTCTCTGCCCTGGCGCGGAGCCGCTGCATATCCCACTCCCTGGGGTGGATCTGCCGCAGGTCCACGTGTTGCGCCGCATCAGCGATATGGATGCGATCAAGGCACTTGTGGACGAAAGAATCGAGCGCGCCCGCCAGGCGCCGAAGGGAAGCTCCTCCGCAACGGTCAAGGCCGTTGTAATCGGTGCCGGATACATTGGCCTGGAGATGGCGGAAAACCTGCATCACCGTGGAGTCCAGGTGACGATTGTGGAGGCGGCACCTCAAATCCTGCCGCCCGTTGATTTTGAAATCGCGACTCCTGTGATGAATCACCTCCGCACGAGAGGCATCACCGTACACGTGTCCACGGCAGCAGCAGCCTTCCGCCAATCCGGCGATCGGGTTGCCGTGGAGTTGAATAACAATGAAACGCTCGATGCGGATATCGTCATCATGTCCGTCGGTGTCCGTCCGGCGACGGCGCTGGCGAAACAAGCCGGCCTGGAGCTTGGCCCGCACGGTGGTATCAAAGTCAACGAACATATGCAAACGTCGGATCCGCACATCTGGGCTGCGGGCGACGTCGTCGAGACTCCTCACCCCGTACTTCCAGGAACGTACCTCACGCCACTCGCCGGCCCCGCCAACCGCCAGGGCCGCGTGGTTGCCGATAATGTCTGTGGACGCGACAGTGTGTATCGATCCACGCAGGGTACCTCCGTGGTGAAGGTCTTTGACATGGTGGTAGGCGGCACGGGCGCGAACGAACGGCAGCTGCAAAAGGCGCAGATCCCGTATCGCGCAGCCCACGTACATCCTTCCGGGCATGCGGGATACTATCCCGGTACTGCGATGATGAATCTGAAAGTGCTTTTCGATCCGGAATCGGGCCGGCTTTTGGGGGCTCAGGCGAGTGGCTTCGACGGCGTTGACAAACGCTTGGATGTGCTCGCAATGGCGGTGCGCCACAATATGACGGTATTCGATTTGGAAGACGCGGAGCTAGCGTACGCGCCGCCCTTCGGCTCCGCTAAAGATCCAGTAAATATGGTGGGATTTGTGGCGGCGAATTCGATTCGCGGCGACATCCACTTGTGGTATGCACAAGATTTTCCAAAGGCCACGGAAGGCGCACGGATCATCGACGTGCGCACTCCCGAAGAATACAAGTTGTGGCACATCCCTGGCGCGGAGAACGTGCCAATTGCGACGCTGCGTCAGGCTTGCGGCAACTGGGACACGAAGGTTCCGATTAGGCTCTACTGCGCGGTGGGCTTCCGTTCCTACCTCGGTGAGCGCATCCTGCGCCAGCGCGGGTTCGACGACGTCCGCACACTCTCGGGTGGTTCGAACACTTTCCGGGCGTGGCACGACGTCGAACTTGAAGGCGCAGCACCACAGCCACCGGCTGTTTCGTATCCGAAAGCGGACGCGATACAGGTACCGCCGTCTGCTGGGCGCGTTATTGAACTCGACTGCACGGGGCTCGCGTGCCCTGGCCCCATCATGAAGATGTCGCAAGAGGTGGCACACCTCAACCCAGGCGACGAGATTTCGGTGACGGTTTCCGATCCTGGCTTCGCACACGATGGACCTGCGTGGGCGGAAGCAAATGGACACACTGTCCTATCCTTGACGCCGCAGGGCGCCGGATACCACATGAGGCTGCGCACCGGCAGCGGACCATCAGGAGTGGCCAATGCTGTGGCGCCTCACGGTGACGGAATGGCATTCGTGGTCTTTAGCGGCGACTTCGACAAGGTCCTCGCGGCTTTCATCATGGCGAATGGTGCTCTGGCGATGGGCAAGCCTGTCCGTATGTTCTTCACTTTCTGGGGACTGAACGCACTGCGGCGCGGCGATGTCCAGATTGATAAGCCCATGATGGACAAAATGTTCTGCAAAATGATGCCGGCAGGTCCTGACGCGTTGAAGATCAGCCAGCTGAACATGGGCGGCGCGGGCACCGCGATGATCAAGAAGGTCATGAAGGAACATGACGTCACGCCGCTGCCCAAGCTTATCCAGTCCGCGATGGAAGCCGGCGCGGAAATAACCGCATGTACGATGACGATGGACCTGCTAGGAATCCGCAAAGAGGAGCTCATTGACGGCGTGAAACTCGGCGGCGTTGCCACCTTCATTGCGGCCTCGAGCGCCAGCCACGCGACCATGTTCATCTAGCGGCGCCTCTGTGAGGCGCGGTTATAGCGTCCCTTGAAAACCCAATGGAGGGGCTGCGCTTGGCGGCAAGCGCAGCCCCTCCCCCCACACTGAAAGCAACGTCAGCTGAGAAATTGGTTATCAGCTATTGGACTTCTTGCGTGCGACTGCTGCAGTAGCTCCAACACCGAGCAGCAACAAACCTATTGCCAAAAGGCCACGCGTGTCGGCGCCCGTGTTTGGCAACGGTTTCGATGGCGTCGCGCTCGGAGAAGCAGACGGAACCGCACTTGGTGTCACACTTGGTGCCGCAGACGTTGGTTCGGCCGTTGGTGATGCCGTGGGTGAGGGTGTTACGCCCGCAACCGTATACTCGCGGCTCGTGAGCACCGTGTCTCCAGCTTTCACCTCAAATGAGAGCGTCGTGCCGTTCGAATAGCGCGAGAGGTCGGGAATAGTTACATTCACCTCGGCCTGGCCGTAGTTCGGGTACTTCTCTGTCAATGCATTCGTAGTGAAAAGCTCGCCCGAAACCGGAGCCTCTCCGATTTTCTCGCCGCCCAACCACACGGTCACGGTATCTACGTTCGAAGTCTCGTTCGTTGTAAACCAGAGACCAGAGAAGTCGATTCCGATCGTGTCGCCAGTTTCGATAATTCCATCGGCCGGCACAGTCACATCCTTCACTCCCCACGACCGTTGGACTCCATATACGGGGCCATTGGGATCAAGCGGATTATCCTTCGGTGCCATCTCTCCCATGAAGTCGTTGAAAACGTCCAGATCAATCAAGCCAGTATCTTGGACACGTGTGCCCTTGGTAAAGGAGAAAAAGTTGTCTCCTCCATCTTTGAGGAACGAGTTCGTCACTACACGGTAGGTCGCATCGGGGTCCAATGCGGAGCCGTCAGCCAACCACACGTCTTTAACTTCATACGTATCAGGATCAATGGTGTACGTCAGGCCAGAAACACCCAGTTTCAGATAGGGCCGCGAAGCATCCGCGGGTTGCTTTTGCTGGTTAAGAATCTCCAATAGGTCCGCACCCGTCAGGTCCATCGCAAAGAGCGTATTGCCGAAAGGCTGCATGGTCGCGGCTTCTCCCAGCGTGATCGCACCGCCCTTCGCCGGATCGTATGTGAGGCTTGTGCGCAGGCCTCCCGGATTCATCAGAGAGATTGTGGCGTCCTCACCCGCCGGTGTTTGCTTAGCTGCCCACAGCTGAGCGTCGGCTACCAGGTTGCCGACGGTCGATTCTTCGCCGCGGCTTTCTTCTTTCGTGGTGGGATCTGCCGGATCGACGCCTTGTGCCTTGTTGAAGTCGCCTGAGATATACCCGAGTACCTCGGAGCCCTTCTCATCCGCATACGCTTCGGCTGCGACGATTTCAGAACGAACCTGCTCAGCCACTGTGCCTGAGCAGGTGTCAGTGACGCCAACGCCATCGGAGATCTTCTGGAGCGGGATCTGCGTTGGTTCGAAGCTCGTTGTACCGTCGGCAGCCACAGTCACCTTCACTTGCGAGACGTATTCGCCGTACTTGGCGGACTGCATCACGATAGTCGGTTCGTCTTTGCCATTGTTGTACAACAGATGGGAATGACCACCGAACAGCAGGTCCACCTTCTGAGAAATACTGCTTTCGTAAAGTGACGGATCCTCGTGCACCAGTGCCACGACGACGTCGGCTTCTCCGTTTGCATCGTCGCCATCTTTGAGCTGATCCGCGATCGAGTTAACGGTTGTTGCGATCGGGTTAATCGTCACGCCGGCAAGAATCGATGGCGATATGAGCGATGGCAGTTCCTCGGTAATCGCACCGATGAATGCAACATCCACGCCGTCGATCGTGTTAATGACGTACGGCTTCACGCCCGCGGCTTCTGGGATGCCATCCATATTCGCCGCAAGGTACTGCCACGAAGCTCTTTGTGCCTTCGCTTCGAAATCCTCCATGCCGCGGTCGAACTCATGGTTCCCTACGGAGGAGACCTTGAGCCCCAGCGTATTCAGGATGTCGATCGTCGGATGATCTTCCTGTGCTGCGGATGTGAAGAGTGTGGCGCCGATATTATCGCCTGACGACGTCAAATAGGCGCCGCTCTCTTCGAGATAGCATGCGAGCCGTACTGCAGGGCCGGTAGCAACCCCGGACACGCCCGCGTCGTTCGTGCCAGTCCCACCGATGCGCCCGTGGAAGTCAGTGATGTTGGCGATCGTGAAAGTGCGTGCGCCGGCTTTCGCAACGGAAGCATCCCCCGAGTTTGTTGGCGTGGGCGACGCGTTTTCGGATGTCGTGTCGGCGAATGCTGGCATGGCGGCCGCAAACGTCACAGCGGCTGTCGCCGCAAAGACACGAAGAGATGTGCGTATAGACATAGTCCTCCTCAACGATGTGTTTCCCTTGCCTCGTAGCATATCCGCTGCGTTCCACAGGTTTGTCACATTTTGATAAACAGACCGAGAAGCAACGTTGAACACCAACGATTTGCCGCTGACCAACGTGCCAGATGTTGCTGCGCTGGCCAAGGTGGCAGGCAGCGGCACATCACTCGCCCGGCTTGCTAAACTGTGGGTGTCACGGCGGTGGGGCTCGCCTCTTTGAACTGCGATTATTCGCCAACGGTCCCTGGTTCACACGTGGAGTGTGTTCGCTGTGATACGGCGTGCACGCTTTCGCGCAAATAGATCGAAAAAAGGAAAGCGTTATGCCAGATCGTCATTTCGCGGCGGATCGTGTGCCGCCGCAACCAAGCATCGACCGCATTCCGCAGGTCACCGGGCATCCGCTGGTGGTTGCGGTAGAGCCGCGTCAGCCAGATCTCGTGGCGCACACCGCCGTGCAATGGGCGCAGGCATTGGGCAATGTCCCGCTCGCATTCGCCTATGTGGATCCCACGCGGGTCGTTGAGGCGGAGGCTGCCGACGGCACGGTGCGGCACGCCCCGCTCGATCCGGATTCTGTGGATGATTCGTGGCGGGAACTGCAAGAATCGATGACGGAACACATCTCGCAAATCGTCAACGGTACCTCTACGCAGTGGCGCTTCTATTACTTAGCTGGGCGCCCAGATCGGGCACTGACACATCTTGCACGCGCTCTGGACGCTCCGGCCATTATCGTTGGCTCGCGCCGCCCTTCTCCGTTCGACCGCGGCCGCGATTTCTTCAGCAAATCCGTTGCGCTCGAGCTCACTCGCCACCAGCATCGCCCTGTGCTCATCGTTCCCACCGGCGTTGTAGATTGGAAGACGGGAGTCCAGTGGTGAATATGAAGGGTGCCTTCGCCCACGAACGCCGGCCACTTTTCCGAATGCCCGTCCATCCGGCGTGGCTCTTGGCGATCTTTGCTGGCGGCGCAATCGGCACAGCCCTCAGAGCCATCATTTCCGCGCTATATCCCCATACGCCCGCGCAATTCCCATGGGCTACGTTCGCGATCAACACCGCTGGCTCGCTGATCTTGGGAGCCTTGCTTGAGTATCTGAGCGTGTCCGGCCCAGACCAGGGTTGGCGGCGCTTCGTGCGGCTCGGTGTGGGCACGGGAGTCCTGGGCGGTTTTACGACGTATTCTTCCTTCGCCGTTGAGGCGATATCCGCTGTTGCCGACGGCGCCGCCAGAATCGGCGTGGTGTATGCTCTCGCGTCCCCCGTGGTAGGTGTGGCAGCTGCGCTCGCGGGCCTCACTGTGGCGCGTTCGATCTTCCAGGCCACTGAGCAGCATAGGAACAACCAATGATCCTCTTGTTTGTCTCACTGATGGGGGGCGCAGGTGCGGTGGCGCGTTTCCTGCTTGACGCTTTCATCGGCCAGAGGGGCCGCCACCGTATCCCGCATGGAACTGCCTTTATCAACGTTCTGGGTTCGTTCCTTCTGGGTTTCATCTCGGGTTGGTGGGCATCCCATGGCGGCGATGAGGCACTCCGTATGGCGTTGGGTGTGGGATTCTGCGGTGGATTTACCACGTTTAGCACGGCGTCAGTTGAATCCGCGCGGCTCCTTCGCGGCGAGGGCTTCGGTGCGTCCGCACTCCACGCATGCGGGATCCTCGTAGGTTCCCTGCTGCTCGCGTGGGCAGGAATTGTTCTTGGCAGCGCTTTGTAACGCGTGGTACTTTCCGTCCTCCTAGCCGACCATCGGACTTCTCCCACACAAACGTGAGAATACGTGCACCAGAATGTGATTCCATTGGGACTTTGTTCCCTTATTCAGGAAACTCGCGTCCCAAACGTGGCACTTTCCAGCGACTTCATACTCGCTCAGCCTGAATCGCCTCCGGGGATTTCCTATGCTCGTTACTGATGTGCGATTAGCCACTCACAACCCGAGGAAACATGAGTACCAACGTTGTTACAAAATCCCCTCATAGGGGCCTCCTAGCGGCCACAGTCCTGGCCCTTCCATTTCTCCTATCCGCTTGTTCCGGGCAGAGCTCGGAATCCACAGTTCACGGCGGCGAAGCGACGCTCGAACTTCCCGATCTTTCGGGAGTCACCACAGCTATCGGCCTTTCCGGCCGAAGCGTCCTCTACATCGGGCTCTTGCTCTGCCTCTTCGGCTTCGGCTTCGGCCTCATGGCTTACACCCAGCTCAAACACCTACCCGTTCACAAGGCAATGCTGGAGATCTCGGAGCTGATCTACCAAACCTGCAAAGCCTATCTGACCAAACAAGGCAAGTTTTTGCTTGTGTTGTGGTCGTTCATCACGGTCGTCATCGTTGTTTATTACAAAGCGCTCGTCGGATTTACGTGGGGGCGCGTTGCGATTATCGTGGGCTTCTCGCTTCTGGGAATGGGTGGATCCTACGCAGTTGCGTGGTTCGGCATTCGCGTCAATACGTTCGCCAATTCGCGCACGGCCTTTGCATCGCTTAAGGGAAAGCCGTTGCCCACGCATCAGATTCCACTCAAATCCGGCATGTCGATCGGCATGGTGTTGATCTCACTGGAACTCTTTATGATGCTGATCATCTTGCTGTTCCTCCCACCGGAAATCGGAGGCGCGTGCTTTATCGGCTTCGCCATCGGTGAGTCTCTCGGGGCTGCCGCCTTGAGAATCGCAGGCGGTATTTTCACCAAGATCGCCGACATCGGATCGGATCTCATGAAGATCGTCTTCAAGATCGATGAAGACGATCCACGTAACCCTGGCGTCATCGCAGACTGCACCGGCGATAACGCCGGCGATTCCGTAGGCCCGTCAGCCGATGGTTTTGAAACGTACGGTGTCACGGGCGTTGCCCTCGTAACCTTCATCCTTCTTGCGGTGAACGGTGGGACGATGCAGGGGCTCCTCCTCGTGTGGATCTTCGGCATCCGAGCGGCGATGCTCGTATCCTCTGCACTCGCCTACGCCATCAATTTCGTGTGGGTGCGAAAGCGCTTCACGGGCGCCGGCGAAATGAACTACGAAACTCCACTGACCAGTCTCGTCTGGCTCACGTCAATTCTCTGCATCGGATTCACCTTCCTCACCACAGCTGCGATCCTCGGAAACGGAGAAAACGGGCTGGGATGGAAGCTCGCATTGATCATCACGTGCGGCACGCTCGCCGGAGCGCTGATCCCGGAACTCGTCAAAGCGTTCACTTCAACGAAGTCCCGCCACGTGCGCGAAACGGTCAAATCCTCGCGCGAAGGGGGCGCATCGCTCAATATTCTCTCCGGCATCGTGGCAGGGAACTTCTCCGCATACTGGCTGGGTATCACGATCGTCGGCCTCATGGCCATTGCCTTCCTAGTGTCCAACCAGGGTTTGTCAGACTACATGGTGGCGCCAGCCGTCTTCGCATTTGGGCTCGTCGCATTCGGATTCCTGGGCATGGGGCCTGTCACGATTGCCGTGGATTCTTACGGTCCTGTTACGGACAATGCGCAGTCCGTCTATGAGCTTTCGCAGATCGAACAAGTGCCGAACGTGGATGCAGAAGTCACGAAGGATTTCGGATTCACGCCACAATGGGATCGCGCCAAACTCATGCTCGAAGAAAATGACGGCGCCGGTAATACCTTCAAGGCCACCGCAAAACCCGTGCTGATCGGAACTGCGGTGGTGGGTTCCACAACAATGATCTTCTCAATCATTATTGGACTCACTGACAAACTGACGGTCAACGTAGAGAATCTCTCTATTATGCATGCGCCGTTCTTGTTGGGACTTATTCTGGGTGGCGCTGTTATCTTCTGGTTCTCTGGGGCCTCGATGCAGGCAGTGACTACCGGCGCCTATCGCGCCGTGTCCTTTATTAAGAGCCACATCAAACTGGATTCGTCCTCCAAGCGCGCCTCTGTGGAAGATTCACGCAAGGTGGTAGAGATCTGCACTCAATATGCACAACAAGGAATGCTCAATATCTTCCTGGCCGTGTTCTTTTCTGCGCTCGCTTTCGCCTTCGTGGAACCGTATCTCATGATCGGCTACTTGATCTCGATTGCGATCTTCGGGCTGTTCCAGGCCATTTACATGGCCAACGCCGGAGGCGCGTGGGACAATGCGAAGAAAGTAGTGGAAACTGATCTGCATGCCAAGGGCACTCCGCTCCACGACGCGACAATCGTTGGAGATACCGTAGGAGATCCGTTCAAAGACACGAGCTCCGTCGCTCTTAACCCCATTATTAAATTCACAACGCTGTTCGGCATGCTTGCCGTTGAACTGGCTGTCAGCCTTGCGGATCAAGGCATGAGTAGCTTGGTTCACGTACTCGCTGCCGTGTTTTTCGTGATCTCCGCAGGGTTCGTGTACAAGTCGTTCTACGGCATGCGCATCCAAACAGAAATCACTGATGAAGAACCGCAAGAACTAACGAACGAGGCGGCACTCTGACATGAAAATCGCGATCAAATGTGAAGGAATCACTATCACCGATACCGGAAAGGTAGGCGGACACGACGCCGCAGCGACTCTGGTTCGCCGCTTTCTCCGTATCTTCCCCGAAGCGTCTGTGATCGGACACGCCGCCCACCGCGCGGATGGTTTCGACGTCATACCTCTGGAATTTGTGGACGCCGCGGATACAGTTGTCATCAATATGGATGTGCTCGATTCCACGGAGGTGTGGCGGACAATCTTCCGTGAATCGGGCGGGCTCCAGCCCAACATTATGAACTTCGTGTGGGAACCCGTCACCATACTCCAACACCGCGTGGAGAAGTCTGTATTCGCACTGTCGTGCGCGCTGTTCCCCACCTTTGCGTCGTCGGAACGTACGGCCTCTGAGGTGCGCGACATCGTCAACAAACGGGTTGTCTCCGATCTCGCATCGCTTCAAAGGATCGGTTGGGTCAATCTGGGCTTCCGCCCTGAGCACGTGAAACCGCGCGTGACGCCGGACATCTCCGTGGTTCTCTACCCCGCGATCTACCTCTCCCCGCGCAAGCGGCCCGATCTGTTCCGCACCGTTGTGGAGAAAGTCCATGCCCGCACGCCGATCAAAGTGGAAATGCGGCTTCAGGAAAGCCATCTGATCAGTGAAAAGGCAATGTCCTTCTCGCAGCTCAATTGGGTCTGGGTGGGTCCGTTGACCGCCGAACGTTCGTCATACTATGAAGCGCTTGCCCACACCACGGCGTTTCTTGCCACAGCCGAAGAGGAAGCATATGGCATGTCGTACGTGGAGGCAATGGGCGCGGGTGTTATTGGCATCTTCCCTGACCTGCCATGGGCTCATGCCCTGGTCCCAGAGGGCTACCCATTCGTATACACCTCGGCAGCGGAGGCGGAGGACATGCTGTATAACGTTGTAACCGACCCTGCCGCAGCACGCAAGCGCTTAGACGATCTTGTGGACGAGCCCTTCCCCCAGTGGATCAGTGAGCATCACAGCGACGACGCCTTTGACCGCGAAGTGCAGGCAGCTGTTCGCACGTGGTTCGCCACGGATTAGTTCTTTCCTAGAGAGCGAAGGAGAGCAGGTGTGTGGGCGACACCAAACGCCCACACACCTGGATGCTACGGCCGCGTCTTGGGCGACACGCTGTATGTCTCTTCTGGATCCATGTGGGCAACTCCGCTCAGTACTTCACCGATGCGCCACATCGCCTCTTGTGGGATCTCAACTCCCGATGCTTTCACTGTTTCTTCAAGCTGCTTTGGCCGAGACGCGCCCACGATGGCGGCTGCAACATTTGGATTCTGCAACACCCATGCGATCGCAAGTTGCGGCATGGTCAAGCCCAAATCTTGTGCGATGGGGCGCAGATTCTGCACCGCTTCCAATGTGTCCTCATCCATGAACCGTTGAATCATGCGCGCTCCACCCTTCTTGTCGGTTGCGCGCGAGCCCTGTGGCGCAGGTCGCCCAGGAAGATATTTGCCGGAAAGCACTCCCTGAGCCATCGGCGACCAGACGATTTGGCTCATACCGAGCTCTTCACAGGTGGGGATAACCTTGCCCTCGATCACACGATGGAGCATCGAGTACTGCGGCTGATTCGAAACCAGCTGGATTCCAAGTTCTTCGGCGAGCGCATGCCCTGCGCGCAGCTGTTCCGCTGTCCACTCGGAAACGCCCACATAGAGTACCTTTCCCTGGTGCACTAGATCGGCGAAGGCCTGGAAGGTCTCCTCGAGCGGCGTTTCATAATCGAAACGGTGAGCTTGATACAAATCCACGTAATCAGTTCCAAGGCGTTTCAGAGATCCGTGGAGGCTTTCCATGATGTGTTTGCGAGACAACCCACTATCATTAGGGCCTTTCGGGCCGGTCGGCCAATACACCTTGGTGAAGATTTCCAGGCTCTCGCGCCGTTGGCCCTTGAGCGCCTTGCCCAGCACTTTCTCCGCCGCAGTGTTCGCATAAACGTCCGCCGTGTCGAAAGTCGTGATACCCAGATCGAGGGCCTTGTGAACTGTCTTGATCGCGGTTTCGTTCTCCACTTGGGAGCCGTGAGTCAACCAGTTGCCGTATGTGATTTCCGAAATCTTGAGTCCGGAGTTGCCAAGATAGCGATATTGCACCATAGCGTTATTGTAGTCTCTTGGGTGTGCGTGCGGCAGTAGCCGTGGCCATTCGATCGAATTGAGTCCCGTGCGAAAGTTGATGTTCATGGTTCCGGCAGCGCGTACAACTGTGCCTTCGAAGCTTCTCACCGCAGTCATGGTAGCCGTTCTCTCGGGTGCTCTCGTGGCGATCCAAGGCAAATTCAATGGCGCCTTTTCCGCGGCAGGCGGTGGCCCATTGCTCGCGGGCTGGGTATCGTATCTCGGCACCATCGCCGCCGTTATCGTGGTCTTTGCCTGCCGCGGGAAGCTGCGCACAACACTCCGGCGCATACGCACTGAAAGCTCATGGTGGTGGTTCGCGGTTGGTCTGGGAGGCATTCCCATTGTCATCTCGATGTCGTGGGGCATACCTCTAGTGGGAATCGCGGTGAGCTCCGTATGTTCAATTGCTGGGCAAACACTCACCGGGCTGGTATTAGATCGCTACGGTGTTGGTTTGCCTCACCCCATTCGATTGTCACGGATGCGGCTTGCGGCGGCCGTGGTAGCGCTATGTGGTCTCGGACTCGCAATCGTCGCTGGCGGTGCGGGTGCGTCGTCTCCGCTCGTTATGGTGGGTGTTGGCGCCGCGGTCTTCTTCTCGGGTATCGCGCTCGCTCTTCAGAACGCGGGAAACGGCAGCGTGGTGGCGCGCACAGGCGACGCACTTCTCGCAACTTTGACCAGCAGCGTTGGCGGTGGGATCGTGATGACTCTCATCACTCTTGCCGCATGGCTTATGGGTGCGTTCGATGTGCGCGCGCTTGGCGTTGCAGAGTGGTGGATGTATCTGGGCGGACCCGTTGGGGCGGCAATCACGTTCACGGCATCCTGGTCCGTCAGACGGCTCGGAGTTTTCCGCCTCACGCTCGCTGTGGTCACGGGGCAGATGGTGACCGCACTGCTGGTTGACGCATTCTCCGGTACGCCCGTGGGCCCCGTTACGGTCATTTCCGCAGCCGTTATGGTATGTGCCACCGCCCTCGTGGTACTAGATCCGGATGCACAATCTGCCGTGTCTCATGAACCGTAGGCCGGCGTTGGTCCTTCGGCGCTGAGTATCCGGCTCATGAACACGAGATCGCGCCACTGCCCGAATTTCCACCCCACTTCGCGCATCGATCCGCATTCCTCAAAGCCGCGCCTGCGATGCAGCGCAATTGAAGCGTCATTCTCGGAATCAATCACCGCTACGAGCACGTGGATGCCATGCTCTCGGGCAGAATCGACCAAGGCGTCGAGCAAGATACCGCCCAGTCCTTGATGCTGCCACGCAGGATGGAGATAGATGGAATGTTCCGCGGTATACCGATACCCGGGAAACGGACGGAAGTTTCCGTATTGTGCGTATCCGGCGACGACGTCGCCGCGCGCAATCACCAGTACGGGTGTGCCGGATGCATGGTGAGCGGCGAGCCATTGCTCTCGCTCGGCTACCGTTGCAGGATCGTCGCGCCATACGGCACCGGTGTGCGCGATTGCATGGTTGTATATCCTGGTGAGCTCGGGCATGTCGCTCACGAGTGCTTCTCTTACCGCGAAATGAGGATGCGCAGGCATCCATTCCTCCCCTGCCACCTTCTTGTGTCTAAATGATGGATGGATAGAATCCCCAATACGCCAATGCAAAAAGCAGCGTTAGCTGGCCTATCAGTGTCACGATCATAAACACATTCGCCACTCCGTGAATACGGTCATCACCGAGGGCTTTGGAGCGCGCTTTGACGAAGGCGAAGATCACGCGTATCTCTAACCATGCAGCGATGAGTGCGACCAGTTGGGCTACGAGCCAACCACCCTGGACAATCCACGCGTTCTGTTCATAACTCAAGGCGAGTTCAGCTACCGCGAGCACATATCCAAAACACGCTGCCACGGCGATCAGTATGGACAAGGATGCCAGTGTGACTTTCGCACCGCAATCGCGCAGCGCCATCACCCGGTGCCCACGGATCTTGATCTTGTTCAAAAGTGTGGCGAGGAGAGACAACACAGTGGCGGCCAAACCGATTGCAAGGATCCAAATAGCGAAAGCGCCGGAGGCAAACCAGTGGGGTCTGCCAACCGTTCCGCCCAGATACGTTTGGCTTGGCTGTGCGCCGGCGATATGGGGTGAAGCATCGGCCGTAGAAGGAAGGCCGTTGATCCAGTCCGCAGTGTCCTGCATCGCCTGGACGTCCAGAATATGGTTCAGTTTAAGCCCGTGATCGGCTCCGTCGTAGTACCGAACCGTGAGGTCCTTGTTGCCGCCTTGCGCCAGGTCTTCCCGCATGATGAGGGGCCCTTGTACGGTGGGCATTGACATGTCGGCCGTGCCGTAGAGCATCAACACAGGCATCGTCATCCGTTGCTGATACTGCGATACGTCAAAGTCGATGTAGGCAAACGTGTCAGAGCCGAAATCTTGGCCGATAAGGCGTGGAATAGCGCGGATCAAGCGCTCCGGCGCACCCAAGTTCCGCAGGTAGGCATCCGCAGCGAGAGCCCCTTGTTCCCTGATCGGCAGTACCGGCGCAGAAACGAGCGCAACGAAACTCACGTCGTCGCGGGATGTGGCCACGATGGGCGAGATGAAACATCCCTCTGATACGCCATAGATCCCGGAACGGCGCGGATCTACACCCGTTACCTGGGTGACAAGGTAATCGAAGGCGTCCGAATAATCTTCGGCAAGTGCCTCATAATCCCTGTGCGTAGTCGTATAGTTTTCTGTGCGTTTTTCCGGAACCAAAGTGATGATGCCCGTCGACGTGATGTACTTTGCCTCACGTGAGAAGTCTTTGTACGAATCAGTTCCGGTGCCATGGATGAAGACCACACCTGGGACCAGGCCGTCCACGCCCACAGGCACACGCAGCGTCGCGGGAATCTGGGTACCGTCGCGCAACGTGATCGTCACAACGGATTCTTTCACCTCGTAGGTTCCCAGGCGTGGGGTCGGGGTAGCAGTTGTGATAGATGTATCCGACGTCTCCGGAACGATGAGTGTGCGCATCGGTTGTGGATTCCACCCTGGGCCGGCCCATGCTCCCCACAACCCGAGCAGGAGAACAAGTACAGCCCATGCAATGCCACGGGGATGCCGAAGCGCAAAGCGTTTCAAGCCACGCGGCTGTGGCGCCTCCGCTTCCGCCCCATCAACAGCAGCGGAAACGGCATTCAACTCCGCCATCAGAAACCTAGCCTGCCTAGTTTCTTCGGGTCACGCTGCCAATCTTTCGCCACCCTCACGTGCAGGTCCAGGTAGATACGGGCGTCAAGGAGCCGCGCAATTCCCATGCGCGCATCGCTTCCGATCTGCCGCAGGCGAGAACCGCCGTGCCCGATCACGATCCCCTTCTGCGAATCGCGCTCCACATGGATGCTCGCATGAACTCGAACAAGTGGGCGCTGATCGCGCGCACCGGGACGTGCATTTTCTTCTTCTATCTCGTCAACCGTAACAGCCAAGGAGTGAGGAAGTTCGTCGCGCAATTCCTCCAGTGCCGCCTCGCGGATCAATTCTGCGATCAGCGTCTCTTCAGATTCGTCAGTCACGGTGCCCATCGGATAAAGCGGCGGAGATTCGGGCATCAGATCCAGCAGTACGTTTCTCAGCACGTCCACCTGATCGCCAGTCACGGCACTCACCGGAACGATATCGGTAAAGTCTCCTTCCGCCTCTATTTCCAGTAGATGGGAGGCAAGTGCCTGCCGGCCAACTTTATCTGTTTTCGTCACGGCCGCAACCACGGGGACGCCTTTGCCGAGCACGAGCGACAACAGGAAACGATCGCCCGGTCCGATGGGTTCATCTGCTGGTAGACACACGACGACGGCGTCGACCCCTTCCAGCGAATCGCGAACCATGTCATTTAGTCTTTCGCCCAGAAGGGTGCGCGGGCGGTGGAGGCCGGGAGTATCCACGAGCACGATCTGGCCTGCCTCCTGGGAGACAATCGCGCGAATGACCCGCCGGGTGGTTTCGGGGCGCGCGGAGGTGATCGCAACCTTCTGCCCCACCATCGCATTAGTGAGCGTAGATTTGCCGGCATTGGGGCGGCCCACAACACTTGCGAAACCCGCCCGGAAACCTTCCGGCCAAGAATCTACGAGCTCACTCATCGTTCTCCTCACGCTCGACGTCGTCCTCCGCGTCCAATCCATTGTCCGCATGCGGGGCACGGCGCGCAATTATCGTCGCGAGACGGCGCCGCCTTCCTTCAAAGCGTTCGGCGGATAATTCGATACCGTCCAACGTTGTCGAGCTTCCCGCAATCGGCACCCTGCCGAGTGCCTTGGCAAAAAGCCCTCCCACGGTATCCACGTCGTCGTCTGCAAACTCCACGTGAAACAGATCGCCAAGATCGTCAATGGGTAACTTCGCCGGAACACGGTACGCCCCGTCCCCTAAGTCTTCCACAACGGGCTCTGCCCTATCGTGTTCGTCCGAAATCTCGCCTACCAGCTCCTCTACAAGGTCTTCGATCGTCACCAGGCCAGCGATGCCGCCATACTCATCCACGACCAAGGCGATATGGATCTGGTCCGCCTGCATCTCACGCATCAAATCGTCAACGATCTTCGTTTCCGGAACGAATACCGGATCGCGCATCACGTCCTTCGCCGTGAGTCCATCGGCGTCAGATCGGTGATGCACGCGGCGGATCACATCCTTCAGATACACCACACCCAGAAGGTCATCTACACTTTCCCCAACTACGGGGATGCGCGAATATCCGGAACGGGTGAACAACGAGATGAGGCGGTCCAGGCTTTCGTCCGCCCGGCACGTGATCATGTCCGTGCGTGGCACCATGACCTCCCGGACGAGGGTGGTGCCTAAATCAAACACGGATTGGAGCAGCTCGCGTTCGTCATCGTCCAATGCCTCCGATTCAGAGACCCTCTCTACCATCAACGCGAGCTGGTCCTCCTGAAGCTGTTCGGATTCCTCTTGGGACGGTTCGCGCGCCCGCACTACCAGGCCGGCGATAACGGTAACGGCCCACACCCAGCGCGACGTGACGCGCAAAACCGCCACGGGACGGTCTTGCCCAAGCCGCATCGGAGAAAAGATGGTCGTAAGCACCAGCAGCACCAATAGCACCGCAAGAAACACCAGGGCTGCGCGCCACCATTCGTCAAATGCGCGCAGCAACAGCAGCCCAACGCACAGTGCGAAAAGCGAGGAGAAACCGAAGCGGACCGCAGAAAGTGCCACAGTGGCCGCCGGACGGCGCGAGACTATCTTGACGATCCTCTCCGCACCCTTAACTCCGTTCGCGTATGCATCAGCCGCCTCTGTACGCGTGATGCGGACCACTGCCGTGCTTGCGGCGCTGGTCACCGCTGAAAATACAAGAAATATCACTGCCGCCGCGACGACCGCGGCGCTGGGTAAGTCGCTCATTCGATAGTCGGCGTGGGATCGGAAAATGGCCTGCCGCGGGCCGCAAGGAAAGTGAGGAGCAAAGTCCGTTGCAAAGCGAACATCTCCTCGCGTTCTGCTTCCTCCGCGTGATCATATCCGAGGAGGTGCAGAATACCGTGAGTAACGAGGAGCAGTATCTCCTCGGCCGTAGAATGCCCTGCTTGGAGGGCCTGGCGCGCCGCCACGTGCGGACACACCACCACATCGCCCAGAATCCCTTCCTTGGGTTCCTCCCCAATCGGGGCTGGGCGGAGTTCATCCATGGGAAAGGACAGGACATCGGTGGGACCGGTGAGGTCCATCCATTCGATGTGCAGCCTTTCCATTGCCGCTTCGTCAACCAGCAATACATTCAAATCGGCCTGCGGATGGACACGCATCTGGTCGAGCACATACGTGGCAAGAGCTGAGATCTCTTGCAGGTCTTGCGCTGGCAGAAACCCAGATTCGTCATTGACTTCAATGCTCATCGATGCCCTTCCCGCATCCGCCCGCCGGCACCGGCCACTGATTCGCCCCACCGTGCGTATGCATCAATGATGTCAGCTACCAGGCGGTGGCGCACCACATCCGCCGATCCTAGTTCCATAAAGGCGATGCCAGGTACATCGCGGAGAATCTTGCGCACCAGGATCAACCCAGAAGGTGTCCTGCCAGGCAGGTCCACCTGCGTCACGTCTCCGGTGATAACCATTTTCGCGCCGAAGCCGAGGCGCGTCAGAAACATTTTCATCTGTTCTGGGGTGGTGTTCTGCGCCTCATCCAAAATGACGAACGCGTCGTTGAGCGTTCGGCCGCGCATGTACGCCAGTGGCGCGACTTCAATCGTGCCCGCCGCCATCAGCTTGGGAATCGATTCCGGATCTAGCATGTCGTACATCGCATCGTAAAGCGGGCGCAGGTACGGATCAATTTTGTCAGTCAGAGAGCCCGGCAGAAAGCCGAGCGACTCACCTGCCTCCACCGCGGGACGCGTGAGGATAATCCGCGAAACTTCGCGGGTTTGAAGCGCCACAACTGCCTTCGCTACCGCGAGGTACGTCTTTCCAGTTCCCGCAGGCCCGATGCCAAATGTAATCGCGTGCTCGTCAATCGCATCCACGTATGCCTTTTGGCCAAGGGTTTTCGGGCGGATCGTCCTGCCGTGTGAGGAAAGAATGTCCGTAGTGATCAGATCGGTAGGGCGCGCCATGCCCGTCTTCGAAATCGAAATCGCCCGATCCACTGCCTCCGCGGTGAGGTGTTCACCGTCGCGCACCACGTCAATCAACTCTCCGAGCAAGGTATCGGCCATCTCGACATTCTTTTCCTGGCCGCGCAGGCTCATCGTGTGGCCTATGGCGTGAATGGAAATCGGTGAAAAGCCCTTCTCCAACGATCGAAGCACCTCATCATTTGCGCCCAGCAAATCGAACATCGCTACCCCTTCGGGCACGATGACGGTGCGTTCGGTGATCTTGTCAGTCATTAGTTCCCAGTATATTCCCGGCGTTGATGGTCGCAATTGCGTAAGGCCCGGCGCTTGCGGAACGCAGCACGTACTCGGACAACAAGACCGGCTCACCACCGGCAGCGCACAATGCCGTCACTTCTCGCGGCGAAATTCCGCCTTCTGGGCCGACGACGACGCCATAGCCACGAGCCTCGTAGCCCTCGCCGACAAGCGCATCGATCAATCGCAGCTGCGCTTCCTCGTGACACACGAAAACACGGTAGTGGTGCCGCGTCATGCGCGCAACCTCTTCGACGAGTTGGGTTGTGCCGACGACGTCGTCCACCTGCGGCAACCATGAACGGCGAGACTGTTTCGTGGCAGCCCACGCGGTTGCCTCCCAGCGTGCCCTGCCCTTTCTCTCCTTGCCACGCCACGAGGCGATTGCTCGATCCGACTGCCACGGCACGATCGTGCTGACCCCATACTCGGTGGCCGTCTCCACCGCCTGTTCGTCGCGGCCACCTTTTGCTAGCGCCTGGACCAACACGATTTTCGGTTCCGTTTCTGCCTCCTGTTCCACGGAGAGGACCAGCAAGTCGATGCCACGCTTATCTGCATCGTGGACTTCACATCGTGCCCTGAGGCCCTTTCCGTTCACGACATCGATCCGTTCGCCGGGACGCGCCCGGCGAACGGTTGCAGCGTGAAAACCCTCGTCTCCTTCGAGCCGATAGGTGCCATGCGCGCGGTCAGAGAGGGCCGGATCGATATAGACGGGAGCTGTCATTTGTTAGAAAACTTGTCGCGCATCTTTGAGAAGAAGCCAGCGTTGTGTTCCACCAAGCGAGCGGACGGGATGTCCTCGCCGCGCACTTTGGCAAGTTCTTCGAGAAGAGATCGCTGTACATCGTCCAAGCGAGTGGGTGTTTTTACTGCGATGCTAACCTTGAGGTCGCCGCGGCCACCGCGATGCAACCGGCCCACGCCAAGCCCGGAAAGCGCCACTACTGTTCCCGAAGCGGTGCCAGGTTGAATGGTGATCGTACGCGGCCCATCGAGCGTGTCCACAGTGACCTGTGTGCCTAATGCCGCAGCCGTCATCGGGATCTGCAGCTCGCAGGTCAAATCGTCTCCAACACGTTGGAAGAGGGCATTCGGGCGGATGCGCACCTCGGCAAACAAATCGCCGGCCGGTCCGCCTTCCACGCCCGCGTCTCCCTGACCCGCCAAGCGGATGCGCATGCCGGACTCCACGCCCGCGGGCACCTTGATATTGATCGTCTTCGTTGCGCGGACGCGCCCTTCGCCTGCGCACTCGTGGCACGGCGTCACGATGACGGTGCCATGCCCATGGCAGGTTGGGCATGCTGATTGTGAGACCATCTGTCCCAGCAATGACTGGGTGACACGCTGAACGGTGCCAGTTCCACCGCACTGCGAACATGTGATGGGTTGCGTACCGGGAGCCGCACAGGTCCCGTGGCACACCGGGCACTCCACCGCGAGCGTGTGGGTGATTTCTTTATCGGCGCCAAATACCACGTCTTCGAGATCCAGATCGAGCGCGACCAGGGTGTCTTGGCCGCGGCGCCCGCGCGGAACCGGCCCGCGCTGGCCTCCTCCCATGCCGCCGAAGAAGGTATCGAAGATGTCCTGAAATGCGCCGAAACCTGCTCCTGCACCACCGCCGCCATGGAGCGCATCTTCCCCGCCCATGTCGTAGAGGCGACGTTGTTCTTCGTTCGACAGCACATCGTAGGCCTCATTGACCGCTTTGAACTGCTCCGCGCTCTCTGGTCCCGCTACATCGGGATGCAGTTTCCGGGCCAGTTTACGGTATGCCTTTTTGATCTCATCTGCCGAAGCGTTACGATCAACGCCCAAGATCGAGTAATAATCTGCCACTGTCTCTCTTCTTGATGTGTTTCTAGCCGAGCCGCGATCGGATTCAGCGCCCGGTGAGGATATCGGATAGGTATTCTGCCACTGCGTATACCGCAGCCATAGTATTCGGATAGTCCATCCGTGTCGGACCAACCACACCTACACGGGCAACGGATCGCACCCCGACGTCGTATGTAGAGGAGACGACGGTAGCTTCCTGCAAGCTTTCATGTTGGTTCTCCTGACCGATCGACACGTTGAGCCCCTCCTGCGTGCGAGCGAGCAAACGCAAAAGGATAACCTGCTCTTCCAAGGCCTCAAGCACAGGAGAGATAGAGCGTGCAAAATCTACAGCATGCCGAGACAGATTGGCGGTGCCCGCCATCACGATGCGTTCCTCACTATCTGCCTGAAGAACATGCAGCACCTCATCTACGATCCGATCGGCGATCGCGCGCAGCGAGGGGGAAAGCGCCTCATCGATGGTCACTGCCACGCCCGTCAGATCTTTCAACGGTTTACCGGCACATTCCTCATTAATGGCATGCGCCACACCGTCCAGTGCGTCCTGGTCAATAGCCTTGGATGTGGTCACCATGCGCTGCTCCACACGCCCGGCCTCGGTGATGATCACTAACAGCACATGCGTGTCCCCGGCACGTATCAGCTCGATGTGACGCAGCGACACTCTTTGTAATGAGGGATACTGCACCACAGCTACCTGGTGCGTGATGCTCGCAAGCAGTCTCACCGCACGCTGCACCACATCGTCCAAGTCAACAGCCCCGCTGAGCAGCCTCTCGATCGCCCGGCGTTCGGGTGCGGATAGCGGCTTAATCTCATGCAGCGAGTCGACAAAAGAGCGGTATCCGGAATCTGTGGGAATACGGCCTGCGGACGTATGAGGTTGTTGAATATAGCCAGCTTCCTCCAGAACTGCCATATCGTTGCGGATAGTGGCTGGGGAAACTCCTAATTCGTGGCGCTCCGCCAGTGCCTTGGACCCAACTGGTTCGCGCGTGGAGACGTAATCGCGCACGATGGCCTCAAGGACCTTCGAACGGCGCTCTTGGCTCCCCATGCGGCAACTCCTCCTCGTATGGCGAGCCATGATCCTTTCAGCACTCGACTCG
Organism: Ancrocorticia sp.; assembly: GCA_022648165.1. Lineage (GTDB taxonomy): Bacteria > Actinomycetota > Actinomycetes > Actinomycetales > Actinomycetaceae > Changpingibacter. The sequence goes on from JALCLX010000004.1 coordinate 71,457, forward strand.
CCCGAGTGCTAATCCTACGCTGATTGGGACAAACCGCCTACCCTCTAAGGGTGAGATCCAACAATTCTGCCTCCCAGCGAAATATCGGCTCCTCTCGAATCTCCAGTGGCGATCGCTACGGTAGCGATGTTTTAGCACATGACCCGCACCGGGCTAACTCCCCCGCCGAATCCACCCCGGTGGTTGCGCGCGTAGGGATCGTTGTGGAAGACGTGACAAGTGGTTTTGTTGGGGAGATTGTGAGCGTGGGCAAGATCGCAGGAGTCTGGTGCGTCACTTTGGAAGACCGCCACCGCGCACGCCGCACTTTTCGCGTCGGGCGCGGCTATTGGATCGATGGAAAGCCCGTGAGCCTGACCGCGCCAGTGGCTGCCGATCGCCCACAGCCTGCAACCGTGGCCGGGCACACGCTCACCGCTTCTGGATCACTGCACGTGAACGCACGGGCCAGAGTGGCGCGTGCCTCCCGAATTTGGGTGGAAGGCAAGCACGATGCGGAACTTGTCGCAAAGGTGTGGGGTGAGGATTTGGCGCGCGAAGGCGTCGTCGTCGAAGAACTACTCGGCGTTGATCACCTGGAGGAACGAATTGCACAGTTCACTCCTACGCCCGAACGGCGGGCAGGCGTACTTATCGATCACTTGGTTCCCGGCTCGAAGGAATCCCGAATCGCTGCACGCATGAGCAACGTTCCGGGAGTCCTGATTCTCGGCCATCCGTACGTGGATGTGTGGCAGGCGATCAAGCCCACATCCCTGGGCATTACCGCCTGGCCTGACGTTCCCAAGGGCGAAGATATCAAGGCCGGAACGCTCAAGCGGCTGGGTTGGCCGTACAGCTCAGCGGAGGACATTGGGCGTGCCTGGGCCCATATTCTCAGCCGTGTGCATTCGTACAAGGATCTGGAACCGAGTCTGCTCGGCCGCATGGAGGAACTCATCGACTTCGTGACTGCAACGGAGAACTGACCGCCGCACACAAAAATCGCCGACTACGGCATCAGCGCGCGAGTCACCGCATCTGCTAATAGGCGCCCCCGCAGAGTCAAAACGAGCCTTCCACGCAGTGCCCGCGAGGCATCAACAAGGCCATCGGCGATCAAAGCGGCCACGGCTCTTTTGTCCGCCCACGCCGGAATCGCGATACCATCGCGCAGGCGGATCCCCAACATCACCGCTTCTTCTTCGCGCTCCGTGAGATTGAGAATCTCCCTGGCCGCAGCGGGCGTACGCCCGCGATCGAGCGCACGCGCATAGGCCAGCGGATGCTTGACATTCCAGAAGCGCGTGCCGTTGATATGGGAATGTGCCCCTGGTCCGTATCCCCACCAGTTTTCATTGTGCCAATATGCCAGGTTGTGCCGACATTCGTGGCCCGGCTGCGCCCAATTCGATATCTCGTACCAACGGTATCCGGCGCCCTCCAGGATACGCGAGGCCTGCTCGTATCGCTCAGCCTGCTCGTCGGGATCAGGCATTCGCAATTCGCCCCTGCGAACTTTCGCTCCCATTGCGGTGCCCGGTTCTACCGTAAGCGCGTACGCACTGATATGATCTGGCCCCAATGCGATCGCGGCTTGCACCGAAGTTTCCCAGTCAGCCGCACTTTCGCCCGGGGTCCCGTAGATGAGGTCCACCGACACGTCCAAGCCGCACTCACGCGCCCAGTGGACAGCTGCCGTGACTTGCCCCGGAGTATGCCGGCGCTCCAAGGTGTGAAGCACATGGGGCACCGCGGATTGCATACCGAATGAAATGCGCGTGAACCCCGCATGCGCCAGCTCGCGCAGTGATTCTCTTGTGACTGATTCGGGGTTTGCCTCCGTCGTGATTTCGGCACCCGGCGCTATCCCGAATGAGGCGTGCAAAGTGCGTAATATGCCGGCCAATTGTGCGGGATTCATCATGGTGGGAGTTCCGCCGCCAAAGAACACCGTGCGAAGGAGCGGAGCAGAACCGCGCACGCGCAATACATGCTGCGATAACGCTATCTCCCGGCGCAGTGAATCAGGAAAGCCGGAGACGCTCGCCCCCGGTCCAAAATCCAGGTTGGTGTACGTATTGAAATCGCAGTAACCGCATCGCACCGCGCAAAACGGGATGTGGACGTAGGCGGAGAAGCCCTTACTCACATCCGGATCTGGCAGAGATCCGTCCGCAGGAACTGCTTCTCCTTCCGGAAGATCAGCCATGGCTCCGCCGCGCGACGACGTCGTGTATCGTACGGCCTTCGGCGATTCCACGTTTTTCAAAGCGCGTCATCACTCGTCCCTCCCAACGTGGCGCGAAGCCTCCGCGTTGGCCTTCGGGATCATTCGCGTCGGGCCGCTGCCCGCGGTAGGGATTCTCTAGGCCAGGAGCCGTCTCCACCACGCTTCGCATCTGCCACGCGTAATCGTCCCAATCTGTCGCGAGGCGCCACACTCCACCGGGTGCGAGCATACCTGCCACAATCTGCGCGAATGACTCGGTAACGAGCCTGCGTTTGTGGTGGCGAGCCTTACGCCATGGGTCCGGGAAGAAAGTCCACACCTCCGCTGCCCGGGGATTGCCCGAATTCGGGTGCCTATCGTCTATTTCGCTGGATCCGCGCAGGCCGTTCTCCCCTATCGCGAGGCCGAAAAGCACGGGCAGAAGCTGCGCGGCATCGCCCTCGACGATCCGCAGATTGTGTACGTCGCCCTTGACCGCGTGAGCAACACACCGCGCTACACCCGGGTACCACGCTTCCACTCCCAGCACATCAATGTCCCGGTGTGTGGCGGCGAAACTCACCAATTGTTCGCCAGATCCGGGGCCAATCTCTACGATTAACGGTGCGTTTCTTCCGAATGCGGCGGGAATATCTACGGCGGTGCCATCGGGAATCGTGGTCGCTGTGGCACCAGCGGGCAACGCAATGACGTATTCAGCGGCGTGCTGTTCCATCACCTCGTCGAACCTGCGCGCCATCCGCCCGCCGCGCCGCGAGAACGATTTGATCCGTGCTGGCGCGTGTTCGGTGTGAACCGTCATGGTCAGCGGGCTTTCACCAGGTTGAAAAGCTCCGCTGCAACATCCGCATTGGCCGCAACAAGAACGGACGTGGAATCCAGCGACCACTCGTTGCCTTCAAGATCATGGGCGATGCCACCGGCCTCTCGAACGGCGAGCACTCCGGCCGCCATATCCCACGGGTGGTTCGAATACAGCACGGCGCCAGCAGCCCGCCCAGTGGCAACCCAGCTCAAATCTGCGGCTGCGGAACCCACCACCCGGAACTTTGCGACCACACCGGACAGAGCGGCGAGATTCGCCAGCCGCAGCCTGTTAGAGTACAGCGGCTGTTCGTCGGTGGTGATATCTCCGGACATCACTGCGGACTCCCGCAGTGGTGCGAGCGAGGTCCGCACGAAGGTGCCGTTGAGTGTGGTGCCACGGCCCTTCACGGCTTCGGTGACCTCGCCGCATGCCTCCACGATCCCGACCACGGGCTCATTGTTCTCCACGTAGCACACTGTGAAACCGTGGACGGGTATTCCTACTGCATAATTGAAGGTGCCGTCGATGGGATCAATCACCCAACGCGTTGGGGCCACCTCTTCACACGAGTACTCTTCACCCTGAATCGGCAGCCCGGATGCCGCTAGAACGCGCGAGACTGCGGTTTCCACGGCCTCGTCCGTCTCCGTTGCGAAGTCGCCGCGGCCTTTGACATGCGTGATCTCCTTGGTGTGCGTTTCGGACACCACCGCGCGATAGGCTGCATACGCCTCGCGCGCCAACTTCAATTCTGCCTCATACATTCGTTACCCTTTCCACGCGGATCGTGCCCGCTGCACTACTTACCGTTGCCTTCCGGCATGTCCGATGTCAACGCTGCTACGAAGGCCTCTTGAGGCACGTCAACGCGTCCAATCGACTTCATGCGTTTCTTGCCTTCCTTTTGCTTCTCGAGCAGCTTTCGCTTGCGCGTCACGTCTCCGCCATAACACTTCGCTAGCACGTCTTTGCGCAGGGCGCGAATCGATTCGCGTGCGATCACGCGGGATCCCACGGCGGCCTGTATGGGAATTTCGAACTGCTGGCGCGGGATGAGCGCCTTGAGTTTTTTGGTCATCTCGACGCCGTAGCTGTACGCCTTATCACGATGCACAATCGCGCTAAACGCGTCCACCACTTCGTGATTGAGGAGGACGTCCACCTTCACCAGGTTGGCTTCCTGTTCCTCTCCCATTTCGTAGTCCAGCGACGCGTAGCCTTTGGTGCGGCTTTTCAGCTGGTCGAAGAAATCGGTCACGACTTCCGCCAAAGGCAACACATAGTGGAGTTCCACGCGGTCTGAGGCCAGATAGTCCATGCCGTGCAGCGTACCGCGGCGCTGCTGGCACAGCTCCATCAAAGTGCCAACATAGTCTGCCGGGGTCAAAATGGTGGCACTCACCGTTGGCTCATATATGTGGGCCACTTTCCCTTCGGGAAACTCGGAAGGATTCGTCACCGTCAGTTTCTCGCCACTTTCGGTCACAACGTGGTAGATCACCGACGGCGCAGTCGCGATAATCTCTATTCCAAACTCACGCTCGATGCGTTCACGGACGATCTCAAGATGGAGTAAACCCAAGAAGCCGCATCGGAATCCGAAGCCCAGTGCCACTGAGTTCTCCGGTTCATACTGCAATGCCGCGTCATTGAGCTTCAGCTTGTCCAGTGCTTCGCGCAAGTCCGGGTAGTCGGCGCCATCTATCGGATAGATCCCAGAGAAGACCATCGGTAGCGGGTCTTTATACCCTGGAAGCGCTTCGGCTGCGGGCCGTGCCGTAAGCGTCACTGTATCGCCCACACGCGAATGGCGGACATCCTTAACCCCCGTGATGAGATAGCCCACCTCTCCCACTGAGAGCCCATCTGACGGCACCGGTTCTGGTGAGATGACGCCGATCTCCAGCAACTCGTGTACCGCGCCGGTGGACATCATCTGGATGCGGTCACGCGGAGAAAGCCGCCCATCGCGCACACGCACATACGTCACCACTCCGCGGTACGTGTCGTATACCGAATCGAAAATCATGGCGCGCGCAGGAGCATCGGGATCGCCTACCGGGGGTGCTACTTCCGCCACGATGCGGTCCAGAAGTTCTGCAACTCCCTGGCCAGTCTTGCCTGAAACTGCCAGGCATTCGGATGGATCAACCCCAAGGAGTGACGCCAGTTCTTCCGAATACTTTTTCACCTGGGCCGATGGAAGATCAATCTTGTTGAGCACCGGTATGATCGCCAGGTCGTTATCCAACGCCATGTACAAGTTCGCAAGGGTTTGTGCTTCAATACCTTGCGTCGCATCAACCAGAAGAACGGCCCCTTCGCAGGCCGCCAACGATCTATTGACCTCGTACGAAAAATCGACGTGGCCCGGCGTATCGATCATGTTGAGCGCGTATGCCTGGCCGTCTACCGTCCATGGCATTCTGACGGCCTGAGATTTGATTGTGATTCCGCGTTCGCGCTCGATATCCATACGGTCCAGGTACTGGTCACGCATCGCACGCGCGTCCACTATGCCCGTCAGCTGCAGCATACGATCGGCAAGCGTGGACTTTCCGTGGTCAATGTGGGCGATAATGCAAAAGTTCCGGATGAGTTCCGGAGGCGTCGTAGCCGGCTCAATCGCGGCCAGTTCGGCGGGGGTAGTGACGGGCACAATTCTCCTTGTACGGTAACAACTGACTCTATTGTAGAGTGCTTTGAACCCGGCTCGTATCTCTCGGACGGGGGCGAACATGATCGGCGGGCTGTCATGGATCAGGTAATCGTGCGACACAATAGATCTATGCACGCCATCGCCAAGCTCCTCGCCTCACCTCCTCACCTTCCCGTGGCACAGCTTCTGGATGCGATTGTGCACGCGGCCCACACGGGTGCGGCTGTAGTTCAAGCTCCTCCCGGAACCGGAAAGACCACATTGGTCCCTCCGCTGGTAGCTCAGATCCTCGGCGCAAGGGGCGGCCGCGTCATTGTCACACAACCGCGCCGTGTTGCCGCACGCGCTGCGGCGCGCAGGCTTTCCGCGCTTCTGGGCGAACGGCTCGGCGATACTGCTGGATTCACGGTGCGTGGCGATAGCGCGCGTTCTTCCCACACACACATCGAATTTGTTACACCTGGCGTTCTTGTTGCGCGCTTGCAGCGTGATCCTGAACTCAAGGGAGTTGGGGCAATCATCTTCGACGAGGTCCACGAACGCCATCTCGACAACGATCTGGCACTGGCTTTCGCGTTGGACGCGAGAGATACGATCCGTGAAGATCTCCTTGTGATTGCTATGTCGGCAACTGTGGAGGCCGGCCGCACTGCGAGGCTTCTTTCGCCCGGAGGTGCGCCGATCGTGGAGATTCCGGGTGCCATTCACCCATTGGATGTTCGCTACGCACCACCACCGCGTGGCGCAGAGCCTTTCGGGCCCGGCACGTCCGCAGTACAGCGCGCATTTTTGGATCATGTGGCAGCCACCGTGCGCCGGGCGCTCACCGAAGCTGAAGGCGACATATTGGCCTTCCTTCCCGGAATCAGGGAGGTCAACTACGTCGCATCTGCCGTCAGTGGTGCAGGAACCGTGGTGCCACTGCACGGCTCCTTATCGCACGCTCAACAAGATCGCGCACTTTTTTCCGCGGGCCACGAGCGCCGCATCGTGGTATCTACCTCGCTGGCAGAATCCTCCGTTACTGTTCCCGGAGTTCGTATTGTGGTAGACGCGGGTCTATCCCGCGAGCCTCGTATGAATTATTCCCGCGGAATTGGCGGGCTTGTGACCATACGCGAATCGCAGGCCGCCGCAATTCAGCGTGCGGGACGAGCCGGACGCACGGGACCCGGCGTCGTCTACCGCTGTTTCGACCAAGCCACCTGGGCCCGTATGGCACCACATTCCGAACCCGAGATCCGAAACTCAGATCTCACGGACTTCACACTTCAGGTAGCCTGCTGGGGTGCACCGCGCGCCCATGGGCTGGCCCTACTAGATCCGCCGCCCGAGCCCGCTCTGGATGCGGCCACCGCCACACTGACAGCGCTCGGCGCGCTCGATGAGGGCATGCCTACACCACTCGGCCGCGCCCTTGCCACGATTCCTCTCAATCCTAGGTTGGCGCGGTCTCTCCTCTTGACCGCACAGCTTGTAGGAGCACACGATGCGGGCAAAATATGCGCACTCATAGATGAAGCCGGGCAGGTCCCTGGGGCAGATCTGGCGCGCGCCACGGCAGCAGAACATTCCGAGGCACGCAGGTTGGAACGGATAGCAAAGACACTCACAGACGTATCTCCGTCAGTACCACTGCCCGTGCCACAAACGCGAGAGCAGGCTTTGGGTGCTGGCGTCGCGCTCGCCTACCCTGATCGGATAGCCCACGCTCGCTGTGAGGCGACGGACGAACACCACCCGTCGCGCCGCTATCTGCTCGCGAATGGTGCAGGGGCTACCCTCCCGGCGGCTTCGCCTCTCTCCGGCCACACGTGGCTCGCCGTCGCGCAGGTGGACCGTGCGCAGGGAAGCGCCGATTCGCTCATTCGCGCTGCAGTGCCCATCGAGAAAGATGCGGCGTTGGCCTATGCCAGCCCATTGCTGCACGAGGAGACAGAAGTGAGCCTGCACAGCCGGAGGTTGCGGTCGCGGCTCATCCACTACCTCGGTGCTATCGAAATATCCGCCGGGGAATACACCACGCCGCTGGCCGCGGACGCTCGCAGCTGGATACAACGCCAGATCCACGCGGGAAAACTCCCTTTTACGTGGTCGAAGAATGCGGCTGCGCTGCGCCTTAGGCTCGCTTTCCTCTATCGCACGTTCGGCGAACCGTGGCCCGATATGAGTGATGCTGTACTGGATGCGCGGCTCGATGAGTGGGCGGGCCCGGAACTTGAACAGTTTGCGCGCGGAAAACCACTCCCACCTATCGGCGCCTCCCAAATCGCCCGCATCTTGCCATGGCCCGAAGCTTCCCAGCTCGATGAACTTGCACCAGAGTACGTGGAACTTCCTTCTGGCCGCCGTGCGCGCATCGAATACGGCTCCGAAAACCCTTCGATCAGAATTCGGCTGCAAGACGCTTTCGGATGGGCAACAAATCCGCGTATCGCCTTGGGGCGCGTTGTGCTCACGCTCGTACTGCTCTCCCCCGCGCAGCGGCCTCTAGCCGTCACAAGTGATCTTGCAAGCTTTTGGGCAGGCCCCTATGCGCAGGTGCGCGCTGAGATGCGGGGGCGGTATGTGAAGCACCCGTGGCCCAAAGATCCGTTGCACCCGCTCGAACAACGGGCCAAGTCCGAGCCCCAGCCTGGGGATTACTAAGCTCAATCCGGAACGGAGTACCCATGAATTTCAGCTCACCCACTGTGGCACGAAGCCGCCACGGCGTCTTTCTCGCCTTTGCAATGAACGGTTTCACCTACGCCTCGTGGATGTCGCGACTGCCCGATATCAAGCAGACGTTAGGATTGTCAGCTGGACAACAGGGTACGATGCTCCTCGCGATCTCCGTGGGATCGATCGTGGGGCTCCCGGTTGCCGGGAAGATCGTAGAAAAGCTCGGCGCCTCACGTTCCATCGCGCTGGCCGCAACAATCTATGTGCCCGGTTTGATCGCCGCCACCATTGCCGTTGCATGGGGATCACATGTGTTTGCGGTTATGCCTGGTCTTTTTCTCTTCGGGCTCGGTTCCGGCCTCTGGGACGTCACACAGAACGTCGAGGGCGCACGCGTGGAACAAGCCGGCGGGCGCACAATTATGGCATGGTTCCACGCCGCCTTCTCCGCCGGTACTGTGCTGGGGGCCCTCATCGGGGCGGGTGTGATCGCCCTGGATATACCGATATCCGCGCACCTATTCGCCGTAGCCGCCTGCACCATCGCAACTGCTTTCGCCTGCTCTCACATGTTCGCCCCACAGGACGCTGCCACACCGGTTCCTGCCCGGCACGCGGAAAAGGCCGCCACTTCACCGTGGAAAGAACCGCGCACCCTGCTGATCGGAGTGATGGCCCTCGCGGCGTCCTTTGCCGAGGGGACAGCCAATGATTGGCTCGCGGTTGCCTTCACGGAGGGCCACCACGTCACGAACTCGCAGGGCGTATTGGCTCTCGCAACATTCCTCATATTCATGACCGGTGGGCGGATCATCGGAACTGGCTTGATCGACCGCTTTGGGCGTGTGCCTGTGCTCCGCTTCCTTTTCGGAGCGGCCCTGATTGGCAGCGTTCTCGTGGTGTTTGGCACTACTGCGGTCGCTTTTACGGGCGCCGCGATCTGGGGTATCGGAGCTTCCCTCGGTTTCCCGGTGGGCATGTCTGCTGCAGCTGACGATCCCGTGCGCGCTGCAGCTCGGATCTCCGTGGTGTCCACGATCGGCTATGGTGCATTCCTGGCCGGCCCGCCATTCCTCGGTTTCCTTGGCAACCATGTGGGAGTGCTGCACGCACTCCTATTCGTGGCCGCCACGTCTATTGTTGCAATCGTTGTGGCGCCTGCAGCACATCCACTACGCCAATCGCCGCCATCATCGCAAACGCTGTGATTGGACCGATTCCGGTGAAGCCGTGCGCACGCAATGCTTTCGCGAGCGCTACAGATTCGGGCGACTGCGTGGGTACTTCCTCCGGCGTGCGCGGTTTCACAGTCTCCTTCCGCGCAAAGCTCCATACAAGTTGCGCCAGGCCGCCCTTGGAGGCAAGCCGCATTGTAGCTTGGGCGTTTCCGATCGTTGAGCGTATCTTCCGTTCATTGCGCACAATTCTGCTGTCCGCTCTCAGGCGGGCGACGGCGTCCTCGCCGTACGCGGCTACAACCTCCGGTTCGAAGTGATCGAATGCAGCGCGCAGTGCATCCCTTTTCTTCAAGATCGTCAGCCATGAGAGCCCCGCCTGAAATACTTCAAGACTCAGCTGCTCGAATACGCCTCTCTCGGAGCGCACGGGCCTTCCCCACTCCGTGTCGTAATACTCCAGTGCCGCCGTGTCGCGCAGCGCCCAGGCGGGGCGCCACTTTCCATCGGCACCTTGCATAAGCCGATTGGTAGCGTAGCCGGTAGGTTTACCCATCGTTATCCCCTTCTCTCCACACCTTTTATTTGCCAGCATGCCCGGTGTGCGAGCCATCGCGCGCACCTTATCCACAGGTTTCGTGTTCCTCACACGTGTTGTTCCCCGCGTGCGAGCTTGCCTCCGGACGGCATTCCCTCCTTCGAAACAGGTAAGCTGGCTGGGTGAGTGTCACACCGCCATCGATATACCTCGCCCATCTTCACCCACGGCTCGTCGTCACGGATCTGGATGGGACGCTTCTTGACGGTGATGGGAAGATTCCCGGCGCCCTGTGGCCTCTCTTGCAGAAGCTTGCAGCGCGTGGCATTGTGTTTTGCCCGGCCAGTGGCCGTCAGTACCATACGCTGGCCACTATGTTTGAGAGCAGCCTTTCTGGTATGCCGATCATTGCGGAAAACGGTGCCTATGTGATGCGCGACGGAGCAGAAATCTCTGCCACACCGCTGGACCGATCGTTTGTCACCCGCACGGTGCGGCGGCTGCGCGCACTCGCAAAGTCCGGCGTGCAACTGGCGGTAGTACTTGCTGGGAAAAATGCCGCATACGTGGAATGTGATGATCCGGTGTTCCTCGCCGAAGTGGCGCGCTATTACCAGGCTCGCCGCCTCATGGCAGACCAGTTGGCGGCGCGCGATGAAATACTCAAGATTGCGATTTACGCTTTTCAGGATGCGGAACGCGACGTGTATCCGCACGTTGCGGATCTGAGATCCGCCCACGGCGTCGTCGTATCCGGGAAAAACTGGGTGGATATCATGGATAGCCACGTCAACAAGGGCACAGCGGTTCGCGCCCTCCAGCGTGCGCTGGGCGTATCTGCCGCCCAGACACTCGCCTTCGGAGACTATCTCAACGATCTGGAGATGCTGCAGGCAGCCGACTACTCGTTTGCCACCGCCAACGCCCATTCGGCGATCCTCGCCTGCGCCCGCTTCCGCGCACCAGCAAATACGGCGGGTGGTGTTATTGATGTGTTGACGCACGTGGTGGATGCCGGCAATTAGCGCCGCGCACGCCGTTCGCGCACGCGCACCGAGATCTCAATTGGTGTGCCGGTAAACCCAAAGTTCTCCCGCAATTGATTCTCAATGAAACGCCGGTAACCCGCTTCGAGGAAGCCGGATGCGAAGAGGACGAAACGCGGCGGGCGCGCGGAAGGCTGTGTGGCAAAAAGGATCCGCGGCTGCTTTCCCCCGCGTACCGGATGTGGATGTGCCGCTGTCACTTCACCGAGGAATGCGTTCAGCTTTCCGGTGGGAATCCGAGTCTGCCACGATTCAAGTGCCCGGCCCATCGCCCGCGTCAACCGGTTCGTGTGCCAGCCCGTGAGCGCGGAAAGATTCACTCGTTCGGCCCACGTGAGCTGTACCATCTCGCGTTCCAATTCGGATTCGAGATCGCGGCGCCGCCATTCGTCTACCATATCCCACTTGTTCGCGACGACGACGAGCGCGCGCCCCGCGTCCGCAACATGCTGGACCACGCGGATATCTTGTTCCGTGACCGGCTGGGATGCATCGATCAGTACCAAGCCCAACTCCGCTTGTTCCAGCGCGGCCGCAGTGCGCAGGGAGGCGTAATAATCCGCACCTCGAGTCTGGTTGATTTTGCGGCGGATTCCCGCCGTGTCCACGAAGGTCCACGGCGTTCCGTCTAACCATACCGTCTCATCCACCGGATCGCGTGTGGTTCCTGCCTGCTCGTCCACCACCACGCGTTCAGAGCCGGTGAGCTTGTTGAGCAGTGAGGATTTCCCGACGTTGGGGCGCCCCACCAGCGCGATACGATGCGGTCCGCCCTGGGGTGCCGTGCCCGCCACAGCTGAATGTTCTGGCAGCACGTCGACGATTCTGTCGAGTAGGTCTCCGGTTCCGCGGCCGTGCAAGGCAGACACTGCGTATGGTTCGCCAAGTCCCAGCCCCCACAGCACGGCGGCATCGGATTCCTGCACCGCCGAATCCACCTTGTTGGCAACAAGTATCACGGGCTTGTTCGCTGCGCGCAGCAGCCGCACCATCTGTTCGTCCGTGGTCGTGATACCTACCGTGGCATCAACCACCAGTGCTACCGCATCGGCCGCGTCGATCGCGGCTTCCGCCTGCCGCGCCACCGCCGCATCGATTCCTGCAACATCCGTTTCCCAACCGCCCGTGTCGAGCAGCGTGAACTGCCGGCCATTCCAGGACGCCGGGTAAGCCACGCGGTCGCGCGTCACTCCTGGGGTGTCTTGCACCACCGCTACCCGTTTGCCAACGATCCGATTCACCAGACTGGACTTGCCAACATTCGGGCGTCCAAGCACCGCAAGCACAGGCAACGCGGCGCGCTGAACAGGTTTCTGCTCCGTGTCTGTCTCCAGAACCGCCAGGTCCTCATCAGTGAGCTCGTATCCCGCCAAATTCTCGCGCAATACATCAACCTTGCGCTCGTAGGAATCTCCCTCGTCATGCACCGTGGCCTCGTCGGGGGTATGTGTACTCATCGCTTCTCCTTGACCAGGTGGATGATGGTGGCGACGACGTCGTCGATACTGAGCGCCGAAGAATCGATAGTGGTGACGCCATCGGACGCCGTCATGAACTGTGAGACTGTGGCGTCTGCGCGATCCCTGTCCACCACTTCGGAACGCGTCTGGGCAAGCGCGGCAGCGTCCGTGCTTCCGCGAACCTCGCGTGCCCGGCGAACGAGGCGGGTTTCCTCCGAGGCTGTCAACAGAATCCTCACATCCGCATCCGGAGCAACAACGGTTGTAATGTCCCTGCCTTCAGCGATGATTCCATTGCGCGCATGCGTGATGATCTCACGCTGGCGCCGCTTCATCTCTGCGCGCACGTCCAGGTTGACGGCCACGCGTGAGACGACCCGAGAGAGCTCCGGCGTGCGGATCGCTTCCGTAATGTCGACGCCGCCACACACGATGGTCTGCTTGTTCGGGTCCAGTGGCATCTGGAGCGGCATGTCGCGTGTCGCTGTTGCCACAGCGTCGTGATCGTCCAGATCGATTCCCTGATGCTCACACCACCATGCGGCAGCGCGGTACATCGCACCTGTGTCCAGGTATCCGATGCCGAGTTCTTCGGCGACCCTGCGTGAGACGGTGGATTTCCCAGAGCCTGACGGGCCATCAACGGCGATCGTGATTCCCACGTGCTTTTTTCCTTCCATGATGACATCCCAGCCGCGCGCCTCCAGTGACCAGGCGAGCGTATCAGCCTCAGTGGGCAGCACCGAGAGCGTGGCCCGCCCCACGCGCTGCCCAACCGAATGCTCCAGCTGCAAGTCTTCGATATTGACGCCCACATCGCCCACTTCGGTGAAGAGCCGTCCCAGTTCCCCCGGACGATCCGGGACCAACACGATGACATCGGCGTATCGGCGCGGAGCACCGCCATGTTTCCCCGGAATACGGGACACCCCATCGTTACCGCGCGCAATGACTCGCGTCACTCCTGCAAGAACACCTGGTGCAAACGTATCGGATTCCGCCGGCGCCAATGCGGCGATCAGATCGCCCAGCGCGGCATGGATAGGGCCGAGCACGTTGCGCACGGCCTCCGCGTTTCCGGCGATGATACTGGCCCACAGTTCCGAATCCGAGTGCGCAATGCGCGTGACATCGCGCAGCCCCTGGCCGCTGAGCGCCAGCGATTCCGCGGGCGCCTTCCGCAACGCACCCGCTACCAGTGACGACATGAGCTGCGGCATATGAGACACCAGAGCCACAGATCTATCGTGGTCTTGCGGCGCCATCAGAATAGGCAATGCACCCATGTCAAGGGCGAATTGCTTCATAGTGTCCACCGTTTCCTCCGCATTATCCTGCGAAGGGGTGATCACCCACGGGCGGCCGGCGAAGAGATCGGCATCGGCGGCGATCGCGCCCGAACGCTCGCGGCCCGCCATCGGATGCGAACCGATGTATCGCCGCGAATCGTGATGAGATGCAACAGCCTCCACGACGCGCGTTTTCACAGACGCCACGTCCGTCACGATGGCGTGGGGGAATCGATCGAGGGCCTTGCGCACTACGCTCGCGGCTACGTCCGGAGGAACGGCGACGACGACGAGTACCGGCTCCGGAGATTCCAGCGTTCGTATGTCCCCCGCACCCAAATCGCGCGCCAGAGCCAAAGCCGCAGGCGAGGCATCTTCAAGCTGCACTTCAGCCCCCTTGCGGCGTGCCTGAAGCCCAAGCGATGCCCCAAGAAGACCCGAACCAATAACGAGGAGAGGTGAAGGCACCATCGCGTTACATTCCCACTGAATGCATGAGCGCGGAGAGTTCACTCCCCGCAATCCGGCGAATCTTCCCGGGCTTCAGATGTCCCACCTCGATAGTCCCGAACTTGATTCTCACAAGCTCCATGACCGGATGGTGTACCTCCTCCATGATGCGACGCACGATACGATTGCGCCCGGAGTGCAGCGTCAATTCCACGATCGAATTGCGCGGCGATGATTCGCGCAAAATGAATTTGTCCACATGAACTGGACCATCGTCAAGCACGATTCCCTTTTCGAGTACTCTGCCGAGGCCACGCGTAACGGCCCCTTCAACGCGCGCAACGTACGTCTTGGGAACCCGGTACTTGGGATGGGTGAGCCGGTGGGTCAATTCGCCGTCGTTCGATAACAAAATCAGGCCCTCGGTGTCTTGATCCAGGCGCCCCACGTTGAAAAGCCGTTCGGGCAGATCCTCCACGTACTGGGCCAGGCTGGGCCTGTCAAATTCGTCGTGCATCGTGGAGACCACCCCCGGCGGCTTGTATAACGCCACTGTGAGCTTCGAAGAATCGGCGGCGATCGGTACCCCGTCCACATGAATCCGGACCTTCGTCGGATCTACCCGCATACCTAGTTCGGTGATTATCTGGCCATTGACGGTGACCCGTCCCTCGGAGATGAGATTCTCGCACAGGCGGCGCGAACCCACCCCCGCGTGCGCCATGACCTTCTGGAGGCGCTCTCCATTCGGATCGTACAGATTCATCGCATGTCCTTTGCTACTTCGTCCAATTCGGACGCTTCAGGAAGATATGGGGCGAGCGGTGCGAGCTCCGAAAGCGAGTTGATCCCCATTGCCTCCAGGAAGTACGGAGTTGTGCCATAGAGGATCGCCCCGTTCGTCTCCGTCGTGCCCACCTCGCAAATCAAACCGCGCGTCTGAAGCGTGCGAACAACCGAATCTACACTAACACCTCGCACTGACGCTATTTGGGAGCGCGTCACCGGTTGCTTATAGGCGATGACTGCCAGTGTTTCCAGTGCGGGTAGCGAAAGCTTCCCGGATTCGTCTGCCACTACGTGAGCGGCCACAATATCTGCATAGCGTGCGTTGGTGTACAGCCGCCATCCGCCTCCGACCTCACGCACCTCGATGCCTCGAATCCGGCCCCCGTGACGTCCGGCATACTCTGCTGCGAGCTCCCGGAGCAGGGCATCTGCCTGTGCCTCCGTCACTGAAATTGCCTGTGCAAGCACAGCTGTGGGAACGGGCTCTGCAGCTACCAGGAGCAGCGCTTCAAGCGCCCCGAGTAGCTGGTTCTTTTCAGCACTGTCCACAGCTTTCACCTCCTTGCACTGTGAGGCCTATAAGAAGTGGCCCCAAAGGTTGCTCTTGCGTAACCATAATTTCACCGTGGCGCATCATCTCGAGGATCGCCATAAAGCGGGAGACAACCGTGGCCCGATTCGGCGCATCTGCACACAGATCAGCAAATGTCCGGGGCCGCGCACCGATGTGGTCGCGCACATATTGTACTTGGGACGAAACAGAGACCAACGGATCGTGCAGTTGCGCGATTGGGAGCAACGGTTCCTCTTTGTTGCGCGAAGCAGCGACCGCCAATAGTGCCAAATCCTCGATCCCAATCGGCAACCGTACCTCGGGCAAAGCCCGCGCGTACTGTTCTTCGAGGGGCACCGCACGCGCGACGCGCAACGACTGCGCTTCGAGTCTTCTCCCAAAGTCTGCGGCGACCTCTTTGAATGCACGGTACTGGAGCAAACGCGCGAAAAGAAGATCACGCTGTTCTATGTATTCAAACTCCTCCTCGTCGCGAGTCTCGTGTGGCAACAAGTGAGCCAATTTGATATCGAGCAGCGTGGCACCGACGACGAGAAACTCGCTGACCACTGAGAGATCGTATTCCCTCAAGGAGGAAACGTAAGCGATGAACTCGTCTGTGACCGCGGCGAGCGCTACCTCCGTCACATCGAGCTTCTTCTTTGCGATCAACGACAGCAGAACAGAGAACGGACCGGAGAATACGTCCAGCTCTACTGCGAAAGTCGAGGCGCCGCGATCGTCGCTCAGGAACAGGGGCTCTACGCGCATTGCCCGCGGTAGATGATCTCACGCGCCAGCCGCCTGTACGCCTGCGCTCCCGGATGGTTCGGTGCGTACTGGGTGATCGGCTGAGCCGCGATCGTAGCATCGGGGAACTTCACAGTGCGCGCAATATAAGTGGAATAGACCTTGTCACCAAAGCCCTCCCGCACAGACGCCATCACTTCCCGGGAATGGAGCGTGCGCAGGTCGATCATGGTGAGGAGCACACCGTCCAGCTGCAAGCGCGGGTTGAGCCGGTCCTGTACGCGATCGATCTGTTCAGTGAGCAGCGCAACACCACGCATGGCAAAGTATTCGGCTTCCAATGGGATGATGACGCCGTGCGCGGCGGTTAGCGCATTGACTGTCAAGAGCCCCAGTGACGGCTGGCAATCGATGATGATGAGATCATAAACGTCCATGACAGGCCGCAGTACTCGGCTCAGCGCCTGTTCACGCGCAACCTCGTTGATCAGCACAATTTCGGCAGCTGAGAGGTCGATGTTAGCGGGCGCAATATCGAGGTTGGGCACACCAGTGGGCACGATAATCTTCGTGATATCAGGTTTCGCTGCGATCAACTCGTTGTAAATGGTGCGGTCCATCTCGCGCGCGTTAACGCCGAGACCGGCACTGGCCGCCCCTTGCGGATCGAAATCAATGACGAGCACCTTCCGGCCGTATTCTGCCAGTGCGGCGGCCAAATTGATGGTGGTGGTGGTCTTTCCCACTCCACCCTTTTGGTTGGACATCGCGATGACGCGCGCTGGACCATGCGAATGGAGTGCATCGGGCGCAGGAAAATCGTCATCAAACCCGGGCAGCAGGGATTCTTGTTCAGTCACAGTCCCATCCTAACTAAGTAATGGCGCGCGGGTGTGCTGCTGCATAGACCTCACGTACTGTGTCCCGTGAGACCATGGTGTAAATCTGCGTTGTCGTCACAGAGGCGTGCCCCAACAACTCCTGTACTACACGCACATCCGCTCCTCCTTGAAGGAGGTGCGTGGCGAAGGAGTGCCGCAGGCTATGGGGGGAGATATGGGTAGTCACATGTGCGCGCTCGGCAGCTTCTTGGATGATGGCCCATGCACTTTGCCGCGAAAGCGGCCTGCCGCGCTTGTTGAGGAAGAGGAATGGGGAGCCGATGCCGTGCGCCGCAAGCGCGGGGCGCCCTCGAACGGTGTAGGCGGCAAGCGCCTTCATGGCGTACGAACCAAGTGGCACAACGCGTTCCTTTCTTCCCTTGCCGAATAAGCGCACGGTACGTTCTGCGGCATCGACATCGTCCGCTGTCAACGTGACTGCCTCAGAGATCCGCGCACCCGTCCCGTACAATAGTTCCAGCAGAGCGCGATCACGCAAACCTACCGGATTATCCGTTGGCGTCGATTCGATCAGTCGCGTCACCTCTTCGATCGTCAATGCGTGCGGCAAGCGGCTCGGTATCTTGGGAGGGCGCACATCGGCTGCCGGATTGACCTGCGTCATTCCTTCCTCCAGTGCGAAGCGGTGGAAGGACCGCACACTGGTCATGGCTCGCGCAATCGACGTCGTTGCCAATCCGGGTAAGTCTTCTGCAAAGGAAGCGACATCCTCTTCCGTGACGTCCGCTATCCGCTCCACCCCACGGGCTTTTAAATGCGCGAGATATTTGACGAGGTCGCGGCGATATGCTGCGACCGTATTGGCTGACATCGCGCGCTCAATCGACACGTAGGCCAGGTATTGCCGAACCGCACTTTCCAAAGAGGTTCCTAAGCCGTGTCCCATAGAGCGATCATAGGCGATTCGTAGGACTGAGTGCCTCGCCCAGCCCAGTCAGCCAATGTAGAATAACTGCTGGTGAAATCACACGAGGAAGGAATACTCCATGGCGGAGCTTACGTGGACAGAACTTGACCAGCGAGCGGTAGAAACAGGGCGGGCGCTCGCTGCGGACGCAGTAGAGAAGGCAGGTAACGGGCACCCCGGCACCGCGATCTCGCTGTCCCCCGCCGCCTATCTCCTTTTCCAAAAGGTCATGCGGCATGACCCGCAGGATGCCACGTGGCTTGGCCGCGACCGCTTCGTCTTATCGATCGGCCATTCGTCTGTCACGCTGTACAACCAGCTCTACTTCGCCGGCTATGGACTCGAGCTCGACGATCTAAAATCCCTGCGCACCTGGGGTTCCCTCACACCCGGGCACCCCGAATATGGGCACACCAAGGGCGTGGAGATGACGACTGGGCCGCTTGGCCAGGGCCTCGCTTCGGCCGTTGGAATGGCGATGGCTGCCCGGCGCGAACGCGGTCTTTTCGACCCGGATGCGCCGGAAGGCGAATCGCCTTTCGATCACTTCGTCTACGTGTTCGCGGGTGAAGGCTGCCTGGAAGAAGGTATTACCTCGGAAGCTTCTTCGCTTGCCGGCACCCAGGAATTGGGCAATCTGATTCTCATCTGGGATGACAACCGTATCTCGATCGAAGACGATACGAAGATTGCGTTCTCAGAAGATGTTCTCAAGCGTTATGAGGCCTACGGTTGGCATACGCAACACGTCGATTGGACGCACGGAGGCACTCACTATAAGGAAGACGTCCCGGCGTTGTATCAGGCAATCCAGGCGGCACAAGCTGAGACGGGCCGCCCGTCAATTATTCGCCTCTCCACAATTATGGCCTGGCCGTGCCCCACCAAGCAGGGCACTGGTGCTGCTCATGGCTCCGCGCTCGGCGCCGAGGAAATTGCCGGGCTCAAGAAAATCATTGGGCTCGATCCTACGAAGTCCTTTGACGTGGCACCGGAGGTGATTGAGCACACCCGTTCGCAGGCACACGATCGCGCACAGCTGGCTCGCGCCGCATGGGATAAGGCGATGGCTTCCTGGCGCGCTGCGCATCCCGAGCGTGCCGCCCTGCTGGATCGCCTACAGAAGAAGGAACTCCCGGAAAATTGGAAAAATGCACTTCCCACCTACGAACCGGGGACCTCACTCGCCACACGGGCCGCATCGGGACAGGTGCTCACGGCACTCGCCCCCGTTCTGCCAGAATTGTGGGGCGGTTCAGCGGATCTCGCCGGATCGAATAACACCACAATGAAGGGCGAGCCTTCGTTCCTTCCTGAAGATCGCGTCTCTCGCGCCTGGCCCGGTAATAAATACGGCAGAACTCTTCACTTCGGCATCCGCGAACACGCAATGGGCGCCATCGTCAACGGCATCACCTTGCATGGACTCACACGCGTGTACGGCGGAACGTTCTTCGTCTTCTCGGATTACATGCGCGGTGCGGTGCGGCTCGCTGCTCTGATGAATATCCCTTCAATCTTTGTGTGGACTCACGATTCGATTGGCGTGGGCGAAGATGGACCGACCCACCAGCCAATCGAGCATCTGTGGTCATACCGCGCAATTCCCGGGCTCTCCATCGTCCGCCCTGCCGACGCTAATGAAACCGCAGCGGCGTGGGCACATATCATCGAACAGAACCACGGCGGCCCAGCAGGCTTGGTGCTCTCACGTCAAGGCCTTCCTGTGCTCGAAGGGACTCGTGCAGAGGGAGTCGCTCGGGGCGGATACGTTCTGGCGGACTCCCCCACTGGCACAGTGGACGTCCAGCTGCTCGCCACTGGATCCGAAGTGCAGCTCGCGCTTGCGGCGCGCACGAGCCTGGAAGCAGAAGGTATTGGCGCCCGCGTCATCTCCTTGCCGTGCCTCGAGTGGTTCGAAGAGCAGACGCAGGAGTATCGCGATTCGGTCATCTTGCCAGGCGTGAAGGCCCGCGTCTCCGTAGAGGCAGGAGCCACCTTTGGATGGGCCCGCTACGTGGGCGATGCCGGCCGCAGCGTTGGTATCGCTCATTACGGAGCGTCGGCCGCTGGCAGCGTGCTCTTCGAAAAGTTCGGTATTACCGCAGACGCGGTAACCACGGCAGCGCGCGAATCCCTCGCCGCAACGCGCGCCTGAAGCATCTGAAGGGGCCCACCGGAAGTTTGAAAGTTCCGGTGGGCCCCTTCGCTGCACGTGAACCACGCAGCAAAAACTCGCCGCAGCGTCCAAGCTGTGCGATAGTGATAGCCATGACGAATCCACTGAGAGCTGCTCCGGATGTGAGGCTGCAGCGTATCGCAGGGCCCTGCGGCATCGTGCTCTTCGGCATCACAGGCGATCTATCGAAACGAAAGATTCTTCCCGCACTCTACGACCTGGCAAACCGTGGCCTACTGCCGCCGTCGTTTTCCATCATCGGAGTAGTGAGATCACCGCGTGAGAATATGCTGCAAACGATTGAGGAATCAATTCGTAACGGCGCAAAGACAACGGTCACAGATACCACGCTCAAACAAGTCCTCTCCGGGGTCCGAATCGTTGTTGGCGCATTCGACGATCCTCACACGTATGCCGAATTGGGCACCACGTTGGACGACGTCGATTCGAAGCGCGGCACTGCGGGCAATTTCGCTTTCTACCTCGCCATACCGCCCGAGTTATTCCCTACTGTGCTCAATGGCATCGGGGAAGCCGGGCTCCACCAGGTGACAGAGAACACCTGGCGCCGGGTGGTCATCGAGAAGCCCTTTGGGCACGATCTCGCCTCGGCGCAGGCGCTGAACGACGTCGTCACACGCGTGTTTCCTGCCGATTCGGTGTTCCGAATCGACCATTATTTGGGCAAAGAAACCGTGCAGAACATCCTTGCGTTGCGTTTCGCGAACGAACTCTACGAACCGGTGTGGAATTCATCTCATGTGGATCACGTGCAGATCACGATGGCTGAAGACATCGGTATCGGCTCGCGCGGCGGATATTATGACGGAATCGGGGCCACGCGCGACATCATACAAAACCATCTGCTCCAGCTACTCGCGCTCACTGCGATGGAAGAGCCGACATCCTTCTCCGCTCACGCGTTGCAAATTGAGAAAGAAAAAATCCTGGAGGCCACGCATTTCTTTGGGCCCGTTGGCGAATCTGCCGTTCGCGCGCAATACACCGAGGGCTGGCAGGGCGGCCGTTGGGTTGACGCGTATCGCGAAGAAAGAGGTATCCCGCACGATTCAATGACGGATACGTACGGCGCGCTCGCCCTTGGGATAGAAACGCGGCGGTGGTCCGGGGTGCCGTTCTATCTGCGCGCTGGTAAACGATTGGGCAGGCGTGTCTCCGAGATCGCGATCGTTTTCAAATACCCTCCCTTCCTGCCATTCCCTTCAACTGATGGCTTAGGACAAAACACACTCGTCATCCACGTGCAACCGAACGAAGGCGTCACTTTCAATGTGGGATCCAAAGTTCCGGGATCGTCGATGCGGCTGCGCGACATCACGATGGATTTCGCATACGGGCATGCTTTCACGGAGTATGCACCCGAACCCTACGAACGGCTAATTCTGGACGTATTGCTGGGCGAACCTCCCCTTTTTCCGCAGCAGAAGGAAATTGAGCTCTCATGGAAAATCATCGATCAGGCCGAACAGGCATGGGCTCAATCCCCCGAAACTCTCGACACCTACGCGCCCGGGTCATGGGGGCCGCGGAGTGCCGATGCGATGCTCAGACGGTTTGGACACAGCTGGCGCCGGCCCTAGGAGAATCATGATCATTCAAATGAACAACACATCCTCTGCCGCTGTCGGCCTGCGGCTTGACGAGCTGCGCGACACTGTCGGTTCTGTCGCTCTGGGCCGTGTGCTGACCCTCGTCATCATCGCGCGCGACGAAAGCGGCATCCATGACGGCATCGAGGCAGCAGCGGGTGCTTCGCAGGCTCACCCGTGCCGGATCGTCGCTGTCCTCTCGATACCGGCAGCCGAACCACGAGTTGACGCTGAGGTGCGCGTTGGTCCTGAAGCGGGACTCTCCGAGATAGCCATACTGCGCTGTTACGGCCACGCCTATTCTAATCTCGATTCGCTCATTACGCCGCTGATTTTGCCGGACACACCGATCTTTGCATGGTGGGTGCAGTCAGCCCCTTCAGACGTCTCCGCAAGCACGATTGGCGCGATGGCAGATCGGCGCATCACGTCGTCACTCATCCTTGAGGATCCAGCGGCGGCGCTGATGAATCTTCGCTCCACGTATGCTCCTGGCGACACGGATCTTGCGTGGGCCGGCGTAACGCTGTGGCGCAACCATTTGGCAGCGATGCTCGATGAGCAGCCAGACGAGCCAATCACGCACGTGTGCATTGAAGGATCACTCCATCATGCATCGACGTACCTGCTTGGGGCGTGGCTGGCCCTTCGGCTCCACGCTCCGGTGGAGTTTAAAGACACGCGCAGCCCAGTCATCGATGTCGTCCGGATGGAGCGTTCCAGCGGCGATCTCGTATTGGATCGGCCTGGTGGTTCTAATTTTGCGGACATGTGCCGTCCTGGCCGCAGCAAACAACGCGTCAATTTGCCTGTGCGGAGCCTTCGTTCCATGCTGATCGAGGAGCTTCGCGAGGCAACAGCGGATACTGCATATGCGGACGTGCTTCACAACGGGCTCCCGTTGCTCGATTATCCGGATACCACCGTTTCTGAATAGGGCTGCGGAATTACCCAGCCACGCCTGGGTTTCACGGTGAAAGTCACGTGCGAACCGATGGGACGCGGGCGCACCGAGTCCCATTCGTAGACGACAAGTGTTCCCACTTCCGATTCGATCTCCACCCGGGCCTTTTCCCCCAGGAAGGACCAGGCGATCACCTGCCCCACAGAACCGAAAATCGCTGCGGTGTCATCCACGTCGTCCAATTGGATGGCCTCCGGGGGTACTGCGACCAGCGCGGGACCCACGGGCGTATCGGCACGGGCCGGGACCTTTAACGATATGCTCCCCACCCGGAGTGTGGCGTACTGGTGCTCCACGCGTGTCACGTCGCATGGCACCACATTTTCTTGTCCCAGGAAATCGGCTACAAATCGTGACGCAGGGCGGCGATACAGATCGATCGGCGTAGCGATTTGTTCGATCTGGCCGCTGCGCATCACCCCCACGGCGTCACCAACGGTGAATGCTTCGCTGAGATCATGCGTAACGTAAACTGCTGCAACGCCTCGCCGGTGGACATTCCGCACGATGTCCGTGCGGATGTCTCGCTTGAGTGCCGGTTCGACGTGTGAAAGAGGCTCGTCGAGCAGCAGTACCTGCGGACGCCGCACCAATGCTCTGGCGAGTGCCGCACGCTGGATCTGCCCTCCGGAAAGTTCGCTCGGCGACGATTCCGCCACGGTATCCACTCCCATGGTTACCATCGCCAGGTCAACAAGTTCACGGCTCCTTTCACGCGGCACTGACGCGTCGTCTAAACCGAATGCAATATTTTCCCGGACGCTCATATGCGTGAACAACGCCGGTTGTTGAAAAACCGTGGCACTTGGACGCCGCTCCGGGGGCCACGAGCTCACATCCACACCTGCCATTTCGATCGTTCCACTGGCTGGTGCCACACCTGCGATAGCTTGTAAGAGCGTGCTCTTCCCACACCCGGATGGGCCAATAATGGCGAGGATGCGCCCTGGGTCCACGTGAAAACTGACGCCGTGAACGGCGACGTCGTCGAACTGGACGCTGACGTCTGCAACGGTGAGGCCGGCAGTGCTATCCATGTTTTCTCCGATACGGTTCTGTGCGGAACCACGAGACGGCAAAGGTGGAACGTACTACCGCGTAAACCCAGGCCATGCACAGTGCTACCAGAGTACCGGTGAGCACAGAAAACGCCAGCGCCTCATCGGCGAATCCCGTTGTAGCCAGAGTTGCGATGCGCGAGGCTGCTACCGATACTCCAACGGGCTGGACGAACGTCACCGGCGCAGCATAGGTGAGGACCAAACTCGCCTCCACGCACAAAGCGATCGCAACGATCGGCATCAGCGCAGGGCCTTCCACCTGAAAAGTGCTGCGAATCGCAGTGGCACCCAGGTCTCGCGCTGCAGCATGTATCTGCCCCTGTTGGGTGCTGCGGACTGCCAGCACCAACATGGCGGTGACGGGAACGCACACCGACATCGCCGCGATCACTAACGCAATTTTGCCGCCGAAGACTGCACTACCCCCCACCAAGGCGGGCAGCACGAATGGACCCACCGCGATTGACGTGCGAAAACCCATCGCAAGCACGGCCCCCACCGCGGGTGGAGCAGCGAACATCATAAAGAAGATCAACCACCAACCGAAGGTGCGCACCACACGAGGTGCACGGTACACCGCTAGAGCAAGAACGGTGCCGAAGAGCGTGCTCAACGGTAGCACTACTACCACAAGCAGCACTGTTGGGGCCAGATCCCGCACCATCGCGGCAAAATCTATCGGGAATGTCTGTGCCGCTGCCACCGCCAATCGCACAATCTCGTATGCAATGAACCCATATGCCGCCACGGTCACTGCCCCACTGCCCCAGATCAGCCATCGAGCCTTCACCAGATCGGCGATCCGGTACACATCGTGCGATTCTCGCATGGTAGCCCGCGTACGCCGTGCCAGAAACACGGCTATTGCCGCCAGCGCGCACGCTGGCACCAGGTAAAGCGTCAGCACACGCGCCATCTGGCTGGTGGGCGCACCACCCAGAACCGCCCGGAGCGTGTGCGAAGGCAAGAACGAGCGGTTGCCGCTCATCAATTGATAGATCGTAGGATCAGAACTGATCAAAAACACTCCCCACACCCACGCCGCGCCTGCGCCGAAGCGCCACACTGGAGCTGCGGAGACCTGCCACGTGCGCCATCGTGAAAGGCCCAAATCTCGTGCGGCCAGATACGCGTGAACGTCGCAGTATCTCAAGGCCAATGTCTGCCCAATAACCGCATAGGGCATCGCGACAACACTCGCGGCCACGATCAACGCGGCAGAACCTAATCGCTGCAGCACAGTGGCGGTGACAGCTGGCGGAACCAGAGCGGGAACCACCGCAGCTGCAAACATCACGCGCCGCAACGCAGTGGAACGAATCGCGAATACAGATAAGACCACACACGCACCAACAACGCCCGAAATAGTCGCAGCAATACCGGATATCAACATCGTACGGCCCGCAGCGCCTAATAGTGGACGCCAGCCTGTATCCGGCAGAGCACTGGAACGCTGCTGCTCACAGGCGATCCATACACTCGCACCAATTGTGCCCACTGCTACGATGAGCGGCGCCATCACCGCCCCATTTTTTACGAACAGAACTAGTCGGTTCCTAATAGGCGCCATCGCGAACATCCTTTGCCCACCGATACATGAGTGTGGCGCGCAAACTCGCCGCCGCCTCAGTACTTCTATTCATGATCGGTACGTCTAATGCGTCAAGCGCTGCGGTGAGGTTCCCAGGAAGCGCTTGGCTTGTCGGAAGTTGCAATGAGGGTTCGCTACCTGCTTTCTGCCCAGCCACGGACATGCTGAAATCGGCAAATGCTTCCGCCGCGTCCTGATGGGGTGCACCGGCGACGATGCCTACGGCGCCTATTTCGTATCCCGTCCCGTCAGAGGGAAAAACCGTCACAACGTCGTATCCTGCCTGGCGTTCATAATCGCAGTATGGAGCGAAAGTGATGCCGATAGGTGCCTTGCCAGATGCGACAAGGCGAGCGGGGCTAGTCCCCGAATCGGTATACAGCACAATGTTGCGATCCAACAGGCGCATGTAGTCCATCGCTCCCGCAACGCTACCCACCCTGGTGTATTGGACCCACACCATTGTGGCCGCTGTGCCAGAAAGGATCGGGTTCGGTGCGATAACGCTTCCCCTGTAGGAGGAAGATGCCAGCTCCTCCCACGAATGTGGCACCGCATCAAGCTGATCGGATGCCACACACAGCGCGAGGATTCCCCCATAGACCCCAGCCCAATATCCTTCAGTATCCCGAAGTGAGGCAGGTATAGATTCGAAATTCGGCAGCGTATTCATGGGCGCGAGCAGACCCTGACGCGCCGCCGTCACATACGCCTCGGCGGGCCCGCCCAACCATATGTCAAACTCCGGGTCAGACGCGCTCGCGGTGAGCCGCGTCAGTGCTTCTGACGTTGGCAGGCGAATGAGATCAACCCGTTGTCCCGTCCAACGCTCGTACGCGGCCGCCACCGAATCGCAGGAGTTCGCATTGTTTGAGCACAGGACAGAAACAGCGCCCCTCCGTGGCTGGAGCGCGATAGCACTCACCAGTGCAATACACAGCACTGCCAACACAACACCGACACGAACGCTAAAACGGCGATTCCAGCGCGATCCCCACCAGCTTGTCATCGTATCAATATTACACCGAACGTGGTGGGATCATATTGATCCCACCACGTTCCTATCCCCCGGCACACACGTTATCTAGCTGCTAATTGCGCCCGATGACGCTCCATAAGAGCACGTTCGTCTTTGCCCACGATGGCCATCAGAACAATCGCGATAATCACCACCGCCAAGAGAGTCCCATATGTGATGTCCCAACCGAAGTGCTGAATCAGGATTCCTACTCCGGTAGAGGCAAGCGTGGCACCCAACAAGTAACCGAACAGACCAGTGAAACCCGCAGCGGTACCTGCGACGTTTGCCGGTGACAGGTCGATTGCCTGCAATCCAATCAGCATCACTGGCCCGTATATCAAACCTCCGATGCATGCGATCAAGATATAGAAGAGCCACAGCGGAGCTGTGGGCGGAAGCTGCCAGTAGATGAACAATGCGATGCCCACGCCGGCAAGGAAAAGCAGGCCCGCTCCGGAGCGCCATCCTTTGAAGATCTTGTCGGAAACCCACCCGCACAGGAGTGTGCCGATAATCCCCGCAAGTTCGAAGAGTGCAAATCCCAAAATGCCATCTTGGATATTGGCGGCATCCACGTTTTCATTCAGATATATGGGGATCCAGTTGAGCACGCCGTAGCGCAGTGTGTACACGAATACATTAGTGACCGCTAGCAGCACCACAACGCGATTGGTGAGCACATATTTCACAACGATCTTGCCCCAGGACATTCCCGCGAGCTCGGAATCGCTCATCGTCACTTTCGCTGGATCGTCCCGGTATTCTTCGATGGGCGGCAGGCCCATCGCTTCGGGCCTATCGCGGATGAGCAAGAAGGCTATGCCGGCCACGATGAGCGCGATAAGTGCTGGGAACCAGAACGCGGGCCGCCAGTCGGCATCGTTCGTAGCCCAATGTTGCAGCGCGAAGGCCGATGCGATTCCAACGCCTGCACCACCGACGTTGTGCGCGCAATTCCACATCGAGGTCTTCCAACCACGCTCATTCGTTGAGAACCAGTGGACGAGCACGCGCCCTGATGGAGGCCATCCCATCCCCTGGAACCATCCATTGATGAACATGACAGTGGCGAAAAGCCCAACGGAGGCGCTGATAGCGGGGACAAAGGCAACGAAAAGATTAGTAATCGCGGAAAGCGCCAGCCCTAGCGGCAAGAAATATCGCGCATTTGCGCGATCAGACAGCATCGCCATGAAGAACTTGGAAAGACCGTATGCGAAGAGCACTGCGTTTGCCACAACGCCGATCCCCACGGCGGTCATGATGTTATTTTCTTTGAGAATTCCCGAAACCAGAGAGACGTTGTTTCGGATCAAATAGAACCCTGCGTATCCGAGGAAGATACCCATGAAGACGCTCAAACGCCACTTGGGGTACTGTTCTTTCACTTCCTCGGGAGATTTGCGCGGTGTGGCGGGCGGAGCTGAAAGGAAGCCTAGTCCGCCTTTGGACTGAGATGACATGGTACATCCTTTTGCACATCATGCGAACGGAGGTCGTTCGCGCTTACCTTGTCATCTTCAGGCAACGCTGGTCACAGTACCGCGTAGATTCGGTGACATTCGGTCACAGGCCTGTGACCGATTCTGCCGTAGGCGGGGCGTTTGGCGTGAGTGCCAACGAATACCCCCGGCCACGTATCGATTCCACGATCGCGGGGTCAGCTCCCGCATCGGCCAGGTGCTTACGCAGTCGATAAATGGCAGTCTTGATCATTTCTCGTCCGCCGTAGTGGCTGCTCGTACCCCACGCCTCGTTGAGCAGGCTCACGTAGGCCACAGTTTCGCCCGCATGCAACGCGAGCGCAGCCAACACGCGGTATTCTGTCGCACTCAACTCGATTCGTTCGCCCCGCCAATAGGCCCGTTCGTGAGTGGTGTCGATACGCAGGTCGCCAAGTGTTACGTCATGCACCGTGGCATCCGGCGGCTGCGTGCGCCGTACTACTGCCTGCGCCCGCAACGCAAGCTCACGCGGGCTAAACGGTTTTGTCACGTAATCATCCGCCCCTGCCATCAGCCCTGCGATGCGATCCGATTCATCAGACAGCGCCGTCAGCAGAATAATCGGCGTGAGTACACCAGCTGCTCTGATACGTTTGACCAACTGGATCCCGCTCGCATCGGGCAACATAATGTCAAGAATCACGATGTCCACCAGATGGCGGTTAAGTTGTGCCATCGCATCACGTGCATTCCGCGCCTCACAGCATGTGAATCCTTGGGTTTCAAGGGCGAATACAACGATCGAAACCATCTGCGGTTCGTCGTCGACAACGAGCGCAATAGGTGCCGCCATGTTCGTCCCTCCTACTTCTCACTGTGTGGATGCGCAACCGGGGCTCGATCCGGGAGGTCAATGACGACGGCGGTTCCGTGGCCGCGTTCCGTGTCGATGAATATCCTGCCTCCCAAGGTCTGCGCAATCCGCTTTACTATCATCATCCCGAGACCCGAACCTGGCCTACGGGATGAACCGGTAACAAATGGGGTAAAGATGGTTTCGAGGTCTTGTGGAGCGAGGCCGCCTCCTTCATCGATCACCGAGATGAGGCATCCGCCGGTTGTTTTCTCGCGCACCACCACGGTAATCACCGAATCGTCACCGGCATGACGCGCGGCGTTGTTGACCAAGTTCCACACCATCTGGCGGATTAGGCGCTCGTCGGAGACAATCGGCAATATTCCGCCGGATGCCTCCACCGCAATGCGAGTGCCCATGATGCGCCGAACCTCGCGTGCAGTATCTGCGACGATCGTGCGCACGTCAACAGGCACAGCGTTGACCACCAGAGATCCCTGATTCATGCGCGATTCCAGCAGGAAATCCTCCGCCATATCGATCACTACTTGCGTATTGTCTGTAATTGTGTCCACGAACATACGCTGAGTGGCATTCAACGGGCCCGGAGTCTCTTCAGTGAGGAGCTCCGCCGCCCCGCGTACCAGCGAGAGGGGCGTCCGAATCTCGTGCGACAGCACAGCCGGGCGCCGATCGTTCTCGTCGCGCTTCGCCTGCAGCTCGCGGTATTCCTGTGTGACACGCCGGTATCGTGTGCCACACCAGATGGCAGCCGCCGTCGCCACAGCGCACAGCACCCATCCGATCCACATCACGCTTGTGTGCTTAGGCTCCGTACTTCGTGATGAGCCCGATGAGTACCACAACGACGCCCCACACGAGGGCTACGCCCACGGTGATGCGATTGAGATTGCGGGCCGCAACGCCCGATGAGCGCATCGAGGTAGAAATTCCGCCGCCGAACATGTCCGAGATACCGCCGCCCTTGCCTTTGTGCAGCAAAATGGACAGCACCAGTAACACACTGGTGATCACGAGGAGCACTTCGCAGATGATCAGCATCACACTCATTGCGCTATTCTCGCCTTCCCTTGGTGCCAGCGTTTCCGGCACGCCTGTTCACTATATCGAAAACGTGCGGGCGCGTACACATTGCACGCGCCCGCACGTTCCGTGACTACTTCTGATAGGTCACGATCTTGGCAAACTCGTCTGCCTTAAGGCTTGCTCCGCCAACCAAGGCACCATCGACATCTGGTTGTGCCATGATTTCGCGAACATTCTTCGACTTCACAGAGCCGCCGTACTGGATACGGACTGCCTGCGCCGTGGACGCATCAAACAACTCGCCCACGCGCTTACGGATCGCACCACACACCTCTTGCGCATCCTGCGGCGTCGCGACCTCGCCGGTGCCAATCGCCCAAATCGGTTCGTACGCGATCACGGACTTCGCCACCTCTGCCGCTGAAAGGCCCGCCAGCATTGCGTCAATCTGCCCGAGCACAAACTGAACATGTGTGCCAGCCTTGCGGATCTCCAGCGCCTCACCGCAGCACATGATGGGCGTCATGCCAGCATCGAGCACCTTCTTGGCCTTTTGCCCAACGAGCTCGTTAGTCTCACCGTGGTATTGCCGGCGCTCCGAATGCCCGACAATGACAAAGGTGCATCCCAGTTTGGTGAGCATCCCAGTAGAGATCTCGCCAGTGTATGCGCCTTCATCATGAATCGAAACGTCCTGGGCACCGTATTTGATCGGCAACGAGTCCGCGTCAACCAAAGATTGCACAGTGCGAATATCGGTAAAGGGCGGGATCACGGCAACTTCTACTGCCGAATAATCGTGTCCCTGATCCTTCAAAGTCCATGCGAGAGACTGGACCAGATGGGCGGCCTCGAGGTGATCGAGGTTCATCTTCCAGTTGCCCGCCATCAGTGGTGTACGTGCCATCTTTCAGTCCTCCAGAACTGCAATACCTGGCAGTACCTTGCCCTCGAGGAATTCGAGGGAGGCGCCGCCGCCGGTGGAAATGTGAGAGAACTTCGACTCGTCGAAGCCGAGATTCCTAACGGCCGCAGCGGAATCGCCGCCGCCGACAATAGTGAAGCCTGCTGCATCCTGCATTGCCTGCGCAACGGCTTTGGTCCCCTCAGCGAATGTGGGGAATTCGAAAACGCCCATCGGGCCGTTCCACACGATCGTCTTCGAATCGGCTATTGCAGCAGCGAAAATAGCACCGGACTTCGGGCCGATGTCCAAGCCCATCTGATCGGCCGGAATCGAGTCAACGTCAACGACCTCGTGTGGAGCATCGGCAGCGAACTTTGGCGCGACAACCGTATCAACGGGTAGAAGAATCTCCACGCCCTTGTCTTTCGCCTTTGCCAGGTAGCTGGCCGCAGTGTCCACCTGATCTTCTTCCAGCAAAGAGGTACCGGTCTCTTTGCCTTCCGCCTTCAGGAAGGTGTATGCCATGCCACCGCCGATAATCAACCGGTCAGCTACTTCAATGAGATTGTTGATCACACCGAGCTTATCGGAAACCTTTGCGCCACCCAGGACAACCGTGTACGGCCGTTCCGGATTCTTTGTGGCACGCGATAGGGATTCGATTTCTTTGAATACGAGCTCACCTGCAGCCGAGGGCAGAAGCTTTGCGACATCGTAAACCGATGCCTGCTTGCGGTGCACCACACCGAAACCGTCGGAAACAAACACATCTGCAAGCGCCGCGTATTCCCTTGCCAAGGATTCGCGCTCTGCATCGACCTTGGAATCTTCACGCGGGTCGAAACGCACGTTCTCGAGCAAGACGACATCGCCATCCTTGAGCGCTGCAACCTTCGCCTTGGCATCGTCGCCAACGGTATCTCCGGCGAGCGGCACAGGCTGACCCAAGAGCTCCGAGAGACGGGCAGCTACCGGCGCAAGTGAGAATGCGGGATTGACCTTGCCCTTCGGACGCCCCAGATGCGCGGCGACAACCACGCGCGCCTTTGCCTTGACCAGGCGCCTGAGTGTTGGCAGAGCGGCCCGGATACGGCCATCGTCTGTGATGTGGCGGTCTTCATCCAACGGTACGTTGAAGTCAGAACGCACGAAAACTGTTTTCCCGGCAAGATCGCCGAGCGAATCGATCGTCCTCACGAATCTACATCCTTTCTGCACACAGATGCCCGTACACGCGGAACGCATGTACGGGCATCGTGCTCAACTTTCAACTCAGAGCTTGGAAGCAACGAGCTCGGTCAGATCAACGAGGCGGTTCGAGTAGCCCCACTCGTTGTCGTACCAGGACAGCACCTTGACGAGGTTGCCGATAACCTTGGTCTCGGTTGCATCGAAGATCGAGGAGTGCGGATCACCCTGAATATCGGTGGAAACGATCGGATCTTCCGTGTACGCGAGGATGCCCTTGAGCGGACCTTCGGCAGCGGCTTTCACAGCTGCCTTGACGTCCTCAACCGTCACAGGCTTCGACGATTCGAATGTCAGATCGGTCAGTGACCCTGTGGGGGTTGGGACGCGGACTGCGAGTCCATCGAACTTGCCCTTGAGATCCGGGATCACCAGCGCTACGGCCTGCGCCGCACCTGTCTTGGTTGGGATCATGTTCAGCGCGGCAGCGCGTGCGCGGCGGAGATCCTTGTGAGGAGCATCCTGCAGGCGCTGATCGCCCGTGTAGGCATGGATTGTGGTCATGATGCCACGCTCGATACCAAATGAGTCATTGAGTACCTTTGCCAGCGGCGCCAAGCAGTTCGTGGTGCAGGAGGCATTGGAGATGATGTTGTGCTTTGCGGGATCGTAATCTTGCTCGTTTACGCCGATAACAAATGTGCCATCTTCGTTCTTTGCAGGAGCCGAGATGATTACCTTCTTGGCGCCGCCATCGATGTGGGCCTTCGCCTTGGTGGCGTCTGTGAAGAAGCCAGTGGACTCGACGACGATTTCAACGCCGAGTTCGCCCCACGGAAGATTGGCGGGATCGCGCTCTGCGAGCACCTTGATATCCTTGCCGTCAACGGTGATAACGCCATCACCGGCGGTCACTTCGCCCGGGAAACGGCCAAGAATGGAATCGTACTTGAGCAAGTGAGCGAGGGTCTTGGTGTCGGTAAGGTCGTTGACTGCCACGACGTCAAGGTCAGCGCCCTGCTCCTTGAGAGCGCGGAAGAAGTTGCGCCCAATGCGGCCAAAACCGTTAATTCCAACGCGAATGGTCACTCTATATCCTCCTAGTGTGCACGCACACGTCTGATTTCACGGACGCGCGGGGCGTCCGTCCGTGCCGGACAGGTACGTCCGGTGTCACTGGTTATTCTAGCCTGTGAACCTCTGCACGCGCCTCTATTGGCGTCAAATCTCCCAGCTTTTGTTCGGATCACTTCCACGGAATCTTCTCAAAGCAGAAAAAGGTCCCAATTCCCTTCGTCTAATGCGCCACATTGCTGAGAAGGCTCACGCAATCGGATACATGTTCACCGCACGCGGAACGCTATGAGCGCCCGCGCCGCATACTCTTCACCGCATCCATCGTGTTCGGAATCCCGAGTTCAATCGCTCTTTTATCTGCCATCGTGTTCAGCCGGCGCAGCCTACCCGCCACTGCGTCCTTTGTCGCTGGCGGATTGAGGCGCTCCCCCAACAAGTTCAAGGAATCCTCAGGATATTGAATTCGGTATTCTCCGGCTTCACGGAGATTGTCAGGAACCGAATCGCCCAATATCTCGAATGCCCGTTTCACCCGAATAACGGCAATCACCGCGGCGTCAGCCGAACGTCTCATATTCGCGTCGTCGAAATTCGCCAATCTGTTCGCGGAGCCGTGGACTTCCCGCTCCACCCGCAATTCTTCCCACCGCAGCACCGAATCATTGGCGCCCATACGCGTGAGCATCTCGCTGATCGCGTCTCCTTCACGAATGTCCACTCGATGCGCTCCGCGGGATTCACGCGCGCGATACGGAATGTCCATACGGCGCGCTAGCCCGCCCAGAGCATATGCGCTCTCCAAGCCCGGGCATACGACCTCCAGCGCAGCATTTCGCCCTGGCTCTAATAGCGAGCCCCGCGCAAGGAATGCACCACGCCACGCTGCAGCGGCATCGGCTTTCGAACCTCCCACGATCGACGGAGGGAGTCCGCGAACCGGACGCCCGTAGGTATCAAGCAGGCCCAGTCTGCGTGCCGCCCGTTCGCCGTCGCGCGTAATGCGCACAACGTAGGTATTCCCCTGGCGCATTGCAGAGCTCACCGCCACGAGTTCCGGCTCGCCGCCGAACAGGTGTGACACGATTTCCCACAAGTGCCGGGCACTTCCCGTATGGCTGAGCTCCGCGTGGATTGAGACGCGACCAGCATTAATCTGCAGGCCTCCTGCAAAGCGAAACATCGTTGCAGCTTCGGCAAGCGCAGCCGAATGCTGCCGCGGTTTCACGGCAGACAGTTCATCTTTTACAGAATGGGTCAATGCAGGCATCGAAAACTACTTTCAGGCTGTAACAGCTACAAACCCTCGAAGACATCGCGATACGCGGCTGCCAGACGAAGAGCGTCATGACGAGGAGAGCCGTCTGCCATTCTAACGTGTCTCACAGTGAAGTGCGCTCCACAGGAGGCAGCTTCCCGTTCGGCTTCGCTTTGGTCCTCTACCGAAGAAGGATCAGCCAGAACCACGTCCAGCTTCAATTCGGGAGCATGTTGATGGAAGGACCGGATGTGATCAGAGGCAGTCATTCCATGCGTTTCACCCTCGGTGGCAACGTTGAGTGTCAAAAGCTTCTTGGCTGGAGAATCAACGAGTGCCTGGCGCAGTTGCGGCACCAGAAGATGCGGAATCACCGAAGTGAACCATGAGCCGGGGCCCAGTATCACCCAATCGGCCTCATGGATCGCCTGAATAACTTCGGCTTCAACGGGAGGATTCGCCGGAACCAGCGCTATGCGCGTCACATGGCCCTTTGACGTGGCAACAGCAACCTGACCGCGAACCGTAGAATGCACGCCGTCATGGTCCACGTCCGCCTCGATGTCCAGTGGAGTAGTAGCCATCGGCAACACCTGGCCCCGTATCTTGAGCAGCCGCCCCACCCATTGCAGCGCGGGAACGCTGCCGCCGAGTTCTTCCCACAGCGCCAGAATCAGCAGGTTTCCTACGGCATGTCCGTTTAACGGCCCGTCCGAATGGAACCTATGTTGCAGCACGTTGCGCCACGTGCGGCCCCATTCGCTATCGTCGCACAGCGCCGAAAGTGCCATCCTCAGGTCTCCTGGGGGCAACACCCCAAACTCTTTGCGGAGCCTGCCGGAGGACCCGCCGTCGTCGGCAACTGTCACGACTGCCGTTATCCGATCTGTGATCAAACGCAACGCGGATAGGCTGCCGTACAGGCCATGCCCGCCGCCCAAGGCCACAACTGTGGGGCCTCCAGCGAAACTAACCATCTATTCACGCCCCAAGTCTCTGTGAACGGTACGTACATGATGCTCTTTCGAACGCAATCTGTCAGATACGTATTCGGCGATCGCCACGCTGCGGTGTTTGCCCCCTGTGCATCCGATGGCAATCGTCACGAAGGGTTTCAATTCGCGCGCGTAGCCAGCCAGGATACTCTCCATCAAATCCGCGTATGCGTCAGCGAATTCGCGCGCACCATCCTGCGCCAGCACGTAATCCGCAACCGGTTTATCGTGCCCGGTCAAATGCCTCAGTTCGCTCACCCAGTACGGGTTCGGCAGGAATCGCACGTCAGCTACGTTGTCCGCATCGGCAGGAATCCCGTACTTGAAACCGAAGGACATGACCGTCACTCGAGTCTCCGCCTGTTCCTCGTCAGCGAGCAGTGCACGCAGTTTCCGGGACAGATCGTGCACCGAATAATTCGAGGTGTCAATCACCATATCCGCGCGCGCACGCAGCGCGACAAGCAATTTGCGTTCCTCCCGAATACCGTCGAGCAACCGTCCATTTCCCTGCAACGGATGCGGCCGCCGTGTGGATTCGAACCGCCGCACTAGTTCCTCGTCGCTGCAATCCAAGAACAGTATGCGATATGTCAGCCGTCCATTTTCTCTCAGATCGTCCAACGTGGTGAGAAGTTCAGAGAAATCGCGCGAACGCACATCGAGTACCACCGCCAAGCGTGCCACGCCGCCGTCCGATGAAATGAGGCCCGCCAATGCGGAGAGCAAACGAGCGGGCAGATTATCCACCACGTACCAGTCCAAGTCTTCCAACGTGGCCGCGGCGCGCGAGCGCCCCGCACCCGACATGCCGGAAATTACCAGAAGTTCGGGGATTTCCGCGGGTTTTAGTGTGGACTGCGCATCCAGCTTGGGGACGATTACGGGGAATGATCCGGTTTCCGTCAGCTCGCTCATACCTGTCATCATGCCACACTAGTGCCCGGAATCACGCAGGTGCGAGAGAATCATCTCCGCAAGTGTGGGGCCGATTCCAGGCACCGCGCACAGTTCCGCAACGCTCGCCTTGCGCATTCGCGCCACGGAGCCGAAGGCTGAGAGTAGCGCCCTCTGCTTGGCAGGGCCAACGCCTGGTATCGCATCCAGGGCAGAGCGCGTCATCGCGGCACCACGTTTTTTCCTGTGGAAGGTGATGGCGAAACGGTGCGATTCGTCGCGTACCTGTTGCAGCAGTCGCAACGCCGGAGACGTGCGTGAAAAAATCACGGGATAATCCTCGGTGGGAAGCCACACTTCCTCGAGTCTCTTCGCTAGCCCCACCACGGTCACATCCGCTCCCATCTCGTCCACAACTCGCTGTGCAGCGTGCACTTGCGGCAGTCCACCGTCAACCACCAGCAGATCGGGACGATACGCAAAGCGCCGAGGCACGCCGGCA
Source organism: Ancrocorticia sp. (assembly GCA_022648165.1). Lineage (GTDB taxonomy): Bacteria > Actinomycetota > Actinomycetes > Actinomycetales > Actinomycetaceae > Changpingibacter. Next base: position 108,254 of record JALCLX010000004.1, read on the forward strand.
ACCTGTCCGTTTCCGGTATCCTCCACAGCGCCGACGTCGTCCGCGGGAGCGCCCTCTTTCAAGCGCGCTAGGCGCCGGCGCAAAACCTCGTCCATTGCAGCCGTGTCGTCTGGCACTCCTTTGCCGTTTGGCCCATGCACTATGAAGTGGCGGTAGTCAGACTTTTTCGAGAGGCCGTCTTCGAACACCACCATAGAACCCACCTGATGTGTCCCCTGCGTATGGGAGATGTCGTAACATTCAATGCGCAGCGGAGCGCGTTCCAAATTCAAACCCACGCGCAACTCTTCGAGCGCCTGGGAGCGCACCGTCATATCGGAGGCGCGCGCAAGTTTGTGCCGGGCAAGCGCCTGGACCGCGTTCTCGTGGACAGTCTCCGCCAGGCGAGCCTTCTTACCACGTTGCGGGTGACGCAAGTGGACAGGATGCCCACCGCGTTTTTCGGATAGCCACGCTTCGAGCTCCGCGCGGTCCTCTGGCAGTTCAGGCACCCAGATCTCCGCCGGAATCGCCGTGACGGCCAGATGCTTGCGGTCATCAACACTTCGGGAATCCGCACGCACTGCAGGCATTCGATCGTACTGCGGATCGCTGTACACCTGGGGCAATAGCTCAGAGACGATCTCCCCCGCGCTCATCCCGCCGATTTCTTCTGAGACCCAGCCGCGTTGGCCCCGAATGCGCCCACCACGAACGTGAAATACCTGAACGGACGCCTCCAGTTCGTCCGCTTCAAGTCCGAAGATGTCAGCGTCCACGTTCTCGTCAAAGACGACCACGTTGCGCTCCGACGCCGCCTCCAACGCCGCGATCTGGTCGCGCAACCGAGCAGCCCTCTCAAAATCCTCATGTGCTGCGGCTTCGCGCATCTGCGCACGCCGCGCTTCAATCTCCTTGCCGGCATCGCCCTCCATGAAGGCAACCAATCGATTCGCCTCTTGCCGGTGTTCCTGAGCAGTGATGCGGCCAACGCACGGCGCGGTACACCGGCCGATATAGCCGAACAAACAGGGCCGGCCAACGCGTTGCGCCTGATTGAATTGCCCGCGCGAACAGGAACGCATCGGGAACGCCGTGAGCAATTCGTCTAGTGTGTGGCGAATCGCCCACACCTTCGTATAAGGCCCGAAATAACGCGTTCCCTTGCGGTGTTTCTGGCGCGTGATCCAGACGCGCGGGAACTCCTCGGACAAAGAAACCGCCAGGAACGGATATGACTTGTCGTCACGAAAAACAACGTTGAATCGCGGCTCAAACTCCTTGATCCACGAATACTCGAGCGTCAGCGCTTCTACTTCGGAGCCGACCACCACCCATTCGACGTGGCATGCAGTGTGCACCATCTGCCGGATTCGGGGCGACAGCGCAGATTCGTCCTGGAAGTAGTTAGCCAGTCTGGCTCGCAGGTTTTTCGCTTTGCCCACATAGAGAACGCGACCTTCCTCATCCCGGAAACGATAGACGCCAGGATCGGTGGGAATAGTACCCGGAGCGGGGCGGTAATCTGTTGGATCGGACACGTTTCCTACGCTAGTGCTCGCTGAGAAGGGGCGCCAAGAACTGGCCCGTGTACGACTCGCTCACAGCAGCAACCTCTTCAGGGGTGCCTTGGGCTACCACCGTGCCGCCGTCTGCGCCGCCCTCTGGTCCCATATCGATGATCCAATCGGCACACTTGATGACATCGAGGTTGTGCTCGATCACGATCACAGTGTTTCCCTTGTCGACCAGCGATTGCAGCACCAGTAAAAGCTTGCGCACGTCTTCGAAGTGGAGGCCGGTGGTAGGTTCGTCCAAAATGTAGACCGTTTTTCCAGTGGAACGCCGGTGCAGTTCCGATGCCAGCTTGACGCGCTGGGCTTCACCACCCGACAGCGTGGTGGCGGACTGACCCAGTTGGACGTAGCCCAAGCCCACCGATTCCAGCGTGGCAAGATAACGGGTGATCGAATTGATCGGCTCGAAGAACGCGCGCGCCTCGTGGATTGTCATGTGGAGCACGTCGGAGACGGTTTTCCCCTTGTACTTCACTTCAAGTGTTTCTCGGTTGTATCGAGCACCATGGCACACTTCGCACGGAACGTACACATCAGGCAAGAAGTTCATCTCTATCTTGAGCGTGCCATCACCCTTGCAGGCCTCACACCGGCCGCCCTTGACATTAAACGAAAAGCGGCCCGGCCCGTAACCGCGCACCTTCGCCTCGGGTGTCTGTGCAAAGAGCGTTCGGATCTTATCCCACACGCCCGTGTAGGTGGCGGGATTCGATCGCGGTGTTCGCCCAATGGGCGATTGGTCCACATGCACCACTTTCTCAAGGCCATCAAGCCCCGTCACTGACGTGTGCCGCCCGGGAACCGTATGGGCCTTGTTGAGCTGATTCGCCAACGCCTGGTAGAGGATCTGATTCACTAACGTGGATTTTCCTGAACCGGAGACTCCCGTTACGGCTATAAATGCGGAGAGAGGGAAGGATACCGTGATGTTCTTTAGGTTGTTCTCCCTGGCGCCCGTCACCGTGATGTGACGTTTCTTGTCTATGGGCCGGCGTTTCTTCGGAACAGCAATCGCGCGTTTTCCAGAAAGGTATTGCCCTGTAATGGAACGTTCAACCTGTGTCAGGCCAGCAACCGGACCTGAATAGACCACCTCACCGCCCAGATCTCCCGCTCCGGGGCCGATGTCCACGACCCAATCCGCGGTACGGATTGTCTCCTCGTCGTGTTCCACCACGATCAGCGTATTTCCAAGATCACGCAGGCGTTCCAGTGTGGCAATCAGCCGGGCATTGTCGCGTTGATGAAGGCCAATAGACGGCTCATCAAGCACGTATAACACGCCAACCAGCCCGGATCCTATCTGCGTAGCAAGTCGAATCCGCTGCGCCTCCCCACCGGAGAGAGTTGCGGCCCCACGCGCCAGGGTCAAGTACGTGAGTCCCACATCGATAAGAAACCCCAAGCGCACGCGGATTTCCTTCAAAACTTGCTGAGCGATTGCCGCTTGCCGTTTATCCAGTTCCAGGTGATCCAGAAATTCCTTGGCCTCTGTGATCGAGAGTTGGCACACATCGTTGATATTCAACCCAGAGATGCGCACCGCCAGCACTTCCGGACGCAGCCGTGCACCACCGCACGCGCGGCACGGCACTTCGCGCATGTACCCCTCGTAGCGTTCGCGCGACCAATTCGATTCTGTCTCATCGTGCTTGCGCTTCACGTATGCGATAACGCCTTCAAATCCGGTGGCGTACGTCCGCTCTCTGCCCCACCGGTTGCGATATTTCACCTTGACCTTGTAGTCCTTGCCGTTCAGAATCGCGTCCTTCGCGCGCCGCGGCAAATCCTTCCACGGCGTGTCCACATCGAAGCCCAATTCGTCTCCCAAGGCCTCAAGTTGCCGAGTAAAGAAGTCTTGGTGCCCCGTCCACGGCGCGAGCGCACCCTCACGAAGTGTCAACGTCTCGTCGGGCACAACAAGGTCCGGATCTACCTCGAGCTTCGCCCCCAGACCGTCGCATTCGGGGCACGCGCCATACGGCGCATTAAAGGAAAATGTCCGTGGTTCTATCTCTTCGAGTGTGAGCGGGTGGTCGTTAGGGCACGCCCTCTTTTCCGAGTATCGCGCAAAGTGATGCGGATCATCCTGGTCGCGATCCACAAATTCGACGACGACGATGCCGTCCGCCAGTGCGAGCGCAGTCTCAACTGAATCCGTCAAACGGCTCCGGATCCCCTCCCGTGCCACGAGGCGATCAACAATAACTTCGATCGTGTGGCGCAGTTTCTTTTCCAGCTGTGGCGGATCATCGAGCCTTACCACATCTCCGTCGACGCGTGCCCGAGTGAAACCCTTTGCCGCCAAATCTGCGAAAACATCTTGGTATTCGCCCTTGCGCCCCCGCAATATCGGGGCGAGAATCTGGAAGCGCGTTCCCTCTGCCTGTTTCTCAATGCGATCAACGATCTGCTGCGCCGATTGCGCCTGGATCTTCTCGCCACACACAGGGCAGTACTGCACACCAGCGCGCGCGTACAGCAACCGAAGGTAGTCATAAACTTCCGTGACAGTGCCAACGGTAGAACGCGGATTGCGGTTCGTGGACTTCTGGTCAATTGATACGGCAGGCGAGAGCCCCTCGATAAAATCCACGTCCGGTTTGTCCATCTGACCCAAGAACTGGCGTGCATACGAGCTCAACGATTCGACATACCTGCGCTGCCCTTCGGCGAAAATCGTATCGAAGGCAAGAGACGATTTGCCCGAACCTGAAAGGCCGGTAAAAACAATAAGCTGGTCGCGCGGTAGATCCAACGAAACATCCCGCAGATTATGCTCGCGCGCGCCCTGGACATGGATATAGTCAGTCACGCGCTCCATCATACGTGACGTGAACAAATTTTCGATAGCTCATCAGATCGCACGGTAATCACGAGACTCGCATGCCACCCCATATACACGGTAATCACGAGACTCGCATGCCACCCCATATACTTGGCGCAGAGGAGGGATCGGATGAAACGACGCGCGAAGTATTTAATTCGCTTCTCTGCGCTTTTCGTACTCATCGGGGTCACCACGGCTATTCTTGCACTCATCGGGACGGGCGCGGTTACCCGGGGCGGCGGTGAGGCCACGACGGAGCCTTCCGCGGCCGACACACCCACCGTTGTCATCCTCACAAGTGGCCTTACCTGGACCACCTTTGATCCCCTCATGACTCCCGCGCTCACAGATATTGCCTCACGAGGGACTACAGCTAACATGGTTCCTCTCACCCCGCGCGGCGGCTCCTGCCCCGTCGATTCGTGGCTCGCAATGTCTGCCGGGAAACAGGCTTCGGACAGCACGCTGGCTGCTGGGCTGGTGTGCTCGCGCGTACATCCCACGGCTGGTGCCACTCTCCCCTGGTGGTGGTTATATCGGCAAAACGCCACCGAATCTTTCGGCGCATTTGCCGCTGCACTCAGCTCTGCCGGAGTCACGAGCCATGCCATCGGTTCGGGCGCCGCCTACGTACTTTCTGATGCGAACGGACGCGCTCCATCGTCCTACATAGAGGCCCCTGAAACGCCCAGTGCGCTCGCTGCTGCCGTCACCCAGAGCGCCAAAACCGCCACGCTCACCGTTGTCGACGCGGATGCTGCTCAGATTGCCGAGCAGGTGATCCCGATCGGTGAAAGCGACGGGGAGGATAGCCTCATCGAAACGAATGAGGCAGCCGCACTTACACTGAGCAAGATCAACGCAGTGCGGGCCGACGCCGTGGTTGCCGCACTTCCCGCGGGAACGCGCGTCCTCGTCGTATCGCTTCTCGATGGGGACGGAACTAATTCGATGCAGCTGGTCATCTCCGGTCAGGTGGGAGAGGAAACGCACGGCGCAGCGGGCCTGGGCTACTCCGATTCGGTCAGACAAGACGGCGTAATCCAATTCGCAGACGTTGCGCCAACTATCCTGGCGTGGCTTGGCGTGGACACGCCGTCTACTTTCGCTGGCACAGCTTTGCAAACGCTGCAGGACTCTCAAACAGTACAATTCACGGAGCGGCTCAGTGAGCTGGCAAGTCAGGCGAGCCACTCTGGGTATATGCGTGCCTCGCGCGGAAGCTTCCTGCGCATTCTCACATGGAGCGCGATCGTCTACTTCATAGCCTCCCTTGTGATGCTCTCTCAACCGCTCTACCGGAAGACTCTGGGCCACGGCAGTGCGGCTCGCGTCTGGGCGTGGGCGGGCCTCACAATCGCAGCCGTGCCAGTGTCCAGCCTTGCCGTGAACCTGCTGCCGTGGTGGCGCGCGCCGTCGCCCTCGCTCGCACTCACGGGCGGGAGTTGGGCGCTTGCCGCTGTCCTCGGGGTGGCTCTCACGATTCTTGGAACACCACCGCGCGCAGCTCGCGGCCCCTCTGCTTCTCGATACGCCATCGCGCCTCTCGTTCTTTTGAGCGCCGTCACCGCACTGGTGCTCGCGGTTGACGCCACAACCGGCTCGCGTGCCATGGCAGATTCACCCGTTGGCTTCAACCTGCTCACCGCTGCCCGCTTCTACGGTGTTGGAAACGAGGCGTATGCGCTACTCGCCACCGGCTCCCTGATCGCGCTCTCGTTCCTCGGAACGCAACTCAAAGGCCGCTTCGGAATAACTCTCACGGCGGTACTTGGCTTAGTTGTAGCCGCTATCGACGCTCTGCCACGGTGGGGTTCCGATTTCGGTGGTGCGCTCTCCTACCTACCAGGCCTGATCGTCTTGCTGTTCCTCCTTGCCAACGTGAGGATCTCGTGGAAAAAGATTATCGGTATCGGTCTTCTGACAGTGTGCGCCGCCGGGGCACTCGCTATTGCCGATTGGATGCGGCCTGCTGCCACGCGCACCCACCTGGGGCAGTTTGTCCAATCAATTATCGACGGTGACGTGTGGGATATTCTGGGCCGGAAGCTTTCTACCAATCTTCGGTTACTGACAACATCCACACACCGCTGGGTAGTGCTCGCAGCGTTGCTTTTGTTTTTCCTCGCGCTGATCCACATGCTGCGACGCCGCACCGCCGTCGACGCTACCGGACATCCGTGCGTTGTCCCCCAGAATTCGCCTTGGCGGACTTCCGTACGCAGCGCATACATTTCTCTGTGGGGGTGGCTTGGCCCGTGGAAGGACGACGGCGCCGGCCCGCTGCGGATCCGCGAACCTGCATTGGTGCCAGGTCTGACAGCTGCGGCCGTGTGCATCGTGCTCGCGTTTGCCCTCAATGATTCCGGGATAGTGCTTCCCGGTATGGCGAGCATCTTGGCCATGCCGCCACTCGTTCACATCGCGCTGTGCGAAGCTCGATGGAAGGCGCCACGTTTCGCAGTAGGCCGGCCACGCCCCGAAGCCGCTGCGCTCGCAGACTAAAAGGCCCGGCGTTTTCTCACTGCATCACAGTACGCTAGATATATGGCTATTTACGCAGTGAAATATGAATACGATCCACGCAAGGCCGAGGCCCTGGCCCAGCATCGCCCCGAACACCGGGTATTTCTCCGCACGCTTTTTGAGTCCGGAGATTTGCTCGCATCTGGGCCGCTGGGCGGAAACGGGGCCCTCATCGTCGTGCGCGCCGCAGATCCGAACGGCGCTCTTGAGATGTTGAAAAATGATCCGCTGCAACTCAACGAGGTTATCCTGCACCGCAGCGTGGCCGAATGGACACCCGTAAATGGGCCGTGGGAACTCTAATTCGTGTGCGGCGCTGGCTCGGACGTGCCCAGCTAAGCCGGGCCGTTTCGCCTTCCTGGGCGAAGTTCGTTGCGCGTTTCCCGCTGTGGGAGCTCCGCGCTATTCTCCTGGTGCCGGCTCTTCTCCTTGTCCGTCTTTCCCGGCGCGCTTGTCCGCCGTCAAGGACGTCACAACGGTGATCAAAATAATGACGACGATGACGCCCAGAGACACGAGCGGCGGGATTGCAGGTATCTGGTGTAGCAGGCCAACGCCATGGAATGCTTCTACCAACAGCTTCAAGCCGATAAATCCCAGGATCGCTGCCAGCCCGTAGTGGAGATAAATCAGGCGGTCTAGCAAGCCATCCACTAAGAAGAACAGCTGGCGCAGGCCCATCAAGGCGAACGCATTGGCAGCGAAGATAATGAATGGTTGGCTGGTCAGCCCAAATGACGCTGGTATGGAGTCCAGCGCGAACATCAAGTCAGCAGAGCCAATCGCAATGATGCACAGAAAGAAGGGCGTGACCCACGTCTTGTGAGCGCGCCGCACCATAAGACGATCTCCCACAAAACCGTCTGTCACGCGAAAAATCTTCTGTGCGAATTTCGTTACCGCGTTAGGTTCGTAGTTTTCCGGGTCGCCCTTGTCGTCTCCGGAAACCCCTTCTTTGACCTGTGAATACGCAGTCCATAACAAAAATGCTGCGAAGAGGAAGAACAGCCAGGAGAAGCGTTCCAGCAGTGCCGCGCCCAGCAAGATGAAGATCAGACGCAACACAAGCGCAATCACGATGCCATAGAGAAGCACCTTTTGCTGGTAGGGCCGGGGAACCCTGAATGAGCCGATGATGATGATGAAGATGAATATGTTGTCGATCGACAGCGAGTATTCCGTAAAGTACGTTGCGAAGAATTCAATGGCGAATTCTGACGAGTGGCGAAAAATCATATAGACGCCGAAGAGCACAGCCAGGCCAACATAGAACAGCAGCCACTTGGTCGCTTCCTTCATGGTGGGTTCGTGCGGTTTGCGAACATGCCCCATAAGATCCGTTGTGATCAACGCAACCACGAGTACGCCGAGCGCTAACCACTCAAGCGTATGGACTTGCATATCGGGAGCATCCGCCGCCGCGGGTGATGCTAACACTGTATAGAGCATCAAATACATCTTCCTCCGGTTGGATTGGTACCGGAGGTCTCTTCCCGCCATTACTGGCCTCGGCCCGGATAGATATCGTGATGACGAACCGATGTTGGGTGGGAATACTCCCCTCCGCCGCCTCACTCCCCGTGGGGAAACCTACCAGTGGATGCCCTTCGAGTTCGTGAAGCCGTTCGGACATAGCTTACAGGTTCCGGCGCATTACTTCTGCGCCTGCTGGGCGTGCCAGAGCTCACTCTTCAGATCCTTGATTTCATCACGATAGCGCGCAGCAAGTTCGAACTGCAGTTGCTCGGCCGCAGCATGCATTTGTGCGGTGAGATCCTCAATCAGTTGCGCGAGATCATGCGTTCCTTGCGTTCGCTCGAATTCGGGAGCACGGCCCTTCGCGTGGGCCGGTTCGCTCCGGTAACCACCTTCGAGCAACTGTTTGGTATCAACATCCTCGCGTGCCAACATGTCTGTCACGTCAGCGATCTTCTTCCGCAATGGCTGCGGATTGATACCATGGGCCTTGTTGTACGCAATTTGTAGCGTGCGCCGCCGGTTCGTCTCGTCAATTGCCTGCGCCATGTTAGGAGTGATGGAATCTGCATACATGTGGACTTCGCCGGAGACATTGCGCGCCGCGCGGCCGATTGTTTGGATCAACGAACGCGTGGACCGCAAGAATCCCTGTTTGTCCGCGTCCAGTATGGAAACGAGCGAGACCTCCGGCAGATCGAGGCCCTCACGCAATAAGTTGATACCAACGAGCACATCGAATTTTCCGAGGCGCAACTCGCGCAGCAGTTCGACCCGACGCAACGTGTCTACATCCGAATGGAGATACTGTACCCGCACCCCACGGTCGGCCAGGTAGTCGGTGAGGTCTTCTGCCATCTTCTTGGTCAAGGTGGTCACCAGAACGCGTTCGTTACGTTCCGCTCGAACACGGATCTGCTCCACCAGATCGTCGATCTGGCCCTCCGTAGGCTTGACCACGATTTTCGGATCCACCAGGCCAGTGGGCCGAATTATCTGTTCGACGACGCCGTCGGACAACTCCAGTTCGTAATCGCCCGGCGTCGCTGACATGTACACGGTCTGCCCAATCCGTTCCAGGAACTCATCCCATTTGAGCGGTCTGTTATCCATTGCCGAGGGCAGGCGGAATCCGTACTCCACAAGGGTGCGTTTGCGCGACATGTCACCTTCGTACATTGCGCCGATCTGTGGCACTGTCACGTGCGATTCGTCAAGAATCAACAGAAAGTCCTCCGGGAAGTAGTCCAGAAGGGTGTTTGGCGGTGTACCCGGGCCGCGCCCATCGATGTGCCGCGAATAGTTCTCGATTCCAGAGCACGTGCCAGTACTGCGCATCATCTCCAGATCATATGTAGTGCGCATTTCTAGGCGCTGGGCCTCGAGCAGCTTACCCTGAGACTTCAGCTCGGCCAGCCTCTCGTCCAGCTCTTGCTCGATCGTGTGTAGTGCGCGCTCCATGCGTTCCGGGCCGGCCACATAATGCGAGGCCGGAAAGATATGAGCGGTCTCTACCGTGCGCAGCACCTGGCCAGTGAGTGGATGGAGCAAACTGAGAGAATCGACTTCGTCTCCGAAGAACTCGATTCGAATCGCTAGCTCTTCATACACCGGGATGATTTCCACGGTGTCGCCCCGCACTCGGAACGTGCCGCGCGAAAAAGCAATGTCATTGCGCGTGTACTGCATTCCGACGAAAGTGCGCAGCAATTCGTCGCGATCCAGGTGCATGCCAAGTGACAGCCGAACCATGCGATCCACGTATTCCTGCGGCGTTCCCAATCCATAGATGCAGGAAACCGACGCCACAACCACCGTATCGCGGCGTGTTAGCAAAGAGTTCGTAGCCGAATGCCGCAGCCTCTCCACCTCATCGTTGATGGACGAATCCTTTTCAATGAAAGTATCCGTCTGAGGAACGTATGCCTCCGGCTGGTAGTAGTCGTAATAGGAGACAAAGTATTCCACAGCGTTGTGGGGCATCAGCTCGCGGAACTCCGCCGCCATCTGGGCGGCAAGCGTCTTGTTGGGTTCGATGATCAATGTGGGCCGTTGCACCTTTTCGATCAGCCAGGCTGCGGTCGCTGATTTCCCTGTTCCCGTGGCTCCTAACAACACAATGTCTTTCTCACCGGCATTGATGCGGTCAGCGAGTTCATTAATCGCATTTGGCTGATCTCCCGCAGGGGTATAGTCAGATTCCACCGTGAAAGGAGCTGCATCTCGCTCGATATCGGTTACTGGCCTCATGGACCCCTCCAGCACACTTAGAACAATTGTTCTAAACTTTATCGCATAACTCTCCGCATACACACGCCATCCCATACTTCTCACAGTTTCGTTTCGCCCGGCGCGCAAGAGCTAGACACCGCCCCGTATGCGCCCTATAAATCTCGTAGAGAAAGAAGGTGTTCCATGCCGCAACCAGATCAACGATCACTCCGTCCGCCGAATCCGCCGCAGGATACCCATTCGTGGCACTCGGAAGGCGTTGAAGAAGCAAAGAACAAGGCTGGGTCATCCGGGCACAAGAAGCACTCGTGGATGCGCACAATCATCTCCATCTTGGTGGCATGGTTCGCCTTCTTCATGCTCTTTTCGTGGATGCAAGATTCGATGAACCCTGTGGTCTCACTGCCCTATAACGTGTATTACCAGCAGCTAGAGAACGACAACATCGATACTATTTCATCGAATGGCGACACGATAGAGGGCGAATTCCGCAACTCGTTCACGTACGACGGCGTCACGTCAAAGCAGTTCCGAACAGAACGTCCCACGTGGGCGGACGATTCCATGGCGTCACTGCTTCAAAAAAACAACGTTGAAATCACAGCCGTATCACCCGTGACGTCCACTAACCCGTTCCTCACACTCCTCTTCTCCCTGATTCCCATCGTGGCCATTTTTGGCCTGTGGTACTGGTTCATGAAGAAACAGATGAGCGGGACATCCTCGCTTTTTGGCGGCAAAGACCACAAGCCTATCAATCCGGAGAATAACCGAGTGACGTTCGACGACGTCGCAGGCATCGACGAGGTGGAAGACCAGCTTCGCGAGGTTGTGGACATGCTGAAGCACCCGGAGAAATACACCCGCCTCGGCGCAAAGATTCCCCGCGGCATCCTGTTGGAAGGCGGACCTGGCACAGGGAAGACCTTACTAGCCCGTGCAACCGCAGGGGAAGCCAACGTCCCATTCTTCTCCATTTCGGCGGCGGAAATCGGCGGTATTCTGGCCGGCAAGGGCGCATCAGACGTGCGAAGCCTCTTCGAGGCGGCACGCAAGGTGGCGCCCGCCATCATCTTTATCGACGAGATCGACGCGATCGGCCGCTCGCGTTCGAACGCAAATTCGTTGACATCCAACGAGGATCGCGAACAGACACTCAACCAAATTCTCACGGAGATGGATGGTTTTTCTGCCACCAATAACATCATCGTCATCGCCGCCACAAATCTTGCGGAAGTCCTGGATTCGGCGCTCACCCGTGCTGGCCGTTTCGATCGGACAATCACCGTGTCCCCGCCCGACTTGAACGGCCGCGAGGCAATTCTGCGAGTCCACACGCGCGGGCGCCTGCTTGCGCCCACTATTTCTCTTGCAGATATCGCACGATCCACTCCGGGGCTCACAGGTGCCGATCTGGCGAACCTGGTCAACGAGGCATCGCTGCTGGCGGCGCGTAAACAGAAGCGCTGGATCGAGATGTCCGATTTTACAAATGCGCTCGAAACGATCCAGCTGGGCGTTCAGCGCGCCGTTGTCATGGATCCCAAGGAACGCGAACGCACTGCCTGGCACGAGGCCGGTCACGCGCTACTGGGCATGATCCAAAAGGGCGCGGATCCCGTTCGGAAGATTTCGATCATTCCACGCGGCCGCGCGCTCGGCGTGACGCTCTCGACACCCGAAGAAGACAAGTACGGCTACGACAAGGATTACCTGCGTGGGCGCATCATCGGTGCACTGGGAGGCATGGCAGCCGAAGAGGTGGTTCTAGGGGTCGTCACCACCGGCGCCGAATCCGATTTACAGACCGCCACAGGTATTGCGCGGCAGATGTTCGGCCGCTGGGGCATGTCAGACAAAATCGGGCCGATGCAAGTCTATCCACGCGAAGGCGATCCGCGTGCGGCTGGTGCATCTGACGCGCTCCTCCACGCCGTTGATGAAGAGGTCCGTACGCTGCTCTCAGAGTGCTACACAGAGGCAAAGCGGCTTCTCAAAGAACACAGTGCACAGCATCGTGCACTCGTGGAGGCGCTTCTGATGCATGAGACGCTCGATGAGGACGATGCGTACAAGATCGCGGGTATTCCCCGGCAGCCTACAGCCGCCGAACAGGCACTCGAACCCACCCCCGCAAGCGGGGGCACACCGCATACCGCTGAGAACTGAAACGATCCGCTAGGGCTTGGGCCGGGAGGATGCTATGGCGTCCTCCCGGCACTTTTCCCAAAGCCGGTCGACTTGTGGAACCAGCTGGGCGATATCCCCCGAGTTGTCGATCCACACGTCGGCGATCCGGCGCAGGTCGTCACTGGTCACCTGAGCTGCGATTCGAGCCCGCGCATCTGGCTCTCTCATCCCCCGTTGGCCCACCAGCCTTCTGATGCGGACATCCGTATCCGCATCCACGACAACCCTCAGATCGAATGAATCGCGGCGAGGCGATGTTGCGAGCAGCGGAACGTCAATCACGGCTACTCCATGCGGGTGAGACGCAGCGTAACGTGCGAGCTGCGCATCGATAGCGGCCCATGCCCGGGGATGCACGATGGCGTTGAGAAACTCCAGATCCTGCGGGGAATGGAATACGATATCGGCCAAAGCCGCACGGTTCACACGGCCCTGGTCCACCGCGTCGGGCCATCGCGCCGCTATTTCACCAACCGCAGGCGCCCCGTCGGCAAGCACTGATCGGGCGGCGGCGTCGACGTCGAATATCGCGGCGCCACGTTTCTGGAGCAACGATGCCACAGTGGACTTTCCAGAACCAATCCCCCCTGTCAACGCAACAGTGAGCATGCCACCCACACTACCTCAACTTTCGCGCCATCTCACGCTACGCACACGACGCCCTATTTACCCATCAATACGGTATTGTTCTGGGTAATTGCTGTGTCAGTATACAGGAGGAAATATGGTCAGGCGCCGTGAGACTCTGTGCATCCATAGTGACCAGCCGCATCGAGACGAAACCAACGCTCTCAGCTTCCCAATCTATCAAAGTGCAACTTTCGGCCATACGGATCTTGGCGGCACCGGATTCGCGTATTCGCGCGAGAAGAACCCCACGCGCTCGCATCTGGAGCATATTATGAGCACACTCGAAGGCGCCGCCTCCACAAGCGCCTTCAGTTCTGGCATGGCCGCCGTCAGCGCATGTTTCGAACTTTTCGCGCCCTCTGACCACATCGTGTGCACAGAAGATCTCTACGGAGGCGTCACGCGGCTCTTCGAAGTTGTGACACAGAAAAATGGCGTCACCGTCTCTTTCGTTGACACCTCTGACCTCGCCGCAGTGGAACAGGAAATTCGCCCGCATACGCGAGCGATTTATATTGAAACGCCGTCTAATCCGATGATGAAGGTGAGCGATATCGCGGCTCTGGCACGACTGGCGCACAGCCATGGCCTGCTTCTGATTGTGGACAACACGTTCCTGTCACCATACCTGCAAAACCCAATCGCCTTAGGCGCCGACCTCGTGATCCATTCGGGCACAAAATTCATCGCGGGGCACAACGACACTATCGCGGGCTTCGTGTGCGCGGGCACCCCCGAATTAGGCGATCGCATTGCCCTCATCGCAAAGACAACCGGAGCGGGCCTGGCACCGTTTGACGCGTGGCTCGTGGAGCGCGGCGTCAAGACGCTCGCCGTGCGCATGAATCAACAAGAACACAACGCCCACGCCGTTGCGCAGTGGCTAACTCAGCACCCCCATGTCACGGAAGTACTCTATGTGGGTTTGCCTGAAAATCCGGGATTCCGCCAGAATGCCCGCCAAGCGCGCGGAGCCGGTGCGATGATCTCCTTCCGAACGGATACACCGCAACGTGCCCAAAGAATGCTGAAAAAAATCCACCTCGTGACTTTCGCGGAAAGCCTCGGTGGAGTCGAATCCCTCCTGACCTATCCATTGACCCAGACCCACGCCGACGTGCCAGAACTACTCCGCAAAAAACTGGGCATCACCAATACCCTGTTGCGTTTATCAGTTGGAATAGAAGCTGCAGACGATATCATCAGCGACCTCGCCCAGGCATTGGAATAGCCCCTTTCCGCGGACGGGGGCCTAGCACAGCGCTTTTCCGGGGCCCACACTATGTCAACTCCAGAGTATTATCCCTATAAGAGACCCGCGAAAGTGGGATTTAGTCCGGAGGTACATTACCATGTTGGTTTCCACAAAAGGTCGCTACGCCTTGCGTGTGCTCGCCGATCTTGCACAACACCAAACCGACGACTACATTCCGTTGAAAGACATCGCGGGCCGCGAAGGCATATCCGAAAAATACCTGGAAAGCATTATCAAAACGCTGGTCAAAGGTGGAATTCTGACGGGGCTACGCGGCAAGGGTGGCGGCTACCGGCTGATCCGGGACCCCAATCAACTGACGGTCAAAGAAGTCCTTATGCTCACAGAAGGCGACCTTGCCCCCGTATCATGCCTGAGTGACGACGAACCGTGCCCACATGGCCCCGGATGCCCCACCATGGCGATGTGGCGGCGCCTGGACGCCCTCATTGACCAGTTTTTCTCCGGAATAACGATCACCGATCTTATGCCCGAATCCGTGCGCGGCGGAATGTACGTGATCTAGAACTTGAACGGTGTGCGCCCTAGAGATCTGCGCGCCCTAGATGCGGAATGAGGGTGGATTCCATTCCGGAATCCACCCTCATTCGAACTCACGCACCCACATGAGCGCATGTCGTTTGCTCAGTTATTGGTCAACTTCTCGCGGAGCGCCGCAAGGGCCTCGTCAGAAGCGAGAGTACCGGAAGCGTCCGAGCCGGACGAATAGGAGGACGGGAGCGCCTCTGGCTCACTCGGCGCTGCGGAACCGGCCGCCGCGTCATCGGCAACAGCCTTACGGACCTGAGCCATATGAGCCTCCCACCGCGAACGCGCCTGGGCATATTCGTTCTCCCAGGCCTCACGCTGGGCCTCGTAGCCTTCCATCCACTCGTTTGTCACCGGATCGAAGCCTTCGGGGTACTTGTAGTTCCCGTCTTCGTCGTACTCCGCAGCCATGCCATAGAGCGAAGGATCGAAATCTTCCGCATCGGGATCGATGCCCTCATTCGCCTGCTTGAGCGAAAGCGAAATCCGGCGACGTTCCAGATCGATGTCAATAACCTTGACGAACACTTCGTCGCCAACCTTGACAACCTGCTCTGGAAGCTCCACATGGCGCTGGGCCAGTTCGGAGATATGAACGAGTCCTTCGATGCCGTCTTCCACGCGCACGAAAGCACCAAACGGAACCAGCTTCGTCACCTTGCCAGGAACAATCTGCCCAATGGCGTGGGTGCGTGCGAAGGTCTGCCACGGGTCTTCCTGGGTGGCCTTCAGCGAGAGCGATACGCGCTCGCGATCCATGTCCACGTCCAGTACTTCAACGGTGACCTTCTGGCCGACTTCAACCACTTCGGATGGGTGGTCGATGTGCTTCCACGACAGCTCGGAGACGTGTACCAGGCCATCGACGCCACCCAGGTCCACGAATGCGCCAAAGTTGACGATCGAGGAGATAACGCCCTCGCGAACCTGGCCCTTCTTGAGGTTGGTGAGGAACTCACCGCGTGCCTGCGATTGGGTCTCTTCGAGCCACGCGCGGCGCGACAACACCACGTTATTGCGGTTCTTATCAAGCTCGATGATCTTCGCCTCGAGCTCACGGCCGATGTACGGCTGCAGATCGCGCACACGGCGCATTTCTACCAGCGAAGCGGGAAGGAATCCACGTAGGCCGATATCCAGGATCAAACCGCCCTTGACGACCTCAATAACTGTGCCGGTAACAACACCGTCAGCTTCTTTGACCGCTTCAATTTCGGACCATGCACGTTCATATTGTGCACGCTTCTTGGAAAGGAGGAGGCGGCCTTCCTTGTCCTCTTTCTGGAGGACGAGGGCTTCAATATGGTCACCAACCTTCACGACGTCTTCGGGATCGACATCGTGCTTGATGGAAAGTTCCTTGGAGGGAATAACCCCCTCGGTCTTGTAGCCAATGTCGAGCAAGACCTCGTCATGATCGACCTTGACGACTGTGCCTTCGACGATGTCGCCATCATTGAAGTACTTGATGGTCTTATCGACCGCGGCGATGAGATCCTCTTCAGTGCCAATGTCGTTGACTGCGACTTCGGGGATCGTCGAAGTAGTTGTTGGATTTTCGGACATGTAGTTGGTGACTCCGATACGGACAAAACAGAAGTTACGGATAGATACAACGATGCGATAGCGCACCAGTTAGCAAGTCTACGGGTTCGAGCCATCCCAAGCAAACGAATACGGCAGCCCACATAGCTGGGACAGCGCTGACCAGGGTGGACTCAGTGTGCTGCGGCACGCCAATTCGGGCCGAAACCGATCCCAACAGACAGCGGCACCGCAAGGTGCGCCGCGCCTCCCATGTCCTTCGTCACGATGCGTTCGACGGCGTCCCGTTCTCCCGCGGCGATTTCCACTACCAGTTCGTCGTGGACTTGCAACAGAACGCGCGAGGAGAGATGAGCCTCCGAAAGATCACGGCAAACGTCCACCATTGCCAGCTTAATGATGTCCGCGGCAGAGCCTTGAATGGGCGCGTTGAGCGCCATTCGCTCCGCAGCCTCGCGCAGCTGGCGATTCGTTGACGTCAGGTCCGGAAGATAGCGCCGGCGCCCCAGAATCGTCTCCGTGTAGCCCTTCTTACGGGCTTCGTCGACCAGCGAATCAAGATAAGCCCGCACTTTTCCGAATTTGGAAAAGTAATCGTCCATAAGGCGCTGGGCTTCAGCAACGTCGATGTGCAGCTGCCGGGAAAGCCCAAAGGCCGAAAGCCCATACGCAAGGCCATAGCTCATCGCTTTGATCTTTGAACGCTGAGCCGGAGTCACTGAGGACTCCGGAACCGCAAACACGCGCGAAGCGACATACGTGTGCAGATCAGCGCCCGCCTTGAAGGCGCCAATCAACGCCTCGTCACCTGAAAGAGCGGCCATCAGCCGCATTTCTATCTGCGAGTAGTCCACCGTAAGCAGGCCTTCAAAGCCTGGCCCAGCGACAAAAGCTTCCCGGATCTGGCGGCCTTCCTCCGTGCGTGCATGAATGTTCTGCAGATTAGGATCGGTTGATGAAAGCCGCCCCGTGGAGGCTACCGCCTGTTGATACGTTGTGTGGATTCTGCCATCTGCCAACACGGACCGCTGTAGTCCTTCTACCGCCTGCCGCAATTTGATCGCATCGCGGTGTTGCAGAAGTGCGCCGAGGAAAGCTTGCCCGGCGAGCGCCCGTTCATCTTCCCGATATGCAATACGCGCCGCGAGATCCGCCAACGCATCAGCGTTCGTGGTGAATCCCGATTTTGTCTTCTTCGTAGGGGGTAACCCCAATTCGTCGAAGAGCACCGCGGATAGTTGCTTGGGGCTGGACAGATTCACTTCGTGCCCGATGGCGCTATAGGCGGCTGTAGCAGCCGCATTCACGTGATCGTCGAATTTTTCTCTCAAACTCTCCAGGTAGGGCTGATCCACAGCAATACCCGTATCCTCCATCCAGGCGAGCGCCCGTGAAACCGCCATTTCTAGGCTCAGAAGAGCACCTTCCTCGCCCTGCTCGGCGAGCTGGTCAGTGAGTGCCTGCGCCAGAGGAAGTACCACATGCGCCTGGATTGCAAGAGGATCGGGGCCCCCATTCAAACCGGGGATCATACCCTGATCTCCTGCTGCCACATCGATCCCAACGTGCCGTAAAGCGAGATCCGCAAATTCGTACACTCGTTGATCGGGGTGCAGCAGGTATGCCGCTAATACCGTGTCGCAGCGTACGCCTGCCAGATCGAATCCGCTGTCTCCGCGCAACGCGTGCCAGGCCTCTTTGGCTCCGTGGCACACCTTGGCGACGCTCTCATCCGCAAGCCAGCGCGCCAACGCGGCATCGTCCGCCGCACTCAACGTGCTGCGCGAGCCGTACCAGACGGCACCGGTGCCATCAGCAATTGCCAAGGAATCAACGCTCCCACGCCCGGGAAGGAAACACCCGTCAAGGGCAAGCCCGAACACCTCAGCCGTATGAGATGCGAGCCATCCGGCGAGATCTGCCGACGTAATATGCACATCATCTGCGGAGAATTCGTGGGGCTGCGCACCTGCCGTGCCATCCCGTGCCGGCAGCTCGTGGAGAACCCGTGAGCGTATTCCGCTGAAATCGAGCGTGTCGAACAACTCGTGTAGCCGCTCACGATCGACGCCCCGCATTGCGTAGGCATCCAGATCGTCTCCAATGGGAAGATCCGACACAAGTTGGTTGATCTCTCGGTTGAGCCGCACTTGCCCCATATGGGCGCGCAGAGACTCGCCAACTTTGCCCTTAATATCCGCGGCGTGTTCGAGTATTCCTTCAAGCGAGCCGTACTTGTGCAGCCACTTCACTGCCGTCTTGGGGCCGACCCCCGGAACACCAGGTATGTTGTCTGCGCCCTCCCCCACAAGTGCTGCAAGGTCTGGATAGCGTTCGGGTGTGACACCGGTCTTCTTCTCAATACCAGCGGGATCAAGTACCTGCATCTGCGAGCGCGGCATCGGATAGAGCACGGTGCACGCGTCTGTCACCAGTTGGTAGGAGTCTTTGTCTCCGGAGGACACGTACGCGTGCATACCCGCGTCCTGGGCACGCCGCGCCAATGTGGCAACGATGTCGTCCGCTTCAAAATCCTCCACTGTCACCCACGCGATACCCATGACGTCCAGGGCCTCTTTGATGACGTCTATCTGCCCTTTGAACTCCGCAGGAGTGGCTGCACGCCCTCCCTTGTATTCCGGGTACTTTCGAGTGCGAAAAGTGCCGCCCGGAAGATCAAAAGCAACCGCCACACGGTCCGGTGAATAATCGTGAAGCAGCTTGAGCAGCGTGGTCACAAAGCCGTATACGGCATTCGTGTACTGCCCTTGCGGGGTGCGAAAACTCTCTGCGCGCAATGCGAAGAATGCGCGAAATGCGAGGGAGTTTCCGTCCAGGACCAGGAATCGTTTGCCAGTCACAACAGACTACTTGCCGCCGACCTGTTCTATCACAGCATCTGCTACCTCGCGCATCGTCAGGCGACGGTCCATGGAAGTCTTCTGGATCCATCGGAACGCTTCCGCCTCGGTCAATCCCATCTGTGCCTCGAGGAGCCCCTTGGCACGATCTACACGCTTGCGAGTTTCAAACTGTTCCGCGAGGGAAGCCACTTCACCTTCCAATGCCTGGAGTTCCTGGCTGCGCGATACTGCGATCTCCACGGCCGGGATCAGGTCTGAAGGTGTGAAAGGCTTGACCACATATGCCATCGCACCCGCATCGCGCGCCCGTTCCACCAACTCGCTTTGCGAGAATGCGGTCAACATCACGATTGCGCAGCGCCGATGTTCCAAAATCTGTTCTGCTGCCGTGATGCCATCCATTCCCGGCATCTTCACGTCCATCACGATCAGATCGGGTTCCAGCTCATCGGCAAGTTGAATCGCCTGTTGGCCATCTGACGCCTGCCCGACTACTTCATAGCCGGCATCTTCCAAGGTCTCCACGATATCCAGCCTGATGAGAGTTTCATCTTCAGCCACAAGTGCCCGATAGCCTTGTGACTCCCCTGGAGTTTCCTTCTCCGCCATGGTGTCTCCTTTGACATGCGTCTCGCATGCAATCGTATCGTCAAAGCCCGTCAATTTTCATAGAACGGACTAGGAGAAACCTTCATCCGCTCCTATCGGCAGTGCTTCAGGCGGGACTCGAACCCGCACGCCTTTTGGGCGCTGCATTTTGAGTGCAGTGTGTCTACCATTCCACCACTGAAGCCTGGAGGGCTACTGCTGCTGCAGTACCTCCCCCATCTTGTGTACGCGAATCGTGTTCGTGCTTCCGGTTACCCCGGCCGGCATGCCCGCGACGACGACGATTCTATCGCCATCTTCGGCCATGTTCGTTTCACGAAGCAAACGATCCATCTGCACAATCATATCGTCTGTGTGCATGACGTGCGGCACGATAAAGCTCTGAACACCCCAAACGAGGGCAAGTTGCCTGCGAATTTCGTCACTCGGCGTGCAGCAGATGAGCGGCAAACGTGTGCGCAGGCGCGCCACCCGCCGGGCAGTTTGGCCCGATTCCGTGAACACGGCAAGGTACCGAACTCCTAGTTGTTCGCCAATTTCCGCAGCTGCACGGGTGAGGATTCCGTTGCGCGTCTTGTGCAAGTTCGAGAGCACGGGGATCTGTTCCATCGCGTGTTCTTCGGTGTATTCGATGATATTCGCCATAGTTGCGACTGCCTCAATCGGATACTTGCCAACCGATGTCTCCCCAGACAGCATCACAGCATCTGCACCGTCAATGATGGCGTTGGCGCAATCGGATGCTTCTGCACGCGTAGGGCGCGGATTCTCAATCATTGACTCAAGAACCTGCGTGGCAACAATCACAGGTTTCGAGCGCTTGCGTGCGATGTCAATCGCCCGCTTCTGCACGATCGGGACCTGTTCCAGTGGAACCTCTACGCCTAGATCACCGCGCGCCACCATAATGCCATCGAAACGGCGAATAATCTCTTCCAGATGGTCAACCGCCTGCGGTTTCTCAATCTTCGCGACAACGGGCCGATGAATGCCCACACGGTCCATGACCTCGTGGACGTCGTCGATATCCTTTCCGCTGCGGACGAAGGAGAGCGCTATCCAATCTGCACCGACATTGAGACCCCACTCCAAATCGTCGCGATCCTTTTCTGACAACGCAGGAACGGAGACCGCAACGCCCGGCAAGTTGATGCCTTTGTGATCGGATACCGGACCGGGAACCTCGACGATGGTGTGAACACGCGGACCGTCGACTTCCGTGACCCGGACCGCCACCTTACCGTCATCAATCAAAATTCGATCGCCGGGATGGCAATCGCCAGGAAGGCCCTTGAATGTGGTCCCCACCAATTCCTTGGTGCCGTCCACATCCTCTGTGGTAATGGTGAACTCGTCGCCCACATTCAGCTGGACGGGCCCATTAACGAAGGTCCCTAGTCTGATCTTCGGTCCCTGAAGATCCACGAGCACCGCTACGGCCTTCCCCGTGAGCTCGGCGGCATGCCGGACCTGCGCAACACGCTCCTCATGCTCCGCGTGAGAACCGTGGGAGGCGTTGATACGCGCCACATCCATACCAGCGCGCACCAGTGCCAAAATTTCATCTTCAGTGGAAACTGACGGACCCAACGTGCACACAATTTTCGCTCTACGCATGTGCGCCAGTTTACCTGCTTGAAGCGAATATCACCGCCCTAATCGGGCAGGATACGAATAATCTCACTAATGGCGGACGCTGATACATCCGCCATTAGTGAGTCCTTAGAGCATCAATGACACGTCAGTGGCGTGAATCGGCCGCGGCAGCGGGCTCTCGATCCGCCGGAGATATGAGTCCACGCTTGCGGCCGCCGCACGTCCCTCAGAGATCGCCCACACGATAAGGGACTGACCACGTCCCGTGTCACCGGCTACGAAAACACCTGGAATCGACGTAGAGAAGTCGTCGTTGCGCTTCACGCGCGAGCGCGCATCGAGTTCCAACCCGAGTTGGTCAACGATTCCCTTCTGCGGCACGCCCACAAAGCCCATCGCCAGCAACACAAGCTGCGCTGGAATGATCTTCTCGCCTCCCGGAATGGGCGTCAGTTTTCCTCCCTCAAACGTCACCTCGGTGATCTTCAGGTGCGAGACCGCACCTTCACCTGTGCTGCCGTCAGAGATGAACTCAACGGTGGAGGTGGAGTAAAGAGTCTTGCTTCCCTGCGCCATGCCCTCTTCCATTGACGTGGAAACTTTGTACAGTTTCGGGAACGTGGGCCACGGCCAATTGGCTGGGCGCTCTTCTGGCAACTGTGGCATAATCTCCAGCGACGTGATAGACCGCGCTCCTTGCCGCACCGAAGTACCGATGCAATCAGAACCGGTATCGCCGCCGCCGATCACAATCACGTCTTTGCCTTTGGCGTCAATTACCTCGTCGACGGGCCGTCCGTGAACCCGCCGCGTCGAATTCGTGAGGAACTCAACTGCCTGGTAAATGCCCGAATACTCACGCCCTGGCACTTTCAGATCGCGTCCGATAGGTGTGCCCATAGCGAGCACGACGGCGTCGTAGCGCTGCAGTAATTCTTTCGCGTCGTTACCTTCAGAACCGATCTCTACGCCGGTATAGAACCGAGTGCCTTCGGCGCGCATCTGGTCTAGTCTGCGATCGAGTACCGCCTTCTCCAGTTTGAATTCCGGGATGCCGTATCGCAGCAAGCCTCCCGGAAGATCGGACTTCTCGTAGACGGCCACAGTGTGTCCTGCGCGCGTGAGTTGCTGCGCCGCCGCGAGCCCCGAAGGCCCGGAACCAATCACAGCAACAGTGGAGCCAGTTAGATATTCGGGCACCTGAGGCGTTACGAGGCCTGCCTCCCATGCGCGGTCAATGATGGCGTGCTCCACCTGCTTGATCGTCACTGGTTCCTGGTTAATGCCCAAAACACATCCGGATTCGCATGGAGCCGGGCACAAACGCCCCGTGAAATCAGGGAAATTGTTGGTCGCGTGGAGCCGCTCAATTGCCTCCGGAAGGTCCTCACGCCAGGTCATGTCATTCCATTCGGGAATGAGATTGCCCAGTGGGCAGGAGAAATGACAGAACGGGATGCCGCAATCCATACAGCGCGATGCCTGCCGCTTGAGCAAGGCGGAATTATCTACGCGTTCGTCCTGGATTTCCTTCCAGTCGTGAATACGCACGGGCACAGGGCGTTCCGCGGGTAGTTCACGATGCCTATGCGTCAAAAATCCTTTGGGGTCAGCCACGAGTCGCCTCCATAATGTCGGTCCACACTGTGGAATTACTGATATCGAGCCCTTGGGCAACTGCGGAGTTCAGCGCAGCAGTCATGCGGGCGTATGAACGGGGAACGAGCTTCGTGAAGCGTTCAAACCCCTCTGTTTCCAACAGCGCCTGAGCAACTTCGGAACCGGTGAAATCGACGTGGCGTTGGAGGAGATTTCTAATCTCCTCCACGTCCGCGCTATCTGGTTCCGAAAGGAGCAGATCTCCCTTCTCGGCAGCCAATGGATTGAGCGTCTTGGGATCAAAATCGAGTACATAGGCCGTCCCTCCAGACATGCCCGCGCCGAAGTTTCTGCCGGTGGGCCCCAGCACCATGAGGACTCCTCCCGTCATGTACTCGCCACAGTGGTCTCCAGCCCCCTCGGCGACGAGCGTCGCGCCCGAGTTGCGCACGCCGAACCGCTCGCCCACCAAACCGCGTAAGAAGATCTCCCCTGACGTGGCGCCGTATCCAATCACGTTGCCGGCGATGACATTCTGTTCCGGCGCGAAAGAACTCAGTGCATCCGGCCGTACGGAAATGATTCCACCGGAGAGGGACTTCCCGACGTAGTCGTTGGCGTCGCCAACCAAACGCAGTGTTATGCCGCGTGGCAATACCGCCCCGAACGATTGACCAGCTGAACCGCGCAAAGTGATATCGATTGTGCCGTCTGCCAGCCCTTCGCCTCCGTACCTTCGGGTCACCTCGGAACCGAGCATGGTTCCCACCGTGCGATTGACGTTGTGAATCGGCAGATCCACCTCCACGTGAGTGCCCTTCTCGATCGCCTCCTGGCAAATCTCAATGAGCGTCACATCGAGCGCATGCTCAAGCCCGTGCTCCTGCCCAACGCTCTGATGGAGCGTGGAACCAGGTGCAGGATGCGGCCTGGCCAGGATCTTGGAAAGATCCAGGCCCTGCGATTTCCAATGCCGTATCGCATCTTGCGTATCTAGCAATTCGACGTGTCCCACAGCCTCTTCAATAGAGTGAAGGCCGAGCTGAGCGAGGATCTCACGCACCTCTTGTGCGATGTACTCGAAGAACGTCACCACGTACTCTGGCTTGCCGCTGAAACGCTTGCGCAGCTCGGAATTCTGTGTTGCAACACCCACCGGGCAGGTGTCCTTATGGCATACCCGCATCAACACACAACCGGAGACGATAAGCGGCGCGGTGGCGAATCCGAATTCTTCAGCTCCGAGCAACGCCGCGACGACGACGTCACGCCCCGTCTTCAGTTGCCCATCCGTTTGCACCACAATGCGGTCACGCAGGCCGTTGAGTACCAGAGTTTGCTGCGTCTCCGCCAGCCCGAGTTCCCAAGGCGCACCCGCGTGCTTAATGGAAGTGAGTGGCGCCGCACCAGTGCCGCCGTCGTGCCCGGAGATCAGGACGACGTCGGAGTGTGCCTTCGCGACCCCTGCGGCCACCGTGCCCACCCCAACTTCGGAAACCAACTTCACGTGGATACGTGCACGAGGATTCGCATTCTTGAGATCGTGGATCAACTGTGCCAGATCCTCAATCGAATAGATGTCGTGATGCGGCGGCGGGGAGATCAGTTCCACGCCAGGTGTGGAGTGCCGCACTTCCGCAACCCACGGATACACCTTCTGAGCGGGAAGCTGCCCACCTTCGCCGGGCTTCGCCCCCTGTGCCATCTTGATCTGAATATCATCCGCATTGACCAAGTATTCGGACGTCACGCCGAAACGCCCCGACGCCACTTGCTTGATCGCACTTCGGCGCGCTGGATCGTATAAGCGTTCCGGCATTTCGCCGCCTTCGCCCGTATTGGAGCGGGCACCGACCATGTTCATGGCGCGCGCCAAGGTCTCGTGCGCCTCCTGCGAAATCGAGCCGAATGACATCGCACCAGTGGAGAATCGCTTCATGATCGACTCCACCGGTTCCACGTCCTCGATCGGAATCGGATCAAGCTCGCCCAATTTCAGTTTGAACAAACCACGCAGTGTCATCAGCTTCTTCGACTGATCGTTGATCAACGTGCTGTACCGCTTGAATTCCTTGTAAGAACGTGTGCGAGTGGAGTGCTGCAGCAAGAACACCGTCTCCGGATTGTTCATATGCTGCTCTCCATCACGCCGCCATTGGTATTGCCCGCCAACCTCGAGCACGCGATGTGCCGGTGAAATACCGTTAGCCGGGTACGCCACCATATGCCGCTGACGCACTTCGTCGGCAATCACGTCCAACCCGGCGCCCCCCAGAGGACTCGGGGTGCCCGTGAAATACTCGTCCACTAATTCTTGGGACAACCCAATGGCTTGGAACACCTGCGCGCCACGGTAGGAGGCCACCGTGGAAATGCCCATCTTGGACATGACCTTGAGCAGGCCGTGTCCAAATGCGCTCAGCAGGTTCTTCGCCGCCTGCTCAGGAGTCACATTGATCTCTCCGCTGCGAGCGAGGCTCTCCACGGTCTCAAGAGCCAAATATGGGTTCACCGCTGTCGCACCATAACCAATCAGGAGTGACACATGGTGCACTTCACGCACGTCTCCTGCCTCGACGAAAAGCGCGACTTTGGTGCGCGTATGTTTACGCAGCAAATGATGGTGCACAGCAGAGGTAAGAAGCAATGAGGGGATCGGGCCGAGCTCCGGAGAACCGTTGCGATCTGACAAGATCAGGAAGGAAACCCCGCGGTTGATTGCCGCGTCCGCCTCGGCACAAATCGCATCGAGGCGCGCACGCAGCGACTTGGAGCCTCCCGATACGCGGTACAGCCCTGAAATCACCTCCGTGGAAAGGCCTTTGCCTTCCTCCGGGTACCGGCCGATCGTTCGTATCTTCGCCAACGCGTCATTGTCAATAACCGGATAGTCCACGACCAGCTTTCGAGCGTGTTCGGGGATTTCCTCGAGCAGGTTGGGCTCAGGGCCGGCTACCGAGACAAGCGAGGTGACTAACTCTTCGCGGATCGCGTCCAACGGAGGGTTTGTGACCTGGGCGAATTGTTGCGAGAAGTAATCGAACAACAGGCGTGGACGGTCGGAGAGCACAGCGATGGGCGTATCGTCTCCCATCGATCCCTTCGCTTCTGCTCCCTTCTCGGCCATCGGCTTAATGAGTACCCTGACTTCTTCCGTGGTGTATCCGAAAGCCTGCTGGCGGCGCGCCACAGACGTGTGCGAATGATCCACATGCTCCCGATCCGGAAGATCCGAGAGATGAACGGCGTTGGCCTCGAGCCATTTGTCGTATGGTGCGGAATGCGCCAGAGTACTTTTGATTTCCTCGTCTTCGACGATCCGGTGCGCCGCTGTATCTACCAGGAACATCTTGCCGGGCTGCAGCCGTCCCTTGCGAACCACGTGCTCCGCAGGAATGTCCAGCACACCCGACTCGGATGCCAAAACAACCAGGCCTGAGTCTGTTACCCAAAAACGCCCTGGCCGCAATCCGTTGCGGTCCAGCACCGCGCCAACTTGCACGCCGTCGGTAAACGTAATTGAGGCTGGGCCGTCCCAAGGCTCCAGGAGATTCGCATGGTACGCATAGAAGGCCCGCAAGTCCGGGTCCATGTCGTGATTCTGTTCCCACGCTTCCGGAATCATCATGCGCACCGCATGAGGCAGCGAACGCCCACCGAGATAGAGCAGCTCAAGCACCTCGTCGAAACTTGCGGAATCAGAAGCCGCCAGGTTCACTGGCAGCAGGTCCTTAATATTCCCCAGAAGATCCGAATTCAGCGCCCCTTCCCTGGCCGCCATCCAATTGCGGTTTCCGCGCACGGTGTTGATCTCTCCGTTGTGGGCCACCATGCGGAACGGTTGGGCCAATGGCCATGACGGAAAAGTGTTTGTGGAAAAACGCGAATGGACCACCGCAATGCCGGAGGCAAATTGCGGGTCAGATAAGTCCAAGAAAAACGGAAGCAGCTGCTTCGTGGTCAGCATGCCTTTGTAGAGCAAGGTGCGTGAAGAAAGGGAAGCGAAGTAGATCCCTTCAATTTCGGCACGTTTACGAACGCGATATGCCTTGCGATCCAGATCAATACCGGTGCTCCCAGCAGGATCGGTCACGAAGAACTGACGGAATGTAGGCATACAGGCTAAAGCCGTTGGCCCGATCATGGACGAATCGACCGGGACGGTGCGCCAGCCCAAGACATCCAGGCCTTCCTCTGCCGCTATGTCTTCAACAGTTTTCACGGCCTCGCCACGTTCACCGATCCCCGGCAGAAACGCCATGCCAACTGCGTATGCCCCAGGTTCGGGAAGGTGAAAGTGCGTCACCGAACGCAAAAACGCGTCCGGAACCTGAACTAAAATACCGGCGCCGTCGCCAGTGTTCTCCTCGGCGCCCACTGCGCCACGATGGTCCAGATTCTCAAGTGCAGTGATCCCCAGATCGACGATCTCGCGCGATGGAGCACCGGAGAGATTGGCTACAAATGCCACTCCGCACGCGTCATGTTCGAAATCTGGGTTGTAGAGGCCTGATGCTTCCATGGGTTCCTCCCGGTTCAGTTGTCTGAACCACTACAACACGCCAGATAACACCACCGAAACAATGTCTCACAATCTGGACACCCATTTTGAGACACGTGCTGGCGCTACTCCGCCTGTGCGGCCACGCCCTCGGGACCTGCCGATTCGTCTGTCACCGCATCGGTCTTCTCTGCAATATCCGGGTCTCTATCCTCCGCGGTGCCCTGGTCCTTATCTTCCGCGGTGGCCTGGTCCTTATCTTCCGCAATATCCGGGTGCTTTTTGAGATAACGTTCCCGCGCGGCATCGGACAACCAGATATCGTTGACAGCTGGATTCTTCCGATACCGCTTGCGAAGCAAGATAAATGCAATGAGTCCACCCACGAATACGATGACCGACGTCCACACGTTCAGCCGGATCCCGAAGAATGTGTTAGCAGTATCGATGCGTAGCATCTCGATCCACACGCGTCCGCTGGTATACCACATGATGTAAGCGGCAAAGAGCTGCCCACCTACCAGATGGAAGCGTTTCTCAATCCCCAGCAGAACCCCCGCGCCGATCAGGCACCAGATCATCTCGTAAAGGAAAGTGGGGTGGAATAGCGTTCCCGCCGGGTAATTCCCCACAATGTGCTGCGGGTCAATCTCTAGACCCCACGGCAGCGTAGTAGGGCGCCCGTAGAGTTCCTGATTGAAGTAATTACCTATGCGTCCTATCGCCTGAGCTACCAGCAGCGCCGGCGCCAATGCGTCCGCTACTGGCGTGAGGCGTAGGCCCAACCTGTGGCAGGCGATAAAGGCGCCCAGGGCTCCCAACGCGACTGCGCCCCAAATGCCAAGCCCACCTTCCCAGATATAAAGCGCGCGCACGGGATTCTTTCCGGGCCCGAAGTAAAGTTCATTATCAGTGATGACATGGTAAAGCCGCCCACCGATAATCCCAAAGATTACCGCGAGAAAAGCAATGTCAAGAGACGCCTCCGCCGGCCCGCCCTTCGCGCGGTACCGCCTGTCCATGATCCACCATGCAAGTACGATGCCGGTGAGTATCGCAAATGCGTATGCGCGCAGTGGAAATGGACCGAGATGCCACACCCCTTGTGGGGGTGAAGGGATCGAAGCCAGGATCATGGTGCTCCTCAGCGTTTATGACGGATCACTGCTCACCGTGAGCAGCGCTAGCCAGCGCTTCGGCCGCCTTCCTCATTTCTGGGATGCCCGAAGTGCCGTCGAAGAGGCATCGTACCAGAGCCGATCCTACAATCACCCCATCTGCATAGGACGCCACTTCTTTTGCCTGAGCTGGCGTAGAAACGCCGATCCCCACGCACACACGCTCCGCACCGGCTGCTCGAGTACGTTCGACGAGCCCGCGCGCGCCCTCGTCCAAAGAGGCTCGCGTGCCCGTTACCCCCATAGTCGATGCAGCGTAAACAAAACCGCGGCTCGCGCGCGCCGTTAGCTTCAAACGCTCAGGGCGCGAGGACTGCGCTACCAAGAAAATTCGGTCCAAATCGTAAAGATCGGAGGCGGCTATCCAGTCGCCTGCCTCGTCGGGTATCAGATCTGGTGTGATCAGGCCCGCTCCTCCGGCATTCGCGAAATCGCGCGCGAAATCCTGAACACCATAACGGAAGATGAGGTTGTAGTAGGTCATCGATACGGGGACGGCCCCAGTACCTGCCACTGCCTCGACCGCTGGAAAAATATCGCGCACCCGAAATCCCCTGCCGAGTGCCTGCTTCGCCGCCTTCTGGATCGTGCCACCGTCCATCGACGGATCCGAGTAGGGCAGGCCCAGTTCAATAATGTCCGCACCCGCAGCAGCAAGCTCTTTCGCTGCCAGAATGCTTGTTTCGAGGTCGGGGAATCCGACGGGCAAGTATCCGATGAAGGCCGCATGACCTCGCGAGGTCCACGTGTCGATGGCTTCACCCGTGCGCTTGGGGTATGCCGTGTTCTCGCTCTGGTTCGCCGCGTTCACAGCTGCTCTCCTGTCCCATCGATACCAAAATAGTCCATGGCAGTGGATACATCCTTATCGCCCCGCCCGGACAGATTCACGAGTATCGTAGGCGGTTTTTCTCCAGCAGCCTGCGCCTCGAGCCCAAGTTTGATAGCCCCAGCGAGTGCATGCGACGATTCGATCGCGGGGATGATCCCCTCCTCACGGCTCAGCAGCCGGAACGCCTCCATCGCTTCTGCATCCGTAATCGGGCGATACTCCGCTCGCCCAATCGACGCCAACCAGGCGTGTTCAGGCCCAACGCCCGGATAATCTAGGCCCGCGGAAATCGAATGGGACGCGATAGTCTGGCCGTCTTCGTCTTGGAGCAGATAACTGCGTGAACCCTGGAACACACCGAGCGAACCCGCGTTGATTGTCGCAGCAGTCCTGCCAGTTTCCACGCCTTCACCGCCGGCCTCGAAACCGTAGAGCCGAACGCTTGGATCATCTAAGAAGGCATTAAAGATCCCAATCGCATTCGAACCCCCACCTACGCAGGCGCACACGATATCCGGAAGCTCACCCGTCAATTGCAGAACCTGGGCGCGTGCCTCGTCTCCGATGACGCTTTGAAGATCACGAACCAGCCCCGGGAAGGGATACGGGCCGGCTGCAGTGCCAAAGATATAGTTTGTATTCGCGACGTTTGTAACCCAATCGCGGAATGCCTCATTGATCGCGTCCTTCAATGTGGCTGATCCTGCGGTGACAGAGATAACGCGCGCACCCAACAGCTCCATGCGTGCCACGTTCAACGCCTGGCGGCGCACGTCCTCCGCCCCCATGTAGATGGTGCAATCCAAACCCAACAGTGCAGCCGCCGTCGCTGTGGCGACCCCGTGCTGGCCCGCTCCAGTCTCCGCAATCACACGCGTTTTACCGACGGCCCTGGTGAGAAGTGCCTGACCCAACACATTGTTGATTTTGTGCGAACCAGTATGGTTCAGATCTTCACGTTTCAGTATGACCCGCGCGCCCCCAGCGTGCCGCGCGAAACGCGGAACTTCAGTGATGATGGACGGGCGGCCAGAGTATGTCCGGTTCAGGTGGTCCAGCTCTTGGCGGAAGTCCGGATCCACTTTGAGACGTTGCCAAGCGTCAGCCAGATCGTCAAGTGCGCCGACCAGGGCCTCCGGAACGTACCGTCCACCAAATTCACCGAAATATGGGCCAGGAGCAGCCCGCAACATCTCACTCACTTCTTCATCTTTCCATTGCATCCAACGACGGGTGTTGCCCAGCCGCAACCATGTCACGGACTGCCGCAAAGGGATTCCCACTCGTCACAAGAGCCTCCCCCACAAGCACGGCATCCGCCCCCGATCGCGCATAACTCACAATGTCCTGTGGGCCGCGCACGCCCGATTCGGCGACGCGGGTGGCATAGCTAGGCAGCACGTCAACAACCTGATCAAAGACGGAAAGATCCACTTCCAGCGTCTTCAAATTTCGCGCATTCACGCCGATCACGCGCGCGCCGGCATCGATAGCGCGGCGAGCCTCTTCACGGTCGTGAACTTCCACCAGCGCGGTCATGCCTAAGGAGTGAACGCGCTCGATAAACGATGTCAATACAGTCTGTTCGAGCGCCGCTACGATCAACAAAACCATATCCGCGCCGTGCGCTCGCGCCTCCCAGATCTGGTAAGGCGTCACCACGAAGTCCTTCCGTAGGACAGGAATGTCAACGCTCCCCCGTACCGCATCCAGATCGGCCAATGATCCACTGAACCGCCTCTGCTCAGTCAAAACTGAAATAGTTGCCGCCCCGCCACGTTCATATGCGTGCGCAAGTTCCGCCGGATCCGGAATCTTTGCAAGCGCCCCCTTGGATGGAGAGGAGCGTTTGCATTCGGCGATAATCTTGACGCTGCGATGTTCGCTATCGCGCAGCGCCGCCTCGGCATTGAGCGCCCCAGGAATCCGCGAGGCGCGTTCTTTGAGCTGGTCAAGGCTTACAGCGGCCTCCCGCTGCGCCAGATCTTCACGAACTCCAGCGATGATATCGTCCAGCACTGTCATAATGTCACCCTACCGCGTGGGAGCACCACCGCCGGACGCGCGTCCGAGCGTGCTCGCAACCTGGACGGCGCGCACTGCGGCCGCCGCTTTATTTGTGGTTTCGATGAATTCTGTCGCGGGAACTGAATCCGCGACGATGCCGGCACCCGCCTGTACGGTTGCCGTCCCCTGATAGATCACTGCCGTGCGGATCGCGATTGCCAGATCCGCATTGCCGGAGAAATCCATATATCCGATCACTCCGCCGTAAATGCCGCGGCGCGCTGGCTCTAGCGCGTCGATGATCTCCACGGCACGCGGCTTTGGTGCACCTGACAGTGTACCGGCGGGAAAAGTGGCAGCCAAGCAATCGACCGCATCGAAACGCGGATCCAGCTTGCCCGTCACGGTAGAAGAAATGTGCATAATGTGGCTGAAGCGCTTAATCTCCATGTATTCGGCCACTTCAACCGTTCCAGGTACGCAAACCTTAGCCAAATCATTGCGTGCCAAATCCACCAACATAACGTGCTCGGAGAGTTCCTTAGGATCCTTCAGGAGCTCTGCGGAGAGTTTTTTGTCTTCCGCCCGCGTTGCGCCACGAGGCCGCGAACCCGCGATTGGGAAGGTGCTGATTGTGGTTCCGCTCAACCGCATGAGCGTCTCAGGAGATGAGCCGACCACGGCGAAGCTTCCGCCCGCCCCATCAGTCAAGTTCAGGTGATACATATATGGGCTCGGATTGATCGTACGCAACACGCGATACACGTCCAACGGATCGGCGGCGCAATCGACGTCCGCACGCTGCGAAAGCACCACCTGAAACACTTCACCGTCGCGAATTGCCCGTTTACCAGCGCGAACAGCGTCCTCAAAAGCAGGCTGCGGCGTCCGCAACCGCGGTTGCGGAGTGGCATCGCGGGCTACGCTCATCGCGCCAAGCGGCAGCGGGGTATCAAGTCGTTTCTCCATCTCTTGCAGCCGCGCACATGCCGCCTCATATGCAGCATCCACACCTGTCGGTGTGTTGTTGGCGTTGACCGCATTGGCGATGAGCCACACGGTTCCTTCCTTGTGATCCACCGCCACCATATCTGTGGCGAGGCACATCACCGCATCCGGAGTAGGAAGCTCGCGCGGCGCATGCCGTTTGAGTTTTGGTTCCCAGTCGAAGAGAGTGTCCCATCCCAGCGCACCCACCAAGCCACCGGTCAGCGGCGGCAGGCCAGGCACGGCGTGCGTCCGTAACTCCGTGAGAGCGGATTCCAGCAGCTGCGTTGTTTTCCCCTCACGGATTATTCCCGCAGGAACATCACCCACCCATCTCGCGTGTCCGTTTCGCGCAACAAGTTGCGCCATAGATCGCACGCCAATAAATGACCAGCGGGACCACACGTCGTGTTCGGCGGATTCCAAAATGAAGGTGCCTGTCCCTTCGGCGAGCCTGCGGTAGATACCCACAGGAGCGGCATCGTCTATCAGAAGCCGTGTCACAACGGGGATCACGCGGCGCGTCACAGCAAGCGTGCGAAAATCCTCGAGAGACGGCCATACCGCACCCCAGGCTAACTGCTGTTGATCATGGACCTTAGGGTCACTCATACGTGGGCCTCCTCGATCAATCCCGTGACCGGCAGATCACCGCCTGCCTCGAAGCAGGAACGGGCTCCGGTATGGCACGCAGCTCCCACTTGTATGGCGTCAACGAGCAGACAATCCCCGTCACAATCCAGCCGCACCCGGCGCACCAACTGGATGTGACCGGACGTATCGCCTTTGCGCCAATACTCTTGGCGCGAACGAGACCAGAACCATACCCGGCCACTTGTCAGTGTGCGCGCTAAAGCGACATCGTTCATGTATCCGACCATCAGAATGTCGCCATTTTCGGCGTCTCGGATCACGGCCGCTACTAATCCTTGCGCATCGAAGCGCACTCGCGCTGCGATGTCCGGGGCTAATTGTTCCGTTTCATCAACGCTCATCGAACTTCAAACCCTTCTGCCCGCAGGTGGTCCTTCACCTGTCCAATTGTCAATTGCCCAAAATGGAACACGGAGGCCGCCAACACGGCGTCGGCACCGGCGCGCACGGCTGCAGAAAAATCCTCCACACGCCCCGCCCCGCCCGAAGCGATGAGTGGGAGATTCACGGCAGATCGAATCGCCTGCGTCATCTCAATATCAAAACCGACCTCTGTGCCATCCGCATCCATCGAGTTCAGGAGGATCTCCCCAGCGCCCAGCTCTTGGCCGCGATACGCCCATTCCACAGCGTCGATACCCGTGGATCGCGTACCTGCATGAGTGGTGACTTCGAAACCGGAAGGCGTATGGACGTCGTCACGCACGCGCCGCGCATCCAGGGATAGCACCACCACCTGGTTGCCAAACTGATCCGCGATCTCGGTGATGACCTCGGGGCGCGCAATTGCTGCGGAGTTGATTTCAATCTTGTCCGCTCCGGCTTCCAAGAGCACGCGCACATCGTCAACGGTACGAATTCCACCGCCCACGGTCAGCGGCACAAAAACCTGCTCGGCAGTCCGCCGCACAACATCGAGAATCGTGGCACGCCCACCTTTTGTTGCTTCGACATCGAGAAACGTAATCTCATCGGCACCGGCGCGATCGTATGCGTACGCCAACTCTACGGGATCGCCGGCGTCGCGAAGATTCTTAAAATTCACGCCTTTGACCACGCGCCCTGTGCTTTTCACATCCAGGCACGGGATGACTCGAATAGCAACGCCCATCGCGATCCTTTCCTATTGCCACGGTAACACCATAGGTTACCTGGAACACTGCCAGTTTGCCGGTTATGTTTGGCAGGCGAAACGGCGTGGGCCTCACGTCTAGCCGTCCGTAGCCTGCGCGGACGGGCTCGCAGAATCGTCTCCCGGGAGCACCGCCAAAATGTCGACGACGGCGATTCGGTCGCCCTGCCCAGACGCCTCCGAACTGGGAATGAGTACCAGCACACGCGAACCAACTGTTTGATCGACCAGTCCCTCTTGGAGTCCCTCCATCAAGCTAGTCAGCGCCACGGAGACTGGGCCAGAGCCTGACCAACTGGAGTCGAGGACCTTCCCCGATTCGTCTGTCACGACATACTGGATAGCCAGCTGATCGCCGGCGCTCACCTGCTCGCCAGAACCGGTGATCAGCGGTTGGACAGTGAGATCGTGAAAATGCGAAGGATTTGCCACAATATAGGGGCCGCCATCGTCGGATTCCTCCACGGTGGGCATGCCTTCTGGTGCAGGTGAGGGCAACGTGACCCGGGTGCCATGCGCCATGGTGTACAAAACATCCACCACCACGATCTCCACCGCATGCGGATCCGTTGGCGAAAGGCCAGGGCGTTCCACGAGCACACGGCTTCCTTCTGTAACCCCCACCAGCGCCGACGCGATTTCCCCCACGCCCTCCTCGTTCGCAGTAGTCAACCGGATTTGGCCGGTCTGATAACCGGAGACCAATTCACCCGTGCGCGAATCGAACGACGTGGCGCGCAACAGCAAGGCATCGCCCGAGCGCACCACTTGTCCCGCGCCCACCGAAACCACAGAACTCGTCAAGTCCGAAATTTCGGGAGCCGACTCTATCGTGATCGTCACTGGCGCCCCGAAATTTCCAGAAATCGTGATGGTGCCCGGGCCGGTTTGCGCTGCTTCGTGCCCGCAGGCCGCCAACGCCAGCGTGAGGAGCACAGCCACCAGTGCATTCCACAGTCTCAATCGATACCCGCCAGCAACTCATCCACGCGCGGGTCAACAGTGGCGAATGGATCTTTGAGAAGTACCGTCTTCGAACCGGTCGCATCCATAACCCGGATCGTCATCCAATCAACCATAAAATCGGCACGCATGCGCCGCGCATCCCGCACGAAGTCACCGCGGAGTTTTGCCCGAGTGCTTTGCGGCGGCACTGACTTCGCTGCCTCGGTAGCGCCCTGGTCCACAATAGTGCGCAGCAGCCCCGCTTTCTCCATCGCAGGGCGCAGGCCCCCTGACGTGACATCCGCGTAGGCAAGTTCTAGGCGCGCCACTCGCGGATCCGTGAGTGAGAGCCCGCCGCGCTCCTGATAACGGCGAATAAGATTCAGTTTCGCTGCCCAATCGATCTCGGTAGCAATTGCCTGAAAATCACCCGTTTCCACAGCGCGGATCGCCCTGCCCCACAGATCTAGCAGATACCGGCGCGTAGCATCGAGTTCCGCCAGATAACCGCGGCGATCGAAATGGGCCAGGACCGCATCCCGCGCACGTTTTTGGACATCCAACGGTGTGATCGTACCCCCGTGCATCAGTTCCAGCCGCGCACGTCCCGTCATATCGGTACTCGTTGCCCGGATCGCTGCAACCGGATCAGCCAACGTCATATCTGGCAGGATCCCGCCGTCTTCGATCATGATCACAATGGCTTCGGTGGTAGCCACCTTCAGGGCTGTTGTGGGTTGCGCAATATTGGAATCGCCCACGATCACATGCATGCGGCGGTACAGCTCCGCATCGCCATGAGGTTCGTCGCGCGTGTTGATCATGGGCCGCGAGCGGGTGGAAGCTGAGGATATTGCGTCCCACATCTGATAGGCGCGCTGGGAGAACTCGTATGTTGCGTGCCCCGCCTCGTCGCGATGGATGTGCCCGGCACCAGCTACGATCTGGCGTGTCACGAAGAAGGGCAGCATCGAAGAAATCCTGGCCCGGAAATCCGGGCGCCTGCGCACCAGATAATTCTCGTGGCAGCCGAAAGAATTACCTGCAGAATCCATGTTGTTTTTCAACAGGTGGATGCGCCCCGGCGTACCCTGTTCGGCTAGTTTCGCATTCGCCTGCGCTGCGAGATCACCAAAGATCAGTTCACCCGCGCGGTCATTAGCCACTAGTTCATCGATAGAATCACATTCCGCAGAGGCGTATTCGGGGTGGGAACCGACGTCCAAGTACAGGCGCGCACCATTTTCCAGATACGTGTTCGTGGAACGCCCTTGCGCGATAATGGGAGCAAAAAGCACCTGAGCCGCCTCTTCCGGATCCAGCGGAGGCGCACCGCCCACTGTTGAAGCACAGGTGAGGCCATACTCGGTCTCGATCCCCATTACTCGCCGAGGTATCACTGGCCGCCCTTTTGTACAAAGCCCTGGACGAAAGCAGAAGCATTTGCTTCCAAGACATTATCGATCTCATCGAGCAGCGAATCGACCTCCACGGTCTGCTTGCTCACCTGAGGCGCGTCTTCCTGCACGGATTCTTCTTCCGTGTGGCGCCGCTGAAGAAATTCTTGTTCAGACATTGATCGTCACCTTTCCCGCATACAAGGATACGTGTACTTGAGCTTTCAGCCTTGCATCAACCGAATGAGGAAATCTTCGACGGATTGAGATCCCTCAAGAATGCCGCCCACGAGCTCACGCGTAGCCTTCTGCGGGCGTAGCAACGGGAGGCGCACCAAGTGCTCATACCCAGGCACATCCAGCACTATCCCGTCCCAACCGGCAGCCGCCACATGGTCCGCAAAGCGTTCAATCAAAGCACCGCGCAGGTACGCCCGCGTCGATTCGGGAGCATGCAACGCCGCGTACGCTACCTGCGCTGGCGTAAAGATCCGCTCTACGCGCCCTGCTGCGTCCAGGCGGTGCACGATCGAACGTTCGGGGCGCAAGTCGTGCCACTGAAGATCTAAGGCACGCAGTTTGTCGTTATCCCATGAAAGATTCCCGCGCTGGCGCATTCCCTCTAACAGCGCGTATTTCGCTACCCATTCCACCTGCGGGGCTGCGCTTATCACGTCGCACCGCAACGCATCCAACACGTCCTGCCACCGGCGCAGAATCTCCTGCGTATCGAAGTCAGGGTGCTGTTCGCGGCGCTCCACAGCGCGGCGCACGACGTCCAAATATACCTGTTGGATGTCCAGCGCTGTCATCGTAGAACCGTCGTGCATGTCAAGGCCCACGGTGAGGCTGGGATCGTGGGATACCTCCCATGTGGCAGTGACCGGGTCTTCCAGTTGCAATGCGTCTAAGTCGAGCGGCACCTCACCCGATTCCAGCAGCCACAGCACCAGCGAGGTGGTCCCCACCTTCAACAGTGTGGAGATATCGAACAGATTCGCATCCCCACCGATCACGTGCAAACGGCGCCAACGGGCCGAATCCGCGTGCGGTTCGTCGCGCGTATTGATGATCGGACGGTTGAATGTCGTCTCTAGCCCGATGTCGTTCTCTACGTAGTCAGCGCGCTGTGAAATTTGGAATCCCGGGACTTCACTCTTCTGCCCCACGCCCACGCGCCCTGCCCCGCACAGAATGGGGCGCGTCACGAAAAATGGCGTCAAGTATCGAATGATGTCCACGAATGCGACGGAACGTTCTACGAGGTAGTTTTCGTGGCTCCCGTAAGCTGCTCCCTTTCCGTCCACGTTGTTTTTATAGATCACGACGTCGCGGCCGCGTGCACTGAGCAGCCGCATCGCTTCATCCATGATCACCTCACCGGCCCGATCCCACAGGACCGTCTCACGGGGATTCGCCGTCTCTGGGGAGGAGTATTCGGGATGAGCGTGATCCACATATAAGCGTGCGCCATTCGTCAGCACGGCATTGGCAGCGCGAGGACGCAGCAAATCTCCCGTTTCCGGGCGGGCGAGCCGCTCGAGGCGGGGCGCATCGCCAGATGGTGCCATGTGGTCCGGATCATCGGTCAGCTGAGAGGGATGAGCGGCCGCGCGTTCCATCCGAAAACCGCGCGCGTCGTTCAGCGGGTCTTCACCATGAAAATCCCAACGCACCGGCGCGCCGGGACCGCTCGCCGCCCCTGCCGCGCCGTAAGCCTCAACGATTTCTGATGACAGTACGATGGGGTTCGCATACGGTTGGCCCGGTTCCAGAATGCCGAACTCCGTTTCCATGCCGATTATTCTGCGTGCGGTCATTGTTCCTCAGTCTGATCGTTTCTGTGTTATCTACACCAAGCCGTCAGGTATAACCCCGTCCAATTCCGCGATGGGACGTTCTGCTGACGAAGCGTTTCGCGCCTGTTCTGGCGCACCTGTGTGGTGACTCGCAGGAGAAAGCGGGCGGACGAGCGTGACACGTTCGCCGCGGCCACGGCCGTTCACGCGTGCCCATTCATCCGGGTTTGTAACCGTTGCCAGCTCTTCGTTCTCGCGAATTTCCTGGTGCACCGCATCCGTGAGATGCCGCGCGCGGATGCCCTTCTTACCCGTGGCCAGTAGCTCTTTGATCGCGAGCTTTTTTGCCCGATCAACAATTGCTGCGAGCATCGCACCACTGACGAAGTCTGCTATATAAAGGATCTCGCGCTCCCCACCTGCGTAATGCACCTCCAGATACTCGTTTTCCGGGCTCCGTTCGAATAACGTGCGCGCTGTGAGCTCCCGCAGCGCGCTCACAGCAGCATCGCGGCTTCCGTACTGAGCGATCTCCTCATCCGCAATCGGCAATTCGGGAGTCAAGTACTTCGTGAGGATGTCGAGGCATCCGGCATAATCTGGGCGTTCAATTCGTATCTTGACGTCCAATCGGCCCGGACGGAGAATGGCGGGATCGATCATGTCTTCACGGTTGGACGCCCCGATCACGATCACATTGTCCAGTTGCTCGACGCCATCGATCTCAGCCAGAAGCTGCGGCACCACCGTGGTTTCCACATCCGAAGAGATGCCGGAACCGCGAGTGCGGAACAACGCCTCCATCTCGTCGAAGAAGATCACCACGGGGATTCCGTGCGCCGCACGATCGCGCGCCCGCGAAAAAATCTCACGTATCTGACGTTCTGTTTCTCCCACGTACTTGTCCAGGAGCTGGGGGCCTTTGATGTTGAGAAAGTAGGAGCGCGCAACCTTATCGCCTTCACGGGCGGCCACATTGTGCGCGAGCGACGTCGCAACGGCCTTCGCAATGAGCGTTTTGCCGCACCCAGGGGGACCGTAAAGCAGTACTCCCTTCGGCGGCTTGAGGCCGTGCTCTCGATACAGCTCAGGCTGCTCAAAAGGCAGCTCCACCGAATCCTTGATCGCTTGAATCTGCGGCCCGAGCCCTCCAATATCGCTGTACGACACATCGGGTATCTCTTCGAGCAACAAATGCTCCACATCTGGGCGCTCGATGTGTTCCACGATGAAACCTGTCCGCAGGTCGGCTAGCACCGTGTCGCCCACGCGCAGGCGATCTGCACGCAATGCGCCTGCAATACGCAACACGCGCGATTCGTCGGCGTGGATTTTCACCAAAACGCGCTGCTCATCAATCACCATTTCCACGGTCACTACGGTCCCTGTGGTTTCGTAATGCGCCGTGCCGATGACTACCAGGTGTTCGTTGAGCTTCAATTCCTGGCCGGGCCGTAGCGAACTCAGCATGATCGTGGAGGCCACAGCCAAGTTCATCTTGTGGCCATTGACGAGCGCATCAACGGAGTGATCCGATTCGTGTGCAGCAAGAAACGTCGCATACGAAGCCGGTGGGCGCGAAAGTGAGTCGAGCTGTTCGCCGAGCTCGCGGATTCTTTCACGCGCGTTCACCAACGATGAAGCGAGCCGCTCGTTCTTTTCCTCCAGCGAGACCACTTCTTGGCGCAGTTGGTACACTCCCTCAGACATTGCCACCGTCCTCCCTGCGCAAGTCTAAAGCACTACCGTTCGTCTCCGCCGCCTTGCCCGTCACGTTGCACTCGGCCCGCTATCTCCGATTCGATTTTTGCGCGTATTTGCGCGCTCCTTGCACCCGGCAGAGACTCGCCCGATTCCTCGACGTCGGCCCGGTGTGCGACGTCGCGGCGGACTCGGCGCAGTTTCTTCGGTGATATTGCGCGTTCGCCCACTTCTTCTTCCCACGCGAATCCCCCCGAATACGCTTCCTTTGCAGGCCGCCGCACCGCATGGAGCGGTTCGCTGCCCGGTGCCATTCGACGAGCGAATGCGATAAATCCCGTGTGACCCACCATACGGTGGTCCGGCCTCACAGCCAGCCCCTCGAGATGCCACGTCCGTACCAGCGTCTCCGATGCCTGCGGCTCCGTGTATAAGCTAGAAGCGCGCAACTCCTCAACGAAACGTGACAACTGCGTCGTCGTCGCCACGTAGGCCAGAATCACCCCTCCCGGTCGCAACGCGCGCGCGGCTGCAGCAATGATCTCCCACGGCTTGAGCATGTCCAGAATCATGTGGTCCAACGATCCTGCTCTGAGACCGTCAAGCACCTGCGAGGCCTCGCCGATCGTCACATCCCACGGCGGCAGATCTTCCCCATACCACGAACGCACATTGCCCTCAGCAATTTCCGCGAATTCAGGCCGCAGCTCGGCAGAAAGGACATGGCCTTCGCTCCCAGTTGCCTTCAATAGCGCCAAAGTCAGTGCGCCCGAGCCCAGACCGGCTTCAAAAACGCGGGCACCCGGGAATACATCTGCAACGTGCACAATCTGAGCCGCATCTTTGGGATAGATCACTGTAGCGCCGCGAGGCATCGACAGCACATAATCCGAGATCAATGGACGTAAAGCCAAGAACTGGCGGCCGTCATCGGTGGTCAACACCGTGCCCTCTTCTTTTCCGATCAGCGCGCTGTGGCGGAAGTTTCCGCGTGTCGACTGAAAATAACCATCCTTCGTCAACGAAATCGTGTACTGCCGGCCCTTCGGATCGGTCAATTGCACGCGTTCACCCGCACGAAATGGTCCGCGCCTCCGATTTCCCATGTCACCCATGAGGCACACCTTATCCACACGCCAAACAGGGCACCAAATTCCCCAGGCTCAGCCCCGGGTTAGACTGAAGCTATGGCCCATCATGCAGCATTATCACCCTCGCGCGCCAAAGACTTCCGTCAATGCCCGCTCATGTTTCGGCTGCGGGTCATTGATGCTCTCCCGGAGCCGCCATCTCTCGAAGCGTTGCGAGGAACCCTGGTTCACTCGGTACTCGAGCATCTTTTCGACTTGCCACGCGAAGAACGCACCAACGCCGCGGCGCAAGAGCTGCTGGAACCACGCTGGCACGATCACGTTGCGAAACACCCGGCGGACGCCGCACTTTTCGCTGATGAAGCAGAGTTTGAGGAGTGGTTCGCCTCCGCCAGGCCACTCCTGGCCACATACTTTCAGCTGGAGAACCCGCAGAATCTACAACCACGCGCACGCGAACGCTTCGTCAATGCCACGCTGCCTTCCGGGCTTCACATCCGGGGAATAGTGGACCGCATCGACGTTTCGCCAAGCGGCGCCATCCGAGTTATCGACTACAAGACGGGAAAATCGCCCACGCCTCGATTCCAAGAAAGCGCACTATTCCAAATGCGGTTCTATGCTGCGGCGCTCTTTTTGGTCGAGGGGACCCTTCCACTGCGCACCCAGTTGCTCTACCTCAAAGATGGGCGGACTCTCACATACGATCCGGTCGCAGCCGATGTCGACTCGATTGCAATGGAACTCGATTCGATCTGGTCGGCAATTGAAGAACGCCTGGATTCTGGTGCCTTTGAAACAAAACGCGGCCCGTTGTGTTCTTGGTGCGCCTTTCAGCGTTATTGCCCAGAATTCGGCGGCGAAACGCCAGATATCGACGCCGCTGGTATCGAAAAGCTCCGCACCGCGCACGCCTGACATGGCTAGGCAAGCAGCTGGCGCAAGCCGTCCTCGTTGAGCTCACGCAAGGATCTCACGATCTTCACTCCGCGTGGGACGGAGAAATCCACCAGGAATGGGACCCACACCGTCACCGCACCAGATGCGAGCGCAGCTTGCACTCCCGTCTCAGAATCCTCGAACGCTACACAGCGCTGTGGCGCGACGCCCGCGATGCTCGCCGCCCGCAGATACCCTTCAGGCGAAGGTTTGCCTTCGCGCACCATATCGCCGGCCACCATTATGCTGAGTGCCCCGGGCGGAGCCGCAACACGAATCGCTTCCACGATGCGCGAATGTGTGGCCGTAACTATCGCGGAAGGTATGTTCAACCGCACCGCTAACTCCATGAGCTCAACAGCACCCGGGCGCCACATCACGCCACGTTCCGCAAAGATGCGGACCATTTCCTCTTCGATCTGCACCGACGCTTCGCGGGGATCCCCCTGGCAGCCATAGCGTGCAAATAGGCCGGCAGTCCACACCCCCAGCGGCACGCCGATCGACGTCAAGCCCAGCTGAGGAGTCCACGGAACGCCAAAACCCGGCAGAACGCGCTCCTCGGCAAGCGACCAGTACGGTTCCGAATCCACCAATGTGCCATCCATATCGAATAGCAAGGCTGACGGGAGGCTACCAACGCCGGCCGTGAAATTCTCCGAATCGTGCACTGTCTATAAAACCTCTAAAAGACGTGAAGCGCGCCTGTAGCCAGCAATATCACCACACATGCTGCCAAAATGACGCGGTAAATTACGAACGGCATAAACGACTTCGTGGTAATCAGCTTGAGGAACCAGACGATCACCACATAGCCCACTGCGAACGCGATAACCGCGGCGACGAGCGTCGGCGCCACATCCAACGTGCCGTTGCCTGCCGTCTTGAAAAGCTGGAAAAAACCGGAGGCCAAAACCGCCGGAATAGCCAGCAGAAACGATGCGCGGGCGGCGGCGTCGCGATCGTAGCCCAGTAGCCGCGCCGTCGTGATCGTACCGCCGGAACGCGACACCCCTGGAATCAGCGCAAGCGCCTGGCCAAGCCCAACGATGAGCCCGTCGCGCAATGTCATCTGTTCAAGCGAACGTTCCCGCCGCGCGTAGTGGTCCACCACGCCCAATAGGATGCCAAACGCCGCCAACACGAAAGCCGTAATGTACAAGTTCCGCAGACTCGTTTCGATTGTGTCCTGGAACAACAGCCCCAGCACACCGATCGGGATCGTTGCGATAATGACGATCCATCCCATCCGCACATCCGGATCATCCTGTGGCACCGGATGCTTCCAGTGGAAGGGCAAGGCGTGG
The DNA here is from genome assembly GCA_022648165.1 of Ancrocorticia sp. Taxonomy (GTDB): domain Bacteria; phylum Actinomycetota; class Actinomycetes; order Actinomycetales; family Actinomycetaceae; genus Changpingibacter. Next base: position 152,181 of record JALCLX010000004.1, read on the forward strand.
AACCACTTCGAAATGATCCGGACGATGTCATTCCAGAAATACACCAGAACCGCCAGCTCCGTACCAATTTGGATGATAGCGGTGAATGCGGCGCCAGGGTCTCCCCAGCCTGCCAGATCACCTGCAATGCGCAGGTGGGCCGAAGAAGAAATCGGCAAGAACTCCGTCAATCCCTGGATCAGGCCCAAGATAGCTGCTTCGAAAATGCTCACGGCGTTAGCCTAGCGGGACTCACCGCGCAAACTGCATTAGGCTCTGCATTATGAGGGAACGCACAGTCGGCCGCAGTGGCCTCGTCGTCGGTGAAATCGGGCTCGGAACACTCACGTGGGGCCGCGACACAGACAGCGATCAAGCCGCACAACAGCTGCGTATTCTCCTCGAGGCAGGGGGAAATCTGCTCGATACCTCCCCCGCATTCGGCAATGGCGCCGCCGAATCGCTCATTGGGACTTTTCTGAATGGTACGATCTCCCGCTCGGACGTCGTCATCTGTACCCGTGCTGGTTTCATTGGACGCGGCGCCCACGCCCGCTTTGGCGCAGGTCGCGGCAGCATTCTCGATTCGGTCGCTGCCTCGTTGGAACGGCTCGGAACACCTTACATCGACGTACTCGTCGTGGCAGCCCCAGATCCGGTGACGCCGGACGAAGAGACCGCGCGCACGCTCGGCGCGCTGGTTGAATCTGGCAAAGTCCGCTACATCGGCTTACAAGCATATCCCGCATGGCGTGCGGCAGCGATCCAACAATTCTTGCGCGATCGGGCGCTACCCGCGCTGACGGCCCTAGAAACCGAATACTCCCTCGTCAATCGCCACTGCGAACGCGAATACCTTCCCATGGCCAACTACGGCGGACTCGGTGTGTTCGCTACATCACCACTTGGTCGCGGAGTCTTGACGGGCAAGTACCGGCATTCAATTCCCCCGACGTCGCGGGCAGCTTCCGAGCATCTCGCATCCTTTGTGGAACCCTATCTAGACGAACGAGCGCGGCGAATCGTAGAAGCCGTTGCCCGCGCCGCTGACGGGCTGGCGATTGCAGCATCTGATGTTGCAATCGCCTGGGCGCTCGCACGGCCCGCCATATCCTCTGTACTGGTAGGCGCCCGCACGGCCGCGCAACTCACAGCGCTTCTCAGCGGTGCAATGAGCACAGATCTGCCGCGGCCCGTTATCGACGCACTCGACGACGTCAGCGAATAATTCTCCGGTCGGCCGATAAGCGTCAGCTAGTCAAAAAGCGGCTCGTCAATATCCTGAATGTCGCCGTCGTCATCCTCGTCGTCATCGAAGTCCGCATCGTCGACGTCGTCGGAGTCCGCATCGCCGACGTCGTCGTAAACATCGAACGGCAACTCCACACCAAATTGGGTGAACATAACGTCGTCGTACACGGTATACGCGTCTGCGAGCCTGTCAGTAGCAGTGAGCACTGCAGCGGATTCAGGATCCTCAGCGCTTACCGCAACTTCGTGGAATGATTCGAGTGCATCGACGAGCCGAACAAGTGCCAAACGCGGATCAGTAGCCATACGCACAGCCTATCCCGCTTGAGCTTCTCGTTCTAGCTGAAAAAGGTCCCCCCTCGCTCGCCTAAGAAGGCCTTCCACTATGATCTCTGCTTCGAGCCGCACGCCGCATTCCTGGCTGCGGCTCCACCGCTTGGCTCGCCGTATCTGGAGCGTGTTGCAGTGGTTTTGCTCAGTGCTCGATCTGCGTGCTAAAGTCTTATCCGTTGTCCAGTTCACCTGCGCGGGTGGCGGAATAGGCAGACGCGCTAGCTTGAGGTGCTAGTCCTCATTTATACGAGGGTGGGGGTTCAAGTCCCCCTCCGCGCACGAATGTGTGTAGCCGGGATATCTCTACGATGTCCCGGCATTTTCGCGTGTACGGGTTAGAGCACGTGTACAAGTTAGAAGATCGCCATCTGGGCGATACACCCAGCCACGATGTTTTTTCTAGTCAGAAACACGTTGCTTTTTCTAGTCAGAAGGGGTAAAAGCCCTGGAGGCCGTGCCACCTGGGCCGCGTTTCAGCTAGGAAAAGCACCGGCGCCGCCACGCGGGGACACGGCACCGCAACGCGCGCCTAATCCGAATCGCCACCCCGTCCGAATCGCCACCCCGTGCTCGAATCATGGCTACCATAGTGGTCTAGCTGGAACGAAAGGATCGCACAATGGGGACTGACAAGACGATCGAATTCTATGGTGCCGATTGGTGCTCGGACTGCAGAAGGGCACAGAAGGTGCTCAACAGTTTGAATATTCCATTCACGTATCATGATCTCGTTGCAGACCCTGCAGCCGCAGCTCAGGCCTACGCTATCAGCGGCCAAAAGCATATTCCGGTAATCCAGTTCCCGGATGGCACTTTCCTTGTTGAACCGTCGAATGCGGAATTGGCAGCGAAGGCCCGCGAGCTCTAAGGAAGAGACTATGTTACCGATCGACCTTTCCACGCCTCGCTTATTCCTCGTGCCGCCCACTCGCGCGGATATCGCGGAAATCACGGCAGCGTGCCAGGATCCGCAAATCCAGGAATGGACCACAATACCTGTACCGTATACGGAAGCGGACGCTGCTGAGTTCGTGGCAGATCGCGTCCCGCAAGGATGGCGCAATGGCTCTCCTACATGGGCGATTCGAGAGGCGTGCTCCGATGACTGCGAACCGAAACCACTCCTGGGCATGATCAGTTTGGAACGGCGCGGACCAGATTCGCCGATTGCGGAGATCGGGTATTGGATGGTTCCCGCAGGCCGCGGCCGGGGGTACATGTCTGAGGCCGTTCAAGCCGTGCTCGATTTCGGTTTCCGCCAGTTGCACGTGGAATCGATTGTGTGGCGCTGCGAGGTGCACGACGGCGAACCGAACTGGCCGTCTGCGAAGGTCGCGTGGCGCGCGGGTTTCACCTTCGAAGGGCGTATCCGCAAATCGTTACTTAACAAGGGCCGAGCTGTTGATTCATTGGTAGGCACAATCCTTCCGGATGATCCGCGCGAACCGCAGCATGCATGGTTTGGCCCGTCAGAGAGGCATCCTGCACTGGGCGATTCTCGGGATCCAGAACAGCTGGTGCGCGCATTTCACAGGACATACGGACTGCCTATCCAAACCGATACGCCCAACGCAGATCGTGAGCGCGTCTTCATGCGCATGCGCCTGGTGGCCGAGGAATTCTCTGAGCTCGTGGGTGCGACTTTCGGTGCGCAGGCGCGTGCGACGATCGAAGAAGCGTATCGGAACGCTGTTGCACAAGACGATCATTCGCGCGACACCGTGGAAGTTGCCGATGCACTTGGCGATCTTGTGTACGTTATCTACGGAATGGCACTTGAGCTGGGGATTCCAATGCGCGATGTGCTGGCAGAAATTCAAGCGTCGAATTTGTCCAAGCTGGGAGCTGATGGCAAACCGATCTATCGCCCAGATGGAAAAGTCCTCAAAGGACCGAATTATTTCCGTCCCGATATTCGCCGTGTGCTCGGTATCTAAGAGGTGCGTGCCGTAGCCGCACTGCCATGCCGGTTCCTGTTATTCGATGACGGCGTCGCCCCGGGCTACGTAATTCGGTGGGACGACGACGTCGCCACGCACAGTGAAACTTGTAGCCTCGCGCAGTGACGGGGTGACGGGTACACGTCTTTCGAACTCGGAGTAGATACCGAAGTAGCGCGGATCGAGCGAAACCACCGGGCGTTGTGCGGTGCAATCGATAAGCCGCGAGTTTTTGTCAAGCTCAAATGCGTCGGATCGCAAGAGCAGTAAGTCGGACGTGTTCTTGACCGGGATGAAACGTGATCTATCCACTGCGAGGAGTTCGGAGGTGGGAAACACTGCGATCGCGGTTCCCATGGCCGATTCTAATTGGACGACTTCCGGGGAGCCCGGTCCGGCTACCTTCTTATGGTTGGCAATGAGCGGCAGGCTCAGATAGCCATCCTGCCCCATGATCTTCTTCAGACTGGAAAGGTTGAGCCACAGATTGTTGGTGTTCGCAAAGGGGTGGCGGTGGTAATCCTGGAAATATGCGATCTCATTGGGCGGGGTCTGCGCCGTTTCGCGTAAAACGACGTGGCCATCTGGCCGGCGGCGCGCAAAATGGCCACCTTTTTTGTCCATCGGACCGCGGCGCACTACTTCGGCGGCAAAATCCGCGCCGGTTTGCGCGAACCATGCCGCGATCTCCGGATCCGGTGATGCGCCCAAGTTATCCGCATTTGCCACGAAAAGGTAGCGGTAGCCCTCCTCAATCAGCCGGTCAAGCAGGCCGGTGCGAGCGAGCACACCATAGAGATCGCCATGCCCTGGCGGAGCCCATTCGGCGCGTGGATCTGCAGGCCAGCTCACCGGGTAAAGAGAATCTGCGAGCAACCGCGGCACCACTCCCTGGAGTAGTGATATCGCGGTGCCATCCGGTAGTGCTGTAAGCGTTTCTTTCTCTGTTGCGAGCGAATTGAGAAGGATCAGGGGGAGGCGCGCATTCCACTGTGTGCGAAGAGAATCCAGCTGTTTCACGATAATCTGTATGAAGCTCAGGCCGCCGTGAGCAGGTATCAGCGACTTGGTGGTCGTCAACCCCATCGTCGTGCCGATTCCTCCGTTGAGGCGGAGTACTGCCACCTGGTTGAGCACTGCGGCTTCGGCCGCCTCCGGTGCCATTGTGGGAAGATCGGAAAACGAAGTGATGCGCGTGATGGGCTCAATGTCCTTTTCAGGTAGTAATGCGCTCTCTCCAGAGGCATAACGATCGAACTCGCGTGCGAATGCCTCACATGCCGCATTGCTGATGCCTGCTGTATGCATCTTTGCAAGAGCAGCTTCTTTTCCTGGATGAGTCATGAATCGGACCATAGCAGATAGTCACGTCGCTCGTGGGTGCTTCTGCCGGTTTGGCGCGTGTCTCACTGAAAATTACCTGAGAATCGTTACGCCAGCGGTACGATACGTGCCGCAATCGTCAGTGGTCTGCGGTGTACTGCCCATCCTCCGATGCGGTGTACTGCCCGCCGTCAGATGGATCGGAGACTATATCCGCATCCTCTACGGTGTCCACTAAGCTCGCAGCGAGAATTTCCGAGGAAAGGATATCGAGGCGTTTTTCAATTTGGCGTTTCTCCATCACTTTTTTACGGCGGCTCATCGCGTTGAGTACCGGTATGGCCCGTTCAAGAGCCTCAAGTTCGTTGCGCCATGCGACTGTTTTCTTTGCGACCTCGGCATTATTTGCCGATGCGTAAAGGTAGGTGACCTGGTCTCGTAAGACGACGCAGCGTTGCGTGAGCCCTTGCTGTTTGGCACCGCCCTTTACTCCCAAGACAGTGCGAAATCGCCCAAATAAGGCTGAGTACGCTTCGGGATTCTCCGCTATCATTCGTTGAATTTGAGGTGCGAGCTGGCGCGCCAGCGCATAGACTACGGGGCCTGCCTTCGCCGCGACTTTGAGGAATCCCATGAAGTTCAGTTTCGCCATTTCGTCCTTTCGTTGCTCGCGATTCTATCGGCTTGATCATCTGCGCGTCTTCTACCGAAAGTCGCGTGATGGAAGAGAGACATGCAACGGCAGTACAGCTAGCGCATCAGCAACAAAGTTCATCGCACCATCACCACGTTCCACCATACCGCGTACGATGAGCGCCGAACTGCGGCGTGCGATCGTACGATAGCGTTGCCATAATCCGTGTGAACACACCACGTTGAGCAGTCCCGTCTCATCTTCGAGAGACAAAAAAGTGACTCCTTTTGCGGTGTGGGGACGCTGGCGGTGCGTCACGATTCCGGCCACCTTCATGCGTATACCTTCTTTTGCTTCCGCGAGATCAGCAATACGAGTGACGCCCCTCTCATTGAGCTGAGGGCGTACGAATTCGGTAGGGTATCCCGCGGTGGAAACACCCGTTGATCGAATTTCAAGATCAGTTTCTTCTGCATCCGTCAAAACAGGAAGCGCGGGGACATCGCCTTGCGTTTCCGTTCCTGGAATCGTGGGTTGGTACCACGAAATACCCGGCGACGGCGCCGCAAGTACCTTCGTGCGATCCGCGAGCGAGGCCGCTACCCACATCCCTTTTCTGCGGTTCATCCCCAGTGATTCAAACGCACCAGCTGCAGCGAGTGCTTCGATTTCTTCTTGAGATAGATGAGCACGGTAGGCCACGTCTGCGACATTCGCGAATGGGTGTTCATTTCTTGCTGCGATAATACGCGAACCGGCTTTCCCTATCCCCTTGACTGACATCAAACCTAACTGCACGGCCCTATGTGGGTTGACATCGACAAGTGGATGCGGGGTGAGCAGCCGTTGTGGGGCGTCGAGGGCGCGCGCATCCTCGTCCGAGACCGTGACATCGGGTGGAAGAACAAGTACACCGTGGCGCCGGGCATCCGCCACAAGACTCTGGGGTGAATAGAATCCCATAGGTTGGGCCGCAAGCAGGCCCGCATAGAATTCTTCCGGATAATGCACTTTGAGCCATGCAGATGCGTATACCAAATACGCGAACGAAAAAGCGTGCGATTCAGGGAAGCCAAATTCTGCAAAGGCATGCAACTGCTCGAAGATTTTCTCCGCCTTATCCTGCGGTATTCCATTCTGTGCCATGCCTTCGAAAAGCTCCGTACGCAAGGCATCTATACGTTCGTGTGACCGTTTCGCACCCATCGCCTTACGCAACCTATCTGCCTGGGCGGGGCTAAATCCGGCCGCATCCATCGCGATGCGCATAAGTTGCTCTTGGAAAAGCGGTACCCCTAACGTTTTCTCCAACGCAGGGCGTACAAGAGGATGGAGGTATTCAACCTTTTCCAATCCATTCTTCCTGCGAAGAAAGGGGTTGACGGATTGGCCTTGAATAGGGCCTGGCCGAATGAGCGCAACTTCAATCACGATGTCGTAAAATTCGTGCGGGCGGAGACTGGGAAGCGTGGCCATCTGGGCGCGGGATTCCACTTGGAATACGCCCACAGTATCTGCAGCTTGAAGTAGGCGGTACACACGCGGATCTTCTTGGGGAAGGTTGTGAAGTCCTAACGGCTTTCCGCGTTCTCCTACAATTCCGCGTTCGTTGAGCGCTGTGAAGGAGATGCGCAGCGCTGTTAGCATGCCTAAACCGAGAAGATCGAATTTGACCAGGCCGGCTTCTGCGCAGTCATCTTTGTCCCATTGCAGCACTGTACGGCCAGGTTTACTGGCCCAACTCACTGGGCATACATCGATCACGGGTCTATCGCATAACACCATTCCACCGGAGTGAATCCCCAGATGCCGTGGGAGTCTTTGCATGCGCGACGCTATAGTGGCCACATCGGAGGGGACACCTCGCGTATCCCAGCGCGCGGAAAATGAAGCGGAACGCTCATATGCAGCTTCTTCGGCATAGCGCCGTTCCTTCGTTGGGTCCGATGTGCGCCCTTTCTTCCGTGGCACTGTGTGTTCCACGCTTGTCGCCCACCGATCGGCCTGGCCGCTGTCATACCCAAGCGCCCGCGCAGCGTCACGGATAGCAGAGCGCGGCCGATATGTGATCGCATTCGCCACTTGTGCAGCATACGTTCTTCCGTAACGTGCATACACGTGTTGGACGACTTCTTCTCTTCTACCAGATTCGATATCGATGTCAATATCCGGCGGCCCTACACGTTCAGGAGAAAGAAAGCGTTCAAACAGCATAGAGTGGCGCACCGCATCTACCGGGGTGATACCCAATGCGTAGCAGACAGCGGAGTTCGCCGCAGATCCCCGCCCCTGGCACCATATGCCGTGCGAAGAACAAAAGGACACGATCTCTTCCACGATTAAGAAATATCCTGGAAAATCGAGCTCAATAATGACGTCGAGCTCATGATCGATCACAGCCCACGCGTGGGGGTTTTCTTCTCTACTACCGTATCTTTCGCGTGCGCGCCGCTCCGTGAGCGCACGTAACCACGTGGCTTCTGTATATCCACTGGGCACCGGGAAGGGCGGCAGCTGAGGCGCGACGAGCGCCATGTCAAAGGCGCATTCTTCCCCTAATTCGGCGGCTGCACGTACGGCACGTGGATTATCTGCGTGGAGATCCGCCATCTGTTGCCCACTGCGCAAATAGTTTCCGGATGCAGGAAGATAGGGATCAATGTGGTTGAGCGTCCGATGCGCTCGCGTGGCTGCAAGCACATCAGCAACAGGGCGATCTGCTGGACGCGCATAGTGAACATTGCCAGTGGCGATGGCCCGAACTTGTGCAGCGCGGGCAATTCCGGAAAGTATCTCGCAGCGCTCCCTATCAAGAGGATCTCCCGTAATCGTGAGCTCTACGGCAACATTATCGCGTCCAAAAGCCGCGACAAGCCGATCGACTTCTCTGCGGGCAGCGGCGATACCCCACCGTGGTTCTTTTTCTAGCGCGCGGCGTACCGCGCCCTTGCGGCAGCCCGTGAGTGCCACCCAGCGTCCTTTGCTTATGTCACCAAGTTCTTCAAGCGTGTAACACGCCTGATTTTTCACGCCACTTGCAATCATCGCCGCGCCGATGGCGTGAGAGAGAGCAGAGTAGCCCTCTTTGCCACGGGCCAAGAGGACGAGGTGGTTTCCCTCCGGATCTGGTATCCCTTCGCGTTCCCCCGTGCTGTCGAGTGTCAGTTCTGTGCCAATCACAGTAGGCATCCCCACTTCCCGCGCCGCCGTCGCCATCTGCATGGCCCCAGGAAAACCACCGTGATCAGTGATTGCAAGGGCGGTCAGTTCCAATTCGCATGCGCGGCTGACCAGTTCTTCCGGGAGAGACGCTCCGTCGAGAAAGCTATAGGCCGAATGCACATGAAGTTCCGCATACGGCACTGTATGACGTGCAGAGTTAGTGCTAGACATACTGTCCCTCCTCAAACCACTGGCCGTGTTCGCAATACACAAGAGCAGCTGAGTTTCCGAAGGCGACTTGGAGATAGGCACGCCGCACAGGCTTATCCCACCAGTGTTCTTCTACAACCCACGGACCTGCAAAATTCGTGATGATCGAATCAGCGCCAGCCACGCCATCGTGCACCTTCGTTCCGCTGGCCGAAACCTTCTCTCCGCTTCTGGTAGCACACTGTTCTGGCGCCATGAGAGCTGGCGCCACGCGCATGCAGGCATGCGTGCATGTCAGGCAGCCATCGCCGCGCACTCCAAGCAGATGCCCGCATTTCCCGATGAGAGAGATGGGGCGGGGCGTTGCGTGAAGCAATGCGGGCCCGGGAGGTGGAATCGCCCCAGGCCAAGGAAGCTGGGTGGCGTCTTTGGTGCTAGGGCTTTCTCCCCACACGTAGTTCGTATACCATTCATGCGGGATCCGGCCCCCTCTGCGGCAGATTCTCCGTACTTCTGTTTCTCCTATCAGGCTCTGTATGCATGAAGCGGAGCGAGAAGCCTGTTCAGCATTGGCTTTTTTCCCTCCCCACAACGGAACCGGACGTTCTCCAAGCACAATGAGATCGTCAATTTCTAGCTGGAGGCGAACGATACCGCTGCGTTCCTCTGACGCTGCGATCCAGGCTCCCAACTGCCACCGAGTGCGGTCAACGATGTCTTTCTCGTTTCCGCCTTCGATGGACCACGAGCGAGAAAATTGCTGCCCGTCCTCCATAAACGCGGTAATGTGCAGCGTTCCTCCATTGCTTCCGAGAGCCGCCATTTCTTCTGCGAGGCTATGTGCCGCTTCCTTTGCGGCGAAAGTGACGCGATCAATGCTTTCGATCGGCGGTTCGAATGTGTGCGCATTACTTACCGCGCGTGCGCGTGGTGTGCGCGGCGCAGTCCTCACATCTTCTCCGGATGCGAGCTGCCATATGAGTGCTCCCGTTTCTCCAAATCGCGTAGTCAACGCGGTTAGCCCTAATGCGACAACATCGCCGATTGTTCGTATGCCCAAACGTGAACACAATTCGACGCAACGCATAATACGAATACGCTGCCCTGGAGTGGCACCACCCAGCAACAGCGTATCTGTACTGCGAAAAGCGAGGTAATGTGCGCTTTCGCCTTCTGGAACGATTGTGTTTTCTCTCGCTGCGAGGATAGTGGCAAGGGTGCCGTCAGCGAATCCTACATTCGCCTCAGTCTCTGCAATATCTGCTATGTCGCCGACGAGGGCGTCGGCCAGATCTTCCGCCGAAGAAACAACCCGCAACGGACCGCGAGCCAAAAAGATGGCGCTTCCTGGTTCACGTATTGTTACCTGTGCAATGTGGTAATCAATAGCGTGCAGTACCGGTTCGAAATATCGCGCATCGCGTTCGGGATTCGGGGGAAGGAATACGGCGTCGGGGCACAGGTGATGTGCCGTACGGCGCTTCATGCCTTCACAGATGCCGGCGCGACGCGCCCATGCATTCGCGGAAAGAACTTCGCCTCCCCCTGCGATAACTATGGGCGCGCCTGGGGGTGCGTCGCCGGCGCGTTCGGCGGCAACCGTAGGCCAATCCGGAATCCATATAGCGCCCTGCCTCATGGCACTACCTGCGCGTGTTCGATCGTATGAGCTCGCTGTTCGTAGAAGCGTGTATCGGGGACCACGTGCATGCCTTCTTCCGCCTCCCAGCCACGCGCCGTTATTCGCACGAGGAGATGCCGGCGGCCCGGCCGTTCTATCCCCATGCGGATCGCTGTGATGTGGCCCCTCCCCCGGCTCATGCCTTCCACGCTCAGCGGTACTCCGATAACGCGCTCGCGTGTTTCCCATCCTTGAGCGATCACGAGCGTTCCGTGAGAAAGCGCACGCCGCGCTAGGAGCCTCCGTTCCCGTACGTCAAGGAGAACGCCAGCGTTGAGCACGACGACGTCGAAACCTTCAATCGCAGCGGCCACAGCCGAAGCCGTTATGTGCTGGTTTGAGGGAATTATCACCGTATGCGCGATATTCACTCCTACGAGTTCTGCGACATTCCACCCGATATCGGAAAACCCCATAAAGGCAGTCCAGGCACCATGGCTACTCGCTATTCCCGCGAGCAAAAGAACTAGCAGAGGGCTCCCTGATACTCCGTACGTTGCTCCACGTACCAGCCCTCCCGGGAATAAATCCCGAAGGGCGGGAGGCACCTCCCATGAAGCCGCCGGGCTAAAAGCCGCGGTGCGCCCTTTCTGCCAGCTATCTGTTGCGCCCTGGAATGGAGATGCCGCGTGATCCTTCACTGGGAGGAGGCCGCGTTGCACCGCTAAACCCACGTTTTCTTCCGCGCGGGCGAGTGCTGCGCGCGCAGTAGCTAAACGGTCCATCACCCCTCCCGACATTCGAATATATATTCGACTACTAGCTTAGGGCTGGCTGCGGACGAATTTCTATCCCCGCTTCTCGGCTACTATGGATGGGTGTTCCACATTGTCTTTTTTGAACCGCGCATCCCCGGAAATACTGGTGCGGCTATCCGCCTCGCCGCCTGCACTGGATCCACACTGCATCTGATCGAGCCCCTCGGATTCGACTTTTCCGACGTCCATCTCAAACGTGCGGGGCTGGACTACCACGACTTAGCCGATGTGCAGATCCATCCTTCCTTCGATGCGTTTGTGGACACGATGAACGGCGCTCGCATATTCGCCTTCACAGGACACACCGGGAACAACTTCGCAAAGGTTGCATACAAACCCGGTGACGTGCTGTTGTTTGGGCCCGAACCCACGGGGCTTCCCGTGCACATTCTGGCCCATCCCGCCGTCACTCAGGCTGTGCGTATCCCCATGATGCCGTATCTTCGTTCACTCAATTTAACAAACTCGGCTTCTATCGCTGTGTACGAGGCATGGCGCCAAAACGATTTCTCCGGAGCAGCAGTGTTCTCCTAGAGACCCGCGCTCCTGGCAGCACCTCATGCAGAACGCGGCGGCAAGTTCCACGGATCCCCTAACGTCACGCCGTTTTTCCGCATGATTTCATATCCTAGCGACATGTTCTTGACCAAATCGTCCACCGGCATTTCTAATGCGTCAGCGAGGCGCACGATAGTGTAGAGCCGCGGGTTGACCGCTTTATTGGTTTTTCGATCAGAGCGCGCCGATTCCATCAGCTGGTAATGATTTCGATCGAGCCCAGCTCGAATCGCAACTTCCTCTTGTGAAAGTCCCAATTCGAGCCTCCGCTTCCGGATCGTGCGGGCAAAGAGAACAGCGAGTTGACGCTCTACGGGCGATGATTCTGCCATACCCCCAGATTGACCGGGAATACCACTCAACACCACCGGGTATACCCCGCACGTTCATTCAGTGCGATCATCAGGCAGTCGCAGTTCCCAGCACGCAACGGCACTTGCCGCGGCCACATTGAGCGAATCCACATCTCCCGCCATCGGAATGATCACCGAATAATCCGCCGCCGCGATTGTCCTGCGCGCTAAACCGTCTCCTTCCGTGCCCATCACCACCGCAATTTTAGAATCTGACGCCGTGCACACGGCGGAGTGCGAAAACGTGTCCAACGGGATCGCATCGTGTGTCAGCGCCAATGCCGCCGTCACGAAACCTTCTGCGCGCAGCTGTTCGATCGACGACGGCCACTGGGTAATTCGAGTCCATGGCACTTGGAACACCGTGCCCATCGAGACGCGCACAGAGCGCCGATACAGTGGATCGGCGCAGTGCTCCGTCACGAGCACAGCATCGACACCCAGCGCCGCCGCAGAACGGAAAATCGCACCCACATTTGTGTGGTCTACCAGGTCCTCCAGAATGACGATACGCCGCGCTCCGGTACCGCCTCGCGCCTGGCGGAGGAGCGCAATCGGATCCGGTAACTCGGGCCGATTCATTGCCGCCAGCGCTCCTCTGTGCAAGCGGAATCCCGTGATGCGCCGCAACAGCTCCTCATCTGCCACAAACACAGGGATATCGCCCCCGTCTGCAGCTCCGCACGCGCGTTCGATCCACGGTTCGAGGTCCGGTAACCACCGTGGCGCAGTCAGGAAGGACCGCGGAGTGTGCCCGGCCTGAATGGCGCGCATGATTACCTTGGTGGATTCAGCCATGTAGAGCCCCCGCTCTACTTCCAGCGTGCGCCGCAACGCCACGTCGGTCAGATGCACATAGTCGGCAAGTTCAGGGACGTCTAGATCCGATATTGTGACAAACAGAAGTATTTCCTCAGATGGATTGATGCGATTAGTGATGCCCGTGGGGCACACCTATCTTATGCTTCTGGTTGATTTGGGCGTTGTCCCACCTCTGCCTGCGGATCGAATGGCAGCCCCGATTGGGTACCAGATTCCGCAGTCTGAGATGAAGCCTTTCCCGCCTCGTCCTTCGCCGCAGCAAGCGCGGTCTCAAGGTCTGGCAACGAAGTGGCCGCGAGCGTATCAGTAAGCTCTGTTTCGCTGTGGCCGCCCCGCGGCTGATGCGCCGGTCCTTCGAATCCATCGGAAATTGCATTCATTGCGGCGGTCAGTTCAGAAGGAATCAACCAGACCTTCGACGAGGTAGAGTTCGCAATTTGCGGCAGAGTACGGATATATTCGTACGCCAGCAACTTAGGATCGGCATCGCCCTTGTGAATCGCATCGAATAGCTGCAAAATCGCCTTCGATTCGCCTTGGGCCCGCAAAATTGTTGATTGCGCCTGGCCCTCCGCCCGCAGGATGGCGGATTGTTTCTCCCCTTCGGCCTGCAAAATGGCCGATTGTTTGACGCCTTCGGCCGTCAAGATCGCGGCGCGCCGATCGCGTTCCGCTTTCATCTGTTGTTCCATTGCAGCCTGGACACGCTGCGGCGGATCGATAGCCTTGAGCTCTACACGCGAGACGCGGATTCCCCACCGCCCTGTCGCCTCATCGAGCACGCCACGCAGCTGGCCATTGATCTGGTCACGCCCGGTTAGTGCCTGCTCCATGTCCATGGTCCCGATAATGTTGCGCATGGTGGTGACGGCGAGCTGTTCGATACCGGACATCGGATCGGCGATCTCGTAGGTTGCAGCTTCCGGATTCGTCACCTGGTAGTAGATCACCGTATCGATCGACACGTTGATGTTGTCCGATGTGATCACCGTTTGTGGCGGGAATGGCACCACCTGTTCACGCATATCGATGCGTTGGCGAACGGTATCAAAAAACGGAATAAGAAAGTGCAATCCGGGTTGCAACGTTTTGTTGTATCGGCCAAGCCGCTCCACTATGACGGTGTAACCCTGCTGCACTTTGAAAACGGAACGGAAGAGCGCGACAACCACCAGAAGAAGCAGAAGCAACAGCAAGATCATGATGATGTTTCCAGCCAAATCGTCCGACATTTTCGTTTCCTTCCGCCGAGCTTCGCGTATCTCTTCGTATCGTGGTTTAGTCCTGTGGTGCGCTTTCGTGCGGCTTCGGAGGTGCTACAACCGCAACGGCGCCGTCAATTCTGACGACGACGACGTCGGCACCGGCTTCGATTGCACCGCCATCGGTTCGCGCCGACCACACGTCGCCTCCGATCTTGACTCGTCCCGCGTGGGAATCAACTGCGGTGAGCGTGCGTGCCGGTTTGCCCACGTGATTCTCAACGTTTCCGATAGAGGAACCTTTGATGTTGATGTGTTCCTTCGCCCACGGACGCGCAAACAACACAAGAAGAACAGATGCTATAGAAAACACGACTACTTGAATGGCCAGATTGCCGGTTCCCACCGCTACAGCAGTGGTAACAAGCGCACCACCCGCAAGCATGATGAACGTGAAATCGAGAGTAAAGGTCTCAATAATCAAACATACGATAGCGATGATGAGCCACAGGGGCCAGCCCATAGCAGTCCTTTCCGGGTTCCAACGTTCTTATCGTACCCGGAATGTCTCCTGTATCACTAGGCCACGTGCGTGCGGATGTCCACGTCAGAAGGCGCGCGCTGTAAAACGCCCGCGCACCTTCTCCACCGTCAAAGGGATCCCAAATACCTCGGAGAGATTCTCAGACGTCATGACCTCGTCTATCGGACCTGCAGCGTAAACCGTGCCATCGCGCAGCAAAAGCCCATGGGTGAAACCGGAAGGTATCTCTTCAACGTGGTGTGTCACCAAGATCATCACTGGCGCATACGGCGCCTGTGCCAGATCCGTCAGCGTAGCGAGCAGCGATTCCCTTCCCCCCAAGTCCAAGCCTGAGGTCGGTTCGTCCAGAATCAGAATCTCAGGGTTCGGCATCAGCGCGCGAGCGATCCCAATGCGCTTCGATTCCCCAGATGAAACTGTCCTGAACTGGCGCTCCGCGAGGTCACTGACACCCAATTCCCGCAGGAGTTCCATAGCCCGCGCGGTGTCCTCATCGTCGTACACTTCGCGCCACCGTGCCAACATGCCATAGGCCGCCGTGCGAACCACATCGAGCACGCGTTCATCACCGGGGATTTTCTGATCCAATGCGGACGACGCCACACCCACGAGGGGGCGCAGTTCATTCACATCCACATGGCCCATGCGCTCGCCTATGATCGTCACTTCGCCAGATGAAGGGAACATTCGCCCCGAGGCGAGTTGGATGGTGGTTGTTTTCCCCGCCCCATTTGGGCCGAGCAGCACCCACCGCTCGCCTTCGTTCACATCCCAGTTCACGGCGTTCAAAATGGTACGGCCAGAACGGCTGACCGTCACATCTTTCAATGTCAGTACATCACCCATGACTTAGAGCCTAGCGCCCGTCGATAATATCCTGGTAAAAGGCCATTGTCTGAACTGCTATCGATTGCCAAGAGAATTGCTCCTCGACGCGCCGGCGCCCCGCCGCGCCCATCTCCTTCGCACGCTGAGGATCCTCGCAGATTTTCTCCAATGACTCCGCCAGATCCGCTTCGAACTTCGCGGGATTCAGTGGCGTTCCTGTGCCATCGTGAGCCTGTTCGATCGGTACCAGCAGGCCCGTCACGCCGTCGTCGATGCAATCGGGAATGCCCCCCGTGTCTGTGCCCACAACGGGAAGGCCCACTGCCATTGCCTCAAGATTGACGATTCCAAGAGGCTCGTAGATCGACGGCGTCACGAAGGTGGTAGAGCACGCTTCCAGTTGAATGATGCGCTCGCGGGGCAACATATCTTCCACCCACACCACGCCATCGCGGCGCTCTTGCAATTCGTGGACTAAGGTGCGCATCTCCTGCGCGATTTCTGGCGTGTCCGGAGCACCCGCCAGCAATATCACCTGGATGCGGGGGGATACCTGGGAAAGTGCCCGCACCAAACCTGGCACACCTTTCTGGCGTGTAATACGCCCCACAAAGACGATCGTGGGCTTGTCCGGATCGAGGCCGTAGCTAGAGAAGTATGCACGCGCAGCATCCCATTCCTCTGCTGACTGTGGAGCTCTCCATTGATCCAGATCAATACCGTTGTGGATCACGCGCACCTTTGCCGGATCGATTGCCGGATAGCAGGCCACGATGTCGTCGCGCATCGCGCGCGATACCGCCACAATGCCATCGGCTGCTTCGTACGCCGTCTTCTCCACCCACGAGGAGACGTTGTAGCCTCCTCCCAGTTGTTCCCTTTTCCATGGACGCAATGGCTCCAGAGAATGCGCAGAGACAACGTGGGGAATACCGTAGAGCAGCTTGCCAATGTGACCCGCCATATTCGCGTACCAGGTATGGGAGTGAAGAATGTCAGCGCCCTCCAGATCCGGTGTCATCGCCAAATCGACGCCGAGCGTTCGGACAGCCGCATTCGCCCCTTCCAATTCGCTGAGGTACTCGTAGCCATGCACAGTCACCCCGCGCGGCAGTTCCGCACGATCCGCGCTGGATCGCTCTCCATCGAACGCGTGGACATGTACATCAGCGTGACGTGCCAGCACTTTTGCCAGTTCAGTTACGTGAACGCCAGCGCCACCATAGACGTGAGGCGGGTATTCCCGGGTGAGTAGATCGACGCGCATTTCGCCCCTCCTGTGTCTCATGCTTCCTCAACTGTAGCGTGAAACACATCCTCGCATGATCTCGTTCGGCCACTCGAATGTCACAGGCCGACACCGCGCCTTCCGTCCCACATCGCTTGCTGCAACAATGTAAGCTAGACCACATGAGAGCAAATCCGAAGGTTCTTGCCATCGTCCTGGCCGGGGGCGAAGGAAAACGGCTCATGCCGCTCACACAAGACCGCGCGAAACCGGCCGTACCCTTTGGCGGCATCTATCGCCTGATTGATTTCTCACTGTCCAACATTATCAATTCGGGGTACCTCAAAGTTATCGTGCTCACGCAGTACAAATCGCACTCGCTCGACCGTCACATCTCGCAGACGTGGCAGATGTCGAACTTGCTCGGAAACTACGTGACGCCAGTGCCAGCGCAACAGCGCCGTGGAAAGAATTGGTATCTGGGTTCCGCGGACGCAATCTACCAGTCTCTCAACGTGCTCGACGACGAGCGTCCCGACGTCGTCGTCGTCACCGGCGCAGACAACATCTACCGCATGGATTTCTCGCAGATAGTGGAACAGCATGTGGAATCCGGTTTCGACCTGACGGTGGCCGGAATTCGCCAGCCGCTCGAACTCGCGCCGCAATTCGGTGTGATCGATGTGGATAAGGCAAACCCACACAAGGTGGCAGGATTTGTGGAGAAGCCGCAGGATCCACAGGGGCTCGGACTCGCAGAGGCGCCTGATCAGTTCCTCGCATCCATGGGCAATTACGTTTTCAACGCGGATGCCCTGTATGAATCGCTGCTCGCAGACGCGAACAATGACGAATCGAACCATGACATGGGTGGGAATATCGTCCCGCAGTTCGCGGCCGACGATAATTGCGGCGTCTACGATTTCACCTACAACGACGTTCCCGGTTCCACGGATGTTGACCGCAACTACTGGCGCGACGTCGGAACGATTGATTCCTTCTACGAGGCGAACATGGATCTGATCTCTGTGACGCCCGTGTTCAATCTGTATAACCGCCGTTGGCCGCTGCTCACTGGCTACACGGGCCTTCCACCGGCAAAATTTGTGTACGGGCACCATGAACGCCTCGGTCACGCGCTTGATTCGATTGTCTCACCTGGCGTGATCATCTCTGGTGGCGAGTGCATCCTCTCTGTGTTGTCGCCGGGCGTGCGCGTAAATTCGTGGGCTTCCGTTCGCGAATCGGTCTTGTTCGACGACGTCGTCGTTGGCCGCAATGCGCAGGTCCAGAAAGCCATCATTGACAAACGCGTGGTTATCGAAGAAGGTGCAACAATCGGTGTGGACAAAGAATACGACAGGGCGCGCGGCTTCCACGTCTCGCCTGGTGGGATCACTGTAGTTCCCAAGAACGCCGTCGTTACAGTGTAGGCGTGGCCCACCGCTTTTCTGTTCGCGAGGGAGATCCCGTCCGGTTCTCCCTCGCGGCTCCGTATCCTCTTCCCCAAGGGCTTCTCACGCACACCCGCACCGTTTTCGCATCCTCCTTCGGCGCATTCCAGGAAACGTCTCCGCGCGTTACTGGCTTGAACACGCTGAGCCTTGCAGTTGCGCATGCACCACGCGCGGTACCAGAATCCGCTGCCGCGCAACTGCGCGAAGATCTTCGCGGCCCGGCGATCGCGCTCAACGTGGATAACGCCTTGCTGTGCGGACCAATTGCGCAATCCGGTCCGCGCCTCATCGTGACGGATGTCGATTCAACATTCATTCAGCAAGAAGTTATCGAAATGCTCGCCGCTGCAGCGGGCACTGAGGAGCAAGTGCGGGCCGTCACCACGCGCGCGATGCGGGGCGAACTCGATTTTGCGGAATCGCTGCGCGAACGCGTCGCAATGCTGAAGGGCATCAGCGAAACGGTCTTCACAGACGTTGCACGGCAGATCAGGCTGACGGATGGGGCGCAATCCCTTGTCTCCACGATCCACGCCCACGGCGGGATATTCGGGCTTGTTTCGGGAGGATTTCACGAAGTGGTTGATACCTTTGCCCGGCCGCTCAACGTGGATGAAATCCTGGCAAATCGCCTCACTGTCCATGCCGGTCATCTGGCCGGAACAACGTACGGGCCAATTATTGACAAGGCTGCCAAGGCAGCAGCTCTCACTAAATGGGCCGAGCGCTATGGCGTTCCGCGCACGCTGACCCTCGCCGCGGGAGACGGCGCGAACGACCTAGGGATGATGGATGCAGCGGGATTCTCAGTGGCGTTCTGCGCCAAACCGATAGTCCTCGGGCACGCAGATGCTGCTATCACAACTCCCCGGTTAGACGCACTCCTTGCCCTCGTCGGGTGGGACGCCCAAACCCCGCATCGTACAGTTCCCACGCAGAGGTACGTGTCACAGCATTGAACTGGGAGCGGTTGCTAAGATTGATGCCCATTCTGGTAGAGTAAACCATTGGACTTCACACCTGGTCGGGTGGTAGGTCCGGCCAAAGGCACTCCACGGGCACCCCACTGCCCCAGTCCCGCCGATGGCAATCCCCTCGCCGACCATGTAGATCTATCACCCCAGTGGTGAAAAAGTTGAAAGAGTAAAAGTGGCAAATATTAAGTCGCAGAAGAAACGCGTTCTGACAAACGAGAAGCGCCGCCTTCGCAACCAAGCCTACAAGTCTGAGCTGAAGACGTACGTTCGGAAGACTCGCGAAGCAATCACTGCCGGCGATGTCGAAGCGGCAGAGGCTCATTTGAAGGTTGCCACCCGCAAGCTGGATGTTGCAGTTTCTAAGGGAATCATTCATAAAAACCAAGCTGCTAACCGCAAGTCCAAGCTCGCTCGTCAGGTTGCCAAGCTGAGCAAGTAACATATCGTTTCGCAATGGAGGGTGTGGCAGGCATATCGTGCCCCACCCTCCGTTTTTCATGCCCTGTCATCGCTTTTGCTAGGAAGTGCTTGACACATCGGTACGAAGGATCGTAGCCTTTTCTCCAAGGGCGCAAGCCCATCAGGGTTGTTACTTTCGAGGCAAGACCTGAGAACATTCCGTATGTGATTTACCGGCGTCGGCAAATCCCACGGTGATGATTCTCGGGTCTTTTTTTATGCCCTGAAACCCCCGAGCATCTGCTCGGAGCGCGAGATGATTCGAGGGTTAAAGGACAAAACGTGGGTCTTATGGCGGCGTGTCGGGGTTAGTTTCGGATCCATCCTGTGCGGATTGTGAGGCCGTCTTCCCAGGGTGCGTTCGTGTTGATGGCGGTGTCGATTTCGGCTGGGCCTGGGCGAGTGCCGTTGGCGTGTATTGGTGTGGGTTGTTTGATGTTTGTTGCGAAGTCGGTGATGGGCTGGGTGTTCAGGGACCGGGAGTACAGGTAGTAGTCCATGGCTCGGAGCATGTGTTGTTCGGTCAGGCCGCGGTGGGCGTGGAGATAGGCCTTCAGTGGGGCGTTGATGCCGCCTTCGAGTGGGTTCGTGGTCGATCGGAGCTTGCTGGTGGTTTCCAGGTCGGGGTCGAGATAGGTGAATAAGACGCTGTCTTTGACGTGTGTGTCCAGGGATCTGACGATGCTTCTGGTGTTGTGGTGGGTGTACCACCAGGATTTGTTCCGTTTCGCGAATGCCGGGACCGCGCCGGGTGGGGTGTCGGCTTTGAAGGTGCGTTCAGCGAGCCAGGGGTCGTAGAGGTCGTGGAAGGCGGCGAGTTTCTTTTGCCAGTCGATGGCTTGCTCGCTGGTGGTGATGCGTGTCAGGAGGGCTTGGTAGGAGGCTTTCGATTCACGATCGCATAGCTGGTAGTCGATGATTCCTTTGGTGGTAGCGGCTGTGAGCACGCACCAGCCGTGGGCGATATAGGTGCCGTCGATGAAGATCTGGTCATGGATTTCACCGGTTTGTTGCCAGATCGGTTTTGTTGTCCAGCACCAGGCGTGGTCGCGGTCCCAGGTCCGTATGGATGTGGCGAGGTGGCGGTGGGGGCGGGTGTCGGTGACGTAGTCGATGAATTCGCGGAACTGTGCCAGGCGTTGCTGGTCTGTGCGTGGTGCGGTGAAGGAGTAACGGCATTCGGTGCAGTACCAGCGTTGTGTGCCTGCTCGTGTGGTGCCTTTCTTTCGACACGGGCGGTGGCAGATCGGGCAGGTACGGGCACGCGGGCTGAGTTTCTTCACCCCATGCACATAACTGTTGCCAGTTCAAGGAAGCAATCGTATTAAGGCCCGCGATCCTAAAGACAGCGACTTTCCACGATCACAGCAACGAAAAACCCGATCTTAAAACCCACCTTTTGTCTCTTAGCCCTGATTCGAGGAGGAATCCATGGCAAAGCCAGATTATCCGCAACTCGCTGCGGACATCATCGCCGGAGCCGGAGGCAGCAACAACATCGCTACTGCCACTCATTGCGCCACGCGCCTTCGGCTGACATTGAAGGATAAGAGCAAAGCGAGCAAAAAAACTGTTGAGGCAATCCCCGGAGTTCTTTCCGTTGTTGAAGCCGGCGGGCAATTCCAAGTAGTGATCGGCAACGATGTGCCAATCGTGTACGAGGCAGTGACACGTCTGCCTGGGATGAACAACGGCCAGGCGGATGCTGGCGAGGACTCCGAAGAGAAGAAGAACCTCTTCGATCAGTTCATCGCCATGATCTCTTCAATCTTCCTGCCATTCCTCTGGACGCTCGCTGGAATTGGCTTGCTGAAGGCATTCATCTCCTTGGCCACCAACCTCAATTGGCTTTCCACGGAAAGCACCACCTATGTCATTCTTTATGCCACGGCAGACGCGGTGTTCTACTTCCTGCCCATCTTCTTGGCAATCACCGCAGCCAAGCGTTTCAAGGCAGATCAGTTCACCGCAGTTGCCATCGCGGGCGCTATGGTCTACCCCACCATTATTGAGCTCTACAACGCCGGAGAGCCCGTTCAGTTCTTCGGGATCCCCGTACAGATGATGAGCTACACATCCTCTGTTATTCCGATCATTTTCGCTGTGTGGATCCAAGGCTACCTCGAGCGTTTCTTGCGCCGCGTGCTCCCTTCGGCAATCCGCAATTTCACAGTGCCGCTTCTGTCTGCATTTGTCATGGTTCCACTCACGCTGATCGTGGTTGGCCCCATCACCAACACTGCCGCCACCTGGATTTCGAGCAGCGTGATGTGGATGTTCGGTATTGCGCCATGGCTCGCCGGTGCCATCATGGGCGGCCTGTGGCAAGTGTTCGTGATCTTCGGTCTGCACTGGGGCTTCGTCCCGATCATGATGAACGACCTCGCTACAGTCAGCTACTCTCTGCTTCTCGGGCCGCTCGTTGCGGCCGTCGTCGCCCAGGCCGCCGCCGCGCTTGCCGTCGCCATCCGTACGCGTTCGAAGGCTCGCCGCCAAGTAGCCGCACCAGGAGTCGTTTCTGGTTTCCTCGCTGGTATTACCGAACCGATTATCTACGGCGTCAACCTTCCCATGCGCAGTCCCTTCTACTTCGGTTTAGCTGGTGGTGCAGTAGGAGGGGCTATCGCCGCAATCGGTGGCTCAGCAGCGGACTCCTTCATTATGCCTTCTCTGCTCGCACTTCCTGCCTACATGAACGTTGGCAACTTCTCGATGCAGATCATCGGAGTACTGGTAGCAATCGGTGTGGCTTTCGTGTTGACGTTCTTCTTTGGCGTCACGAAGGACAACGACAAGCCAGATGCCACAGCTTCTGACGACACCACTCGCGCTGGTAAAGACGTTGCCTCCAGCGTTATCACCTCCGGGCAAGATAGTGACACGGCAGTTAAGACCGGCGTCATCGAAACGCTCGGCGCACCCGTCAGCGGAACACTCGTCGATGTTTCCGAAGTAGCTGACAAAGTATTTGCCTCCGGTGCCCTTGGCAGTGGCATCGGAATTATCCCCGCTTCCTCAACGGTTGTGGCACCACTTTCTGGAACTCTCGTCACTGCATTCCCCACTGGCCACGCCTACGGAATCAAGTCTGATAATGGCGTGGAAGTACTCATCCACATCGGTATTGACACCGTTGCACTCAAAGGCGACGGTTTCAACGCACACGTCACTGCCGGGCAGAAGGTCGCAAAGGGGGACACGTTGGCCACAGTGGATTTCGAGAAGGTCACCTCTGCAGGCTACGATCCGACGACGATCGCCGTCGTCACTAACACCAAGAAACTCGCTTCCGTCACGGCTCGGCCAGATGGGCCGGTCAATGCCGGTGACGACGCCGTGACTGTCGAAATCTAGGAGAAAACCTATGCGCTACAAGAAACTCTCCCCATTTCCGCCCCACTTCCTCTGGAGTGGTTCCACTTCTGCCTACCAGGTGGAGGGCGCTTGGAATGACGATGGAAAGGGCCCTTCAGTAATCGACGTTGGCAATCATACGAAGCCTGGAATCGCTGACTTCACCGTGTGCGTTGATCACTACCATCGCATGGAAGACGATGTGGCTCTGTTTGCGGAGATGGGGTTGACGGCATACCGTTTTTCCATCGCGTGGACGCGCATCATTCCCGATGGTGACGGTGAGATCAACCAGGCGGGGATCGATTTCTACCACCGGCTGATCGACGCCTTGATCGCACACCACATCGAGCCCATCGTCACCATGTATCACTTTGATCTCCCGGCAGCACTGGATGCCAAGGGAGGCTGGGAAAACCGCGCCACCGTGGCAGCGTTTGAACGCTACGCAAGAATTCTCTTCTCCGAGTACGGGAACAAAGTGAAATACTGGCTGACCATCAACGAGCAAAACATGATGATCCTCGTGGGTGAAGCGATTGGCACTGTGAAACCAGGTAGCCCCAAATCGGCGCTCTATCAGGCCAATCACCACATGATGCTCGCTCAGGCGAAGGCCATGATCCTCTGCCATGAGATGTTGCTGAACGCTAAGATCGGCCCTGCGCCCAACATTGGGCTCGTTTATCCTGCTACGAGCAAACCGGAAGACGTGCTAGCCGCCGACGATGTGAACTCCATTCGCAACTGGTTCTACGTGGATGCGGCAGCGCGGGGTATTTACAATTCCGTAGCCTGGCGCTACTTGGAAGAAATCGGTGCCGTTCCCTCGATCGAAGACGGCGATATGGATATTCTTGCGGCAGCTCGCCCCGATTTCATTGCCTTCAACTATTACACGTCCCTCACGGTTGCCGAACCCCTTCCGGAAGGGCAACCCATCCCCGGATCGAGTGATCAGCAACTGTTTGCTGGTGAGGAGAATGTGTTCTTGGGCAAGAACAATCCCTATCTGCCACGCACTGATTTCGGCTGGGAGATGGATCCCGTCGGCTTCCGCAATACGTTCCGAGCTCTTTGGGATCGGTATCACCTTCCACTGCTCGTCACGGAGAACGGCTTGGGGGCATACGATTCATTGGAGGCAGACGGCGCCGTCCACGATCCCTATCGGATCAACTATCTGCGCGACCACATCGAGCAAATTCAGCTAGCGCTTACCGACGGCGTGGAGGTCCTCGGGTATAGCCCGTGGTCTGCCATCGACCTCATCTCCACCCATCAGGGGATCTCCAAGCGCTATGGCTTCATCTTCGTGAACCGAGGCGAAGAAGATCTGCGCGACCTAGCCCGTTACAAGAAGGATTCCTTCTTCTGGTACCAGAAAGTGATCCACACCAACGGCGCTGATCTTTCCTAGCGCACATTCCGGGCCCACATTTCACGAATGATTGTGGGCCCGGAACTCTCCTTTGATCGGTAGCCTTGAAAAGAAGGGAGGAAATCCCATGAAGATCGTTCGCGTGCTCAATAACAACGTTGTGTTATCCGAGGAAAATGGCGCGCCCGTTATTCTCACTGGCCGCGGTATTGGCTTCCACGGTACTAGTGGCCAGCTGATAGACGAGTCCCGCGTTGTTCAAAGGTTCTATCCCGCCACGCGCAGTGAATACGAAAGCCTTCGCGATTTCTTGACGGATATCTCACCCGAATACATCAAGCTCGCAAAAACAATTGTGGAGATGGCTCAAAGCGCATGGAATGTCACCTTTGGACAGTCCTCTATCGTTGCCTTGGCCGATCACTTGTCTTTCGCCGTCAAACGTGCCCAAGTGGGCCAGTGCACCCCTCATCCTCTGCAAGGAGAAGTTTCGAATCTTTTCCCACGCGAATACGCAATGGCACTGCGCGCAGTACAAACCGTTCGCGGCAACAGCATGCCAATCGACGATAGCGAGGCAGTGGCCATCTGCCTTCACTTCATCAACGCGCTTGCATTTACAGATGGTGACCTTTCACGTACCTATGCCATGACGGAAGTTTTCACCCAGATCTTTGACGTACTCGAATCGGCTTATGGCCACACATTCGCAACCGGTTCAATAAACGCAGCCCGGTTCGTGACCCATCTGCGATATTTCTTCGCACGCGCCGCTTCCGGTAAACAATGCGACGAACATCCCGCAGCCTTTGTTGAGAGCGTGCGCGATTCGTTTCCGCGTGCCTACCAGGTTTCCGAGAAAGTGCGCGCACTACTCGAGTTTCACCTAGGCCACCGCCTGACCAATGATGAACAGATCTATCTGACTCTTCACATTGAAAGGCTGGCAACAGAGAGTGAGACGCCCGCTAAGAAAGAAGACGCACGGAGAACGGATAACGCGCCATCTGGTAATGCGACGCTTGAATCGCGGCCTTGATCGGGTAATAGATCTCCATGATCAGAACGGCAAGCCAGATCACCGCGGCCACGGGCGCCAGAATCACAGTGATCAGGCAAATCCATGCGACGATGCTTGCGATTGTCATTCCCAGGCTGAAATTGAATGACCGCGCCGAGGCCTCGCGCACATAAGGGCTGCGATCCTTAAAAAGCAACCATACGATGAGTGGACCAATGAAGCCGAGCCAGCCCACCGAAAACAGCATTCCCACGGGACTGGCAATATGGGCCAGTATCGCATAGGTGCGGTCGTCATCTGGGCTGAGACTGCCAGCTCCAGGCCGCGGCTCGCCATAGATATACGGATGCGGTTGGCCATACGGCTGCCCCGGGTACGGCTGACTCGGGTATGGCTGCCCGTTGAAGCCTGGCGGATACTGGCCTGGTTGGGAACCGCCCCAGGCATTTCCCCCCTGCCAATTGCCTTGCCATTGTGGACCATTCGGATTCGTCATAGCCACATCATCCCCTAAAAGCTCTCAGCATGCCACTGGATATCGCTCACTGCGCAAGAGGGAGTGAGCCCGGCGAATCCCAGCTCACTCCCTCTTGCGAATCGATCGATTCACAGATCGGACACGATCTCCTCTACGGATTTCTTCGCATCCCCCAACAGCATCTGTGTATTCTCACGGAAGAACAACGGGTTCTGTACGCCCGCGTACCCGGCGTTCCCCATGGAGCGTTTGAATACGATCACATTGCGTGCTTCCCACACGTGCAGTACCGGCATCCCCGCGATCGGCGAGCCTGGCTCCTGAGCAGCCGGATTCACCGTATCGTTTGCACCGATGACGAGCACAACATCCGTATCAGCGAAGTCTTCGTTGATCTCATCCATCTCCATGACGATGTCATAGGGAACTTTCGCCTCTGCGAGCAACACGTTCATGTGCCCGGGGAGGCGGCCTGCCACAGGATGGATTCCGAAGCGCACGTCTTTGCCCATATCGCGCAGCTTCCGTGTCAGCTCGGCAACAGGGTACTGCGCCTGCGCTACGGCCATGCCATATCCCGGCGTAATGATGATGGATTGGGATTCCTTCAGGAGATTCGCAACATCAGCTGCCGTGGTCTCACGGTGTTCACCGTAATCCTTCTGCTCAGTACTTGCCCCAGCACCATCCGAACCGAAACCACCGAGGATAACCGAGATGAAGGAGCGGTTCATCGCTTGGCACATGATGTAGGAGAGGTAGGCACCTGAGGATCCAACCAATGCGCCGGTGATGATGAGCAAATCATTGCCCAAGGTGAAGCCAGCCATTGCCGCGGCCCAGCCCGAATAGGAGTTGAGCATGGAGACAACAACTGGCATGTCTCCACCACCAATGGCGAGGACGAGATGCGCGCCGAGCAGCAGCGAGATGACAGTCAAAATCACTAGAGGAAGCAGACCGGCCGCGAGGCTGCGCGTGTGTGCCATCCAGATGATCAAGCCGATAGAGACGACGATCGCGGCAAGATTCAGGAAGTTCCGCCCGGGAAGCGTCACAGGACGGCCCGATATCTTCGCCGACAATTTCAGGTACGCCACAATCGAACCCGTAAATGTGACAGCGCCGATGAATACCGCAAGTCCCAGCTCGCCCATGTGGAAGGCGTTCTCTACGCTGTTCGCTCCCGGCTGCTCAATGAACGAGTTATAGCCGACGAGTACCGCAGCCAGGCCCACAAAGGAGTGCAACATGGCGATGAGCTCAGGCATCTGAGTCATTTCCACCTTGCGTGCCAACATAACACCGATTAATGCGCCGATTGCGATCGCCCCGGCGATCAGCCCTACGGTCAGAGCAGTATTATCTTTGTCCCCATCGATCACCACCCAGATCGTCGCGACAAGCGCGAATGCCATACCAAAAATGCCCAGGTTATTCCCGCGTTGTGCGCTCTCTTGTTTGGATAGGCCCGCAAGTGCAAGGATGAATAGCAACGCCGCTACGATGTAGGCCAGCGATTGGAAACGGGTGATCCACGTATAGTCAGTGGATTCAGCTGAGACAGCCATGGGGGCCACGGCAGCTCCAAGCAGAGTATTACTGAACAAGGCGGTCATCTCAGCTCCTCCTGAACATTCCGAGCATACGGTGCGTCACGGTGAATCCACCGAAGATGTTGATAGATGCCACAACTGTTGCAACGAATGCCATAATCCACACGGCCGGATGGCTGGATCCGATCTGCATGAGTGCGCCGACGATGATGATGCCGGAAATGGCGTTCGTGACAGACATCAAGGGTGTGTGCAAGGAATGCGTGACGTTGGTGATGACGTAAAAGCCAACCACAACAGCCAACGCGAACACGAAAAAGTGCCCTTGCATTCCCGGAGGAGCACTCAGGATAAGCCACACGAACAACGCGACAGCCGCGATCTTCCACCACCAGCGCGCAAATAGTGATTTCGGCTTTTCCGCCTCTACTTCCGCGGCCGCTAGTGTGGCCTGTGCCGGGGCAGCAGGAGCGGCGGAAACTTTGACGGGCGGCGGCGGCCACATCCCCTCGCCGCCAAGTACCACGGTAATGCCACGGACGATTTCGTCTTCCATATTGAGCACGAGCACGCCGTCTTTACCGGGAGTAGTCAACTTGAAGAAGTTGACGACGTTTTGACCATACAGCTGAGATGCCTGCCCTGAAAGCCGCCGCGCCAGATCGCGGTATCCGATGATCGTGACGCCGTTCTCGGTTTGGATAACGCGATCGGGTTCGGTCAGCTCGCAGTTACCACCATTTGCCGCACCCAGATCGACGATCACCGATCCAGGTTTCATTCGCTTCACAGCTTCCGCGGTGATGAGGCGCGGGGCCGGACGCCCGGGGATCAATGCTGTTGTAATGACGATGTCCGCAGCTGCCGCCTCGCGCGTATACACCTCCAGTGCCAGCGCCTCTTGATCGGCCGTCATCGCCTTAGCGTAGCCGTCCGTGGATTCCTGCTTCACGGGAATGTCAACGAACTGCCCTCCCATGGACTCGACCTGCTCTGCCACCTCCGGGCGAACGTCCGTAGCTTTGACAATCGCACCCATTGAGTTCGCTGTGCCGATCGCAGCGAGCCCTGCGACGCCTGCACCGATCACGTACACCGTGGCAGGCGGCACCTTGCCCGCCGCAGTTACCTGGCCGGTGAAGAGCCGTCCAAACGCGTTGGCGGCTTCCACAATGGCGCGATAACCAGCAATATTTGCCATCGATGAACGCACATCCATCGACTGCGCTCGCGAGATTCGCGGAACGGCGTCCATCGCAAGTGCGGTGAGCCCTGCGGCCTTCAACCGATCGATGAGTTCGGTATTGCCATTGGGATTCAATCGAGAAATGAGTGTGGCACCCTTCCCCATGAGGGCGAGTTCCTCTGCGGGAGGTTCGTCCAGACACGTCACAATATCCGCGGCCCACGCGTCCTCGCGGGTCACGATCTGCGCCCCGGCCTCCTGGTACTGTTCGTCAGGGTAATGCGCCTGAGCGCCAGCACCGCTTTCAACCCGGACGTCATACCCGAGTTTGATGAGCTTCTTGACAGTATCTGGAGTTGCCGACACAAGGGTTTCTCCCTGCGCGGGTTCTTTCGGTATACCTATTAGCAACCAACCACTCCTCACCGATCATCTGCGATCGACCATATTTGACCTTTTGGGCAACGCTAATAGGGTACCGTGAAACTGCGTGCATCGTGGCACAGGACGCGGAAAAATGGACACTACCACACTCAATTTTCGTGCGTGTCGCTTTGCGTTATCGCGTGTAGCGCCGCGCATTGGCGATGCGAACGATCGCACGTTCGAGCGCGAAATCAGGATCGCGGGATGCCCCCTTCACGTCCGCATCCGCCTGCGCAATAGCCAGAATCGCGCGCGCCAGGCCTTCGCTGCTCCACCCTTGGAGGTCGCGCCGGGCGCGATCGATTTGCCATGGCGCCAACCGCACATCGGACGTATCGGATGTTCCGCGCAACGCGAGAGCGACGCCCATTGACCGCAATTTCAGCGCGATGGCGGCCACGATAGGCACGGGGCCCGTTCCCGTGGCGGCCGCGTGCCGCGCGAGTGCGATTGCGCGTCCCGTCTGGCCCGCGACTGTCGCGTCCGCTACCGCGAAACCGCTGGCTTCTATCCGCCCGCCGTAGTAGGTCCGGACAGCCTCCACGGTGATATCGCCCGCCGTATCGTCAAGCAGCTGCTGCGTAGCCGCTACGAGCTCGGCGACGTCATTTCCTAAGGCGTCTACAAGCCCTTGGATGGCAGCAGTGGCGATGCGCCTGTGGCGCGAAGCGCACACAGAGCGCACAAGATCCGCCTTGTCGTTCGCCCGTGTCACCGCGGGAATTGTGGCGTGTTGCAAGCCTGCCGCATCGATCGCGTCGATGAGTTTTCTCCCACGCGCGCTTCCGTCGTGACGGATCACAACGACGACGTCGGGTTCCGGATGGGAGACGTACGCAAGCGCGTCTGTTAAGAACGCATCGTTCATGCGCTCGGCGGCGCGCACCACCACCATGCTGCGTCCGCCGAACAGCGATGGGCTTGTCACTGTGGCCAGAGTTCCCGCAGTGTAACTACTCGCTTCGAGCGTGGTGAGCTCGGTTGCCGGATCTTCGCTCCGCAAGGTCTTGACGAGCTTGTCTACGGCCCACTCGCCGATGATGGGCTCTTTGACAGTCAGAAGAATAACGGGCGCTGGCACAAGCTGGTCCCAGCGGAGGCCGGGGGCCGCCGCCGATCGATTTCGTGCCACACGCGCCATATGCGCTCCTTTCTGACTCCCGAACTTATCACATGGTCACCCCGTATTTTGTACCCCCGCGGCCACTCCAGATACCGTCAACAAAAGCAGGTGCTCCCAATCCGCATCTCGCTGGACCTGCCGGCGCAGTACTCGTAAGGCCCTGAGCTGAAGCAATGACAGCGCGTCAACGTATGGGCTCCTCAGCTCAATGGCGGTCCGTAGCGC
The DNA here is from genome assembly GCA_022648165.1 of Ancrocorticia sp. Classification (GTDB taxonomy): domain Bacteria; phylum Actinomycetota; class Actinomycetes; order Actinomycetales; family Actinomycetaceae; genus Changpingibacter. The sequence continues at coordinate 182,630 of JALCLX010000004.1, forward strand.
AGGGCGGTTCCCCAGCACAGTGTCACTTTCTGTCACACGTTTCAGCCAATCGCGCGTCAACCGCATCTCGGTTAGAACCAGTTCTGTCAGTTCGGGGCGTTGACCCACTTCCAGATAACGGCGGGCGATGCGAAAATCGCCTTTAGCGATGCTCATCGCAACGTTGTCAATGATGGTCCGGAAAAGAGGCCATTGAGCATATGCGGCACGCAAAACGTCCTCGTCCCCAACCGCCTCGAGTGCGCTGCCCAGCCCAAACCAGCCTGCAAGATTGACCCGCGCCTGAGACCACGCAAAGACCCACGGAATCGCGCGCAAGTCCTCCAACGATTCAACAGAAATCCCCCGGCGTGCTGGGCGTGATCCAAGAGAGAGCAGCCCGATTTCTTCAAGGGGAGTCACTGTGGCAAACCACGGCGCGAAACCGGCGGCGTGAACCAACGTGTCAAAGCGCGCACGTGAGACCTCAGATATGACGCGTGCGACGCCGGAAAACCGAGCAGCCGCCGCCATGTTACGTTTTTCATTCGATGGGGCGGCAGCCAAAAGAGTTGCGGCGGCCACCTGATCTATGTGGCGCATGGCAATAGTGGGATCGCCGTAGCGGGCAAAAATCACTTCGCCCTGTTCCGTGACTTTAAAACGGCCGTCAACAGTATGGGGCGGCTGCGCCAGTATTGCGGTGTGTGTCGGGCCTCCTCCACGCCCCAGAGTTCCACCCCTACCGTGAAAAAGCGTGAGCCTCAGGCCGCGTTTCACGGCCCATGCACTAATCCGTTCCTGGGCTTCGTAGAGGGCAAAACTCGCCGCCATCGGGCCTACATCCTTCGACGAATCCGAATATCCCAGCATCACCTCGATTGCGCCGCCCGTTTCTGCCAGACGCCGAGCAAAAGCAGGATCCGCAACGGCCTCTTCAAGGATGCGGGGCGCAGCCTTGAGATCGTCGTAGGTTTCGAAAAGCGGAATGACGTCGAGCACCGGCTCATTGCCCACTCCCGTGGCAATCTGCGCTAACTCCCGGACGATCTGAAGGTCGCGCGCACTGCGCGTAAATGAAACGATGTAGCGGCCGGCTGCCCGCACCCCATAACGGCGCTGTATCTCCGCAATTGTCCGGAAGACCTCCAGCACCTCCTCCGTCTGCTCGCTGAGCTCGCCCGTGCGGCATTCCGCAAGAGCGCGCGCGTGCACCGCCGAATGTTGGCGGATCTCTAATTCGGCCAGGTGGAATCCGAAAGTCTCAACCTGCCAAAGCAACTCCTGCAAAGAGCCAAATGCCTGCCGGGCCGCACCGGCGCGGGCGAGCGAATTCTGCACAATCTGCAGCTGCTCGATCAATTCCCCCGGTTGCCGGTATGCGAGATCGGCGTGCCGCCGGCGCGTTGCGGCGATGCGCCGCTGCATCATGAGCAGAACTTGCTTGTGGGGCTCCTCGGGAGCGCGTTTGACTGCCGCTGCGGCGCCGTCATCGTCCGCAACAGCGAGTCGCCGCCACAGTGCCTGAAGCTCGGAGCTGGCAGGTGTGCCATCCCCATCCGCAGTCATCGATCGCGCAACGGCACCACAAGACGCCTCAAGGCCCCGCAGGATGTGATCGGAAGCAATCGCCACTGCCTGCTTCGTCACGCCCGCCGTGACGAACGGATTGCCATCGCGGTCGCCCCCTACCCACGATCCGATCCGCACGAAAGGCGGGACGGCAGGCCGCCGCGCGCCCGCCTCGGTGCTAGTCAGCGCGTCGTCGATAGCGCGGTACACGCGCGGCACCGCATCGAAAAGCGTGTCATCAAACACCGCCATCACAGAACGAACCTCGTCGGTAGGATCCGGCTTGTGCGTGCGGATGGGGCTGGTCCGCCACAGGTTATCGATTTCCTCCAAGAGACGCCGTTGAATCTCGCGAGTTGCGCCTGCCGCACGCTCTCCGATATCCACGAGTGCGGATATGCGGCGGATCGATTCAGATACGGCACGACGGCGCGCTTCTGTAGGGTGGGCCGTGAGCACTGGATGAAATCGCAGCGTTCGCAACCGCTCGCGTGCCGCATCCTCGCCCACCTCGTCACGCAAACACCCGAATGCCTGAGCGACGGTGTCCGCGCTACTGTCTGCCTCGTCGCGGCGCAATACGCGCACACGCTGATGTTCCTCAGCCAAATTCGCCAGGTGAAAATACACTGTGAATGCCCGCGCTACTTCATCCGCACGCTCAACAGAGAACGAATCAGCAAGCGCAACTGCACGGTCGAAAGCCTCCGCAGAATCGTCCTGATACGCCTCGATCGCAGCACGCCGCAGGTTCTCCACGTCGTCGAACAATCCAGGAGACCCGCTTTCACGCAGCACTCGTCCGAGCAATGAACCGAGCATCCGGACCTCAGATCTCAATTCTGGCGGAAGCTCGTGCCCCGTCCTATCTGTTCCACTCTCACGAGGCGGACGAGCGCCGTTGGTATTGTTCATGCGCAGATCATAGCGTCGATCCGGGACTTAAGTCTGTGACTAATCATGCACCGGGTATCGCCCGAATGCCCAACGTGTCACGGACATCGCGAATGCGCTACGCCACTTTCGTCGACCGCAATACTCCCGCACTCCACGGTTGCCACAATCTCCGCAAAACTGTACAACTCTAGTGCGCGCGCGGAAGGATGCCCATACGAATTTTCGCCAACTGATACGAACACCAGCGAAGGATGTGCGGAGCGCGCCAAACCCGTATCTTGGTGTGCACTGCCGTGATGCGCCATTACCAAGATCGCCACTTCCTCAAGCTGCGGTGCGATCAGCCGTTGTGCCTCCTCTTCTACGTCACCCAGCACCGCTATTCCGCCCGCCACCTCGGCACGCACCACCACGGAGGAGTTATTAGCATCCCCGTGATACCCTGCACGCGGCCAAACAACATCCAACCAGTCCCCGTACTGATCCCCCGCCGCCACCTCGCGCACGGAGATCGCATTGTGAGCGGCAAGGCGCTCTACCCATGCCGCATTCTCCTCCGGCTCACGCGCAGGGCTCACCCACAGTTCATCAACGCTGGCAACTTCCAGAACTGCAGGCAGCCCACCCACGTGATCGGCATGGAAATGGGACAGCACCAGCACATTCACATGCTCCACTCCAGCCGCGCGCACACATGCGGCGCCAGCATCCCCAGGAGGCCCCACATCGATCAATGCGGTCTGGTGGCCATCGCGGATAAGAAATGCGGCGCCCTGGCCTACGTCGCATTGGATTGCCACCCAGTTGGATGGGAACGCGTCACCCGAATCTCCTGGCCACACCACCGATGCGAATATTCCGGCCGCAGTCACGAGCGCCATGGTGCGCACTTTGCGCAGGCGCACTACAACATACATCATGACGAGGACGGCGGCCGTCCAACCGAATCCGATGGCAGAGCCTGGCCACAACGCCAGCGTCACCGCCACCCGATCAATCCACCACGTCGCCATCTGCGCAGGGAATATCGCCAGTTGTGCGAGCTGTGGTGCAACTGGCGCCAGTATAGCTCCGAATATTCCTCCCACAGTGAGCGGAGCTACCACAGGTGCCGTCAGCACATTCGCCAGCACACCCCACACCGATCCGACATCCGCAAATGTCCATAGCATCGGGAGGCAAGCAAGCTGAGCCGCCAGAGGAATAGCAACCGCATCTACGAGGTAGCCTGGCAGCACATCGGAGAGTCTTCGGCGCAGATCGGCGCCGCATATCGCAATTCCCGCCGTGGCACTGGCGGAGAGAAGAAAGCCATAGCTCGTGGCCACCCATGGATCAGCCAACGCCACGCCGATCACGGTGACGCTGAGCGCCGGAATCGCTTGCGTTGAACGGCCTTGTGCGAGTGCCAGCAATACCACGCCCGCCATCCCTGCGGCGCGCACAACTGATGGTTCCCACCCGACCAGCGCGATCAGAGCACCTAAAACGGCAACGCCCAGCAGACTAGCCAACCGAGCGTTCTTTCTTCCCACGATCATGATCGCGCCACCCATAAGAAGCGAAATGTGCCCACCGGAAACAGCTGTTAAGTGCGCCAGTTGGGTAACCTTCATCGCTTCTTCTAGCTCACTTGTCAGCTGGGAATCGTCGCCGAGTGCCACCCCCGGGATCAAAGCGCGCGCGTGGCCGGGACGATCCGCCAGAATTGCCGCAAGAGCAGCGCTAATCTGCGCCGCCCATCGCGCCATTCTTGTACCCTCTCCCCACACGCGAACACTGCGCGCCTTGAGGTGCGCGGCATCTCTGCTCTCGAAGGGAGGATGCTCCAGTGTCCCCGTGGCTTCCAGCTGCTGACCGGCGATCGCGCCACACGCCTCGGCGCTGATCACACCAATTCTGAGCGATCGTTGGAGTGTAATCGGGGCACCACTGTCAATGTGCTCCGGCGCGATCTGCACGAGGCACCGTGTCCCCCACGGCTCGGCCCGCTCTTTTACAACGCCCCGCACAACGGCGAAATGGCCCACCGCAATGGTATCTGGATGGGTGAGATGGTTGAATAACGCCGTTGACGCCCACATTCCACATCCCACAAGCAGCCATATCACTACCGCATGAGTTCCCCGGATTGTGATAATTGCCGCCGCGATCACGCAGAGCAGCACAAGGAGGTATAACCACTGCGGTGCTGAGGTGTGCAGGCCCACGGCCGTACCACCCAGAGCAGCCACGGCAACCGGCATCAGCCGCACATCCTGCCGCACGTTTTCAGATCACCACTCGGTCACGCACATCCTCGAGCTTCGATTCGCCGATGCCCGGAACATTGAGCAGATCCTCAATGGCGGTGAACGGTCCATTTTCCTCACGCCACGCAACGATCGCTTCAGCCAAGGCGGGGCCAATCCCCGGTAAATCGTCGAGTTCGTCCACATCTGCTGTGTTGAGGTTGATCATTCCCGGCTCCTCGCTCTGCTCACCTAGCCGCGGTACGACGATGTGTGATCCATCGGTTACCGGCGCTGCAAGGTTCACTGCGCTTGTATCTGCTTCATCATCTAAACCGCCCGCCAAATCCACGAACACGTGAACGCGCGCCCCAGCTGGCGCCGAATACACGCCAGGGCTTGGCACCGCACCAGAAATGTAGGCAGTCACGCCACGCGCCGCATCGGACGCCGATGGCGACGCCACGCTCACAGCCTCTCCAGCTGCGTCGTCGTCCACCAATAATTCGTGTGCCGGCACTTGCCACGCGTTCCACGCCCACACACCGATCACGGCTAAAGCGAAGGCAGCGAGAATCGCAGATCCAGTTCTTCTGCTCAAGCGCCACCGCATACGCGCAGATGTGCTCATCAACGCGGCAACATCTTCCCCGGTTCCCGAGGCCAAGGCCACACGCGCGATCCTGCGCTTCCACGCGTCGTCCCACGTCGGCGCGTGCTGCCTGTGCTCATCTTTGTGGCGCGTCTTTGAATCGTTCATACGCCTAGCATCGCCACAGCCAGGCTCACATGCGGCTACCTCATATCACGCTGTGAACAAAGAACACATATCCACATGCGAATGATTGCGCGGCACGGCAGCCACACTACTTCGATGGGCGATAGCTCAATGTTGCGGTGAGCGCGCGCACTTCGCCCGGGCCAAGGAGTATGCGCGCAGCAGAGTCCGCACGATTGAATGCATTTGGCATCGCGGAACATGGTTCCACCGCGATTGACGCGCGCGGATCGCGCGGCAACCCATCTCCCGTGAACACGGTAACAACGGGAGCCTCAGCCGGTTCCTGAGTCACAAGCACCTGCTCTCCACGAGCCGGGTTCGTCAACGAGGTGACCACCACCCCGTCTTCAGTAGGAACGAGTTCAGTGAACGAATCGTCGAAAGCATATTGGCCCAAATAGTCCACTGTCACAGGAGCCGCAACACCCGCAAATGCCGCATCGCCCGTCAATGGGATCATACGAGAATCGGTAAGAACTTTGGTTCGCGCTGGAATTCGCACCGAAAGATTTGAAATTCCCTCCATCGATGGCAATGCGACGTAAGGATGCCAGCCGATCGAAACCGGTGCGGCGCGCCCGGAAACATTCCTTACAGAGATCGTCACCGAAAGGTGCTCAAAGCCTTGGGCACCACCCTCCAGAGAGAAAACCACGGTCAAAGCCAGATCCCACGGATACCCGTCCACTGCCGGCAGCTGAGTCTCCAATTGGAGCGCGTCGCCGGCGGGAACCCGGTGAAAATCGTAGGCCCATACGCGCGCGCCGAGCCCGGCCTGCTCCGCATCGGAGATCCGGAAGTCTGAACCGGAGAACCTGAACCGTCCCTCTGCGATTCGCCCACACCACGGCGCCATCACAAGCGAACGATTGCCAATGTGCTCAGTGAGTTCCCGCGCACTCGTATAACCGTCTATCACGCTCGCCCCCGGTGCAGGCTCCCAAGAAATCAGCGTGGCACCGCGTTCGGCGATAAGAGCGCTTTGTCCGCCCGGTGCGGTCAGCCGCCACGCAGGCATTCCATCAAAATCAGCCTGCTCAATCGTCGTCAGAAACGTCGCCATTCGGTCCTCCCAGCCCCATTGCTACGCCTTGTGCCACACGGATGTGGTTGCCGTCCGATTATGCCAGGGAAGTCGTCTCCCGGCCAGCCGCCCCACTACGGAACGATGTTAATCAGCTTCGGCGCACGCACAATCACTTTACGGGGCTTACCGTTGAGGTACTTCTCGATGCGCTCCGAGGCGAGAGCGCGTGCGGTCAGATCCTCATCGTTTATATCCACTGGCACTTCCAGCCTATCGCGCACCTTTCCCTTCACCTGCACCACACAGGTCACGGTATCGTCCACCAACAGTGATGGATCTGTCACCTTCGGGAACGCTTCGCGGGCCAATGAATGAGGATGCCCCAATTTCCCCCACAGTTCCTCTGCGATATGCGGAGCAACAGGCGAAATCATCAAAACCAACGCCTCAGCGGCCTCGCGTGGAACCGTTTCCAGCCCCGTGAGATGGTTGTTCAACACAATCATCTTCGCGATTGCGGTGTTAATCCGCATATTGTCGTACTCCACGGTCACATCCGCGATAGTGCGTGCCAACAGCTTAGCTGTTTGGTGGTCCATGGGAGCGTCACTGACGTGAAGCTCGCCAGTCTCCTCCGATACGATGTTTCGCCACAGGCGCTGCAAGAAGCGGTGCGACCCTACAACCGCACGTGTCTCCCATGGCCGCGAAACATCCAACGGACCCATCGACATCTCATACACCCGGAATGTATCCGCACCATATTCGTCGCACATCGCGTCAGGCGTGACTATGTTCTTCAGCGACTTCCCCATCTTGCCGTATTCGCGATTGACGGGTTCGCCCTTCCACGTGAACGTCGGCTGCCCCTGTGCATCCGTGCCGGACTCCACGACTTCATCGGCAGGAACATACTGACCGCGTTGATCCGTATACGCATATGCCTGAACGTAGCCCTGGTTGAACAACTTATGGAAGGGCTCAAAGGAACTGACATAACCCAGGTCGTAGAGGACCTTATGCCAAAAACGCGCGTACAGCAGATGCAACACGGCGTGTTCCACACCGCCCACATAAAGATCTGTACCGCCGGAAATGTTGCCGACCTCGGGCCGCGGCCCCATCCAATAGGCTTCATTGGCAGGATCTGCGAACGCCTTGTCGTTGTCCGGATCGGTATAGCGCAGTTCGTACCAGCATGAACCGGCCCACTGAGGCATTGTGTTCGTATCGCGGCGGTACCGCTTCACTCCGTCGCCCAGATCAAGCTCCACAGTGACCCAATCGTGTGCCCGCCCCAATGGCGGTTCTGGGGACGAATCTGCGTCATCCGGGTCATACGCCTTCGGCGAATAATCCGTGAGCTCTGGCAGTTCTACCGGCAACATGGATTCAGGGAGTGCATGGACATTGCCATCTTCATCCCACACTACAGGGAAAGGTTCACCCCAATACCGCTGCCGCGAGAAAAGCCAGTCACGCAAACGGTGCGTCACGGTGGCGTGCCCGGCGCCTTTGCGTTCAAGCCACGCGGTCATGGCGGCTTTTGCCGCGTCCTTGCCCAGACCGTCCAAAGTGAGTTCATCGTTTGCGGAATCGACGGCGACGCCGTCGCCCGTGTACGCGCCCTGCGTCAGGTCGGGCCCGTACGGATCATCGGCTGGGCCAATCGTTCGTACGATGTCAAGATCGTATTTCTTGGCAAAATCCCAATCGCGATCATCGTGCGCCGGAACGGCCATGATCGCACCCGTTCCGTAGCCCATCAAAACGTAATCGGCAACGAAAATCGGGATTTTGTGGCCGTTGACGGGATTGACTCCATACAGTCCGGAGAACACACCGGTCTTCGTCCGTCCCTCGTCCGCACGTTCCATTTCCGATTTGCGCGCGGCCTCAGCGCGGTATGCCGCAACCGCATCTCGTGGATTTGCCGCACCACTCGTCCACGCCGGCTTCGTGCCCTCCGGCCAATGCTGCGGAATACGCAACGCGGCGGCGTCGTCGGACCCGCCTGGAACGGTTCCGCCCAGTATCCCGTGTTCGGGTGCCACCACCATGAAAGTTGCGCCGAACAGAGTGTCAGGGCGCGTGGTGTAGACGTCAATGGACTCCTGCCCACCGGTGGAAAGCCCCTCTACACCAAAAGTAACCGTGGCGCCCTCGGACCGCCCGATCCAATGCCGCTGCATCGCACGCACTTTCTCAGGCCAATCAATCGTGTCCAGATCTTCCACCAATCGATCCGCGTATGCGGTAATCCGCATCATCCACTGGCGCAGATTCCGCTTGAATACGGGATAATTGCCGCGCTCTGAGCGCCCTTCGGCCGTAACTTCCTCGTTTGCAAGCACAGTTCCAAGCCCGGGGCACCAGTTCACGGGCGCCTCAGATACGTAGGCGAGCCTGAAAGAATCAACAACGCGTGCACGTTCCTTCTCGCTGAGCTCGCCCCAGGACCGCCCGTCCGGTACCGCAACCTCGCCCGCTGCGAGCTTTTCACGCAACTCGCTGATCGGCCGAGCCGCGCCCACCCCGCGTCCATCGCGCCGGGGCGCCTGCGGATCGAACCACGAATTGAAGATCTGCAAGAATATCCACTGCGTCCACTTGACATAGTCAACATCGGTGGTAGCGAAAGACCTGCGCTGGTCGTGTGAGAGGCCAATGCGATGGAGCTGGCGGTGCATATTTGCCACGTTCTGCTCTGTGGTGATGCGCGGGTGTTGGCCGGTCTGAACAGCGTATTGCTCCGCAGGCAACCCAAATGCGTCATAACCCATCGTGTACAACACGTTCTTACCTAGCATGCGCTGGTAACGCGCCACAGTATCGGTAGCGATATAGCCAAGCGGATGCCCCACATGGAGCCCCTTGCCGGACGGATACGGGAACATGTCGAGGATAAAAAACTTCTCCGCCGGCAATTCACCGGCTAGATCACCTACGGGGTTCGCAGCGTTGAAAGTCCCTTCTTTGTCCCATCGCTCCTGTTGCCGGGCTTCGATCTGGCCGGCGAGCTTCGCGGTGTATCGATACGGCGCGACGTCGGGCGTAGATGTAGGCGTGCTCATCGTTCTCCTCAGCTAAAAAGTACCTCTCCAAGCGTAGCGCAGCGTTTGGCACTGTCAGCGACGGTGAGACGGCGGTGCCGCGAATCTCATATTTGTTTGCGCCCATCCCAAAACCGGCCAACCGCGCGCCATTCGCCGCCGTCAAATGCTCAGGCCCGCGCAACGCTCGGCAGCGTCACACGGGCCTGAGTCAACTCACGCGGACAGTTTCACATCAGAACGCAGGCTGGACTTCGCCATCCGGCCAGGTCTGCTTGATGTATTCGCTCACCGCATCCGAATGCAGCAGCTCGTCAAGCTTCTTGACCGCTGCGATCTTCGACGCATCCTCCTCGGTATTCCACACTAGGACATTGGCATAGGGATTGTCCTTGCCGGACTCGAGATACAACGCATCCTTTGAGGGGGTCAATCCGCTCTCCAGTGCATAGTTGCCGTTGATGATTGCGATATCCACATCGGGTAGCAAAGCGGCCACCGCGGGCGCCTCAGCCTCTTGGAAGGTGACGTTCTTCGGATTGTCCTTGATGTCGTAGATCGTTGGATTCTCCACGGAATCGTCCACCGTGATAATGCCGTTTTGCTGAAGCAGGTCCAGCGCACGCGCCTGGTTCGACGGGTCATTCGTGATGCCGATAACCGCGCCGTCGGGCAGATCGTCCAGTGAGGTGATCTTCTGCGAATAGATGCCGTATGGCTCAATATGGATTCCCTCGCCGTGGTCAAACGTGTAACCCTTCGATGCGATCTCCTCTTCCAAATACGGCACATGCTGGAAGTAGTTCGCATCGATTGACTGATCTTCGAGTGCCACGTTGGGCTGCACGTAGTCCTGGTATTCTTTGATCTCTATGTTCAAGCCGGCATCTTTTGCAAGATTGTCCTGCACGAATTGGAGGATCTGCGCGTGCGGCACCGGGGAGGCGCCTACCACGATCGTGGTCAAATCGCCTGCCGCCTGTGTTGCTGCTGCGGAGGATGATTCACTGGCTGCACCGCTGCCCCCTGAAGAACATGCGGCTAATGTGAGCGCGGAGGCTGCGGCCAGTGCCGCAATTGCATGAAAACGCTTCATGGTGGGTTTCCCTTCAATGTTTCTTGTGGTCTGGTGATGCTGTGGCTGGGCCGCCACGGGCGGTTCCCATCCCGGCTGGTAGCGCCTCAGCGGTGATCTACCAGCCGGCTGAGCATGTCACCCATCCACTGGACAACGGCAACAATCACAACAATGACCACCACGATGATCGTGGTGACATCGAACTGCCACCGATAGTATCCATAGTTAATTGCGAGGGCGCCGAGCCCACCCGCACCCATGGCGCCGGCCATTGCCGAATAACCGATGATCGTAATCGTGAGGATCGTAGCGGATTGGATCAACGCGGGCATGGCTTCGCGAATCATCACGCCCCCAAGGATGCGCGTGCGCGAGGCGCCCATCATCTGTGCGGCCTCGATCTTCCCCTGTTCCACGCCCGTCAGATTAGATTCCACAAGGCGCGCAAAATACGGTATCGCCGAGGCGGTCAGCGGGACGACGGCGCCCTGCCATCCGTTGCCCTGCCCCACAATCGCCCGCGTGACGGGCAAGATCCAGAAGGCCAGGATAATGAATGGTATCGAGCGCCCCACGTTCACGATAAAGCCCAGCACCTGGTTGACGATGCGGTGCGGGAGCAACCCGTCTGGCCGAGTTGCCGCGAGGATTGTGCCCAGGATAAGGCCGATAACCACAGCAAAAAGCGTGGACCAGAAGGTCATGAGAAGTGTCTCACCGACCGACGGCCACAGATCTTGTTGGATGGCGGGACTCTGGAACCACGTTTTGTCGTCGTCGGCGGCCACGATGACAAGAGGGGCAAGTGTGCTCACGATGTTCATGCTCGCACCTCCGCAACCGTTCCTGCCTCCGTGAGCTGAGTGATCACGTCTGAGACGCTCTCTTGCGGAACTGTCAGAGCAAGGCGTGCTACCTGCACCTGGTCAACAGTTTCGAAGGTTCCGGCGTTGATATCGGCTCCCAGCTCCGCCGCGAGCGCGATGATCCGCGAACCGACTGGTTGCCCCGGACGAGCGGTGAATGCGACGTCGATGATGGCTCTGCCTCCCGTATCCTCCGTGTCAAGCGCCGGAGCTGGAATGATTTGCCGCGCCAACGGTGAGGTCACATCGGATACGACGTCCGCCACCGAGCCCGTCGCCACGATGTGCCCGTGGTCTAGCAAGGTGACAGAATCACATATCTTGCGCACAACGCCCATTTCGTGAGTGATGATCAAGACCGTTACGCCGTACGTATCACGCACGCTCTTGAGGAGGCGCAGAATCTGATCAGTCGTTTCCGTATCCAGCGCAGATGTCGGTTCGTCGCACAATAACACGGAAGGGCTGTCAGCCATCGCGCGTGCGATCCCGACGCGCTGCCTCTGCCCACCCGAAAGCTGGGACGGGAAGGAACGTGCGCGATCGGCAAGTCCGACCAAACGGAGCATTTCCGCAACTCGGCGGCGCGCTTCTTCCTTGTCTGTTTTCGCCAGCCGCAGCGGGTAGGCGATATTCCCGGCAGCCGTGCGCGAATCGAGGAGATTGGCGCCCTGAAAAACCATCCCAATTGTGCGGCGCGCCGCCCTGAGCTGAGACGGAGACAACATTGCAAGGTCCTTGCCGTCCACCAGGATGCGGCCGGATGTGGGCTTCTCAAGTGCGGTGAGGCAGCGGATAAGAGTGGATTTTCCCGCGCCAGATTCCCCCACAATTCCGTGAATCTCTCCAGAGGGAATGGCCAGCGTGATGCCATCCAGGGCGACGACGTCGTCCTCGTGCGGGCGAGGATACACCTTCCGCACGTCCTGCAGTTCGATCATGATGTCCCCCATCGGTCGTGGCGTTAGCACCCAGCCTTCCGGGTTGCTGCAGCTTCAGGGAGCCACGTCTCTCCGCTGCTCTAGATGAACACTGCTAGCAAACCACGTTTCGGTTTCGTAACGCAAATGTTTCAGAGTGTGACCTTAGATCTCACAGTCGGGTACCGCAACCGTTTCTGGCTATGCTGCGGGTGGCAGCAAAATGTGTCCGTGCGCCCCTTGACAATAGGACTATGGAAAGACATCTTGTGGATTTTTGCGTCCTACCAGTACTTTTTACGCCATACGAGATCCCCGTACGCACCCGCGATTCCGCGCAGTTCATGCCTATTCCGCGGCGGGAACTACCACGACTGCGCGCGCGGCCGCCAAAGAAACCTGGGTGGGCACCGGGGCCTCCCCCGGGCGAAGCACGTCGAGATCCATGATTCCCGCCGCTCTGCGCACCCGTTTTGTCTCAATGTGCGCCGCCGGTACAAGGCCCAGGCCTTCTAGGTAAACAAGGACATCCGAATCGCGGTCAGAGACGCGTTCAATCCGCGCGCTGCGGCCTTCGCCGAGTTCCGCGAGCAGAACGGAATCCCCCGCACTCGCCACAGTGCCATCTGCCGCGGGAATCACCTCGCCATGGGGATCCTTTCGCGGATAACCCAGGGCTGCATCCAAACGGTCGATAAAAACGTCAGAGACTGCGTGTTCCAATGTTTCGGCCTCATCGTGGACTTCATCCCAGGAGTACCCGAACAGCTGTACCAACCCCGTCTCAAGAAGGCGATGAATACGAACCATACGAACAGCCTGGGCACGGCCTTCATCCGTCAAAGAGATTCCACCATAGGGCGCATGGCGCAGTAGCCCCTTGGCGGTGAGCCGCGCAACTCCCTCAGAAACGGTGGAAGGGGAAAGCCCTAGTTCGCGGGTCAGATCACCCAGGTTGATGCGCCCCTCCTTCCATTCCCCGAGTTTCCAGATAGCGCGCAGGTAATCCTCGCTCGATGCTGTCAGTGCCATGCGGCTAACTCCTCCCGGAAACGTCCTGATTTAGAGGGTAGTATCAACAACAGTCGGGCACCAAGATACCCGTCTTCGCCACGTGGCCAGAAGGGCGCGCGGCAATACCACTATCGCTTCAGGGAAAGAGGATAGCGTGTCACAACCTCCATATCCCACATCGGGAACACCCGGAGATCGGCACATGCCAAATCAACCATGGGATCCGAACGCCCCGCACGCCATCGGATACCCATACGGTGGCTACACAGCACCGCAGGAACCTGGCGGTTTCGCGTCGATGTTCTCGTTAGACTTCCGCGAGCCACTTATCACACGCATCGCCAAACCGCTCATGGTGACGTCCATTATCGTGGGCATTTTTAACATAGTGTTCGGCTTCGTCGCATTCTTAGTGCTCGTCAGCAGCTCCAATAATCCCTACATCGGAGCTGGCGGCATGGCAGTGTTTATGGGCATTTTGATTCTCGTGATGTCCCTCGCAGCAAGTTTCTTCCAAATCGGCGCTACGCGTGCAGCGTTGGACTATATGGTTCACAGATCCAGGAAATGACTGCGCGTAGACCACACCTCAGACCACTGAACTTGGGGATTATTCATGATTACCGAGCCATATAGCCTCATCGCATTCGATCTCGACGACACGCTTGCGCCGTCAAAATCTCCGCTTCCTGAATCCATGGCCGGCACGCTGCGCCGTCTCTTGGACCACATGGATGTGTGCGTCATTTCCGGTGGACAATTCGGGCAGTTCCAGGCGCAGCTCCTTGCGAACCTCGGCGCTACGCCCGAAGAGCTCTCGCGCCTGCACCTCATGCCCACATGCGGCACTCGCTACATGGTGTATCGCGGTGGCGCTTGGGATGATGTCTACACCCGCAATCTCACAGAAGACGAGCGCAAACGGGCATTCGCCGCCGTTGAAGAAGAAGCAAAACGGCTGGGGCTTTGGGAGGGCAAGACATGGGGCCCGATCCTCGAAGATCGCGGTTCACAGGTGACCTTCTCCGCACTAGGGCAGAATGCCCCCCTTCACGCGAAGAAAGCATGGGATCCAGATGGATCCAAGAAGGAGAGCCTCCGCGCAGCCGTCGCCAGCAGACTGCCCGATCTAGAAGTGCGCTCCGGTGGCTCAACATCGGTGGATATCACACGCAAAGGCGTAGACAAGGCATACGGCATTGCGGAACTGGCCAGGCAAACGCACACGCCGCTTTCGCATATTCTCTTTGTTGGAGATCGCTTGGATCCCGGCGGCAACGATTATCCCGTGCTGCGTTTGGGAATTGCTGCCCATCCGGTGACAGGGTGGGAGGACACCGTGCGTTTCATCGACGCGTTCCTCGACGATCCGTCCTGGCCTTTCGCCGTGGCACGCATGTAACCGAAAGGTGCTCCCGTGAGCAAAGTCTCCATTGAAAATCTTTCAGACGCCGAACTCGATGCCTATTTGACGCATCAGGAAGAACTCCGCTGCTGCCCGCCCACGCCGGAACAAAAAGATGGCGGAGCTCCCCGTGGGCAGTCGATCGTGATGCTCGTCTCCGGGCTCCTCGGCATGTTCGCCTCATTCGAGTTGCTCGAGGCCGAAAAAGAGCTGCTGGCAAATCCAGGTGGCCAGTTATCGTGCGATATCAATCCAATCGTGGGTTGCGGTACGTTCCTTCAATCGTCAGCAAATACGCTGTTCTTTGGTATATCGAACGCGGTTTTTGGGCTGGCATTCTTCTCCGGTATCGTGGCGCTCGGCCTTGTCTTACTCGCCCGCGGAAAGTTTGGCATCTGGCTCTGGCGCTTGATCGATGTGGCGATGGTGGGCGCCTTTGCCTGGCTACTCTGGTTCTGGCACACGGCTTTCTTCGTCGAACGCGGATTATGCCCATACTGTATGGTCGTGTGGCTCGCCACCATACCGCTGGTGTGTACTGTGCTCGGGCGCTCCGCCCAGGCCCGGCACTATCCCATCCCTGACGGTGTACGCCGCGTCCTCTTCCGCGGGCGCTGGTGGATCACTGCTGGGATCTATCTGGCACTTGTGATACTAGCCGCCGTGGTTTTCCGCGACCAGTGGCTCGCGATGCTCTCCGCGTAAACGTCCAGATGGCTCACGCGAGATGGTGTATGTCGGCCGGCACATACTGAGCGTAGCCCAGTTCGCGCAGCGCCTCCCGGAGCTTCTCTGTATCGGAATCGAGCACGTCATCGGGTACATTCTTCATTGCGTTCGCGAAACGAATATCGGCCTCGCTATGCGCCGGAATCACGTGCAGATGAACGTGCGGAACTTCCATGCCCGCAATCACAACCATGGCACGCGGCGCATGAAACGCCTTCTCCCCTGCCTTCCCCACGCGCTGAGCGACTACGGCAAGATGAGCGAAATCCGCTTCAGGCAGATCTGTAAACTTGGCAACCTCGGTGCGCGGCACTACGAGCATGTGCCCGTGGGCAATAGGTTCGATCGTGGCAAAAACAACACAGGCGCCGTCGGCATAGGCGAACCGCCCTGGGATCCGCCCGGCAATGATCTCCGAAAAAACACTCATGCGCCCAGTCTATCCATCTATGTCCATATAGTGGGAGCCTTTTGCCCAGCTTTGACGCCAACCGTCAAGCTAGTGGAATGAACATCTGTGGCACATTCTGGTCCGGTCTTCCTCTCGCGATCCAGCCGGGAACACGAATGCCCTTCACGATGATGGCGAAGGAGGGAACGGCAGCCTGTGAGGCGGTGGTGAGGTGAATCCGAAGGAATCGATGCGGAGGCGTCCACGCACTCTCTCGTTCGAGGTAATGCCGCCACGCAAACCTGAGCTAGCACCGCGCTTTTGGGACACAGTAAACCGTCTGCTAACTGTTGAACCCGATTTCCTCTCCGTCACCTACGGCGCAGCGGGAAAAGACCGATCGACAGCGCGAAGTGTGGTCCGGCGCCTAGTACGCGATACGCCAATCCAGCCAATCGCGCACATCACCTGTGTTGGTACGTCCCGGGCAGAAGTTGCTGACGTCATTTCTGACTATCTTGACGCGGGCGTGCGCACGTTTTTGGCACTGCGTGGGGATCCTCCCAGCAACGACCCTGCGTGGCGCCCACCGATAGGCGGTGTCGCATCGGCAACGGAACTTGTCACGCTCATCCGGGCGTTGGAGAACCGGCGCAACCAGACGAATCCGGGATGGGCCCTGCGCGCCGCATTCAAGCCGCTCACGATCGCAGTTGCCGCATTTCCTGCCGGCAATCCTGCCGCCCGGACCACTCCGGAACAGGAAGCTGAACGGCTTCTTGTCAAGCAGGCGGCTGGCGCAAATTTCGCAATCACTCAGCTGTTCTATAACGCTGACGTCTACGGACGCTTCCTCGAACTCGCCCGCTCCTACGGTGTCACTATTCCGATCGTTGCGGGGATCCTCCCGCCGACGGACCCACGCAGGCTCTCCCGGACTGCGGAACTCACTGCGGTTGAACCACCGCAGGACCTCATGAAATTGTTCGAACGCGCCGATTCTGCAGACGATATCTATCGCCTAGGAATCTCGTACGGTATTTCTTTGGTCCACAATGTGCTTAGTATGGGCACACCGGGAGTTCACTTGTATACGTTCAATCAGGCGAGTCCAGCGCTCGATCTTGTCACGGCCACCAGCGACCTCACGCCCCAGGCGTGAAGAAAGAAGAAGGATAGATGAACGCGTTCCCCCAAGCGACCATTCTGGGATATCCGCGCATTGGGCGCGATCGCGAATTGAAGCGCGCACTGGAGAGCTACTGGGCGGGCAGATCCACCGCTGAAGAGTTCGCGCAGCAAACCCGCGCGTTGCGCCAGGCGACTCTAGAACGGCTCGCCGGCCTTGGGCTCGGCCGCGAAACATCGGCCATTCCCGAAAATTCCACCCTCTACGATCAAGTCTTGGACACCACGTTCATGCTCGGAGCGATACCTGCGCGTTTTGCTGGGCGCAGTGGCCTCGACCTCTATTTCGCCATGGCGCGCGGCGATGCGGAAGTCCCGCCGCTGGAGATGACGAAGTGGTTCGACACGAACTACCACTACTTGGTCCCGGAGATTACCCCAGAAACCCCAATCACGCTTGCGGACACCACCTTCATCGAACGGTGGAAGGAGGCGCGTGAGCTCGGAATTGTCGCCCGCCCCGTGGTGGTCGGTCCTGTTACCTATCTGGCACTCGCAAAAGCTGGGGAAGGCGCACCTGCCGGGTGGTCGCCTCTCTCCCGGATCGACGACGTCGCCGCCGCCTACCGCGCACTACTTGCCGCTTTCCGCGCTGCTGGCGTGGACTGGGTGCAATTCGACGAGCCCGCCTTGGTTTCTGACAATCTGGAGACGCCGCGTTCCGAACTGGTGCGGATCGCCGCAAGCGCATGGAGTACACTGGCTCGCGCACCAGAGCGCCCCCGCGTGCTCGTCACCTTGCCGTATGGCGATGGGCGCGCTGCCCTTTCCGCGATCGCGGCGAGCGGTGTTGAGGCCGTCCACCTGGACCTGGTTCGCGGGAAGCTTCCCGATCCGGGCAGTGCAGATCTCTCCCGCGTTACGCTCGTCGCCGGTGTCATCGATGGGCGCAATATTTGGCGGGCTGATCTCGCGGCAGCGCGCACACAATTGGAGAGCCTGGCACTTCTTGGGGCTCAATCCGTTGCGGTTGCGACCACGAATTCCCTGCAACACGTGCCCCACGACACCGCCATGGAAAAGTGGGATGATCCCGAACTTGACGCCTCGCTGCATTCCTGGCTCGCATTCGCCGACCAGAAGGTGAGCGAAGTTGTCACTCTCGCTCGCGGTTTCACCGCGGGATGGGACGCCGTTGCCGATCGTATTCAGGAGGCAACTGCCGCACTTGCTGATCGGCAACATCACGCAGGCGTTAATAGGCCTGATGTACGCGCGCGCGTTGCCGGTTTGAGTGATGCGGACAGAACCCGTGTTCCCTATGCGCAGCGCAAGGCGATGCAAGCGGAGAAACTGCATCTGCCTATCCTTCCCACCACTACGATTGGCTCATTCCCGCAGACAACCGAGCTGCGCAAGGCGCGCGCGGCGCTCGTTCACGGGCTGATCGACAACGCCGAATACACGCAGCGCATCCGTGAGGAGATCTCAAAGGTCATTGACCTGCAAGAGAATTTGGGACTGGACGTGCTGGTACATGGCGAACCCGAGCGCAACGACATGGTGCAGTACTTCGCCGAACAGCTTGACGGTTTCGCCGCAACCGCACATGGTTGGGTCCAATCCTACGGTTCGCGCTGCACACGGCCGTCCATACAGTGGGGTGACGTAGCCCGGCCCGAACCCATGACGGTGGAGTGGTCCACTTATGCGCAATCACTCACGCAGCGTCCCGTCAAAGGTATGCTCACCGGACCGGTCACGATCCTCGCTTGGTCCTTCCCTCGGATCGACATTCCACTTGCAGAATCCGCGGACCAGATAGCACTGGCGCTGCGTGATGAGGTGGCGGATCTTGAAGCGGCCGGTATCGGAATCATCCAGGTCGACGAGCCCGCATTGCGCGAGC
Organism: Ancrocorticia sp.; assembly: GCA_022648165.1. Taxonomy (GTDB): domain Bacteria; phylum Actinomycetota; class Actinomycetes; order Actinomycetales; family Actinomycetaceae; genus Changpingibacter. The sequence continues at coordinate 201,610 of JALCLX010000004.1, forward strand.
TACTGCCGTTGTCTGAATCCGATCACGCCGCCTATCTTGATTGGGCTGTCAAGGCTTTCCGCGTGGCAACGTGTGGGGTGCGGCCCGACACGCAGATCCACACGCATTTGTGCTACTCAGAGTTCGGTCAAATTCTTGGTGCAATTGCCGGCCTGGATGCGGATGTCACATCGATCGAAGCCGCGCGCTCCAAGATGGAGGTGCTTCCGGAGCTCGCCGACTTCGGCTTCGACCGCGCCGTGGGACCGGGAGTCTGGGATATCCACTCGCCGCGCATCCCGTCGGTCGATGAGCTGGTGAGCCTCATCCGCGCTGCTGTGGCTACTCTACCCGCAGAGCAGCTCTGGGTGAATCCCGACTGTGGTCTGAAGACGCGTGCGTATCCAGAGACAATCGCCACGCTCAAGAACTTGGTGGAAGCCACGCGCATCGTCCGCGCGAGTCTCGAACA